>JAYKHS010000001.1:0-8408 GCA_035285865.1 Candidatus Sericytochromatia bacterium
TGCCAACGGCGCTGCCGAGGCGGCTGCCGATGACGCGTCGCTTGCCAGCCCTGCCGGCGAAGCAGCCCTGACCTGACGGGGCTGCCGTGGCCCTCGGCATGCCGGCGCGCCACTGGCGCCAGTTCGACCCGTGGCTGCTGCTGGCGGTCTTCGGGATCGTCGGTGTTTCGCTGGCATGCATCCATAGCGTGACGCATGGCGGCCACAAGGCCGACTTCGGGGCTCAGGCAGCCCTCTTCGGTCCCGCGCTCGCGTTGGCCTTGCTGCTTGCCGTCAGTGGCTACCACTGGCTGCGTGGGGCGGCGCCCTTCATCTACGGGCTCAATATCGTCGGTTTGCTTTCCGTGATGCTTTTCGGGCATACGGCACTGGGAGCCCAGCGCTGGATCTCGATTGCCGGCGTCAAGTTCCAGCCGTCCGAGTTTGCCAAGCTGGCGCTCATCGTCACGCTGTCCCGGGTACTGTCCGAGAAGAGCATCCATGCCACGGACGGCCTGCTCACGGTGTTGGGCACCGTGCTGATTCCCGCCCTGCTCATCTTCAAGCAGCCGGACCTCGGGACCTCACTGGTCTACGGGGCGATTGCCGTCGGCATGACGTTCTGGGCGGGCCTTCCGGTGTCGGTGCTCTTCAAGATGGCATCGCCCCTGCTGGGTGCCGTCTGCTACCACCTCGGGCCATGGGTCTTCTGCGGCTACCTGGCCGCGCTTGCGGGCTGGCTCATCTGGAGCCGCAAGGGCCACAAGGTCCTGCCGCTGGCCGTCTGGCTGGCCAATCTGCTGGCGGGCGTCGGGGCGGACAAGGTCTGGAACCTGCTCAAGGAGTATCAGAAGCAGCGCATCCTGACCTTCCTGGATCCGGAGGCTGACCCGCTGGGGGCCGGCTACCACGTCATCCAGTCCAAGATTGCCATCGGCAGTGGCGGATGGCTGGGCAAGGGCTTCATGCAGGGGACGCAGACCCAACTGCACTTCATCCCCGAGCAGCACACCGACTTCATCTTCTCCGTGGTGGGCGAGGAACTCGGGTTTGCTGGCGGCCTCGTCCTGATGCTGCTCTATGCCGTTGTCCTCGGGCGTGGCCTGCTGGTGGCGATGCAGGCCCAGGACCGATTCGGTGCCCTGCTCTGCATTGGTGTCGTGACGATGCTCGGCTTCCACGTGATCGTCAACCTGGGGATGGCCATGGGCCTGCTGCCCGTGGTGGGCATTCCCCTGCCGATGATGAGCTTCGGACGCACGGCGCTCGTGACGAACATGCTGGCCATTGGCCTCATCGAGGCCGTGGCGATGCGCCGACGAAAACTGATGTTCTGAGCGCCGCTTACCAGGCCCAGTCGATGGAGGTCAGCGTTCGCTGCTGCTCGAGGACGAGGCCGCCCAGAAGCTCGCGTCGGTCGCTGAACTCGGCGCGCCAGAAAGTGCCCGGTGCCAGGCGATTGCGCAGGCCGATGGTCCATGTCCGCCCCTGGTACTGGCCCATCGGCGTGTCCGGGCTGTTCGCCTCGGCCCATTGGGCGTAGGTTGCCTCTCCCTGACGGCCGGGGAGGCTGGCCTCGACGGCCCAGCCCTGCCGTGAGCCGGGCGAGGCTTCGGCGAGATCGGCTCTGCTGCACCATTCGCCGCGCAACATCGCGGGGCCCAGTCCCAGCGTCAGATGGACGCCGTACATCCGCTTGGGCGTCACCGGCCCCCAGGCGGGATTGAGGGGAGAGCCGGCGAGCAGGGGACGGCCCTCCCCGGCGAGGTAGGAAATCCCGACCGAGTCGCTCGCGCCGTCCGTCCATGTGGTGCGAAGCAGCAGGTCCTTGGCCTGGTCGTCGTCCAGACGCTGCGGGCCGGTGCCGTTGAACAGTCCTACGGTCGAGACGCTGTTGCCGGTACGGACCTCGAGCGCCGTGCCGATGTCGAGGCGACGGACCATGGCGAAGGGCTGCACCGTGCCCCAGCCCGCGGCGGCAAGGGCGTCGGTCGCCGCCGTCTCGGCGGCACTCAGACCCATGGGAGGTTCGACGGTCTGCCACCCTTGCTGCCCGAAGGGCACGGCGAACTGGCCGAACTGCCAGTGGCCGCGGCCGTCCGGATCGATCAGGTGGAGCGAGGCCTCTCGCAACAGACTGACGGGCCGAGGGTCTCGAGCCGTGCGCGCCTCGATGCGGGCCTGCTGGCGCTGCGCGGCCACCGCGATCAGGTCGAGGTTGGTCATCGGTTCGCGCAACTGCTGCGTGCTCTCCCAGACGACGTTCCAGCGCGTGCCCGCATCGGGTTGCCAGGTGACGCCTGCCTGCAGGTCCGTCGGCCTGCCCCCGATGGGGCCTGCCGGCAGGCGCAGGACGGTTTCTCGCAGGAAATCGGGGATTCCGTCCTGCACGAAGGAGCCGAGGTTGCCTTGATTCAGGGCCTCGAGCCTGGCCGCGAGATGCAGCCTTGGCAGGCTGGCCATCAGGGGTTGGCCGCTGACAAGGTTCGGATTCAGGGGGCCGCCGATGCCCTGGGGCAAGGGCGCCGGGGGCAGGAATACCGGGCCCGTCGTGCCCGGGCGCGGTTGTATGGTCTGCACATCGTCGCCTTCGCTCTCGATCTGGGCCCGGGCCGGCAGTGCCGACAGCAGGACGGAGAGGACGGGCAGGGAGAGGGCGAGGCCGATGCCGTGGCTGGGACGGTGCACCCCTTCATCCTGTCGCCCGTCCGGGACCGGGGTCGGTATGCATCATCACGGGGCGGACGTCCTCGGCCTGGATGCTCCATGCCCCGTCCCGCCGCTGCATGCGCCCCGTGACCTGCAGCATCCTGTGCTCCAGCAGCATGGCCCGGTGTGCCTGGGCGCGCTCGGGAGCCAGCACGATGTTGCTGTGCCCGGTCTCGTCCTCGAGCGTCAGGAAGACCGCTCCCTTGGCCGTCGGTGGCTGGTGGCGGACGATCAGGCAACCGGCCGTGGTCACGGGACGGCCATGCCGAAGGGTGGCTGCCACGGCAGCCGTCACCACGCCCTGTCGCGTGAGGCGTTCGCGGACATGACGCATGGGATGGTCGTGCACGGAGAGGCCCGTGACGGCGAGGTCACGGGCGAGATGCTCGAGGGGATCCATGTCGGGCAGGGGCATGTCCTCGTCCATGTCCGGCCATGCCTGGGCCAGCAGGGCCGTCCGAAGGGCCGGTACAAGGCCATGCAATTGCCACAGGGCATGGCGTCGACCCGTGCCGCTGCCATCCAGACCCTCGAGGGCACCGGCTTCTGCCAATCGTTCCGCGGTGCGTGCCGACAAGCCCGTTCGTGCCAGCATGTCTCCCAGGCTGCGGAAGGGTTGCGTCGCCCGGGCTGTTTCGATGCGCCGTCCTTCCTCCGTCGTCAGCCCCAGGATGTACCGCAGGCCGAGGCGGACTGCCGGTTTGCTGTTTTGTGTGTTTGTTTCTAAAGAACATAAGTAGCTACTTTGTTTTATGCTTATTGAGTTTACTGTGACTCCGTGTCTTTGTGCATCCGTGACAAGTGTGTATGGATGATAGAAGCCCATCGGCCAGTGATTCAACAGGCAGGCGAGGAAGGCTTCCGGATGGTGCCGCTTGAGCCAGGCCGTGGCCCAGGCGATGAGCGCGAAGCTCTGGCTGTGTGCCTCAGGGAAGCCGTATTGGGCGAAGGCCGTGATCTGCCCGACGACCTCCTCGATGGTCTCCTCGGCAACGCCGCGTGCCGTCATGCCCTTGCGCAACTGGTCAGCCATGGCCCGCATGCGCCCTTCGCCTTCCTTGAAGCCCATGGCCCGGCGCAGGCGTTCGGCCTGCGCACCCGTGAAGCCGGCCATCACCATCGCCATGCGCATGACCTGTTCCTGGAAGATGGGAATCCCGAGCGTTCGCCCCAGCACGGGTTCCAGATCCGGGTGCGCCAGCGTTGCGGGCTGGCGACCTGCCCGCCGCTCCAGATAGGGTTGCACCATGCGCCCCACGATGGGGCCCGGGCGGATCAGGCCGATGGACACGACCAGATCGTAGAAGCCGCGCGGCTTCAGGCGTGGCAGGATGGCCATCTGGGCACGGCTTTCGAGTTGAAAGACGCCTACGGTGTCCCCGCGCTCCAGCATGGCCCAGATCCCCGGGTCGTCCGCGGGCAGGCGGGCATAGTCCAGGGTGATGCCCTGATGCTCCCGAATCATCGGGACGGCGTCCTGGAGCACGCCCAGCATCCCGAGTCCCAGCAGGTCGATCTTGAGCAGGCCCAGCTCGGCACAATCGTCCTTGTCCCATGAGATGACGGTCCGGCCGGGCATGGTGGCGGGCAGCACCGGCACGATGGCGTCGAGGCGACCGGCGGACAGCACCATGCCGCCGGAATGTTGCCCGAGATGCCGGGGCAGCCGCAGCAGTTGCCGTGCCAGACGGAACAGCCAGAGCAACCGCGGGTCGTCCGGGTCGAAGCCCAGATCCTGCAGCAGCTCCGCAGGGGGCAGCTCCAGCGGTTCGCCGTGCCGCAGGCCGCCACGGCGGAAGAGCTTGCGGCTGGTGCGTTCCATCTGGTCGGCATCGAAGCCCAGCACCCGCCCGACGTCCCGAAGCGCGCTGGGAGCACGGTAGGTGATGACGTTGGCGGTCATCGCGGCATGGGCACGACCATGCCGCCGGTAGACGTACTGGATGACTTCTTCCCGCAACGCGCCCGAGGGCAAGTCGAGGTCGATGTCCGGCCACTCCTCGCGATCCGCCGAGAGAAATCGCTCGAAGAGCAGGCCTCGGGCCACCGGATCGACGGCCGTGATGCCCAGGACATAGCAGACGGCACTGTTGGCGGCCGACCCTCGGCCCTGGACCATGATGCCGCGGTCGCGACAGAAGCGCACGATGTCCGCGACGATGAGGAAGTAGCCGCACATGCCCAGCCGGGCAATGAGTTCGAGTTCGTGCCGCAGTTGCCGCAGCACGGCCTTGGGGGCGCCTTCCGGGTAGCGCACGGGAACGCCTTCGCGGACGAGGCGACGCAGGGCTTCTTCGGGGGAAACGCCCTCGGGCAGGGGCATGTCCGGGAAGCGATAGCCCAGGTCTCTCGGCCGGAAAGCGCATGCTTCGGCCACATGCCGGGTTTCGCGCACGGCTTCGGGGAGGTCGCGGAAGCGATGGGCCAGGGCGGCCGGGGACAGCAGGCCATGATCTCCTCGGGCCGTGGGGGCGAGGGCTTCGAGCGTCCGGCCCAGGCGGATGGCCTCCAGCACGTCGAGCAGCGGGGCCTCGTCCGCTCGGGCATGCCGCACGTCGGCACCGGCCACCGGCCGGATACCCAGGCGGTGCCCCAGGGCGAGCGTCTCCCGGATGCTGCGTTCGTCCCGCCGCAAGCCCGGTCGCCAGATTTCGAGCCGCAGGGCATCGGGGCCCCAGTGTTCCCGCATGCGCACGACCAGGGCTTCGGGCGTGCCCGGGGGCAGCAGCACCAGGCCACCTGTCCGGGGCCAGTCGGCTTCGGCAAGCCATGCCCCGTCCAGCCGTGTCGCGTCCTTCGGGCGTGCGCCCCATGCGTGTGTCAGCGCCCGGCAGAGGGCTTGCCAGCCCGAGGCTTCCCGGACCAGCCAGACGCCCCGAGCCATGCGGGGGCTGCCTTGCGGGTCCTGCCAACTCCATGCCAGTTCGGCACCGGAGAGGGGGATGAGGCCTGCGCTCTCGGCCGCTCGCCAGAAGCGGGGCAGCCCGAAGACCCCGTCCCGATCCGCCAGGCCCAGGTGTCGGTGCCCTTGCCGGATGGCCTCATCCACCAGGGTCTCGGGCAGGCTGGCCCCCTCGAGGAACGAGAAGGCGCTGCGGGTCCGCAGCAGGACGGCCTCAGTCGTAGCTGCCATCCCAGAACCATGCTCCGCTGCTCCGTTCCCGGAAGACCCGGATGAGGGCGCCATGCCGCAGCTCCAGATCCCACTCCTCGCGCAGCACGGGATCGGGTGTCCACCAAGCCGCTTCGCGTGGCCAAGGACCGGCTGCCTGCCGGACAGTCCAGGCATGCTGCCGCCAACGGATCGTGCGGGGATGGCCCTGCTCGAGCACGACTTCGAGGGCACGGGGCGGACGCCACAGGGCCAGGGCCAGACGGGGGGAAGCGAGGGAGGGCGGGGAGCTGGCTTCGGATGCAGGGAGGACGGGGGGCGGCAATGGGGAGGATGATCCGGACTGACCAAGACGCCGAAAAGGTGCCAGAAGCCACTGACCGGGGCGGCGAACCGGGTCCGGACGCGGGCTGCCGGCTTGTTCGGTTCCCAGCATGCCCCCCAGGCGTGCCAGCGTGGCCCCGAAGGCTGCCGGGGCCGGCTGGTGACGGGCGAAGAGTTGCCCCTGAGCCCACGGACGCGCCGCCTTTTCGGCCACGACACGCACCTCGGTCACGCCGCCGGGGGGCGGGTGCCGTTCCAGCACCGGGGTCATGGCCGCGAGCAGGGCTTTGGCGTCGGTCAGGGGTTCCGGGAAGTGCCAATGTTCCAGATGCTCGCCACGCGGTTCGAGGCCGAGCGTCAGCGTGAGGCCGCGCAAGGCCATCTGCTCGCGGTCCAGATCCTGCATCAGCTCGGTCAGCAAGGGGGTCAGGATGGCTTGCAGGGCATCGATGCGGGTGACGACCCAGCCGTCCTCGCAACGAAATCGGCGCTCGTGTGCCGTGGGCAGCGGGTCTGCAGCCCACGGCGGGGAAGGCGTGTCGTGTTGAAGGAAGGCCGCGAGGCGTGAGGCCTCCGGGCCCAGACGAACGGCAAGGGCGTCGGGTGGCAGGGCCGCGACCTCGCCCAGGGTCACGAGCCCCCAGGCAGCAAGGCGTTCCTGCGTCTCGGGTGCCAGCGGCAGGCGGGCCAGCGGCATGGCCAGGGCCACGCGGGCTTCGTCGCCCGGCGGGATGACGTGCACGCCGGGTCCCGTCAGGCTGGCCAAGAGGGCCATGGCCCGATTCCGCGAGACGCCCGTCCGGTTCGCGAGGCCGCGAAGCCGCAGGGCTTCATGCAACCGGGTGGCCCAGTGCCCCTCCTCCATGAAGGGCGGTGCGAGACGGCCGACGGAGAGCCAAAGCCCGTCGGGCGGTTCAAGGGCGACATGGGGCGAGAAGCCGAAGCCGACCTGCTGCAGCACGCCGCGAGCCTCGTCTTCGGCTTCCGGGTTCCGGACGATGACGGACAGGCCTGCCGCGCGCTGGCGCGCCTGAGCCACGGTCATGCCGATGCGGATGCCGGCCGCGGTTGCTTCGTCGTCGCATTCGAGGACCAGTGCCTGCCCTCGGGCGTGCGCCGCCAGCACCGCGGGACCGCCGGCCTCGGGCAGCAGGCGACGGCACGCCGACAGCCCGAAGGGCATCACCCGTACGAAGGCCACGCGTCCGGTCCCGCGATCGCGTGGCATCGTCAGGCCTCCATGTCCAGATGCTGGGGGGCCGAGAGCCTTGCGGCCTGTCCATGCCGTCGGCGCAGCACGTGCATGTCGAGATCGGCGCCTTCGAGGGTGCGGGGGGTGCGTCCCTGCCCCTGCCAGCAAGGCCTCGGGGCGTCGAGGAGCAGCGTGGTATGGGCGGCAGCACCGGCCCTGGGGTGTCGTGTCCCGGTCACCAGCAGGACCCGGTGGCTCTCCGCGCGTCGGGTCAGACGGATCCATGCCGATGCATCCCGAGGTATCTCGGCGGCATGGGGGGCATGGACGAGGTCGAGGAGAACCAGAGGCACCAGGCCGCTGCCGATCAGCATGTCCACCAGCGCCGGCAGGGTGCGGACCTGGCCGGCGGGGATCCAGAGCAGGCGCGAGAGGTCGGCTCCCGCGCCGTCGAGGCCGGTGACGTCGAGGCAGCGTCCGGGGTCCAGCCAGGCGACGTCTTCCCCGGCCCGGGTATGGGTCGCGACGAGACGATGCATGAAGGAACTGAGGCCGCCCCGGGGGGCCACGATCTCGACGAGGCCGGCTTCGGGAAGGCCGCCGTCCAGCGTCCGGTCGAGCGTCGCGAACCCCGTCGGATGGGGGTGGCCGACGGGACGGGGCATGCGTGAGCCGGGCCGCAGGCCGAGGCGGGCCGTCAGGTCGGCAAGGGCGGAACGGTTCTCCATCGAACATATATTCTAATGGCTCGCGGCTGGAAGGCAAGCCCCGGAGAAGGTCGCCTGCCTGCCTTGACAGTGGACGGTCCGAAGGGGACAATCATGTGCCGTTTCTTTGCTGAAGCGGCCTCGCAGCCGTCCCTCCGGGGGCGTCTGACGGGGGGATTCCCGAGCGGTCAAAGGGGCCTGACTGTAAATCAGGTGGCTCTGCCTTCGAAGGTTCGAATCCTTCTCCCCCCACTGTTCCCCCCACGCCCTCGTAGCTCAGTCGGTAGAGCGTATCCTTGGTAAGGATAAGGTCACCGGTTCAATCCCGGTCGAGGGCTCCATATTCCAGGCACCCACTCAAGGAGGCACCACCAACCCCATGGCC
>JAYKHS010000002.1:0-61657 GCA_035285865.1 Candidatus Sericytochromatia bacterium
TCGAACTGGCGCCAGTGGCGCGCCGGCATGCCGAGGGCCACGGCAGCCCCGTCAGGTCAGGGCTGCTTCGCCGGCAGGGCTGGCAAGCGACGCGTCATCGGCAGCCGCCTCGGCAGCGCCGTTGGCAAGCGTTGCCGCCGCCTCGTCACCTGCCGCCGGCAAGCCCGAATCCTGACCGCTTGCTGCAACCTCGGCTTCCGCCGCGGCCACGGGCTCGGCAGCAGCCTCGACAACCGCTTCGGCGGCTGCGGCGACTTCCGCCTCGGCCTGCGCCAGAAGCTGCGAAGCATCCTCACGGACACGGACGATGGGCACGCTCGCCAGCAGAGCCACGGAGCCCTCGCTGCGATCAAAGTTGAGCTCGAGAGCGCCCTGATCGATCTCGACGTAGCGCTGCAGGACAGACAGGACCTCCGTCCGGATACGCTCGAGCACGGCGGGCGGAATGACGGAACGATCCTGCAGCAGGACAAGCTTCAGGCGATTCTTGGCCGTGTCCCTGCTTGCTTCGGATCGGCTCAGAAAGCGATCGAGAAATCCGAACATCGCAATGATCCTCCCTGTTACCGAACGCCCGTCAGGAAGCGACGGATGCGACCCATCAAGCCACCCTCGTCGAACTGCAGGAACGGCACGTCCTCGCCCCGCAGGCGCCGGGCAATGTTGCGATAGGCCTGACCCGACTTGGCCGCTTCGTGCAGCGACACGGGCTCGCCCCGATTGGACGAATTGATGATGGCCTCGTCGTCGGGCACGATGCCCAGCAACTTGATGTTGAGAATTTCCTGGACGTCCTCGACCGACATCATCGTCTCGTTCTTGACCAGGTGGGGACGCAGGCGGTTGACGATGAGCGACGGGTTGCGCAGCTCGGCCGCCTCAAGCAGGCCCACGATTCGGTCGGCATCCCGGACGGCCGAAACCTCGGGATTGGTCACGATGACCGCCTCGGTAGCCCCTGCGGTCGCGTTGCGGAAGCCCTGCTCGATGCCCGCCGGACAGTCGATGAGAATGAAGCCGAAGCCATCCGACTGCAGGTCGGCGATGAGCTCCTTCATCTGCTCGGGCGTGACGGCCGACTTGTCGCGAGTCTGGGCCGCGGGCAGCAAGACCAGATTGGGCATGCGCTTGTCCTTGATCAGCGCCTGACGAAGCTTGCAACGCTTCTCGACCACATCGACGATGTCGTAGACGATGCGGTTCTCGAGGCCAAGGATGAGATCCAGATTGCGCAGACCGATGTCCGCGTCGATCAGAGCGACCTTCTCGCCCATCGTCGCCAGCGCCATGCCCAGGTTGGCGGTGGTCGTGGTCTTGCCCACGCCGCCCTTGCCCGAGGTCACGACGATCACACGTCCCGTGGCCATCCTGCACGCCTCCAGAAACGGCGGTATCCCGCCGGAACAAACATGGCCATGTTAGCAGCAACGGCGCCCCGGCGGGGCGCAGCAGGCGCTACATCGCGACGATGTGGATTTCCTGGCCGCGCACCTCGGCCCGCTCGGGATGCTTGGACAGCGGCGGCTGTCCGCCGTCGGGCGCCCGCGCGATGAGGTCGGCGATGCGCAACTGCGTCGGCCGGAGGTTCAGCGCCACGATCACGGCACCGCGCTCCCCGGCGGCACCGGCGTGGGCCATGCCCCGCAGCGTCCCGAAGACCATGATGTCGCCACCCGCGCGCAGTTCGGCGCCCGCATTGACATCGCCCATGATGATGAGGTGGCCCTCGGCCTCCATGATCTGGCCAGAACGCACCGTGCCCTTGACATACTTGGGGGCAGGCGGAGGCGGCGGGGGTGCGGGCTCGGGGCGGACCACGGCCGGCTCGAGGTCCGCGAGCGCCTCGATTCCTGCGGCAGCCACGGCCTCCCGCACCTCGGGCAGAGCTGCGGCCACGGCAACGACCGACAGGCCGTACCGGTCCTCGAGTTGGGCCGGCAGGGCACCAAGCCCGTCCGGACAGGTCGCGCGCTCGCCCAAGTCGAGCGTGCACGTCGCGCCGGCCCAGAAATCGCGCACGGCATCGAGTTTGTCATGCAGCGCGTCGAGGACCTCCTCCCACGGAGCCACGGCGTCCAGATGCAGCAGGAGTCCCCCGCGCCAGCCCTTCAGCCGCAGCAGGGACGTGGCCTGCTCGGCCGCAGCGACGACCTCGGCAACTTCGGACGTGCCGACCTCGACGGCACCGACACCGGACGCGGTGGACTCCGAGTTGGCGGCAGGCTCGGGCAGGGCCGGCGTCGCGACCGTCTGCTTCTCGGGTTCGTGTTCGACCGTCACGGCCTGTGGAGCCTTCCGCTGGCGCTTCATCATGGCTTCATTCTACCGTGCTGGACCGCCAAGCTGAGGCGGCGGAGGGGGAGGGGGCGGAACTTCGGGGGCAGCTGTCCGGGAGTCGGGGCGGCTGACCGCGCCACCGGCTCCGCTCCGGGCCGTACCCGAGACCGCGGCCGCAACGGACGCGGAGGCCGGAATCGATGCCGTCGCGGAACCCGAGGCCACGGGGTCCACGGGCAGGCCATGGAACTGACGGAACAGCTTGCCCGCGATGGGTGCCGAGATCGAACCGCCGTGCCCCGCCTTCTCCGCGAAGACCACCACCACGAGCCTCGGCCGGTCCGCCGGCGTGTACCCCACGAACCACGAGTGGGTTTTCTGGCCCTTCACGGCTTCGGCCGAGCCCGTCTTGCCGGCGCTGGTCTGGCCCGGAATGAAGGCGGCGGCTCCGGTCCCGGCCTCGACCACGCGGCGCAGGCTGTGGCGCAGGTACTGCCACGTCTCGGGCTTCCACGGCAGCACCTGCCCGGGATCCTCGAGCTCTTCTGGCGCAGCAGGACGCAGCAGCTTGGGGCGTACCACGCGACCGCCGTTGGCCACGGTGGACAGCATGACCGCAAGCTGCAGCGGCGTCGTCGTGACGAACCCCTGCCCGATGCTCATGTTCACGGAGTCGCCCTTGCTCCAGCGCTGGCCATAGACCGCGCGTTTCCACGCACCGTCCGGAACGTTGCCGTTGACCTCGCCGGGCAGCAGGATGCCGGTGCGCTGCCCCAAGCCCATCTGGCGGGCCCGCGCGGCCATCCTGTCCACGCCCAGCTTCAGGCCCAGCTCGTAATAGACCGTATCGATCGAGTGGATCATCGCGTCCGTGAAACTGACGTCCCCGAATCCTCCGGCCTTCCAGTCCCGGAAGACACGGTTGCCCAGCACGAACTCGCCCGAGCTCCAGAAGCGGGTCGAGGCCTTGACGAGACCGGCCTCGAGCGCGGCCACGGACGTCACGATCTTGAAGGTGCTGCCGGGGGGATAGGCCGAGGAGATGGCCCGGTTCAGCAGCGGCCGCGTCGGGGCGTTGACGGCCTTCCAGTCCTCTGGACGCAGGCGCCCGGCGAAGATGTTCGGATTGAAGGCGGGAGCACTCGCCAGGGCCAGAATCTCGCCGTTGCGAGGGTCCATGCAGACAATCGCCCCCAGCTTGCCGCGCAGCTCACGCTCGGCCAGGGCCTGAAGGTTGCCATCGAGCGCCAGCGTGACGTCCTTGCCTGGAATCGGGCTGACCTCGGCAAGCGTGCGGATGGCCCGCCCGCGCGCATCCACCTCGACCTGCTGCTTGCCCGGCTCGCCGCGGAGCGTTCCGTCGAAGACCCGCTCGAGACCGGTCTTGCCGATAATGTCTCCTTGGCGATAGCCCTCGCCGAGGGACTCGAGTTCCCGGTCCGTCACTTCACCCGTGTGACCCAGGAGATGGGCGGCCATCTGACCGCGTGGATAGTGGCGAACCGTGATGGGATCGATCGATACGCCGGGCAGGCGCGCCTGATTCTCGGCCACGATCGCCATCGTGCGGTCGTCGACGTCGGTCTTGACCCGGACCGGTAGGCTCACGGCCCGACGCCACTTCTGGCGGATTTCGTCGGCGGGCACGCCCAGCAGACGACCGAGGCGACGAATGACCTCCTCGGTGGTCTGGCGCGTCAGCTTGATGGGATAAAGCGTCACCGAGTAGGACAGTCTGTTGGTCGCGAGGACCTCGCCGTTGCGATCGCGCACGAGTCCCCGGGGGGCAGGTTCAAGAATCACCCGCAGGCGGTTGCCTTCGGCCCGCTCGCGGAAGTCGGCTCCGCCCACGATCTGAAGCTGGCCAAGCCGCCCCAGAATCGCCAGCCAACCCAACGCAAGTGCCCCGCCCAACATCAACGTCCGGGCACGACCGGGAGTCTGGCCGGCATCCATCATCCCCGGCGACCACCCAACGTCCAATTGCCGGCCGGGGCCCACAGACGCCGCACGACGAGGAAAATCGGCACGGCGACCAACAGGTCTGCGGCGATTCGCCACGGCCACAAGGCCGCCCAGCGCGTCCACGCACCGAGCCACGCCACCACGACGAGGTCCTGCACCATGGACGCCAGCAAGAGGAGGGGCAAGATGACCAACGGCTGCTGGACGTTCAGCAACGGGCGCGCGAGACCCGCCACCACGCCCAGAAGGGCCCGGACCAAGGTATAGCGGAACGACTGACCCACGAGCATGTCCTGGACGAGCCCGGCGAGCACCCCGTAGGCGAAGCCCTCACGCGGCCCGGCCACGAGGCCCCAGGACACGGCGAGCGCCAGCGTCAGGTCGACCCGGACACCGCCCCAGACCGCGAGGTCCGAGGCCTGCAGGATACCGAAGACCACCAACAGCCCGATGCCTGTCATCCAGGCCCACGGACCGCCTTCCCGCACCAGTGGGTCGCGGGTTGCGGACGGGCCCCTGGCACCCATCAGATGGGCCCCGCGAGGGGATCGAGAACCAGAACCTCCTCGATCTCGTCGAGCGGCACTTCCGGCACGACCTGCACCTGAGGCACGATCGCATTCGGCTGGCGAATCACGCGGGCCACCCGCCCCAAGGGCAGACCCTTGGGATAAACGCCCCCGTAACCGCTTGTCAGCAGCAGATCTCCCATGCGGAAGTCGACCTGCTGCTGCATGTAGCGAAGTTCAAGCACTTGCTCGCCCGTACCGACCAGAATCGCCGCCGAACGGGACCGTTGGTCGAGGCAGCCGACCTGATTGCCGGGATCGGTCACGAGCGAGACCTCGCTGCTGCCGGGCCCAACGGCCATGATGCGTCCCACCACGCCGCCCGAAGCCAAGACGATCGCGTCGAGCGCCACGCCGTCTCGAGCCCCGCGGTCGAGAAAGACCCGCGCATGCCAGTTGTCCGGCGAACGACCGATGACCCGGGCAGCACGGCCACCGCCCTGTGTCTGGCTCTGAAGGCTGAGCAGCCGCCGCAGGCGCTCCAGCTCGTGGTCCACGTCGGCAAGGCGAGCCAGTTTGGATCGCAACCGGATGTTCTCGACAGACAGCGAGGCGTTCTCCGTTCGCAGGGCTTCCAGGTCACGGACGAAGCCGGCCCCTCCGCGGACGCTGGCAGCCACGGACGACGCGCCGGACAGCAGGGGTTTGAAGGCTTCCGGCAAGATCGTGCTGCGTCCACCGGCCCAGCTCGTCAGGCCAGCACCCAGCAGCAGGCCCGCGAAGAGCAGGACCTCGAGCCAGGGGAGGCGACGGAGGAAGGTGAACAAGGTCGGGGGAAAGCCGGTGAGACCCGAGCGGTCAGGCTGTGCCGACGACGCGCTTCAGCTTCGGGAATTGCTCGAGGACCCGGCCCGTACCCATCACGACACAGGAAAGCGGATCGTCCGCGATGTGGACAGGCATCTCGGTACGGCTGCTGATGAGTTGGTCGAGCCCCTGCAGCAGGGCCCCGCCGCCCGCCAACACGATGCCCCGGTCGATGATGTCGGCGGCAAGTTCGGGCGGAGTCTTCTCGAGCGTGAAGCGCACGGCGTCCACGATGGCCGAGACCGGCTCCTGGATGGCCTCGCGGACCTCCGAGGTCGTGATGGTGACGGTGCGGGGCAGGCCCGTCAGGTTGTAGAGGCCACGGACCTCCATCTCCTGATCCTCACCGGTCGGATAGGCCGAGCCAAGGCGAATCTTGATCTCCTCCGCGGTGCGTTCGCCGATGGACAGGTTGTGGACCTTGCGCAGGTAGGTCGCGATCGAGTCCGTCAGCTCGTCACCCGCGACGCGCACGGACTTCGAAACGACGATGCCGCCCAGCGAGATGACGGCCACCTCGGTGGTGCCACCGCCGATGTCGACGATCATCGACCCCGTGGGCTCCTCGACGGGCAGGCCGGCTCCGATGGCCGCCGCCATCGGCTCCTCGATGAGATACACCTCACGCGCACCGGCCTGATAGGCCGCGTCCTGGACGGCGCGGCGCTCGACGCCCGTGACACCGGATGGAATGCCGATGACCATTCTGGGGCGGGAGAAGGCCTGTCGGTCGGAGGCCTTGCGGATGAAGTGCTTGAGCATGGTCTCAGCAGCGTCGAAGTCGGCGATGACACCGTCCATCAACGGCCGGATCGGGACGATGTTGCCGGGGGTACGGCCCAGCATCTGCTTGGCCTCCTCGCCGACCGCATGGACGACGTTGCGCTGATTGTGCGAGATCGTGACCACGCTGGGCTCGCGCAGGACGATGCCCCGGCCCCGGACGAACACCAAGGTGTTGGCCGTGCCCAGATCGATGCCCATGTCACGGCTGAAACGGCTGAAAAGCTGGTTGAACAAGGTCGGTTCCTGACAGGAGGGGGCTTCGGGACGGCACACCGCCCCCCCTCAGAGCGGTCTCCCCAGACGTTGAAGCATAAGGCCCAGCCGTCCCAGGGGCAAGCCGACGACATTCGTGTGGTCCCCGCGAATACCCTCGACGAACAGCACGCCGCGCCCCTGAAGGCCGTAGGCTCCGGCCTTGTCCAGCGGCTCTCCCGTGGCGACATAGGCCTCGATCTCGGCCCGGGACAAGGGGCGGAAATGCACCTCGGTCGACTCGACCTCGGCCTCCACACCCCCGGGATGGACCACGGCCACGCCCGTGACGACGACGTGCGCCCGGCCGGACATCATCTCGAGCATGCGCACGGCCTCGTCGGCATCGGCGGGCTTGCCGAGGATGCGATCCCCGAGGCATACCAGCGTGTCCGCCGCGATGATCCAACCGCCCGGATGCCGGGTCGCCACCTCGGCAGCCTTGGCCCGCGCCAGCCGCTCGGCCGCGAGGGACCCCGGCTCCAGGGGGTGGAGCGTCTCGTCGACGTCACGCGGCATGTCGACGGTGAAGGGCACGCCGATCTGGTGCAGCAGCGCCTGCCGACGCGGCGAGGATGAAGCAAGGACCCACATACCCCCATGCTACGCTGCGAAGCGATGAACGACGACTCGAGGCTGCCTGCTGACGAGACGGACCCCGCCCTGCAGGCGGGGCAGGCCATCGGCTCCCTCATGGAGCTGTGGGGCTTCAAGCGGGTCCACGGCGTGATGTGGACCGTCCTGTACCTTGCGGATGCCCCGCTCGACGCCCAGGAAATCCGGGCACGGATGAGCATCAGCAGCGGGCTCGTCAGCATGACGCTGCACGAACTCATCCGCTGGGGCGTCATCACCCGGACCACGCAGCCGGGCACCCGGCGTGAACACTACAGGGCCGAGCCCGACATTTGGCGTGCCGTCGCCAAGGTCCTCCGGGAAAGGGAACTTTTCTGCCTGCAGATGGCTCTGGACGACCTCCGCGACGCTCGGGGCCTGCTCGCTGCCGGGGGTACGGACGAATCCGGCCGCCGGGCGCTGGAACGGCTCGACGAGCTCGTTTCTCTGGGCGAGGTCGGGGCCGACCTCCTCGACAGGTTCCTGGATCTGGGCACGCTCGACATCAGCCGGCTGCGCCAGATCCAGCTGGGCATGGGCTTCACCCGCATCCTCAGGCGGAAGGGGCAGCCTCCGGCTTCCGGCCGCTGACAAGGGCCACGGCACCAAGGCCGAAGTCCTCGACGGTCACGTCGACGAAGCCGACGGCCGAGAGCCGCGCAGCCAGCTCACGCTGATCAGGGAAGTGGCGGTTCGAGCGCGGCAGGTAGGCGTAGGCCTCGCGATCCCCGCCGGCGAGCCACGCCAGCCAAGGGGCAACCTTCACGGCGTGCACCCCGGTCAGCCACCGCAGGATGGCCGTCCGCGGCTTGCCGAGATCGAGCGAGGCGAAACGCCCGCCCGTGCCAAGCACCCGGAATGCCTCGGCGAGGGTCGCGTCGAGATCCTGCACGTTGCGCAGCCCGAAGCCCACGGAGACGGCGCGGAAGCTGCCCTCGGCCCACGAGAGGGACGTCGCGTCCCCCAGCACCCAATGCACGGGTGCACCGTTCCCGACCTTGCGTGTCCGGGCCACGTCCAGCATCCGGTCGGAGAAGTCGAGGCCGACCACCTGCCCGGCGGAACCCGCGACGGCAGCCGCCAGCAGCGCGAGGTCCCCCGTGCCCGAGCAAAGGTCCAGGACCCGGTCCCCTGGCCGGATGCCCAGCACCTTCACCAGACGACGCTTCCACAGGCGATGCATCCCGCCGGTCATCAGGTCGTTGATGCGGTCGTACCGGGCGGCAATGCCGTCGAACATCCGCGAGACACCCTCGGGTGCACGGGACTCGGCCAGATCGGGGACGACGCTCATGCCGCCAACGCCCGACAAGCCCGCTCGGCGCGCTGGCCCAGATCGGCAACCAGACGAACCAGGGCATCACGCGCCGCACCGTCAGGCAGGCGATGCAGCGCCTGGTGGACACCTTCGGCCTCCACGGCCAGCGCACCTTCGATGCGGGCCATGACCCTGGGGTGCACCAAGGCCGGCAGGATGTCTGCCATGCCCGGGAACTGCCCGGCCTCGAGCCTGCGACGGATCGGCGCACCCAGCACCTCGTCCTCGATCACGGCCAGCGCCGGCAAGGTCAGCAGTCCGTCGGCCAGATCCCGCCCGACGGGCTTGGCCACGCTCTCGGCCGTGGCTCCGTAATCCAGAACGTCGTCCACCATCTGGAAGAGCCGGCCCAGATGGAAGCCCAGGCGTCTGCAGGCAGCCGTCACCTCGGCCGGCGCACCTGCCAGGATGGCCGCCCCCTCGCACGCCAGCTCGAAGGGACCCGAGGTCTTCAGACGAATCCGCTCGAGGTAGGCGTCACGGTCGACGCGGGTGTCCCAGCGCTGATCATCTTGGACCAGCTCGCCCTCGCACAGGTCGCCCAGCACCTCGGCCAGGCGCACCGTCAGGATCGGCAACCCGAGTCCGGCCATGGCACGTGCGGCGCGGCTGATGACGAGGTCACCCGCCAGCACCGCGACCTTCTGGTCCCAGCGAACGTGCACGGAGGGCTTGCCCCGGCGGGTGTCCGCCTCGTCCAGCAGGTCGTCATGGATGAGCGAGCCGAGGTGGACCCACTCGACGGCATCGGCCAGGGTCTCGAGCGAACCCGCAAGCGCTGCCCCGGCCCCCAGGGCATCACCCACCAGCCGGACGCACTGGCGTCGGACGGCCTTGCCCTCGCCCTCGAGATGCGCCGCGGCCGACCGAAGGCGTTCGGGACCGCCCGAGACGATACCGTCGACATCCGGGCGATAACGGTCCGCGTCCATCCGCTCCTCCGGGACTACCAGTATTTTCAAGAAATCTTGAAACCTTTGAAGATAGTGGTAACATCCTAGCAGATTCCCTTCCCCCGTGGAAAGGCCCCGCACGATGCCCGCTCAAGTTTCCGCCCAGCCGCGACGGACCTGCATGCCCCCGGAGACGGGAACGCCCGGCACGGCCTGGACGTGGGGCACGGTTCGCCTCGTCGGGGGCCCCTCCCCGTGGCAGGTGTGGCCGCTACGCGCAGACAGCATCCGGACGGCGTGGCAAGAGGCCGGCAGCGACGCGCTGACACTTGGCCTCGGCGAGGCGTGGCGCTCGGGTCCCGGTGGCTTTGCGGAGCTGCTGGCCTTGCTGGAGACCCACCCCGACCTCGTGGCATTCGGCAGCCCGGGCTGGCCGGGCGATGCGCGACCAGCAGGGGCCTGGGTCGTGCCCGAGTGGGTGTGGCAGGGGGACGCGCAAGGACAGTCCGGCACGTGGCAGTGGCAGGGCAAGGTCCTCTCGGATGAAAGCCGCCCCGACTGGACCGTCCGGGCACTGGCCTCCGCAGACGTGCTGCTGCAGACAGGCCCCCGCGAGACGGCTGCGGACGGTCCCCGCTGGGTGCGCCCCCATGCCCTCCAGGGCAAGGACCGTTTTCTGGCCGGGGCACGCCGCGTGCTGACGCAACTCGCCGGGGACGGCCTCGCCAAGGTCGTCCTGTCGCGAGACATCACGCTTCGGGCGGAAGCCCCGGTGGACCCTTGGGCCGTATTCCGCGGCATGGCGCGGCGAGCCGCCGACAGCCACAGGATGGCGTGGCAGGAGCCCGGTGCAGCAGCGTGGCTCGCGGCCTCGCCCGAGCGCCTGTGCAGCTGGTCGGGTGCTTCCTTCGTCACCGAAGCGCTCGCCGGCACGGCCGTACGAACGCAAGGTTCCGAAGCACTTGGCGACCTCGACAGGCCGGCTGCTCAAGCCGAGCAGGGCGTGGTGCAGACAGGCGTCCGACGGGCGCTGGCCGGCCTTGTCATCGACCTGCGGGAAGACACCCCGTCACCGGTCGCGTGGCAGGGTCTGGTGCATCTCAAGGCCACCCTCGCCGGAAGGCTCGCCCCGGGCACGACTGTCGCCGATCTCGTGTCGGCCCTGAACCCCACGGCTGCCGTGGCCGGCTGGCCGGGCCAGGAGGCGCAAGCATGGATTCGCTGGCTAGAGGGTCGGCCCCGTGGTCGTTATGCGGCCCCTTTCGGTCGTCTGACGGCACGCGAGGGCATGCTGGCCGTAGGGATCAGGGGTGTGGCCATCCGGGAGCAGGAAGCCTGCGTCACGGTCGGCGCCGGCCTGGTCCGGGGCAGTACGCCCGAGGGCGAATGGGCCGAGACGGAAGCCAAGTTGGACGCGGTGCTTCGGTTGCTCGGACGCGACGCTTGAGCGGCACCAGCCTGAACCTGGCCTGGGCGCGGACCATTGTCCGGGCGCTCGTGTCCGGCGGCGTACGTCACGCGATGGTCGCGCCGGGGTCCCGTTCGGCTCCCTTGGCCCTCGCGCTTGCCGAGGCCGCCGGCGCGGGGCAACTCCAGGTGCATCTGCACCACGACGAGCGAACGGCGGCATTCCAAGGCCTGGGTGCGGCCCGCTGGTCCGGGGAACCCGTGGCCCTGTTGTGCACGTCGGGCACGGCCGGCACCCACTTCCATGCCGCGGCAGCCGAGGCGCGCGCCAGCGGGATCCCGCTCGTGCTCCTGACGGCCGATCGGCCGCCGGACGTGCGCCACGCCCACGCGCATCAGACCATCGACCAACGGGGGCTCTACGGCCCCTCGGTCCTTTTCTGGCGCGAACTGGGCCTGCCGCGGGCAGACGCCCTTGCCCTGCGGCACCTGCAAGCCACAGTGGCCCAGGCCGTGGCCGCGACGCGCGGTCAGCCCCGTGGCCCCGTCCACCTCGACGTGCCGTTCGGGGACTGGCTGCATCCGGCCGCGGAACCCGACATGCCGGCCGAACGCCTCGATGCCCTGCTGGCGACCCTGCCCCCGGTGACCCGATGGTGGCCGACGATGCCCGAACCGGCACCCGAAGCCTGGGATGCCGTGCTTGCCTTGGTCCGCGAGGCTGAGCGTCCACTGCTGGTGATGGGTTCCCTGCTGGCCCCCTGGGATGGCGAGGCAGGAAGTCTGGAAGCATCAGGCTGGGCCGTGTTGCGGGACGCGACGGCCTGGGACGCTGGTTCCGGCGTACCGGGCGGACATCTTGAGACCATGGTCAGGGCTGCGCAGGCCTTGGGTCTGATGCCGGACCTCGTGATCCGGGTCGGGGGCGGTCCCGTTTCGGGCTCTGCGCTGCGCTGGCTGGCCTCGCTCGACGTTCCTGTCATCCAGGTCCAGAGCGACCGCGAACGCTGGGACGCCGATGGCCGGGCAACCCATGTCCTGACGGGAGCTCCCGGCCCCCTGCTGGCCCGCCTCGCGGCCGCCGGCAGCAACGGCCTGCGAACCGTCTGGTCCCGGACGTGGCAGGCCCTGCGCGAGGCGGCTTCGGCCCATGCCCGCGAGACGACCCTGCCCCCCGAACCCGACGCCGTCCGTACCGCCCTTGCACACTGGCCGATGGAGGGCCTCGTCGTCGCAGGCAACAGCATGGCCGTCCGCTACGTGGACTTCGTGGGCACCACGCGCGCCCGCTTGCTGGCCAACCGTGGCGCCTCCGGCATCGACGGGCAGGTGGCAACCGCGCTCGGAGCACGCCTCGCCTCGGGCCTGCCGACCCTGTTGGTCACGGGCGATGTCTCCTTCCTCCACGACCTCGGGAGCTGGACCGGAGTCCGGGCGGGTGGCGCGCCGCTCGCCGTGCTCCTCCTCGACAACGATGGCGGGGGCATCTTCCACACCCTGCCCATCGGTGCACATCCGGACGCTTGCAGCCCGTGGTGTACGACGCCTCACGGCCTCGATCCCACGCAGGGCCTGGAGGGGTTCGGGGTCGTCACCCACCACCCCCGGGACGATGCCGGCCTGATGCGCGCCCTTGACGAGGCCCTGAAGGACGATCGGCCCCACGTCCTGCGCATCGTCGCCGAACGCGAGCCGGGCATGGCGGCGTGGCAAGCCGTGCTCGAGGAGGGAGGCCGCCGGGTGGCCGGCCGTGTGGGATCATGGATGGAAGCCAAGGAGAGACAGGAAGCATGACACCTGCGACGCGCGAGAACCCCGGACTGTTCTGGAAGCCCGAGATCGGAGACCGCCGGATCCCCGACTGGCAGGCCGTCGGCGACTGGGAGGACATCCGGGTCGAGAAGGCCGAGGGCATGGCCAAGATCACCATCTGCCGGCCCGAGTCCCGCAATGCCTTCCGGCCGCGCACCGTCATCGAACTGATCGAGGCCTTCAACCGTGTCCGCGAAATGGCCGACGTGGGCGTGGTGATCTTCACCGGCGAAGGCACGGAAGCCTTCTGTTCCGGCGGAGACCAGCGCGTCCGGGGCGACTCCGGCTACCGCGACGAGGGTGGGGTTCACCGTCTGAACGTCCTCGACCTGCAGAAGATCATCCGCTCGCTGCCCAAGCCCGTGATCGCGATGGTCGCCGGCTACGCCGTCGGCGGCGGCCACGTCCTGCATGTCGTCTGCGACATCACCATCGCGGCCGAAAACGCCCGGTTCGGTCAGTCCGGTCCCCGGGTCGGCAGCTTCGACGGCGGCTTCGGCAGCAGCATCCTGATGGACCTCGTCGGCCCCAAGAAAGCCCGCGAAATCTGGTTCCTGTGCCGGCTTTACGACGCCCGCGAAGCCCTCGCGATGGGGCTCGTCAACACCGTGGTCCCCGTGGCGGAACTCGAAGCCGAGACGGTGGCCTGGGCCCGCCGCATGCTGGAGCACTCGCCCCTGGCCCTGCGCTGCCTGAAGTCAGGCTTCAACGCCGTCAGCGACGGCCAGGCCGGCGTCCAGGAACTGGCCGGCAACGCGACCTTGCTCTACTACATGAGCGAGGAGGCTCAAGAGGGTCGCAATGCGTACCTGGAGCGTCGCGTGCCGGACTTCGATCGCTTCCCGAGGCAGCCCTGACCATGGCTGCCGTCGCACCTGAGGCTCCCCCTGCGGGTTGGCGCATGTGGTGGGCCGGTGCGCGCCCGAGGACGCTCGGTGTTGGCGCGGCCCCCGTCCTGCTCGGACTCGGCCTGGCCCTGACGCGCCTCGCCAGCGAGACGCCGACGGGACCCGGAATTCGCGCCGACCTTTTCGCAGCATGTCTACTTGGCGCATTGTTGCTACAGATTGGATGCAACTATGTAAATGATGTGGCGGACTTCCAGCGCGGCACAGACGGTCCGGACAGGGTCGGCCCCTTGCGGCTGGCGGCGTCCGGACTGGCGTCGCCGCGCGCGCTCTGGACGGCAGCAGCCCTGTGCTTCACCGGTGCAAGCCTGTGCGGGGCCTGGTTGCTGGCCAGCCGGGGCTGGCCGATCGCGGCGATCGGCGTCGCATCCATCGTGGCGGCCGTCGCCTACACCAGCGGTCCCTTTCCCCTCGCCTACCACGGCCTTGGCGAGGTGACGGTCGCGCTCTTCTTCGGGCCCGTGGCGGTCCTCGGGACGGAGTATGCCCTCGCGGGCAGCATCTCGTCGTGGGGAGGCTGGTTGTCGCTGATCCCCGCAGGCCTCGGTGCCGCCGTGCTGGCCATCAACAACCTGCGGGACCGGGAGGGCGATGCGCGGACAGGCAAGCGGACGCTGGCCGTCCGCTTCGGGGCACCGCGTGCGGTGCAGACCATCCGCACGATGATGCTGGTGCCCTTTGCCGTGCCGGCCATCCTCGCCGTGGGTCTCGCCCGGCCCTGGCTGGCGCTGCCCCTCCTGATGCTGCCTTCGGCCACGCGCCTCGCCCTGTCCGTCCGGGTCGACACGCCTGCTCCCGGACTGAACGTGGCCCTCGCCATGACGGGAAGGCTGCTCTTCCGCGTGGCCTTCTACATGACGCTCATCATGCTGCTGATGGCGAAGTCCCCGCCCTTTCGGGGCTGAACGCGCATGGCCGAGATCCGGTCCGTCCGTCACCTGCCCGCCGAAGGCGCCAGCACGGCACACGGGGCGGCCGGGATGCCTTGGCGCGCCCTGCTCGTGGTCGCGGACGGTGACCGCGCCGTCCAGGCCGAAGCCGTCGCCCTCGAGGCTTTCGGGATCGACCGCAGGGAAGCCCTCGGACATGCCCTGGCCTGGGCGAGCCTGGATCTGGAGGCTCGCAGGCAGCACCTGTCGCTGCCCGGACTGCTTGCCCGATCGCTTGGGCGGGATGCCACCCATCCAACTGTGGCCGTCTCCGCCTTGCTCTTCGGCAACGATCTGCCGTCCCTCGCGGCCTCGGCCCGAGACGCCGCCGAGGCTGGCCATCGGACCTTCAAGCTCAAGGTGGGCAATCCGGGCGACGCGAGGCGCCCCGAAGACGCCGTGGTCGGCGAGACGACCGCCCGCGTAAGCGCAGTCCGCGAGGTCCTGCCGGCGCAAGCTCGCCTGCGCCTGGATGCCAACCAGGCCTGGACCTGTGCGCAGCTGCGGGCGATCACGGCCGCACTTGCGCCCTTTCGCGACAGCATCGACTGGCTGGAAGATCCCTGTCTCCCCGAGGTGCCCTGGCAAGCGGTGCTGGATGCCGGCACCTTGCCGTTGGCCCCCGACGAACGCTGCCGCGAACCCGAGGCCATCCTGCCGTGGCTGGGGCATGCCCGGATGGCGGCCGTCGTCCTGAAGCCCAGCCTCTGGGGTCCTGAGCGATCCTTGGGGATCGCCGCCGAGGCCCATCGTCATCGCCTGCCGGTCATCGCCTCCTCGGCCTACGAGGGCGACGCCGGACTTGCGCTGGTGGCCGCCTTCGCGGCGGCTGCCGGAAGCCCCGGCATACCTCATGGCCTTGTCCTGGGCACCCGTTCCGCAGGCCCGGTGCTCCACGTGCCGCGCGGCCTTCCTGAGGCGACCGGATGCTGAGGGACGGGCGGTTCGCGGCGGGCGCGCTGCTCGCGGCGCACGCGAGGAACCGAGGCCGGCAGCCTGCCGTCATCGGCCCCCGCCACGCGTGGACTTGGGAAGCCCTGCACCGCGAGGTCGTCCTTCTGACCGAACGGTTGGTCTCCCGGGGCATCGGCCCGGGTTGTCGGGTCGGCATCCACGGGTTCAACGGCCCCTCGTGGCTCGTGGCGGCCACGGCCGTCGCAGCTGCAGGAGGCGTGCTGGTCCCGCTGAATGTCCGCTGGGCCGCGCACGAGCAGGAAGAATGGCTCGAACGGTCGGGCGCCCTTGGCGTCCTCGACTGCTCCGACGATGATTGCGAGGTCAGCTCCGTCTGGAGGAGCCTCCCGGCCGGCAAGGCTGCCGCAGAAATCGCCCGGGTCTCGGAGCTCCTCACGCTGATGGCCACCTCCGGGTCGACGGGCAAGCCGCGAGGGATTGGCCTGACGTCTGGAAACCACGCCGCGCACGCGCTGGCCCATGCCGGCCAGACAGGCCTTTCAGCCGAGGACCGGGTGCTGGTCGTTCTGCCCCTGTTCCACATCGGTGGCCTCAATGCGTGGTGGCGGGCGCTTGGCAGCGGCTGCACGACAATCCTGCTTCCCCGGTTCGCCGTGTCGGCCGTTGCGGCTGCGTTCCGCGACCATGCGCCCACGATGGCCTCGATGACCGGCACGATGCTCAAGGACCTGCTTGCGGCGGACGTTCGCCCGGGACCAGCCATGCGGTATCTGCTGGCAGGAGGCGAGGCACTGGCCGAGGAGCTGGGTGTGGCTCTGCCGATGGTCCGGGCCAGTTACGGGATGACGGAGACCTGCGGACACGTGGCCTTCGGGAATCCGGGCGGACGGGACCGGGATGGCTTGCGGGTCCAGCCCGGCACGAAAGTCGTCGTCCGGGACGCGGAAGGACGCGTGGCGGCAGCTGGCATGCCCGGCCGCATCCACGTCTCCGGGCCCACGACGTGTGCCGGGTGGCTCGACCCGGAAGGCTGCTGGCAGCCCCGGGAGCATGGGGCTTGGCTCGAGACGGAAGACCTCGGCACCCTCACGGAGACCGGCCGGCTGGTCATCCTGCCGCGACCGGCGGAACGCATCGTGTCCGGCGGTGAGAACATCTCCCCTTTCGAGATCGAGGCGGTGCTCGAAAGCCTGCCCGAATTGACAGGTGCGCTCGTGGCCGGCGTGCCGGACGCGCGCTGGGGCATGCGCCCTGCGGCCCTCGTCGTGGCTGCGGCAGGCGTGCCGGAGGCGATGGTGCGACAGGCCATCGCCGACGCCTTGCAGGCGCGCCTCGGCAGTTTCAAGCACCCCGGGTCCATCCATCTGGTCGACAACCTGCCCGTGCTCGCCAGTGGCAAGAGGGACCGCCAGGCGGGCGCACGCATGCTTGCCGATCGGACGAGAGCGGACTGACGGATTGCCGCCTCAGGCCGCCAGCTCTCGCCGCACGCGACCCGGATACTCACGGGCCAGCCGGGCCCAGTCGACCTGGCCCAGCGTGACGGCCAACGCCCGCTCGAGCTCGGCGAGCCGATAGCGGTACCCGCTGGCGATCAGGCGATCGGGGACGACCCGGGCGCTGGCCAGCAGCATCTCGTCCGCGAAGGCTCCGAGCGTCGTCCGCAGCACGATGGCCGGCACATGCGCCAGAGGCCGGGGACGTCCCAGCACCCGCGCCAGGATCTCTCCGAACGCGGCGTTGGTGACGGGCGCCGGAGCCACCACGTTGACCGGCCCGGACAGGCTCTCGGTCGCGACGGCATGATGCAAGGCCCCCACCACGTCCTCGAGGGACACCCAGCTCCAATACTGCCTGCCCGAACCCATGTTGCCGCCGAGACCAGCCCGGAACACCGGCAGCATGCGCTCGAGTGCGCCACCTTCCGGCGTCAGCACGATGCCGAGGCGGGCATGCACCACCCGGATGCCGGCCTCGCGTGCAGGCTCCGCCGCAGCTTCCCAGGCCTGACAGATGTCCGCGAGGAATCCGCGACCCGGCGGCATGGCCTCGTCGAGGCTGACCTCGCCACGATCCCCGTAGAAGCCGATGGCCGAGGCGCAGACCAGCACACGAGGGCGATGCGGCAGGGACGCCAGCGCCTCGGCAAGGCTGCGGGTGGCGTCCACGCGGCTGGTGCGGATACGCATCCGCTGCACGTCGGTCCACAACTTCTCGCCAACGGGCTCTCCCGCCAGATGGACCACCGCATCCAGACGGACGTCGTCAGGCAGTTGGATCTGGCCGGTACCTGGGTCCCATGAGCCCTCGAGCACGCCGGGGAAGGTGCCCGGCGGAGGGGTCAACGACGACCACGTGGACGTCGCTCCGGCCTCGGGACGACGCAGGACGACGACACGGTGACCGCCCGTCGTCAGGTAGGGCACCAGCGCACGACCCACAAGTCCGGAAGCCCCGGTCACGGCGATGGTCATGGGGCCCGTGGCGGCCAGCCGGGCGTGGGCCGCAAGGTCCTCCATCAATAGCCGATGCCGGTAGGCGAAGGCTCGCTCGATCTTGCGGGCGACGACGGCCCCGCCACCAAGCTCCCCGAGCCCCCCGAGCGGCAACTCGTAGGCCAGGTGATCGACCAGGCGACTGCGGCCGGCATCGACAGGCAGGATCCGGTGCTGGTGCTCCCAACTGGCGAAGGGCCCGCGCACCTGGACGTCATCGAAACCGACGCCTGCAACCACGCGCCGATGTTCGGCCACCCATTCGACCGGAACCGGCCCGGCCTGGATGCGGAGGCGCGCACGCGACCCCTCGGCCACCAGGCCACCCTCGACGATGCGCGCCGGGTCGAAAGGCGGGTTCAGCCGCAGGAACGCACCAGGACGGACGTGCCATTCCCACACCGCCGAGGCTGGGGCCTCGAGCGTGCTCTCGAACGTGCGTGTCGCCATCGACGGATCTCCCCGGAAGGCTTTCAGGGTACGCCGTGTGGAGACCTTGTCAATCCGGCGGCCGGGTGCCTAGCATGCCGGGTCTGACGTCCTTTGGAGGACCTCCCGATGATGGGCCGGATGACCGGCGTGGGGACTGCCGGCCTGCTGGCAGGCGCTCTGGCCTGCGCTCCTGCCTCTGCTGCACCGGCCATGGTCCGGGACGTGGCACCCTTGCTGCTCGAGGCCGCGCAGCGCCAACCCGCGGTGCAGGCAGGTCGCGCAGCACTTTCGGCCGCCGAGGCACGGGAGGTCGTCGCCAATCGCGGGCTCTGGCCGACGCTCACCGTTTCGTCGGGAGCCTCCGTGCTGCAGGGCCAGGTCTTCGGGGCATTTGCGGGCGGGGCGGCGACAGGCCTGCCGGGCGGTCTTGGCGGCCTGCCACTTGCTCAGGACCAAGTCTGGCCGAATGCCGGCCTCACCTTGGCCCAGCCGGTTTTCGACGGGGGTCGTGCGTGGGCGACGGGCGAAGCCGCGGCCGAAGCCCGCGAGAGTGCCCGTCTGCGCGCCGAGGAAGTCCGCCGAAGGAGCGTGTACGTGGCTTGGCTGGCCTGGCTGGACGCGCTTGACCTCGATGGCGAGACCCTCGCGCTCGATGCCCGCATCGCCACCGCCCGGGAGCGGGTCCAGCGCGCACGGCTTGAGCAGAAGACGGGAACCGGCCGCGAGCTCGCCGTCCTGCAGGCCGAACTCGACCTCGCGAGGGTGGGGACGGAGCGGCGGCACAATGACGCCGCCCTCTCGGCCCTGCTGCAGGACATCGGGCGACGCTACGGCATCGTTCTGCCGACCGGGCGCTTGCCTTCCCTCGTCCTTGCACTGCCGGGCGACCTGCGCAGTGCGACGGCGACCGCCAGCCAGACCGTGCGCGCCGCGGAGGCCGGCGCGCGATCGGCGGAAGCCCTTGCCCGTGCGCGCGCTGCCGGCCGCTGGCCCCAAGCAAGCGCCTTCGTGACGACCACGGCAGCCGGACGCGACCTGGGCCTGTCGACCACCCTCGGTGGCGCCACGCTCACGTGGCAGCCGCTGGATTTCGGCAGACAGGGTGCCGCAGAGCAGGAGGCCGGCGCCCAGGCCGAGCAGGCTCGCCTCGAGGCCGATGCCGCGAAACTCGACCATGTGCGCGAGCTGCAGGACAGCCTGCTGCGACGGGCGCGCGAGCAGGAGACCGTGCAACACGCCCGCAGCCTCCTGCAACTGGCCATGCGTGCCCGGGAACAGACGGAAGCGAGGCGCCAGAACGGCACGGCCGACCTGCTCGAAAGCCTCGAACGCGAGGAAGCCGTCGTTCTGGCCCAGGTCGCGCTGGAGCGTGGCGAGCGTGCGCTGCTTCGCGGCGAACTGGCCGTGGCCCGCGCCCTGGATCTGCCCCCCGAATTGCTGCTGCCCGTCTCCGGGCGTCCCTGAGGAATCGACATGACGCGAACGTTGAAATGGGGCGCAGGCCTGGCGATCGTCGCAGGCATCGGGACGCTGGCCGCCTGGCCTCGGGCTCTGGAGGCCGAGGTCGTGGCCGTACGCAAGGGCTCCGTCGTCGAGGCCATTTATGCGACAGGTACCGTGACAGCCCGGCGCTCTTCCGGCATGCGGGTCCGCGTGGCCGGCACGGTTCGGCAACTGCCCGTGCCCGTCGGTGGACGTGTGGCCGCGGGGGATGCCGTCGTCGCGCTGGAGGCTGCCGAGCCCCGGCGTGCCGTCGCCGAAGCCGAGGCCGCGCTGGCCCAGGCGGAGGCCGCCACGCAACAGGCCGCACGTCAGCTCGACGTGCTGGTCCGAGGCGCCCGTCCCGAAGAAGTGACTCAGGCTCAGGCTGCCCTGAATCAGGCCCGCGTCGATCTCAGGGGCGCCCAGCAGGATCTGGATCGGGCCGAACGCCTGTCCGGTTCCGGCGCCACGACTCCTGCCGCCCTCGAACAGGCCCAGCAGCGTCGGGAAGCGGCCGGGGCGCGCGTCCGCTCGGCCGAAGCGCAACTCGACCTCCTCCGCAAGGGTACCCGCGGCGAACAGGTGCAGGGCGCGCGTGCCCAGGTCCGGGCGGCCGAGGCCGTGGTCCGCCAGCGCCGCGTCCAGCTCGAGCGAGCCCGGGCCGGCGTCGGGGACTACGTCCTCGCAGCACCCTTCACGGGTGTGGTGGCTGCGCTCGAGGTCCGCGAGGGCGACATGGTCACGCCGGGCAGCCGGGTGGCGCAACTGGTCGACCCGACGGTCTTCGAGATAAGGACCGCCATCGACGAGGCCGACATCCTCAAGGTTGCGGTGGGGCAGGAAGCCGTGGTGGCCCTCGATGCCCTGCCCGACGCGACGTGGTCCGCCCGTGTGGTGCGGGTGGCGCCGCGGACCGACCCGGTGGCCAAAACCGCCGAGGTGGCCCTGCGCCTCGATGCACCGCCGGCCCGCCTGATGGAGGGCCTGACGGCCTCGGTCAACCTCGTGACGGCCCGGCGCGAGGGCCTGGTGGTGCCAGCGTCGGCACTGGTCAGGCAGGAACGCGCGACGTGGGTCTGGACCGTGGGCCCGGACGGCGCGTTGGCCACGGCCAGCGTGAAGGCCGGGGCGACCAGCGGCGAGACCGTCGAGATCACCGGGGGACTCGAGGCCGGGGCGCGCGTCGTGGCCCGCGCCGACAACAGCCTGAAGGCCGGCCGCAAGGTCAAGGTCTGAGCCTTGGCGCTTCCCTGGTTCATCGCGGTACGCCACCTGGTGACGCGCCGTCGGCAGAGCCTGCTGACCATCCTCGGCGTGGCGCTCGGCGCGATGATCATGGTGACGACGCTCTCGCTGACGGACGGCCTCATCACCGACATCGAGGAAACCATCATCGAGGCCTCGCCTCATCTCGTCGTGAAGGCCGAGGAAGTGGCCGGACGTCCCGAGCGCCTCACCCAGGCCGATGTCGTGGCCTTGGTGCGGCGGGGCAAGCGGGCCAAGGTCGATCGCCTCAAGGGCGAGGCCGGTCTGCGGACGCTCGTGTCGGGTGAGTCGGGCGTGCTGGCCGTTGCTCCCTATGTCGAGGTACGTGGCATCCTGCGGCGCGGCAACCGGTTCCGGCCAATCGTGGCGAGCGGCGTGCTGCCCGACGTGGAGGCCCGCGTCACGCGCATCGCATCCCGCATGCAGGCGGGCCGGCTGGAAGCCCTTGCCGAGAGCCGCGAGGGCATCGTCCTGGGGCGCCTGCTGGCCAAGGCACTCGGCGTCGGCGTCGGGGACCGGGTGCGCCTGACGGATGCCGAAGGTCGCGTGTGGCCCTTCCGCGTGGCCGGCATCTTCAAGTCGGGCATCAAGAACATCGACGAGGCCCAGGCCTACATGGCCATTGACATGGCCCGCGACCTGCGCGGCTGGGGCCCCGGAACCGCATCGGGCCTTGCGGCGCGCGTCAGCGACCCCCGGAAGGTGGCCGGCGTCGCGGCGGCGGTCGTGGCACGGACGGGCCACGTCGCGGACACGTGGGAAGAGCGGAACCGCACCATCATCGCGAGCTTCAGGCGCAACAACCTGACGACGCTCATCCTCGTGGTGTTCACGTTCATCGTCTCGGGCTTCGGCATCACGAACGTGCTCAACACCGTGGTCCTCGAGAAGGTCAAGGACATCGCCGTGCTGAAGGGCATGGGCCTTTCGGTGCAGGCCGTCACGCGCATCTTCCTGATCGAGGGGCTGGTGCTGGGCGTGGTGGGAGCCCTCTCCGGCGCCCTGCTCGGCTTCGGCCTGTCGACCCTGATCGGGGCGCTGCCGTTCAGCTATGGCGATGCCGCATTCGTCCAGACGGACCGGATCCTGATGACCCAGCATCCGTGGTTCTATGGCCTCGTCATCGGCTTTTCGGTGCTGCTCTCGGTGATCGCGAGCGTGGGCCCGGTTCGCAAGGCGGCACGGCTGATCCCCGTGGCCGTGTTCCGGGGGTACTGACGATGTCCGTTCGGATGCTGCTGGGCCTCGCCTGGCGCCACCTGTCCGGACAGCGTCGGCAGAGCCTCCTGACGATGGCCGGCGTTGCGCTGGGCGTGATGGTGCTGCTGGTCATCTCGGCCCTGATGAACGGCCTGCTCGTCAGTTTCCGGGACACCATCGTCGAGGCCGCGCCGCACCTCGTCATCACGGGCCGGGAAGGCGGCAACCGCGCGGCCCCCCGAATGCTGCTGCCCGAAGGCCTGCCCGGAACGGTGGTGCAGCTTGCCGACCGCGGTGAGCCCTCCGGCCGCACGGACATCGCCCATCACCCCCAGGTCGTCGAGACGGTGTCGCGCCTGGAGGGCCTGTCGGTGGTCAGTCCCTACGTCGCCGCCCAGGTCATCGGCGCCACGGCCGCCGAGACCGCACCGGTCTTCGCGCGCGGCGTGTCGCCCATGCTGGCCGATCGCGTGGTCGGGCTGAGCCGCCGCATCCGCAAGGGCTCGTGGAGCGCCTTCGCCGCCGATCCGGGCACCGTGGCCCTGGGCAGCGAAGCCGCAAAGACTCTGGACGTCGGGCCCGGGGAACGCCTGCGGCTGATCGCGTCCGGAGGACAACTGTTCGACGGCCGGGTGGCGGCGGTGTTCACCACCGGCATCAAGGCCCTCGACGAGCAGGCCTTCATCCACCTGAAGATCGCCCAGAGACTGGAAGAACTGCCCGCGGACCACGTCACGGGACTCGAGCTTCGGGCCGACCGGCTCGATCGCGTGGACGCCCTGCGCTCGGCCCTCGAGGCCCGCACCGGCCTGGTGGTCGAGACCTGGGAGCAGACGAATGCCAGCATCTTCACGCTCTTCCGCATCATCGGCACCATCACGCGCATGCTGGTGGTCTTCACGATCCTGGTCGCGGGCTTCGGTGTCGCGAACGTCCTCGTCACGGTGGTGCTCGGCAAGCAGAAGGACATCAGCCTGCTGCGTTCCATCGGCTTCACCCGGGAACGCATCATGCGGCTGTTCCTGCTCGAGGGGCTGTTGCTGGGCGTCGGCGGAGCGCTGGCCGGGGCCCTGCTCGGCTACGTCGCCTGCACGTTGATGGGCTTCATTCCTGCCGGGGGCGACAACGAGTTCGGGGACCAGAAGACCCTCGTGATGGCCCAGGATGCGGCAACCTATGCGTGGACGATGCTGCTGGCGCTGGGTGTCTGCCTGGTGGCCAGCGTGGGTCCGGCGCGACGCGCGGCCGGCCTCGCGCCGGTCGAGGTGCTGAGGGGAGAGACGACATGACCCTGCTCGAGGCACGGGGCGTCACGAAGGAACTGGCCGTCGCGGGCGCCCCTCCGGCGCGGATTCTGGACGGGGTCTCGCTGTCGGTCCGGCGCGGCGAGTTCGTCGCCATCACGGGGCCCAGCGGCTCGGGCAAGTCCACCCTCCTCTACCTGCTGGGCGGACTCGACCATCCGACATCCGGCGAGATCCTGCTCGACGGCCGCAATCTGGCCGCGATGGACGACGATGCCCTGACTCGGCTGCGCAACGAGGCCATCGGCTTCGTCTACCAGTTCCACTTCCTGCTGCCCGAGTTCACGGCCCTCGAGAACGTCATGATGCCGATGCTGGCAGGTGGACGCGTGCCGCGGCGGGAGGCAGAGGCCCGCGCGCGCGATCTGCTGGGCGAGGTCGGTCTGGGAGACCGCACGAGCCACCTGCCGCGACAACTGTCGGGCGGCCAGCAACAGCGCGTGTCCATCGCCCGGGCACTGGCCAACAAGCCGCTGCTGCTCTGTGCCGACGAGCCGACAGGCAATCTGGACACGGCCAACACCGAGCGCGTCGTCGAACTGCTGCTGACGCTGAATCGCACGATGGACCAGACGGTGCTCATCGTGACTCATGAAGGCGGCGTGGCCGGCAAGGCCGGGCGGGAAATCCGGGTCGTCGACGGGAAGGTGGCGTCCTGAGGCTGGTGATCGTGCCTGTCTCGGCCCCGTGGGGGAGACAGGAAGCCTTCATCGTCCGCGAGCTCGCTGCCCTGCTCGAGGCCGGGACTGCGCTGCGCATCCTGCCCCTGCGCCCGGGCGGGGAACTGTATCACGGCCGGGCTGCGGGCCTCGCGACCTGCGCCGAGGCCAAAGGACTGTTCCATCCGGCCACCTGGCTTGCGCTGGCGACGTGGCTGATGCGGCGTCCCGGCAAACTTGCAGAGATTCTGCGCACGATCCTGACCGAATCCCGCAGTCCGCGCATCGTGCTCAAGAACCTCGCCGTCCTGCCCAAGGCCTGCTGGATCGCCAGTCGGACACGGGCCTTCGGGGGGACGCACGTCCACGCCCAGTGGGCCGGCACCACCACCACGGCCGCATGGATCGCGGCGACGCTGCTGGACCTGCCCTTCAGCTTCTCGGCCCACCGCTGGGACATCGGCGAGGACAACATGCTGGCGCTCAAGACGCGCCGTGCCGCCTTCGCCCGGACCAGCGACGGCGCAGGCGCCCGCGAACTTGCCGAAAGGGCAGGACCGGACGCCCCGGCCCCTTGGCTGCTGCATCTGGGCGTAGACCTGCCCGCTTGCTTGCCGGACCGCCCCATGCCCCCCGCGAGCAGGCTGCGTGTGCTGGTTCCGGCCAACATGGTGCCCAAGAAGGGTCACGCCGTCCTGCTCGAGGCCTTGACCCACCCGGCCCTTGCGGAAGTCGACTGGCACGTCACATGCGCCGGGGATGGCCCCCTGCTGCCCGAGGTCACGCGCGCCGTGGAATCCCGGGGCCTTTCCGGGCGCGTGAAACTGGTCGGCATGTGGCCGCTCGAGCGCCTCCATGCCGCGCTGGCCGGATCCGACTTCGACGCCGTGGTGCTGCCCAGCATCGAGACCCCCGACGGCGAGACCGAAGGCACGCCGGTGTCGCTCGTGGAAGCCCTCGCCCACGGTCTGCCCGTCATCGCGAGTGCCATCGGTGGCATTCCCGAGTTGCTCGAGGGGGGCTGCGGCGTCCTGGTGCCCCACAGCCAGCCCGAGGCCCTGGCCCTCGCGATGGCCGGACTCGCCCGCGACCCGGCAGGAGCGCGGGAGTTGGCGTTGCGCGGCCATCAGCGGGTGCAGGCAGACTATGAGGTCGGCAGCGTCGCCCGGGCCTTGCTCGCGCGCGTCGCGGGCCCGGACGGCTGCGACACCCTAGCCGTCGCGACGACCGACGGCTGACCACCACTCCAGCGTCAACCGCAGGCCGTCCTCGAGATCCGTCGCGGGATACCAACCCAGCGCGTCCGCAGCCCGGGACACATCCAGCACGTTGCGCGGGACATCGAAGGCACGACCGGGCAGATATCGGACCTCCGGAACCCGGCCCGTGACCCGCGCCAGGGCCGCCACGAGCTCGTTCAGGGTGGTGCCCCGCCCCCTGCCGATGTTCAGCAGGAGGCCCGGTTCGGGATGGTCCACCGCCTTGGCGAGGGCCTCGGCGACATCGCCGACATACGGGAAGTCCCGGACGACGGTGCCGTCTCCCCAGATTTCGATGGGCTCGCCGCGCAGCACGCGCCCCAGGAAGACCCCCACGGCACCCTGGATGCCGTCCAGCCGCTGGAAGGGACCATAAGGGTTGCTGACGCGAAGAATCGTGTAATCAAGTCCCTTTATTGATTTGTATACTTGCAGATATTTCTCAGTCATCAATCTAGTGACACCATAGGAACACGACGGTTCCGTCGGGTGCGTCTCGGGAATCGGGTCCTGGACCGGCGGACCGTAGACAGTCCCCCCGCTCGACACGAAAACCACCCGGCGCGCCCCGGACCGGGCGGCATGGTCGAAAAGCAGCAACGAATCGGCGACGTTGGTGCGCACGTCATGGGCCGGATCATCGTTGGAGGTCTTGGGCAACGTGGTGCAGACGAGATGGACCACCACCTCAATCCCCTCCAGGGCTTCCGCAAGCGCCCCGGCATTGCCGAACTCGCCCTGAACCCAGCGGTCTCCTCCGCCCCAGCCGAAGCGCGGCGGGCTGCGATCCAGCACCGTCACGCGATGCCCGGCGGCCTGCAGGAGGGGCACGGTGTTGGAGCCGATGAAGCCGTGACCGCCCGTGACGAGGACGTGTGCCATGAGAACTCCGGAGGATCGACCGACACGCGGCCGCGCTGACGCATGCCCAAAGGTACACCCCCGGCAGTGAGGGCTGCGCGTGCCCGGCATGACGGCCCGGATGCCGGGGTCGGCTAGAATGGCCGGGTGTCGCACGATCAGCAACCGACGCCTCCCACGGCCGCCCAGGCTCCGATGGGGCGTGCGTTTCTGTCCAGCGGACTGTGGTCGGGCCTGACACTCCTGCTCAACGCCGTGGGCACCAAGGTGCTCGCCATGGCGGCCGGGCCGGCCGGGATGGGTCGCTACGGCCTCTTCATCCAGGTCATGCAGGCGGGCCTGATGGTGGCCGGCCTTGGCGGTGCCGCTGCCCTGATGCAGGGCCTTGCGGCCCGGACCACCGCCTTGCACCGCGCCTTCATGAAGACGGTGCTGCGCACCCACGCAGCCTCGACGACCGTCGCCCTCGCCGGCATGGCGGCCTGGTGGTGGTGGCTGGCCCCGGACAACATCCGGTCCGTCCTGCCCCTGTCGCTGGCCTTGTTCCTGGGACCACTTGTCATGGCCGGCACCTGGCAGGCCCTGATGGTGGGCCGAATGGGTGCCCGGATGGCCGTCGGCCTGCAGGGCCTCGCCTACGCCATCGGTGCGGCCACCACCCTCCTCGTGACGCTGTCGACGACCTCATGGATATCCCGGGGGGCCACATGGCCTTATGCCCTGATGGTGGGCGCCAACCTTGCGGTGTCCATTCTCGTGGGAGAGGTCAGTCTCCGGAGGGCAGCTCCCGTGGCGGAACCGGCCGTCACCGCCGACACCGAGGCGGCCATGAGGCCCTACGGGCAGGTCGCGCTGGCGGCGATGGCCGCAGGTATCGTGGCGCCCGTCGCGCTCGTCAGCGTCCGGGCCGGCCTCGCGGGAAACGATGGACTCGAGGCCGCAGGGCTTTTCCACGCCGCGTGGATCGTCTCCAACGGCTACCTGCTGACGGTGCTGTCGACGTTTGCCGGCCACCTCCTGCCACGACTGGCCGCCACCCGTGACCCGAAGGATCGGGGCCCCCTGCTGGACGAGGCACTGGGCATCGTGGGCCGTTGGGTCGCACCCCTCGCCACTCTGGGCATCGGTGCCAGGGACGTGGTGCTGGCCATGCTCTTCGCACCCGGCTTCCAGCCTGCAGGCGACCTGATGCGGTGGCTGCTGCCCGCGGCGATCTGCAGGGCCATCGGCTGGGTGCTCGCCATGCCGCTCTCGGCTCGCGCGCAACTACGCCCGATGGTGGCCGTGGAGTTGCTTGCCGGCGCCGCCATGGTCGTGCCGCTCGTACTGGTCCCGAGCGGGCATGCCCTGCTGTCGTGGCTCGGCCCGGCCGTGCTCGCCGGGTCCTTTGGCCACGCCATCGTCTCGGCCAGACTCGCGATCCGGCACCATGGCTGGACTCCGAGCGCGGCCGTCATCCGTCCGCTGGCACACGCAGTCCTGGTCTCCGGGGCCGTGGCCCTGAGTCAGGCCCAAGCCACGGAACGGCTCGTCCTGGGGCTTGCAGGAGCAGCCTTGCTGGTCTTTCTCGGGCGCAGGCGGGATGATGGCATGTCGGCTGCAACGCCAGCCGACTAAGGAGTGCTCCCGATGACTACACGCCCGTTCCGTGCGCTGCGCACCCTTTTGCTGGCCGGATGGCTTGCGTGCCCATTCCCGCTTCCGGCAGGGGCCGAACCCGCAGCGTCGGGCCGTCCGGCTGCCGATGTGGCCACGTCACTGGAAGAACAGACGGACGTGGTCGTCGTGGGGGCCGGACTCGCCGGACTGACAGCAGCCTATCGCCTGCGACAGGCCGGCCTCGAAGTGGTGGTCCTGGAAGCCAGCGACCATATGGGTGGCCGGATGCGCTCGGCCAGCTACCCTGAGGGCGTCGGTGCAGAGGCAGGTCTCGAGGAGTTCTGGAACAACAACCCGACCCTATCTCTGCTTAAGGAACTGGGCATCACCACGGAAGGTGCGGCGACGGCCTTCTCCAGTTTCGTGCACAAGAGTCGCCTGTATCCGATGGAACAGGAGACCAACGAGGCCTTCGTGGCGGCCACGCTCGGTGCTCGGGAGCATGCCCGGTTCAAGGCCTGGGACCGCAAGATGCAAGCTGCGTATGCCCGCATCGAGGAGGCGTGGCGTCGGAATGCCCCCGTGCCGGCGGACCTTGCGCCCCTGCAGGACGTTTCCTTCGCGGACTGGCTCAAGCAGAAGAGCGGACTTTCACCGCTGGCCATCGCGATGATCCGTGCCGAGAGCGAGCCCGAGTACGGGACGGGGGCAGATCGCATTTCGGCACTGGACGGCATCGCCGAGTGGCATATCTTTTCGGGACAGGGCGTTGGCTCCCGACATGTAGTCGGGGGCAACCAGAAGCTGGCCGAGGCCCTCGCCGAGCGCATCGGTGGCGACCGGGTCCGGACCGGACATCAGGTCACGCGCATCGCGCAGGACGTCGCGGCCGGCACGGTGCGGGTCTCGGCCCTGCGGACGCGTGACTATGCCGTACGGCATGTCCGGGCGCGACACGTCGTGACGACCATGCCCCTGTTCCGCCTGTACGAGGTGCAGATCGAGCCCCCGCTGACCCCGACCATCCAACAGGCCATAGGCACCCAGACGTGGGGGGCCTATTTCACGGCGCACGTCGTCCTCGACCGCAAGGCCAGCCGGCACTGGACCCGCGACGGCGAGGTCATCCTGCCCATTCTTTCCGGAGGACCGCTGGGCGTGATCTATGGCGGCCACGACCTGAAGGCCAACCCGGAACACACGATGCTCAACCTGCTGGTCACGGGGGACGACGCAGAGCGGTTCAACGCCCGGACCGGTTCGCTGGACGATGTCCGCACCGAAATCGCCAAGGCACTCGAGAAGATGTGGCCGGGCATCGGCAAGGATGTCCGCTATATGAACTTTGTACGATATCATCCCCGGGCCATTGCCTCATGGCCGGTGGGACGGTCCCGATTTGACGCCTTGTCTCGCGCCGTCCGGGAGCCGCAAGGCCGCCTCTACCTCGCGGGCGATTTCACCGAGGGCAGCCACTCGGACGGAGCTGCATGGTCTGCCATCCGCGTCGTCAGGCAGATCTGCGCACGCGAGGGGGTGCAGGCGCCTCTGATGCCTGGCACTGGTCTTAAGTCCGAATGACGCCCCACGTCACGTGAGTCGCAGTTACCCCGGACGGGAGGGAGAGCGATACCTGCCGCCCCCGACATCGCCGAACTCGGAACTCGTCGGCAACGACCGGACCGCCTGATCCGCCGGAACACTGGCAAACATCAGGTCGCGCACCAACTGCGCGACGGGCACGATCTTGACCTTGCCATCCGGGGAGTTCGGGTCCCTGAGGACCGCATTGGGGCCGCTGATGGATTCGAGGAGCAGGGCGTGCCCGGTATCCTGCCCGGGCACCGAAACCCCGATGGGGACCGGCCCGGACTCGAGGGCCTTCTTGAGGAGCCGCAAGGTCTCGTCGGGACTCCGGTCCTGCTTCGGCGTCGACGGGTCATTGATGACCGCGACCTTCGACTGGCCATTCAGCATCGAGTTGGCCAGTGCGATGAACTGCAGGCCGGTGAGGCCCCCCTCACCTTCCGCACCGTCTCCTGCACCCACTCTCCCGCGCCCCGGCCCCCCGCTCCTCACATTGCCGAACCTCGCCAAGTCCTCGGCCGAGGCCACGCTGTCGACCGGCAGTTGCTGGGCCAGCATCATGAATGACTCCTGAAGCAGGTCCTCGACGTGGCTGCGTCGGTCCTCACCGTCGGCAAGCCCCCCGATCTCGGCGGACATCAAGTCACCACCTGCCGTGATGACACTGCCTTCGTTGAGCAGTTGGCAGACGATCCGGGCGTACTCTGCAGGCTTCGACTCGGCGAGCATGCTCTGCACGGTGGTGGCCCCGCACGTCAGCGTGTTGTCCCCCTGGTAGATGCTGCGCGGGTCCGTCAGGTGCTCGAGTACAGCCTGAAGGACCAGCGCTTTGGGGGTCATGCCTGTCTCGTCCGCCAGCGCGCGCCAATCTCCGATGTTGCCCTGAAGGGTGCGTGCGGAACCGCCCAACACCTTCTTCATCTCATCGAGAATCGTCGTTCCCACCGAGGACTTGTCATCAAGCTTCCCATCAAGAAGGAGCTGCTCCAACATCGCGCGAAGCGCTCCTGCATTGCGTGCCGCATCCGGGTGGTCGATCTTTGAAAGGTCCGTGATGTAGCGATCGATGGTCCGGTACTTGTCTCGTTGCTCCTCGCTCAGGGAATCCAGCGCCTTGTCCTTGTCCGCATGCTTACGGGGGGCCGTGCGCTCCAGACGATCCGCAGGGGCCTGCCTCGGTGCTCCACCGACGTTGGCAGGCACGGCAGCATCCCCTGTCGGCTCAGGCGCCTTGGGCACTCCCGGACGATACTTGCCATCGATGAGGGGGCCGGTTCCCCTGAGACCGCCGAGGAACATGAGAACCTCCTGAACGCATCAATCGGGGGACACCTGCAGGAGCCATACCCTGTCGTGATTCGAAATTGACATGGCGCGCCCCGAAGTGAAGCGCAGGGAGGTCAAGCCCGGCGCGAGCGTTAGACTTCATGGCCTGCCGGGTTGAACCCAAGTGTCCACCTTACTGGCCCCGAGGACAGCTCTGCTCACCACGACGAATCTCCATCGTCGCTCGGCCGTCCTTATCGCGGCCTCCGTAGCCCTCGCTGGATGCAGCCCTGCGCCCCTCAACGGCCTGCTGTCCCCCCCGACCAACACTGCGCCGGCGGGTTCCGTCGCGGCTGCCCAGCAAGGCGCCGCCGTGGCGCCGGCCAAGGGGGGACTCTTGTCGGTGGCACTGTCCGGTCAGGCACTACCGGCAGGTGCTCGGGACGTCGTCATCGTGTTGCGCACCGCAAACGGCGAGCAAACGCGAACAGTAGCCGTCTCCGCGATGGGGGGAGATGCCCCGTCTCAGGTCTTCGAGGGCTTGCCTGAGGGCCCGATCAAGGTCCGGGCCGAGATTCGCGATGCCGCTGGCAAGGTTCTGGCCTCAGCCGAGACTGAAGGCACGATCCTGGCAGGCGAGCGTCTGCCGCTGATGTTGCGGTTCCCGCTCGGCCCCGGTGCGCTCGATCTGCGCATGGCGCCGATGGACAGGCCGGATGTCCGGGCTGTCCAGAAACTGCTGGATGACTTCGAGGGTTACATCTACGACCACATGAGCGTGGTCGACATGGCACGCAATCCGGACCTGTTGCGGTGCATGACGGCCTTCAATGCGTTGACGCCGGTCGTCACCGAGATGATGCAGTCGGGTATCCAGACAGAGTTTGGCAAGAATCTCGCCGGGCTGGTCAATCGCGTCACGATCACGGGCATTGCAGGCGGCCGGCAACAAGTCGTGTCGATCGAACTCGAACAGGAATCGCTCGGTCCGACGACCAAGGCCTTCATCATCCGCGTGCCTCAGGGTCCGAAAGGCGCAATGGCGGTTGCGCGGCTCGAGTTGCGCGCAGCCCAGTGGGAAGCGGCGCAGTCCACGGACCTGGGCAACGGTTTCAGGCTGATTGCCTTGGCCATGCCTGTCTGGTCGAGCGTGGAGGGCGTCAAGGCGAGGCTGGAGCTCACCCCTGACAACCTTTCTGCCAACCGGGTGGTCCTCGAAGCAGAGGTTGACAATCCTGCGGCAACGCCGGAACTTGCTTTCCTCGATGACATCTTCGCTGCTGGCTATGAAACCATCCAGCGTTGTTACTGGTACTACAGCCGCACTGCAGACAAACCTGAGTATGTGCGCGAATGCTACGACAGCCCGGATTACTATCGCCCTCGCTATGTTCGCTTCGGGGGGGACGGTGCCATGCCGTTCCCCATCCCGCGCAACCTGCACCTCTCCGCGGCCTTCCCCGGCGGCGCGGCCGGTCACTTCACAGCAACACTCGAGCCAGCCGAGCGGCGAATGTCCTGGACTGGAAGTCTTGCCGGCATGAGCTATGACGGCAGCATGACCTTCCGTGCCGGCACCAGTTCCGGTCGGCTCACGACGACTGGCGCCCGCATCGCGGCGAGGATGGTCGATCCGAAGTACGGGATCGAGTTCCCGATCTCGGGAGACGTGGCCTTCCATCCGCCTGACGCCCCCAATGCCAGCGAACTGGACATCGGGGCCTTTTTGATGGCCAAGGCGCCCGGTTATGCCTTCCCCTTCGGTCGACTTAACGTCATGGGCGTCGGCATCGACCGCCCCGGCATCATTTACTTGAGCCAACCCCGGATTCGCCACGAGGCACTCGGGGACATCGCAGAGATGTATTACAGTTCGACCGGCATGCTGCTGAAGCTCACCGGGCACGAGGTGCGGGCCGTCAGCTACCTGACGCCGATCGAGCGCGTGCTCCGCAGCAACTCGGATGCCCTGGGCTGGATCAATCCGCTGGATGGCATCAAGTATCCGCCCTTCGTATCAGAACCTGTCCAACCCATCTATATTCCGAGGCCTGACCCGACTCCGAGCTATCCGCCGGATTGGACGCCTGATCCCAACTACAGCCCACCCCCGACCCCCAGCCCGATGCCCTATGCGACACCAACCTACGACTCGGGTGATCCGACCGGATGGAACAACAACTAGGGCCTACCGTACCAACCTCGCACGCACAACCGGTGTTGCAGACGTCAGCCCGCCTCCTGATGACCTTCGCTCTCATGGGTGCGGGCTGCGCCATGAGCCCTTCCGTGCCCGAGCAGGATCAGAATCTTCCCGCTGACGGTGCCAGAGAGACACAACCCTTCAGCGAACCCCCTGATGCACCGATGCCTTTGCCTGCGGGACAGCGGGATACCTTCGTGGTCGAGGGAGGTCCGCTCGGCCTGGCGCAGGGAGGCCTGGAACTGGAGGTTCTCGAACGCCAGGCGCGTGACGGTGGTCTCGACGTGCGCGCTGCCTTCGTGCGAACGGGCCTGCTCGGAGCGGAGCGGAAGGAATGGATCGTCAGGATGGATGCCTCAGGCATGCGCGTCGATGGCAAGCCCTTCCTGCCTTGGCGGGCACGTCCCGGCGATCGCTGGGAAGCCCAGGCCGGCTCTGCAATCCTCGAAGACTTCGAGGACCTTCAAGTGCCCAGCGGGCACGCCTCGAAAGTGTGGCGCGTCCGCTTCACGGAGCCTGGGCAGCCTGACACTCGCTGGTGGTTCGCCCCGGGCCGCGGGCTCGTGCAGGCCGAGTTCTCCGCGCTGGGCAGCACGGTCGTGGCCCTTCACAGCCGACGGGTGCAAGGGTCCTAATCGCGGGGAGCGATGCTGACCATGGCCCGGGTACCCTTCTGGGCGATGGCCGTTTCGAGGTGCTTGCGGCTGATCACGATAGGGCCTTCCTTGCTCATCGGGTCATTCAGAAAGACCTTGTCACCCTCGATGGCCGTGACGACGGCATAATGGCCGCTGCCTCGAGGATTGCCGGTGATGTAGCTGGGGATGACGTTCAGGATGACGAGTCGGCCTTTGTCGAGTTCCTCGGCGATGGTCTTCGCGCTGGCATCGTGACGCGTCCGGGCATCCAAGCCGTAACGTTCCGCTCCGCGGTGGATATTGGGATAGGAGGAACCCTCCCGGTCGTTGACCACGACTCCCATTACCTTGCGCGTCCGCTCGATGGCCGCATCAGCCTCACGAGGGGACGGATCAATGACGCCGAAAGCCTTGGCCACCATCGTGAGTGAGGTCGGCCCACAGTTTGAGTTGTCCCAGCCGGGAGTGTCCTCATGCGAGTTGCCCAAGCCCCGATATTGGGTGATGAACCAGTCCCGACGCCGCTCATGGGGGTCGCCGCCGGGAACTGGCCGCAAGGCATCGTCCTCGGAATCCTCATCCGCAGACCGATCGACCTCCGGCGTCCCGACGGCCAACCTGGGCAGTGGCACCTTGGCAAGAATCTCGTCCCGATCAATTCGTCGACCTTCGGGTGTCAGGCGCAGACGCTCCCGAAGGCCCTCATCCAACACGCCGCCGTCAAGGATGCGCTGCGTATAGGCGGACGCACGATCGGCCTGAAATCCAGCCGAGAACTCGGCTCGCGAAAGCGTGCCGTTGCCGTCCGAGTCGTAGACGGAATAAGGCGTCCCTGCAACGGCAAGGCCATTCGGCCCTCCCCCGGCACGAGTCCAAGCCAGGTCTTCATGGACAGCACGCCGCTGCCGCACCACGTCACGACGCATGGCAAGGTATTCGGACTCGTCGGCCAGCGGTTTGCCCTTGCGAGACCGGGCAGCATCCGGAAACAGCTGCCGGAACTCGTACTTCCAGCGGCTCTCGTGGGCCACGACCATGTCGCGACGGCGCTCGACCGCAAACTCTTCACGCGTGATGCGGCCATCCTTGTTCGTATCGTAGACGGCAGCTCGGCGTGGCAGGATTCCCTCCACCAGCTCTGCACCCTCGACTGCCCCGGAACCATCACGGTCCAGCGCACGAAAGGCCTTTCCCTGTGTCAGGCGATCGGCTGCCATGCGGGGTAGCGTCGGCTCTGCCTCGGCCCCGGGGGACGCACCATCCGGGCGGTTCCGCCCCTTGCCCGGCTGCGCCAGAGGCTTCGTCTCGCCATTAACGGACCGCGTCACGAACGCTACCTCTGAACCTGCTTTTGCCAGGCGTTGCCGAAGTCCAGCCAAAGCCCTTCCTCGGTGATGCGCGCCCCCTGGAGAGGAGGCAGATCAGCCCCGGAAACCTTAGCAAGGTCCACGGACTGACGCGGATCATCGGGAATCAGGGACGTCAGGGGCTTGAGCATCATCCCCACGAACATCTGCGGAATCTCCAGAAAGGACGACCGACCAAGAATCGAGGTCGGCACCAGCTTCAAGCTGCCATCCTTCGCTGCCTCGACGGCCAGAGACACGGGCAGCCCGATCGGACCGTCCTGAATGACGAGGCGATCGCCATCGAGACGCGGAGCAAGCTTGGCGTAATCCTTACCCATCGTCTCGCGAAGCAACGCGTCCAGCTTTGCGGGCGATACCAGAACCTGGCCGTGCCGCAGTTTGATGTCCTTGGGACCTAGCTTGTCGATCTGCAAGGGGCCACTGGCCGGGGGACGGACCAGCACCTCGGCACCTTCGAGGACAAAGCCGTGTACCTGAACCCGACCATCGGTCCGGACGCGAACCGGACTGCCTTGCATGCCCCGCGGAGCCTCGGCTTCGGCGCCAAGCCCGAGGCGCAGGGCTCCATCCTCGACTCGGGCCTCCCGAACCTTGGCACCGGGTGCCCACGCCTCGAGATCGATTTCGACACCATCCTCAGCCCAACGCACGCCCTCACCCACGCGCGGCAACGCCTGGGTCAGCGCTTCGCGGGTCATGCCCACCACCACGTCCACGCCGTCGCCACGCACGCGAACGTCGGTCGTGCGGATGGGCAAGCCCGCGGGCCTGGGAATCTCGACCTCGAGCAGGTCCCCCCTCAGGGCCATGCCCTGAGGCAAATCGGCCATCGAACCCTGCACGAGAGGCCGAGCATCCACCGTCAGTGTCGCGCCCTCGGGTCCGACCTTGATGTCCTGCAGCCGCGTCGCCTGCGCCTCGCCGACACCCAACCCCATCGGCAGGACCAGACGCGTACGCGACACGTCCACGCCCGGCATCTTCGGCAGCATCGGCAACAGGCCCCGCTCGGAAACCGCGGCCTCCAGCACGAGTGCCCCCGTGGCGAGGGAGAGAGACGTGACCGGCCCCGGCAGGCCCAACGTGGCCTGCGCTCCCAAGGTCAGCGTCGGGCCATCGAGCTTGACGGTGGGCCCGATGCCCAGGGCACGCGAGTCAGCACGCAGCTTCAGCGATAGGCCCTCCGAACCCGCGGACAGAGGGCCCGGAGTCAAACCCGGAGGCAACGGCAAGTCCCCCAGCTTCAGCCGATTGCCGGCGAAAAGACCTTTGCCCGCGAGACGCTCGAGCGACAGCCCGGTACCTTCAAGGATGCCCATCAGCCCGGCCCCGGCAACCTTGCAGGACAAGACGTCGGCCCCGAGTCCACCCGCAGTCTCGAGGTGCGGCCGAATCTCGAGCTTGACCGGAAGGACCGGCACGCCAAGCAGGGCAAGCCGGCCTTCGATCTGCACGCGTCCATCCACGCCGGGCTTCAAGGACACCCCGCGTAACGGCAACTGACGCTCGATGCCCCGCGCCAGCTCGGCCCAATCGAGACGGGCCTCCAATGCCTCGCCTTTGCCCGAGAGGACGGCGCGTCCCCAGCCGCCAGGCAAATGCAGCGCTTCGAGATGCACGGCGAGGTCGCCGCCCCGGTTGTCGATCCGGCCATCGATCTCAAGCTCCTGGCCAGCATCGCCGATGCGGGCCCGGAAGGTCCGGTCGGAAGTGGGCTTGAGCGCGCCGACGCGAACACCCGGTCCCATGACCTCTCCGAGCAGGGCAAGCAACCCCCTCTCGGGAAGACGCACATCCACCTTGTCGCGCAGACCGTCCATGCCCAGCTCGATGAAGGGGCCCTTGGCCTCGAAGCGCTTGAGATGCGCCTGCATCCGGCCATCGGGCGTCGCCGAGAGTGCCATGTCAGTAACCACCTGGACAGGGGTCCTGCCGAGCGGGCCACGCCGGTCAGGCAGGTCGACAAAGGTGCCCGTGGTTGCCTCTCCCGTCACGCGAATGCCGCCCTGCCCATCGGGAGCCACGGCAGCATTCGGGACCATGCCGCCCAAGATGCCCCCGATGACGCGGCGCATCTCGGACCAATCCGCCTCGACCTGGGCCTTGCCACGTACCAGATCCACGTGCGCTTCGTGCCCAGCGGCCTCGACCCGCACGTCAAAAAGCCGCATGCCGAGATTGCCCGAGGGCAGGACCTCTGGTTTCACCCGCGCTGCGAGCGGCATGAGTTGGCCATCCTTGCGGACGGTGGCGCTGAACTGCAACGTGCCGTCCCCGAGGCCGTGGACCACGGGATTCAGGATGCGCGGCCGACCAGACGAGTCGCGCAGAGCGGAGAGTCTGCTGGCGACATCCTCCGGGCTTACGCGAACGGTGCCTTTGGCCGCCGGTACATCAAGTGCGACAGGAAGACCATCGATCCGCGCCTCGCCTCGAGTAGGCACCAGCAACAAGCGACCGCCCCGCGAAAGGATCAGACCCTCCATCGAAAAAGGCTCTCCCGTCGGCCCTCTGCCACGGACCAGAAAACGTTCCTTCCCGCTCAAGACCACTTCAAGTCCATCGAGCACGTCACCGGCCTTCGCGCCGAGGCTGGCACGCACGGCATCGACCAACTCGGAGGCTGCCACTGTGGCTTCGGCCGCGCGCACGCGCGGTACCACGGCCTGATCCAGCACGAGCTTGTCCTGACCCGGCTTGGCCACAAGGTCGACCTCGCCATGGATGACCTTGGCCTGGACAGGGCCGAGGGCCACCTCCAGGTCGCGGACCTGGACGCGTGCCTTCGGTGGATCGCTTCTCACGGGGTTGCCGAGTATCCTGTCGCTCGTTGAAGGGTCCGGCTTGCGTGGATCAGGGCAAGTCGCGGCAGGTCACCCACGACAACGTACCCGGGAGCCTACAGGTCATGCGTCCGATTCGTCTCGTCCCCGGCGTCGTCACGCCCGCAGTGCGCCCGAACCCGGTTGCGAACGCCTTGGAGGGTGCACCCCGGAATACCGGCATCGGGACGACGCGCCCACCGGAGACACCACGGCCGCGGGTACCGCGGTCATGGCTCGACAAGCTCAGTGACTGGTGGAACAGCCTCGGGCGACAGGTCGAGAACTTCGGTCTGGCGGACCGGACGGCTCAGGCCCGGCCCGTTCACCCCCTGCCAGGCCAGTTGGATCGTACGGCATTGGTGAACAGCAATCACCCCGAGATCCTGCGGGATACGGGAATCGCCCTGTCGACCCTGCCCTGGGAGGGCCCCGTCCATCTTGCACAACCGCAAAGCGGGCCTTTCGGCATCTTCGCCCACCACAACAACCGCAGCGGCAGGACGCTGAACCAGGGCATCCTGCTGCACAATCCTTCCGACCGTCCTGTCACCGTCACGATTTGGACCACGGCGGTACGCACGACTCAAGAGGCACCCTACCGGGACAGGCGTGCAGACATCGTCGCGGATCCGGATGGCTCCCAAGCCAGCGGCCCGGGGGATGCCTCCGCCGCACTGGCGCTTCGGCAATGGATCGAGGACGCACCCAGGCAGGTCGTGGTGCCTCCAGGCGGCTGGTTGCCCCTGTCGCTGAAGGGCGTGCCTCAGGGTGCCGAGATCACGTCGCGGCTGGACCTCGAGACGGACGGTCCCGTCCACACGGCCGTTGTGTTTGATGAAGCCGGTACCGACGTGGAGCAGATGGTCCAGCGCTTGCACAACGGACGCCGCCTGCCTCCCAACCCGGGGGACAAGGTGCCTACGGAGCCCGGGGCTCCGGGACCGATCATCTTCGGCAGGGTCGCCGGAATTCAGGAGGGCCGATCGTGGCAAGGACAGCTCGAGCTTGAACCCGGCCAAGGCTACAGGCTGACGGGTGCCGCGACGGAGAAGGGCTTCGTGCTAGTCGGCAAGGCCAGCAACACGCTGGGCACGGGTCAGGATCAGGCGGCCCCCCTGCCCCACCGATATGCGGATGCCGCCTGGAAGGCTCACGGCAACTACGGGGTCCTGCACGATCTCGAGGTGCCGCTGCAAAACGCGTCGTCCGGCCAGCAACGGGTATCGTTCCTGCTCGATACGCCCACGCCCGCACCGAGCCTTTCCAGGGCCTTCCGAGGAACACTGGCCTTCACATGGAAGGCAGCAGACGGCACCGAGCGTACCCATTATGCCAACGTGAATCAGCGGGCGGGAGAGGACGCCTCCAAGGCCCTCTTCACGCTCGACCTGCCAGCCGGCACGGCGACGCCCGTGCGCGTGCGGTTCATCTATCCCGCGAACGCGACGCCGCCCCACGTCCTGCGCGTCCGCAGCGAACCCACCTGACAAGCTGGCCGGCCGCTTCGCGAGAAGCAGCCGGCCAGCCAGTCTGACGCCATCAGAGTTTGCGGAAGTTGTTCCAGTGCCGCTGGGGGTCGGAGGGCATCCAGGGCGCGCTGTCGGCTGGCAAAGGCGCGCGTGTCGGGGCGCCGAGGAATCGGATAGACCGGTCGGCCAGGTTAAACTCCGCCTGCAGCGAGACGGGCCGCTCGGCGACGTACTGTCCCAAGTGCTTGACGGACTCCTTGGCTGGCACGGAGAAGGACACCACGTCGCCCGACACCTTCCCCAGCTGGATGTCGCCCACGGGCGTGAAGTTCATGAAGCGACTGTCAGCATCCAGCAATTGACGGATGAAAGCCGGCGCCTCCTCCACCGTGGGCTTGAGAAAACCTCCGCGGACCAGCAAGTCGCGCACCAGAGCGCCGACACCCCGAGCGGCGGGTGCTCCTTCGGCTTGCGCCAACCCCCGGGCCACCAGCTTCAGTTCATCCGCAGCCGGCCGCAGAACATCCTTGGTCACTTCGCTCACCACGGGTAGCAATCGCGCACCCGCTCGGGCAACAGCCCCGGACTTCGCCAGGGCCAGCGCCGCATTCTCCAATCCTGCCACGTTCGTCCCTCCCCCGGATCGACTGTAACCACAGGGGATTCATCAGGACAAAATAGAAAACCGGCGCAACCTTTAATGTACAGAAAACATGCCTGCGGCCGGGTCGCGGGGCATTCGATCTGCCCGAGCCGGCGCGTTGACGAAGTCACAACTCGCGAAACGCGTTGCGGATACCGAACCAGTTCGCGGCGAGGTCGGTGCGCGAGAATCCCGATCCGCCAAGGTCCATCACCTCCTTGGCGAGCCCGACGACGGCCGACATGCCCGAACCGACTCCGCGAGCGATCGATGCGGGCATCAACGGTACCCGGGACACCTGCTCCGCCACCCAGGCGGCAAGCGCGGCGCTCAGGCAAGCGTGGGTGGTCCGGTCGGTACCGCCGGGCAGTTCGGGCGACACGAACGGTCGCTTCAGCGACGTGGCTGCCAGGGCAAGGTGGGCCTCGTACGCGAGCTGCTCGGCGTCCTCACGACGTCCGGAACGCACGAAGGCATCCCGCGTTTCCCGCAGGGCCGCGCCCCTGAGTTGACCGAGGTCCGCACCGGCAGTGACACGGGTCTCCAGCCGGCGAACCACCTCGGCGCGCGACGGCGTCCGGGTCCGGTCGAGAACCCAGCGCTCAAGCTTGTCGTTGACGCGAGACATGGCCACATGGGACATCGGCCGGGAAGTGTCCTGCCTCGCCCAAGAAAGCGTAAATTGATGGTGAAATTCAAGGACAGGAGCGCCCCATGCCCCATCGCCTTCCCCCGTTGCCCGAGGACCGCCCGGCCAAGGTCCTCTTCGTCTGCCTCGGGAACATCTGCCGCTCCCCCCTTGCCGAAGGCCTGTTCCGCCATCACGTGGAACGTGCCGGCCTCGGTGCACGCTTCGTCATCGATTCGGCAGGCACGGGAGGCTGGCATGCGGGCGAACCGCCTCATCCCGGTTCCCGGGCAGTCGCGAGGCGGCGCGGGCGCGACATCTCGGACCAGCGAGCACGTCAGGTCACGGCGGCCGACCTCGTCGACTTCGACCTGATCGCCGTGATGGACGCGCAGAACCTGCGCGACATGCAGGCGCTGGCCAACGGCCGGGCGAGCACCGCCGTGCTGGCCCGCCTGCTGGATCTTGCCCCCTCGGACCATAGGCGTGACGTACCCGACCCTTACGGCGAGCCTGACGCCGCCTTCGACGACGTCTACGACCTGCTGGACGGCAGCACGTCGGCGTTGCTGGAGGCCTGGCGGGCGATTCCCGCCGAAGTCTGACCGCGGGCGCGGGCCAGCGAGAGGGCGGTGTCTTCGATCATGTCCTCCTGCCCCCCGACCAGTCGCCGCCGCCCCAGTTCCACGAGCAGTTCACGGGCGGGAATGCCGTAGCGCGCTTCTGCACGGCGCGCGAAGAGCAGGAAGGACGAGTAAACCCCCGCATAGCCGAGGGTGAGGGCCTCACGGTCGATGCGGATAGGCTGATCCATGATGGGCAGGACCAGATCCTCCGCGACGTCCTGAATGGCAAATACGTCGACTCCGGTCTCGATGCCGCTCAGGGCACAGACCGCCACCATGACCTCCATGGGCGTGTTGCCGGCTCCGGCGCCAAGGCCGGCGGCAGCGGCGTCGATGCGGGTTGCCCCTTCCTCGATGGCAGCCAGAGAGTTGGCCACGGCCATCGAAAGATTGTTGTGGCCGTGAAAGCCGATCTCGGTGGCCGGGTCCAGCCGCTCGCGCAGCAGGGCGATGCGCGCGCGGACCGCATCGGGCAACATGTGGCCGGCGGAATCCGTGCAATAGACGCAACGCGCCCCGTAAGCCTCCATCTTGAGCGCCTGCGCGACCATGGCCTCGGGTTCGGCCATGTGGGCCATCATCAGGAACCCGACTGCATCCATCCCGAGATCCCGAGCAAGGCCGAGATGCTGCTCGGAAATATCCGCCTCGGTGACGTGGGTGGCCACGCGAATCGTCCGAACCCCTGCCTCGTGCGCCATCCGCAGGTCATCGGCGGTGCCGATGCCCGGAATCAGCAGAGCCGAGCAGCGAGCCTGCCTGAGGCGAGGGACGACATGTTCCAGATAGGTCCGGTCACTGTGCAGCGGAAAGCCATAATTGACGGAGGCGCCACCCAAGCCATCGCCGTGCGTGACCTCGATCAGCGGCACGCCTGCGGCATCCAGACCCTCGGCGATCGTCGCCATCTGGTCCAGAGTGATGCGATGCCGCTTGGGATGCATGCCATCGCGCAGCGTCATGTCGTGCAGGGCGATGCGGGTCATGCCCGGACCTCCGATCGCGTCAGGGAACGGACCATGGCCTCGCCTGTCGCCACGGCGGCACAGGTCATGATGTCCAGATTGCCGGCATAGGTCGGCAGGTGGTCGCCCAGACCCTCGACCTCAAGGAAAATCGACACGCGGCATTCCTCGAAGACCGGTCCATTGACGATGCGGTAGCCCGGCACATAGGCCCGTACGGCTTCCTGCATGGCCTGAACGGAAGCGCGGATGGCCGCGACGTCGGGATCGCCTTCGAGGATGCAGTGGACCGTGTCCCGCATCATCATCGGCGGCTCCGCCGGGTTCAGGATGATGATCGCCTTGCCTGTCCCGGCCCCTCCCACCGAGACCAGGGCGTCAGCGGTCGTACGGGTGAACTCGTCGATGTTCCGACGGGTGCCGGGACCGGCCGACCGCGAGGCCACGGTCGCCACAATCTCGGCATAGGCCACGTTCTGGACGCGGGAAACCGCGTGAACCATCGGGATGGTGGCCTGGCCGCCGCACGTCACCATGTTCACGTTCCCGAGGCCTCGATCGAGCAAGGCGTCCAGATTCACCGGGGGCACGCAATGAGGCCCCACGGCGGCTGGCGTCAGGTCAACCGTCAGGATGCCGCGCTCCGCCAGTGCCTGCGCGTGGGCCGGATGGGCATGGGCCGAGGTCGCATCGAAGGCTATCCGTACTTCGTGCGCGTGGGGCAAGAAACCCTCGAGTCCGGCATCCGTGGTCCGAAGTCCCATCGACCGCGCCCGCGCGAGACCCTCGGACTCGGGATCGATGCCCACCATCCAGACGGGCTCCAGAATCGGACTGCGGGCCAGCTTGACCAACAGGTCCGTACCGATGAGGCCGGACCCAATCAGGACACAAGGAATGCGCACGGCGCGAAGTGCCTCGATGACAGCGCGAAGGCGCTTGAAACGGGAGCGGGAGCAACATCCTCGTTGCCCTGCAGAACATGATACTGCCCCCGGCGCCCAGACCGGGCAAACACCGGCCCATGCGGTGCGCAACCGCCGTCCAGGCGGTAAGATTGACTCATCCCCACCACCTTGCAGCCTGCTCCCTGGAGAAGCCGATGTCCCTGACCGAGGTCCTTGCCCTCATCGCATTCCTTTCGGCCGTCCCCCTCGTGATCCTCGGCTTTGCCAAGCTGCGCGACCTGCCGGCAGACGCAACGGTCGACAACGGCCTCAAGGCCTGGATCGTGGTGCCTCTGGCGCTGGCGCTCGGCTCGGGTGCCGTCATCCGCCAGGAAGAGATGGCCCGTGACCCCAAGCGCTTCGAAGCCCCTGCCGAGCATGGCCATGAGCCAGCCGGCGAGGAAGCGGCTGCGGGGCACGAAAGTGCTGCCGAACACGACTCAGCCGCTGAGCACGAGGAGACCAAGGCCGAAGAAAGCTCTGTGGGCGCTGCCGGTAGCGAATCGGCAACCAGCGAGGCCACGGCCGACGAGGGGGCCGCGCCCCCGGCGGCCGCAGAACCCGCCGCCGCGACTGCCGCACTGGACGGCAAGGCGCTGTACGAAACCAACTGCGCCGCGTGTCACCAGCCCACCGGGCAGGGCATTCCGGGAGCGTTCCCCCCTATCGCGGGTAGCGAGTATGCCAATGGTTCGGCCGACAAGCAGATCACGATAGTCCTGAAGGGCCTGTCAGGCCCCATCAAGGTCAAAGGTCAGACCTACAACGGCCAGATGGCGGCGTTCGGGGACAGGTTGAGCGACGACCAGATCGCCGCCATCGTGACCTACGAGCGCACCAGCTGGGGCAATTCGGGCGGGGCCGTCACGGCCGCGGACGTCAAGAAGCTGCGCTGAGCCAGGCGCTCGTCACTCTGGGGTCACGCGCCGGCTGGCGGGTGGCCCTTGATCATGGGCCCTTGGGCTTTCCCTTGCCGAGATAGCCCGTCCCCCCGGTGGCTCCGCTGCGGCCAGTCAGGGCCTTGAGGTGCTGGAAGATCTGGGCCTGGACGGCCGTGTGTTGCTGCATCCTCGCGCGGATGTCGGCAAGCATGGTCGGTACACGTCGATCGCGCAGGGCAGTCCGCAACTCCTGATCCAGCTGCGCCAGAACAGCCTGGCGATAGGTACGCTCCTCGGTCAGCAGCCGATAGAGGTCTTGCCGCTCCTCGAGCGAGAGCTTTCCGAATCCGCTGGACACGGCCCGTCTCAGCGTTGCCATGCGCCCCGCCGAAGCGGCAGCCTGCATCTGCAGCCAAGCAGCATCCTGCATCGCCGCACCTTGGGCGGAGTCAGTTCGGGAGTAGTCCGAAGCCGAAACCGCATCCTTCCTAAGGCCCAGGGAAAGTTCGTCCGTGCGCAGCGGCTGGGTGGAGCCGCGCCTCGCCCCACCGTTTCCCGGACCCGTTGCGCGCGGCGGCAGCGCACTGGGTTCCTGTGGCGGAGGCGAAGGATCACCGCCCGGGGGTTGCGCGAGGGGAGCCGTCGGCTCGTGGGCCACTTGCCGCGCGGCATCGGCGACAGCCGCAGCGGCATCCGCGATGGCCTCTGCAGTAGGCTTCACGAAGAGATTGCGAAGTATGGTGCTGGCCTTGCCCAGCGGAGTGGCCGCCAGCGCAGGGTTCACCACCAGACCACTGGAGGAGTCCGCAGGAGAGGAGCCTGCGGGCGCAGAACCCGAAGTGACGCTCGGCGGTTGCTGGTCCATGGTGCTTGGGGCTATGTACCAAGAACAGTAGCAGACCTCTCACAAACGGCGGAGGGCAGCAGGCTATTCCCCGAGCAGCACCCGCGTGTCGGCGACAAGGCGATCCAGGCCATCGTCGTCCGGACGGTAGAAGCCACGAATCTCGCCCTTGCGATCGACGAGCACGAAGTGGCGCCCGTGGGTCACAGGAGGCTTGATTGCATGATGAGCGTGCTGGCCGTGGCCGGCATGGGCAGAGTAAGGGTTGTCGGCAGCGATGCCGGCGTGGATCTTGAAGGCACGGGCCAGCTTTACCATCGCCGGCTCATTGCCGGTGGTCAGGAAAGACCAATTCCCGAGATCCGCTCCATGCTGAAGCGCAAAGGACTTGAGACGGACCGGGGTATCACGGACCGGATCGACGGAGAGGGAAGCGAACGCCAGTTCATCGGAGTGACCGAGGCGCCTCTGCGCCTGGCGCATCACCCGAGTCATGCCGGGACAGACATCCTTGCAGGTCGTGAAGATGAAGTCGGCGACCCAAACCTTGCCCGAGAGCGATGCACTGGCAAAGGGCCTGCCATCCTGATCCGTGACCCGAAAGACAGGGGCCTTGCCGAGCGCAGGCAGATCTGAAGGCGCAAGCAGAACAGCCGCCAGCAAGGGCCCCAGCATGTGCAACACGATCAAGCCGAGCGGCGATTCTGGCGTCGGACCCAGAGCACCAGGGAAACCCCGGCCGTCAGTTGCACGGCAGAGACCAGAACTCCTGCGATGAGGTAGGCTTGGCCATTGCGCGCGCTACCCAGCGGGCATACCGTACACGCCTCGGCCACGCCGGGCAGCACCAGCGCAAGCAACAGGGCGGAGAAGACGTAAACGACGGTCTTCACAGCAGGTACACCAGGACGTAAAGCACCGGCCACACGAGCACGACGAAGCCCCAGAACAAGCTGGCAGCAACGAGACCACCCTTGCCGAGTGCCCCCTTCCGCGCCTGAGCCACGGCCCAGACCAGACCGCCCAGGGCCACCAATGCGTGAGCCGCATGCATCCCGACCAGCAGGTAGAAGAACGAAGCGTGGGTGCTGTACGAGAGCGTCAGGCCCTCGCGGATCAACCCCTGCCACTCGACGCCCTGAACACCCAGGAACACGGCACCCAGAACTGCCGCTGCGGTGAGCAGACCGACGAAGGAAGGGCGACCCGCGCCGTGCGCGCGATTGGCAAGCAAAGCCAGGACACCGCTGGCAAGCAGCGCCAAGGTATTGACGCCCGTGACCTCCACGGGAAAGCGGGGTTGGCCAGGCGGAGGCCAAGCCCCGGGATTCGCACTCTCGCCAACGATGAACGCGGCGACAAGCCCCGAGAAGAAGAGCATCTCGCAGATGATGGCCAGCACCATCCCGAAGACCGCATGCGGAATGGCCGGTTCGGGACGTTCCGGACGCGCCGATACGGGTCGGGAAAGGGTACCCTCGACAGCCATGGTTCCAGCCTCTCTAGTGATGCGCCTCGACACCCGTGCCACGCGGCTTCAGCGGATCGACGGGACGCTCGATGTGCGCCGGAGCATTTGCGGAAGGGTTCTTCCAGTTATTGCCTTCATGGTTCATCACGTCGGGAGACACCATGAAGAAGAACATGAACATGCCCGCAAGCCCCATGATGCAGAGGTAAGGGATGTAGCGGGGTTCAAGATGTACATGCATCCACGTGGTCACGGCGAACCAGGTGCTGGTCAGCATGACGACGAGCGACACCGTGATGGCAAGCCAGCCGAGGCCCGTCTGCTGAGCTGCCAGGCTCATCAGCGGCAGAGAAACCAGAATCGCCCAGATCCGCCAATACTTGCGCTCTTCGAGCGCCGCTGCTTCGTTGCTCATGGCCACCTACCTGATGATGTAGAAGATGTGGAAGAGGAAGAACCACACCACGTCGACGAAGTGCCAGTAGATGCCGATGAGCTCTACGCGACCGAGATGCTTGCCCTTTTCGGCCTGGGCGGCGATGGCCAGCAGGATGGCGACACCTGCCAGGATGTGGATGGCATGCAGGCCCGTCGCCGAGAAGTAATACCCGTAGAAGGTACCCGTCTGCGGCACATGATCGTGCGATATCTTGGTGTACCACTCATAGGCCTTGATGCACAGGAAGACGAGGCCGCCATAGGCCGCAAGGCGCAGTCGTGCAGCGGCCAGAGGCCCGTTGCCACGCTCGGCTGCTGCGTGGGCCAGCATCGCGAAGAGGCTGGAAGTCACCAGCAAGGCGGTGTTGAAGGTACCGATCCAGACATTGAGTCCGGCCGTCATCTGGGCCCAATCCGGATGACCGATGCGATGCATCAGGTATGAGGCCAGGATGCCCCCGAAGATGGGAATTTCAGAGGCGATGACCATCCACACCGCGAGCTTGCCCGTGGGCATGCCCGCAGCGCTACGGCCGGTGGCGATGATCTGACCGCTCAATGTGCACCCTCCGGCTGAACGCTGCCCTGACCGGCAGGAGGCTCGTCCTGCGGCCAGAAGTCGGACTCACGATCGGGATGGCTGTACTCGTAGGGTCCACGGTAGACCGTGGGCATCACGGCAAAGTTGCCATGCGGCGGGGGCGAAGGACAACGCCACTCGAGCGTGTTGGCCCCGTAGGGATTGTCCTCGGCCTTGCGGCCCTTGTACATCGACCAGAAGAAGTTGGCGAAGAACAGGATCTGCGCCACGCCCATGATCGCCGTCGCAACCGAAGAAATCTCGCGAAGCAGGATGCGATCCGGCGTCATCAGATCCGGGAAGTTCGTGAAGCTGTAGATACGGCGATGGTCTCCCATGATGCCGGTGAAGAACAGCGGCATCCAGATGAAGTTGAACGAGATGATGGTGATCCAGAAATGGAGCTTGCCAAGCCCCTCGTTCAGATGCCTGCCGAACATCTTGGGGAACCAGTAGGTGAGTCCCGCGAAGCTGCCGATGATGGCGATCGGGAAGAAGGTGTAGTGGAAGTGGGCAAGCACGAAGTACGTGTCGTGGAAGTGGATGTCCGCACCACTGGCGCCCAGGAAGATACCCGTGACGCCGCCGACGAGGAACTCGGCCACGAAGGACAGGGCCCACAGCATCGGAACCGTGAACTGGATCGAGCTGCGGTACAGGGTCGCGATGAAGACGAACATGATCTCGGCGATGGGAATCGAGATCAGCACCGTCGTCGCGGCGAACACGTTGGCCATCCGGGGATCGATGCCCGAAATGAACTGGTGGTGCGCCCAGACGAAGAAGGACAGACAGGCCGTGCCGATGGACGAATACAGCAGCGTCCGATACCCGAAGAGCTTCTTGCGGGAGAACACGGGCAGGATCTCTGCCAGGAAGCCCAAGGCGGGCAGCAGCACCACGTACACCTCGGGGTGACCGAAGAACCAGAACAGGTGCTGCCAAAGGACGGGGTCGCCGCCCGTGCGGGGATCGAAGAAGTGGGTGCCGAAGTTCTGGTCCATGATGAGCATCACGGAACCCGCGATCAGCGGCCCGACCGACATCATGAACATCACGCTCGCGATGACGATCATCCAGACGGCCATCGGCACGTCCTCGAACTTCATGCCGGGCGCCCGGGCGTTCATGGCCGTGACGATGAAGTTGATGCCGCCCATCAGGAAGGCCACGAACTCGACGGCGACGGCCACGACCCACAACGTGGAGCCACTGGGCGTCAGGTTGAACTGAGAGCCCGCCGACAGGGGGGGATAGGCCGTCCAGGCACCGCCGAAGCCGCCGCCCGGAACGAAGAACGACCAGATCAGGATGATCGACGAGATCAGGAAGACCTGATAGGACGCTCGATTCAGACGCGGAAACACCATGTCGTCCGCCCCGACCATCAACGGGATCAGGTAGTTGCCGAACGCCGCCAGCAGGACGGGCATCGCCACGAAGAAGATCATGATGGTCCCGTGCTGGGTGATCATCATGTTGTAGCTGGCCGGCGTCACGACGCCGAAGAACGGGACAGGCTGATTCGGGAAGGCCAACTGCCAACGGAAGACGTAGGCAAAGAAGCCCCCGATGAGCGCCATGAAAAGACCTGTGATCAGGTACTGCTTGGCGATCATCTTGTGGTCGGTGGACCAGCAGTACTTGAGGAACCAGTGCTCCTCATGATGGGCGTCATGATGCCCATGCGAGTCGGAATGGCCGTGGGCGGCGATGGAATGCGAAGCCATTGACGGAACCTCTAGTAGATGGACTGACCGCCGGGAACGCTGGCGTTCCTGGCGCTGTCCTCGATGAAGGCAGCGTGCTGCTCAGGCGTCTCGACGAAGATGCGGGCGGGCATCAGGCCATGGCCGATGCCACACATCTCGGCGCACTGGATGTCGAAGGCACCGGCCTTGGTCGGCTTGAACCAGCCGTTGATGGTGCGGCCGGGCACGGCGTCCTGCTTCAGGCGGAATACCGGCACCGAGAAGTCGTGCATGACGTCCTTCGACTGCAGCTCGAAGTGCACCACCTTGTCGACGGGCACATGCAGGCGATCGATGGTGACGATGTCGTCTGCCGTGTCGAGCTTGTTGTCGGTGCCCGGATGGCGGAAAGTCCAACCCCACTGCTGGGCGGTGACACGAACCACGGTGTCCGCGGGCGGAGCCACCTGCTTGACCTGATGCCACACCTTGACGGCGACGACGATGATGATGAGGTCGCACGCGATGACCAGCCAGTGCGGCCACGAAATCCACGTGTGCAGCTGATGATCGTGCTTGCCGAGATACTCGGGTTTGTGGCCCGGCCTGCGACGCGACTGATAGAGCAGCGCGAAGAAGGCGAAGATCGACGCGAAGAACCAGAAGCCGACCAGGCCGGCGATGATGAGGATGACGAAATCGATGTCGCCCGCAAAGCTCGAATTCGCCGGAATCAGACGTGCGATCAAGTCTTCGCCGCCGGCAAAGATGTAGAGCAGGATGGCGGTAATGACCGTGACCACCCCGAGAATCGTCAGGGAGTAGACGGATCGAGCAAGGGGCTGCCAGCCACTTCCCCCGCTCTCGTGCGACGGATGCTGTTCGGCCACGGCTACATCTCCTTCGGCTTCAACTGGGACAGATAGACGGCGACATCACGAATGGTCTGCTCATCCGGCAGGGCCATCGCCATGGGGCGCATCATCGCTCCCTGGGCATCGCGGGGGTCCGCACCCCGAACGCCGCTGCGGAACTTGTGCAACTGGGTCACGATGTACCAGTCGTTGCGTCCGGCAAGACGAGGCGCCATCATCGCCTGATTGCCCAGCCCCTCGGTGCCGTGGCAGGAGGCGCAGGAGGCCTGGTAGACCTTGCCGCCCTTGTCCTGATCGCCGTACAGCGACGGCGGCGCATAGACCGTGGACATCGACGCGACGTATGCCGCGACCACCTTGAAATCGTCCGTGCTGGCCAAAGTCCGCACCATCGGGCGCATGCGCAGGCCCTCGACATCGTCCGGATGCGCGCCCCGCACGCCTTCCCGCCACTTGTTGAGCTGGTTTTCGACGTAAGCCGCATCCAGCCCACCGATATTGGGAGCTGCGGCCAGCTTGCTGCCGCCACCGTCGACCTGATGGCACTGCATGCAGTAGGCATACAGCTGCTTCTGCCGATCAGAGGACGAACTCAACTGCTGGTCGGGGTGACAGCCAGCGAGAGCTGCGGCAAGCAGACCTGCGCCCAACAAGGACCACGCGCCTCGCGCACGGCTGGATTTGATGCTGGTGGAGTGAATCATCTGGAAGTTCTTGGATGCGGTCAGGGTCAGGCCGGCGGTTGCCCTAGCAATTTACCCCCTGCAGGCAAGCCTCTGTCAAAGGTCATGACGCCGATTGCTTGCAAAGAGTTGTTCCGCTCGCCGGGGGACAGGCAGGATGCTAGCATCATGAGGCGCCTAGTTTCAGGATCCGACACGGTTTGATGAGCACGCTTTCGACGAATGGCCCGGACGGGCCCGGCGGCGGTTCGCCCGCGAACCCGCCCATGGTCGGCGCGCCAGACCTGCCTGCTGCGTCCGGGAGCCTCGGCAAAGCCGAGCAGGGCCCGGCCTTGCGGGATATCCTCCGTGCTTATCTGACGCTCACGAAGCCCACCATCCTGCTGACGGTGCTGGCCACAGGCCTGCCGGGCCTGCTGCTGGCGACCGGCGATCGCACACTGGATCCCGTGCTTGCTCTGGCCACGCTCCTCGGCACGTCGCTGGCCTCCGCCGGTGCGGCCGCCATCAACCACTACATGGACCGCGATATCGATGCGGTCATGTACCGTACCCGCGGCCGCCCCTTGCCGACGGGCGTGCTGGACCCGCAGACGGCCCTGCGCTTCGGCATCCTGCTGTCCGTGCTGGCCACGGCGGTGCTGGCGTGGTGGACGACTCCGATGGCGACTGCCCTTGCCGTCGGCAGCATCCTCTACTACACGGTGTTCTACACGGGCTGGCTCAAGCGCCGCACGCCGCAGAACATCGTGATCGGCGGGGCTGCCGGGGCCTCGGCGCCGCTCATCTGCTGGTCGGCGGTGACGGGAGATCTGGCGTGGGCGCCGGTCGTGATGTTCGCCATCATCTTCCTCTGGACGCCTCCGCATTTCTGGGCGCTGGCCCTGTTCCGGAAGGAAGACTACGCCTCGGCGGGGGTCCCCATGCTCCCGGTAGTTGCCGGCGAAGAGGTCACCAAGCGCCAAATCCTCGGCTACAGCGTCATCATGGTGCTGACCTCGCTGGCGCTGCCCGTGCTGGGGGCTGGCGGCACCGGCTATGTGGCCGCCGCGGGCCTGCTTGGTCTGGGCTTCATCTGGATGGCCTGGAAAGTGATGCAGGAGGCCAGCGTCCGCAACTGCATGCGCCTTTTCACCTACTCGATTGCCTACCTGTTGCTGCTGTTCGGTGCCATGGCGGTCGACATCGGAGCCGGCCGCCTGCGTCCGGAGACGCGCATCGGGGATCTGCTGGTCCCCAGGGCGGAAGCCAGACCCCAGCCCCGACGCATGAAGGTGGTCTGGGCCGGAGAGGCGAGCAAGGTCATCCCGGTCACCATTGCCCCGCTCGAACCCGAGTCCATGCTGCGGCTGGGCACCAAGAGCACCGTCACGTTCCGCGTGACGAACCACAGTACCCGCAGTATCGCTTTCGAGGCCATTCCTCATGTGGCTCCGCTGGCAGCGGATGCCCACTTCAGCAAACTGGCCTGCTTCTGCCACCGGGTGCAGACCCTGAAGCCCAGACAGAGCAAGAACTTCAACCTGGTCTACACGGTGGATCTGGACCTGCCGGAGTCCATCCGGACTGTGACGGTCAGCTACACGCTGGCACCGACAGCCACGGCCTCGCACGATCACCACGGCCATCACGGTGCCCATCACGGGGACCACCATCATTAGGCCGAACCTGCACCGAAGCTTTACCCGAGCATAAGTCAGACCTCGCGCATCCGGCACGAAAGCATGGGCGGGTCCGCAACGGGCCCTCGCAGCGACAGGAGCCCGACGATGCCGGAACTCAACCTCGACCCCAGGCTGGTGGCGCGTGGTCTTGACCGGAACCGTGACGGCTTCGTCCACGACAATATCCGCGTGGCTGCGCCCGGCCTGCTGGATGGTCCTGTCAGCGTCGAGCGTCTCGCCCAAGCCCTCACGAACGATCAGGTGCGCCTGAGCCAGGGTGCCATCGTGCCCGGCAAGGCTCCCGTCGCCGGCCAACTGCCCGAGATCAAGGCACTGCGTGCCATCAATCGTCTGGCCGAGGAAGCCGTCGGGTTCTTCGGAACGGGCAACGCCCAATACCCCGGCCCTCGGTATCAGCAGTCCTATCGGGACAGTCAGGGCATCATCCGTACCCGCTACCTTTTCGGTCAGGCCATCACGGACCTCAGGACCCGCCTCGAGGCGGTCCGTTCCGTGGCCGCCTCGTACGATGACTTCCAGAGCCGTACCATCGCCCGCATGGCCGAGACGGCGCTCCGGCAGAACAACTGGGACTACGCCCTCGACAACGGCACGGCGCAGAGCCGCTACGCCGCGCTGTTCGCCACCGTGCACAACATCGCCCAGACCAGCGTCACGCCAGCCCAGCCGGCCGAGACCCAGAAGGCCCTCGGCGACATCGTCAGCCGCGCCAGACAGGCCATCGCCGGTCTCGAGGGCGCCGTGCAAGACCCCGCGACCAAGGGTGCCGAGTCGCGCGCTGCGGACAAGGTCAACACCATTCGCAAGGATGTGGAGGCCATCCCGACTTGGCAGAAGGTCCTGCTCTTCGGGCTCATCCGCAAGGGCAGCATGCAGGGACGCATCAAGGACATCGAACGGGATCTCGCCACCTTGAAGGCCGCCAACCCCGGCGCCCGCCTGGACGAACTGGCGACGCTCGCCGCCCGGGCATGGGAAGTCGGGCAGCAGGGTGCCGAGGCAGCCAGTCTGGAGCAGGCAGAACGCTTCGCCCGCGAGGCTGAGCCCGTCCGCAAGGAAGCAGATCAGGTCCGGCGGCGCAGCGATGACCAGACCGAGGCCATCCGCAAGTTGCTCAAGACCATCGGGTCCTGAGAGACAAGATCGGCGACATAGGCCGTCAACTGGGTGGGTAGTCAACCGCGGTGCCAGACGGCCGTGGCGATGCTTCCTTCAGTGCGCATTCGAGCTGCACCACCTTGCGCCATCGCCTGAATGGCCGAGAACTCCGGAGGGCATTCGCGGACCGTCGGCCAGAAGCAGCCCAACGCACGGTGCTTGCCCGACATGACTGGCAACGTGGCCGAATGGGTTCACGACGTCTACGCGAACGGAGCAGATGATCGACTCATCGACCCGACAGGCCCCGACGAGGGCGACATGCGCGTGGTCCGCGGAGGATCGCGGAACAACGAAGCGGTGTTCGCGCGGTCGGCCTACCGCAACGAACCGCTCGAACCGGACACCAGGGACTGCTGGGTCGGGTTTCGGGTGGCGCGCACGATCATCTGTTGAGTCTCCAGAGAAGTCCGTGACCCTGTCAGTCCGGCTTCATGCCTCCCGTTCCCGATGGCTGGCGTCTACTGGAGCCCGCCCTCCTGGCCTCCCTTGCCGACGAGGCCCGTGCCCTCGACGGGCTGCAGGCAATCCTGCGGTTCGAGAGTCACGGAACCGTGTTCGCACGAGATGATAGCGATCTGGATCTCGCCTTCCTCGGCGCACGCACCTGGCCACACACACGCACGCTTGAACTCGCCGCTCGCCTATCGTCTCTGTCAGACCGGACGGTCCAATGCGTCGATCTTCGTGCCGTTCCCGGCTTGGTCGCCCTTGAGATGCTGGAAGAGGCCGAGCCCCTGTTCGTGCCGGACATCCTGGCGCTCGACCTCTCTCAGACCCGGCTGGATGCCGAACGCCTGAACCTCGGCAGGTGGCGCCGAGACATCCTTGAAGGCATCCGGCGTCGAGGCACCATCCACGGCGGATGAGGTCTTGCTGGGCAAGGCCGCCATCATCGAACGATGTCTGGCGCGCGTGGCGGAGGAGGTCGAGGCAGCTGGTTCGGCGCTTGCAAGCGACCTGACGCGTCAGGACGCCGCCTTGCTCAACCTCCTGCGCGCTTGCGAGGCCGCCATAGATGGTGCCATGCGCAAGGTACGAAAGGCGGGCTGCGGCATACCGCGAGACGCCCGGGAGGCCTTCACGCTGCTCCAGCATGCCCGACTGCTGCCGGACGAGCTGACCCTCGCCATGGTCAGGATGGAGGGCTTCCGGAATGTCTCGGTCCACGATTATCAGGACCTGGATCCGAAGGTGACATACGAGGTGCTTGTCCATCATCACCAGGACCTCGCCGCCTTCGCCCGCTGGCTGGTTGCAGAAGGCACGGACTTACAAGCTGGCGAAAGAGCTGGACGCCTTGGCTATCGGGTGTACAGTTTCAGCGCGTAGACCGGTCCGGGAATGACCCCGGAACGCGAGAACTGCGCGTCTCCCCTGATGCTGGCCCTTACCCAGAGCGTCCGCCCACCCATGAGTGTCGCCGGCAGATCGCCTTGGAAGGTCCTGTGTGCGTTTGTGGAAAAGGTCGCCGGAGCGTGGTCCAGCACACTGACCCAAGGCCCTGAGGCAGACTGCGAGGCCACCTCGACTTTCGCCCAGTCGGGAGTAAGGTCACCGCGATTCCAGACGGCGACCAAGACTTGCAGCGACGCCTGAGCCAATCGCCCGGAAGTGGTGTACCCGTACTGGATGCTGCCTGAGGCGGTTCCTGCAGGCGAGTAGTAGAACCCGCCGTCTTGAAGGTTGCTGCGCACCACCGTGACAAAGGCCGGTGCGGTCATGCTCACCGGATCCGTGATCCGGTCGTACGCATGCTCCACCTCGAGGGTCGGCGACGGAGAGGGAGTCGGCGCAGGGGTCGGCGTCTCCGTCGGCGTCGGCAGGGGTGCTGGCCGCAGCCGGGGCACATCGGGCGTCGGGGTCACCAACCTCCTGCGAGGTGGTGGCGTCGGCCTCGATCGCGCACCCTGGGTGCTACGGTCTGCCTTCTGCAATCGGTCCACAAGCAGGAACGGGTGCAGCGGAGCGGTCGCTTGGCCCACGCAACCCGCCAGAACCACAGCGGCCCATCCCCCGACGGCAGACGGGACGACCGCTCCCCACAGAGTCTTGAACCTGCACAGCACCTCACGCATCGCGGCGCCTCCACGCATTTTCACGGGAACCATGTCATCAAAATACGACTTTGCAGTAAAGAGGTGCAATCCCCAGGAGATCACACCCCCCATTGGGGTAACGAGCCTCCCTCTGGGGTGGTGATGCCGGCATCGGGAGACGCAAGCACCGACCGGACCTCGCCGCTCTGGCTCGCTCAAAGCATCTGCAGCCATCTCGAGACCTCGCTCAATCCGTGAACACGATGGTGTAAAGGCGCTTCCCTCCATCAGAAGCCACGCCGATGCCGGCATGGCGGTGGCGCTCATCCAGCATCGCCTCCCGATGCCCGATGGATGCCAACCCGCCATGCACGGCTGCTACGGGTCCCGCATCACCCGAGGTCGTATTCCAAGCGATGATCTCGGACGCCATGCCATACCGCGCGCCCATGCGCCGCATCACCTCGAAGGGCGTGACTCCGTTCGGGTCGATATGGCTGAAGTAGCCCCGCAGGGCCATGTCGGTGCTCCGAAACCGGGCGATGCGATCCAACAGGTCCAAGCGAGCCAGTGCCGCAACCCCGGCTAACTGTCGCGCCAAGGCCGTGTCACGCAGGAGGACCGCCTCGGTCTTTGAGTCGGCCGGGGACCCGACCGCCGGAGCAAGCTGCAGCTCGGGCGAAGAACTCGCCCCCGGCGGGGCATTCGCAACGGGGTTGAAAGATGGATCGGGACCGCCGACACGCCCGCCGCCAAGCGGCAGATCAGGGCCGATAGCCGAGGCCGCCGTGAGCGGAGGCGGGCCCACTGGCTGTGGAATGCACGGACCTTAGTCAGTAGGTTCGTGGGGTTGAAAGGTTGCCCACTCGGCCTGTCCTTTGTCTGACTGCTGGTTGCTAAGGCACAACAACCAGACCAGGGAGGCCGAATGGGCTCTTGTATCTTTGCGCGACTGTCCCCTCGGAGTCGAGCGTTTCTCGTCGATTTGATGGAGACTCAGGGCCTGAGTCCTGGTGAGGCCGCAGCTCGCCTCGGTGTCAGTGAGCGAACGGCCTATCGCTGGTTGCGACGATTCCGGGAGGAAGGGCTGGCAGGCCTGACGGATCGCTCATCCCGGCCGCGGAGTTCCCCCACGCGGACCCCTGCGACCACCGAGGCCGTCATTCTGTCTCTCCGTCGCCGGCCAGTGGTCGGCCCTCCGGCACCCGACCGGCTTCAGGCAACAAGAGCGCCCCAGGCACCATTCAGGCCTGACGCCCCATCCCTGGGCGGGGCATCACCCTGCCCTGAGGATGGCGTCCAGCCGCTGGCGCAGTTCCGGCGTAGTCAGCGTGCGGGCATCGTTCCTTGGGCCCGCAGCCTCCTCGGCAAGCCGGCGAAGTTGCTCGATGGTATCGGAGCCGAGATCCCGACGCTCAAGCGCACGCAAGGCATCGTCCACGACTGCGATGCGGGCACTCTGGCTCAGCCGGAATGCCTGAAACTCCTGCGGCGTGAACTCGCGTCCCTCCGGAGACTTCCTGCCCACCATCGCAGCCCGAGCCTCCATTTCTGCCGCCAGATCCTGACGCACCGAACTCAAGTGCAGCGCCGCAGCCTGGGCCTGGTGCCGGATTGTCACGGAGGCCGGGGCAGCAGGGTCGCTTTGACGGCCGCGAACGGCGGCCTGAACCAGAACGGCGTGGATCTCCTGCGGGGTATATTCAGGGCCTTGCTCCGTCCGGGTCAGCATGCCCGCGATTCGCTGGGCATCATCTGGACGAAGTTCGCCACGACGCAACATGCCCTGAGCCTTTTCGAGCATGCCCAACTGAGCGCCGATGGCCATCTTCCAAGCGTTCTGCTCCGCAGGAGTTACCCCCTTGGGCGGATACGCGAGCCGCTGGGCCATGCTGGCCATCAGATCCTGTGCCGCGGAGCCGATCGACAGAGCGGCTGACTGGATCTGGCCGGACTCGGCAAAAGGTACCCGCCTCCGGGAAGCATAGGCCATGCCGGCAAGTATTGCATCCATCTCCTGCGGCGCCCGCTCGAGCCCTGTGCCATCGGGACGACCATAGCCCTCGAAGGCCTCTCCCAGTTTGTCGATTGCATCCTTGGGCAGTTGTCCATGCTCCAGCAGGCGCAGGCCCTCCTCCACGTGCCGCAAAGTCGTGGCCCGAGCCATCACGAACGCACGATGCTCCTCCGGTGTGTACCGGTGGCCATCCGCGTTCTTCTTGCCGATCATGGCCGCTCGCCCCTGCAATTCCGCCCTGATGTCCTCGCGCATCGAGGCAAGCTGCAACGTCGCATTCACAACGGATGTCTGCTCTGCCCGGGCTTCCGGGGAGAGCGGAAGCTGCTTGCCTGCCTCGAAGCCGATGCTGACCAGCTTGGCGTGGACTTCCTGAGGTGTGTAGGCATTGTCGCCCCGACCCATGTCCTGGAACAGACGACCCAGTTCACGAGCCGATGCCTCCGGCAGGTCGCCGGCTTTCAGCAACCGCATGGCCTTGTCGGCCAGCCGCAGCATCGTCTGCTGACCCTGCGCGTAGGCCTTGTACTCCTGAGGGGTGTAGACGTGCCCATCGGCGTTCTTCCTGCCGACCATCGCGCGGCGAGCCTCGAGTCCTGCGAGGATGTCCTGACGAGCCGACGACACGAGCAAGGTGGCCGCGACAAGGGCCTCGCGCTGAGCCACCACGTCGGGCGCGTGTGGCTCGGGGTTGCGGCTCAGGAACGTCATGTCGACGAGGGCCGCATCGATCTCCTGCGGCGTCCGTTCGAGACCTTCCTCCAGACCAGCCCCTCCTAGCAGGTCCTCCAATCGGCGGGCCTGGGTTGCGGAGAGGTTGTCATGCCGCAACATCGCAAGGCCGCGATCCACGAAGCCCAACTGCGCTTGCAGGGCCGACCGTCTGGCGGCGACCTCACCGGCGGTGTAGGGACTGTCCGGCCGGGAGGCCATGCGTCCGAGATTCTTCAGGTCCTGAGTCAAGGCTGCCCGCCGGCTCCCAAGTGCGTGGGCGGCATCAACGACGGACTTGTGATGCGCGATGGCGTCTGCACCGACAGGACGACCATAGCGCGCGATCCACGCCTTGCTGGCGGCGGCCGCCGAAGCCTCGGCATCGCCCCTGGCCGACTGCTCGGCATCGACAGGCTTGGGCAAAGGCTTCGTGCCCAACTGCAAGCGGTCGGTTCCGGCAGCTGACCGCACGCTGGCGGACGCATCACCCGAGGGAAGCGGAGCTGTGCGAAGGGGGCCGGCGGTGGCGGGTGAAAGGCCCGTGCGACGAAGTTCCATGCGAGCGGTCTCCAGATGAACGAGGTCATGAACCTATCGCTGAAGTGCGCGATCAGGACGCGCCCGGACCCGAAGATTTCACGAAGTCTTCACCAAGCCTGCCTGCGGCCAATGGGCAGGCGTGGAGTTGCAGCCGACAACGGGAACACGAAAGGTACACCGGCCAGAATTCTCATGACCGCAAGAACCCCAACCACGCGCAGGATCATCCTTTCTTGGCTTGCGTATTTGCTCCTTGTTGCCGGCTGCAGGACCGGGTTCGGTTCCGGTTTATCCTCGACCGCGGGTGTCGGGTCCGCGACTGCGACCGCGACCGAGAAACCGGAGACGACCGTCAGCCCAAGCCTGCTGACGATTGTCGGCCAAATCCTCGGTGAACAAGGTGAACCGGTCGCAGCCATCGCCGTTCGCGCCTACTCGGTCAACGAACTGCCGGAAGGGTCGTCCGCAGCACTTGTTGCCAACAACGCAGCCGGACTCGTCGCCAACAATGCGGCCGGGCTCAGCACGGAGCGGGTGTCGGCAAGTGATGCAAGGACCAGAATCCTGACGCAAAGCGTGCCGCAGCTCACCACCCAGTCCTCGGGCACGGTCATCGCTCTGACGGACGGGCAAGGGAGATTCAGGTTCGAGCTTCCGCCGGGACGCTACAATCTGGAAGCCGTTCGCAACGCCACGAAGAAGGCATGGCTGCCGCAGGTGCAGTTGGATGCGGCTGTCGCTGCCAGCCCGGTAACGCTCAGGATCCGTGACACGGCCTCGGTCCGCGGTCGGTTCGGTCTCATTCGCATCAAGGACCCGACCATTCGGTTGGACCAGACCGAGGTGCTCGCCGTGGGTTCGCCCTACGCCGCCAAAGTCCGCGAGGACGGTACCTGGCGGCTGGATGGCTTGCCAGCAGGAACGCACGACTTCCTCGTGTGGCATCCGCTGCTGGGCGTCGCCCGTCCATATCCCGAGTCCGAAAGCCTGCTGGAGAGCCGGGAGGAGGCCAGCTTCCCGGACGTCCTGCTTGCCCCCCGTGGTGAACCCTGGGGCCTTCCCGGGTCCTCCGCAACTCCGAGCGTCGCTCCGGACGCCATGGCTTCCGCCACCCCACCCCCACAGCCCACACCAACACCTGAGCCGACGGCAACGCCCACGCCGGTGCCCTCGCCGACGCCCGGGCCGACGGCAATGCCCACGCCGGAGCCCACACCAACACCTGAGCCGACGGCAACGCCCACGCCGGAGCCCACACCAACACCTGAGCCGACGGCAACGCCCACGCCGGAGCCCTCGCCGACGCTCGCACCGCTGGCTCAGCTCGAAGGCATCTGGGCTCGAGAAGGAACGGCCAGAACCTTCTCGGTATCCGGCGATGGCAAGGCCCTCGCGGTGGGGCTGCTCGCGGGACAGAGCTCCGAGCTCTATCGGGTGTACGACCTCGAAACGGGAAGCCTGCTCCTTGAAGAGTCTGCCTCCTTGCCCATCGAGGCAATCCACATCGAAGGCAGCCCGGTGGGGACCGAGTACAACGTGACCACGGGTAGCCTTGGGGGTCTCCTCCGACGATTCACCATGGCGGAACTCAAGGCCGACAGCAACCTGTCGACCACATCCCAGACGAACCTGGCCGCCCAGAATGAAGTGTTCTCGTTCAGTCGCGTCTACCCCAACCTCACGGGCAGCGTAGCCTGCATCGTGGGTTCAGAGGCCCGAATCGCCTGGCGCAACATGGCCACGGGCGCCGTGGTCGAGGCCATCCCGATGTCCGGCCCCATCCAGGTTGCGACCCTGCGAGGCAACACGCTCGCCGCAGCAGACGGGCGCCGGGTCAGGATCCTGAACTATGGCCAAAGGACCCTCGTGCTGACCACCGATGAGGTCGCAGCCGACATCGTGGGACTGTCGCTTTCGGGAGACGGAAAGCGACTGGCAATCGCCTGCAGCAACGGTGATCTGATCGTGCTGTCACTCCCGGAGGGCGTCGAGATCACGCGCTGGCAAAACGCGAATCCACTGACCGCCGTGGCCCTCTCCCCCGATGGCCTGTACGCAGCAACGGCCGACAACCGAGGCTTCCTGCAACTGTTGGATGTGGCCAGCCAGACGCTGATCTGGAACCCGAGTGCGCTGTTCGCTCCCTTGACCGATCTGCACTTCACCCGAGGCACCGCCGATTCCGAAAACGGTTCTCGCCTTGTCGGCCTCGCCAGCACCGGCGTCCACATCTACCGCATGAACTGGCCGCAGCCCCAGCGTTGACGGTTTTGCCAAGACCTATCCAAGGGTCAACACGCCGGTCAGGGAATACGAGGGAATCGTCAGATGCAAGGCCCTGTCTGCAGTCCGCGTCGTCAGAACACCGAACGGCGCCGGTGACAGATCAGGCTATTCGAAAAACCGGTTGCGCCCGCCCCTGCCCCGCCAGTGGGCGAAGGTCTTGCTGAAGCCCGGGACCTCGCGGTTCAGGCCCATCTCGAGAGCCGCCTCGATCTTCTGCTCTGAGCTTTGAACTGGGCCTCGCCACCCTTCTTGATGTGCCGGGGATCGTCGTACAGGTAGCGCTCGGGGATGGCACCCTTCATTCGCCCCCCCCATGATGATCCGCTCGACGCTGACGCCCTTGCTGTGGTTGACCTGCTCCCCATAAACCGCCCCATCCAAAACTGGGATTTCCCGGGCACAAGCCCAGAAGGAGAACCAGATGAAGACCAGCAGGTTCAGCGAGGAGCAGATCATCAAGGCCATCAAGGAGGCCGAGATGGGCAGGAAGGTCCCGGACATCTGCCGCGACCTCGGAGTGTCCGAGGCGACCTTCTACGCGTGGCGCAAGAAGTACGGCGGCATGGATGTCAGTCAGG
>JAYKHS010000003.1:0-222015 GCA_035285865.1 Candidatus Sericytochromatia bacterium
TTCTCTACATCCCTGACCATTCAGCCGCTCAACGGACCAAACAACACCAAGACTTCGCTCGGAATCACTCAGTCCACGACTCAAACAGTCAGGAAATGCGCATCGATGTGGTTTTCAAGGTGCAACAGATGATGCGCAGATCACGCGGAAGCGAGACAAACAAGGCATCAACCCGGCCAATCAACGCCGGAACGACAGCATGACTCCTGCCCCTCGATCCTGTCAACATCAGGCTCCGAATGGAACGCCTGCAAGCCCCGCAGGTGCGGCGGCAGGGATTCAGGACAGCCTGCGCACCTGCCTCGGTGCATCCCACGGGACCTCGACGACGTCACGAACGGACACGGCCGTCCCGCGCTCCCGGTCATCGGGCGGCAGGAAGATGCCGGCAAGGACGCTGCCCACGCAACCGAGCACCACGGACGTCGGCACGATGACACCGACGAAATTCGCCGCCATCCTGTCGAAGAAGTAGACGAGGCCACCGAGCATCATCACCGCACCGAACAGCGGCAGTGTCACCGCGAGCCCCGTCAGCACATAGGCCATCGGGTGCGCATAGTTGAAGATGTGGTCGCGCCCTTCACGAATCGGCACGACCAGCCGCGGATCTCCCGGGTGGTGGTAGAGCACGCCAAGGATCCAGCGAGGTTGCGCCGATCTCACACCACCACCATACCCGTGTCCCGGACACACCTTCTCGGCTTGCCTATACTGAGACCATGCTGCTTCCCGAACTCCTGCGCATCGGCCTTGTCCAGCACGCGGCGACGCTGTCCATCACCCTTGCATCGCCGGGCGCATTGGTCGATGGGGTGGGGGCGCCTCGCGCCCTGCCTGCAGACCGTCCCCTTGCCCTGGCGTGGACCGGAGACCAGGTCGAGCTCGTGCTGCCGCTTCCGCAGGGTGGCACGGAGCGACTGCGCGCGTCCCTGCCCCTGACGATCTCAGGCCAGGAAAGCTTCCAGTGGCGCGGCTCCTGGTACAGGGGGCAAGCCGAGGTGCGCGCCGACGGACGCGGCATGACGCTGGTCGACACGCTGGCCCCCGAGACCTACCTGCGGGGAGTCGTCCCCCGGGAAGTGCCCTCTTCGTGGCCGATGGAAGCCCTGAAGGTCCAGGCCATCGCTGCCCGGACCTACCTTGCCGCAACCGTGGGCAGGTTCGCGGATCAGGGCTTCGACCTGCACGCCGACGAACGCAGCCAGGTCTACGGCGGCAAGAGTGCCGAGCATGTCCGCACCGACGAGGCCGTCCGGAGCACTAAGGGGCTTGTCGCCACGTGGCAAGGAACTCCCATCAAGGCCTACTACAGCTCGGGTGCCGGCGGCATGACCGAGGCCAACGATGCCGTCGAGGGCTTTGCCGAGCCAGGTCCCGACGGACGCCCGCAGGCCCTTCCCTATCTGCGCCCCGTGGTCGACTTCGACTGGGAGTCCAGACGCCATGCGTGGTCGCGCGAAGTGACTGCGTCGCGCCTCGAGGAGGTCCTGACCGGGGAAAGGCCCGCCGTCGGGCACCCCCTCGGCATCGAAATCACGGAGCGCAGCGCTTCGGGGAGGGCACGCTGGATTCGCATCCGCGGCACGGCAGGCACGTTGGAACTGCCGGGCACGCGCCTTCGCCGTCTGCTGCGCCTCGACAGCACGCTCTTCGCCGCTGCGCCCGTCCGGCCCGGGGTGTTCCTGTTCACCGGAAGGGGCTGGGGCCATGGCGTAGGCATGTCCCAGTCCGGGAGCCGCCAGATGGCCGAATGGGGCTTCGACCACGCGGAAATCCTCGCGCACTACTATCCCGGGACACGCCTCGAACGTGCGGACGCCCCGACTCCGGGCGGAAACCTGGTGCCGGGGCGCTCGTCAGACCACTAACCGCCGATAGTCTGGCCCGAGCCTACGAGCGTGCGGGCTTCGGTGACCCAGCGTGTCACGGTCGTCATGCCGGGCGTGCGCTGCACGAAGGGACGCGAGATGTTGTTGGCGATACCGACTCGCTCGCGCAGATTGGCCGGCACACGCTGGGCGAGTTCCTTGACCGACGCCACGCCGACCGCCTGAAGCAGGTTGGCCTGACGGACACCGATGCCCTTGATGCGCATCAGTTCGACGGCCTGCGCGATGGGCAGCAGGCGGCCATAAGGGATGTCCGCGGCGCGCGCAAGACGCTCACGCTCGGTGCGGGTCGCCGTCCGGGCCTTCAACTGGTCCGTGTTCGTCACGCCGGCCTTGGCCAGCCGCTCGGCGTAGACTTGGCCGACGCCCAGCAGATCGACCACGGGATAAGCCCGCAGCGCATCCAGTTCGTCCTCGTCCTGCGCGGCCGCCACGGCGAGAGGCGCGGAGACGGATGCGGGCGCACCACAACCGGTCATCGGCACCACGGAAACCAAGGCGAGGGCAAACCAGGCAGACTTATGAAACATGGCGGAAGGCTCCAAAAGAAATCAGGTCGGGTGAGCCCATTGACGGACCCTGTACGTCTTATAGTTTACACACAAATAAACTTGCTTTAATCATTTAACCGACGGACCGACGAACTCCAAAACCGCGCCTCGTGGAGGGACACCGTTCTGAACGGCGTCCGGGCCCTGCACCCGCTCCTGCCGGAGGCGACTATTCCGCGGCGCGCCGACGCTTCTCGAGCTCGGGATGAATCCAGCCCAGGCAGAAGTAAGAAACGCCCGTAACGGAAGGGAAAGCCTGATCCACCACCCGGCCCTTCAGCCAGGCCGTCTGCTCCCGCAGGCTGGGGTGATGTCGCGCGGCATCGACCGGGGTACCGGGCGGGTCGGGAGCAAGCACAGGCATGACGATGGGCGCACGGGAGGGCCCGGCGGCGTCGATGGCTTCCTGGACCAAAGACAGGGCCCGTTCGACGGTGTAGTCGCCATAGGGACCGGGCGCCTGATCCAGATGGTAGCTGTAGCACATGGGCGCCAATACATCGAAGCGCGCCAGCCACCTGCGGGATTCCTGAACCCGCGCGTCGTGCCGATGGAAGTAATAGTCCGGAAAATAGGCAGCCCCGAGGGCGGCGCGGCGCCCCACGCGGCTGCGCAGATCGTCGATGAGCCCCTCGATATCCTCCGACAGCGCAGTCTTCCACTGCCCCAGCATGACCTCGCGGTCTGAGGCGCGTGCCACCTGGCCCGTCTGCAGAAAGTGTCGGAAGCCGTCGCCGGCCATCTCGGGGTGCCGAGCCTCGATGCGCTCCCGCTGCCGCAACGCATAGCCGAAGAACTGGCGCGGGTCCGGCGACTCGTCGATGTCGTCACCCTTCAGGCGAGTCGGGTAGCGCAGGTAGTCCAGCATGACGCCGTCCACCCCACGGGCAATGGCGCCATCCACGACCGCCCCCAACGCCTCACGGACCTCGGGCAACGCCGGAGAAACGCGATGGGAACCCCGCTCGACCTGACCGGAGTGGTTGCCGAAGCCGTCCATCACGAGGCTGTCCGGGTGCGCCGCGGCCCACGCAGGTCCGAAGTCCAGTGTGTGCAGCCAAGCGTGCACGCGGATGTTGCGGCGATGGCCCTCCCGGACATACATGTCCAGCAGGTCGATGCCATGGCGGGCGGGGAAGATGGCAACACCCGGAAATTCCAACTGGCCGCCCCGAAAAGTCTCGACAAAGACGTCGGTGATGCCCAGTTCCTGAATCTTGTCAAAGACCTCCAGGATGTCCATGGCCCAGCGGTCCCGGCCGTGCGGGCGGATCCACATGCCCTTGCGGGACAGCACGTCCCGTCCGTTCGCGCCCTCGGACCAGCGGCCCACCTCATCCATGACGGCACGGTAGGCCAGCGCCTCGGGAGGCGCCTGTTCGGCACGGTCCCAGCGATCCCACGCCTCGGCGGGCAAAGGCACCGGCTGGACGGCCATGTAGGCCTCACGCGCTTCGGCAAGTCGGTCGGTCCAAGCCGCCGCACCCACCGGACCACCCCACCCCAGGGTCGCCGCAACACCCAGAACCACCGCCATGGTCGTGCGCATGCCGTCAGGTTGCCACCTCCCCATCGCATCGGCAAGGGGGCTTGCATCACAGACCGACAGACACCCCCGTGACAAACTGCGGAAACGTTCCACGGAGGCCCCATGAACGCCAAGGAAGCAAACGACCTCGACCAGGACATGGCGACGCTCCACGCCTTGCTGGCGACCGCGGGCAACGACTTCTCCCGAACCTTTCGGGTCGTGCTCAAGGAGCAGGACTGGCTGGTCGAAGCGATGCCCGAGTCCGTTCGTCGGCCGAAGCAGGATCGCAGTGCCTCGGGCATGGCCACCTTCACGCTCGCCGCAGGGCTGTCCCCTATGCTGCCCACCACCCAACTGGATGACCTGGTGCCCCCCCCGCCCTCGCTGATCTCCAGTGCTCCGGCGGTGCCCGGAACCAGCGCCGACGACGACTGGAGTTACCTCGCCCCGGTGGAGACGGTGGCTCAGGCGCGCCCCGCCGCCGAGGCCTCCGCTACGAAGTCTCGCGACACTCGTCCCAAGCCCGATCAGGGCATGAACGGCGTTCCCCCGGGGGAAACGCTTCCGGCCCTGCCCTACGTGGCCCTGCCGACCCGCACGACGGCACCCCGGGCCGGGGCATCCGCTCCTGCCGTACTGCCTCCCGCCGTTGCGGCGCGCCCCATCGAGCTGCCGCCGCTGCCCGGACGCATCGCATCGCGCGCCGAGCGCGGGCGGCCCACGGGCGGAGTCGTGGCGCTGGGGCCCGCCGTACCGGAAAGCCTTTTGCCGCTCGGCCCCGTCATGCCGGAGAACCTGCGGCCGCTCGGTCCGTCGGTACCTGCCGATTGGCAGCCCCCGACAGCAGATCCGCCGGAATTCGCGAACGCCCTGTCTGAGGAAGCCGTCTCCCCGGTCGCCGCAGCCTTGACGAAGCCTCAGCAGGTTCGGGCGGCATCGAGCGGTCCCCGCTGGCACGTGATTCGCAGCGGGGAGACGCTGATTCAGCTTGCGCGGCGGTACTACGACGGGAAAGGACGCCACTGGATGGGGCTGTTCGCGTTCAATCGCAACCGTATCCGCAGTGCCGACCAGGTCTTCCCAGGCGACCGCATCCAGATTCCGTCCCAAGAGGTGGTCGCTGCCCTGTCGACGACCCGGCAGGCGCAAGAGCGGAAACCAGGCCGTCTGGCGGCCCTCGGCAAGGACCTCTCGCGCAGGCGCACCCGAATCTCCTGAGCACGCGTGATGGGAAGCCACGCTCTGGTATGATCCCAGTGCGGATCCGCCCCCGACCGAACGAGGCTTCTCAGTGACGGAACAACACGCCCTCGGCCTTCCCGGCACGCCCGCAGAAGCGGGCGCAGACCCGCACGCAACCACGCTACCCGTGATATTCCGGCGCACGGTCGATCGTCAGCCGGATGCCGTGGCGATGGCCCACAAGATGCGGGACCAGTGGCAAACGATCTCCTACAGGTCTTTCCTGCAGCAGGTCGACGCGCTGGCGGCCGCTCTGGTAGATATCGGCATTCTCGTCCACGACCGGGTTTGTCTCCTGTCTGCCAATCGACCGGAGTGGCTGATTGCGGACCAGGCCATCTTGGCGACAGGTGCGGCCAACGTGCCCATCTACCCGACGCTGACGGCCCCCCAGATACGCTATCTGCTGCAGGACTCCGGCGCCCGCGCGCTCTTCGTTTCGGATCCCGTGCAGTACGCCAAAGTGGTTGAAGTTGCCTCCGAGACTCCGCAACTGGCGCACATCGTCCTGATGAGCGGGGAGGCTCCTGCACAGGCCCCGATCACCACCGAAACCTGGGCGGCCTTCCTGGCGCGGGGCGAAGCCGCGGCGGAGCGCACCCGCGCGGAACGCGAAGCGCGCCTTGCACGCATCACCCCGGAAGACACGGCGTCCATCATCTACACGTCAGGCACCACGGGCGAGCCCAAGGGGGCGATGCTGACCCACCGGAACATCGTGAGCAACCACGAGACGATCATCCCGCTCGTGGACATCCGCGCCACCGATGCCAACCTGTCGTTCCTGCCGCTCTCGCACGTGTTCGAACGGGTGGTGTATTACGCCTTCATCTCTGCGGGCGCGCGAATCAACTTTGCCGAAAGCATCGAGAAAGTGCGGGACAATCTCGCCGAGGTCTGCCCGACCTTCCTCGTCAGCGTGCCGCGGGTCCTCGAGAAGATCCGCGCAGGCGCTCTCGACAAGGCAGAAAAAGCTCCGCCTTTGCGCCGCCGCATCTTCCACTGGGCCTTCGATGTCGCCCGGACCGCACGGACCGATCGAGAGCGCCTCGGCGGCCTGTCGCCCTTCACGATGATGCAGTTGAGCATTGCGGACAAGCTGGTCTTCTCGAAGATCCGTGCCGTCCTTGGCGGTCGCCTGCGCTACTGCATCAGCGGTGGCGCCCCGCTGTCCAAGGAAGTGGCCGAGTTCTTCGAACTCGTGGGCATCGTCCTGCTGGAAGGTTATGGCCTGACGGAGACCAGCCCGGTCATCTCGTGCAATACCCCGGTAGCCCGACGCCTGGGCACGGTAGGCAAGCCGATTGATGGCGTCGAAGTCCACATTGCCGAGGACGGCGAAATCCTGGCGCGTGGCCCGAACATCATGAAGGGCTACTTCAACAAGCCCGAAGAAACGGCCAAGGCCATCGACCCCGATGGCTGGTTCCATACCGGTGACATCGGCTCGTTCGACGAGGACGGCTTCCTGCGCATCACGGACCGCAAGAAGGAAATCCTCGTGATGAGCAATGGCAAGAACGTGGCCCCGGCGCCCATCGAGAACGCCCTCCTGCTCAGTCCCTACATCGCCCAGGCTTGCGTGCTCGGCGACAACCGCAACTTCATCGCGGCCATCCTCGTGCCCAATTTCGCGAACCTCGTGCCCTGGGCCACGAAGAAAGGCCTGCCGACGGAACCGGCGAGCCTCGCCGGGCATCCTGAGGTCCGTGCCCTGATCCAGGCTGAAGTCGCTCGCCAGACCCAGAGCTTCGCCCGATTCGAGCAGATCAAGCAGTTCACGCTGCTGGCCCAGGAGTTCTCCATCGAAACCGGCGAGCTAACGCCCAAGCTCTCGCTCAAGCGGCGGGTCATCCTCGAGCGCCACGCTTCGGCCATCGAGCGGATGTACGAAGCCCAAGCCCCAGTAGAAGCCTGAACTCCGGCGTGGACATCGCCTTGACGTTCCTGGGCACGGCCGGAGCCGTGCCCACCCCCCAGCGCAACCTGTCTGCAACCCTGCTGCAGCGCGGCTCCGACCGCATCCTCGTGGACTGCGGTGAGGGAACCCAACGCCAGCTGATCCGGGCTGCCGTCGGCCTTACGCAGATTCAGACCATCCTCCTCACCCATCTGCACGCGGATCATTACTTGGGCCTGCCGGGGATGCTCAAGACATGGGACCTCTGGGGCCGTACGGACCCTGTCGACATCCACGGCCCCCGAGGCCTGCTGGACCTCGTGGAGTTGCTGCGTCGCATCATCGGCCGGACCGACTTCCCCGTCCACTGGCATGAGCACAGGGCCGGCGATGTCCTTTCCATGGAGGGTGCGCGCCTCGTGGCCGTCGGCACGGACCACCGCATCCCCTCGCTCGGCTGGCTCTTGGCCGAGGATGACCGGCCAGGTCGCTTCGATGTCGCCACGGCACGACGACTGGGCGTCACGGACGGCCCGGATTGCGGACGCCTGCAGCGCGGCGCGTCCGTCACGGCACGTGATGGACGCGTGGTGCAACCCTCGGAGGTCCTCGGTCCGCCCCGCCCCGGCCGCCGCATCGTGCTCACGGGCGATACCCGCCCCTGCAACGCCGTCATCGAGGCCGCCGCAGGGGCTGATCTGCTCGTCCACGACAGCACCTTCACCACGGCCGAGCAGCAGCGGGCCGAGGAAACCTACCATTCGACTGCCCGCGAAGCGGCTCTGGTCGCCAAGGTGGCAGGTGTCCGGCGCCTCGCCCTGACGCATCTGAGCTATCGGCACCACCCGCGCGACCTGCATGCGGAGGCCCGCGAGGTTTTCCCGGACTGCGTGCTGCCCGCGGACCTGGACAGGATGATCGTGCCGTTTCCGGAAAAAGGTGCGGCCTATCTCGACAAGGAGCCCGTGGCCGTCCCTTCCTGACGGATCTCCTCCCACTCGATGATGGCGGTCGGGGTCGGATTCGGGCGCGGCCGGCCCCCTGCGGCGGGCGGTTCAATCGGTTCGAGGGTAGGCCAACGGAACGGCACGCGCGGCGGTGCCGGAATGGCGCGCAGTGGTGTCGTAACGCGCCCATCATGCGGCCGGGATGGCAAGCGCACCGGGTCGGCCGCGGCAGCAGTCGGCAGAAGCCGATCGCCGGCCTTGACGGGGGGATGGGTCGCCATCGGCGGCAGGATTGGCTGGGGATCATCGAAGATCCGCACGAGGTCCAAGGCCTCACGGCCCGGCATCAGCCGACCCGGTGCCGACTTCGGGGATGCCGACGGCAGCACGGAGCGCCGCGTATCCACGACCGCGCCCGATGCTTGGGCGACGATGTCGGCAGGGGGCACGCTGCGGCCCTGCGGCACGGAGACGCCAGCCCCGGATACAGGGAACGTCAATGCCAGCCAGTCCATGACCGTCTGGTGATAGGCCTCGTAGCCATCCCATGGCACCGGCCGCCCGCGACCGGGTAGCCAGCGCAGGCTGCGCGGCTCACCTGCGAGGTCATGCGCCTGCGTGAGGACCGGGTCCCGCTCCGCCCCACCGCCCAGCAGCAGCAGGGGCAAGGGCGCGATGCGCGGCACCAGCGAAACCAGGGTCTCTCCGTCCCCGGGTCCCGGAGCCGCAAGACGCCAGCCGGTCACCGCAGCCCACGCCAATCGCCCCGGCAGTGAGGCAAGACCACGCCACCACGCGTCTCCAGCACGCGCCTCACCCCAGCGGCCGGCCGGTCCCGCGAGGACGACGGCATCAAGCGTACCGGGAACCAGAGCTGCCCTGGCCATCGCCAGTGCCCCATCCCCTTCCCCGAGGCCGACGATGCGGGAGGCCCCCCTGCGACGCAACCACGCCGCTGCCTCGAGAACACCACGAGCATCGCCACCATCGGGTCCCTGAACGCCCGGTACGCCGGGCGCACCTGCGGGATAGAGCACGAGGACGCGCGCCCTCGGCGCCCACCAGCGGGCAAGCGTGTCGATGGCCAGCCCACGAGCACCGGAGGGCCAGGATGGCAGAACAACCAGCCCCAGACTTGAACGTGACGGATGCAGCACCCCTCGGACGACCCCTCCGTGAACATCGCGTGCCGTCCACTCCCGTGCCCCCGAGGCGAGCGGCACATCCTGGCAGGGCGCAGCGTGTCGCGGGGTTCCGCCAGCCACGCCGAGGCCATCCCGAGCAAGCAGGAACAAGGCGAGAAAGGAGGCAGCTCCCCCGCTCGAGACCAGTGCGAGGATTCCGTGCCCCCACCCCTTGGACGCACGCCACGCCAACACCGCAGCCACCGACCACGCAGCTGCCAGCAGCAGCCAAATCGGCTCGGTAAGCACCCCGAAGAAGCGCTGACCCTCGAACACCCACGGCCACGCCAGAACCAGAAGGGTGCCGAGGCACGCGCCGCCCACCCAAGGGCCCGGCCGTACCGGGCCGCGGGAACTCGCGTTTCGCGAGGGGGCGGCGGCCATGCTCGCATCGTTCCACGCCCGGCCTGCGGCCGACAAGGTAAACCGTCACGCGGAGTTGCCCGGGACCTCGCGCTCGCCTACCATGCCGCGCATGACTCGGTTGAAGCTGATCGCATCCCTCGTCTTGGTCATCCTGCCTGCGGTCTTTCTCGCGGACGGAAGGAATCGTGAACAGTTTTCACGCATGGTCCGCAACGCCGCGGCCGGCGCCCCGGTCAACAAGGGCATCCGATTCTCCGTGCCCTTCCTCGCCACGCCCACTCCACCGCCGCGCACGTACCCCGCCTATCCGGAGTCCGTCGTCTGGGGCGAGGACGTCAACCTGAGGCTTGAGGATCTGGGGGCGGGCTATTGGCAATCCTCGGCCATCAACCTGTGGTCCGGGGCCATCCTCGAGGGCGACAAGGCCACCCTGGGCCACCTGCGCTTCAAGCTCAACCCACCCGATGACCCCATCCATCCGGGCCACGCGGCCTTGGCGCTGCCGGGAGACTGGCACGTCGTTCGATTCTCGCCGATGAATCCGGCCGAGTGGGCCACGCGAACCGACTTCTCGCGCCAGGCGTGGCGGAACGTGGCCGATGCGGAGGTGCCGGCGCTTTGGGCGTTGCGTGCCGGACAGGCCTTCGTCATGCGCGTGGAGCTCAAGCGTCCCGAAGCCCCGCCTCCGCCGACCCCGACGGCAACGGTCACGGCCAGCGCCTCGACGATGTCGGCACCGCCCAGGCCGGCCCGCAAGCCACCGAAGCGCCTGCTCGCCAAGATATTCCTGCGCAAGTTGTCGCTCGACAACGTCCGCTTCGACTACGTGCTGCAAACCGACGGGAGCTTCCGGATCCCGTTGCGCGATCCTCGCTCGCTGCCCGCGAACTGAAGCAGCGGGGGCTGATCGGGTATGCATGGCACGTGGGCATCGAGATCGGCCAAGTCGTCGTGGAGCGGCGCCATGGCCACGAGTGGTGCGGCCTGCTGCTCTACGTCATCGACGGCCAGGAGCGCGTCCTGCCTTGGAGTGCGGACATGGGCAGCCCGAGACAACTGGTCCTGAAACTGTTCCCATCCCCACGGGACGGGCATCTGGAAGCGGTGCAGACCCACTACCGTGCCTTGGCCGACGCCATCGTGGCACAGGTCCAGCCGCCTGCCCCCTGAGAGCGTCTCACTTCCCAATGCGGATGACGCCACCTACCATGGCGAACCCGAAAGGGCGCGATGTCGTCATGCCATGGCACGCAATCAGGAGGCTGCACGGATGTCCCGAGTACCCTGCTCACGCTGGCCGGGCCTGCTGTTGGCCACAAGCGTCCTTGCCGCGGCACCCGCGGAGGCTGCCAGCACGCCCGAGGCCGATCGACTGCTGGCTGCCGTCCTGCGCCAGGACCGACCAGCCTTCGAGGGGCAGCGCCAGTACCGGCTGATCCGCCAGACCGCCTCCATGGAAGCCCGCATGCAAGTCGCCTGGAAGGACGAGCGGAACTACCGGGTCACGATCCAGGACCCGCCCAAGCTGGCGGACGTGCGCGTCTGGCTCGACAACAACCGGGCCCATGTCCACTTCCCGATGGAAAACCTCTTCTTCCGCAACGACAACCCTGCCGGCGCGAGCGAGGTCGGAGCCACCATTCTCGGGCAAGTCACCCAGGATGGTACTGCTCTGGTTCGGAACTATGACCTGCACGTGCTCGGCGAAGCCGAACGGATGGTAGGGACACTGCCGGACTCCGTGGCTGGCGAGCCATGCGACATCCTCGAGGCCACGCCTGCCGGACAGGCGAGAAGCGGCACCTATACACGGCCCGGGCATCGCTTCTGGGTCGCGAGATCCTCCGGACACATCATGCGCGAGGAGCGGACCTGGGGCAGCGGCCTTGCGCCCTTTTTCCTGAGTTGGTACGACGCCTATGCTCCCAGCAAGACTCCGGCCATCGGCGTGCCGGTCCCGCGCGACGTCAACCGCGTCGAGCTGGCAGCTGCCTCGCGTGACAACAGCTTCCGGACCTTCCGATCGGCAGCGGAAGCCGAAAAGGCCATCGGCGAACCGGTCGCCTTACCCGGCGAGTTGCCGGCAGGTTTCCGTCTGGTCGGCATCCAATGCCCGACGTTCTATCGCTCGCGCCTCATCCTGCAGAGCTACACCGACGGCTTGAACTGGCTCTACGTCCAGTACCGCGGCAAGCCCAACCTGTGGGTCACGCTGGTCGCCGGCGCCCAGGCCGTACGGCTGGTCGACAAGTTCCAGGAGTTGGCCTTCCAGGCCCCGTACAACTACTACGGAGCCGAAAAGGGCGAGCAGATCGTCTTCGTCTACGGGGACCTGCCCCCGGAGGATCTCCGGCGAGTCACGGACAGCCTGCCGCTGCCGACGAAGGGCCGTTCCTGAAGCCGTGCTCAAGGTTCGCTGGCTGACGGCGTCCCTGGGCTGCCACGTGCTCGGGCTGGTGCTCTGGATCGTGGCCCAGGACCTCCGTCCCGTGGCACCGCCTCGGATGGCACGGAAAGTCCGACCACCGGCGGTGATGCGCTGGGTGCAGCCCGCCAGCCTGCCCGCACCGGCTCCGATGCCGAGGCCGGAAGTTCCGGCGCGCCTGGCGCTGGAGAGCGCAAGGGCCGTCCCGAAGCCACGCGTCACGCCCCCGCCGCGGCCCAAGCCGGTGCAGAAGCCCGCCATCAAGCCCAGCCCTCGTCCGCAAGGCACGCCCCAACCGGCGGCCACACCGGACGACCCGGTGGCCGCTCGCCTCGCCCAGTTGGGGCTCACGGCCTCATCGGCTGCCGCCATCACGGCGGATGTCGACGCGGCCATCGCCGCCAGCCGCGGCAAGCTCACGCCCACGACTCCGACGGAGAGCGTGGCATTCTGGCCAGAAGCGTGGGCCACGGGCTCCCGACCGGTGGAAGACTTCCTCGCGGGCATCCTGCCGACCCGGAAAGGCTACGAGGCCGAACTGGGCACCGATCCCCGGTCCGGCTTTCCCGAGGCACGGATCCGCTACGCCGCGCAGGCCAACTTCGTGACGGGCAAGTCCATCCTGGTCATCGCGCGCTGGCCTGCCAATCCCGGCCAAGGCGGCGTGGCCGAGGTCTCGGTCCAGGAGTGGCTGCCCGGCCTGGGCCTGGTACCGGGTGGCCCGACGACGCGCTTCCGCATGCCCCTGCCCCCGGCCGGTGGCGACCGCGAGGCATTCCTCGACGGTCTGGCCGGTTTCTGCATGCTCGGCTATCAGCAGGCCCTTGCCGGACTCGACCCGATGGCGGCTCCGTCGCCTTGACTTTGGTATGCTGGGCAGCATGGCTCGCACCGCGCCCGTCGAAGCTCTCCTGGCCAACCTCCCCGCCTACCTGGAGTCGGTCGGCGTCCTGACGACCGACCACAAGGCAGAGGTCGACATCGTCGCGCAATCGGCGCCCTTCCTGCGCCTTGGAGAGATCATCCTCGGCCTGGGCATCCTCTCGCTGGACGATTACACGCGGCACGTCCGGACCTACCTGAGCAAGCTCAGGCTGGGGGATTACCTGGTCCTGCGTCGGCTCGTGACGGCGGAGCAGGTCGAACGGGCCGTCGCGCTGCAGCAAGAGACGGGTCGGCTGCTCGGCTGGGCGCTGATCCACCTCGGCTATTGCGACATGCCGACGCTGCAACTGGTCCTCGAGGAGCAGCGCAGCCTGCGCGGCGAAGACGCCGTCTAGCGCTCCCGGGTCGGACCGCCGCACCTGGGGCATGACGGTCCGCTGGCTTCCGTTCCCTCAGCGTGGGAAGACGGAGGCATGAACACCGCCATCCGCACCGCCTGTCCCGACGGCTACGACGTCATCGCCATCACGGCCGAGGCCATCCGCACCCGTGGCCTGCCGGGCATCGTGATCGTGGGCCTCGGAGACACCAGCGTTCAGGAGAGCCGGGAGCGCGTGCGGGCTGCGATCCTGGCCTCGGGTCGCCGAACGCCGCGAGGACGTCTTGTCGTCAACCTGGCCCCGTCCGGGACACGCAAGCGCGGGACTGGGCTTGACCTGAGCATTGCGCTGGCCCTGCTGGGCCTCGACGAGCCGATTGCACGCGAATGCCCGGCTCCCCTCGTGATCGGGGAGCTCGGTCTCGACGGCTCGATCCGGGCAGCCGAGGGATTGCCGGGCCTTGTGCAGATGGCCCTGGGAGAAGGGCGCCGCCTGATCCTGCCCGACACGCAGGCTGCCCTCGCCGCGCGCATCGAAGGCCTGCGATACGTCTCTTGCAGCACTCTGGACGATGCTCTGGCGGCCATGCAAGACCCCGGACGCTACACGGTCGGCCAAGACGAACCGATTTCCGCCCCAATGGCTGACCGCGAGGCTGCCCTCGTGCTGGCGGCGCAACCTGTCGCCGGCCTCGCCATGCTGGCGATGGCGGCAGGCGGTCACCATACGCTGATCAGCGGCCCATCGGGCAGCGGCAAGTCACTGCTCGCATCCGCGGCGCGCTGGTTGATGCCCCCGCTTGAGGCCGACGAGCGCCTGACACACGCCAGAGTGGCACACTGGGCCGGGCTGGCCGGACCCGAGCAACTCCTGTCCCGGGATCGCCCGTTTCGTGCCCCGCACCACGCCATCACGGCCACTGCTTTGCTGGGCGGGGGCACGCATGCAAGGCCTGGCGAAGTCAGTCTCGCCCACACGGGCGTGCTTTTCCTCGACGAACTCGGCGAACGACCACGCGCCACCCTCGACTTGCTGCGCGAGCCCATGGACTCGGGCGTGATCCCGGGCTTGCGCCCTGACGGGCGCACGGTGCTGCCTGCAGCCTTCACGCTGCTTTTGGCGGGCACGCCATGTCCCTGCGGCCGCTGGGGACAGGCCGATGGCGCGTGCCAGTGCCTCTCCCGACACCGGGATCCGGTAGCAGGGAAGCTCTCCTCGGGCCTGCGCGATCGGCTGGACCTGCGCGTCATGCTGGACAGCGGCGGACCGGAGGGCCTGATGCACGGCCTCCCGCAGCCGGAAGACCTGCCGGCCTTGGTCCGCGAGGCTCGGGCCCGGCAGCGCCACTGGTCGGCGAGGACCGGCGGCTGCGCCTGGCAAGGCCGAATGTCCCGGGAAGAACTGGACGTCCGCTGTCCGCGCGACGATGCCGCGCGTCAACTTGAGGAGCACCTGCGCCGGAGCGGAGCCTCGCGGCGCACCTTCACGGCTATCCGGCGCGTCGCCCTGACACTGGCCAACCTCGCCGGCCGACCGACACCCGATGAGGAGGATCTCGGACGCGCGACGCTGCTGCGACAGGAGGCATGGCCGGATGCGATGCTATCCTGAGATACGCCCTCCGGCAGGGGGATCAGGCTCCGGGTCTGGTCTGGCCGGCTCCCATCCGAACGACGTGAAGCATCCTGCACACACCCCGTGGATCGGCCTGCTGGCCGGTTGCCTGTTGACGGGTTGTCTTGAGGGAGCCGGCGGCTACCTCCGACAGGACGGAAATGCCGCAATTCCCCGCGCGCTGGATGTCCTCGCAAGCGATGCCTCGAGCATTCGCGCCACATGGACGCGGGAACAGCCACTCGGACTCGAGGGCTCGGTAGCGGCTACCCTGCTGGATCCGGCCGTCGGCCGTGCCATCCTGGCCATCGAGACGAGGGACAGGCGCTCGGCCGGGGTCCTCGACACCATGGCCCTGCAGAGTTGGCAGCGCTGGTACGCCGGGGGCCGGACGCTGCCCGTGCTGGTACGCTGGCGTTTCGATCGCAACTTCCACGCCGAAGCCATCACCGACCCAGCCCAGTGGCAGCTTGCACTCGTGGCCGACGACCGGACACCCATCGCGCCCCTGCGGTGGGGACGGGTCACGCGACAGGATGACGACGAGGCATGGGCCGGCAGCTTCACGGTCTGGTTCCCGTGGCACGGAGCTGACGGCCGTCCGGCCATGGGGCATCAGCCCAGACGCCTTCGGTTGCTGGTTTCCGGGTCGCCCGGCAGCGCTGAACTGCAATGGCGCTTCGCCCCGCTGCTCACCGACATGCGCACCGTGCCGTGGGGTCCCGACCCCTGGTGAGCCCGGCCCCGGACAGGCGGGTCCTCGTGGTGTCCGGCCCCACCGCCTCGGGCAAGTCCGCACTGGCCTTGGCGCTCGCCGAGCGCTGGCCCGTGACGATACTTTCGGCCGACTCGCGCCAGGTCTACAAGGGGTTCAACATCGGTACAGCCAAGCCGACATCCGCCGAGCAGATGCGCGTCCCCCACCGGCTGATCGATGTCGCCGAGCCGACGGAACGCTATACAGCGGCCCAATGGGTGGCCGACGCCCGCACCTGCCTCGAAGAATCCTGGTCGGAAGGCCGCCTGCCGATTGTCACCGGGGGCACGGGTTTCTGGATTCGCGCCCTGCTCGGGGGCACCCCGGTCGCACCGGTCCCCCCGGACGAGGCCGAGCGCGACCGCCTGATGGCACTGCCTGACCTGCATGCACGCCTCGCTGCAGTCGATCCGGATTCAGCCGCAAGGCTTCACCCCAACGATCGCTTCAGGCTGGCCAGAGCCCTCGAGATTGCGCTGGCGACCGGCCGGCCGCGCGGGGCCGTTCAATCCGTCGCACCCGACTGGAACACCTTGCACCTGACGCTCGTGCCGGACAGGAACGACCTGCGCCGGACCATCGCGCTTCGGACCGAAGCCATGAACGCCGCAGGCTGGGCGGATGAGGTACGCGACCTGATGGCGCAGTACGGGCCGGACCTGCCTCTGCTCGAGACCTTGGGCTATCGGGAGTGGCGCGACGTGCTGGCGCACGGCCGCGACCCCGAGGAGGCGATGGCCAGCGTCACGACGCGGACGAGCCAGTTCGCACGTCGCCAGGCTTCCTGGTTCCGCCACGAACCCGATGCCGTGCCGGTAATTCGCGAGACCGGCAAGCCGTGGTCGGTGCTGGTCGAGGAGGTCATCCGGATCTGCGAGGCATGGCAAGCATGAACCCCGAGCACTTTCCTCCATCACACGCCTGGGCCCGCATGGAAGGACTCGGGAACGACTTCATCGTGGTGCTCGCCCCGGAACCGGACACTCCCGTCCCCGATGCCGATGCAGCCCGGACGCTCTGCGATCGCCACCGAGGCATCGGGGGAGACGGCCTGCTCTGGTTGAGCATGGACTACGATGGCACGCCGCGCATGACGGTGCTGAACGCCGATGGCAGCAGGCCGGGCATGTGCGGCAACGGGCTGCGGTGCGCAGCCCGCTATCTCGCCGATCGAGGCCTCGCTCCGAGGGATCGGACTTTCGGAATCCGGACGGACAGCGGCACTCGGGAAGTCCGGATGCTGGATGGCGACCACATCGAGGCGCTGCTGGACGTCCCGGCATTCGCGCCGGAGGATCTGCCTGCTCGCCCGGCACAGGCGCACCGCAGCCATTCAGGCGACCACGGCACCACAAGGATGGCCCTCGACCCCGAAGATCCCCCGGGCATGCTCGTCAGCATGGGCAACCCGCATCTGGTGCTGCTGGATGACACCTTCGACCGAAGTCGATTCAAGGATCTCGGGCACCGAGCCCAGACGCACCCGGCCTTGCCCGAGGGCGTGAACCTGGGCTGGGCACGCCTCTCGGGTGCAGACACGCTCGATCTGGACGTCTGGGAACGGGGCGTCGGACCGACCCAGGCCTGCGGCACCGGGGCGGCGGCAGCGGCCGTGACTGCCTCGCTGGCCGTCGGCAAGCCTGGTGCCTGGCACGTACGGCAACCGGGGGGCACGTTGTTGTGTCGCTGGGATGGTCCGGGCACGCCAGTGGTCCAAGTCGGGCCGGCGCGGTGGATCGCGACGGGCAACTGGCCTACGATCTCCCGATGAAGCTCAGGCCCCGAGCCCGGCCTCCTCGACCCGCGCCGCCCGCCGCCGCGTTGCAGACCGGTACAGGGCGTCTCGCCCGAGCCAGGCCACCATCGCGGGGAAGACCAGAACATTCAGGATTGTCGAGCTCACGAGACCGCCAAGGATGACGGTCGCAACCGGCTGCAGGATCTCCTGACCCGGGACGTGACCGCCAAAAGCCAGAGGCAGCAGGCCCAGGCCGGCCGTGGTGGCCGTCATCAGCACGGGACCGAGTCGCACCCTGCTGCCCTCCCGAAGCATCTCGAGCGTCACCGGCCTCGGGCCTTCGGGGCCGTCGCATGCAGCGGCAAACTGCTCGAGCAGCAGAATGCTGTTGCGCGCGGCGATGCCGGTGAGGGTGACGGCCCCGATCAGGCTGGCGACCGAGAGGATCCCGCCGGACGACCAGATGGCGGCCACGGCGCCGACCAGGGCGAGAGGCAGGGCCGCGAGGACGAGACCCGCCAGCGTGGCGGACCGGAAATGCATCCAGAGCACCCCGAAGACCAGACTGAGCGAAACCAGCGACAGCAGGCCCACCCGTTTCGTGGCCTCGCGCTGGGTCTTCCACTGACCTTCAATCGCGACGACGTGGCCCTCAGGCAGGACAAGGCCACGCTCGAGCGTCTCCTCGAGCAGGCGCGAGGCACGCTCCTGGTCGCGCCCGGCGAAAGCCGCCGTCACGATGACGACCTGCTGGCGCGCCTCTCGATGGATGGCCTCGGGACCCATGTGCCGCGAAAGTGAAGCCACGGAGGAGAGCGGCCGCATGACCCCGTCCGGCCCGGCGATGGGCCAGGCTGCCAAGGCGCCCGCAACCCCCATGTCCGCCGGATCGGCACGCACGACGACATCCCGGATCAGCAGGCCATCTCGCCACTCACCGACCTTGCGGCCCGCAAGCGCCATCGCCGCCTGCTGACTGACATCCCGAGCCCCGAGGCCCCATGCCCCCGCGCGCAGGCGATCCACGACGACTTCCTCGATGGGCACCTCGTTGCCGGCCTCCACACGCACGTCGACGAGACCCGGCACGCCGGAGGCCAGACGCGCGGCCTGCCTCGCCAAGGCCGGCAACTGGCGGCCGTCCGGGCCACTGATCTTGATGGCCACCGGGGCCCGGACACCGGACAGCAGGTGATCCAGGCGATGGCCGATGGGCTGGCCGAGCGAGAAGCCCACGCCCGGCATGCCGGCGAGCCGGGCCCGCAACTGCATGGCGAGGTCAGGGTCCTGCAGATGCTCGGGCCGGATCTGCACGTCGATCTCGCTGAAATGCAGCCCCTCGGCGTGGCTGTCGCCCTCTGCCCGTCCGGTCCGTCGACTGACGCGCAGCACCGCAGGGTGCGCGGCCAACATGCGCTCCGCCGCGCGTCCCAGTCTGTCGGAAGCCTCGAGCGACATCCCTGGCTGGGCCAGCATCGCGAGGGTCCACGACCCCTCCCGAAAGGGCGGCAGGAACTCGCGTCCGAACCAGGGCACCGTGGCCGTGGCCAGCACCCCCGCCAACATCGTCAGCGAGACCACCCGGCGCGGATGCGCGAGCACCCGGACCTGGATACGGTCGTTGGCCGCCTGCAAGCGCTGCAGCACCCAAGAGTCGTGCGGCCGCTCTCGGGCCTGCCGGGGCAGCAGCCACGCCGACATGGCGGGCGTCAGCGTCAGGGAAACTACTAGCGAGGCCAGGATGGACAGGATGTAGGCCAGTCCCAAGGGCACGAACAGGCGTCCCTCCACACCGCCCAGCGCGAACAGGGGCACCATGACGAGCACGACGACCATCGTGGCCTGCACGATGGCGCCTCTGACCTCGCGCGAAGCCTCGATGACGACGTGCAGCGGCGAAACGCCGTCGGGTGCTTCGCGCAGGCGACGCCAGATGTTCTCGACGTCGACGATCGCATCGTCGACCAACTCGCCGACGGCGATGGCAAGCCCTCCCAGCGTCATCGTGTTGATGGGCAGGTCCAGCAGGCGCAGGGCCAAGAGCGAGGTCAGGAAACTCAGGGGCAGGGCCGAAAGCGAGATCAGCGTGGTGCGGACATTCGCGAGGAACAGCCCCAACACGACGACGACCAGCAGCGAACCATCGCGCAGCGCCGTGACGACGTGGTGCACCGCCGCCCTGATGAAGCGATCCTGCCGGAAGACATCGGTATCGAGGATGGTTCCGGGAGGCAGGGAGTGCATGACCTCGTGAACGGCCGCGTCGAGACGCTGGAGCAGATCCAGCGTGTTGACCCCGGGTTGCTTGCTGACAGCCAGAATTACGGCCGGACGACCGCCGACCGAACCGGTCCCACGAGGCACGGCATGCCCGAAGGCGACGCGCGCGACCTGATCGAGGCGCAGCAAACCCTCGGGTCGCCAAAGCACGGGCGTGCCGGCAAGGTCCCCGAGGCCCTGGATGCGTCCCCGCTGCTGCACCAGGATCTCCTGATCAGGACCAAGCATGGTCCCGCCGGGCGCCACGCCATCCGCACGCTGGACGGCCTCGACGAGGCGCTCGAGCCCCACTCCCTGGCGCACCATGCGGGCCGGGTCCGGCTGCACCGTCACCTGCCGCAGCAGGCCTCCGATGACGGTGACCTGCGCGACCCCCGGCACCGCGAGCAACCGCGGCTGGACCCAGCGGTCCGCGGCATCGCGCAAGGCCATCGGATCGCCGTCATGTGCAGTCAATGACATCAATTGCACCTCGCCGAGCAGCGACACGAAAGGTCCGATGCGCGCCTCGACGCCGGCAGGAAAGCGCCGCGAGGCTTCGGCAAGCCGATCGGTGACCCACTGGCGGTTCCGGAAGGGGTCGGTTCCCCACGCGAATCCGAGCGTGGTCATCGCCAGACCGGCCTGAGCGCGAGACCGCATCGTCTCGAGCCCGGGCAAGCCCCCGAGGTGCCGTTCCAGCACCACGACGACCGAGGTGTCGACCTCCTCGGGCGAGAAACCCGGCGCCTCGACGAGGACCGTGACCACGGGCCGCTGCAACTCGGGCAGCACGTCCACGGGCAATCGGGGAACCACGAGGACGCCGGCAACCGTCAGCAGCAAGGACGCGATGAGCACCCACGGACGTCGCAGAACGGACAGGCGGATGATCGCGTCAAGCATCGTCAGGACCGGACCTTGCGCAATTGGGTCCAGACGGCCTGGACACCCTGCACCACCACCCGCGAACCGGATTCGAGCCCCGAGACGATCTCGGCCTGCCCGCCCGAGCGCTGTCCGACGCGCACGGCCACCAGACTGAATCGCTCCGCACCCGTCTTCACGATGACGAAGTCGCCCTTGTCACCGTCCTGCCTGAGCGCGGTCTCCGGCACCAACAGACGCCCGGCCCTGAGGACCCGACGCAACGTCAGACGACCTGCCGCCCCCAGGGGGGCAGTCGCCCCCTTCCACCGGAACGGAACCAAAGCATGCCGCGAGATCGGATCAAGGGCCGGGGGCACACCTACGAGTTCGGCGGTTACCGCGGCATCAGGCGCGACGTCGAGGGTCACGACCGCCGCCGCCCCGGCAGAGAAATCGGCCAACACGGCCTCCGGCACCTGGGCCTGGAACCAGAGCCGCCCGGGATCGACGCACTCCAGCAGAGGTTGTCCCTGAGTCACGCCCTCGCCGGGACGCGCCAACACGCGCGAGATCACGAGCCCTGCCTGCGCCACGATGGGCACAGGCCCGGCACCGGCGGGTCCCGGCCGCACGATGGCCCGCAAGGTCGCAAGGCGACGGCGCGCCGCCGCCAGATCGGCCTCGGCCTCTGCCAAATCCCGATCCGCCGCATCGCGAGCTGTCCCCAGCACGACTCCGTCCGTCCCCGCGAATCGGGCCAGTACCCGACGCGCCAGCGTTCGTCTGGCCTCGGCCCGCAGCATCGCCGCCTCGGCATCGGCCATGTCCCGCGCCATCGCATTGGTCTCGACCTGAATCTGCACCCGCTCGCCAACGCCGGCCCACTCCCGGACGAAGCCCACGGTGCCCGCGCCGCCAAGCCGCGTGCCCGGCACGGGCCAAGCCGGGGACTCCAGCAGACCCGGTCGGGGCGCGCGCACCACGGCAAGGCGCGTGGCATCGGGGACCAGTTGGCCGACCACCCGGTGCTCACGCACCAGATCCCCGCGGCGGATGCGGATGGTCCGCAGGTCCATGGCGAACTGGACCTCGAGGGGAACCTCGACTTCGGGTGGGCCGTGGTGATGGTGGGCGTGATCGTGGTGGTGGCCGTGTGCGTGGCCTGCCTCTGCCCGGGCGCGGACGGGCGCCTCGGCCCCGTGATCGTGGGCTTCGCCGCCGTGAGCTTCAGCCCGGCCTCCCGAAGCCACGGCCATCGCGAGCACGACCACCGATGCGGCCGGACGCCTCGCGCGCCGTATTCCGAGGACCAACAACACGCCCAGGAAGGGCAGCCCAAGCAACCACGGCCGGGGACGCCATCCTTCGATCCGCTGCCCTGCGGATACCACGGGCGGCAGGGCAAGGCGGACCTCCCGGCCATCCTTGCCTGTCCTCGCGACCGTCAGGACAAGGCGACCTGCAGGCCACGCCACCTCGGCCGCATGACGACCCGGCACCGCAGGATCCGCCGCAAGGCGCGTTCGCCCGACACGTCCGCCCGGCAGCTGGCGCAGGACGGCCACGCCCGAGCCGGTCCACGGTCCGCTGTCCTCAGCATCGGCCAGCCAGACTTCCAGCGTGCCGCGACGGCCCTCCGGCAACACGACGGCCACGTCGACCTCGGCATCGGAGGCCGCGACGCGCTCACCGGGGCGCACGGCGGCGAGGGCCGGAGGCTCTTCGCCGCCGTGTGGTCCTTCATGGGCCCATCCAGGGCCCAGAAACACACCGAAAGTGAACAGGAAAGCCCCTGCCAGACGGACCAGATGTAGCGGCATGCCCCATGATGCTACACTCGCCACGTGAACGAGACGACCGAACGACAGGACCACGCCCGAATCTCGGGCATCATTACCCGGGCGTGGGCTGAAGCGGATCGCAGCGCCGTCCTTGCGGATTCGACGGTCCGGGAGGCCGTGGCAACCACCATCGAAGGCCTGGACGAAGGCACGATCCGCGTGGCCAGCAAGGTGGACGGGGCGTGGCAAGTCCACGCCTGGACCAAGCAGGCCATCCTGCTGTGGTTCGGCATGCGTCCGAACGAACCCCTGGAAGCCGGAGACCTTCGATTTCTCGACAAGATTCGCCCGAAGACGCGCCTCGAAGGAGTCCGCGTCGTCCCGCCCGGAGTCGCCCGCCACGGAAGCCATCTGGAGCCCGGGGTAATCCTGATGCCCGGCTATGTCAACATCGGCGCCCGGGTCGGCACCGGCACGATGGTCGACACGTGGGCGACGGTGGGTTCCTGCGCGCAGATCGGTGCGCACGTGCATCTGTCGGGCGGCGTGGGGATCGGCGGGGTTCTCGAACCGCCCGCAGCACGACCGGTCATCATCGAAGACGGGGTGTTCGTCGGGTCGCGGTGCATCGTCGTCGAAGGCGTGCTGGTCGAGGAGGAGGCCGTCCTCGGCGCCGGCGTCGTGCTGACGGCGTCGACGCCCATCATCGACGTGACGGGTCCGGAGCCCGTCACGATCAAGGGTCGGGTACCCGCGCGCTCGGTGGTCATTCCGGGCACGCGGCCCAAGGAGTACCCGGCCGGCACCTTCCACGTGCCCTGTGCGCTCATCGTCGGCCAACGCAACGCCAGCACGGATCGCAAGACCTCGCTGAACGAAGCCCTGCGTGGCTTCGACATCGCGACATGACGACCGACGCGGCCGACCTCGCCGACCGCCTGGCGCGGCTTACGGACGCGTGGTGTCGCGTCCCCTCGCCAACTGGCCAGGAACAGGCGCTGGCCGACCTCATCGAGGCCGAGGCTCGGACGGCGGGTCTTGCGGTCGCGCGTCATCGCGACTGCCTCGTCCTGCGATCGGCCGGCGCAACGGGTCCTGCCGATCTGATGCTGGTGGGGCATCTGGACACGGTGCCCTGTGCCTCGGATCAGCCCGAGGGCATCCGGGAAGGCCGCGTATACGGATGCGGGACCAGCGACATGAAAGGCGCGCTGGCGGTCATCTTCGATCGCCTCTGCCGACCTTCCCGCCTCGGCCTGACGGCCCTGTTCTATGACCGGGAAGAAGGCCCCTACGCCGACAACGGCCTCGCGATGCTGCGCCAGCAAGGACGTTTGCCCGAGGCACGGACCGCCTTGGTCATGGAGCCGACGGACAACGCCATCGAGGCGGGATGCCTCGGCAATCTGCACGCGACGCTCACGCTGCAGGGCCAGCGGGCGCACAGTGCACGCCCGTGGCAGGGCAAAAACGCCCTCCACGCCGCGTGGCCGCTGCTCGAAGCCCTGTCCCGTCTGGCTCCCGAAGAGCGCCTGATCGAAGGCCTTGCCTACAGGCGCGTGCTGTCGGCGACCACGGCGACGACGGCGAACGGCCGCAACGTGGTGCCCGACGCTTTCCGACTGAACCTCAACTTCCGTTTCACCCCGGACGAAACGCTCGAACAGGCCGAGGGCTGGCTCCGGGACTGGCTGGCCGGGATAGGGCTGGTGGTGCCCTGGACCCTCGACGTCACGGATCGCGCCCCGGCAGGCGCCATTTGCCTCGATGCCCCGCACCTCGGTCCCTGGCGCGCACGGCATGGCCTCGAGGTCCAGCCCAAGCAGGCGTGGACCGATGTCGCCCAGCTGACTGCCGCGGGCATCCCCGCCGTGAACTTCGGTCCTGGCGAGCCCGCGCAAGCGCATCAGGCCCGCGAGTCCATCCCCATCGCCAATCTGGTCAAGGCGTGGGAACTGCTGGACGATCTGGTGGGCCAGCCTTGAATCCCCTGCTGGCCGCGATGCCGCCCTCGCCCATCCGGCGCATGAATCAGCTCAAGCAACCGGGCGACCTGGACCTTGGCCTGGGAGAGCCGGATTGGCCCGTGGCGGAGTTCCTGGTGGAGGATGCCTTGGCGGCCGTGCGCGACCACGGTACGGCGTACGGACCCAATGCCGGCCTGGAGGCCATTCGTGCCCGGCTGGTCCGGGCCCGTGGCGGACGCCTCGCGGCCAGCGGCCCCGGGGCCGCCATCCTGACGGTCGGCGCCCAGGAAGCCGTGGCCACGGCCATGGGTGCCGTCCTCGGGCCGGGGGACGAGGTGCTGGTGGTCGGTCCGGCCTATCCCCTGTATGCGCGCCTGGCCGAGTGGCTGGGCATCGCCGTCCGGACGGTGGCGATGCCGGCGCGCAACGGGTTCGCGCCCGACCCCGAACGCATCCTCGGCGCGCTGGGTCCGCGTACGCGCCTGGTCGTGCTCGGACAGCCCGCCAACCCTACGGGTCGGGCCCTCGATGCCGCAGGGCTCGCCTTGCTCTGCCAGGGTCTGGAGCGACATGAAGCAGCCCCATGGCTGCTGTCGGACGAAGTCTACCGGGATCTCCCCGCGGCCCGAGCCAGCATCCCCACGGCCCTCGAGCACGGCGACCGGGTCTTGGTCGCAGGCAGCCTCTCCAAATCGCATGCCGCCACGGGCTGGCGGATCGGCTGGCTCATGGGACCGCCGAATGCCCTCGGAGCCGCCAATCGCCTGCATCAGCTGCTCGTGACCTCGACAGGCATTCCGGGCCAGCGCCTGCTGGAGGCCGTATGCCTGCGGGACGCGTGGACGCTGGGGTCAGCCGCCGCGCAGACCCGGTGGCAAACGGCCGAAAGGATGTTTGCGGCAGCTGTCCTGCATCACATCGTGCCGGACGGGGGCTTCTTCACGCTGGTCCGGCCAGCCGAGGGACCGCTAGCCGACTCGGAAAAGACGGCGCTCGCCCTGCTGGATCAAGAACGCATCGTGACCATTCCGGGCGCTGCGTTCGGTGCCGAGGGCTGGCTGCGTATCAGTCTGCTGGCCCCGGAGGATCGCCTGGGGCCAAGCCTGGTGAAGTTGGCCCGGTTCCTGTCCGCGGCCGACCGGGCAAGCTGATCAGGTTGCCTCGATCGGCGTCGAGGGCCGCCCAGGGCGCCTCGTCAGGAGGCAGAATCAACCACATGGGCTCGGCCATACGGCCACGGAACGGTTGCAGGATGACCCGGGTGCCGGGTCGCCACCAAGATGACCGACCTGCCTCGCGCATCGTGGCCAACAACCTCGGGAGGGCTTCGGGAGAATCGATCCGGACGCGGCGGAAAGCTGTCGTCCCGGTGCGGTAGACCCGGTAAGGCAAGGCTCCGGACCGCCAGGAAAGCGCGCCCCCGAAGCGGGGTACCCGCACCTCGCGAACGTCGTCGGACGGTGCCGCCATGGCGCCCGCGACCTCCGGCAGCAGGCCATACGGAACAGCGGGATCCGGTACGGCCGACCTGCGCCGGACCATGACCTGCCAATCCCCGCGGGTCAGCACGCCTCCCTCCAGGTTGTCCATGTCATCCGTCCACGCGAGGAAGGGCTCCCACGCCCCCGGACCCGCGCCCCGCAGCGCCTGGCGAACGGCCCAGGCCGCAGAACCCTCGGTGCCTTCAGGGAACGACGGGTCCAGGACCGACTCGGGGAGTGCCGGCGTGGCCGAAGGATCGGGTGCCGGGGTAGGGCTGGGCGCAAGGGGCGGCGCCGTGAGGTTCAGGCGCTCCAGCAGGGCTTCGCGCTGGCGCTCGGCCGCCGCTGCAGCCCGTTCGGGTTCCAGCAGGCGGGGCATGGTCCATCCGGCCCAGATGGCCGTCTGCTCGACGAGCAAACCGAGACCCCAGCCCGCAAGCAGGGCACCCGACCCCAGGAGCAGACCGGTGAGCGCGCTGTCCGGGCCGGCATGCTGGGGGACGAAGGTGGAGGGTGGCAGGGTGATGGCCCCCAGCTTGGTCTCGGTCTTGCGGTAACCGAAGAAGTTGTCCACACCCACGAGGGTCCCGAGCGGCAGCAGCAACAAGCCACCCCCGAGCCGCCAGAACGTGCCCCAAGTCTCGCGGACGCGCAGGGCCTCGGCCAACTCCTCCTCCCCGGGAAGGGAGGCGAGGATGCGATCGGGTATGGGCTGACCATCCCGCAGCAGGCGATAGCTGTCGCCCTCCGGCACGAACTCGATGGCGAAGCGTCGATACAATCCGGGCCGGTCATCCGGCGCCATGTCGATGTCGGGCGTCGCCGGGACCATCGTCAGCGCACCCGCCAGCAGGCCAGCCAAGGCTGGACGCGAACGACGCGCCATGAGCGGTCTCCCTTCGGGTTCGGAATCGTACCATGTGGTACGATTCGGGGGTCATGACGACCGCCAAATTGCCCCAGGAAGGCCGTCTGGGTCAGATGCTGATCCAGCAGGGCCTCATCTCGTCCGAGGACCTGGAGGACGCCCTGCGTGTCCAGCAGGCCGACGACACCCGCCCCCTCGGGGAGATCTTGGTGGCTCAGGGTGCATTGACCCCATCCCAACTTCGCGAGATCCTGCGCACCCAGTTGCAGGATGCACGCCTCGGCCAGATCCTGGTGCGACGGGGCAGCTTGTCCGATGCCGATCTCGAGCGGGCACTCGAGGTCCAGGCGGTCGAACCAGGTCTCCTCGGAGAGATATTGGTGAAACTCGAGGTGGCCACCGCAGACGAAGTCTCGTGGGCCTTGGCCCAGCAGCGTCAGGAGAAGCGCCTGGGAGCCTTCCTCATCAAGCGTCGGCTCATCACGAGTGAAGACCTCGATCGCGCGATGATCACGCTGGGGAGCCAGCCCGAGCTGCACCTGGCGGACATTCTGGTCCAGCAGGGTTCGCTGACACCCGAGCAGGTCGACGAGAACCTCAGCTTCCAGACCCAGGAGTCCCGGCTGGGGACGATTCTGGTGACGCAGGGTGTCGTGACGCGCGATCAGCTGGAGGACGCGCTCATCCGCCAGGCCGTCACCGGGCAGTTGCTGGGCGAGATCCTGGTGGGATCCGGCATTTGCACCCTCGAGCAACTTGGACGCGCCCTGCAGGCGCAGCTCGTCGACGGGGCCCGGGACCCCGAAGCCTCCCGGTGACGGTCGGCGTCCGCCCCCGCGTCGTCGTCTCGGGCTACTACGGCTTCGGGAATGCCGGGGACGAGGCAATTCTCGCGACTCTGGTCCAGGAGTTGGGAACCTGGGCCGACCTCGTCGTGCTCTCGGCGGACCCCGCCACCACGGTGCGCGATCACGGCGTCGCCGCCGTGCCGCGCACCGATCTGCGCCGGATATGGCAGGTCGTCCGCGGAGCGGGTCTGTTCATCTCGGGTGGCGGCGGCCTGATGCAGGACGTGACGGGCGTCGGATCCGTCCCGTACTACGGCGGTCTGATCCGGATGGCAAAGCTGGCCGGTACGCCCGTGATGACGCTGGGCATCGGCCTGGGCCCGTTGCGCCGTGCCGCCTCGCGTGCGCTGGCCGGGTGGACGCTGGGTGCGTGCTCGGCCCTGGCGGTGCGAGATGCCGGCTCGGTTGCCCTGATGGAGACCCTTGGCCTACCCCGTAACCGCATCCACCTGACGGCCGATCCCGTGCTCGCCTTGCGACCGGCCGCACCGGAGCGGACGGCAGCCATCCTCGAGGAAGCCGGCATACCGTTGGCGGGCCCCCCGCTGGTGGCCGTGGCAGTCCGTCAATGGCCGAACTGGTACGAACGCCAGTTCAAGAGCCTGTCGGCCACCCTCGGCCAACTGGCCTCCCGTGAAGGCTTCCGGTTGCTCGTGCTGCCCTTCCAGCATCCCGAAGACATGTGGATTTCGCAGGAGTTCGCCATGTGCGCCGAGACCCGCCCGGAGGGTCATCGGCCGCAGGTGACGGTGCTCGAACGTCCGTGCACCCCATCCGAGCTGATGGGAATCGTCGCCCGCTGTCAGATGGTCGTCGGGATGCGCCTGCACGCGCTCATCATGGCGGCCGCGACAGGCGTGCCGTTCTTCGGGCTGGCCTATGACGAGAAGGTGCGGCAGCAGTGTGCCCGCTGGGACGCTCCGATGGCTCGTGACCTTGCGGAACTCGACGACTTCGAGGCATTCGGCAGGCGTCTGGGGACGCTGTGGCAGCAGCGCGACGTTCTGGCTTCCGCCCTGCAGGCGCGACAAGCCATCGAACTCGAGGCCGCTTTGCGGAACTTCACCTTGGCGCGGGACCTGGCCGAAGCACCTGCGGGAGTTCGCGCATGACCGCGACGGCTCCGAGGATCGCGGTCACGGGCCTGCCGCTCGACACGGGCGATGCAGCCTGGGCCGAGGGCGTCGTGCGGGAGCGCCTTCAGGGCAGTACGGACTTGCTGCACATCGTCACGATGAATGCCGAGATGGCAATCCAGGCCGCCGACAACGCGTCTCTGGCCGACATCATCCGCGGGGCGGGCCTGGTCCTGCCCGACGGGTCGGGCGTCGTCTGGGCCGCAGCCCGCCGAGGCCGGCCGGTGCGCAAGATGGCCGGAGTGGGCTTCGTCGAGAGCATCGCCCGAGCATGTGTTGCCACCAACCGCGGCCTGTACCTGCTCGGGGCGGCGCCGGGTGTCGCTGAGGCCGCGGCCGAGGTCCTGCGGACGCGGCATCCGGAGCTTGCGATCGTCGGTGTTCGTGATGGTTACTTTTCTGCCGGGGAAGAGACTGCCGTGCTCGAAGAGATCCGCAGGACCGGCGCCGGCGCCCTCCTTGTGGCACTGGGCGTGCCGCGACAGGAAGTCTGGATCCGGCAGCATGCCGCTGCGCTGGGCGTGCAGGTCGCCATGGGCGTCGGCGGCAGCTTCGACGTCATCTCGGGTCGGCTGCTACGGGCCCCGGGCTGGATGATCGCCCTGCACCTCGAGTGGTTGTACCGCCTCGTGCAGGAGCCTTGGCGCTGGAAGCGCATGGCGACCCTCCTGCCGCGCTTCGTGCGAGCGGCCATCGCCTCGGAGCGGCGTGAACGCTACACTGGACAAGGCGATCCCCGGAGCGGACGGAGGAGCGATCCGGCATGATCCGGCTCAAGCAGGTCAGCAAGATCTACCCCAGCGGCGTCCGGGCCGTCACCGGGGCCAATCTGGATGTCGAAAAAGGCGAATTCGTCTTCCTGGTGGGGCTTTCCGGTGCTGGCAAGAGCACCCTGCTCAAACTGATGTACCGGGCCGAGACGGCCACGTCCGGATCCGTGCTGGTATCGGGCACGGACATCGGTCGGCTGTCCCGGGGGCAGCTGCCGACCCTGCGACGGCGCATCGGCGTGGTGTTCCAGGACTACAAGCTACTGCCTCAGCGAACGGTCTTCGAGAACGTCGCCTTCGCCCTGAAGGTGCTCGGGACCAGCCGCAGCGAAGTGGACAAGCGAACGCGCAGCGCCCTCGATCTGGTCAATCTGAGGGAGTACAGCGACCTGATGCCCGGACAACTCTCCGGCGGCCAGCAGCAGCGCGTCTGTCTGGCCCGGGCCATCGTCAACACGCCGCCCCTGCTGCTGTGCGATGAACCGACCGGAAACCTCGATCCGGACACATCCTGGGACATCATGCGGCTGCTGACCCGCATCAACCAGCACGGCACCACGGTCCTCGTGGCGACGCACAACAAGACGATCGTCGACTCGATGCGCCGACGCGTCGTGGCCCTTGACGGGGGGCGTATCGTGCAGGACATCGCGCGCGGAGGATACCCCGTTGGAGTCGGTTAGGCGCTTCTGGCGACAGGTCGGCTTCGTCCTCGAGGAGGCCGTGGCCTCCATCAGCCGCCAGGGATGGATGAGCGGCGTCGTCATCCTGACGATGTCCGTGTCGCTGCTGATTCTGGGCGGCATCTGGCAGCTCTCCGACGACATCTACGGCCTGTCCCGGGCCATTGGCGGCAAGGTCGAGATCATGACCTTCGTGCGCGATGGCTCGGATGCAGCGCGCCTGTCCGCAGCCATCCGCCAGTTCCCCGGAGTCACGACGACGGTCGTCATCACGCGGGACGAGGCGTGGACGCAGCTGCAGCGTGACATGCGCAGCGAACTGTCCTTCGAGAACCTGCTGGACGACAACCCTTTGCCCGACACCATCCGGGTCAAGGTCGACGGTCCGGATCAAGTCACGCCCGTAGCCGACCGCATCCGCCAGCTCGAGGGCGTCGAGGACATCAACTACGGACGGGACCTGCTTGCCAAGCTGCAGCAAATCGCCGCCTTCATCCAGGCGGCGGGTGCCATCATCGTCGGCTGCCTGCTGGTCGCCACCCTGGCCGTCACGGTCAACACCATCCGCCTGACGGTCCAGACGCGGCGGCGCGAGATCGAGATCATGCAGTTGGTGGGTGCCTCGAACGGCTTCATACACTGGCCCTTCCTGCTGGAGGGCATGCTCTTCGGAGCGCTGGGCACGCTCCTCTGCAGCCCGTTGCTGGTGTCGTGGCGGACCTTCGTGATCCAGCGACTGCAGGAACTCTTCCCCTTCGTACCCATCGAGGCCGATTCGCTCGGTACGGTGCGGCTGCTGGCCAACCTGCTGCTGGTGGGCGTGGGAGTCGGTGCCCTGGGCAGTCTGGTTTCGGTCAAGCGGCACCTGTCTTCGGGCTAGGGCCGAGACCCCGGGCATCCGGCCGGGTAGAACCATGCCATGCGCAGGGGGCGTGGGGATCAGGGAGGCCAGCCACAGGGTCCCCCGGCCCAGGGCGTGCCGCAGCGCGTCCAACCCCAGCAACTGACCCGCCCCATCAACCCCGATAACGTCGGGGACGCGCGCATCGGCCCGGGCGACAGCGTGGTTCAGGCAGCCTATGCGCGGACGCAGGCCGGGACCTCCGACCTGATGCCGGGGCCCCGCACGCCCCCCGAGATTGGCGACCGCACCGACGCACTGATGCTTCGCAAGACCGCGAAGTGGGCCCGCAGCATCACGTTCACCGTCCAGGGAATCACATGGCGTGCGGGCTTCGCCCCCGACCTCGTGATGACGCCGGTCGGACAGGCAACGCCCTTCCGCCAACTGGCCGAACAGGAAGCCCATGCCCCGACGGGCGCCATCCTGCGTCCCGTCGGTCTCGACCACGAACTGGTCTTCCGGGCGCTGGTGCCCCCTCATCTGCTCGAGCAGGCCGCCCAGATGTTCGGGGAGCCCCCGCGTCTGGAGCGCATCGCCCTCTATTACTTCCCCAGCGGCGAGGGAGCGACAGCGGGCATCGTGGCCAGTTACGGCCTTCAGGCCACCAGCAGGCCGCATGTGCTGTATCTGCAGACGAGCATCCGACAGCCCTCGCCCACGGTCCTCGACCAGATCGCGAAGACCTTCGAAGCGGCCATTCCGCGTGCTCGCGAGGCAGCGGCCCGCCCGGCCACCGGCACCTTCGGCGAAGAGCTGGGCAAGGCGATGACCCGGGTCGAAGCCTCGCTCAGGAACAGCGGCATGGCCCGGCGCGCCCGGGCCGCTCGAGTCGGGGCGTGGCAGTGGAGCCAACTGGCCGGTCAGGGGGTGGACCAGGCCGTGGGAGCCTTCGACCGGATGGTGCTGGCCATCATGGGCCTGGGACGGCTGCCGGCCCGTCTGGGCATCGGAATCGTCCGGGCGCTGAGCGGGGCGCTGGTCAGAACCATCGAGTCCGTCGACAAGCCCGGGCCGCCGGGGGGGCGTTAGGGATCCTATCAGAGACGGTTTTGACAGCCCTGTGGAGCGGTGGGGAATTGGCAACGCTGTAGGGTATGACTCAGCTGTGCGCCAAGACCAAATACCATCAAACGGTAATTGCAAGGCTTCATCGCCACATCAATCTGCGGCCGACTCCTCGCTTTCAGGGAAGCCGGAGTTTGAAGAGTCACATAATGCCTGCAGGCTTATCAATCACTGGGCAGTAAAGTCATCATCCGAGCAACGTCGCTTGCATCCTTCCACCAACCATCACCAGGGCACCTACCTTCATGGCCGTTAAGGCATTCAGGTCGCAGCAATGGCGAGCAAGAACAACCGATCACATCAGAGGCCTAGACATTCACCTCGATAAAGAGTCTTTTGAACATAAAATTCTCACGAACAGGCTAGATGATGTCCTAACCCTGGCAGACAGAGTGCTATGGGGACTCGAAAACAAAAATTCCGCGATCATAAACCTCAGGGAGGCAATTACCGATAAAAAACCATACGATCTTTCATACACTCTTTTCCATTCCGCAGAAAAATGGATCAAGTACATTGCAAACGTCCTACATAAAGACAAAAGCCATCAAAAAGGCCTATATAATCTATTCTCAGCAATGATGGCTGTAGATATCTTACCAAAAGAAATGATTAACGCATCAATCAATCCAGATAATGAAATCTGGAAATCCATGAGCAAATGGGAACGAGGAATACTTATCACGAAAGAAGTGCGCAATGTTGAAGCACATGACCACAGAAGTATTTTCGTTGAATACCGCAACAGATTTCCAATTCTGAACGACTATGACCTAGAAACCGCACCTACTGCATTTTTTATAGGATCAGTTATAAAAGAATTCAACCTACTTCAGAACGCTATGTCTGGATTAGTTCTTAGGGAATTTCATCACGGCAATCGATCCATTGATTCAATGTTAAGGTGCATGCAGTTGGAGAGGCACGAGCACCTGAAACACTTTCAAGGTCGCTCAAAATTACTCGAGAACCTCCATAGTATTCGGAAATCCGTCGGCCCCCTTGATGAACCCAGAATAATTTTCCTTACCGGACTTGCAGCAAGCGGTAAAAGTGCCATTATTGCCAAATGGACTGATGAACTATCGTCTTTTGCATCTTCGCACCACGAATCCGAAGATACTGAGTCAAAAGATACTCGATCAAATTGGTCACGTTCAATATCACAGCAGTTCAGGGAAGAGAGGCCCTGGCTACCTGGATGCCTGATCCATCTTGGCAAGAAGGGGCTAAATGGCGAGGACTTGCTGAGGAGCCTATTGGTTCAGGCCAGCTCCTTGACAATGGAATTCGACTCAGCGGCAATAACTCAAATTCTTGCGAATAATTGCGAAAAAGAACACCTAAGGAATGAGCTTTCATCTATGATGTTTGATATTGCAAGAGAAAGAGGGACAATAACAGTTGTAATCGACGCAGCAGACGAAATGCTAGTAAACGACCCACATGCACTATCATACCTCCCGTCAGAGCTACCAAGCGGCACACTTCTAGCTATATCTGTTCGCCCAGGAATCGCCTCGGAGCGGCTAAGGAACAGCCTGGACCAAAATCTTCGGGAACGCATCGAAACGATAGATATAAACTATGCTTCAGCAGATGAGATTGGGGAAATTTTAGAAATAGACGACGATAACCTGCTTTCGCGCTGGGAAAGACAAACCGGAGGATGTCTATTATCCATTAAGTCAATAAAGAACGACATACTGCATTCCAAAAGCTACGACAACATCATTGGCGAAAAGCCAAAAGGCATAATTTTGGCATTCTTGAATGAGTGGAAATCAATAGAATTGCTTCCATTTCTCGCAATACTGTGCATATCACAGGAATACGATAAAATGCTGTCGTGGGAAATCGCCATCTCGTGGGCCAAACACTTAAGGAAGACCAATGATCTTAGCAAATACGAGCTAAGAGATGTCCTTTCTGCTGTCTCATCTCAAGTAATCATAGACAATGAATCGGGAATATCCCTCTCGCACGCAATGATACAAGAGTACGTAATCCCAAGAAAAATAAACGACATTGATTCCAAGGATTCACATTTCACAAAAACAGACATAGAGGATCGATTCATAAGGCCTTTTATTGAATTCATAGAAAATTCCCCATCCATGCAAGCCAAGTTCTGGACTGACGGCATCCACCGCGCATTGATCTTCAAAGCGGCAGACCTAGAAATGCCAGTGCCGGAGGCATTATTCAACACCATACCAAAGAACTATCAGGCCGAAAAATGCGCCATTAATACCGCAAGAGAACTAATCGCTAACAAATATCCATCATGCCGAACAACGCCAACAATATACCATAATAACGAAAATATTGACGAGAGCCACCAACTACGCTGCCTAATAGACGACCACTACAGCATAAATGACGCAATAAGAACAAAATACTGCGTACATTTGCTATTTCCAATAATGGAAAGAAATCCAATCGCATATAGGACGCTTAGCTTCATATTTAATAAAATAAAAGATGAGCTTAGCATAAAATACAACAATGACCTCGACATACTACAAAAAGAAATTTCAAACAGACTAGAAAACAGCAGCTGCCTTTTTCATCGCCTAGATCAAACAATATTACTACTTAACTCAAACGAATGCAACGAAAGCGAAGATTCAATCATTAAAAAGATAGAAAATCTGACACAATCAGAAGGAGTTATTGCAAAAATGATATTTTGCGAACAAATACTGAAAAAAAATCGAAGCAAGGCATTTGAAGACCTAGGCCGAGAACTAAAAAGCCAACTTCTCCAAGAAGGGTCAATTTGGGCAAAAAACATGAATGAAAACCAAATAAACAGAACAAATATGCAGTAATATCGCAAAATACCGAACAATTGCAACAATATTTGATTTCAGCCCACGCGCAGACCACATTACACCAAATACGATCTTTACCGGCTTAAGTTTTCACTGAACAGATACTCTCTAGACACCGTTAGAGGCTACCACCATCTACCTCCGCAGCCTGAAATCGGCCTAGCAAAACGCGCTGGCAAGCTGGGGGCAGGGCTAGGAGGGCTGCCGAAGGTCGAGATCGACAGGTCCGGTCGGTCTCGCGGCAACGGGGCAGGCGTGTTGCCCCCCGGGCCCGCAAGCCCTCACGAGAATGGAAGGACTGCCTTTGAAGGCGCTGGAGCTACTGGCGGAAGACCTGCTGGAAATCACCGCACCTGCCGATCTGGACGTCTTGCTGGACCGTCCCTGACGGATCGGTCACGGGTTCATCTCGGGAAGACATTCGAGCCTCTCGAGCGGACGCGGAATCTGCTTCTGCTGCCCCCGCCCCGGCCGTCAGCCTCCGTGCACCGCTCCCGCCGACGAAGTCATCCGCGGGACCCAGAGGTCCTGATGCCGTGCCTCGATCGCCAGCTCCAGGCCCCAGCGGATGGACGGGAACGCCAACTCCTCCCACGGAATCTCCTCCCAAGGACACATCACGACCTCGAGGCTCTCCTCGCCTGCAGCGTGCGTGGCCTCGCGCATGCGCGCCTCGTACAACAGATGGACCTGGCCACGCTGCGGCACGCTGTAGACCCCGAGCAGGCGGTGCACGTCGACCGAGACGCCAGCTTCCTCGTAGGCCTCCCGCGCGGCGCCGTCCTCGGCAGTCTCGCCGAGTTCCATGAAGCCGGCGGGGAAGGTCCAGAACCCGATGCGCGGGGGAATGGCCCGCCTGCAGAGCACCAGTTTGCCCCCATCATGACAGACGGCCCCGACCACGATCCGGGGATTCTCGTAGTGGATGGAACTGCACGCCGGGCAGACCGCCCGCGGACGGTTGTCGCCTGCAGGCACCTCGCGGCGCACCCGGGCACCGCAACCGGGACAATGATTCACGAGGAGATCGTACCCGCGCGAAAGCGCCTTGCCCAGGCTTTTCCACCACCACCGGGCAAGCGTCCACAAGCCCCGACTTCCCCCAAGTAACCCACTCGATTTCCTCCGGATTTCCCCCGCGACATCATCAGTTGTTCACCGAAAAATGCGACTTATGCACTTGACCACTTTTTCGGACTGTGCGGTCTGGACAGCACATCTAGCGGCCGATAGTGTCTTAACGAGCCCGTGTCACGCTAGATATGGGCACCATCCGTTTCCCCTTCGCTCGCCCGACGCCCCGGCCCACCCAAGGCCGCTGCGCCACTCCAAGGAGTCCCATGCTCAGCAAGAATGCCCTGACCGTCCTCGAGAAGCGCTATCTGCGCAAGGACGAACAGGGAGAGATCGCGGAAACCCCGCTCGAGATGTTTGCCCGCGTCGCGGGCACCCTCGCGGAGGTCGATCGCGAATACGGCGCCGATGACCTCGAGGTCCGCAAGACGACCGAGCGCTTCATGCGCATCCTGACCACCCTCGGCTTCCTGCCCAACAGCCCCACCCTGGCCAACGCCGGGACGCGCACCGGCCAGTTGTCCGCCTGCTTCGTGCTGCCCGTGCCCGATGATCTGGGCGGCATCTTCGAGTCCATCCGCGACGCCGCGCTGATTCACCAGACGGGTGGCGGCACGGGCTTCTCCTTCAGCCGGCTTCGGCCCAGCGGCGACATCGTCGGCTCGACCAAGGGCGTCAGCAGCGGCCCGGTCAGCTTCATGGACGTGTTCAACGCGGCCACCGAGAGCATCAAGCAAGGTGGCATGCGCCGCGGCGCCAACATGGGCATCCTGCGCGTCGACCATCCGGACATCGAGATCTTCATCAGCCACAAGGAAGACCTCTCGAAGCTCACCAACTTCAACATCTCCGTCGCCGCGACCGACGCCTTCATGAAGGCCGTCGAGGAGGGCACTTCCTACGACCTCCTCAACCCCCGCACCGGCGCCGTCGTCGGGCAGCGCGACGCCCGGACGGTCTTCCGCACCATCGTCCAGCGCGCCCACAGCACCGGCGAGCCGGGCCTCATCTTCATCGACCGCATCAACGCCGAGCACCCGACGCCTTGGCTGGGCGACATCGAGTCGACCAATCCCTGCGGCGAGCAGCCCCTGCTCCCCTACGAGAGCTGCAACCTGGGCTCGATCAACCTCGAGCGCATGCTGACCCGTGCGGCCGACGGCGCCACCGTCATCGACTGGGACCTGCTCCGCGAGACGATCCACATCGCCACGCACATGCTGGACAACGTCATCGACGCCAACCGCTACCCCATCGACAGCATCCGCGACATGACGAAGTCGACCCGCAAGATCGGCCTCGGCGTCATGGGCTTCGCCCGCATGCTCTGCGAGCTGCAGGTGGGCTACCACACCGAAGAAGGGCGGCGCGTGGCCGAGCAGGTCATGAGCTTCATCGACTTCGAGTCGAAGGCCGCCAGCATCCAGCTCGCCCGCAAGCGCGGTCCCTTCCCTGCCTACCGCAAGGACAACCGCTACGCCCAGCTCTGGCAGAACCGCCACGCCATGGCCGAGCGTCATCCCGAAGCCGATTACGCTTCGCTGATCCCGCTGATGCAGGAGTACGGCATCCGCAACGCCTGCACCACCACGGTGGCGCCGACGGGCACGCTGTCGATCATCGCCGACACCTCGGGTGGCGTGGAGCCGCTCTTCGCGCTGGCGTTCCGTCGCTTCCAGGCCGACACCCACATGATCGACGTGGATCAGCCGTTCCGTGTCCTGGCCGAGCGCGAAGGCTTTGCCTCCGAGGCGTTCTTCGAGGCGCTCGAGGCCAACCACGGCAGCCTCGTGGGCCTGGACGACTTCAGCGTGCCCGAATGGGTGCGCGAGGTCTACGTCACGGCGCACGACATCCGGCCCGAGGACCACGTCCTGATCCAGGCCGCCTTCCAGCACTACAACGACTCGGCCACCAGCAAGACCATCAACTTCAGTGAGCACGCCTCAGTGGAGGACGTCCAGGTGGCCTACGAGCTGGCCTACCGCACCGGGTGCAAGGGCATCACCGTCTACCGCAACAACAGCCGCGCCTTCCAGCCGCTGTCCGTGCCCAAGAAGGAAAAGGAAACGGCCCCGGCCGAGCACGCCGTGGCCGTCAGCGAACCCGTGCTGCCGCCCCAGGGTGCTGTCCGCCCCAGCGCACGTCGGCGCTCCGAGGACCTGTACGGCTTCACCCGCTGCACCGCCACGGGTGACGGCAAGCTGTACACCACCATCAACTACGACGAGCAGGGGATCCGTGAGGTGTTCACGGTCGTGGGCCGCTCCGGCGGCACGCTCTTCAGCCTGTCCGAGGCCCTCGGGCGGATGGTGAGCCTGTCCCTGCAGCACGGCGTGCCCGTCGAGGACATCGCCAACAGCCTGATCGGCATCCGCGGGGCCAATCCGGTCGGCTTCGGCCGCAATCAGGTCTTGTCGATTCCCGACGCTCTGGGCAAGGTCCTGCGGGAAGCTCCGCGTGGTCTCGGGCCCATCCTGGCCGGGATGCCCTCGGGACTGACCGAGTCCATCGAAGTGACGGCCTCCCCCGCGCTGGTCGCGGGTGGCGAGCAGGATGCCCGCCTCCACGCCACGCTGGTGTACGGCAAGAGCCCCGACTGCCCGGACTGCGGCGGCAGCCTCGAGTTCGGTGAGGGCTGCGCCACCTGCCGCTCCTGCGGCTACAGCAAGTGCAGCTGATCCGCTGACACCGGAAAGAAGCCCCTGAAGCCGCTTGGCTTCAGGGGCTCTTGCTTGTCTGGATGGACTTGCTGGGACACTGGCGCTCGGCCTGCAGGATAGCCTCCGCCTGCGCGAGATCCGGCCCCTCGCGCACATGACTCTTGCCCTTGCGCATGCGGAAAACCTCGGGTGCCGTCCCCACGCAGCGACCACAGCCGATGCAGGTCCGTGCGTTGACCGTGACCGAGGCAACCGCACCGGGTTCGGTCTCGCCCGGCTCCTCGGGCGTCACGCCTTCCACCCGCCGCCGGGACGCCCGGCGCGCAAGGCATCCTGGGCTGCCACCACGAGCGACACGTCCGCCCCTCGTGGTCCACCGGGAACCTCGGCCTGGATCGTGATGACACAGGGCTGGGCGATCTGGAGCTCCTGCAGCTCCAGTCGGAAGGAAAGGCCCATGCCGGCCACCGAGACAGCAGCCGGTGGATGCTGATGGACCGAGACTTCCTGACCATCCACCAGAATGCGATGGATCAGACCCAGCGGGCCCCGCGGCGCCCCGGAGACGGCTGTCAGGGCCACCAGCCCGCACGCCATCGGGAAGGCCTCGGCAAGGTAGCCCTGCACCGGATTGACAAAGGCCTGCACCTGGGTGCGCGCGTCGTTGATGACGTTCTGGAACAGGATGGTCTGGACGACCATGCCGGATGGCGATGCCTTCACCTGCGGACCTCGAATCTGCGGAAATCACCCGTTGGCGGAAACCAGCGCGCCTCGACCGTCGACACCCCCGCCAAGGGTGTCCCCGTGCGACACCACGCCAGCAACTCCTCAAGGGCCTCGGCGGGGCCTTCTGCCAGACACTCGAAGCGCCCGTCCGGAAGCGGCCTGGCCCACCCCCTGACCCCGAGCCTCATCGCCAGATCCCGCACGGACGCTGCCATCCACGCCCGGCCGACGTCGCCGTCCACGCGAACATGCACGCGACGGGACTCCATCAGGCTGGGGTGCCCTCGCCGGAGCCACCCAGCCCGAGGCGCTCGGCTGCCCAGGCGACAAGCAAGCCCGTCAACTCTTCATGGCCACGATCCGCCATCATGCTGTGCCCCGCCCCCACGACGCGCACCCACTCCTTGTCCGCACTGCCGAGCGCCTCGTAGACCTCGCGGCTGTGCGCATTGGAGATGACCTTGTCCTCGCTGGCAGCGACCACCAGCACAGGTGTTCGGACCTGACGTGCGACGGCAGGGTTGTCGATCTCCTCGAACAGGTAGGGATAGCCCATCAGACTCAGCGAGCGCTGCAGGAAACCCAGCGCCTCGGCACGGCGCCGCGCGGACGGGTCCGTGAACAAATCTCGGTAGGTGTAGGGATAGGGCACGTGCACATGCTGGCCCGACCAGTCGTACACCAGCTTGGCAGCCTGGTAGGCGGCGCGATAGGCCGCACGCATCGGAGCCGTCTGGGTCCGCGCGGGAACCGACGGCGGCGCAAGCAGGACAGCGCCCGCGAACCGATCCGGATGGGCGGCCAGCAAGCGCAGGACCGACACCGTGCCGAGGCTGTGGCCGATCAGCATCAGGCGCCTCACATCGACTTCGCCCTGGGTCTCAAGCAGGCCGATGGCCCGGTCCAGATCATCGAGTTGCTGGTCGCCGACCACGAGGCTACGCACCCCGGCCGAGGCGCCATGTCCCCGGAAGTCGAACGACAACGCCGCAATGCCCCGCCGCGCAAGGGCATTACCCAGATCGGCATACTCTTCTTTGGCCGAAAGCAGGCCGTGCACCAGCACCACGCCGGGGAAAGGACCCTCACCCTTGGGCCGATGATAGGCCGCGGAAAGGATGGGTTCGCCCGGGATGGCGAGGGGTCGGCTGGAAAGATCCGGAAAGAGCGCTTGCATGCGTGTTCACTTGACGGTGCTGCTGCGGGACAGGAGCACGAGGAGCCATGTTCCCAGTACCCCTGCCGCCCCGAATGTCACGAAGGACAGAGCCGGCAGACCGAGAATGCGAGGACCATGCTCAAGCCCGGCGAGACCTGAGCCGGCAATCAGCAGACCGGCGACGAGCCAGCCCAGCGTCAGGCGGTTGCCTATTCCGGTCAGCGTCCGTTCGAAGCGCCGCATGTCGCGAACATCGGTCTCGATGCGAATCTGACCCGAGTTGAGCTGTGCGAGCAGGTCGTCGAGACGCCTCGGGCTGCGCACGAGGACGTTGCGGACATCCAGCGCGAAGCGCATGAACTCGGGCCCCCTGAGCAGGCCGGTGAACTGCCCCCGCACGATGCCACGGATGAAGGGTTCTGCAACCTTGACCAGCATGTAGTCAGGATCCAGCTGGCGACAGATGCCCTCCAGAGTCACGAGCACGCGGCTGATCAGCAGGAAGCTGGTCGGCATTCGGACGCGATAGCGTCCCATCAGCTCGAGCACGCGCTGCATCAGCTTGCCCATCTGGACCTCGGAAGACGGTCGTCCCAGGAACTCACGCAGCAGATGGTCCAACGAAACGGTAAGGGCCTGCCGATCCACGCGCCCCTGAGGATGCCCGTACTCGAGGATGCGCTCCGTCGCCCGGGCCGCATCGAACTGGATCATGGCGAGGAAGAAGTCCACGAGGATCTCCCGCGACCGGGGGTCTGTCCGCCCCACCATGCCGAAGTCGATGAGCAGCAGACCCGGCAGGCGTCCCGCCCCGCGATCGGCAAACATGACATTGCCCGGATGCGGATCGGCGTGAAAGAGCCCGTCGACGAAGATCTGGCGCAGGAAACATGTGGTGATCAGCGCCGCGAGCCGGCGACGCTGCTCTAGCGGCATGGCGACATCAGCGGGCGTGCCGTCCGCCCTGGGGAACAGGACGGAAATCTTGGCACCCGTCAGGAACTCCTGAGCCTGCAGCCGGCGCGACGTATAGGCCCGAATGATCCGTGGCGTGCGGACGTCCTCGCCCGTTTCGGCAAGGCTGCGGCCGATCTCCTCCGTATTCGCCGCCTCCTTGGTGAAGTCCAACTCGGCCATCAGTACCGCGGCGAACTCGGAGGCGAGCCCCTCGACATCGTTCCACTGGCCCCAATGGGTCCTGGCCGCAATCAGTCGGGCAAAGTCCTGCAGGACGGCCATGTCGGCCTCGACCATCACGTCGATGCCGGGCCGCTGGACCTTGACGATGACCGGAAGCAGACGGCCTTCCTCCGTCACGGTTGCGCGATAGACCTGCCCCAGAGAACCGCAGGCGATCGGAGTCGTGTCGAAGGTCGGGAAGATGTCATGTACTGTCCGGGGCCTCACCGCATCCGGATGCAGCGTCATCCACTCTTCGATGATGACCTGCTCGATCTCGCGCCACGGGGCGGGCGGAACCTGCTCCTGAAGCTTGGCCAGCTCGTCGATGTAGGGCTGGGGGAGGAGATCGGCACGCGTGGACAACACCTGACCCAGCTTGACGTAGGTCGGTCCCAACTCGATGAGAATCTGCCGCAGGACCGAAGGCAGCGGAAGGGTCGGATCGTGCTCGGTCTCGGCCTCGCCCTCGTCTTCCTCCCGTTGCCGCCGGACCAGGAACGAAGACATCTGGATCTGCTGGCGCAAGCCGGCAGGCAGCACCTCGAGCAGCGAGAGACGAAGCAGCAGCACGTCCCAGCCGTAGCGCGCGAGCGTCGAGGCGATCTCGGCCCGTCGCTGGTTGGCATTGGGCGGGCCTGACGCCTGCCTGGCCGTGCGCGTGGGGTCGGACATCGTCGGACCGTCAGCGTCGATCGGCGGGACAGGGCATGACCCATTCTACCGCCTTCCGTCAGCCGGGGCAGTGGTCCACAGCGGCAAACCGGCCCCGAACCAGGCGTCTGGCCCGGGTGGCCCCAGATCCACCCGATACCGCCCGAGCTCCCGTCCGAGCTCCGCCGCCCCGAGCGTCGGCTGACGGGCCAGCAGTCGGGCTGCCAGTCCCGCAACATGCGGTGCGGCCATCGAGGTGCCCATCATCCCGCCGTCGCGCGTCTGCGGGCTGGGGGAGCCAAGGTCCGACGCCACCACGTGGGTCGGCCAGGCGGACCAGACAGGCACGCCCGCATCACCGCCCGGCGCCACGAAGGCGAGCCCCGGTCCGCGATTCGAGTAGGCCGCAAGCCCCTCGTCGGCCGTGGTTGCGCCGACGGCGAGGACCTCGGGCAGGCAGGCGGGAAAGTCGAGGCCCCGACCGCGGTTCCCCGCAGCAGCAACCACGACGATGCCGGCTGCGGTCGCCGCCCGCAGAGCCTGTCCCAGGCGCTCGGACATGGTCCGGCCCCCGATCGAGAGGTTGAGGATACGCACACGCGCACCGGAGCCATCCCGCCACGATGTCGCGGCGTCGACAGCACGGGCGATGCGCTCGTCCTCGCCGGATCCCGACATGTCCATGGCCTTGATCGGCAGAATCCGGATGCTCGCGGTCCCGGCCACCGAGGCGAGGATGCCGGCGACGTGGGTTCCGTGCCCATTGCCGTCACGCCCGGTGTAGGTCACGGGTGGCTGTCGGTCCCGGACCACCTCTTCCCCGACGAAGTCGAGGCCCGGCAGCACCAAACCGGCCAAGGCAGGATGGCGATCATCCACGCCGGTATCGAGGACCCCCACGACCACCGGGCTGCGGATGCCCCGGGAAGCCTTTCGCTCGTCCTCGGCAAGTCCCAGCATCTCGAGGTTCCACCCAAGGGCACCCCGTCGTCTCGCCTCCCCGAAATCGGCCTGCACGCGATATCCGGAGAGAGTCCAGCGATCCCCGGGACGGGGCCAGCTGGCCCCGCCCCGGACGCCGTCCGACCCGCCCCCGGACGGCACGTCCAGCCCGCAGGCGGTAGTCATCAGGACCATCGCTCCGCCGGGAAGGACGGCCCGGACAAACCGCGACAGGAAGCAAGGTTCCACGGCGCGTGCCCTCCACGAACGCATCGTCACACCGAGGGGGGCGCACCCCATCGCCCATCGTCGACAAATCTCCATGGCCGGTCTGTCCGGAGTGACGAAAGGCACCGAGCCGGAACCGGAGCGGCAGGTAACCTCCTACCAGACCGGCGTTCCCGACCCACGGCCGCCGAGCCTACCCCATGACCTCGACAGCGGTGGCCACAGCCATCGGGCACCTTCGTGCCCGGATGACCCGAGCTGCCGCCGGCGCAGGTCGTGATCCGGGTGCGCTCGAGATCGTGGCGGTAACCAAGGGAGTTGGCGTGGATCGGATACGCGAGGCTTTGGCCTGCGGCATTCGCAGCTTGGGAGAGAACAGGGTGCAGGAAGCTTGCCTGAAGCAGGAGCTCCTCGGGGACGACGTTCCCGAGTGGCACCTGATCGGGCCGCTGCAGGCCAACAAGGTCAACAAGGCCGTCGGCCGATTCACCTTGCTCCACGGCATCGACAGCACGGACCTGGTCACGCGCATCGGGCGCCGCGCCACCCAGTTGGGCCTGACCCAGCGGCTGCTGTTGCAAATCAACACCGCCCGCGACCCGCGCAAGGCTGGATTCGCACCCGAGGAAGCCGCATCGGCCATCGAGATGGCACGCGGGACCGAGGGGGTTTCCCTCGATGGCTTCATGGCGCTTGCGTCTCAGGACGCATCCGAAGCGGAGGTCCGCAGGACCTTCCGCGAACTGCGCGAACTGCGCGACCACCTCGCGCCCGAAGGGTCCATCCTCTCGATGGGCATGTCGGGCGATTTCGAACTGGCGATTCAGGAAGGGGCAACCCACCTTCGCATCGGCAGTGGCATCTTCGGGCAAAGGCCCACATCACAGCAGGAGGCAGATGCGAACCATGGGTGACGGACTCAAGAACTTCATGCGGGACTTCTTCGGCGTCGAGCAGGATACGCCCGAAGGCCCCGGGAGTGAACAACTCGGGGGAGCGGTCGACAACACCGTGCCCTTCATCCGGCCGGCCAGCCGGTCTGTCGATCACGAGATGCTCGTCGTCGAACCCCTATCTTTCGAGGAAGCGCCGGCACTGATCTCCGAGATCAAGTCCCGTCGTTCCCTGCTCATCAACCTGCACCTGATGCCCGGCGATCAGCACCAGCGTCTCGTCGACTTGCTGACCGGTGCCATCGTGGCCCTCGACGGTCAGAGCCAGCGCATCAGCAAGGACATCTTCACCTTCGTTCCGTCCAACGTGAACCTCGCTGCCGCGCCCCGCGGGCAGCAGACCTGGAACCAGCCCCCCGCTGCGGGCGCCGGCCAGCAGATTCCAGCGCACTACGTCCACAGCGCCGTCTAGGACTTCCGCCAGGGCCGGCCGGCCCCTCGCCGTTCAGAACGCGACGGACGAGGGAGACCGGCCGGCCCTGGTGTATGCTGGACCCCATATGCACGAAGCACGCATGAAGGGCCCGTGGCATCTGGCCTTCGTGGGCGGTGGCACCATGGCAGAGGCCCTCATCAAGGGCCTCGTGGCGCGCGGCGTCCATGAACCGGCACGCCTGCTGGTCGCAGACCCGTTGCCGAGCAGGTTGGCCCACCTCGCGCAGACCTATGATGTCGCGACCACGCAGGACAACAGGGACTGCCTCGGGGCGGACGCGGTCCTTCTGGCCGTGAAACCCGCGCAGCTCCCCCTCGTGATGCACCAACTGGCTCCGCACTGGCCGGCCTCGGTGCCTGGCCTGTCGATCGTGGCCGGTGCCAGACTGGACCAGTTGGCGGCCTACTTCCCCGATGCCGTCCCCCCTCTGGTCCGCGCCATGCCGAATACATGCGCGACGATCGGCCAGGGCATCACGTCCGTGGCGTGGACGACCGGCACCGAGACCTCGGTGCAGCAGGCAGCCAAGGCCATCTTCGACAGCGTTGGCGAGACGGTGGAGCTTCCCGAGACCTACTTCGACGCCGTCACCGGGCTTTCGGGGAGTGGTCCGGCCTACGTGACCCTCATCATCGAGGCTTTGATCGATGCGGGCGTCCAGCAGGGCTTGCCGCGTCGCATCAGCCGGGAGCTGGTTTGCCAGACGGTCGCGGGCGCAGCCCTGCTGGTCAAGGCCTCGGGCATGCATCCGGCCGAACTCAAGGACCAGGTCGTCACGCCGGCCGGCACCACGGCGGCGGGCCTCCAAGTGCTCGAGGAAGCCGCCGTCCGAGCGACCTTCTGCCTGGCGGTCAAAGCAGCCACCGAACGTTCCCGGACCCTTGGCCAGGAGGCCACGCGATGACATCCGTGCTCGTCGATCTGCTCGACGTCGTCTATAACGTATGGAGCATCCTACTGCTCGTCTGGGTGGTGATGAGCTGGGTCCCGAACGTGGATCGGAGCCATCCCCTCGTCAACGGCATCAGCCGCGTCATCGAGCCGGCTCTGGCGCCATTCCGCAAGCTGGTGCCCGGCATGGGCCCGATCGACATCTCGCCGCTGATCGCGATGGCGGCCTACCAGGTCATCTACCAGGTCTTGCGACGTCTGCTGACCACAGGGTTCTGACGTTCAGTCGTCCTCGCGCAGCCGCCAGGACACGGCGGTACGCCACCACAACTCGGGTTCGGCAGCGTCGGCGCGTTTCCGCCACGTCAATCCGGTGACGGCCTGAGTGTGGTCGTCGGGTGCCGCGCCAACCCCAATCCCGGCCTCCCAGGATGCCGAAGCCTCCGCGGCAGGCTGCGTGCCGCGCAACCCGCGACCCGACAGGACCACCCACGAACCCGTGGCCTGAGGCGCGGCGTCGCCCGTCCACCACAAGCGGAGTTCCGCCTGGCCGGCAACGTCGATACCGACGGCCGCAGAGGACGAGGCGCCACCCGAGAGGTGCCACGAGACCGGGCCGACGTGGTCATGCACCATGGCCATGACCTGCTGATCATCCGCGAAGTTGAATCTTCCCCCTAATGCCCACGTCCCGAGTCCGGGCACACGCGCCCGCAGGCGTCCATGCAGCGCGGGGCCTCGCCCCCAGTAGGCCGGGACGATCGGCCCCGGCCTGCTGCCGGCACCGCCCAGCCAGCCCTCCGAGGCCACGGCGGCCACGGCGGCGCCAATCTCGGCGCCATCCGCATCACCCAGGTCAAGAGCGGTCGAGGCCCCCAGGCCCGCCGGCTCGAGCAGCCCCGAAGCCCCCATCAATCCGCCCGGGAACCACTGCCCGAAGGAGGTACGGTCTTCCAGTTCCTGCCACGGCAGGCGCACCTGCCCTCCGGAAACGGCAAGACGGCCCGCCGGACGCCACGTCACCGAGGCCTCGCGGATTCCGACGCCCTGACGGCCTGCGGTCTCGGCAGGCAGGACGCCCAGCACCACCTTGCCGTCCAGGCCGGGCAGCAGCGTGACGCCCACCCCGCCACGCAGGGCCGGCGTGAGGACCTGCGGTGCCTGGGAAGCCGTGGAGGGCGATGGCGGCAGGGACAGGTAGCCCACGTCGATACGGGCAACGGGCTGCAGATCGAACGCCATCAGGGGTACAGGTGCACCTTCCGCCAATGTGGCTCATGGGCTGCAAGGCCCGCGGTCCAAGCCTCCAGCAAGGCACCGGCGGGCCGGCCCTCGGACAGGCCCTTCCTGAGGCGGTCGGTTCCCGCCATGCGGTCGAAGCCTCGGCTCTCCAGACCCAGCGCATCCCCATGGCGCTTGCGAATCCAGGCCAAGGCATGCACCGCAAGCGTCACGGGACGGAATCGGCGGGCGTCCGTCACCTCGAGCACCACGGCCTCGAACGGCGTCGCCGCGGCCTCACGGTCGAGGGCTCGCGGGCCCGGCGCGGAGGTCCACAGATCCCGCGTCCGCAGGGTGCCCGCCGGCAGAACACGCACCGTGACCGCGACGCCGGGCAGGGCCAGTCCGGCCAGATGGTCCCCGAGTCCCCGTACATCCAGCCAAGGCGCCGCCCACGCGGTGAACGGCCGATCACCCACGCGGACATCGACTCGCGTGGCCTCGAAGAAACATGCTCCGGGATAGAGCAAGGCGGACTCCATCGAGGTCATCGCCGGGCTGGGCGAGGTCCAGGCACGGTCCAGATCCGACCACAGGTCCCGACGCCGCAGGCCCTCGACAGGTACGATCTCGAGCTGCCCGCCGACCTCGGCATGGAACCAGCGCGCAAGCTCCCCGAGCGTCAGACCGTGCCGCACGGCCACGGTAGCCGGCCCCGTGAAGGACAGGAAGGCCGGTTCCAGCACGCCACCCTCCACGACCTCCCCCCCGAGCGGGTTCGGGCGATCGAGCACGATGGTGCGCAGGCCCCGATCAGCGGCCGCCTCCATGACCTTCCGCAAGGTTGCGCCGTAGGTGTAGAAGCGTGCGCCCACGTCCTGCAAGTCGACAACCAGCGCATCGAGGCCGGCGAGATCCTCGGCCGAGGGCTTCAGCCGAGAACCATACAGGCTTCGGACAGGCAACGACTGCGTGCCCGTCGGCGTCGGCATGACCACCTGGCCATCCTGGATGCGCCCCTGCAAGGCGGCGTCCAGACCGTGCTCGGGCGTGAAGAGGCGCACCACCTGCCACGGGCCCCTGGCCACCAGCGCCAGCACATCTCGCTCCCCCGAACGTGTCACGGCGGCTCCGTGGGTGACGAGGCCGACCTTGAGACCGGCTGGCTGGGGCCACATCCCTTCAAGGACGCGTTCCGCTCCGGTCCGGATGATGCGGTCGGGCGCTGGTGCCGCGCCGGCGACGATCCCGTGAACCAGCAGCCCGAGCAGCCACGGCCGCACCGCCCGGAAAGCGCTCATCCTGCCGGCTGACAAGGGTTAGGCCTCGAGCAACTGGAGACGCCTGACGAGGGCACGTTCCTGGTCGGCGACCTCGGTGGCCCGGTGACGGAGCTTGTCGACCACGGCGACGGGGGCCTTCGAAACGAAAGCCTCGTTCGCCAACTGGCCGGCCAGTCGGGCGGCTTCGGCCTTGGCAGCCTCCAACGCCTGACCGAGGCGCACACGCTCCTTGTCCAGGTCCAGCAAGCCGCCCAAGGGCAGATGCACCGTCACCCCCCGCACCACCACCGAGGCACTGCCTTGGCCAGGGAATGGCTCATCCTGGAAGGAGAGGGTCTCGGCACGCGCGAGCAAGGCCACGACTTCCGCCAAGGCCCGCAGCCCGGCCGTATCCGCCGATGCGCCCTCGACGACGAGGCGCTCGGCCTTCTTTGCGGGCGGCACGTCCAGCTCCTGACGCAAGGTCCGGACGGCACGCACGACCTCGATGGCCCGTTCGAACACCTCCTCGGCCTCGAGATCCCGCTGTCCTGCAGCGGGCCAACGGCGACGAAGCAGCGTGTCCACAGGCTCGGCCAGACCGGCGCGCACCATCTGGGCATGGACCTCCTCGGACAGGAAGGGCACGAAAGGATGCAGCAGGGCCAGAAGGTCGACGAGCACCCGGCGCAGCGTGGCCTGGGCTGCGAGGTCCCCGGCCCGCAGGCGCGGCTTGGCCGCCTCGAGCCACCAGTCGCAGAACTCGAACCACGCGAAGGTCTGCAACGCTTCGGTGGCCAGATGCAACTGGAAGCTCTCGAGCGCACGATCCACCTGCTGGATGGTCCGGTCCAGGCAGGACAGGATCCAGCGGTCCTCGAGGGCAACGGACGGAGGCTGGGCGACGAGGCGCTCCCACGCTCCTGCACCCTCGGGCAAGGACATCATCGAAAACCGGGCAGCATTCCAGACCTTGTTGCAGAAGTTGCGGGCCGCCTCGATCTTCTCGGGCATGAAGTTCACGTCCTGAGCGGCCGTGCCTGCCCCGGCCATCCACCATCGGCAGGCATCCGTGCCGTACTGTTCCATCATGTCCAGCGGGTCCACGCCCGTGCCCTTGGACTTGCTCATCCGCTTGCCGTCCCGGGTCATGATGGTGGCGTGGATGACCACGTCCCGGAAGGGCAGCTTGCCTGTAAGCTCAAGCGACATGAAGACCATCCTCGCGACCCAGAGGGCCATGATGTCCCGGGCAGTCGAGAGCAGCTGGGCCGGGAAGTAATGGTCACCAGCAGGCGTTTGCTCCGGCCAGCCCTGTGTCGCGAAGGGCCACAGCGCGCTCGAGAACCAGGTGTCCAGCACGTCGGGGTCCTGAGTGACGGCTGCCCCGCAATCGGGACACGCCTCGAGGTCGTCGACCGAGGCGCGGACATGGCCTTCCGTGCAGGTGAACACCGGAATGCGATGGCCCCACCAGAGCTGTCGCGAGATGCACCAGTCCCGGACATTGCGCAACCAGTCGAGATAGACGTCCCTCCAGCGCTCGGGGTGGAAGCGCAGTTCGCCGGATTCGGCGACGGCGATGGCCGGCCCGGCGAGATCGGCCATGCGCACCCACCACTGCTCCGAAAGCCGGGGCTCGATGACGGTGGCGCAGCGCTCGCAAGTGCCCACCTGATGGACATACGGCTCGCTGGCCACGAGCAGGCCTTCGCGCTCGAGTGCCGCGACGAAGCGAGCACGCGCCTCGAAACGGTCCGCACCAGCCCACGGTTCGCCGGTCCACTCCTCCATCCGACCGTCAGCCGTCAGGAGATCGAGCACCTCCAGTCCGTGACGTTGACCGATTTCCCAATCGTTGGGGTCGTGGGCCGGCGTCACCTTCAGGCCGCCGGTGCCGAACTCGGGATCGACGTAGGTGTCGGCAATGACGGGCACCGTGCGGCCCGAGAGCGGCACACGCACGCGCCGGCCAAGCAAGGCGGCATGACGGGCATCCTCCGGATGCACCGCGACGGCCGTGTCCGCGAGGATGGTCTCAGGACGGACCGTCGCAATCTCGATGGCTCCGTCGCCGTCCTCAGCCACATAACGCACCCGGTAAAGGCGCCCCTCGCGCTCCTCGTGCTTGACCTCCAGATCGGAGAGGCTGGTCAGGCAACGCGGGCACCAGTTGATCATCCGCTTGCCGCGGAAGACCAGGCCCTTCTCGAAGAGCCGCACGAAGGCGGTGCGCACAGCCAGGCTGTAGGCCGGGTCCATCGTGAACTGCCAGCGATCGAAATCGAGCGATGCCCCCAGCCGACGGAACTGGTTGATGATCTGGTTGCCTGAGGCTTCCTTCCAATCCCAGACCCTTTCGAGGAAAGCCTCACGTCCCAGATCGTGCCGCGTCTTGCCTTCCTCGCGGTGCAACTTGCGCTCCACGACCATTTGCGTGGAGATGCCAGCATGGTCCGTGCCCGGCTGCCAACGGACCACATGGCCCTTCATGCGCATGGAACGAGCCAGAACGTCCTGCAGCGTTCCGTTGACGGCGTGCCCCATGTGCAGGGCTCCCGTGACATTGGGGGGCGGACAAGGCGCAGTCCACGTCGGTCCCGCGGGGACGTCGGGGCTGGAAAATGCACCCAGCTCCTGCCATCGCCCGAGCCAGAAGGACTCGACAGTCCCCGGTTCATAGGCCTTGGCCATCCCGGTCTCGACCTGCTCCATCACGGCCTCCCCGCCCCAGCGCAAGGGGTCATGCTACCACGGCCCTGCCCCCCCAAAGCGCGACGGACCCTGCTGAGAGGGTCCGTCACGGAGCGTCGTGGGCTACTTGCCGGCCAGCAACTCGGCCATCCTGGACGCCGTGGACTCGTCCACGTACTCGTTGATGGCGTACTCGCCACTGGCGAGTCGGTAGGACTGCTTGAGGCCCTGCTTTTGCTTGAAGGCGATGACGGCCTCGGCCGTCGCATCGTCGAACTGACCGCTCGCTGCGACCTTGAAGCCCAGCTTGCCGAGCACCAGTTGCAAGCTGCGAATGGTATCCGCATCGCCGGTGTCGGGACCGACAGCCGCCTGCGGATACGAGGCCACCTCGACCACAAAGGCCTCGATGTTCGCCCGATCGGCCTTGAGGCCGTACTGCTTGGCGTATTCTGCCACCTGGGCGTCGGTCATCCGCTTGTCCGAAGGCGCAGCAGGCTTGTCCGCAGGCTTTGCCGGGACGGGCTTGTCCGCAGGCTTCGTCGCGGCAGGCTTGTCCGCAGGCTTGGCAGGCTGGGCCGGAGCCGCCTGCTGCCCGGGAAGTCCCTTGGCGTCGGCAGGCATCTTCAGGGTCTGGCCGATGTGGATCATGTTGGCATTGGCACCGATGAGCTCCTTGTTGAGCTCGTAGATCTCACGCCACCGTGCTTCGCTGCCCAGGTAGCGCCGTGCGATCCCGGACAATCCAGCCTGACGATCTTCCTTGGTGACGGCGTAGGACAGCTCCTTGGGAGCCTCCGGCTCGGCCGGCGCCTCGGGATCGACGATCTTCGGCTCTTCGACCGGCGTCTCGGCCGCAGGCTCCTCGGCAACGGGCTTGGTCGCGACAGGATCCTCCGCGGCCGGCTTGCCAATCACGGGCTCCTCCTCGGAGGGGACATCGACAGCAGGCTCTTCGAGGGTCGGCTCGGCCTTGACCTTGACGGGCTGCCCGGCGCGCTCACCGGCCTTCATCGCCTCCACGAGGAGGGCCGCCGTGCGGTCATCGACATACTCGTTGACGGCGGGTTGGCCGTCGGCCAGGCGATAGGACTGCGTGATGCCGTGACGCTGCTTGAAGTCGATGACCGCTTCAGCCGTGGCATCGTCGAAGGTGCCGGAAGGCTCGACCTTGTAGCCGTAGGCCCGCAGAACCGTCTGCAGCTGGCGCACCTGCTCGGGAGAACCGGTGTCGGGCCCGATGGAATCCGTCTCGTAGCTACGGATCTCCTGCACGAACGCCTCTACGTTACGAGATGTGGGCAACAGACCGTAACGCTCGGCGACGGCCTGGATGCGCTCCTCGGAGAGCGGACCGTCTGCGGAGGGCTCGTCGGTCGCCGACGGACGGTCCACGTACAGATCGTCGTAGTCGCGGCGCACGTCACCGAGAGTGCCCTGACCGACACGATTGGCCAGCCCGGCGACGCCCAGCGCAGGGACGAACAGTGAGGCAGGAGTCGCGAGTGCCGCTGCGGCAAGGGTGCCGGGCGCCTTGATGATTGACTGGATCAGCTCGGATACCGTCATCGACCCGACGGCCGTGAGTCCGCGGCCGATGGCCCGGACAGGTGCCGTGACAATCTGCCCGACGTTGATGGTCGAAAGCGTGGCTGCCGCAGAGCGCAGGACCTCACCAGCGGAAGAGATGACCTTGCCCGGCAGGCGGACTGGCGCCAGGATCAGGTCCTTCAGCGTCATCTGGCCGATCTGACTGACGACGTTGCCGATGCGGCCCGCAGCGGAAGCCACCTCGTTGCCGAGGTAAGTGCCCACCTTGACGGTGCCGGCGATGCCGCGGTCCACGCCCTTGCCGACGAACCGAGCACCGTTGACCAGGGGGCGCTCGACGAAATTCGAGCGTGCGAACCACTTGGACGCGTCGGCCGCAGCACCCGTGAGGCGGGCGCTGTCCACCAGTTTGCGAACAGCGGCGGCATCCTTGGCGAGGCCCATGACCTCGGCAGCCTTGGCCGCGGCGGCAGCCTTGGCCGCGGGCACGGCCTGGCCGGCGGCGCGGGCCTGCCAATAGGTCTGATGCGCGGCGGCAAGACCGGCGGAACCCATCTTGTGGGTGATGCCCGCTTCCTTGAGTGCAGCCTTGGCTGCACCCGTCATCACCGGCTTCTGAGCCAGTCGCGTGGCGACACGACCCGCATCGGCCGCCTTGTCGGCACCCGAGACGACCTTGGCTGCGCCTGCGGCGGCGCGGCTGGCCACCTGTCCGGCGCCCTGCAGGGCGGACGAGGCCTTGAAGGCCGCCGTCATGCCCGAAGCCTTCATGCCCGCCTGAACACTGGCTCGAGCAGCGGCAATGGCCGCAGAATCACCGGCGGCAGCGACCTGGGCGGCCTTCTTGAGGACGCCGGCGTATTCCGTCAGCTTGGCGGCCTGCGCCGACAGCTTGGCGGCGTTCGCGGTCGCGCCGGAGGCCTTGGCGGCCGCTGCGGCATCCTGCAGAAGCTTGGCCTTGCCGAGGACCTTGTCGACACCGCGCGTCAGACGCATACCATAGGAAAGCTTGCCCGCGACGGTCGCGGTCTTCTCTGCAGCTGCTGCACCCTTGACGACGGCGTTGGTGGTGGTCGCCGCACCCTTGGTTGCGGCACCGACGCCCTTGGCACCGCCCGAGGCCGCGCCACCGCCGATGAAGAACGATCCGATCTCGACGATGCCCCGACCCAGGGCCTTCCCCGGTCGGCCCTCCTTGATGGCCGAGGTGTAGGGATCGACAAACGCGCTGATGAGCGCAGCGGGATGCGTGATGGCGTAGCCGATGCCCTTGATGGTCTGGATCGGGTGGGCGATCATCGTGCCCACGCCCTTGGCCATGTCCCAGATGGCCTCGCCACCGCCGACGAAAACGTCGGCTACGTGGCCGAACAGGCCACGACCTTCCTTTTCGCGAACGTAGCCGGAATCGAGATCCTCCTCGAGCTCACGGCGGCGCGCCGGATCCACCGAAGGGAGATCGTAGCGCTCCTCCGGCAGAGCCCGCGACGGGTAACCGGAACCGCTGATCGACGAATTGGAAACGCCGGACATCACGACCTCCTCGCAACGAGGCTTGGAACGGGATCAGGGGGGCGATGGACGTCCCCTGTCTTCTTGTCGCCGGATGGGGGACCAAGCTTACGGGTCCTCGCCTGAATTTGCGTATAAATTCTGGTGAAGACCCACATCCGGGACCTCCGGACCAAGGGCCGCCAACAGGCGACCATGGCCTCTCCGGGCATCATACCCCAATTTGACGGCTGCTTGACAGCCCCCGACACCCAAGCCGGGAACAAGCCCCGCACAAGTCTCTTTGCCGAAACTCCCTCGCCGGTTAACCCTGGCACGTGGAGCAGACGCCGCGGACCTCGAACTCGAACGCGGAGAGCGCGAACCCGTGCCGTTCCGCAACCTCCCGCGCCAGATCGCCGACGGCGGGCTCGGAGAACTCCAGGGGCCGCAGGCATACGACGCAGATCAGGTGGTGGTGCTGGGGATCGGCCTGACGGACCCACTCGTAGTGGCGATGGCCTTCCGTGAAGTCGTGTTCCCTGAGGTGGCCCAGGCGAACGAGCAGGTTGAGCGTCCTGTAAGTCGTCGCGAGGCTTATGCCGGCACGTCTCTGGACCAGGCGCGCGTGCAGATCCTCCGCAGACAGGTGAGTACCCGCGGGCAACTCGGCGAACGCCTCCAGAATGGCGAGGCGCTGGGGCGTGACCCGCAGGCCCGACTGCCTCAGCAGTTCGGCATCAGCCATGCCCGATCCTTCAGACGGCCGCGGCCGTCTCGGCGCGCCATGGCATCCGGATGATGAATTCGGTACCGACGTTGATCTCCGAGGCCACGTCGATGGTGCCCTTGTGCGCCACAATCAGATCCTTGACGATGGACAGACCCAGACCCACACCACCCGTGACCCGACTGCGGGACTTGTCGACGCGGTAGAAGCGATCGAAGATGCGCGGCCTGTCGATCTCGGGAATGCCGATGCCCGTGTCGATGACGCGCACTTCCAAACCGCCCTCGAGCATCGTGAACCGCAGCGTGACACGTCCCTCGGCAGGCGTGAACTTGATGGCGTTGTCAACCAGATTGAGGATGACCTGATGCACGCGATCCCGATCCCAACGCACGGCCGGAACATCGTCCGGCGCCTCGAGGCGAAGATCGACATGATTCAGGGCCGCATGGGGCTCCAAGGTCGCGATCACCTCCTGGGCAAGATCCAGCGGCGAGAAGTCGGACAGGTGCAGGACCGGACGTCCGCGCAGGTTGGCGACCACCAGGATCTCGTTGACGAGGCGCGTCAGGCGCTCCGCCTCGCGCTGGATGTTGGAGGCGAACTTCGTCCGGAGCGTCTCGCTGGCCATGGCGCCCATCTGCAGAGACTCTGCCGCCATCCGAATGCTCGTGAGCGGCGTGCGCAGTTCATGTGAGACGTTGGCGACGAAATCCTGCTGCAGGCTTGCCAGGCGCTGCTGGGGACCGATGTCCGTCAGGGCCAGCACCTGACATCCTCCCGGCCGCGAAGCGGAAAGCAGCAAGACCTGGTCCTGGGCCCAATCCGGGGTGATCTGGATGGCGCCCTCGCCCTCGCGCACCAGGACTGCGACCTCTGGAAGCGCCAGCAGCATGTCGAGGCGACGCGCTGCCTCCGCCGAATCGGCATCGTCCGACGCCACAAGGACCGCGAGGGCCGCCGCCGAGGGGCGCGGCTCGCCGCCGCTCCCCCAGCAGATTGAACCCAGAATCTGGGGAGGCAGGAACAGACCGTCAGTCGCCATCTCGATCCTCACAAAGGGCAAGAGCCAAGGCAGCATAGCCCAGGGCAGCATTCGCCACAGCTCCCAGGGACACCCGCTCCCCGGGCGTATGGGAAGTGGCTTCCTCGCCGGGACCGTAGCCGATGGTCGGCAGGCCCAAGGCACCGGCGGCATAGGAACCGTCCGTCCCGAAAGCCCACTTGTCGAGCCGTGGTTGCTGGCCGACGCCCCGAAGCGCCTCCAGCGCGCGCCTGACCATCGGATGGTCATCGCGGGTGAGCCACGGGGCCATGACCTTGGGCACTTCACGGACGAGGCCGGTCCATGTCGTCTCGACCTCCTCGCGGATGCGCACGTCCCCGAGGAAGGACGGATCCCGTTGGCTAACCTGGCTCAGGATGGTCCGCATCTGCCCCACGACGGCATCGAGGGACTCGCCTGGCAAGTAGCGACGGTCGATGGTGGCCACGCATCGATCCGGAATGCGGCTGCCATCGGCCGGCCGGGTGGCGAGGCCCGTCAGGGCCACGGTACTGCGTTCGAGCAGCGGGTGACTGGGCAGGGCACGCTGCAACTCCTCGACGGCCTCAATCACCGGCATCATCTTGTGGGCTGCATTCTGTCCCAGCCACGGCACGCTCGCATGGGCCGTGCGACCGTAAGTCTCGATCTCGAGTTCCGCCCGACCGCGATGGCCCAGATGAACCGCGAGGCCCGTCGGGTCTCCCAGCACCACCATGGCGGGGCGGATGCCCAGATCCGGCAACGTCTGCTCCAGCAGATGCTGGGACCCCAGACAACCCGCCCGTTCGGAGTGCACCACGGCGGCAAACACCAAATCGCCTGTGGGCCAACCCTCCTCGGCCAGAGCAGCCACGGCCTCAACCTGCGCCGCCATCGCCCCTTTGCAGGAGGCCACCCCCAGCCCGTGCAACCAGCCGTCGCGCACCTCCCCCGAATGGGGCGAGACCGGCCACGACTCGGACGCGCCGGCAGCCGCAGTGTCGAGGTGAGTCGCCAGAACCAGCACGGGCCCCGGCCGAGCCCCCTTCAGGACGTGTACCACGTTGCCCGCACGGTCGATACGCGCACCCTCGAGGCCACGGGCCGCAAGCATCGCCACGAGTGCCTCCGCCAGCACGCCCTCGGCACCCGTCGGGCTGGGGATCCGAGCAAGGCTGACGACGAGCGCCTCGAGGCGGTCGCGTCGTTCCGCCAGACGCCGTGCCACGCGGGCTCCCAGGTCGTCGCTCATGACAGGCGAGGATAGCACCCCTGCCATGTCCCGGCCAAGCCCGGAGGAAATGCAGGACCAGCCCTTGACGGACTCTGAATGACGGCTTTACACTGATTGTCGAAGTAGAAGGCCCACCTTCTCGCCTGGCGACTCATCGCCCAGGCCAACACTGCGAGTTCTCGCGGTACGTCAGGCAGGTGGAGCACCACCTGCCTTTTTGTTTTGCACCCACCCCTGCTTGGAGATTCCGACCATTCTGAGGGACAGCACCCTGTTGAACGAGCGCATCCGCGCCCGTGAGGTCCGCACCATCGACGACGATGGCGCGCAGCTCGGCATCCTGCCGACCCGCGAAGCCCTGCGGATCGCCCAGGAGAAGGGTCTGGACCTGGTGCTTGTGGCGGCAGACGCCAATCCTCCCGTCTGCAAAATCATGGATTACGGTCGCCACAAGTTCGAACAGGAAAAGAAGAATCGCGAGGCACGCCGGAAGCAGCACGTCGTCAGCCTCAAGGAGGTCACGCTTTCCTACAAGATCGGCGAGCATGACTATCAGGTCCGCTTCCGGGCCATCCAGCGCTTCCTGCTGGAAGGCGACAAGGTCAAGGTCACCATCCGCTTCCGTGGCCGCGAGATGCAGCACCAGGCGCTCGGCATCAACGTGCTGATGCGTTTTGCCCGCGAGTTGACGGACATCTGCACCATCGAGCGCGATCCCCGCCAGGAGGGCCGCACGCTCTTCCTGATCCTGGCCCCCAAAAAAGGCATCACTCCCGAAAAGCGTGATGCCGTCAAGCAGGACAAGGCCGTTCAGGCCGCGGCACCTGCCGGTCCCTCCGGGGACCTTGTTCCCTAAGCCCTTTTCCCAAGGAGCATGTCATGCCGAAGATGAAGACTCACCGCGCCTCCGCGAAGCGTTACAAGACCACGGGTTCGGGCAAAATTGTCCGCCGCACCTCTTTCCGCAAGCACCTGCTCGTCGACAAGTCGGGCGCCCGTCTCCGCAGGATCGGGGACGAGCAGGAGGTCTCGAAGGCCGATGAGGCTCGGGTCCGCAGTGCCCTGCCCTACATCAAGTACACCCGCTGATTTCCCTCTTCCTGTTCTCGCTTTCTTCCTAAGGAGACTCGACCATGCGCGTCAAGCGTGGCAATGCCAACCGTCGCAAGCACAAGAAGGTCCTGAAGCTCGTCCGCGGCCATCGCGCGGGCACGAGCAAGCTGTTCCGCACGGCCAACCAGGCGATGATGAAGGCCCTGCGGTACATGTACCGCCACCGTCGGGAGCGCAAGAGCGACTTCCGCAGCCTGTGGATCCAGCGGATCAACGCGGCGGCCCGCATCAATGGCCTGAGCTACAGCCAGATGATCCACGGCCTGAAGCTTGCCGAGATCGCCGTCAACCGCAAGATGTTGGCTGAACTCGCCCTGACTGATGCCGGCGCGTTCACGGCGCTCGCCAACCGGGCCCGTGAAGCCCGCGCGGCAGCTGTCAAGACGGCCTGAAGCCCGAGCAGACGACAGGTCCCCTGCACCGGCTGGTGCAGGGGGCCTGTTCCTTGGCGGATGATAGCCTGGTGCTCAGCTGTCGTCGCCTGGATTCTCGGGCGGCGGTGCCGGGGAAGGCAGGATGATCGGAGGCTCTTCCGGAACGGGCTCCACGATGTAGCGGATGACCTCGAGTTTCAAGCCGGCACGGATGACCTCGCCACTGATGGCGTCGATCGCAATAACGGTCATCTGCGTCTCGAGCCCGTCCAGAAAGGCCCAGACGGGACCGATGACCAGCGGCCGGATCAGCACGGCCGCCTTGGCGAGACCATCACCCGAATACCCGGCACGCCGGGCGATGGCATAGGCCTCGTGGGCATCGATGCCGAAGTCGTCCTGCACACCCTGCAGGAAAGGTGAGCCCCTATCCATGCGTCGGGAGATCTCCTCGTGGTTGCGGCTGATCCACGGCTGCAGGCGGAAGGCCTGAACGAGGCTGCGCCGAACGGCCGGCGAGTAGTGGACGTGTTGGACCTCGGAGAGGGACTTCAGGCCCTTGAAGCCCCAGGCCACATAGACCTGCCGAGCGTCACGATGCCACGCCCTTGCCACCGCAGAAGCCCGTTCCTGGCTATGCTTCGGCTGTACCTGAACGGTGCGCGCCGGGGAACCGCTCTCCCCGACCTCACCCTCCGGGTAGCGGATCAGGCCACCGGCCTGCTCCCGGCGCAACGCCCCGTACAGATCCGCGACCGGATCCGTGGGCCCGACGCGGAATGCCGGCAAGCCATCGGCCACCGGAAGGACCTCCCGAGTCGCCCCCGAGCCAACCGTGAGTGCCAGTTCCAGCGGGACGACAGGGCCCACGTGCTGCGACGGGACACCAGCGACTGCAGACATGCCCAAGGGCACCGCCCGGCCGCAGCCGACGGCAACGCCGCAGCACAACAAGCCGGAAACGACCCAACGCATGGCCTTAGTTTACCGCATCTTAACTGCTGCTTCAAGGTGTCGTGACACCCTCGCGGAGTGTGAAAGCCCGGCACATGGGGCAAAATCAGGACATGGTCTGCCCGGGCTGCCAGACGCCCCACGTCCCGACCGCTGCCTTCTGCGGGCACTGCGGACGTCGGTTGGCCACCTCAGGCCAGCACGCGCGACGGGCTGCCGACCAAAGCCCCCTCGCCCTGCTGGGCGTCCATTGGCCCGATGCCTTCAGCATCCACGAGGCCGCGCACGTGCTGGGTCTCTGGGGCGGCACGATGGAGGCCTCGCACGACGGACGCATCCTGGCCTCGTTCGGACGCCCCAACCCGCGGGAGGACGATCTGCGCCGTGCGGCCGCAGCCGCACTCGACCTCATGGCACGGCGCGCACGCTGCGAGATCGGCACGCCCAAAGCCTACCTGATGCATGGCAGCCTGCCGCGTGCCGTCCCCTCGCTTGCCGAGACAGCGCTGGGTCAGGAAACGCTCCAAGGCCTCGAGCAGGTGCAGGACGGCCGAATCGGCATGCCGGGCCGGACGGCGCGCCTCGTCGAGGCCAACTTCGACGCGGAGCAGCACGAGGGCGGGGACATGCACTGGCTGGAACCGGGCCAGCGCCGCATGGACCCGGACCGTGTCGCGACCCTTCACGGGCGAGAAGCGGAACGCCGGAAGATCGAGGGCATGGCCACGGCGTGCCTCGCCGGCCACCCGCAGGTCTGGATCGTCACCGGCCCGGAGGGCTCGGGAAAGTCCCGATTGGTCGTCGAAGCCCAGGCCCGGACCAATCGCGAGGCCCTGTCGCGGCTCATCTTGATCCGCGTGCACAGCCTGTCGCCCGACCGCAGCCACGGCCTGATTCGCGACCTTATTCACCAGATCATGGCCGATCCCGACACAGGCAACCCGTGGCCCTCGGCGGCGGCCTTCGGCAAGCAGTGGCCAGATGCCCACGCCGAGTTCCTGTGGCCCATCCTGCGCAATGTTTCCCAGTTGGACAGTCCCTCCCCCGAACAGGTCCAGCAAGTCCTGCCCCACCTCACCCGTTTCCTTTGGGAAGCCACGCGCCATCGCCCCCTGCTGCTCGCCGTGGACAACATCGAGTGGACGGACGCTCTCTCGTGGGGCTGGTGGCAACAATTCCTTCAAGCAACCCCGTCAGCGGGACATCGTCTCTGGATCATCCTGACCAGCACCCAGAGGTTCATCCTGCCGGAGACTGGACTCGACCTCACGGTCACCAACCTGCAACCACTCTCGGAAGCCGAGTCCTTGGCTTGCCTCGCCAGTGCCCTTGGCCTGGACCCTGCCCAGGATTCCTGGCCCGCTCGGATCCTGCCCGTGCTGCGTGAAGGTGTGCGGCATGCCGGGGGCAACCCGCTGTTCCTGCGGGAATTGGCCTTCGATCTGCTCGCGACCGGCACGATCTCATACGGCCCCGATGGCTGGCAGGCCCGAGAGACTCCAGCGGGGGAGTCGCTCGTGCCCGAGAGCCTCTCGGCCCTGCTGCGGGCCAAGGAAGCCAGGTTGCCTCCAGCTGCCCGGCAGACGCTGGCAACGGCCGCCGTCATCGGGACGCGCTTTGCGTGGGAGGACCTCGAGGATCTGGTCGGCCGTGAAGTCCTTCCCGACATCCTGCAGACGCTCGTGGACGCCGGACTGCTGGCAGTCGAAGGCAATGAGGTCTGCTTCCGGCAGGAAGCCCTGCGGACGCTGGCGGCCGCGGCACTGACCGAGGAGCAGCGGCAGACCATCCGGCGCCAGTTGGCCAATCGGCTGATGGCACGCCAACAGGAACAGATGGAGGAGCTGGACGGTCGCATCGCCGACCTGCTCGAAGAAGGCGGCGCCCTTTCCGAATCGGCGGAGTGGGCCCAGAAGGCCCTCGCTCTGGCCACGGGCCGACAGGAATGGGGCGAGGCACTGCGTCGCGCCCACCAGATCGTGCGCTTGGCCCGAACGCTGCCGGACACCTCACCGGAGGACCTCCAACGGGCCACGCGCGATGTTGCCACACTCGAACTGCAAGTGGGCAGCGTGGGAGAAGCCGAGCGCCTCTGGCAAGCGCTGCACGACATGGCTCCCATCGCGCAGCGTCACGAAGCCCGCACCCAGCTGGCCCGGATAGCCGGTATCCGTGGCGACTTCGACCGAGCCCTCGCGTTCGCCGAGGAAGGCCTCGCGGTGGCCGAGTTGCTGGGGCAAGCCGGCAACCAGGTCAAGTTCCTCATCGAGCTGGGACAACTCGCTGTCCAGCAGGAGCGATGGGACGTGGCCGAGGCTGCCTGCAACAGGGTGGTCGGCCTGGTTCCCCCGGACAGCACCCATAAGGAGGCCGGAGACCTGCTGGTGCTGCGTGGCAAGCTCGACCTGCGCGCGGGACGCGGGGAGCCAGCGCTCGCAGCCGGCAGGGCGGCCCTCGACATCTTCGAGTCGCAGCGGGAGCCCGACGCGATGGCCGAGGCCTTCCAACTCATTGCGCTGGCCCATCGGGCCACCGGGAATGCCACGCAGACCCAGAGAAGCCTGCGCCAAGCCATGCATGCGGCGCGGGACACGTCCGTCGTGCGTGAACTGGGGCTGTTGATGGCGAGCCTCGCGCTCGAGGAGGGTGACACCCCCACGGTGCTTGAACTTGATGACAACTGGCTTCTTGCTACCGGTTCGGGTCGCCTCGGACGAGAGCACCTGCTCTTGGGCACGGCGTGGCTCTTCGCTGGCATGCGTGATCCGATCCGCATCCATCTCGAGGGTCCTTTCGAGGGGCGTGCCGAGGATCTTGCGGTCCTGCACGCCATCCAGGCCATCGCCAAGGCGGAATCCGACGACATGCCCGGCGCCACCCTCTCGGTGAGACACGCCCTCCAGAAGGGCACCGAGGTCGAAGGCCGTGCGCCCTTGGCTCGGGCGCTCGCTCTGGGTGCCGCCGGGCACGTCGCTTTCGTTGCCGGTGAGTACGAGCCCGCCGTGCGGCACCTGAGCGAAGCGCGGGCCGCTTTGCCGGCCCCCCCGCACCCGGTCTGGTCCCTGTGGTTCGACGTCCTCTACGGCATCAGTTTGCAGACACTCGGCAGCCCGCTGCCCTTCCTGCCCGAGGACCTTTCGGTTCGCGCCAGCCAACTTCGCGTGCCGCTGACGCTGGAACCCTACTGGACCATGCTGCGCGGGGGATTCGGAACGCAGGCCGAGGAATTCACGGAGTCGTTCACGGCTTGGGATGCTAGCATGCCGGCATGGACGATCGGGAACGACTGATTCGCCAGGCTCTCTCGGAAATCGAACCGGACGAGTCCGAGTGGAAACACTTTGCCGTCCTGGCCGCCGACGCCACGACGTGTCCCGAGACCGTGATCCGCAAGTTTCTGAGCCGGTCCCCGAGACCCTATCCGGTGCCCGTGGAGTCCGTGGTCTACACGGTCCGTCATCTCGCCGGAGCAAAGGTCGTCTTCCTCGACCTGCGTCCGGTCGACCGTCTCTACCGCAAGATCGAGCAGGCATTCGGCGAGGCTGGCGTACCCTCCGCGCCGCGGGGCTTTTTCCGGACCTGAGGTGGCGCACGAGTCGGCAAATCGCCCCGGTATCCTGGAGACACTGTGGGGTGCCTCCAACAGGGCGACCTGGGGCATCAGGGAACGACTGGCCTTCCGCAGGCGAGTCCGCGGGGTGCGTCCGGTCCCGAGAGGCGACCTGCTGCGGGGGCTGGCGGATCCCGAACGCGCGGCCCTTCATCTGGACACGTGGCTTTCCCCTCTGGGGATCGACGCCACCCTTCTCACCGCCGAGGCATCGTGGGCCCGAGACGCCTTGGACATTCTCGCGGCCCTCGAGGTGGCGATTGCCTGCCTGCCTGGCCCCTTGCCCGATCCCCTGCGCGTCGCGGACATCGGCGCCAAGACCTGGCATTACATCCGCGGAGTCCACGCGCTGCTCTCACGCGGGCCGGCCGGCCCGCGCCGCGTGGCCTTGACCGGCCTCGAGATCGACGCCTTCCGCGTCTACCGGGATTTCCACTCGCGCTGGGACTGGGCCCACTGGCATGCCGCCCCCTGCCCGGGCAGCAGGTACCTTGCGCTGGATGCCCTCGCGTTCCGTGAACCTCAGGATCTGGTACTGCTCTTCCTGCCGATCCTGTTTCTCGAGGAACACCTCGACTGGGGGCTGTCGCTGGGACAGTACCGTCCGGAGGCACTTTTCCGGCACGCCCGCATCCTCGCCGGGGCCCGGGGTCACGTGGTGATGCTGAACTTCGCCTATGAGGAACCACTGCTGGACCGCCTGGCCGAGGCACAGGAAGTCCCGCCCTTGCTGCGAGTTCCGGCGCCCGCCGCCCTCGAGGAAGGCGAACTCCCGCGCATCTTGACGGTCTGGCCGGGCCTCCTCGCAACTTGACCGCAGCTTTACCCAGTCGTTACCGAACAGAGCCGGGAACTGGCGACAAGAGACTTACCCCCCACTGGTTGGCGAGTCTGAACATGCAGCAATTCTGGATCACGGCCGAGTTGGACGACGCGACGACGCTGTCCCGCTGTTTCACCGCCAGCGACCGCGACACCGCAGTAGCCCGGATGATGGCCTACCTGGAGCTCGAGTTCGGGGCCGCGACCACGGCCGCCGGCTGAAGAGGCCGTGTTCCCGGTCGCCTGTAGCGATCGTAGGAGCCGATGACGGCACGGATGTACCGCCCGTTTCGGTAGCGACCACGGCTGATGATGCCGCGGCGCCCCGCGTTGTAGTAGCTGAGCGCCATAGCGAGATCACCGCCGAACTCGCGCAACAGGGCTTTAAGGAAGTAGGTCCCGACACGGATGTTCTGCTCGGGATCGTAGAGGTCGATGTGGCGCATGCCGAGCTTGCGACGGAGTCCGCGGGCTGTCGCCGGCATGACCTGCATGAGGCCGACGGCCCCGACGGGACTGACGCAATTCGGGTCGAATGCGGACTCGATCTGGATGACGCCCGCAATCAGGCTCGCAGGAAGACCATGTTCGGAGGCGATCCGACGGATGAGACCGGCGTAGGGATAATAAGCGCGCCGCCCCTCGCGCACGCCGAAAGCCCGGACCCTGGCGGCCTCATGAGCCCCGGGCATACGCGAGACTGCTGCCGTCCGATGGTGCGCAGCGACATGTATCCGCGGCATCGGCAATTGCACGTCTCGGCCAGCCGGGCCGACGGCCGCGCGTCCTGCAAGATTGGCGACCGCACCCAGCATGAGTGCCACGGCACCGAAACCGAGCACGATCCGAGGTTGGATGGCCGTCGATTCCTCTGCAGCAGGGGACGGCGTCACTCCATCCGCCGGACGCACGAACACACCAAGTACCGGTTCAGTTGCTTCGGACACACGAATTCCCCATGACGGCCAAAATCAGGCTCGGCGGAGAATCTGAAGGTTAGGTGTATGGACTGCGAAAGGGTCGGAACAGGGCGCCAAGGCAGGTACGGCCGATGTACCCACCTGTTCAGCCTAGCACTCCATCAAGGGATGGTAAAGCCCAGGACCGGACTGGCCCCCATCGTGCCAACCCCTCCGGCCAGAATCATGGCGGCCGCAAAGAGGCCCACCGCGAGGCCATACCAGACCGGCCTGCCCGGCTCGATACGGAACCCTCGCCAGACGACCGTGAACTGGGCCACGGCGGTAACGGCGATGGCGACTGCAGGGGCCGGATGCTTGACGCCAAGCAGGATGGCCACGGCCACGAGCGAGGTCAGCAGCAGCATCGACCCGATGAGAAGGCCCATTTCCGGCCCCAGAAGCGCGGCGAGGGTGCGCAGGCCGACGCGTCGATGGGCGTCGACGTCGCCGAGGGTCCCAAGCGTGAAAAGCCCGACCGCCCCATAGGTGAAGCCCCCACCAAGCAGCAGGGCGCCCGTGACGGGCGGACCAAACAAAAGAATGCCGACCAGCCAAGGCATGAACACGACGCAAAGGGCGTTGAAGAGCCCGCTGGCCCAAGTCTGCCGGCGCAGGGAGAGCGGTGGGGCATTCATGGCAAAGACCAGCGCGGAGGCTGCAAGCGTCGCGTAAAAGACGCCCGACCCATCGGTGCTGCCGACCCCGAAGCGCCCAGACCAGGAGAGCCCCAGACCGTGGTCCAGTAGGTGGGCGAAGAACAGCATCAGCATGCCCATCAACCCCATCTGGGCCACGAGGACGTTCAACGGCAGAGCCCCGGAAGGCAAAGGACGCTCGGGATGATTCACCGAGTCGAGGTCACGGTCGAAGATGGCGTTGACCACGCTGCCGAGCCCCGTGATCAACGGCCCGCAGAGCAGCGCGCCAAAAGCCAGACGCGTGGCCCCGACACCAGTCGCGGGCACTTGGCCGGTAGCCAGCGCTCCGGCCAGCATGGCGGCAATGGGGATGATCCACCGCTCCGGCCGTGCGGTACGAAGCGACAACTGCCACGGGGCCCGCTCGGGCTGCAGAGGCAGGGAGACGGTTTCGGCCCGAAGGACACGGAGCGTCGGGGGAGCGGCATGCAACTGCATCGCGGGGATGACCTGTCCTCGGAAGGCTGCGGGGGATACGCCCGGGACACTCCGGACTCCCTTTAATCTTCCGTTAATCTTAATCCAAAGTAAAGACCCGGGCGAGTATATTAACCCGCCCTTAACCGGCAAGCACAACACGCCCCCTGCGGCCTGGGTATGTGGCCCCTATGTTCCGTGACCGGCCGCACTGGCGAGCATCCTTGCTGCTCACAGGCATGCTGCTGGCAGGGTGCCGGCAAGGCTTCGGGGATCTGGCGCGCCTTCCGGCTGCGGTGACGGGAACTCCGGCCGCGGAGACTGCACCCGCCGGGAACAGCACCTACATGCTGCCGGGTCGCGTCGTGGACGCATCAGGTCAGCCCATCCCGGGCGTACCCGTCAGAGCATGGCCTTCGGACGCGCTGCCACCCGGTAGCCGGGCCAGCCTCATCGCCAACGATGCAGCTGGCCTTGTCGCCCATGATGCCGCCGGACGAAGGGCGATCCAGCAGGCAACCGATCTCGTCGTTTCGGATGCAAGCGGCTCCTTCCGCCTTGACCTGCCCGCCGGCCGCTACAACCTCGAAGCCATCCGCTCCGCCACGGCCAAGGGCTGGCTGACGGACGTGGCCGTCGGCCCGGGCTCAACGCCCCGGGAAGCCGTGTTGCGGACGTTGCAGACCGGCCGGGTAACGGGCAGGGTCCTTATGCCAGTCGCCTCCGGTGCCAGCAAGCCCCTCTTCGTCACCGAAGCGGAAGTCCTGGTGGTCGGGTCGTCCTACAAGGCCCGGCCCGATGCGACGGGCCATTTCAGCATCGACGACGTGCCCGTCGGCATCCTGCACCTGCTGGTCTGGCATCCGGTCGTCGGAGCCTCGCGGCCTTGGGGAGCAACCCGGGAGGTACCGGCGGCCTCGGGTTCGCTCGTCCTCGACGATGTCCGACCTGCATTCGGCGGGGGCTGGGTCGCGATACCTGCGGAATCGCTGCCGAGGCCGACAGCATCACCCGGCGACAGCCCGATGCCGACGATCGCACCCACGCCGTCCCCCGCACCGACACCCGAGCCGACCCCGTCTCCCGCGGCAACGACCCCGCCATTGCCCAGCTCGTTGCCCACGGAGCAACCCTCAGCCTCGCCTGGTGCGACAACCCTGCCCGAGCCGACGGCATCCCCTGCAACGACGCCTGCACCGACCGAAGTGCCCGCGCCATCACCGCAGCCATCGCCACAACCCTCGCCCGTGCCGTCGGAACCACCGACCCCGACTCCGACCGCATCGCCAGCTCCCCGGGGGCCCGGGATATTCTTCCTCGATGGCAGCCTGCCCTTTGCCCTGCAGCAAGCAGGCGTGGTGACCGTGGATGCCTTGACCCTCGGCGATCTTGGCGTGGATTCGGCCAGTCCGAGGCACTTCCTGGTCGGCGGCGTGACGCCTGAGGCCAATGGTGGCCGGGAGGCCACGGACTCGGTCCTGATGATCTCGGAAAATGCCGCCGGCCGCATCGAGAACATCCAGGTCCTCCCGAGCAGGCTGCGCGTGCCGCGCCGCAGTGCTGCGGCGGTACTCGTCCCCCCCTACGTCTATGTCATCGGCGGCTTCGAGGTCGCTTCGCTGGACACACCGCTGGCCTCGGTCGAACGCGCACGGCTGACGGCAGACGGCCTCGGGCCCTTCGAATCGATGGGTGAGCTTCTGGATGGTCCGCGTGCCCGCCACTCCGTGGTCCGCATCGGGGCGTGGCTGTTCAGCATCGGGGGCCGTACCGGTCCGCAGGACCAGAATTTCACTGCCGTGATCGCCCGCGCACCCATCGGGCCGGACGGTACGATCGGCTCCTTCCAACCCCACGCCAGCTTGCTGCAACCGCGGGCCGCAGCCGCGCTCGTGGGGCCATGGGGCACCCAGTTCCAGCTCATTGGCGGCGTCGGGACGGACCGGAACGGTCAGGTCAGGCTCTCCAGTTCCGAGCGCCTCGCATTCACGGAGTATCAGTCAGCGGATCGACGCGTCGATCTCGGCAGCGATCCGGCCGGAGCACGTGGCGACGCCCTGCCGACGTCGCGCGCAAGGCTCGGGCACGCCCTGCTCGGGGACCGCCTCTACGTGTTCGGCGGTTCGACGGGCCAGGTAGGTACCGAGGTGCTGTCCGGCGTGCTCGAGGGCGATGCCCTCGGTCCCCTCAGGGAGTTCGCCGGCGCACGTCTTGCCGCGGGTGTCGATGACGCCGCCACGCTGGTGACGAGCGAGAACATCTATGTGCTCGGGGGATCCAATCCCTCCGGTTCCGCGGGCGTTTCCTTCATCCAGCGAGCCCCGATCCTCGACCTGCGCTGAACACGGCCTGCGTGACAGCCATGTGACGCATGGACGCAGGGCATGGCCTAGAATGGGGCTTCCCGTTCCCGTCCCGGGCCGGATTGCAGAGGGAGACCCAGACGCCTATGTGCGGCATCGTCGGCTATTGGGGGGCCAAACAGGCCTCGGACGTCCTCGTGGGTGGCCTGCGCCGCCTCGAGTACCGGGGCTACGACTCCGCCGGCGTGGCCGTTCTGGCGGACGGCGCCCTGCAAATCCGACGTGAGGTCGGCAAGCTTCAGGCGCTCGCCGATGGCCTCGGCCGCGCGCCGGTTCCCGGCACCGTGGGGATCGGCCACACCCGCTGGGCCACGCACGGGCGCCCGACGACCTACAACGCGCATCCCCACACGGATGCGACGGGCAAGCTGGTGGTGGTCCACAACGGCATCATCGAGAACTACATGGCCCTCAAGGAGCGTCTGCAGGGAGCTGGCCACACATTCCAATCGGATACCGACAGCGAGGTCCTCGCGCATCTGGTCGGCAGTTGCTATGCCGGCGACCTCCCCGCCGCCGTCCGCAAGGCCCTGAAACAGGTCGAAGGAACCTATGCCGCGGCCTTTCTCCATCAGGACCACCCCGACACCATCGTGGGCGTCCGTCACGGTGCACCGCTCGTGGCCGGCGTCGGTGATGACGAATCCTTCCTCGCCTCGGACGTCAGCGCCCTGCTCGATCACACCCGCTCCGTGGTGTATCTGGACGACGGCAATCTCGTGCAAATCGGTCCCGAAGGCGTCAGGGTTTCCGATCTCGCAGGCCGCGACCTGCCGCTCGAGGTGCATCGCGTCGACTGGAACCCTGCCGCTGCCGAGAAGGCCGGATTCGAGCACTTCATGCTCAAGGAAATCCACGAGCAGCCCGCCAGCTTGACGAACACGCTGGGCGGACGCCTCGACCAGGCCGCAAACCGCATCCATCTCGGAGACCAGCGCCTGACGGACGACGTCCTGAAGGGCATTCGCCGCGTCGTCGTCGTGGCCTGCGGGACGGCCTACTACGCGGGCCTCGTCGGCAAGTACGTCCTCGAGGAGCTCGCGCGACTGCCGGTCGAGGTCGACGTGGCCTCCGAGTTCCGCTATCGTCGCCCGGTTCTCGACCCCGAGACCCTCGTCATTGCCATCTCGCAGTCGGGCGAGACAGCCGATACGCTCGCTGCGCTGCGCGAGGCCAAGCGCCTCGGCTGTCCGACCCTCGGTGTCATCAACGCCATCGGTTCGACGATGGGCCGCGAGGTCGATGCCGTCCTCGCCCTGCAATCCGGACCAGAAATCAGCGTCGCCTCGACCAAGGCCTACACGAGCATGGTCGCCGCCATGCTCGTCCTGGGAGTCCACTTGGGTCAGGTCCGCGGCACGGTCGGGGATGCCGACGCCGCCGCGCTCATCCGCGATCTCAAGCATCTGCCCGCACTGGTCACGAAGACCCTCGAGATGGCACCCCAGGTGCGCACCCTCGCCGAGGCCTTCGCGCTGTCGCAGAACTTCCTGTTCCTTGGACGCGGCATCAACTACCCCACGGCGCTGGAAGGCGCACTCAAGCTCAAGGAAATCTCCTACATCCACGCCGAGGCCTATGCGGCCGGCGAGATGAAGCACGGCCCCATAGCCCTCATCAACGAGGCGATGCCGGTCCTGGCCATCGCGACCCGAAGCGCGACCTACGACAAGATGGTCAGCAACATCCAGGAAGCCCGCTCGCGCAAGGGCTCCGCGATGGGTACCGTCATCGCCGTGGCCACCGAGGGCGACACCCAGATCGCCCACCACGTGGATCGGGTGCTGTACGTGCCGGACAGCACCGAGCTGCTCTCGCCCATCATCAACGCAATCCCGCTGCAACTGCTGGCCTACGACATCGCGCGCATTCTGGGCAAGGACATTGACCAACCCCGCAACCTGGCCAAGTCGGTGACCGTGGAATGAACCTGCCGTCGCCGGAGTTCCGTCCGCGTCGCTTGCGGCGCACAGAAGCCCTGCGGCGCGCCGTCCGCGAGACGGTACTCGAGCCCCGGAACCTCATCCTGCCACTGTTCGCCTGTCCGGGCAGCGGCATCGCACGCGAGGTTCCCTCGATGCCCGGCGTCTTCCAGCAGAGCGTGGACAAGCTCCTCGAGACGGCGCATCGGGCCCGCGAGGCGCGACTCGGGGGCGTGATCCTGTTCGGCCTGCCCGAGTCCAAGGACGCCACCGGCAGTTCGGCCTGGGACGAAGCCGGCCCGGTTCAGGAGGCGTTGCGGCGCATCAAGCGCGAGCTTCCGGACCTGCTGACGATCGCCGATGTCTGCATGTGCGAATACACCGACCACGGCCATTGCGGCATCCTCGAAGGCGACCATGTCGTCAACGACGCGTCGCTCGAACTGCTGGCACGAGCCTCCGTTAGCCTCGCGGATGCTGGCGCGGACATCCTGGCGCCCAGCGACATGATGGACGGACGCGTGGCGGCGATCCGTGCCGCGCTGGACGAAACCGGCCATGACGACAAGCCGATCCTGTCCTACTCGGTCAAGTACGCTTCCGCCTTCTATGGCCCCTTCCGTGACGCTGCGGGCAGTGCCCCCCGTTCGGGCGACCGCCGGGGGTACCAGATGGATCCTGCCAACGTGCGCGAAGCCCTCAAGGAGGCTGCCGAGGATCTGGCCGAAGGCGCCGACATGCTGATGGTCAAGCCGGCACTTGCCTACATGGACATCATCCGGGCCGTGAAGGAGATGACGGATCGTCCGCTGGCTGCCTACAACGTCTCGGGCGAGTACGCGATGGTCAAGGCGGCCGCCCGTGCGGGCTGGATCGACGAACGGCGCATCGTTCTCGAGTTGCTGACCGGCCTGAAACGGGCAGGGGCCGACCTGATCCTGACCTACCACGCCCTCGACGCGGCGGCCTGGCTCGCCGAGGGCTGACTCACCAGCCCATCAGGCGGGCCCAGAGGTCGCTGGCCAGCTCGATCGAGCGCGGTGCACGCGGCGCGCGCAGCAAAGGCATGCGGGCCTCGTCCGGCGTGCGATCTCCCTTGCGGTTGTTGCAGCGCAGGCAGGCCGCGACCAGGTTTTCCCAGGAATCGTCGCCCCCGCGAGAACGGGGCATGACGTGGTCGACCGTCAGGTCGCCGCCCTTCCGGCCACAATACTGACAGGCTTGCCGATCGCGCCGGAAGAGGGCCTGCCGGGAAGGTTTCAGGCTCTCGAAGGTGTAGCGGGCAACCACGCGGACAAGCAGGCGGATGGCATAGGGGACGCGGATCTCCGTCGATGGGGAACGAACCACGTCCTCCGTGTCGCGCACCGAGACCGCACGGCCCTGGTAGAGCATCGTGATCGCCTTCTCGACCCCTACGGTGTAGAGCGGTTGGTAAGTGGTCGACAGGACGAGAACCTGCATCACGGGAACACTCCCTTGCGGGCACCCCGGGGACGACCGAAGCGCCCTGTTGCAGTTTTACCCGCCCAAGTCCCCGTCGTAGCAGGCTTTCGGGCCAAATTTCCGAGAGGCTGTATGCTGGATGCCATGGCAGGCAGCGGATGCCTCTACCTCGTGGCTACCCCCATCGGCAACCTCGAGGACATCACCCTGCGTGCACTGGACACCTTGGCCAACGTCGACCGCGTCGCAGCGGAAGACACGCGCGTTGCCCGCAAGTTGCTGGACCGACACGGCATCGACAAGCCCCTCGTCTCGTGCCACGCCCACACGGCCGGACCGAAGCTGGAAGCCCTGGCGAATGCCATGGCTGCGGGCGAACGCCTCGCCTTCATCAGCGATGCGGGGACCCCGGGCATCTCGGACCCTGGGCATGAGCTGGTCTGCCTGGCCGTGTCGCGCGGCGTGACCGTCGTGCCCATTCCGGGTGCGAGCGCTCTGACGGCATTGCTGTCCGTTGCGGACCTGCCAGCCGGACGGTTCGTCTTCGAGGGCTTCCTGCCGCGCGAGGGCAAGGCGCGACGACGGCTGCTCCGCACGACCGCGGCCGAACTGAGGCCGACCGTGTTCTTCGAAGGCCCTCACCGCCTGGAAGACACGTTGACGGACCTGCTGGCCATCTGGGGCGACAGGCGTGTCGTGATCGGCCGGGAGCTGACCAAACTGCACGAGGAAGTCTTCCGGGGCAGCCTGTCCGAGGCGCTGGCCCGCTTCACGGCCGATCCGCCGCGCGGGGAGTTGTCGCTGCTCGTGGCCGGTGCTTCGGCGGAAGCACCGACCATCGACCCTGAGCCCGAAGCCTCCCCACCCCTTCGTCCCGGCCGCCGGGAGAGGAACCGCCGATGACCGCGCCCCTGCCCGCGACCCCGGGCGGCATCCTGCTGCTCGTCGATGGTCACGCGATGGCCTACAGGGCCCACTACGCCCTGATGCGCCAGGGCCTCCGGGCCAAGGACGGGACGCCCACTTGGGCGGTGTACGGCTTTGCCAGCATCCTGTTCTCGGCCATCGCGCGGCTGAAGCCCACCGGAGTGGCTGTCGCTTTCGACCTGCCGGAACCGACCTTCCGCCACGAGGCCTTCGCGGCCTACAAGGCCAACCGCAAGCCGATGCCGGACGAGCTGGTGCCTCAGATCGATCTGATGCGCGAACTGGTGGTGGCCCTCGGCATGCCGCTGCATGAGCGGCCGGGCTACGAAGCTGACGATGTGCTCGGGACGATTGCCACTCGGGCCGCTGAGGAAGGCTGGCAGGTCCGCATCCTGACGGGCGACCGCGACACCTTCCAACTGGTCGACGACCGGATCCATGTCGTCATGCCGGGCAAGGGTGTTGGCGACCTCGACTTCTTCGACGCCCAGGGCGTCACCGAACGCATGGGCCTGCCGCCGGACCGCATCGTCGACTACAAGGGACTTGCCGGCGACACGTCGGACAACATCCCCGGCGTACCGGGCGTGGGCGAGAAGACTGCCGTCGATCTGCTCCGGTCCTTCGGCAGCTTCGACGCAATCTTCGCCGGACTCGCCGGCATCGCCAAGCCGAAGCTTCGCCAGAACCTCGAGGAGCATCAGGAGCTGGCCCGCATCTCCCGGCAATTGGCCACCATCGACGTGAACGTGCCCCTCGAGGACCTCGACTGGCATCGCTGCAAGCTCGAGGTCCCGGACCTCGACACGCTGACCCGATTTCTGGAGCGGCTGGACTTCAAGGGCCTGCTGCGCAACCTGCCCCGACTGCTGGGGGACTTCATGCCCGGTTTGCCGGGCACTTCGGGAGCAACAGAACCATCCGCAGCCATGCATGCGGGCCCTGCCGGTGGATCGCCGACGGGCCAGGGCGCCCTCTTCGCCGATGCGCCGAGCTCGCCCGCGACGATGCCGGAAACCCTCCTCGAGCCGACACCGGTCGTACCCGTCGATCGCGAAGCGCTTCAGGCCCTTCGAGATGCCCTCGAAGCCGCGTCCGGTCCGATCGCCTTCGACACGGAAACCGATGGCCTCTTCCCCCTGCGCTGCCAACTGGTGGGCCTGTCCCTCGCCTGGGGCGACGGCGCACCGGAGTACTGCCCTACGGCTTACATCCCGATCGGCCACGCCGAGGGCCCGAATGCCCCGCTCGCCCTGGTGCGCGAGATCCTCGGGCCCGTGCTGGCCTCGGATCGCCCAAAGGTGGCCCACAATGCCAAGTTCGACCTGCACGTGCTCGATCGGGCCGGTCTGCCGGTCGCGGGGCTCGTCGAGGACAGCATGCTGGCCGCGTTCATGGCCGAGGGTGGTCAGGGCCGCGTCGGCCTCAAGGACCTGACGCGCCGGGTGCTGGGCCTCGGGATGACCCCCATCGAGGAACTCATCGGCACCGGCCGAAAGCAGATCACGATGGATCGAGTCCCCGCAGACAAGGCCTCCCGCTATGCCGCCGCCGACGCGGCGGCTACCCTGGCGCTCCACCACGGCTACCGGGATCGTCTTGTCGAGGCCCGCCAGGACAGGCTGTACCACGACCTGGAGTTGCCCCTGCTGCAAGTCCTCGCGCGCATGGAGCGTCGAGGCGTCCGCCTGGATCGCGAGCGCCTGGCGACGATCAGCGACCGGCTCGGTGCGCGCATCGTTGCCCTGGAGGCCGAGGCCCACGGCCTGATGGGACGCCCTTTCAACCTCGCCAGTCCGCGCCAGATCGAGACGATTCTCTTCGACGACCTGGGCTTGCCGGCCCCCCGGCGCACCAAGACCGGGCGCTCCACGGAGGCAGCCGTGCTCGAGGAGCTGCAGGACGCCCACCCGCTCGTCCGCCTGTTGCTGGAGCACCGCCAGCTCAGCAAGCTCAAGGGCACCTACCTCGACGCCCTGCCGGACTACGTCCATCCCGACACGGGCTGCTTGCACACGTCCTACAACCAGCACGTTGCCGCCACCGGTCGGCTGTCCTCGGACAATCCCAACTTGCAGAACATCCCGGTGCGCGGGGAACTGGGCCGCGCCATCCGCGGCGCGTTTCTGCCCCGGGATCCGGCCAACCTGATGGTCTCGGCCGACTACTCCCAGATCGAGCTGCGTCTGCTCGCGCACATCTCGCGCGACGAGGCCTTCCTCGAGGCTTTCGCCCGCGGCCTCGACATCCATACCGCGACGGCTTCCGAGATCTTCGGCGTGGCCCCGGAAGCCGTCGATGCGGACATGCGCCGTCGTGCCAAAGCCGTGAACTTCGGTGTGGTCTACGGGCAAACGGCCTTCGGCCTGGCCCGTCAACTGGCCATCCCCCAGAAAGAAGCCAAAGCCTTCATCGATGCCTACCGTGCCCGATACCCGGGCATCCAGCGCTACATGGTGGAGACCATTGCCCGAGCCCACCAGAACGGCTGGGTCGAAACGCTGATGGGCCGTCGGCGAATCCTGCCCGGTCTGCGATCTTCCATGCGCCAGGAAAGGGATCTGGCCGAACGGGCCGCCATCAATGCGCCCATTCAGGGCACGGCGGCCGACCTCATCAAGGTGGCCATGCTGCGCGTCGATGCGGCGCTCGTGCGCGAGGGCCTGCAAGCGCGCATGGTCCTGCAGGTGCACGACGAACTGGTCCTCGAGGTGCCCCCGGCGGAGCAGAAAGGCGTCGAAGCCTTGCTGGTACGGGAGATGACCGGTGCCATGCAGCTTTCCGTGCCTCTCGAGGTCTCGGTGCACGCTGGCCCGGACTGGGGATCGGCCAAGTAGGCAGGCGGCAAGCCTGTCGCACGGCCACCGCCACCTTCAGAATCGAAAGGCCGACCCGGCTCTGAAGATCGGCACTAAGGCTCCGCCTGCCGGCATGGTCCAGACCGGCACGAACACCCCGAGGATGCTCGGGAAACCCAGGCCAGGCAAGCCCAGCACGACGCCGAAACCGGCTTCCGTGAGCGTCCCGGCGGCGCCGCCGACTGCGAGCGGGCGGCCGTACCAAGCCTGGTTCAAGAAGGCCGTGCCGAGGGTCCACCCCTCGAAGGGCAAACCCGGAAGGTGCCAGGTGCCCCCGAGTGGAGTGACGCCTTCGGCCCCAAGCGTCGTCCCCCAACGAATCGCGCCCACAGGGTCCCATTGAGTAAGGCCCTCGTGGCCGAGGTCGAGCATCGAGCGTCCCTGATCGGGGGCGACGCCCGTCCATGCCCGCAGCGAGAGCCGCCGCCGCCACCCCAGATCCTGATGCCACACCAACTCGGCGTCGGCCAGAGAAGAATCAGGCTGTCCAGGCAAGCCCTCGGCCCCGGCCCGGAAGAGCAGGCCGCGAGGCCGAACGCCCAGCACCGGCTCGGGCACCCAGGCCACACCTCCGTCCACCCGCGGCACGCCACGGACCACGCCCCGCTCGACCAGCGCCCGGATTCCGGGCCGAATGTAGGGCACCAGGCCCTCCCCGGGCGGATGACCTCCCAGGAAGTTCATCCGGACATCGCCGATGAGCGTGTCGTTCCGAGATGCCCATGTCGCCGCCCACGGATAGGCTCCGAGCCCGAAGAACCAGGGCTGCGGGCGGAAGACTCCGCCCACATCCGTGTGCCAGCCGACTGCCGGGGCCGACAGATGCGGGGGCCTGGCCTTGTGGCCATCCGGTGTCCCCCCCGTCAATTGGCGTTCGAGACGGATGGCCGCATCCGGTCCGACCTCGCGCGCCCGGATCAGCACACCCTCGGTCGTGGCCTCGCCACGCACCATGTCACCACGCACTCCCTCGAGCCAGCGCGCAAAGGCTTCGGCTGGCAGGGCCTGCCGGAAATCCTCAATCACGCGCGGCCCGCGCACGCCCCACAGACGCGGACGTGCCATCCGGTCCGCAGGTTCGAGGCGCGCCAGAGGGGCATCCTCCCCCATCGCCTCCTGATAGGCCACGCCATCGGCCTCTTCCTCGGCCAACCCTGTTGTCCAGGCCCGCAGGGGATCCAGCCACGCAAAAGCAGGCTCGAGCCACGCGCGCGCCACGCGTCCCCCGGGGCGCGTCTCGCGAAGCCAGCTCCCGGCCACCCAGTTGGGCATCACCTCGTCCAGCCACGGACTGCCCGGATCGCGCTGTCCCGGCGGGAACCACTGCCGCGCGAGCCCACGCATCAGGACGAACTCTAGGCCGGACAGACTGCCAAGCCCGCGAAACAGTTCCTCCTGCCTCAGCATGAGGTTCGGCAACACGACCAGGCCGGGCTCCACGACTTCACGTGCCACGGTCGTGACTCCACTCCAGGATAACGTCACGGCCCTGTCAGGTGGCGGGCCGAATCGCGACTCCAGCCATCGCACCATCGGCTCCGCACGGGTCAGAAGCGCCTCGGCACTGGCGCTCTCACCGGCAGGTGCCGCCACCCTCACGGTCACGCCCGCCACCTGTGACTCTCTCCAAAGCCCCCGAGGCCGGACCAGCCCCAGACCTCCACCGCCGTGGGCCCCGTCGATTCGCCACCGCCGCCTCGCTCCGGTCCCCGGCTCGGCCATGGCCGGCACTGCCGCCACGGGCTCGAGGGTCTCGGGCAGTTCCAGCAGCACGGAAACCGACTGACGCCAAGGGCCGGCCGATTCCCACGACGGATCGCCGGCGGAATCGGGCGCAACCGGGATCGGCAGGGCACCACCCAGCAAGAACGTGTCGCCCTCACGGCCGGGATTGGCGCTGCAGTCCTCGATCGGCAGCGAGAAGTTCCACACGCAACCCGAGCCATCCGTTTGCACGGACCACGTGGCCGGCCGGGAGCCGGGCTCCCGTCGACAGGCCACGTCGTCTCCGTACCGGATCTCCGCAGCTTGTCGCAGGGACCAGCCGCGGTCGGACGAGGCTGGGTAGCCCATCGATGTCGGCCTGCTCGGCACGCGAATGGTACCGTGCAGCACCCCGAGGTCTGCGTCGAGGCTGGCCTCGACTTGCCAGGAAGACGAGGCTGCGGGTTCCGGACCCGCAGAGACGGCCGGGAAATTCAGGCCGATCAGTCCCGCACGACGCCGCCGACGCTGCCGCCGCCGGTCCCGCCCCCGGCAGTGCCATCGCCGTTGAGCAACGACCGGGAATCGACGCCTCCGGAAAGAAACTGCAAGTTACCCTGCTCGCCCGTCACGCCGACGATGTAACCCGACACCTCGACCGGGGTCTGGATGGCCATGTCCATCATCACGACGCTCTGACCGCGTGCCACCCGAGCATACTGCATCATCCCGACGTAACCTTCGTCATTCGGATTCGGCGTCATGATGGGCGTCGGCTCGCTGTCATAGCGCCCGGACGGCAGATCCCGCCGACTGACCGGAAACGTCGCCGGGCCACCGCGCCCATCGATGCCCTGGCAGATGGAATCATTGTCGCTGAAGCCCGAGATGACGGCATTGGTGACCTCACGCCGGTCGAGCCCGGTGGAGATGCTGCCGCCCCATGGACTGGCACCGGCATCGAAGCGCTTCTGGAGCCAGGTGACCGAGAGTGCGAGGATGTCGGGGTAGGCTCGGGCATTGACCGTCGCCAACTCCTCGACCACGGCCTGGAGGGCGACGACCTTCTGCTTGGCCTTGGCCGTACCCGCGCTGGACTTGGCCACCTGATAGACATAGGTGGCGCTGGCCAGCAGGACAACGCCGACGACCGTGACGAGGATCGTCTCGACCAGCGTGAATGCGGGGGCAGCGGTAACGCGACGCATGGAACCTCCGGGGGGACGAACCCGTTGTACCCTGCCACGGGCATGCGGCAACCAAACTTGGCACTAATGTCATTTGACAAGCCGACACTAAATCATGTTAGCTTGGACCAGACAGGATGCACGGCGAACGGGGCAACTGCTTGCGCCTCGTGCCGGCAGGAGGTGGCGATGCTCGACCCCGGTGCCAAGGACCGGCCGCTGTACATCATCAGCGTGGCGGCGGAACTCGTGAACATGCATCCCCAGACCCTCCGCCTCTACGAGCGCCGCGGACTGGTCCAACCCAAGCGGCAGGGCAAGAACCGGCTCTACAGCCAGCGGGACATCGAGCGCCTCGTCTATATCCAGAACCTGACGCAGGAACTGGGCATCAACCTGGCCGGCGTCGAGCGCATCATCCGTCTCCAGAACGAACTGGACCAGATGAAAGCGCTCAAGGAAGCCGAATTGCGCGACATTCAGGACCGCCTCACCCAGCTGGAGGCCATGAAGCGGGTGCGGCAAGGCGAGATTGCGGACTTGCAGGCCCGTCTCCACGGTGCTCTGGAAGAAGGTTCCGAGGCGGAGGGATAGGCTTTCGGGGTGCGTGGTAGGATGCCCCTCGGGCCCACCGGGCTCGCTTCGATGACGAGGTGCCAAGATGTTCGAACGCTTCACCGAGAAGGCGATCAAGGTCATCATGCTTGCCCAGGAGGAGGCCCGTCGGTTGGGCCACAACTTCGTGGGCACGGAGCAGATCCTCCTGGGTCTGATCGGGGAGGGCACCGGGGTCGCGGCCAAGACGCTCAAGAGCATGGGCGTCTCCTTGAAGGACGCCCGCATCGAGGTCGAGAAGATCATCGGCCGCGGATCGGGCTTCGTGGCCGTCGAAATCCCCTTCACTCCCCGTGCCAAGCGCGTGCTCGAACTGTCGTGGGATGAAGCCCGGCAACTCGGCCACAACTACATCGGCACGGAGCACCTGCTGCTCGGCTTGATCCGCGAGGGCGAGGGCGTGGCCGTCCGGGTGCTCGAGAATCTGGGAGTCGACCTCTCTCGTGTGCGCAGCAATGTCATCCGGCTGCTGGGCGAGTCCGGTGCGCCGGCAACCCAGGGTCAGCAGCGCTCCAAGACTCCGACACTCGACGAGTTCGGCGCGAACCTGACGCACATGGCCGAGGAGCATCGTCTCGATCCCGTGGTGGGCCGAGAGAAAGAAATCGAGCGTGTCATCCAGATCCTGGGCCGACGCTCTAAAAACAACCCGGTCCTGATCGGCGAACCCGGCGTGGGCAAGACAGCCATCGCCGAAGGTCTGGCCCTGCGCATCTCCAGTGGCGAAGTCCCCGACATCCTGTCCGAGAAGCGGGTGGTGACGCTCGACATCGGCAGTCTGGTCGCCGGAACGAAGTACCGGGGCGAGTTCGAGGAGCGCCTCAAGAAAATCATGGAGGAGATCCGGGGAGCCGGAAACATCATCCTCGTCATCGACGAGCTGCACACCCTGATTGGGGCGGGTGCCGCCGAGGGCGCCGTCGATGCCGCCAACATCCTCAAGCCCGCCTTGGCGCGTGGCGAGCTGCAGTGCATCGGTGCGACGACGCTGGACGAGTACCGCAAGCACATCGAGCGAGATGCCGCGCTCGAAAGGCGCTTCCAGCCGGTCATGGTGGGCGAGCCGAGTGTGGATGAGACCATCGAGATCCTTCGCGGCCTGCGCGAGCGCTACGAGAGCCATCACAGGCTCACGATCTCGGATGAGGCCCTCGTGGCCTCGGCCAAGCTGGCCGACCGCTACATTTCCGACCGCTACTTGCCGGACAAGGCCATCGACCTGATGGACGAGGCGGCCTCGCGGGTCCGCCTGCGCTCGAGCAGCCTTCCCCCCAAGGCCAAGGAACTGGAGAAGGAGCTGCGTCAGTACACCAAGGAAAAAGAGCAGCACATCCGCAACCAGGAGTTCGAGAAGGCCAGCCAGGTTCGCGATCAGGAGCAGGCACTGCGCGAGCGCATCAAGGAGATGGCGGCCGAGTGGCGCCAGGAGCGTGGCGACGTGGCAGCGCCCGTCGTCGACGAGGAGGAAATCGCAGCCATCGTGGCCTCGTGGACGGGCATTCCCGTCTCGAAGATCACCGAGGGCGAGACCGAGAAGCTCCTGAAGATGGAAGAGGTCATGCACGAACGGGTCATCGGCCAGCACGAGGCCATCGAGATGATCTGCAAGGCCGTCCGGCGCGCGCGCGTCGGCCTGAAGAACCCCAAGCGTCCGATCGGGTCGTTCATCTTCAGCGGCCCCACGGGCGTCGGCAAGACCGAAGTCGCCAAGGCGCTGTCCTCCTACTTCTTCGGGCAGGACGACGCCCTGATCCGCGTCGACATGTCCGAGTACATGGAGAAGCATGCCGTCTCCAAGATGATCGGCTCGCCTCCCGGCTACGTCGGCTACAACGAAGGCGGCCAACTGACTGAGGCCGTCCGGCGCAAGCCCTACAGCGTGGTGCTCTTCGACGAAATCGAGAAGGCGCATCCCGACGCGTTCAACATCCTGCTCCAGATTCTGGAGGATGGCCGCCTGACGGATGCCAAGGGCCGCACGGTGGATTTCAAGAACACCATCGTCATCCTGACGTCCAACATCGGGGCGCGGGCCATCGAGAAGGGTTCCTCGCTGGGCTTCCAGACCGGCGGCGCCGACCAGCGCTACGGCAAGATGAAGGACCTGGTGATGGACGAACTCAAGCAGGCCTTCCGGCCCGAGTTCCTCAACCGCATCGACGAAATCATCGTGTTCCACCCGCTGACGAAGCCCGAAGTGGCCCAGATCGCGGATGTGATGATGAAGGAGGTCTACGCCCGGATGAAGGAGAACGAGTTCACGCTCGAGATCAATTCCGAGGTCAAGGACAAGCTCGTCGACGAAGGCTACAACCCGTCCTACGGGGCTCGCCCCCTGCGTCGCGCCATCCAGAGACTTGTCGAGGACCCTCTGGCCGAGGACATCCTCTCCGGTGCCGTGCGCAAGGAAGGTGTCGTCGAGGCCTATCTCGACGAGGGCAAGGTCCGCTTCCGCAACCGCGAACTGGTGGCAGCCACGCCGCCTGCCAGCGAGGATTCGGCGGGCTGACCGAACGGGTCGACTGGCGAAGGTCGGCAAGACGCGGGTGAACCCTTTCCGGGTTCACCCGCGTCTTTCTGCCGCGCCCGTGCGTCAGCCGAGGCCGCCCGACGGCTCGACTCAGCGCCTGCGGCGCGTGGTCTCGAAGAGACAGACAGCAGCCGCGGCTGCGGCATTGAGCGACTCGGCCCGACCGGTCATGGGGATGTGCACCCGCAGGTCGGCCGCTTCGAGGGCCTCAGCCGACAAGCCCGTACCCTCCCGCCCGATCCACCAGCAGACCGGACCGTCAAGGTCGGCGTCCCAGAGCGGCTGCGCACGCTCGAGGGTGGTCGCGACCCACCTCATCCCCGCGGCACGCGTCGCTGCACAGCAGGCCAGCATGTCCGGCACACGGACCATCCGGACGTGGAAAACCGAACCCATGCTGGCCCGGACCACCTTGGGCTGGAAAGGGTCCGCACAGCCCGGCCCCAGCACGACCGTGGTCACGCCTGCTGCATCCGCCGTCCGCAGCAGAGCGCCGACGTTGCCCGGATCCTGCAAGCCATCGAGCGCCAGCCACACGGCGTCGGGCTCGACCCGCGGCAATGGCTCCGCCCGGGGCAGCTCCACGACAGCCAGAAGACCTTCTGGATGCTCCAGAGCGCTCATCACCCCGAAGACGTGGGGCGCGACGACGGTGACCCGGTCCTGCCACTCCTCCGGGACCAGGGCCAGGCGCTCCTCGAGGACGTAGACCTCACGCACGCCCCACCCACGTGCCCGCAGCACCTCCACCAGACGGGTCCCCTCGACGAGAAAAGCCCCCTCCTCGCGTCGCCCCTTGGCCTCATGCAGGCGCCGCACGCGCTTGACGCGGGGATTCTGCACGCTCGTCAACACCGACCCATTCACCTCGTCATCGTAGCAGCACGCAGCGCCGACCGTGCCTCGGCCACGTCGCGGTGAACACGGGCCACCCTGGGCAGACCGAGCAGATCGGCCACACCCCGGACCTCCGGACGAAATCCGCAGAGCCAGAGGTCGCCCCCAGTCTCGCGAAAGGCACCCGACTCCGCGACCAGCACCCCGAAGCCCGCACTACCCACGAACGACACGCCGCCCAGATCCACGATCACATGGGTCTCGCCGGCATGCCGCAAGGCTTCCAGCGCCTCGGCCAGGCGTGCAGAGGCACCGGCATCGAGATCGCCCGCCCACTCCAGCACCGTCCCGATGTCCATGCCCCCATCGTGGCGCATCCTCCCGACGGAAGGCCAGAGGTAACGGTCCGATTTCACGGCGCGGACATCACGGCGCAGGGTCCTCGTCACGCCACCGGGGCTTCAGAGGATCATGCGGCACGCGACGGCAAGGGGCCTGATCCTGCTGGGCCTCGCCCTGCAAGCCATCCTCGCCATGCAGACGTGGCAGGCCGCCCCTTTCGAGGGCTACCTGCTGGAGCGCCATCGCATTGTCTCGGCACTGCATGACCCCGCCTGGCCGGCCTTTCGTGCCGGCTTGCGGTCCGGGGACGTCGTGCTGGGAAGAAGTCGCCTGGCGGACGGGCGCGTCGCCGTGGCGGTCCGGACGCGCGCCGCCACCCGCGAAGTGACCTTTGCCCCCGCTGCCTTTCCGGCCTACGCGCGATGGCGCTTCCTGCTGCCCTGGCTGATGCTGGGCCTGCTGCTGGGCAGCCTCGGCATCGCCATCGTTCGGGTTCGTCCGGATCACGTCGGAGCCTTGGCCCTTGCCGACTTCACCTGGGTCGTGGCCATCTTCGCGCTCACCAATCTGGAAAGTGTCACGACCCAACAGACCTGGCTCATCAACCAACTCGCCCTGGGAGCCACGCCAGCGCTCGCCTTCACCCTCGCCCGCACCTTGACGGCCCGGCAGCCAGCCGAGCAGCAGGCATCCGGACGCACGGCACGCGGTCTCACGCTCGCCGGCATGCTGCTCGCGGCCGCCGGTGGCGCGAGCGAGGCTTCAGCCAGCATCATCTACCCGGCGATCATCTCCGCTGCCTGTGTCGGCCTCCTTGCCATCCCGATCATGTCGCTCCACCGAGCCCTCGATCGGAGGAGCACGCGGCACGCGCGGCGTCGTGCCGCGACATGGGCTGCGGGAACCGGACTGGCTCTGCTGCCGTTGCTGGGCAACGGGGCGGGTGGCTTCATCGGGGGCGGCATGCCCGCAGGCATCCTCGCCACGATGCTACTCTTCCCCGTGACACTGGGTGTGCTGCTGGCCCGGGACCAACTCTTCGACATCGACCTCCGCGGCCGACGCGTCATCGCCTACGTGCTTGCCACCGCCGCTCTGACAAGCCTGCACGCCCTGGCAGTGTCGCTCGTCGCGACGCCCGTCCGTAACGGGGGGCACGCGTGGGCGACAGGCGCCGGGGGGCTTGCTGTCGCCGTGGGCATCGCCCCGCTCGCCCGCCTGCTCAGGAGTCTGCTGGACCGATTTTTCGACCAGGTTCCGTATGACCCGCCCGAAACCTTGTCCCGCTTCCACGCCGAGGCCAGGCGCTGTCCCGACCCCGGATCCCTGGATCGCCTGCGTGCGCATGTCTTGAACACGACGGTGGCCCCGATCGAGATACCTCCGGCACGAGCGGCCGCAATCCGGTCGGCAGGCGGGCTGCCTCCGCGCGTGTCCGGACAGCCCTGGGGGCCGCGAGACCTGCGATTCCTTCAGGAGCTGGACAATGCCCACGCACTTTGGCACGAGCACCTGGCTCTGGTCGCGGCCCACGTCCGCGAGGAACGGGTCGCGCGCGAACTGACCCTGGCACGTCAGTTGCAGCGCGCGTGGCTCGGCCGTCCCCCGCCGCCGGACCAGGCCCTCGATCTGGCCATCCGCTGCCTGCCGGCGCTGGAGGTCGGGGGAGACTTCGCGGAGGTCCACCGTCGGGCCGACGGCCGATGGCTGATTGCGCTTGGCGACGTCTCGGGCAAGGGCGTACCGGCGGCCCTGCTGATGGCCGCGACGCTGGCTCTGCTGCGCGCGCGCCTCGAAGGCGACGAAGGGCCGGCCGAGATGCTTCGGGAACTGGGCAGCCTGCTGCACCGCCAACGTCCCTCCCCGGCCATGTTCGTGACGTTGTCTCTCGCCCTGTTCGACAGCACGAGCGGTGAGTTGCGCACGGCATCTGCCGGACAACGCGAGCCGTGGATCGGGGCGATGCCACCGGGCGCCTCCGGCGCTGCCCTCGGTTGGTTCGCGGACGAACGTCCTCCGGAGCACCGCCACATGTTGCAACCGGGCACCAGAGTCCTCTGGGCAACGGACGGACTCGAGGACGGCCTTGGCCACCTGGGCTGCCCCGCCCCTGATCGCGTCGGGAAAGTATGGACTCGGCTCACGGATGCAACCTCGGAGGATCTGGCCGAGCGCCTGGTCGCCGCAACGCGCGGAGCGCAAGGGCCGACGCCCCCCGACGACCTTACACTCGTAGTGCTGAGATGGCGCCCCGTCTCCGCCCTTCCTCCCGCATGAGCCAGCCCGCTGCCACGCCGTGGCCAGGGGGAAGTCCGAGGCTTCGCTCGAGATCGCCGCCGCATCGCCGGTTCAGGACCGAGAGGGCCGGACGCGCGAGGGCCATGCCACCGAGCCCGCAGACCCATACCACGTCACCGGAATGTCCCAGAGGCCGCCAGGCACGCACCAGTTTGCGTACGGCCCCCCGCACGATGGCATGCGCCAGGGACGCGAAGGGGTCGGAAAGTCCCGGAAAAGCGCGCAGCATCGCCGGCGGATCGAGGGCCAAGGCAGCCGCGAGCTCCACCGCCAGATCGCGACGTTCCGCGAGGCTCGGCTTGGGCAGGGGTGACAGGCCCAGCCACCGGGTGGCTGCGCGGATGCGGGCATGACGTGGGACCACGGGCCAGCGGCGGAATCGGCCCAGGACGGCATCGACGGGCGTGTCAAGTAGACCGATCCAACTCAGACGGCCATCGCGTAGACGCTCGAGAGCGGCACCCGACGCCTCGGTTGCCGGCCCCGGCGAAACCCACTCTGCAGAAGATGCGCCCAAGTCGACCACCGCCGAATCTTCCGCCCCCGGAATGGCCCCCGCCAGGGCACGCAGGCCCGGGGCACGCGGCACGGCGAATCGGGTAGCGGGCAAGCCGGAGGCGCAGGCAGCCCTGACGGGCCAACCACAGCCGTCCACCGAGGCCAGCCGCAGCGGCCAGCGCAACATCCCCTCGAGGCGCCCCATGCCCTCGAGCGTTTCCCGATGGCCGCCGAAACGATCCTGACATGCAAGGACCAGCAAGATCTCGGGAAACGACAGGGGCGCGACAAGGGTGTGTACCGCTGCCGCAAGGAGACGTGCGGGATCACCGGCCCCCTGCCACGACGCGGTACCGTGCGGCAAGGTACCGTGCTGCATGGCACCCTCCCGCCACACCGCACGCACGGCGTGCCGGCCGACCTCGACCACCACGGGCCGCGAGCCGAGGGCGACAGACAGCGTCATCCGGCTTGCGCGAAATCAGGCAGGCTGCAGTCGGGATCCCGGAGGCCCCAGTCGCCGAGCCGCGCCATTGCCATGGCCCGACTGCCGCCCTGACATCGTTCCGTGTAGGGACAACCTCCGCACGATTCTTCGGGGCGCCACGCCCGCAGGGCGCGCATCAGGGGGTGTCCCCATGCCTCCCTGGGGCCCATCCTGCCGGCCCTGCCAAGCACAACGGGCATCCGACGGGAGACCAGCCAGGAACCGTCCGCATCGATGGCGAGGATGTCCCGACCCTCCTCGGACCGCCATGGGGCACCTTCGATCGATGCCTGAGAACGCGCGAAGGGGGCATCCCTCCAGACCAGACGGATGCCCTCGGGATCATCAAGGGCCTCGCACTGTGCATGCCAGACGGCATCCGGCAGAATCGTGGTCTGTCCGGCGGGCCAGCGCCCGAGCGGCAGCACCCGCGAGAAGGCGATGCCGCAGACGTCCCAGGCCCTGGCGAGGGCAAGCCAGTCAGCCGGGGAAGCCAGTGGTCCCGCGCCCACCGTCACCTTGAGCCAGACCTCGATCCCCGCACGCCGCATGGTGGCCACGCCCCGGGCCGTGCGCGCGAAGGTCCCGGAACCACGCACGGACTCATGGCCCTCGGCGTCAGGGGCCTCGAGCGAGACCTGCGCGAAGGACAGGCCGCGCGCGACAAGGCGTTCGATGCGCTCCGGGGTTGCGAGGATGGCATTGGTGTTGAGGCGAACACCTGCGCCGGCGCGAACGGCAGCGTGGACCAGATCGGCAAGGTCACGCGCCAGCAAGGGCTCGCCTCCCGTCAGGACGACCACCGGGGGCCGCCCCAAAAGGGAGGCAAAGGCCACCCACGCCGCGACGAGGCCCGCCTGGCCAAGCAGCCCCCACTCGTCCGGCAACCGGCCGGGCTCCGTCCTGTAGCAATGGCGGCAGTGGAGGTTGCAGGCATTGGTCGGAGCCAGTTGCAACACCAGGGGTCTCAACAGCCGATGCCCCAGCCAGCCCACGGCCTCCCTTGGGCCGCACGCACCTCGAGCAGACCGCCATGCAGCAGCAGGCTGCGCAGCACGGCCACGCCATCAGGCGACATACCGACCGCAAGCCGCGCAAGGGCCCCGTCGAGATCCTCCCTGAGCGCGTCCCACCAATCGGGCTCGCAGGCGAACTGCTCCAGCCACGCCGCGACGTCTCGATCCCCGTTGACGACCTGTTCCACGAATCCGTCCTCCCGAGCCCATCGTGGCGCTTCGGAGAGCCTTCGGGAAGCAGTCCCGGCAAGGCTTCACGGACGAGAGAACAGCCGGTGTCCCGCACGCAACACACCGCGAGGCCATGAACCCGACATGCCTGACTCGAGATTCGGGATGCGGGGTGTCCTGCCCGCGTGGACCCTGTTGCTGGCGGCGTGCGGAACACGCGTGACCATCCCTGCGGCGGCGACCGCCGAGCATTGGTTGGTCCTGGTGGAGCCGGGCAAGCAGGGCGAACGCACCTTGAGCACCCTGAGTGAACAAGGCTGGCAGACGCGCTCCTGGACCGGAGTTCCAGGCCTCGCGCGCATCTACGGAAGCGGTGAACCGCGGGTGCCGGGCATTCAGGGTGCGTGGCGAGATACCAACCACCCGGTGGACACCGGCCATCCGGGAACCTCACGAAGTCTGGCAGGGCTCGGGCAGAACACCACGGACGAAGTCGGACGTCCGTCCGGCATCCCGTGGAACCTGAAGCTGATTCGCGCCCCGGAAGCGTGGCGGCAAGGACTGCTCGGACGAACGGCGATCGTGGCCGTCGTGGACAGCGGCCTCGATCCCGGCCATCCCGCCTTCGCGGGTGCAGTCGACTGGCAACGCTCCCACAACCTCGTCCAGGACGAGCCCTTCACGGACCTGAATGGCCACGGCACCCACGTGACCGGCATCATCGGGGCCCGACCGGACGCACGAGGCAGCACGGGCGTTGCCCCGGCCTGCACGCTGCGCATCGTGAAAGTGCTCGACCGTCGCGGCTACGGCCACGACCATCTGGTGATGGAGGGTGTCCTGCTGGCCGCGCGCGAGGGCGCGGAAATCATCAACGTCAGCATCGGGACCCGACTGCCGTGGGGCAGTTCCGAAGCGGGGGCACTGGCCCTCGCGTGGGACCGCACCCTGCGCGAGGCCGCGCGACTCGGCTCCTTGGTCGTGACAGGAACCGGCAACGACGGCGAGGAAGAACGGACAAGCGGCTGGACCCACCTGCCGGCGGCCAGCCCATGGGCTTTCGTGGCGACAGCCTGCGGACCGATCGGTGGAGTCCGTCCCGATCGACTGGCTTCCTGGGCAAACAGGGGCCCGGGACTCGCCGAGGTAATGGCCCCCGGGGGCGGGCTCGAGACAGATGCGCAGGGCATGCCCCGCCTGAGGCATCCGGACGACCTCGTCTGGTCGACGTGGAGCCGGGACGCGGATCCGGCGCGCACCTGGCAAGGCTGGGCAGGAACCAGCATGGCCGCAGCCCACGCCTCCGGAGTCGCCGCCCTCGCCCGTCAGGCGCGCGCGGACCTCAAGGGTTCGGCCCTCGGCGACTGGATCCGGGCCACGGCCACGGAGGTCGCGTCCTCGGCCGTGCCTTTGCTGCGCGCCGACAGGTTGGCGTCGGGCGTCCAACAACCCCGGGGGCTGCCCGGGGCCCCGGAATCGGACTGACTTTCAGGACGGCCCATCGCCCTAAAAGTCAGCTGTCCAGGCGCGTTCAATGGCCTGCTTCTGCCGGTTGCTCCGCGGGGACCATCGCCGCATCCGGCGGAGGCGGCGGAGGCGCGGCCTGGTCTGCCCGGCGGCGCTTGCGTTTCTTGCGGCGGGGGCGGTCCTGGCCGGCGTTCGCGCCCACCGCGGGCGAAACGGACTGGGAAGCGACCCAGACATGGTCCTTCTCAGCAACCCGCAGCATGTAAGGCAGGTTGTAGCGCGGTCGATCGTTGATCTGGGACGGCACGATGAACCGGGCCTTGTTGCCCTGGTCGACGTAGTAGGCCTCCTCGAGACCCTCGTTCTGGGCAATGCGCACCGCTTCCTCGCGCGTCCGGGGAGGCGTCTTCATGACCACGAGATGGTCGTTCGCCGAGCGACCGACGATCAGGCGTTCACGGGGAATGGCATCGTGCAGACGCTGCTTCAGGCCGGAATAGGGATCCGAATACTCGGGACGCGGACCGTAACTGTTGAAAAGGTAGCCGAGGCCACCGATGAAGACGCGGTAGTTGTCCTCATCGCCATCTTGCCAGCTGCCGAAGCCGAAGCGGATGTTGCCCCGCTTGGTCTGCGCCATGAAGTACCGACGGTTGGCGAAGCCCCGGCTTTCCTTCGACGCGGGGATCAGTTCCCCGTAGAAGTAAAGGTCCCCGATGACCTTGGCGTCATAGTCCGTGCCGCCCTCCTCCTCGAAGAACGGCCCCGTGAAGTAAAGTAGGGCATTCGTATCCTGGAAGGCAGTCTGCTCGACGGTCCAGCCACGCGCAAGATCGATGCGCACCTTGCGGGTATTGACGTCCGCCTTGAGCACGCCGTTGTCCTCGACGATCCGGACGCCCTTGCCGGGCTCGTCCGCGAGGCGCGCCACGATTTCGGGCGGTTCGGGGATGAGGCGCTTCCAGATGACGCCGGCCCCGGCGCCCACGAGGAAGAAATTGCCGAGGACAAAGGGAACGGCCAGCGCACGCAGGAACCACCCGAGGGCCCCCGGGCCGCGCCGAGCAGGCCGCGGCGGCATCGACGGCGCGGCTGGGCGGGTGGACAGACCTGCCATCTTCAGGGTGATGCGGCTCGGAGAAGGGGCATGGAGACCAAGGAAAAGCGCGCCTCCCACGGGGCATGTTACTCGGCGCGGCAACGGCTGGGCAACTCCGGCAGCCGAATTGCGGCCTGACCACGCGGGCATGGTCGACAACTTCGGCGGCAAGTCCTTACCATGAGCAATACAGGGGGTTCGCAGATGCTCGATCGCGCGACGAAGATCAAGATTCACGACCTGATGGTCAAGACGCGGTGCACGGAAGAAACCGCGATCTCGATGAACAAGCAGGGCGAAGGTTTCTTCTGGATCGGTGGTGCCGGAGAAGAGGCCTTCGGTGTTTCGCTCGGCCTGCAGATTCGCAAGGGACAGGGCCCGGCCTACGACTACCTGCACCTTCACTATCGCGGAGCACCCATCGCCATCGCGATGGGCGCCGAACCCATCGACCAGATTCGGCAGATGCGGGCAACGGCTACCGACCGATATTCGGGCGGCCGCCAATTCGTCGAGCACTTCGCCATTCCCGAGTGGAACATCGTGCCCGTCACCCCGACCATCGAGACCCAGTACCTGATGGCCCCGGGTACCGCCCACGTCCAGCGGCGCTTCGGGGGTGAGGGTCTGACAGTCGTGACGGGAGGCGATGCGGGCACGGCCGAAGGTGACTTCCACTGCTGCCTGAACTGGGCCAGCCGGCCGGGCGAGGAGCTGCCGATGCTCATCGTCGTCACCCACAACAAGTTCGGTATCAGCACGCCGTCCAGCCAGGTGCAGGCCTCGCGCGAGCTCAACCGGCAGGCCGAACCTTTCGGCATTCGCAACTCGATGCATGACGGCAACGATGTCGAAGAAATCTGGGCGGCCCTCGAGGAGGCCATCTCCTACATCCGCAAGGAGCGCAAGCCTTACGTCCTTCAGGCGAACGTCAGCCGGATCTTCGGTCACTCGTCCGCGACCGGCGCCAACCGCGTGCCCGAGGTCGACTGCATCACCGCCTTCGAAGACAAGTTGATCAAGGACGGCATCATGACCCGCAGCGAGATCGATGCCGTCTGGAAGAAGTGGAAAGACCACCTCAAGGAGTGCCTCGCCCAGGTCCGCCAGGAACCGCTTCCCGACGGCGGGGACATCTGGCGCCACGTCTTCGCCGAACCAGCCACCGTCTGAACCGCCGGGAGAATTTCGCATGGCCACTTACGCGCAGGGCATTAGACTCGCCCTTCACTACGCCGAGGAGAACCTAGGCCTGACCGATGTCTTCGGTGAAGACGTCGGACCACCGCTGGGCGGTGTCTTCACTGCCACCCAAGGCATCAAATGCGCCTGGAACTCACCGCTCGACGAGCGCGGGATTATCGGCATGGCCATCGGCATCGCCTTGGCCGGCGGTCGTCCCGTTGCGGAGATCCAGTTCGCCGACTACATCTTCAACACGATAGACATGCTGAAACTGGCCGGCAACCTGCGCTGGTCCAGCTACGGGAACTACGGCGTGCCGCTGGTCATCATGACCCCGGTTGGAGCGGGCATCCACGGCTCCATCTACCACTCGCATTCCTTCGAGAGCATGGCGACCCATATCCCCGGATTCAAGGTGGTCGCGCCTTCGAACGCGCTGGACGCCTATGGCCTGATGCTGTCGTCCATCGTCGACCCGGACCCGGTGCTCTATCTGAAGTCCAAGTTCCTCATGCGGGTCAAGGGCGAGCATCTGATCCCCGGCGAACCCGCCGATCTTGCCGAACTCAACAAGCGAATCAACGCTCCCATCGGCGATCGCAGCAAGTGGAAGCCGGACTGGCCGGCGGTCGAAGACTATCGGGTGCCCATCGGCAAGGCGTCGGTCGTGCGGGAAGGCTCGGACCTGACGGTCATCACCTACAGCCGTCACGTACTGGAGTGCACCCGGGCCGCAGACCAGCTCCGCGGCGAGGGCATCTCCTGCGAGGTTATCGACCTGCGCACGCTTTTCCCCGTGGATTGGCCGACCTTGCGCCGCAGCGTGGCCAAGACCCGCCGTGTCCTCGTCGTCAACGAGGACACCGAGGTCACGAACTACGGCGAGCACCTGATCCGCAAGCTGACGGAAGAGTTCTTCTTCGACCTGCAGGTGGCTCCGCGTCTGCTCGCCGGAGCCAACGTCCCCGGCGTGGGCATCTCGATTCCGCTCGAGGAAGCCAGCGTGCCCCAGTACCGCGATGTTCTCGAGACGATGCGGGACGTGGCGACCCAGCCAGGTCGCGGGACAGGCGGGGAGTGGCCTCTGCTGCCCGAGACCGTCTTCGGCCGCCGCTGACTGGCTGCGGCCGGGGTATGGGACGCTTGTCCCGATCCAATGCGCGAGGCCTCTCCATGGTCGCCAGAATGCTCTCCTTCCTGACGGCAGGTCTGATCGGTCTGACCGTGGCGACACCGGCCTTGGCGTGTGGCGGCTTTTTCTGCACCCGTGCGCCGGTAGATCAGGCCGGCGAGCGGGTGGTCTTCGCCGTAGACGGCGAGGAAGTGACGGCCATCGTGCAGGTCCAGTACCAAGGCCCGGCCGAGGAGTTCGCGTGGGTCATACCCGTGCCGGTCGAACCCAAGGTGGGCATCGGCAGCGAGGCGCTGTTCGCGCGGCTGGGCGCCGCGACGCGACCGACCTATCGCCTCGAGGTCCAGACCACGGGCACCTGCAAGTCGGCATCCCGGGGCTTCTTCGACTTCGGCGGCGTGAACGCGACTTCGGCGGCGATGCCCGAGGCGGCAATGAAATCGGCCGATGGCGTGACGGTCGTGGCACAAAAGGCCGTCGGCCCCTATGAAACCGTCACGCTGCGCTCGGACGATCCCGAAGCCCTTGCCAAGTGGCTCCGGACAAACGGCTATCAGATTCCGGAGACGCTGGATCCGCTCCTTGCCCCGTACATCCGCAGCCGGCACCTTTTCGTGGCGCTGCGCCTGAAGAAAGACCGCAGCACGGGCGACCTTCAGCCGATCACGCTAAGGATGCGCGAAGCTTATCCTTGCGTCCCCATCCGACTGACGGCAGTAGCCGCCACGCCCAACATGCCCATCACGCTCTGGGTCTTCGGGGAGGGGCGCGCCATTCCGCGGAACTATCGGCACGTTCACCTGAATGAGGCCTTGATTGACTGGCAGGGCGCCACGTCCATGGCCGTGACCTCTCCTCAGGCCCCGTTCGCGGCCTCGGCACCCAACTATGATGCAATCGTCAGCCAGGCCATCACCGAAGCCGGGGGCAACGGCTGGGTCACGGAAAAGGCCGGACCGACGACTGACCTGCAACTGGATGCGGAACCTGGTCTCGACAAGGACCGACTGCTGACGATGCCCGGGCCGCGGGATCTGGCTTTCGCACTTGCTCGCGCAGGCTTGCCGGGTTCGGCCCTGCAGGGCCTCCTGCGTCGCCATCTGCCGCTTCCGACGGAATTCGCCGCCTCAGGTTGGACGGAGGACCGCTACTGGGCTTGGTATGGATTCGTGACAACAGGCAACGGCATCACGGCCTCGGCCAACGGCTTCGTGTCGGTGGGTCCTTCCCTTGCCGGCGAGCCGGCAGCAGTGCCGGCCGGCTTCTCGGTACCTGCCTTCGTGGCCGACCTGGACGAGACCTACATCTCGCCGATGCGCGAGGCAGCCGCCCTGATCCGGCGCAATCCTACGATGACCCGGTTCTACACGACGATGTCCCCGGAACAGATGACGGAGGATCCGACGTTCTCCTTCCACCCGGGCATGGCCGGCGTGGCCTCGGACCATCTGGCACGCGGCGAACGGCTCTGTTCGGACCAGGTGACCTTCGAGGAGGCACCCGTCCGCGTGACCCTCGCCAATGGACAGACCTTCACGCTGACCAGCAGCAGGCGCGTCGTCCCGATGGGCACCATGCCTGCGGCAGCCCGGATCGAACGGCTCTTTGAGGACCGCGATGCCGAAGTGGTCATCGACAATGTGGGCCGCATTGCCGAGTCCCTGAAAGCCATCGCTGGCGTGGTGCAGAGCCAACCGGGATGCGGTTGCAGCAACCCGGTCCAAACGGCCGGCATGCCCGATGCAGGGCGAGGCGAAGCCATGTTGCTGGCCGGCGTTTGGAGTGGTTTCGCGTGGTGGCGTCTGCGCCGCCGCCGCCCGGATCGGGACGACTGATCCACCAAATGGATTAGGCCAAGGGAAACGAGGCCTGCCTGGCTGCCTGGCAGCATCCTTGAGGGGTGCCCGGCACGCACCCGCGTGGTCGGGCCAATCCAAGGCCCACAACCAACCAGGAGGAATCCCATGGCTGTCGACAGACTCATGGCCGTCAAGCAGCACACCGCCGTATCCGAGGGGCTCTGCAAGCTCCTTGCCGACACCTACACCCTGCAAATGAAGACCCAGTACTTCCACTGGAACGTCACGGGAGCCCAGTTCGACACCCTGCACCGGCTCTTCGAGCGTCAGTACGAGAAGCTCTTCGCTGCCTGCGACGACCTTGCCGAGCGCATTCGCGCCCTGGGTAACGTCGCCCCGTCGGGCTACAGCGAGTATGGTCGCCAGACGCGGATCGAGGAACCCAATGGCAGCGTGCCGGCGGCCCACGACATGCTCGGTCAGTTGTTGAAGGACCACGAGGTACTCGAGAAGGAAGCGCGTGCGATGCTGGAGATTTGCAGGACGGCCAAGGACCCCGTCACGGAGGACCTCGTCATCGAGCGCATGGAGGCGCATGACCGGATGGCCTGGCAGCTGCGCAGCCTGGTCGAGGGTGAACAGGGCGCCCGGAGCTGAAGAAGTACGGCCCACCCCGGACGCATGCGTCCGGGGTGGCACCCGGAGGGGTAAGATCGCATCGGGTCCCGTTCCGGAAAGGGCTGCTCGATGCGACGTCTGCTTCTCACCCTGCTGATGCTTGCGGCCATACCCGCAACGAGCCTGCCCGCTCTCGCGCAGGGCTCAACGTCCCCCAAGCCTGCCGTCGGGGCATCCAATCCCATCGCCAAGGCGCTGGATCGGCTGGGCTATCGCTACCGACAGGATGAGGACGGTGATTTCAGCTTGGTCTTCGAGACCGAGAACAAGCGCAGCCAGATGGTCTGGATCAACGGCGAGACCGAGACCTATGGACCCTACGACATCATCGAGGTGTGGTCCCCGGCCTATCGCTTCCGTGGGCCGCTCGAGCGGGCGGAAGGCTACATGGAAGCCAGCCAGGTCAAAAAGCTGGGGGCATGGCAGATCGCCCGAAACCCGGACGGCGAAGGCATCTTGATGTTCGTTGCCAAGCTGACGGCCCCGCCCACCGAAGCCGGTCTGGACGCCGCCATCCATCTCGTCATCGATGTGGCGGATCGCATGGAAGCCCAGCTCACCGATGGAGGCGATGCACTGTGAAGACACCCTTGCCTGCCTTGACTCTGCTTGCCGCAAGCGCGCTGCTTGCGGCGTCACCCGCCGAGGCCCTGCAGATGAAATTGCGGTTCGGAGGCCGACCATTGCCCAAGGATGCCCACAAACCCGTGGAACTCGAGATTACGGTGACGGACGACGAAGGTGGTGTGCCCTCCGTATTGCTGCCACATCACGAGAAGATGATGCATTTGGTGGCCGTGCCCGAAGATCTGGACGACCTGGTGCACATCCATCCTGCGGATCTCGGCCAAGGCCGATTCCGGCTCACCATTCGGGACAAGCGCCTGAAGAACGACATCGACAACGGTCAGGCCGTGGCGGCGTTTGCCCGCCCCGGTGCCTGGTGGGTCTTTGCCGAGGTATCGGACTTTCCGGAACAGACCGTCCTGCTGACAGACCGCGTCGTCGTCCCGGGGAAGTCCACGACCCTGCCCATGCCGAATCCGATGAGGTGGGCAGGCGACGTCGCCACCGCATCGGTCGCCCTGGGAGATGTTGCTGCCATGGCAACGTGGACGCGCTCCCGGCGGCCGAATGGCACGCTCGTCCTCACGTGTCGCCTGAGTGACCGTGCCGGGGTGGAATCCGAGGGCTTCCTGCCCTGGCTGGGCATGACGGCCCACGGCGTGCTGGTCGGCAAGGGGCCGGACGGTCCGATATTCCGCCACCTGCATCCGGAAGGCGGCATGGTCCATGGTGCCGGTGGTCATGGCGGAGGCAACGGTGCAGGGCACGGGGATGGGGGGAAGCATTCGGGCGCTCACGGTGGCCATCACGACCATCATGGTCATCACGCCGAGCCGACCTGGCCGGGCAAATGGACCTTCGTGCTGGGACCCGACGAAGCGGTGCCCGGGGGCGTCTACCGCTTCTGGCTGCAGACACGTCTGGCCGAAGGCGTCCGCACCTTGCCGTTCACGCTGAAGCTTTGATCGCGGTGGCCCCGGCCGCAGCCGCGACCACCACCGACAGGGCAGCCAACTGCAACCAGAGCAGGAAGGCGACCACGCCGCTCAAGCTCCCGTAGACAGCGTTCAGACTCGAAAACTCCAGCAAGTACCATTGCAGGCCTGCCGAGAGCGGTACCCAGAGCCCCAGCGTGATGAGCGCCGTCACCATGGCATCCCGCCAGGGAATCGTTCGATGCGGCAGATAGCGGAACAGCAGGACAAGGCCCAGGACCATCGCGAGGAAGGGCAAGGTAGCCGGCAACTGATCCCAGGCCCGCGCAACCTGCTGGAGCCAACCGTCCGTCGCTATGCCCATGTTCCGCAGTCGCGCGGCCGGGGCGAGCTGCGCCATGCGCCGGGGCAGGTCGGACAGCCCCAATCGCAGCAGCACCTCCGAGAGAGCGAGGGCGAGCGTAGCCGCCGCGAACACCAGCGCACGAAGCTCTCCCGTCACGACGGCCCAAGGACCCGTCGGCCGCTGGAAACCGTGCACCGCGTCCAGTGCGGTCTGCAAGGACGAGAAAAGGCCACGCCCCGACCAGATCAGCAGAGATACGGCGAAAAATCCCAAGGCTCCCCTCGCCTCAACCACCTCTCCGATGGTATCCGCCAGGAACGAGCGCTGTGACGGCATGAGGCCGGCTGAAGCACGTGCAACCAGATCCCTGGCCTCAGCCGGATCGAGCAGGTGTCCGGCCATGGCCAGCAACCCGAGCACCAGAGGAAAGACGGCAAGCGCCGCATAGAAGGCGATGGCGGCCGCCAGCATGCCCCCCCGGACGGCACCATAGCGATCGGAGACCCGATCGCCCCAGTGCCACAGGCGGGCAGCCAAGTTACGGAGGGCGAGCCACACTTGCCCCAAGGTCCGATCGACTCCTGCCCGTTCCTCCGGCCCTAAGACCGGGAAACCTTGGCCCACGTGTCCCGGAGTCCGACGGTGCGGTTGTATATCGGACGCTCCGGACGACTGTCCGGGTCCACGCAGAAGTAGCCTTGGCGCAGAAACTGGACGCCGGTGCCAGGTTCGAGGGTGGCTGCATCAGGCTCGAGGATGGCTTCGATGGTCCGGAGCGAATCCGGATTGACCGCAGCAGCGAGATCCTCGCCCTCGTCGAGACAGTGCGGCTTGGCGAAGAGGTGGTCGTAGAGACGCACCTCGGCAGGCACACCGTGGGCCACCGACACCCAGTGGGACGTCCCGCGGACGACCCGGCCGTCCGGGGTGCCGCCCCCGCGCGATTCGGGATCGTAGGTGCAGCGCAACTCGGTGATGCGACCCGATGCATCCTTCACCACCTCGCGACAGGTGATGTAGTAGGCATGCTTCAAGCGAATCTCGCGGCCCGGCGCCAGTCGGAACCACTTGGGCGGCGGATTCTCGCTGAAGTCTTCGCGTTCAAGCCAGATCTCGCGCCCGAAGGCTACCTGGCGACTGCCGTCGGCCGGATTCTCGGGATTGTTCTCGGCCTCGAACCACTCGACCTGACCTTCCGGATAGTTCTCGATGACGACCCGGACCGGATCCAGCACCGCCATCACCCGGCGCGCCCGCGCATTCATATCCTGACGGACAAAGTGCTCGAGGTGCTCGTAGTGCACGAGGCTGTTCGCCTTGGAGACCCCGATGGACTCGCAGAAGGCGCGTACGGCCGAAGGGGAGTACCCGCGACGGCGTATGCCGGAAAGCGTCGGCATCCTCGGGTCGTCCCAGCCCCGGACGTGACCATCCTGAACCAGTTGCAGCAGCTTGCGCTTGCTCATCATGACGTGGGTCATGTTGAGCCGGGCAAACTCGATCTGCTGAGGATGCGCCGGCACCGGCAGATGATCGAGGAACCAGTCGTACAGCGGGCGGTGGTCCTCGAATTCGAGGGTGCAGATGGAGTGCGTGATGCGCTCCAACGCATCCGAGACACAGTGCGCATAGTCGTACATGGGATAGACGACGTAGCGATCCCCCGTCCGGTGATGATGGGCCCGCTTGATGCGATACATCGCCGGATCACGCATGTTGAGGTTGGGCGACGCCATGTCGATCCGTGCGCGAAGGGTGCAAGCGCCCTCATCGAAACCTCCGGCCACCATCCTCTCGAAGAGGTCCAGGTTCTCGGCCACGGGCCGATCCCGCCACGGGCTGTTCCGCCCGGGTTCGGTGGGCGTCCCGCGCCAGGTACGCATGTCATCGGCTGACAACTCGCAAACGTAGGCGAGGCCCTCGCGAATCAGGTGCCGGGCGAAGTCGAGCATGGCCCCGAAGTAGTCAGACGCATAGTACCGATGCTCGCCCCAATCGAAGCCCAGCCAGCGAACATCGCGCTGGATGGCATCGACATACTCCTGGTCTTCCTTGGCTGGGTTGGTATCGTCGAAGCGCAGGTGGCAAACACCGCCGAACTCGCCGGCGATGCCGAAGTTCAAACAGATGGACTTGGCATGGCCCAAGTGCAGGTAGCCATTGGGCTCGGGCGGAAATCGGGTCGCCACGCGACCGCCGTGCTTGCCCGACGCTTCGTCCTCGCTCACGATCTGCCGCACGAAGTCGCGACTGGCGGACGGCAACTCGACATCCGTCACGGAGGAAGCCTCGCGGGTCATCTTGGCACTCCCCCCGGCTAGGGCTGACCATCCGGGCGCGTGGCCGGAAGCAGTTCGAGGATGGTGCCGCAGGCCACGCGCGGGCCTGCATTGCCCGCCGGGTCGGACTTTTCGTCATCCGGATCGGCGTGAATGACGAGCGAGGTCCCGTCCGAATCGAGGAGCGTACGGTCTCCGTCCAGGAGCGTCACGCCACGCACCATCACGACGACGCTGCCCGTGCCCCCGGGCCCGATCTCGAGATTGGGCAGATCGCCCACGTGGGCACCCTTCGGGTTCTTGTGTCCGTGCTCGCGGGCATCAGGGTTGTGGTGGCCGCCGGCCGAGAGGAAGTCGGGCGGCAGGCACCGGCCGACACGGTGCAGGTGTAAGCCATGCAGCCCCGGCTTCAGGCCCGAGACCTCGATGCGAATCTCGACGCCGGCACCCAGCTCGCGCAGAACGGCACGACCAATCTCGCGATTGTCAGGAGAACGCAACGGCGCCTCGGCGATCGCCTTGACATCGTTGCATCCCGCGAGCGCGAGCACGACACCCACGCCAGCGGCCAGACTCAACCCAGTTCGCGCCATCGGCCACCTCCCGGAAGGACTCATCGTAGCACGGGGCGTCCGCCCGGCCACCAGTTCCAGCGCCCCGCCAGCCTCATGAAGGCCGGCATGAGGAGGACCCGGATCAGCGTGGCATCGAGCAGGACCGCAACGGCCAACCCGAGACCGATCATCTTGACGATGGCCACCTCGGCCCACGCAAAGCACCCGAAAACCACCACCATGATGGCGGCAGCACTGGTGATCAGCCCACCGGTGGCCGAAAGCCCCTCGGCCACGGCACGGGCATTGTTGCCATGCTCCACGAAAGCCTCGCGGATGCGGCTGAGCAGGAACACCTCATAGTCCATGGAGAGCCCGAACGTGATGCAGAAGATGATGATGGGGATGGTCCGGGGTATGGCCTGAAGTGGTTCCGCCATGCCGATCAGGCCAAGGCCCACGCCCTTCTGGAAGACCGCGACCAGCACACCGTAAGCGGCCCCGACGGCGAGCAGGTTCATGACAACGGCCTTGAGGGGGACCAGGACGGACCGGAAGGCCACGCCGAGCACCACGAGCGTCACGCCAAGGACGAGGACGAGCGCCCTTCGGAAAGCCACGCCCATATGCGTGTCGAAGTCGTTGTAGTACTGAGGCTCTCCGCCCACGCTGACATTGAAGGACGGCCCCGGTGACACAGCCGCCAGCTCCGTGCTGAGCGCCTGCGCCCCCTCGAGGCTGAGCGCCTGCTCGGGGATCAACTGGAACAGGATCGCTTTGCCGTCCTCGCTCACGAAGGCTTCGCGGACTTCAGGCATGCGTGCCAATGCACCTTCGGGGTTACGGTAGAGGACCATGGTCTCCGTAAGGCCAAGACCTTTGCGCAGCGTCATCGGCGAGAGCACGTCCGCGACTCCGTCCCGGGCCACGAGCTTGCGCGCGTAGGCATGCAGGGCGGGCAGATGCCCGACCCAGAGCGCCGGCTTGCCATCCGTGGCCTCGACGACGATCTGAATGGGCAGCATCGCGTTTCTCGGCCCCATGCCCTCCAGCAGGTCGATGCCTTGGCGACTCTCCATCGCCTCGGGCAACCAGCGGGTGCTGCCGAAGCCCAGCTTCAGCCCGGACAGTGGCCAGATGAGCGCTGCAAGCACCGTGAGGGCCAGCAGCAACGTCCGCCAGGGCCTGTCCAGGATCAGCCGCGTCAGGGTGTACCACGCGCGACGGACGGAGGCCCTGCCTTCGGCCGGCACCAGCCGGCGCGGCCAGTCGATCCGGTTCCCCAGGAACGCCAGCAGGACCGGCACCAGCGTCAACGTGGCGACTGCGGAGACGATGACGACGAGCATGCCGCCTACGGCAATGCTGCGCAGTTCGACCATGGGGGAGAACCACAGGCCACCCAAAGCCACCACGACAGCCACGGCCGAGACGAGGATGGCCGGCCCCGTGCGGGCCATCGTCCAGATTGCTGCCTCGTCCGGCTCCCGGGTCTCGATGGCCTCCCGGAAGCGGCTGACCATCAGGAGACTGTAATCGATGCCCACGGCGAGCCCCATCATCGTGACGATGTTCTGCAGCATCGACGAGAGCGTCATGAATTGAGCGGCAATCCACGCAAGGCCGAGGGCCAGGGACGTGCCGACCAGGGCGATGGCCAAGGGTATGCCGGTCGCGGCGAGCGACCCGAAGGCCACCAGCAGGATGGCCGCCGTGAGCGGCAGGGCCCTTACTTCGCCGACCTCGGCATCCCGTGCACTGTGATGATCGATGTCATGCAGCATGGTTGCTCTGCCCGTCAGGACCAACCGGCTTCCCGGCACCGCCCGGGCCAGACGCTCGGCCAAAGGCTTCAGGGCGGTGCGGACCTGAGGGATCAGTTCTTGCTCCGCCTTGCTGTCCTTGACCCGGAAGCCCACCATCCAGAGCGTGGTGCGACGGTCGGGCGAGAGGAATCGGGCATCCTTGCGATCCTGCCATCCCGTAACTCGCCAGACACCTTGCACACCTCCGAGTACGTCGGGAACCTCACGCATGATGGCAGCCACTGCCGGATCGTCGACATCACGGCCCGGCGCGTGCATCACAACCAGGCCGTGACGCGCGTAGGGAGAGGCGAAGCGATCGCGCAGCAGGTTCTCCACGGCCTCGGACCCGCTTCCAGGTATGGCGATGGACCCCTGGAAAAGCGCGCCCGGGAGGCGCAAGGCACCGAACGCCCCGAGCAGGATGGCCAGCAGCCACGCTCCCAGCACCCAGCGGCGACGCGCCAGGAGTCCCTGCCCGACACGCCCGGCCAAGGGCTGCAACGAGGATTCGAGCATAAGGCCCTCCGACTACGTGCGGCCCATGATAACGGCAGGAGGTTCAGGGGCGGAAATGATCCGCCGGAAGGTCCCCGTCCACGGTCCCCTCGAGGACATCGAGGCGATAGACCCCCTGATCCCCTTCGTACATCTCCCGGACACGCGGCATGCCGTCGGCGTCGTCCAGCCAGAAGATCTGATGGGTGATGCCCCGCGGACTGCCGGGTCCGTCCAACCAGAGCATGGTGACGGGCCGCTGCTGCCAGCGGCCCGGGGGCAGCAAACCCAGGCGACATTCAGGGCGCGACAACTGCTCGAACACCCTCGTGATGGCCAGCGTCCGGTTGTCGTCACCCCGCAGGTCCATCAAGCGCGGATCATCCTGAGGCAGCACGATGGACAGGGGAAAGCCGAAGAACTTCGTCCGGACGTGGACGTCGCGTTCCCCGAACCAGACGATACGCGTCCCTTCGGCGCTGCGGGGGCGGTCGGCCGACAGGATGGTGTAAGCCGTCCGATCCGGTTTCTCGAGTGCCAGATCCAGCACCATGCGCGCGGTCTCGGTGCCCTTGCGCACCTTGACCTCGACCTTGCCGCGAAAGCGTCTGGCATTGGCCGCCATGTCGAGGAAGCGTCGGACCACCGGATGCTTGCGCGCCGAAGCCACGGGCGCCGGTTCCAGCACGGCAGGGGGCAGCGGGGCCGCAGCCCGCGCAGGCAACGCTACCGCCAGTTGGGGCAGGCAGCCCAGGAACACCGCAAAGTATGGGAACCGCACGGCTAGCGCAGGTAGACCGGGTTCGTCAGGGCAGTCATCGACCACCAGCGATCCGGGTGCTTGCGAAGCTCGACCCGCAGGAAGCCCTCGTCAGCCGCCCGAGCCGCAACATCGATGAGGACCTCGGCGTTCGCCTGGTCAAGGCGGCGCCGCGTCAGGACACCGCGCTTGCTGATGAGCAGGGCCGTAAGGCCCTTGCCGCCCTGAACCCGGATTCGGACCTTCAGGCGCGCAAGGCGTCCGGACAGGACGAGGTCTTCGCCTTGCAGGACCTCGTATCGACCATCGCCATCCGCATCCACCTCGAGGACCGGCCGGGCCGCGCGTGCGGATGCGAGGACCGAGACGTGTCCGCGGCGGATGGCGGCCTGCAACGCCGCAGGTTCGCGCTGCTCGGCCAGGACCATGTTGGTGGGCTTGTCGATATCGTCGTAGAAGTGGCCATGGTTGTCCGTGCCACCGAACGCCGTCAGGCGCTGGCCGCGCGCCAAGGCCTTGTTCCACCAGGCGAGGGCCTCGTTGTTGTGGATGATGGGACTCACCAGAGCCCACCAGTGGTTCCAGACCTCGACCGCGTGCGCGCGCGGATCGGGATCGGGCTGCAGCCACTGGTTGTTGTTGGTGAAGGGGTGGTTGATGACGATCGTCGCCTTGCGCTCCGTCGCCTCGGTCAACATCTGATCGAGGCTGAAGTGCGTCTCGATGGGCTGGTCTCCCTCCAGACCGAGCAGGCAGGCGTGCCCGAGGACGGTCTCTCCCTGCTCGCGCAAGGCCCCCCACTCCATGCCCCGGACCATGACAAGGTCGCCGGGATTCTGGAACTCCTGGGACAGCGTTCCCTTCATGGTGTTGTGGTCCGTCAGGCTCATCGCATCGAGACCCGCGTTGCGCGCGGCCTGCATCATCGTCGTCAGTGCCTTGCGGCCGTCGAGGTAGCCGCTGTGGTTGTGGTGGCTCATCAGCAACCACTGACCGGGATGTGCATCGGCCGGGGCCGGCCGGAGTGAGGCCGGAACATCCGCCTGTCCGTCCATCATCGAGCGGGCGGCCATGTCCATCGGGCCGTCGACGTGCGCATGAGGCGCCAACGAGCGCGGCTGGTCGGAAGGCGCACCACCGCCGCATCCGGCCACGAGCATCGCCAGCAGGAAGCGGCGAGCGCGGGTTCGGGGGGAGAGAGTAGGGCGCATGTCCATCTCCCTTATCGAAGGGTTAAGGTCCGTTCTTGCGCGGTTGGGACAGGTTTCTCCGAGGCAACAGGCGACCGACGGCACCCGCTTGGCTCAGCAGGACAACCTCGCCCGCCCCATCCTCTGCCAGGGCCGTGATGCGCCCGGGAGAGCCGGCCATCCAGCCCGTGGCATCCTCGGCCTCGAGGATGCGGTCGCCGGAAGCCGACAGCAGGTGCAGGAAGCCCGAACAGTAGTCGCTGTACAGGTAGCGTCCTTGCAGCCATGGCAGGGCACCCCCTCTGTAGAGGACTCCGCCCGAGATGCTGCAACCCGTCTCGTGGCCGTACTCCCAGACCGGGGGCGTGAAGGAGGGGTCATCGCACGGACGTCTGAAGCCGAGGCAATGCCCGCGCCCCTCCACCCGCGACCAGCCGAAGTCGCGCCCCTTGAGTCCCCGGAAGGGAACCAGATTGACCTCCTCCCACCGATTCTGGCCCACATCGGCAATCCAGCAGTCGCCGGAGCGTCGATCGAAGACGAACGACCACGGGTTGCGGAGGCCCGAGGCCACCACGATCGGGCGGGGTGAAGCACCCTCGACCTCCAGCGCGATCAACTTGCCCAGCAGGGAATCGGGGTTGCGTGCCGTGCCGAGGGGGTCGTAGGCCCCGCCGCCATCCCCCATGCCGACATACAGCCGACCATCTGGCCCGAAGGCCAGATGGCCGCCGTTGTGATTGGGAAAGGGCTGGCGAACCTGCAGCAACACCCGGACCCGCCGGACCGCAGGGGGATCGCCTTCCGTGGTCGACCAGCCGGCTGGTCGGTCGAGACGCCACTCCGTAATGACGGTATGGCCGTCCGTATCCGTCATGTTCGTGAAGAAACGGCCCGTACCCAGGAAGCCCGGATGGAAGGCCAGGCCGAGCAGGCCCTGCTCGCCCCCCGTGCTGATGGCCTCCCGGACATCCAGCACGGGGCGGCGCGCCGCTCGTTCCCCGACCCACGCCCGGATCAGGCCGTCCTTGTCGACGATCCAGCCTTGACCGGCCTGCGCCCCCGAGGGCGCCGCAAAGGCGACGGGTTGCCCCACCCCGCCTGTCCACCACGTGACTTGCGCCCGCGCCAGGACGTCCCGGGCCATCGGTCGCAGAGGCGGCAGGCTGGCTGCCGCCGAGGCCACCTGATGCGCCTGCGGCAGGGACACCAGAGCAACGAGGAGCCCCCCCGCAAGGACGAAGCGAGCGGCTGTCGGCCCCATGTCACGCGGCATGGAGTCCCCCTTGCTGCCGGGTTTTCAGCAGGTGCATCACGAGAAAGGGCAAGGCAGGCAGACTCATCGCCAAGGCGGAAACGACAAACATGGTGTCAGGGCGATGTGCCTGCAACCAGGGAAAGAACCACGCCCCGACAATGACCCCCCCCGTGACACAAGCTCCGAGGGCCCCCAGCACTCGGCCGCGAAGTCGGCCGGGCGACGCCTGCACGGCGAGAACATGCTGGGCCGGCATCGACCACGCGAAGCCGACTCCCTCGACCACGCAACTGACGAGGGGCAGGGCAGCCCCGCTCCAGTGGGGATAGGAAGCGACGGCCACGGCCTGCAAGCCCGAACCGGCGGCAAGCGGCAGCACCGGACCGAACCGATCGAGGCTGCGGCCCACGTGCGCTGCCAGCAGGACCGGGGGCAGCGCGAAAATGGCCCAAGACGCACTGATGAGCCAGCTTGTCGCCCCTCGAGCGAGCATGAAGTCGGCCCACGTTGCCTCGTACATGCCCACCACCAAGCCGCCGCCAAGCGCCCGGATCCCGAGGAGCGCGAGGACGCCGATCCGCAAAGTGGCTGCGGTATCCGTGGGCATCGACGGTCCCGCCACGCCTGCGTCCTCCGTCGCGGGCGAAGGGCCGCCCTCGGTCCGTGAGCACGCGATCAGCATGGAGGCCACCGCAAGTGCGCAAGCGGCCGCGAAGGCCCCCTTCGGACCGAAGGCCAGGAAGGGCATGCCCAGTGCCGGCCCAAGAGCGTAGCCGGCACTCTGCGCACCCGTCAGACGTGCGACCCGGCTGCCGCGCGCCGATGGCGGAGCCTGCTCGGCTGCAAGTGCCAGAGCCGCGGTGGTGGCCAGAGCGGCCGCGACACCCTCGAGCGCACGCAAGGGCACCAGACCCGATAGCCCCCCCACCCCGAAGAGCAGCATGACGGCAACCACGGCATGCAGGACGAGACCGACCAGCAACACCGGACGCCGACCGACGCGATCAGCCAGCCAGCCACCAGGAACGTGGGTCAGCAGGCCAGACAACATGGAAGCCGTGACCATCGCGCTGATGGCGACCGTGTCCCCGCCAGCCTCCCGTGCAACCAGCGGCAGTACGGGCAGGGCGGCATGGACGGCTGCTGCCTGGCCACAGGCCACGAGGTCCAGGCCATCGAGGCCCAGACCCCGCCCGGCCCGGCGCAAGGAGCGCAATCAGGGCTGCCGGGGAACGCCGATGGCCGGGTCGGCAGAAGGTGCCGTGGACGGCGCCGCCGAGGGGACGGGCTGAGGTGCCGGATTGACAGGCTGGCTTGCCGGCGGCTCGGTCCGCACCACCTGCTCTCGGTAGCGTGCCATGAAGCGCTCGTACTCCTGGTCAGGACGCAGGATGATCCACTGCCATACCGTTCGGGCATCCAGGATGCCGTTGGCATTGATGTCGAAACTGCGGACCTGCGTATCCATCTCCGCCCGCGTGACCTTCATGTCCTGATCACGATCCGCGTGATAGAAAAGGTCACGCATCGTGAGCACGGTGACGCCACCCGAGGCCGAACCATCCCGGCGGAAACGCTCGTCGCGGTGGAAGATGCCCCGCCAGAAGCCATCCGGCTTTTCTAGTTCGATGACGCCGTTGCGGTTGTGGTCGTAACGCTCGAAAACCTGGTTGAGCAAGGCCTCGATGTAGGTGGGGCGGAACATCCCCTGCGCCTGCACGTCGGAGGGCGCAGCCACGGGGCCGGCAGGCCGAGCCGCAGGCACGGATGCCGCGGGCGTCTGGCCGCAACCTGCGGCGCTGGCCACCGTGGCGACGAGGAGGAACGAACGCGAGAAAAGACGCACGGTCACCTTCCGGAAAAGTGTCTCAGGAGCTCGATATGTTCGTGTTGTCGCAGATGCTTCGGGCGGCCTGAACATCACCCCGGGCATTTTAAACGTTTCTTAAGGCATCCATGAAAATTCGTTAGGAATCAGCCCGGTGTACCGGCAGCAGATGCAGGGCATCCGCCGTCCCCACCGCCACGAGGCGCGCCTCGTCCACGAACGTGATGGTCCCCGTGACCGCCTCGAGGCGATGAAAAGCCAGCAGACTCCCGTGCTGCAGGTCGTGGACGCGCACCTCCCCCGAGTCCCAGACGGTCGCAAGCCAGTCCCCGGCACGACCGAACGCCGCGTCGATCGGTAAGCCGCGCCCACGCAGACGCCACAGGGGCTCCCCGCCTGATGGTCCATATCCGCGGACCTCCCCGATCTGACCGAGGACCCAGGTCCCGGAGACCGGTTCCACGGCGAGCCCCAGCCAGTCCGCATCGAAGTCCCCCGACACCGGCGTTCGATCCTGTTCGGGCCGCAACACGCGCAAACAGCCGGGCCCCAGCAGCCACGCCGCCGCGCCATCCGGGAGCAGACGCCAGGACATCCGCGCAAGTGCCGACACGGGCTGCTGGCGAAACCGCACGGGTAGGCCCTCCTCGTCGAGTGCCATGACCTGCAGCCAGCCGCTGGCGGCCGCCGCGGCCAGCCAAGGCCGGCCCGGCACGAACTGGACCGCTCGGACAGGGGCCGCCGCAACTTCCCTGCCGTTTCCGACAACCTTTCCGTCGACCACCCGGACCAGGGCCACCACGCCATCCTCCCGGCCATAAGCCAGTCGGACCGAGCGCGGATCGGCATCGATGGCCGTGATGGGCACTCCGGCCTCGTCGACGCCCAAGGCCGCCAGAGACCAACCTGCCTCGCGCGAGAGGACCTTGAAGGCACCCTCCCCCGTACCGACGTAGGGCAGATAGGGCTGCATCCCCCGCTGCAGGGCCGTCACCCCCCCGGATACCGGCAGAGCCCAGGCCTGCGAAGGCCAGGGGCGGGCGGACGGAGGCGCGAGCGCCCACAGCCCGAGCAAGGTCGGTGCCTCCCAAGCCAGGGCCTCGGCAACCACCTGCGGCTGCTCGCCGACGAATCCGGCCAATGCCCGGGGGCGGGTGGCGGCAAGGATGCGACAGGCGAGCATCATGTCGCCTGCGGACCGTGCAAGTTCCGCCGGGTCATGCGGTGGGGGGTGAACGCCTGCAGTGCCGGGAAGCCTCACCCGAGCCCGCTCCCTGAGCGCCCGTGCCCGCTGCTGCAACGGCGTGCGCACGGACCGTTCCGGGACCACGCTGCCTGCGGCATCCGGGTCGGCCACCGCTTCCAGACGGCGCCCGGCAAGTTCCTCGCCAGCCGGCGCAGCCACGAGGGCCTCGACCAATTCCAGCAGCCGCGGGGGGCAGGCGGTGTCGCGCAACAAAGCCATCGGCGGCAGCGACCAACCACGGGCCCGATGCCCGAGGATTGCGCACCGCAACAATCTCGGCCACGTGAGCATCCCCAGCAACAAGGGACTGCCCGCAACTTGCAGGAGGGCAGCGGGCGGCCACATCAACGTCCAGGCAAGGACGCCGGGGACAACAGCCCATACGAGCAGGGCAGAGAGCAACGTGGCCCGCGGCCCCGCCGTCAGGGCGCCGGTGGCGAAGAGACCGAGGGGGGCCCCCAGCATCCATCCGAGCAACATCCATCCCGGACCGGGCAAGCCTGCCGGCAGAACCATCCAGAGCAACAGCAAGGCCACGGGGGAGGATGTCCCCCAGACGGTCAGGGCAGGACGCCACCAGTTTCTCGGCCCCGAGGCCATCCGCGAGACCGCCGCCCGCTCCTGTTCCCTCCAGGCACGCATGGCCGCAGCATGCCATGGTTCGGGTAGGGAGAGGGCATGGAGCAACGCTGCCACGTATGCCCTCGGCGCTGCGATCTGGCTCGGGCACCCGGATTCTGCGGCGGCTGGGCATGGGGCGCCGAAGGCCCCCGCAACCTCCTCGCCGGACGGGTGGCCAGTTGGTCCGTCGACACCATCGAGAAGAAGCCTGTCTGGTACTACCGCCCGGGAACGCGCGTCCTGTCTCTGGGCACGTGGGGCTGTACCCTGCGGTGTCGGCACTGCCTGAATGCAGACCTCGCCTGGGCACGCGGCGGGGCACGTACGGACCTGCCTGAACCGTGGACACCGGAAGCCGTCGTCAGGCTCGCGCGGGAGCAGGACTGCGCGGGTATCGCGTGGACGACTACGGAAGCGGCCCCGTGGTGGCCCTTCGTCGTCGAGACCAGCAAGGCCATGCGCGCGGCCGGTGGCTACACCGTGCTCGTGACCAACGGCTTCTACACGGCCGAAGCCCTGGCGGAACTGCTGCCGTGGCTGGACGTCTGGCGCGTGGATCTCAAGGCGTGGGACGAGCAGACCTATGGCGTGCTGATGGGCACGGACCCGGCGCTATCGCCCGCGGCGACTTGCCGGGCGCGCACGCTCGAAGCGCGTCGGGCGGGCGTGCATGTCGAAGTCGTGACTTGCCTGGTACCCGGGCACCACGACGGCCCGGAAGCCCTGTTGCCCATTGCCCGCTGGATTCGCGAAGAATTGGGGACTGCGACGCCCTGGCACCTGCTGCGCTTCCATCCCCAGCATCTGATGCGGAGTGCCCATGCGTTCGGTGCCGCCGAGGCGGAGGGTCTCGCCCGGACCGTGCGCGCGCAGGGCCTCGCCCACGTCCACACGGGCGGTGATGCGACCCGCGGCAAGGGGGCCCTGCCGGCAGGCCTGCGCACCTATGACTGGCACGCGGACGACGGGCGATTCCTGCGCATCGTCCTGGAGGAGGACAGCGGCAAACTGGGATTCGTCGGCGACGAGGACCTGTTGGAAACGATTCTCGAGGCTTGTCGCGCCGAGGGCCTGGACCTCGGCATCGCCCGTTCGGCGCGGTGCGGCTGACCCTAGCGGGTGGCGTACCGGGTGGGATCGCCGGCGAGCAGCACGGCGAGCAGGCCCAGCAACTGGATGTCGTGGGGCACGATGCTGGTCTGGACGATGAAGCGGCCGTGGATGCCGGTCCTCCCTTCGATGACGTTGCCGAATCGCTCCAGATAGACCGTCCGCCCGTGGGCCGTGGCCTCGGCGCCCCACTTGCCGTCGAACTTGCCCGTGACGGGCACGCCCCGCGACTCGCCGCTGAGGGTCCAGTCGTTGTTCACGCGCAGGCGCACCGGATGGTTGCCCACCATCCCGCCGGCCTCGTCGTAGAAGGTCTCCTCGACGCGGAAGCGAGCCCGACCCCACTGGCCCTCCAGCAGGTCCTCGTAGCCGACGGCGCGCAAGAGCCAGGTGTCCACCTCTCCCGAGTAATAGTTGTTGAACTCGCGCTCGGGCGTGACGGCGGGGGCCAGCAAGCGGACTGGCCGGGCCAAGGAACCGGCCTGCGCGGAAATCGCCATCGCGGGCGCCGTGCGGGCCACGGGAGCCGGGGCGCCACAACCCGCAAGCACGGCCGCACCTACGCACGCCACGGACAGAAATCGATTCATCACGAGCACACTCCAGTAGTAAACAAAATGCTAAGCATTATTTAAATTATAGCAAAATCCGGCCTCGACAGGCCCCTGCGGACAAGCGGTGCCCAAGCAGCCGGCACAACACCTGCATGCGGCATATGTCCAGCCGATGGCCTCAGCCGTTCCTGCTCACGGGACTGGTCCTTGGCTGGCTGCTGGCGGCCTGCGGCACGACCGGCCCGGCTGCGCTTCGAAACGTCGCGTCCGGTGTTGCGGGAGCCACCGCGCAGGACGGGCACCATCCCCGAGACGTCGAGATACGGGCAGAACTCACTGCCGAAGGCCATGCGCTGCTCGCCGCGGGCACCGGCTGGAGCACGCCACGCACCCGAACGGATCTGTACTTCGATGCCTTCGATGGCCAGAGCTGGGCATGGAAGGGGGGGCGCACGGCCTGGAAGCTGCGCGTCAAGCGCAAGGCCAGGACCAGCGAGATGCAACTGCGTCGTCCGCTGAGCCGGGAAGGTGCGCCCGTATCGGCCTTGCCGCTCGTCATGAACGTCGCCGAATCGTGGGATGCGACGCTGTTCGAAAGCCAGGTCATGGCCCTCTGGGACCCGGGACTCGCGCTGCTGGGCACCATCCAGCAGGGCAGCCTGCCGACCCGCAAGGCCATGACCGAGTTGGACAAGGCGTGGCAGATGCAACTGTGGGCAGGTGCCGATGCCTTGGTCGGAGCCCGCAAGGCCCAGCCGGGTCTGCTCCTGCCGACCCACCGTGCAGACAGGAACATGATCGAGCGCAAGATGACCTTCGGTGCGGGCTGGAAGGCCGAGGTCGTCCTCGGGACCAGCCGGACGCTGGACGGCGCTGGCGAAGCGACCGTCCGGCACGAAATCGAGGTGACGCCGGGCAAGGACGCTCCGGAAGCGGCGATTGCCATGCAGGACGTCTCCGATTGGCTCGCTGCCTCGGGTCTGAGCATCCGCCACATTGCTCCGTCGCCTGCGGATCCGACCGCGGCGGCAGCCCGGGCCTATGCGCGGGTCGGCACTCCCCGAAATATGCGCTGAGTCGACTCGAGCAAGCGTGAGCCGTGCCCGCATGGCGGGCATGTAAGCTGTCTCACCTGAACCAGCCACGAGCCGATGCCCGATCAACAGGACACCACGGACACACGCCTCGCCCCGCTGCGCGAGGACATCCGGTTTCTGGGCGACTGCCTCGGGACCATCCTGACGGAGCAGGGCGGCGCCGGACTTTTCGCAATCGAGGAAGAGCTGCGCCGGGGCTTCAAGGCCCTGCGGGCCGATCCGGAGGATAGGGCGCTGGGAGCCCGCCTCGAACGCACCATCGCGGACCTTGATACGGAGACGGCTGCCGGCGTGCTGCGAGCGTTTACCCTCTACTTCCAGTTGGTCAACCTCGCCGAGCAGCACCAGCGCATCCGCCGCCTGAACGCCCGGGAGGACCGCCCCGGCGAGGAACCCGCCCCGGGATCCCTCGCGGCCGTCGTGGCCCGATTCGCGGCGCGTGGCGTCCCGGCCTCGGCCATCCGGGACCTGCTGGAGCAGCTCGAGATCGAACCGGTGCTGACGGCGCATCCGACGGAGGCCCTGCGCCGCACGGTCCTGGAGCACGTCGGGCATCTCGCCGACCTGCTCGAACGACGCGAGGCCCACCCGCCAGGCTCGCCGGCACGAAGACGCGCGGAAGCCGACATCGCGGCCATCATCGAGGGGCTCTGGCAGACTGACGAAGTGCACCAGCGGGCGCCGACCGTCCAGGACGAAGTCCGCAACGGCCTGTTCCATGTCGAGGGCGTGCTTTTCGATGCCGTGCCGGAACTGCTCCAGGGCCTCGAGGACATCCTTGCCCGACATTACCCCGGGGAGGCATTCCCCGTGCCCGCATTCCTGCGCATGGGCACCTGGATCGGCGGGGATCGGGACGGCAACCCCAATGTCACGCCGGAAGCCACGTGGCAGGCCCTGCTTGCCGGCCACAGAGGCATGCTCCAGCGGCACATGGCTGCGGCTGATGCGCTGTCGGCCGACCTGAGCCAGTCGACGAACTGGATCCGGATCCCGGAAGACCTGCAGGAGGCTCTGGCCGCGGACGCCCGCATGTGGCCGGAGCGCGCCGCCGAGGCGCACGACCGCAATCCGCTCGAGCCATACCGCCAACGACTCGCCATCATCCGTCATCGATTGCAGGCGATGCGCGCGGCATGGTGCGATTCGTGGCAGGATGCCGAACGCATGCCGGCTTCTCGAGCAGGATACGATTCCGCAGCTGACCTGCTGCAAGAGCTCGATGTCCTGGACAGGAGCCTGCGCAGCCATCGCAGCACCCGAGTCGCGGACGGACCGTTGCGGACATGGCGTCGTCAAGTGGCTTCCTTCGGCTTCCACGGGGCCCGGATGGACCTGAGACAGCATGCCGGCAACCACCAGCGGGCCCTCGATACGGTCCTCGGACGCCTCGGCCTTGACGTGCGTGCGTGGGATGCCGGTGCACGCGAAGCTTGGCTGGAAGGCGAGTTGACCAACCGACGTCCGCTCGTGGCACGCGACCTCGCACCCTACGATGCGTCGACGCGGGAAACGCTCGATACCTTCCGGATGGTCGCCGCGGCCAGGCGGGTCTTCGGTCCCGAGGCGCTCGGATCGTTCGTGCTCAGCATGACCACGAGCCCCGCGGATGTCCTGACGGCCCTGCTGCTGTTACGGGAGGGCGGCGTGCTGCAGTGGGCCGAGGACGGCGCCTGCGTGTCGACCATGCCCGTCGTCCCGCTCTTCGAGACCATCGCCGATCTGGCGGAGGCGCCGGGCATCATGCGCCGATTGTTCGCCATGCCGGCCTACCGCGCCCATCTGCGCGCACTGGGTGACGTTCAGGAAGTGATGCTGGGCTACAGCGACTCGAACAAGGACGGCGGCATCATGACCTCTTCGTGGGCACTCTACCGCGCCCAGCAGGAGCTGCTGGAGGTCGCGGGCGAAGCCGGCATCCGCCTGAAACTCTTTCACGGCAGGGGGGGGTCGGTCGGCCGCGGTGGTGGTCCCTCGCACCTCGCCATCCTCGCCCAGCCTCCCGGCACGGTGGGCGGGCGCCTGAAACTCACCGAGCAGGGTGAGGTCATCGGCCACAAGTACGGCCGGGGCCCCCTCGCGAGACGCAGCCTGGAACTGGTGACTTCGGCCGTGCTCGAGAGCAGCCTGCTGCCGGCGGAGGAGGCGTCCGAGAACCCGGAGTGGCCGCGCATCGCTGCAGACCTCTCGGAGCGCGCACACATCGCCTATCGGACCCTTGTCCACGACCATCCGGCCTTCGCGGATTTCCTTGGCCGGGCGACGCCGCTCGACCTGCTTGGCGGTCTCAGGCTGGGGTCCCGTCCGGCCCGGCGCCAGGCCGGCAGCGACATCGGAGCACTTCGGGCCATCCCCTGGGTCTTCGCATGGACCCAGAACAGGATGATCCTGCCGGGCTGGCTGGGTCTGGGCACGGCGCTATCGGGCTGGAGAAAGGCCCAGGGTCCGGATGCCACCGAACGCCTGCGCCAGATGGCCCGCGATTTCCCCTTCTTCCGGACGCTGCTTTCGAACGTCGAGATGACGCTGGCCAAGGCAGACATGGCCATTGCCTCGCGGTATGTGGCGGGACTTGTCGGATCGGTTCCAGACCTCGTCGTCCTCTGGCAGGGCATCGAGGCCGAGTACCGCCTGACGGTCGTGGAAGTCCTGCTGGTCCTCGACCAGACCGAACTGCTGGAGCAGGCACCGACCCTGCGTCGGTCAATCGCGGCGCGCAACCCTTATGTCGACCCCCTGAATCACCTGCAGATCGCCCTGCTGGCAAGATGGCGTGCCTGCGGCGAGGCGACGCCCCCGCCGGCCCTGCTGGACGCCCTGAAGCTCAGCGTGAGCGGCATCGCGGCGGGTTTGCGCAACACGGGCTAAACGTTTCTTGATCCCGGCATAACCTGAACACAGTCTTCACCCGGTCGGGGAGGCACGACAACCTCCTTGCGTCCCCCGAGAAACCGACTGCTGAATGATCGCTTTTGCCCCGTCCCTGCGGCACCATCCCGTCCGCAACGTCCGCAGCACCCTGCCAGCCGATGCTGCGACCACCCCGGCGCGGCCGCAGCATCGGCCGCAAGCCCGGCAACGAGTGCAGGCTGCCCCACCCTCGGCCCGGCGTCTCGCGGATTTCGAGGATCTGGCCCAGATGCTGGTTTCCGGAGTTGGTGGCCCGCTCCTTGCCGGGACCGGTGCGCTGGTGGGCTTCTTCCTCGGCGGGCCGGCGCTTGCCCTGACGCTCGCCATGGCGGGTGGCGCCCTGCCCGCCGTGCTCTTCGGGGGCTACGACGTCGTGGTCGGGACCGGGGACATCCTGGCGGGACGCGAAGGCGGCAAGCGGCAACTGTTGTTCGGCCTCGGCTTGCTTGCCGCAGGGCCCGGAGTCGTCTGGGCGGGTGCAGCAGTGGGGGGCCTGGCGGGAACCGTCACGGCGGCCACGCTTGGCGCGATGTTGGCCCCGGGATTGCTGCTGGCAGGCATCTGGCTTGCTGCGGAGATCGGGCGACGCCGCCATCGGCAGGAATGAGAGACGGAGTGGTACCCTTCTAAGGCCCACCCGAATCGCGAACGGCACCGATCCATGGCCCACCTGCTCGATCCTGGCCTGATTGCAGGCCTGCTCACCCTGATCGTCCTCGAGATCGTCCTCGGGATCGACAATCTCGTCTTCGTCGCGATCCTCTCCGACAAGCTCGAGCCCTCCCAACGGGACAAGGCACGCGGGATCGGCCTCTCGCTCGCGTTGGTCATGCGCCTCGGTCTGCTGGCGTGCATCTCCTGGATCGTGGGCTTGAAGGAGCCCCTGTTCCGGATTGCGGCCTTCGCACCCTCGGGCCGGGACCTCATCCTGCTGGCAGGCGGCCTGTTCCTGACTTTCAAGGCCACGATGGAGCTGCACGAACGCCTCGAGGGCGCTTCGCACGGTCCGGGCAAGGCGACGCAGCACGCGCCGTTCTGGAGGGTGGTGGCCCAGATCGTGCTGCTGGACCTCGTGTTCTCCATCGACTCCGTCATCACGGCAGTCGGGATGGTGGACAGCCTCGGAATCATGATCACGGCCGTGCTGGTGTCGATGGGCGTGATGATGCTGGCCGCCAAGCCGCTGTCACGCTTCGTGAACGAGCACCCTACCGTCGTCGTGCTCTGTCTGTCCTTCCTCCTGATGATCGGTTTCAGCCTGATTGCCGAGGCCTTCCACGTCCACGTGCCCAAGGGTTACCTGTATGCGGCCATCGGTTTCTCGGTCCTCATCGAGACCTTCAATCAGGTGCGCCATCGCAATGCCGCAAGGGCGGAAGCCACCCGGCCTTTCCGGCTGCACACCACGGAGCGCGTGCTGCGCCTGCTCGGGGATCTGCCCCCGCAGGCCATCGACGAAGCGGGTTTCGCGGAACCCGAGCGCCAGCTGGTCTCAGGGGTCCTGGCCCTGGCTGAACGTCCCGTTGCCACGTGGGCCACGCCCCGATCCGCGATCGTCTGGCTCGACGCGACCCGCCCCGAGGCCGAGCTCCGCGACAGCCTGCTGCGCGCCCCCCATGGCCTGATGCCGGTCGGCGAGGGCAGCCTCGACAAACCCATCGGCATCGTGCGCGCCAAGGAAGCCCTGGCAGAATTGGCTGCCGGAAGGTCCTTGGCCGAACTGGCCCGAAGCATGCCGATCCTGTCGGCGCCGGCAACGACCCGGCCGTTCGATCTGCTCGACCTCCTGCGTCGTTCGGATGACAACCTCGTGTTGCTGCTCGACGCGCAGGGACAGGTCGCGGGCCTCGTGACCCCGGTGGACATGCTGGCGGCCATCGCCGGCCAGCCGAACGAGGCCGCAGGCTTGCCGGGCACCGCCCTGCCTGCCTGACCCCGCCGCCCGGGTATAGGCCAGACAGGCCACCATGTCCGAGTCCAACGCTCCGCCCCCCGGTGCGACAGCCCCGCTGCCGCCGTGGTTCCAGGCCCTGAGCGACCACTACAGGGCCAAGGCCGCCCACCAGTTCCTGCTGCACTTCAACATCCAGGACCACGTGTTGGTCGAGGGTCGCATCACGACTGTCCGGGACCTGCTGGTGCAACGCCTTGCGGATCGCTTCCTGATCGTCACCTACAGCCTGTCCCGCGGCATCGGCTTTCCCGCGACGGGGCAGGCTCAGGCCGAGAGCCTCGGGCGTGAGCCCGGCCTTGGGCGTCTGCTGGGCTTTCGCGAGTCAGCCGAGGGCAACGTGCCGGTGGACCCCACGCGAGACGACCGGGACTTCCATCGGCTCCAGGGGCAAGGACGGATCAGCCCGTTGCAGCCTCCGGACGAGGCTCTGCCAGCCATCGAAAGGGCCTTGCGCCAAGGGGGCAGGCGTCTGTGCGTGCTGCTGGAGCACGTGGACAAACTGGCGCCTGCAGATGCCCGCGGTCGCGACCAGTGGATCGCCGTGGAAACACTGCAACGCTGGGCCCTCGACGGAGAGCTTGCCGAGCATGGCCATCTCGTCGTCATGCTGGCCGCGGAGCATGGCCAGGTGGCCGCTGCCGTGCAGGGGGCCAACAGCGGCACGGTGTCCCTGCAAATCCCGCTGCCCGATGCGGCAGCACGCCGGATCTATCTCGACCATGTGCTCGCGGATTCCCATTTCGCCCGCCTGGCGTGGCAACCGGACTTCACGCCCGCGGACCTGGCCGGGCACACCGTGGGTTTCTCCCTGCGCGACATCCTGAACACCTTGAGGTTGGCGGCCGCGACGGGCAGGGCGATCGGCCAGGACCTGGTCGCCGAGCGCAAGCGGGACATCATCCGTCTGGAGAGCCACGGGCTGCTGCAGATCGTCGAAACACGTCATGGGCTCGACGCCATCGGCGGGCTGGAACACGTCAAGGCCTATCTGGGCGAAAAGATCGGCAACATCCGGAGCTACCTCGACCTGAACGCCCGGCACGAGCACACGGACGCCTCTCGCGACGCCCTCGCGCGAGCGCTGGCCTTGGTGCCCCGGGGCATCCTGCTCGCCGGTCCTCCCGGGACGGGCAAGACCATCCTCGCGGAAGCCTTGGCCCACGGCACCCAGCTGAACATGGTCAAGCTGCAGGACATCCGCAGCATGTGGGTGGGCGAGAGCGAGCGGAATCTGACGAAGGTTCTGGATCTCCTCGTGGCCCTCGCCCCGGTGCTGGTGTTCGTCGACGAAATCGACCAGGCCCTTGGCAGCCGTGGAGGGCCTACGGCGGGCGCCGGGGGGGATACCGACAAACGGATCTTCGGCAAGCTGCTGGAGTTCATGGGAGACAACCGGCACCGCGGCCGTGTACTGTGGGTCGCGGCCACGAACCGGCCCGACTTTCTCGATGCCGCGATGCTCCGACGGTTCGATCGCGTCGTCCCGATCCTCGCCCCCGACCGGGAGGAACGGACGGCGGTGCTCGCCACCCTTGCCGGCCGTATCGGAACCCGGTACGGCACCGACGTGGACCTGGGCGCCATCGCGGAACGAACCGCAGGCCTGACGGGTGCCGGCCTAGAGGTCATCGTGCGGCGGGCCGCGGAGCTCGCTACCGACAACGTCATCACCCAGCACGGGCTCATCACGGCATTGGCAGACCACAAACCCAACCACGACCCCGCTGTCTACGTGGAGCAGGCCATGCGCGCCCTCGTCGCGGCCAACTTCTTCTCGATGCTACCCAGACATCTGCCGCCCGATCTCGCGGAGTTGGTCGAGGCCTGCCGGCAGGAGCGCAGCAACGCCCCGCTCGAACGGGCCTTGGCCCGCCTGATGCCTTGAGGATCGTGCAGCTGGCCCTCTGGGTGGGGGCAATCTGCATCGTCGGGTGGTACGTCGCTGCCGAATGTGCCGAATGGCTGGCCCTCTCCTCGGAACGGGCACGGGCCGCGCTTCAGGGCAGCCTCCTGGGGGCTGCGCTTGGTGGAGGTCTCGTGGTGCTCGAGGTCTTGCTGCTGGACCCGAGCCTCTTCCGGACACCTGCACGCTGGGGTGGAGAGGCCCTGCGCGGGGCTGTCGTCGGACTGGTCTTCGGGACGGTCGGATTGCTGGCGGCGGCGGCCGCCTATGCGGGGCTGGGGCATGCCCCATGGGCCAGAGGCCTCTCGTGGGGGGTGCTGGGTCTCGCCACGGGCCTGACCGAAGGCTTCAAGGCGGCTTCGGCACGGCGGGCCAGGGCAGCCGGGGTCGGTGCCGGTGTCGGCGGCCTGCTGGGCGGTTGGGTGGTCGAACAGGGCCCCGAGTGGGCCGGGCCGTTGTCGGCCAGCCCGGAAGGCGCCGTCCTGGTGATGACGATGGGCCTTGCCGCATTGGGAGTCTGCCTAGGGGCCGGCATGGGCCTGGCGCAGGTTCTCACCCGCCGGGCCCGGCTGATCGTCCTGACCTCCCCGCTCGGAAAGCAGCTGGGCCTCGCCTTCGACATCGGCAGTGTCGCGGCCATCGAGACGATAGGCAGCCTGAAGGCCACGTGGACGCTCACGGGCGACCCCGGCGTGCTGTCCAGGCATCTGTCCCTGGAGCGCCGGGGGGGAAGCCTTCTGGTGCGTCCGCTTGGCCAAGCACAGGTCGACCGTTCGGATCGCCCCATGCGGCCGGATGAACTCGGTCAGCTGGCGGATGTGGCGTTCCATCGATTGTCCCCTGAAGCGGCCGTCCACCTGCGGGACGGCGAGATCCTGCGCATCGGCGAGGGAACCCACCTGCACGTCAGTCTGGAACGTCTGCAGCGGACGAACGATGGCCCCCGTTCGCGGATTCCCGCTTTGGTGCTGATGATTGCGGCAGCGTGGGCCATCATCCCTGCCGCGACCTCCGAGGCCCGAACGAATGGCAAGCCGGAGCTGGCCATCCGACTCCAGGATGCCCGCATCCTGCCGGCGCGAGACACCACGGGCCAGTGGCGCGCACGGGCGAACGTCCTCGTCTTGCGCGGGGATGACCCGGTCGAGGGACTCGGTGCCGAAGCCTTCAAGGCCTCGCTCGACGGCAAGGCCATCCCGATCGCCGCTGCCGGCACGGGGCATGAGTCGCGTCAACCCATCTGCGTGGCTCTCGTCCTTGACCGATCCGGGAGCATGCTGGCGAAGGCGCGTCCCCACGGCCCGGCCAGCCGCATGCAAGTGGTGCGGGAAGCAGCCTTGGCTTTCGTCAGACTCCTGGATCCGCGAGACCAGGTCATGATCGTTTCCTTCGACCGGAACGTGGACGTCCAGGCCCCGACCAGCGATCGGGATCGCCTCGAGCGCGCCATAGCCCAGATCGAACCGGACCGCTGGGGTGCCGGGACCACGAACCTGCGCGGCGCCGTCGAACGGGCCCTGAACGAGCTGGCCCGGCACCGCGGCCCGGATGCCGGACTCAGGCTGGCCCTCGTCGCCCTGACGGATGGCGCGCACAACGTGCCCGGCGCACCTTCGCCGGATAGTCTTGTCCGCTCGGCCCGCTCCATCGGCTGCCCGATCCACGCCATCGCCTACGGACGCACGGACGCCCCGCGGGGCAGTCGGGACTGGGTCGACGTGCCCGGATTGAAGCAACTCGCCGGGGAGGGGGGCGGCATCTTCCAGATGGCTCCGGACGTGGCCGCGCTGAATGACGCCTGGGGGCGCATCCTGCGTGCCATCCGCGGCAGCTACGGCCTCGAGCTTGCCCTGGGGCGACGCGTCCCCGACCCCTACACCCACGTCCTGGAGGTGCGGCTCGCCGGCACCACCGCTCGCGCAAGCGGCCACGTCAGCGGCGGCATGGTCCCCTCACTTCCGGGAACAGCAGGCATGCGCCTCGCCATCTGGCTGCCGATGGCCCTGCTGCTCGCGCTGGGCGGTCTTGCCGTGCCACCGGGGTGGCGTCGCCTGGAACGCCTGCTTGCCCCCACGGAGCACCCGCCGCCCATCCGGAGCGAGGCCTTGGCCCTCTGGGAAGCCCACAAGAAAAGGGGCGCGTCATGAGTCGCATGGCACGCCTCGAGCAGATCCCGTGGTGGAACAGCGCGATGTTGGCAGAAGCCACCGTCCTGCTGGCCGGGGTCGGTGCCGTGGGCAACGAGGTGCTCAAGAATCTGGCCCTGATGGGCGTGGGGCGCGTGGTTCTGGTCGACAGGGACAAGGTCGCGCTGCATAACCTCTCGCGCAGTGTCCTCTTCCGACCGGAACACGTCGGCATGGCCAAGGCGAAGGCCGCTGCGGAGTCGGCGCTCGGACTGGCCCCCGAGGCCGTCTTCGTGCCCCTCGAGATGGACGTGGCAAAGGTTTCGCCAGCCCTGGCCGCATGGGTGGACGTCGCGATCGGGGCCTTGGACAGCCTTGCGGCACAGGTGCGGCTTGGCCGACTGTGTCGGGTTGCCGGCATCCCTTGGGTCCAGGGGGGACTCGGCGACGCCACGGACCTTTTCAAGGCCACGCTGGCCACGCATCCGGGCGAGGAGGGGCCTTGCCTCGAATGCCGGCTTCCCGAGGGCCTGGGAGACCGCCTGCTGGCCGAGGACCTGCCCCGCGGAGGGTGTGCCGAGGCCGGTCGAGAAGCCGAGGCAGCCGGTGGCGTCCCCTCGACGCCGATGACCGCCTCCATTCTGGGCGGGCTGCTGGCGCTCGAGGCCCTAGCCGTCCTTCACGCGCGCCGTGGTCTTCCCGGTCCGGACAGCCCCCCGGCGTGGGGCACCCACGCCCATTGGAATCTCCGCGTGCCCTCGGTCCACGCTCTTCGGGGCACGACGGTCCGACCCGAATGCCCGTGGCACGAACCCGTGCGCGTCCACAGGCTGGACCGCCAGATGGCCAACCTGCCGATTGCCCACCTCTGGGACGTGCTTGGGCCATCAGGCATGGCCGGCCTCGAGGGTCACCTCGTCCGACACGCGGCCTGCCCAGGATGCAGGGCCAGCGCCGACTGGCGCTGGTGCCCCGACCTCCCTGCCCCGTGCCCTCACTGCGGTACCCCGGACCCGGCGGCCGAAAGTCTGCGTCATCTGCCGCGTGCACACGCCCAATGCGCCCGTACGCCGCGCGCACTGGGAATCCCGCCGGGCATCGGCCTCCGCTGGTTCGATGGGGACGAGGCATGGACCGTGACGTGGCCCGGCGTCCTCGGGGACCTCAGCCCGTGAGCCCCTTGGCACGGACCATCCTGGCGAGCCTCGTGCCCGTTGCCGCCACGCTGGCTGCCATCCGCAGCCTGCCCGGCGTCCTCGTGTTGGCGCCGGCCGGCACCATGCTGTCCGTGCTGGCCGCGGCCATCGCCTGGCGGACGAGGCGGCCGAATATCGCTGCCTGGGCCACGGGCAAGGCCGCCGGGTTCCTCGCTGGCATCGGTCTGCTTGCCTCAGGTGCCGTGGTGCTGGCGACCCGAGGCGATTGGCGGCAGGGTGCCCTCGCAACCCTGGCCTGGGCGGCAGGCCTCGCCGCGGCGACGTGGCGGGGAGCCGTGGTCCGCGAAACACCCGGAAGACACTTGTTCCGCCTGATCCGGGAAAAGCGCCGCAGCCCGACTGGTTCGTGTCCGGTGCCGAATTGCCCGGAGCCGCCACTGTCCTGCGACAGGAACGGCTGTGCCCGCGTGCTGTGCGGCACGCACTGGATCATGGCCGAGGCCAGATGCGCCGAGTGCGGGCACGACGGCCTTCTGGCCCGACCGAACGCGGGCCGCCGTCACCCCGCTTGGACGGCAGCCCCACTAATTCTGGCACTGGCCGGAGGCATCGCACTGTTGATGACGTCGTCGCTGCTCCGGGGAACATGAAACGACATGCCGCAGTACGTGATCGAGATTCTGGACCAGGACCTGAAGGACAGGGCCCGTGGTGCCAAGGCCTATGACGTCGCGACGGGCACCACGGTTGCCGCCCTGAAGGCGGCGCTCGTCGACCAGTGGGGCCTGCCCCGCCGGGACATGCGGGGAGAGGTCCGACCCTACATGATGGCGTGGAACGGCGAGTTGCTGGACGATGGCGACGTGCTCGACGTCCGGATTCCGGACGGGGCGACGCTCGCGATGGCCAGTCCGGGGACCGTGGCGTGACGGCGTGGCTGGCCGAGCACCTGACGCGCCAGTGGGATGGCCTGCAAGCCCTGATCACGCGGCTCGGGGCGGCATCGCTGATCGAAGCCGAACCGACCGCCTGGCTGGACCCCGTGGGCCGCAAGGCACCCGTGCGCATCGACCTCGCCTTGCGAACGGTCGCCATCGTGGACATGGAGGTACGCGGTCGGTCTCTGGTCCGGGAGTTCGGCGGGGACGCCGAAGGCTTCGTTCGCGTCACGGATCCGGCCCCACTGGACTGGGAGCCGGTTTTCGCCGAACCGCTCGAGAACAGCTCCCACGGCCCTATCCGGGTCCGCCTCTTCCTTCCGGATGACCTGAACCGGCCCGCAAGCCCCGAGGTGTATTTCCTCGACCGGGTCTGGCATCCGAACATCCGATGGGACAACGGACTTGCCTGCTACGGTGACAAGCAGGCCTGGGCCCAGCCGGACCGATCGCTGGCCGATCTGGTCCGACGCCTGTTCCTGATGACGGCCTTTGCAGACGCCGGTGCGGTGAACATGGACGAGGCGCATGCCCTGAACAAGCAGGCCCTGCGCTGGTACCGCGACACGCTGGCGGAGATGCCCGAACTCTTCCCGCTGTCCCGCAGGATTCCCGCTTGAAGGCAGCACGCTGCTGGCCCGGTCTGCCTGACGGGGCCCCGCGGGTGCTGGTCGAGGAGGCGTTCCTCGAACGGTTGGCGCGCTTCGGAGAGCGCTCGGCAATGGCCGGCCGGGAGGCCGGAGCCTTTATCCTGGGCAAGGCCGAAAAGCTTCGTGATGGCTGGCAGATCGCCCTTGAAGAACTGCAGGAGATCGAAGGAGAGGCCGACGCCGAGTCCTTCACCTTTCCTGCCGAGGCGTTCCTGAAGGCCCACCAGAGATGGCGAACCTGGTCCGTGGACGAGATCGCGGCCCGTCCCGGCACGACGTGCGTCGTCGGCTGGTGCCACACCCATCCCGGACACGGCGTGTTCCTGTCGCCGCCGGATCTCGAGGTGCAGCATCGCAAGTTTCCCTTGCCCTTCCAGATTGCTCTGGTGGTCGATCCCCTTGCCGAATCAGCCGACCGGCGGATGGGCCTGGTGGCGTGGGTGAGAGAGGGCACGCTCTCGCCCCACCTGCCGGACGGCATCGCGTACTTCCCCACCGCCGCTCCCAGGCAAGCCGATCAGAAACGGCCCTTTGCGGTCGCCGGACAGCACTGGAACTGGGGCATCCTGCCCCTGCTGGCGGCCGCAGGCTGGTGGCTCTGGCACCATGGCTTCTGACTCGGAGGCAGAAACGTGAACGGCGAGCCAGAAGGGCCCATCATCCGCTCCATACGGGACCTGGCCTCAGGGAAGTGGGTCAAGCCCCCGAGTCCCGAAGGCCCGGTGCCCGGACCTGCATCGGCAGCGACCGGACGCCCGGACCTCGAGGAACGCTTGCTGCACGCGGAGCGTCTGGTCGCCGATTATCAAGAGGCGCTTGTCTCGGCTCATGAACAAGTGCGTGCCCTGCAGGACCAGGTCGCCCTCCTCGAGGATCGGATCCGTACCTTGAATCTCGAACAGGGCATCCGGCCCGGTGGCGAACGGGAGGCCCTGTGAGCGCGGAAGGCGATCTCGTCATCAATGCCCTGGTCGTTCCGGTCGGCGTGACAGGGCTTGCCGTCGGCACGGCCGCCCTCAAGGGCGGGGCATTGCTGGCTGCGACGGCCTGTGATGCAGCAGCGATCGCGGGACACGGTCTTTGGCAGGCTACCGACACAGCCGGTCGGCTCGGGGCCTGGGCCGTTCGAACGGGGGCCGAATGGGTCCAGAGCATGCAGGATGCGTGGCAAGCCGAGGTGGCGCGCCAGGAGAAGGCCCACGAAGCTCGATTCGCAGACCGGGATGCCCTTCGCACGCAGGCGATCCGGACCATGGCGCATCTGGCCCAGATCGAGCGTGCCAGGCAAGTTGCTGGATCTACGGGCGTCGCGGCCGATGCCGAACTGGCGGCGTGGGCCACGGCCGGTCGCCACTGCCTGGGCCTGCTGGAGCAGAACACGACCGCCGCCCTTCCGGCCGTCTCGCAGTGGCTCGAACAGATGGAGCAGGTTCGTCGTGAAGGCCTGCGCACCCTGGAGAGCATCCAGCAGACCCATGTCGGTGATCTGCTTGTCGAAGCCCTCGAGGCCTCGGGCTACACCGTCGTGCGAGACGAGCCCTTCGGCACGGACAGACGACTCTCGGCGATGCGCCCAGAGCCGCCTCGGAGGGTGGTCTGGCGCTTGTCGCCCGGTGGACGGCTCGCCTTCGACGTGACGGATGGCTACGCCGGACAGGACTGCCACGATCTGCTTGCCGACGTACTCGACCACATGCGGCGGCGCGGCGTGCGCTTCACGCTCGGCCCCGAACTGGATGCGGTCGACCGCATCCTCAGAAGGGTCGGAACGGCCTTCGAGGCCTCGGGGGGGCGATTCCGCACAGAGCACCTGGGTGTAGGTCCCGATCACGAAGAGCCCGGACGACAGCGGGAGTAACGGCCGACCCCACCGAAAGTCTTTCCGAAAGCCACGCTTCGCTTCATCATGCCAAGCACCCCGCTACGTTCCTGCACAACCCTGGAGGAGTGCCGACATGAGCCAGCGCCAAGCGTCAGGTCCGGTCTTCCTCCGGGACAGGGGCGACCGGGTGCTGGCCGTGGTCCTGCTGGCCATCGTGGGTCTGTTTGTCCTGCTGGTGATATGGGGCATCCCCCAGGTCGGTCATCAGGTCACGAAGTGGGTGCCACCGGCGTGGGAACGAAAGCTGGGCGACTCGGCCCTGAAGTCCGTCGTGGTCGGCAAAGCCGAAACCGGTGGGGTCCGGGTCGGGATGGTGGAGGCGATCGTCAAACGCCTCACACCCGATGAAGCGACCTGGTCATTCCGTGTCACGCTTGCCCCGGGTGACACCCGAGTCAATGCGATGGCCCTGCCAGGCGGAGCCATCGTCGTCACCCAGGGACTGCTCGAGCGATGCTCCACTCCGGAGGAATTGGCCGGAGTCCTCGCACACGAGATCGTCCACGTCCAGCGCCGTCACGGCCTGCAACGGATGGGGCAAGAACTGGGCATCCAGTTGCTGCTGCTCGTGCTGACCGGCGGCGATCCCTCGGACCTTTGGTCTGGTGCCGCAGGTCTCGCCGGCCTGCACCACAGCCGACAGGCCGAGGACGAGGCCGACAAGGAAGGGCTGGCTCTGATGCTTAAGGCCCGTATCGATCCACAAGGCATGGTGCGGTCGTTCCGGATGCTCCAGAAGCTTTCGGCGGAGTCTGAAGCCACCGCTTTGCCTGCATTCCTGAGCGATCATCCGGCCGTCGCCGACCGGCTCGCCCGCATCGAGGCCGAGGCCGCCCGGCATGCCGGTCCGTGGGAACCGATCACCCTGGATCGGCCTTGGCTCAACGTCAGGTTCCCGGCAAGCCGCCGCTGAGGACCTTCAGTGCAGGCGAGGACGCCCCCGGGGGGCTTCGCCGCGACTGCGGGACGCGAAGGCCAACTGGCTTTCCCCGAGCAGCACCGCTGCGTGCGCCCCGGTGATCCGCCCCTCGTTCAGAGCACGAAGGATGGCGCCCTCGAAGGCGCTTGGCGGCGGCCCCTCGCGCAGTGGTTCCCGCTCCATCCATCCGCGGGCATGCATGTCGGCCGCCAGTTCGGAGGCGTGCTGGGCCTCGAGCAGGCCCAGTTCGCGAAGACGGTCCAACCATCCGCCCATGGACAGACCGTGGGCCGCCTTGAGGAGCAGCAGCTCGCGGAGGTCCATGCGCGTCACACCGCGTCCGGGCTCGCGCTCGGCCACCAGGCGCGGCACCAGCAGGGCGCGGGCGAAACGGCGAATCCAGCGCGGCTCCTGGTCTGCCTGGCCGGCCAGATGCCAGCCGAGGACCTCGGCCGCCCCCTCCTGATCGAACGCCGGGTCCGACTCCGTGGGCAGGACGGCAACGGGCCAGGCTCCGACGTGTACGGGGCGTCGCCCAAGCGGAGCGACCATCGCAACAGGAGCGTGCACGACGACCCACCCCCGGCGCTCCATCTCGGCACCCAGATGTCGCCAGGGCTGCAGGCCCTGCCCCCAAAGAACCCTGAGGCGATCGGCCCGCTGTTCGGCTTCCTCGGCTGAGCGAATCGGGCCGAGCAGGCCGGCATCGAGGTGCGCCGGCTCCTCATGCCATGTCCCGAGTGTCCGAACACCCTCCGCGCGGTCGACGCCATCGAGTATCCGGGTGGTCAACCGCGCCGCCGTCCGTCCTGCCAGCACCACCCCGACGGGCCAGACCGGAGCCCTCAGCGCTTCGTGCGTAGGGCGGCCCAGGTCTTCGGGTGTCACGCCCATCTCGCGCGCCAAGGCGAGAAGCGTGCGCCCCGAAGGCTGCGCACGGCCGTGCTCGTACTGCAGGAGCGACGTGTGGCTCAGACCGATGCGGCCAGCCAGCTCACGCAAGGTCAGCCCCGCCCTGACCCGTACCTTGCGGAGGTGTCGCCCCTGCCGCAGAAGTGTGTCCTCGCCCCAAGCCATGGCCATGCCCATCTCGCGAACCTCCCTGAGCGAATCGACCCGAACCCGATGCCATACCAGCATCAAGTTGGCAGCGATCCCAGCAGGACGATCCGTTGAAGGTGTCAGGAACGTGTCAGGCCGGCGTGACGGCCGACAGGATGCCCAACTCGCGGCCGACCCTGCCGAAGGCATCGAGGGCCCTGCCGAGGTCCTCGCGGGTATGTCCTGCCGTCACGATGGCGCGCACGCGCTCCGCACCGCGGGGCACGGTCGGGAAACCGATGCCGACGCAGAAGACACCTTCCTCGAAGAGCCGATCGGACAGGCGCATGGCCAAGCGCGTGTCGCCCGTGATGACGGGGGTGATGGGCGTGGTCGAGACACCGATGTCGAAGCCCATGCGCCCGAGGCCTTCCTTGAAGAAGCGCGTGTTGTCCCAGAGGCGAGCAAGAAGCGTCTCGTCCTCCTCGAGCATCCTGAAGGCCTCGCGCACGGCCGAAGTGACCGCCGGGGGATGGGAGGTACTGAACAGGAAGGGGCGCCCCCGCTGATGCAGCATCTCGATGAGAACTCGCGGGCCCGCAACGTAGCCGCCGAGCACGCCGATGGCCTTGGATAGGGTACCCACCTGAATGTGCACCCTGCCATGCAGGCCGAAATGGTCCACGGTACCGCGGCCCTGATGCCCGAGGACGCCGGAGGCGTGGGCATCGTCGACCATGATGATGGCCCCGTGCTCTTCGGCCGCATCGACGATATCGGGCAAGGGGGCGACGTCGCCGTCCATCGAGAATACACCGTCCGTCACGACGAGGGTGCGGCGATACTGGCCGCGAACCTCCTCGAGGACCCGACGCAGGTCCGCCACGTCGGCGTGCTTGTAGACCTTGATGGTGGCCCGGGACAGGCGACAGCCGTCGATGATGCTCGCGTGGTTGAGGGCGTCCGAGACGATCACGTCTTCCTTGCCGAGGACGGACCCGACCGTGCCGGCATTGGCCGTGAAACCGCTCTGGAAGACGACGGCCGCCTCGGTGTGCTTGAACCGGGCCAGGTACTGCTCGAGCTCGACGTGCGCGGCCATCGTGCCGGCGATGGTCCGGACCGAAGCCGAACCCGCCCCGCAGGTCCGAACGGCCTCGATAGCCGCCTCGCGCAGACGCGGATGGTTGGCCAGCGCCAGATAGTTATTGCTGGAGAGGTTGACAACCTCGCGGCCGTCCACGCGGCAGACGGGCTCCTGGGCGCCATCAAGCACACGGGCCATCCGGAAGGCCCCCTGGGCCATCAACTCGGCCCGCTCGTCCTCGAGGAACTGCAAGGGATGGGTCACGTCAGGCCTCCGAGGGCACGGTTCAGGGAAGCAGGGCGACCTTGCCGCAGGAACCCGAGCGCATCAGGCTCATGGCCTCGTCGAAGGCATCAAGCGGCAGACGATGGGTCACGAGTTGGGCGAGATCCACGCGCCCGCTGCCGACAAGGCCCATCGCCTGGGACCAGGTCTCGTACATGCGACGGCCGGCAATTCCGTGGACGGTGGCACCCTTGAAGACGATGCCGTTGGCGATGTCGAGTTCGACGGGCTTGCTGGGCAGGCCGAGCATCGAAAAGCGCCCAGCGTAGGCCAGGGCCTCGAAGGCCTGCCGTATGGCCACGGGATGCCCGGACATCTCGCAGACGACATCGGCCCCTTCTCCCCCGGTGGCACGGCGGATCGCCGCCACGGGATCCTCTTCGGTTGACAGGATCGTGTGGGTAGCCCCCATGCGGCGGGCGAACTCGAGACGGTATGGGTTGATGTCCACGGCGAAGACGGCGGCAGCTCCGGCGGCGGCGGCGACAGCGCAGGCCATGATGCCGATGGGGCCGCAGCCCATCACGAGCACGGTCCGTCCGGCCACCGGCCCGGACAGTACCGTGTGCACGGCGTTGCCGAACGGCTCGAGCAGCGACGCCACCACGGGATCCATCGACTCGGGAATCTTGATGCCGTTGCCTGCGGGCAGGCGGACATATTCGGCATAGCTGCCGGAGGTATCCACACCCAGAATCACCGTACGCCGGCAGACGTGGGCCTGGCCCTCGCGGCACGCACGACAGGTGCCGCAGACCACGTGCGTCTCGGCCGCTACCCGGTCGCCCGGCACTAGGTTGTCGACCTCGGAGCCCACGGCCACGACCTCGCCCGAGAACTCATGGCCGGCAATCAGGGGCGGACGCGTCCGCTCCTGCGCCCAAGCGTCCCAGTCATAGATGTGCAGGTCGGTGCCGCAGACCGTCGTGGCCTGAACCCGGACCAGCACGTCTCGGGGACCGGGCACGGGCACGTCAACATGTTGCAGTTCGGCACCCGGTGCGGCTGCCGCCTTGACGACCGCCCTCATCGTGCGGGGCAACGATGCAGGAAGGGCTGAAACGGACATGGGTGAAAGTGTCACAGGCATGGAAAAGGGGTTCGAGGGCTGGGCCACGCACCATCGCGCGGCAGGAACACGGGACCTGCTTCATGGTAGCACGATCGTGCCCTGCGAAGGCTTGCGCTAAGGGTGCAGCGGCCCCGTACCCAGGCTCACGGACCAGGCCTGGCCACCACCCGCCCCCTCGGCCTCCCGGAAGACGGCCTCGAGGGCCTCCTGAGTATCGGCGCAACCGATGACCACCAGATCACCCTCGCGGGCCATGGCCAGCGCGAACTTGATGGACTCGGTCTCGTCGGCAATGACCGTCAGGCGCTCTTCGGGAAAACCGGCCGCCCGCACGCCCTCGGCGATGACACCCGCGACATGGCCCGGCGCCGTCCCCCTCAGGTCCGACATGTCGCGGACCACCAACCAGTCGAAGCCGCCCGCTGCCACCTCGCCCACCTCCCGCAACTTGGCGGGCAGGCGATCACCCGGTGCGGTCACGACGCCGATGCGACGCCCCACCTCCAATTGGCGGACGGTATCGATGATCGCCCGGTAGGAATCGGGGTTGTGCGCATAGTCGACCAGCACCGTGAAGTCGCGGACGCGGACCAGGTTGAGTCGGCCCGGATTGGTCTCGAAGGTGCTGTGGAAGCTCTCGAGGCCTTGGACAACCTGCTCATGCGTCAGGCCCTGATGAATCAGGACAGCCACGGCTGCCAGCACGTTCTCGATGTTGTGGCGGGCCTTGCCGCGAAGCGTCACGGGCAAGCGCTCGACCTCGACGAGGGGCAGGCGGTGGTCACCATAGGCCACCATCACCATGCCCTTGCGCAGGGTCACGGCCACTCCGCCCTGGGCCATGTGGGCGCGCACCAGCGGCAAATCATCCTCCATCGCGAACCAGGTGACCTTGGTTCCTTCGGGAAGTTCTTCGGCCATCCGCACGCAATGGGGATCCTGGGCGTTGAGTACGCAATGCCCCCGGGTACGCCGCGCCACGAGACCCTTGATGGAGGCGAGATCCTCGAGCGTCTGCACGCCATGCTGCCCGAGGTGGTCGTCCCGAACGTTCAGGACCACGCCGGTGTCGCACCAATCGAAAGCCAATCCGCGCTTGAAGAGCCCGCCCCGGGCCGTCTCGAGGACAGCCACCTCGACCGTCGGGTCGGACAGGACGGTGCGCGCCGACCAGTATCCGGTGCAGTCACCCCGCTGGATGCGCTGACCATCGAGGTAAATGCCCTCCGTGGTGGTGGTTCCGGTCCGCCGACCCGCATGGCGCAGGACGTGCGCGACCAGCAGGGTCGTTGTCGTCTTGCCGTTGGTGCCCGTGACGGCGATGACGGGGACTTGGGTGGGTGCGCCCTGGGGGAAAAGCATGTCGATGATGGCTGCCCCGACGTCGTGGGGCTCGCCCTCCGAAGGCGACTGGTGCATCCGGATGCCGGGCGCGGCATTGACCTCGATGATGGCACCGCCTTGGGCGTCGAGGGGCCGCGAGATGTCGTGCGCGACAATGTCGATCCCGGCGATGTCCAGGCCGATCTTGCGGGCGGCACGGACGGCCATCAGGGCGTTGGCGGGATGGATTTCGTCTGTGAGGTCCACCGCCGTCCCCCCAGTGGAGAGGTTGGCATTCGTCCGCAACAAGACCAGCCGGCCGGCCTCGGGCACGTCGTCGGGGCCGAGACCCTGACCGCCGAGTACCTCAAGCGCATTGGCATCAAGCTTGAGTTTCGTCAGGGGCTTCAGATGGCCTGTGCCGCGCCGCGGATCCCGGTTGGCCTCGTCGCACAGGGTCCGAATCGTGCGCTGGCCATCGCCGACGACGTGCGCCGGGTCCCTCCGAGCCACGGCCACCACGCGATCACCCACCACGAGAACCCTGTGGTCCCGGCCCTCGATGGACTGCTCGACGAGCACGCTTCGTCCGAACTCCCTGGCCAGGCGAAAGGCTCCCTCCAGTGCCTCGGGCGTTGTCACGCCGACCGTAACACCCTTGCCCTGGTTGCCATAATGCGGCTTCACGGCAACCCGCCCGAGGCGCCGCAGCAGACGCTGGGCATCCTCCAGCCGCGTCACGGCCTCGCCACGCGGCACGGGCAGACCCGCTTCGCGGAGCAAGGCATTCGTCTGATCCTTGTCGGAAGCAATCTCGACGGCGATGTGGCTGGTCGCGCTCGTCAGGGCCGCCTGAATGCGCTTCTGCCAGCGGCCGGTGCCCACCTGGAAAAGCGACGCCTCGTCCGTGACGCGATAGACCGGGATGCCACGGCGCCGGGCCGCATCGACGATGGCCGCCGTGCTGGGTCCGAGCGCGTGGCGCCGCGCCCAGTAGCGCAAGTCGTCGAGGTCGCGGCGAATGTCGGGCTCGGCACCGGCACACAAGCTCTCGAGGAGGCGGATGGCCACAGGGACGGCTTCGGTCACGACCCGCTCCAACAGATAGCTGGTCACGATGCGGTAGTGCCCGGCAGGCTGATCCCGCATCTCGCGCGCCTTGCCGAAGCCCACCTCGGTGCCGGCCGCACACTGCAACTCGATCAGCACGTGCTCGAGGATGTGGGCCATGTAGGTGCCTTCACGCAGACGCGCCACGAACCCCCCGCGGTAGCCGCGGGAACAGCGATGTTCGGCGAGGCCGGGCAGCAGCGCGAGCAGACGATCCGTGAAACCCGGGAAGGCAGTGGAGGGCCGATCGTGGAGTTCCTGCAGGTCCACATGAAGAAAGAGGGCCGGCCTCGGGCTGTAGAGGTTCGGCCCGCGCAGCAGGCGCTGTTCAATGACCTGGATGGGCAAGGGGCTCTCCGGAGACGGACGCGAGGGCAGAGGGGGGGAGTAGTGATTCGCCGAGCAGGATCCGGGTCTCGATGTTGTAGGTCCAGCCGGCCGGGAGCATGTGCATGCGGACGTTGCCCATGGCCAGCAAAGCGCCGGGTTGGGCGCTCAGGACGTTGGACTCGGCCAGTTCGCGACCATCGAGGATGGTGACCATGCCGGAACCGATGACCTGCATGCGGTAGTCTTCTTCGACCAGCATCGCCGTGTCCTCGTCGATGCCGATGCCCAGCACGAAGGGATTCTGGGCCACGATGGAAAGCAGACGGCCCAGGCGTTGCCGCTGCAGGAAGTGCTGATCGACGACGACGCGGCGCAGCAGGCCGAGGCCGGGCGCGAGATGCAGCATGTGCTTGCGGGGATGCAGGCCCGTCCCCCCCTCGGCGATCATGTGCTCGCTGATGGCGCTGGCCCCCGCCGAGGTGCCGGCGACGACGAGGCCTGTCTTGTTGGCCCGATGCATGGCCTTGGCCACCTCGGTACCGCCCAGCAGGGCCGAGATGCGGTTCTGGTCTCCCCCGGTCAGGAACACGGCGGTGCTGGCGTACACGGCTTGGACGAGATCCTCGCGATTGGCCTCCTCACGCGACTCGATCGGCAGACAGGTGACCTCGCCGACACCCATGGCCCGAAACAGCTCGCCGTAGACGCGCTCCTTGCCCGCGGCATCGCGCGAGGCGGTGGGAATCAGGGCGATACGGGCGTCCGCGCCACCGGCCAAGGAGACGAATGTCCCGAGGATGGGGGCACCGGGTTCCTTGACCTCGGAGCCACCGATGACCAGCAGCGGCCCGCGCCGAGACTCGGCTTGGCTCATGGTGGCATTGTAGCACCCGAGCGCAGGAGCGGGTCCCGGCTTCAGGTCCTGGCCGAACCTCGCGGACGAAGGGGCAGCGTGAACCAGAAACACGAGCCGGCCCCGGACTGGGAGCGAACCCCGATGCGACCGCGCTGACCCTCGACGAGGGCTTTGGCCACGGTGAGCCCCAGACCGACACCGCCGTGCAGGCGGGTGAGGCCAGGATCGGCTTGATAGAAGCGCTCGAAGACGTGGGGAAGATGCTCGGGCCCGATGCCGATGCCATCATCCTCAATTTCTACCAGCAGGCGGGTCTCCTCCAGTCGAGCGCGGATCTCGACCTGCCCTCCGACCGGCGTGAACTTGAGCGCGTTGCCGACCAAGGCATGCAGGATGCGGGCGACGGCTTCACGATCTCCGTAGGCGGGCAAGGTCGCTCGGTCCGGACGCAGCACCAGCCGGATGCCATGGTCCCGCGCCCGAGCCTCGAATGCAGCGACGATCTCCGGCAACAGACGCGCGACATCGAGGTCGTGACAATGCAATTCGAAGGACCCGTCCTGCAGGCGCGTGAAGTCGAGCAGATCGTCGACCATCTCCTGCAACTGTCGCGCCCCGGCCTGGATACCCCGGACGTACTCGGCCTGGCTGGGCGTGAGCTCGCCACCGAGGCCATCCTCGAGAAACTCGGCGTAGCCCGTGATGAGGGAGAGCGGGGTCCGGAGCTCGTGGCTGGCCGTGCTCAGGAACTGGTTCTTCAGCCGATCCAACTGGCCCTGTTCCGCCACGGCCCGAGCACGCTCCTGCTCCTCGAGCACCCGGCGTGTCGCATCGTCCACCAGCACCAGCAGGGCAAACCCCGAGCCGCAATCCTGCTCGACGCGGGAAATGGCCAGATCCAGAAAGCGGACGGAGCCGAGGCCGACGGAAGCCACGTCGACTCCCCGCAATCGCGCAGGTACGGCCGTCCGCGCCACCCGCCCCAGAACCCTCCCCAGACCGATACCCGGCAGGCAGCGCGACAGCAACCTGCCATGCCAGCCCTTGCCCCCCATCCGATCAAGCAGACCATTGACCCAAAGCACCTGGCCCTCGAGATCCGTCAGCACCACGCCGGAAGGAAAGTGGGCGTAGAGCCCCTGCAGCACCCCGAGAAAGCGATCGCCCCCCGCAGGCTCTTCAGAAGGCCAAACGACCAGATGCACGATGAGCTGATCGCCCACGGCCCGAGACAGGCTGGCGCGAAAACGAACTGCAGGCAAATCGGCGAAGCAGACCTCGAACGGCGGAACCCTCTCGCCTCGAGCATGCGCCAGCCAGCGCCCGATCCAGAGATCGCGGCTTCGGGGCGTCAGGGATTCGACGAAGGGGCGACCGACGCCCGGAACCGGCACCCCGGCCAGCACCGGTTGCCAGCCCGAACTGGCTCCCAACCAGCGTCCATGGGTATCGAGGACGACGAATCCCGGTTCATAGCCGTCGTGAGAACCGAGGGTTCGGGCGAATCGCACCGCTCCATCGGCAAGCCCGACTGCTCCCCTGAACATCCCGCGACAAGACCCCTGACAACATCCGTAACGCTACGAACGCAAAATCATCATGACACACGCTTGAAATATCATCGTCTGCCATATTGAATGAGGGAGTCCGTCCCAGTTGACGGCTGGCCCGCCTATTGCTTGGCCAGCCAACGTCGCCGGTCCTCGGCTGTCCAGCCCAATGCCGCGGTGAACGCCGCCGCCATCAGGTCAACCACCCGCGCGTGCGCCCCGGCACCACCGTCCGGATCCAGCATCCCCAGCCTGAGGCGGCGCTCCAGGACATCCTCGGGCCTCGTGGCACCCTCGACCAGAACGGCCCAGACCACCTCGGCCTCGAGGGGCGGATCGGGCATGTCCACGCCGGCAAGCACATCCCGGGCACCGTGGGCCTCTCCACACGCCAGTACCCGATTGGCCTCGGCACCGAAGCGCCTGAGCAGGCGGTCCGGCATTCCCGGAGGTGAGCTGGCATGGCGAAGGCCCTCCGGCCAGACCGGACCGGGCAGAACGGTCCTGGGCACCCGCCCCCTGCGCGCAAGCTCGAGCACGGCAGCATCGACGAGTTGCCGGGCCATGATCCTGTACGTGGTCAGCTTTCCCCCAGCGATGCAGAGCACGCCAGCGGGCGTTAGGAAGACCTCATGCTCCCGGGAGACATCCGAGGCATGCCGCTGCTCGGGCGGAGCCAACAGGGGACGCCAGCCGGCAAAGCTGCCGACGACGTCCCGGGCATCTAGCGCGACCCCCGGACAGGCCGCATTGACCGAGTCGAGGAGGTAGGCCACCTCCTCGGGAGTGGCCTGCTGATCTTCGTCCAGATAGGCGTGTCCGGCCGATGCTGGGGGCGGATCGGTGTCGGTCGTGCCCACGAGTGAACGACCCTGGAACGGGATGACGAACATCCAGCGCCGCTTGCCTGTGGCATCGGGGACAGACTTGATCGTCAGGGCCCGACCGCCTGTGAAGTCCTGCACGAGGACGTGGGTCCCCTTGGTCGGGCGCAGGCGACGCAGGGCCCCTGCTTCCAGTTCGTTCACGGCATCGACCCACGGCCCTGCTGCGTTGACCACCAGTCCTGCCCGCACCTCGTGCATCGTTCCGGACGCGCGATCCTCGAAGCGAACACCCGAGACCCGACCCGAAGCATCCTTCAGAAGTCCGCGGACCTCGGCACGAGCAAGGACCCTCGCGCCGCGGGCCACTGCGGCACGCAAGACGGACAGGCACAAGCGCGCATCGTCCGTGATGACGTCGCCGTACTGAATCAGCACCTCGAGCGGCCAGTCCCCGAGCGCCGGAACCTCCCGACGCGCTGCGGCCGGGGCCAGCACACGATGATGATGCTGCCAGGGCATGCCCTGCACCAAGGCCATGGCGTCGTACAAGGCAATACCGGCCCGGGTCCGCACGGCATCGAAGACGGCGCCCCTGGGCACCGGGTAATGAAAGGGCACCATCGTGGCCAGACCGTCCGGCAGGCGTGCATGCAGGCGACCGCGCTCGCCGAGCGCCTGGGCCACCATGCCGAATTGATACTGCTCGAGGTACCTGAGGCCACCGTGCAGCAACTTCGACGACCGTGAGCTGGCACCGCTCGCGAAGTCTCCCCGCTCGAGCAGGAGCACCGAGAGCCCCCGGGCCGCGGCCTCCGCGGCGATCCCTGCCCCGGTGATTCCCCCGCCCACCACGAGCACGTCCGGAGTCGAGGAAGCGGGTCGCCCTCTCAAGACCTCACGCGCGACGGGGTCGAGCGCCCCCCTCAGCCCACGCATGTGTCCTCCCCTGCCGGGACGACGATTTCATACCCCCGGACGGCCGCGAATGCTGCAACGAGGGCATCGGCAACCTCGGCCATGCCCGGGGCCCGGCCCGACTCCTCCTCCATCGACGTCATGACCACGCCGTCGAGGCCACAAGGCACGATGGTCCGGAATCGCGGCTCCGCAAGGACATTCAGGGAGAGGCCGTGATAGGTCACCCAGCGCCGCACGGCGATGCCCACCGAGGCAATCTTGCGCGCGCCGACCCAGACACCCGTCCGGCCCTCGTCGCGTCGCCCGGAGACCCCCCAACCGACCAAAGCCCGGATGCAAGCTTCCTCCAGATCACGCATGAATCGGTGCAGATCCCGGTCAGCCCCCTCGAGCGCCACGATGGGGTACAGCACGATCTGCCCCTCGCCGTGGAAGGTGACGTCCCCCCCGCGCGGCACCGGGACGACCGGCAAACCCTCGGCATCCCGGACGTGGAGCTCCGAGCCGCGCTTGCGACCTACCGTGATGACGGGCGGATGACGCACCACCAGCACGGTATCCGCACCACCCGCGAGTCGCGCCTCCACGGCCCCATCCATGAGCGCCAGGGCCTCGTCGTAGGGACAAAGGCCCAGCGAGCGGCGATGCAGGGTGCGTCGCGACATCACCCGCCATGATGGCAGGTCTGTCTAGCGATCCAGCAACTTGCGCAGATTGGGCCACTGGTCGGCAACGATGGATCCCACGCCCGAGGCTACCGAGGTCACGACAAGCGGCAGGGCCGCCGGCGGAAACAGGACGGCCGCCAAGCCCGTCACCGCCGCCGTGACGCTCAAACCGGCCATGATCACCTGACTCTTGCGAACCTCCGGAGTGCTGCGGGGATCGGCGTTGGCCACCATGGCCTTGTGGATGTCATACGCCGCGACGGGCAGGTTGAGGACCGGAGCGGCCTTGGCCGTCACGCGTGCCACACTTGCGGTCCTTGCCGCCAGAGAACCGGCCTTGGGGGAGAAACGGGCAAAGAAGCCGAGCCCCGAGAGCGTGCCGTCTGCGGCCCCCATGGCCATGGCACCGTTTCGGACCGAACTCTCCACCACATCGGGGCGCGCCGGAACATAAGCATCGCGCGCAGGCTGCGCCTCACGCGGCTCGGAAGCGGCTTGCACACTCCGGGAACCGGCCTGCACGGCAGGAGTTGACGCCGCCTGGCGTTGCCGGACCTCGCGCATGGTAGCCCCCTTCGTATACCTGACTATCGAGTCCTCCGGCCACGCACTTGCCTGCGCGGGAGAGCGGGCGCGGTGCTATCGCCCCATGTTCATCTCGGCCGCGAGAATGATGGCCTCGGCGATTTCCTTGAGGGACTTGCGCTTGTCCATGGACAGCTTCTGGATGCGTCTGAAGGCTGCAGCCTCGCCGAGTCCGGCCTGCTCCATCAGGATGCCCTTGGCCTTCTCAACCAACTTGCGGGTTTCGAGCGTCTCCTTGAGGGAACGCACCTCTCCCTCGAGCGTCCCGACTTCCTCTTCGAGCGCCTTCAGCTCGTCGGCCCGCGCAAGGGCGACCTCGATGGCCGGCAACAACTCCGCTTCTTTCACTGGCTTGACGAGGTACCCGAAGACACCGAGATCCACGGCCTGTTCGACCAGATCGGCCTGAGCCCAGGCCGTCAGCATGATGGCCGGAATTCGGCAGGTCTGATGGATGCGCTCGAGTGCCGCCAAGCCGTCGAGCCGGGGCATCTTGATGTCCATGAACAGCAAGTCCGGGCGCTCGGCGAGCGCCACCTCGATCGCGGCCTCACCGTCCGAGGCCTCGGCCACGACGGTATAGCCGCGCTCCTCCAGCATCTCGCGCAAATCCAGCCGGATCAGCGGTTCGTCATCGACGATCATCACCCGGATCGGCGGATCGTCGGTTCCGTCAGGCGTCACGCTCACCCTCCCCCGCACGGTCCTGCATCGGCAACCGCACAAGCACCCGTGTACCCGAACCGTCGCTGGAAATCGACAAGGTCCCCCGCAGGTCCTGCGTCACGAGGGTCCGGATGATCTGCCAACCCAGCTGCTGGCTCTCGCGCGGGTCGAAACCGGGCGGAAGCCCGATACCGTCATCCTCGACCTTGACGACCATGTCGCCATCTTCCACCGACAGCACGAGATCCACCCTGCCGCGCCGCCTGCCCTTGAAAGCGTGCTTGAGGGTATTCTGGACCAGTTCATTCATGACCAACGCCGCCGATGTCGCCGGGGCCGAGGGCAAGGTCAATCGCCCCTTGGGCAGGATGACGCGGGCCGCGATGGCCGTCAGCGGGGACGAGACCCCCTGCACGAGCGCCGAGAGCAGGTTGTAGGCCAGATCCTTCATGTCGACGGCCTCAACCTCTTCGTGGGAGAGATATTCGTGCACCAGCGCGATGCTGTTGATGCGATCGATGCAGTCGGTGATGACGAGGCGCGCCTCTGCGGAGCTTGTCCGCCGAGCCTGCATGCGCAGCAGCGCGGCGATGGTCTGGAGGTTGTTCTTCACGCGATGATGGACCTCACGGATGATCGTGTCCTTGACCATCAGCTCGCGTTCCCGATCGCGAACGACCGTGACATCCCGCAGGAGCAGGATCGCACCGACATCGTCATCGGCGGGTTCGAGGGGGACGATGCGCACGCTGAGCACCGCCTGCCGGGCCGTGACCTCCAGATCCTCCCAAAGCCCGTTCGCTGCAACCGTGCGCAACTCGCCGCGTGCCGGCAGGGTCACCTGCCATGGCTCGCCGTCCTCTGCTGCATTGAAGCCGAACCGCCTGGCCAGCGGCAGCACCTCGGGCGCCGCATGGCGAATGACTCCGGCCTGGCTCACGATCAGGACGGCATCGCCCGGAGCCGGCGGCTCGAGCACCTCGTCAAGCAAGCGTGCGCGAGCGACCAGGGTGGCCACCAGACGACGGATGGCCAAGCGGGATCGCGCGACACGTTCCGGCGCATGGCCCAGTTCGTCGAGCAGCGAGCGTTCCAGAACGCAGACGCCAGCCATGCGGGGGCCGATCCGAATCGGGAAGGAGAGCTGGTGACGGGGGCGGCCTGCCACGACCCGGCCCTGGTCCCCCTCGGTCACGGAGCCGCTGCGAATCGCGTCCCAGACACCCCGTTCGACGGCCTCGACCCGCTCGCCCGCCCGGGGCTCGGGCCGGAAGCTGGGCGCCCGGACCGGACGGGCTTCAGCCAGCACGCCCCAGTCGCCATCGTGCAGCGGCACGCCCAGCCAAGCATCCGCAGCCAACACGTCAGCCAGGAAGGGCAACTGTCGCGCGAGGCGCTCGAGCCACAGCCGCTCCGATTCGGTCGGCTGCCAGCCCTGAAGCACCTCCATCAGGCCGTGCCCGGCGTTCCGAGCCTGACGAAGCGACGCTTGCCGGCCTGCAGGACCATGCCCGTAAATTCCGGGCCGACGATCTGCAGCGGGTCGGAAAGGACTTCGGCAGAACCTTCGTCGCGATGACGCCGGACGCCGCCCTGGGTCACGAGGCGCCGAGCATCACTCGTGGTCGTCGCCAGACCAAGCCTGACCAGCAGCGGAGCCAGCTGCGCGCCCGCCGACCACCCGTTCGCCACGGGTATGTCCACCGGCAGGGCCCGCTCCTGGAAGCGCCGGACGAATGCGGCCTCGGCAGCCTCGGCAGCCTCGGCCCCATGAAAGCGAGCGACGACGGCACGACCGAGCCGCATCTTGGCATCTCGCGGATGCAACGAACCGACCTCCAGCGCGGCACAGACCTCACGCACCTCGGTGGCGGTCCGAGCGGAGGCGAGCCTCCACCAGTCGGGCAGTGCCGTATCCGGCACGGACATCACGCGCCCGTACATGTCCTCGGCCGGGCAGGTCAGCGGAATGTCGTTGCCCAAGGACTTGGACATTTTCTCGTGTCCGTCGGTCCCGACCAGCAGACCGTAGGTCACGCACGCCTGCTGCTGCTGGCCCGCCGCAGCCTGCAGGTCTCGGCCGACCAGCAGGTTGAAGCGCTGGTCATCCCCGCCGAGCTCCACGTCAGCACGGATCTCGACCGAGTCCTGGCCCTGCAGCAGCGGATAGAGCAACTCGTGCAGACCGATGGCATCCCCGCGGGCGTGGCGCCTCGCGAAGTTGTCTCGGGCCAGCATCTGGGCGACGGTTGCCTGGCCGAGCAGGCGCAGTACGGCCGCCAGATCCATCTTCTCGAGCCAAGAAGCATTGTGATGAATCTCGGCCTTGTCGAGATCGATCATCAGACCCAGCTGTTCCAGATAGGTCCGGGCGTTGCCGGCCACCTCACCAGCCGTCAGGGGTGGGCGGGCCGCCTCCTTGCCCGTCGGATCGCCGATGCGGGCCGTGAAGTCGCCGATGATCAGGACAACCTGATGCCCCGCCTCCTGGAAGCGCCGAAGGCCTTCGAGGACAACGGCGTGACCGAGATGCAGGTCCGGTCGCGTGGGGTCGAAACCGAGCTTGACACGCAACGGCTTTCCGGTGGCAAGCAAGGCCTCCAGCCTTCCGTGGGGGAAGGCCTCGACCGCACCCACCAGCAAATCGTCCAGAGCGCCCACTGCCCCTCCCGCCGGACCATGCCGCCGCGTCATCATATAGGAAGCACGCCCGCCGGCGGCAGGGCGACCGAGCGCGTGTCCCGCCATGGTATAAGAGGAACGGCGCGGCCCTCCCCGGACGGGCCAGCATCCCTACACCCGCAGGCTTCCGACGAGGGCATCCACCAATGGTGATGGAGAAGGTGATCAACAAGGGACTCGAAGGGGTCGTGATCACGGCCAGTTCACTCACGAGCATCGATGGCCAAGTCGGCAAGCTGATGTATCGCGGCTACCTGATTGGTGAGCTGGCCGAGCACGGCACCTACGAAGAAGTCGTGTGGCTGCTGCTCAACGGCGAGTTGCCGACAGCAGCCCAGCTCGAAGCGTTCCGTAACGAACTCGCCGACCAGCGCACCGTGCCTGACGGCATCGTGCAGATGCTGCGCATGCTGCCCAAGGGCGCCGATTCGATGGCCGCCCTGCGGACCGCCGTGTCGATGCTGGCCTTCTATGATGGCGAGGCTGAAGACCTGTCCGCTGAAGCCAATCGCCGCAAGGCCATCGCCCTGACGGCCAAGATGGCCACCATCGTCGCGGCCTTCGAGCGGGTCCGCACCGGCCACGAGCCCGTCGCCCCCCGCAAGGACCTTTCACACGCCGCGAACTTCCTCTACATGCTGACAGGCCAGGAGCCTGACGAGACCAGCGCGCGAATTTTCGACATCTGCCTCATCCTGCACGCCGACCACGAGATGAACGCCTCGACCTTCTCGGCTCGCACCACGGCGTCGACGCTGTCGGACGTCTACTCGGCCATCACCTCGGCCGTCGGCACCCTCAAGGGTTCCCTGCACGGCGGCGCCAACGCCCGCGTCATGGAGATGCTGCAGCAGGTGGGCGGCCCGGAGAACGCCGAGACCTGGATCAAGGATGCCTTGGCCAACAAGAAGCGCGTGATGGGCTTCGGTCATCGTGTCTACAAGACCGAAGATCCTCGCGCCACCGTCCTGCGGAAGCTGTCCAAGGAACTCGGCGAGCGCCTCGGGACCCCGCAGTGGTACCAGATCAGCCGGACCGTCGAGCAGGAGGTCCTGGCCCAGAAGAACCTCTATCCCAACGTCGACTTCTATTCGGCCTCGACCTACTTCATGATGGGCATCAAGACCGACCTCTACACCCCCATCTTCGCCTTGTCCCGGATCGCGGGCTGGACAGCCAACCTGCTCGAACAGTACGCCGACAACCGTCTGATCCGTCCTGACTCGGACTACGTCGGCCCTCGCGAGCGGTCATACGTGCCGATGGGGCAACGGGGCTAGGACGCGGAGACCGGACCGACGATGGACGACATCATCAGCCGTGGCGTGCAATGCGCCGTGGACCTGCTGCCGCGTGCACCATGGCCGGCCCCGCAACTGGCCGAGGACGAACTGCCCCGCCCCAAGAAGGCCCGTACGGGTCCGCTCGGAAAGGCCGAGGCGGCCCTCGTCGAGGCCCCCGCGTGGCTCCGCGCCTATGAGCGTGCCCCTTGGGCCGAGACGCCCGAGTACCGTGAGCGCATCGAGCGCGAGACCATATGGCCACTCTATGACCTGATCATCATCACGCCTTCGATGGACAAAGTTGCTGCCCTTGCGGAGGCACTTTCGGACGCACTTGGCATGGACGGCAAAATTGCCGAACGCATGGCGGTCGCGGCCGTCATGAACCCTGTCCCGGCAATGATTGCCGTCCCGAAGGAGGCGACGGACATCGTCCGCAAGCGGCTTGCCGGCCTCGTGCGCACAGAAGTCCCCAGAAGCGTCTGGGACAAGCTGTAGGCTAACCCTGACGCCGGATCTCAATCGAGGTCCGGCGTCACCTCATGCAACAACTGCATGCCGTAGTCAGGGATGAAGTAACGCAAGCGGACATTCGCGGAAGCCAATGCGGGATGGTCGCTCGGTTCTCGGCTGCCAAACTCGCGATGTACGGCGGCGAAGGCCTCCGGGAAGAATGCCACGAGCTGCGGCGGCAAGACCAGCCAGAGCTCTTCGAAACCGGACCAGAAGGCGGACTTGGCCTGAAGCTTGCGCCTGAAGGCTGCGAAGGGGTCCTGGTCACCTGCGGCTGCCCCCACCAAGGTCTCGATCTCGACCCAGACCCTGTCAGCCACCCACAGGTCGGGATATCGGAATTCCTGGAAAGCCATCAACCGCTCGGGATCCTGGTCCACCCCGGACTCGAGCGCCGCATCGAGCGCGAGATTGTCCCTGGCGGTCTGGCCGATGAAGTCGGCCTGCGGGGGCATCAGCTTGCGGAAGCACGTGATGGCCTCCTGCGGAAAACGTGCCTGCAAGGTCCTGTAGGCGATGAGCCTTGCCGTCAGGATGGATTGCGGTTCGAGGCCGGCACGCCAATGCGTCGGAGGCCATACTCTGGCCGCGGCGATCTGGGCGAGTGTCGCCTGCCGTTCGAGCTCCTTGAATGCGTAGCGCAGCGTATCGAGGGCAAAGCCATCGAGGCGAGCCGAAGGCATGCCCAGCGAGAGCTTGAGCAAATCGACACAGGCTTCGACCTCTTCGGTCGGCATCTTGACGGTACTGGCATAGCGCGGACGGCAGCGAAAAACGTACGGATAAAGGTTCTGGAACTTCTCGTATTGCCGCATGAACGGCTCGAAGTCGCGCGAGTCCGGAACCATCGGAAAGACGTTCAGCAAAGCGACCTCGGGCAACTTCCCGGAGGACTCGCGTTCGACCATGATGGACTGTTCCCCGTGAATCTCGAAGGCCGGGGTCGGGTCCTCAGGGAACAGCGAGAGACGCCATTCCATGATGGGCAGCAGATACTTGACCAGCAGCAGGTGCCACGACTCGGCCTCCTCCACGAACAGATAGAGGATGGGATCGCGCTGCGAACAGGCGGCCTTGAAGAGTTCGACCTGACGGTCGCCGCCGAAGTCGAAAAGCCGGGTCAGCAAGTCCATCGTGCTTAGGAGCGTAGCGCATGACGCGTGAGTTTGCCCGGCCCGCGACGGCCGTGGCACAATGATGTGCTGCCTGAATGCCCGTATCCGGGCTCGATTGGAGGAAGCGCGAGGATGCGCAGGAAGATTACCGTCGTCGGAGCCGGCATGGTCGGCGGGACCACCGCCCAGCGCCTTGCCGAGCGCAACTATGCGGACGTCGTGCTCGTCGACATCGTCGAAGGCATGCCGCAGGGCAAGGGCCTCGACATCATGGAAGCGGGGCCAGTCTACGGCTACGACACCGTCGTGACGGGCGCCAACACCTACGAGGAGACCGCCGGTTCGGACATCGTCGTGATCACCTCCGGCATGGCCCGTAAGCCCGGCATGAGCCGCGACGATCTGCTTTACGCGAACATGGACATCGTTCGGGGTGTCACTCAGGAAATCGTCAAGCGCAGCCCCGAGGCCATCTTGATCATCGTGTCGAACCCTCTGGACGCCATGGCGCAGTTGGCGTGGGAAGTGTCCGGCTTCCCCAAGAATCGGGTCATCGGCATGGCGGGCGTCCTCGACTCGGCGCGATTCGCGACCTTCATCGCCATGGAGCTGGATGTTTCCGTCACGGACATCAATGCTTTCGTGCTGGGGGGACACGGGGACACGATGGTGCCACTGTCCCGCTACACCACCGTTGCCGGCGTGCCCATCACCGAACTCCTGCCTGCGGATCGCGTCGCAGCCCTCGAGGACCGGGCCCGCAACGGCGGAGCGGAAATCGTCGGCCTGCTCAAGACCGGTAGCGCCTACTATGCGCCGTCGGCCTCCGTCATCGCGATGGTCGATGCCATCGTCTACGACCAGAAGAAGATCCTGCCCTGCGCGGTCTATCTCGAGGGCGAGTATGGCGTGAAGGGCCTCTTCGTGGGTGTCCCGGTAAAGTTGGGTGCGAACGGCGTCGAGAGCGTCTTCCAGATCAAGCTGACGGATGACGAGCAGGCGCAGCTGGACCGCAGCGCAGCCTCAGTCCAGGAACTGGTCGACAAGATGAAGTCGCGGGCCTGATGGCGCCGAACGGAGCCGGGACAGCAGCAGAAACCGTCCCGGCCGCAGAGCGACTGCTGGTACTGGGGCTGTCCGCCCTCCAGTTCGTGCATGTCCTCGAGTTCATGATCGTGATGCCTCTGGGGCCCGACCTCGGTCGGGCCCTTGGCGTGCCTGCCGAGAAGCTCGGGGTTTTCGGCGGGGCCTACACGCTGGCCGCATTCATCGCCGGCCTTGCAGGCAGTCTGGTGCTCGACCGCTTCGCCAGGCGACAGGCCCTATTGTGGAGCGGCGTCGCCATGGTCGTGGCCACGGCACTGTGCGGCCTTGCGACGAATGCGGCATCCTTCCTCACCTTCCGCATTCTTGCCGGAATCGCCGGAGGCCCTGTCACGGCGCTTGCCGTGGCGCTCGTGACGGACGTGGTACCGCTGCAGCGGCGCGGCCGAGCCATGGGTACCTTGCTGGGTGCCTTCTCGGTCGCCTCGATCCTGGGAGTGCCGGCAGCCCTCGTGATTGCAAATGTCGCCGGTTGGCCAGCCCCGTTCTTCGCAACGGCCGCGCTCGGCGCCATCGTCCTGCCTCTGGCCATGCGCGGCATACCGGGCTCCGCCGCCCCTGCAGCCCGCTCTGCCGTGGCTGTTCTCGCCAGCTTTGCCGCTCTCGTCCGCAGGCCCGAGGCACTCGCGGGTCTCGCCATGACCTTGGCGGCATCGGCTGGCAGCTTCGCCCTGATTCCCAACCTGTCTGCCTACATGCAGCACAACCTCGGGTTGCCCCGCGCCGATCTTCCCGGTGTCTACCTGCTTGGCGGAATCCTGACCTTCGTCGGCATGCAGATCACGGGTCGCATCGTGGACCGCATCGGGGCCCCTGGCCCGGCGTGGGTCATCACCACGGCATTCGTCGGCCTGATGGCCGTGGCATTCCTGCGCGAGCCGACCGGCTGGCCGCCGGCGCTGGTGGGTGCCCTCTTCATGTTCTGCAACGGCACCCGCGTCGTGACCACGGGGACCGTGAGCACCCGGATTCCACGTCCGGAAGAACGGGCCGGATTCTCATCCCTCCAGTCTGCCGTCCAGAACCTTGGCTCGGCACTGGGCGCCGCCGTGGGTACCCTCTTCCTCGCCAGCAGGCCGGATGGCGGGCTCACGGGAATTCCGAGCCTGACACTGCTCACCATCGCCCTCGCCGTCGCGGTCCCTGCCCTCCTGACGTGGCTGGACCGCCGAGTGGGCAAGGAACTCGTCAGCCTTCCTTGAGGAAGCGTTCGCGGACCCGCGCCCGGTAGCGCACCTCGGAAGCCGCCCACAACTGGAATCCCACGGCAGCCAGCAGTACCACCACGGCCCACGTCGCGAGATTCAGCAGGCGAGGCTCGCCCGTCACGACGGCTCCGGCGGCCGCACCCACGAGCACGAGCACCATGACGGTCCACAGCGCGCCGTCCGCCTGACGGATCGCTCCCGATGCGAAGACATCCTCAAGCCCACCGGTCGGCTGCCTGGAAAGCTGGACCCGGGCCTGTTCCGCACGCGGTTCGGGCAACCGACCCCAAGGGGGATCGCCAATGCAGGCCAGGCAAGCCTCCTCGAGCGATGCCTTGCGCAGCCGCCGGATCATCTGCTGGCTCAAGACCGTGCCTGCCGGCAGAAAGATCGCGCGGGATCCCGGATCCCGTAGCGGCCGGACCAGCAGCTGGCCGGGCGTGAGCGGAGAGTCCTCGGTCATGCCCTACGGATCGGCACGCAGCAGGCCAACCTTTAGGTTGCAAGCGTCTCCGTGGGGGAGGCACGCAAGGCATCACCAGGCTCGAAGACCTGCACGGCAGCCTGCTTGCCCTTGACGGGCAGAACGCCTCTAGGAATGCACTCCACCCGGCCCTGCACCGCATCGGCCGTCGCCCGGTCCACCAGCGTCGGGGCACCGACTTCCTTCGTCAGGCTCTCGAGCCGAGCCGCGGTATTCACGACATCACCAATGGCCGTGTACTCCATCCGCTCCAAACTGCCGATGTTGCCGACGACGGCATCGCCGCTGGTAATGCCGACACCGATGGCAAACTCGGGCAGCCCACGCTCACGCTGCTGGTCGTTGAAAGCGCCTAGCGCCCGATGCATGCGCTGCGCGGCACGGATGGCAGCCAACTCGGGCCGCGAAAGTTCGACAGGTGCCCCGAAGAGTGCCATCAGGCCATCTCCGATGAACTTGTTGACCGAACCGCCTTCCTCGGTAACCGCCTGGACCATCAGTGCAAAGTACCGATTGAGCGAATCCACCAGCGCCTCGGGGGACAGCCGCTCCGAGATGCTGGTGAAAGAGCGTACGTCCGAAAACAGAACGACGACCGGCTGCCGATGCACGCCCAGCGCCGTCGAACCGCGCCTCGCGGAGCGCGCGATTTCTGGCGACGTGTAGCGCGACATGGCATCTTCCAGGCGTCGCCTCTCGTCGAGGCCTTCGGCCATGTGGTTGTACTGGTAGGCCAACTCCCCCAGCCTGTCGCTGGATTCGATCGGCAGACGAGCGTCGAATCTTCCCGACTGGACGAGTTCGATGCCTCCGGCCAGACGCTCGAGCGGACGGCTGAGGTTATAGCGGATGAGTACGGCAAAGACGGCACTCAGGAGGATGGAGACCGCGAGGAGATAGACCAACAGCGGCATGGTGCTCTGCGGCGGCCGGCCATCCGACAACTGATGACCGAGCAGTACCATGGCCATCCCGAACCAGTAGGGACCCACAAAAAGGATGGAAACCATCACACGCCCGCGGACGGAAAGCATCCAGCCCGACTTGTAAGGTGCGGGGTCCTCGCCGTCAAGCAAGGCCGCGATGACCGGACGCATCAGGATGTCATAACATAGCAAGGCCACGACGCCCGTCAGTGGACCCACCAGAATCCCGCCATAAGCCAACTCGGGTGGGGGTTGCTCGCCGGCAAGCCGAACAGCCCACGAGATGACCGGCGGATAGACGAAGGTCCAGGTCAGGACACTGCCGATGGCCGAGCGATACGGAACGGCAAAGGCGACGTGTCGCGCACGCTCGAGTGCGGACGACTCTGTCACCAGCCCGCGCTCCAGTTGCAGCAGGGCATCGCGCAGGGGTGCCGACCAACGCTTGACTGCGCCAATGATGACGCCGGACAGCACGGCAAAAGCCCCGGCCAGAGCCAGCAGTGCAGCAAAAAACACGCGCGCGCGCCAACCGTCCGTCACGGCGACGTAACCGAAGAGCAGAAGGGTTGGCAGCACGCCGGAAATCAACCTGCCCGCAAGCGGCAAGCGTCGCTCCGCCAGCTCCCAGATGCCCGCGGGCGTTCGATCCACGGCACGCAGCAGGCCGGTCTGCCCACGAAAGAGATTCACCTCTCGAACATACCCCGGTCAGGCACCCCTGAAGATATCGTGACCCTGCTCGGCCCCGCACTCAACGTCTGCGCGCCAGGATGGTCCCGCGGTCGAAGACGCGGACAGCAAGCCGATAGGCTGGCCAGAGCAGCAGCAGCCACGGCAGCAGCAGCCAGGGCAAGGCACCCTCGACACGAACGAAACCAGACAACATGGCCATCTGCAGGCCCATGGCCGGAAGCACGATCAACGCACCCCATTGCTGGGCGGCTCGGGCGTCCGGTATGCGAGCCGACAGCAGCACGAGCACCAGCGTCAAGAGCATCGAGGCGAGGGGTGCCCCGCCGAAGACGACAAGCAGCCAACCGGGCGTGACCAGAACATCCCGGACCGGAACCCAACCGAGGAACCGGGAGGCCACCGTCAACTGGATGGCCCACGACAACCACGTGATCAGCACCGGAGGCAAGCTGGCACTCACGACCTTGGCCAGAAGCAACTCCCGCGTCGCGACCGGCGTGGCCAGCACAGGCTCCAGAGTACCCTCGTTGCGTTCCTGAACGACGGCATGCGCGGCCGTCGTGAGCGGCAGGACGAGTGGGAAGATGGTGATGTACCCCAAGGAAACCAGGACGAGCAACCACAGGACCTGCCGACCCGCAGGCTCCGCAGCGAGACGGGGATGCAACATGGCGAGGGGGTTCAAACCGGTATCACCACCCCGGATCTTCTGTCCGGGTGCCCGCGGCGCGCGGGCCTCACGCCGCTCTCCCAGCAGCTCCTGACGGGTCTTGAGGACTCGAGCCTGCGCCGTGACGACCTGTTCGGTCCGCGCCACGACGGCCATCAGTCCGGGCATCATGCCGGCCGCGAGGACAAGGGGCACGACGATGACCCCCACGAAGAGACGCCGGTTCCGCCAGAGATCCAGAGCCTCGCGCCACAACAGCCAGCGCATCCGGGTCGCGCTCACGGTTCATCTCCGACAGGTGCGATGCCCAGCGTGCCCAGCACGGCCTCCTCCAGCGACGCAGTCGCGGCACGCACCTGCTTCACCCGTGCTCCCCGGGCCACCATGTGACCGACGAGATCAGGTGTACGCAGATCGGGGCGGTCGACACGGACCATAAGTTCCCCACCCTGCCACGCGAAGTCGCGCACCCACGGCATCTCGCCCAGGGAGACCTCGAGATCGGCGGGAACGTCATCCAGCAGGAAGGCCACCCGATGTCCCCCGAATCGCGCCCTGAGGGCCTCGGGCGAGTCGAGCGCCAGCAAGCGATGCCGGAAGATCGCCACCCTGTCGCACAAGCGCTCGGCCTCATCCATCAAGTGCGTGGCCAGGAAGACGGTCGTCCCCCGCCTCCGCAGATCGGCCACCAGATCACGCACCACCCGGCAGCTGTCGACGTCGAGTCCCGATGTTGGCTCGTCCAGAAAGACCAACTCGGGGTCATGCAGCAACGTGCGGGCGAGGGCGACCTTCTGGGACATGCCCTTCGAGAAGCCGGCCATGGGCCTGTCCGCGTGCTCCTCCAGCCCCAACAAGGCGAGCTGCGTCCGGATGCGGGGCCCGGGATCCTCGAGACCGTGGAGGCCCGCGAAGAACCGCAGGTGCTCCCGCGGCGTGAGTCGGGGATGGAGACCCGGTTGTTCGGTCAGGAAGCCGATTCGCTTGCGGATGTGGACAGCTCCTGCCTCCAGATCGTGGCCCAGCACGATGGCCGAACCAGCGGTAGGCTGGAGTAGCGTGGCCAGCATGCGGGTGCAGGTCGTCTTTCCAGCTCCGTTGGGGCCGAGGAAACCCAGCACTTCGCCGCGTCGGACCTCGAGGTCGAGCGGGGCAACGGCCTCGAGCGAACCGAATCGGCGCGCAAGACCGCTTGTCCGGATGGCGAGGTCCGTCATCCCCGCCACCTGCGCCAGAGCATCCACGCAGCACCAAGGCCGGCCACCCAACGGTCGTGGCGATCCAGGCGAGGAGCGAGGGTGCGGCCGAACTCCCGAACCACGGGACGCACCAACCGCTGGATCGTCCGCGTGGCCCGGGTGGCCTCGACATACCAACTCAGGGGTCCCGTGCCCCGCGCGACAACGGGACGCTCGCCAGCTGCAGCACCCGCCAGGAACGCACGGCAGGCCTCCCACGCAGGCTTTGGCTGACCGTCCGCACGCAGCAGGCCGAAGTGGTTCTCGATGGCGACCAGGCCCCCGTGCGCGATGGCCCGAGGCGGGTCCACCAATTCGTAGAGGTTCACCACGTGCAGGTCCTGATCGGGCAGGGCGGCAGGCCCCACCAGATTCTCCAGTCGAGGCAGCGCTGCGGCATACCACCTGGCCATGGCGGCCTCGTCATGCGGGTCCGCGAACATCGCCCCGCCCCAAGGCAGACGTACGGGGCCGCAGCTGGCATAGCCGGTCTCGGCCACGCAAAGCGCCTTGCCCCAGCAGGCCGATCGCGGATCGGCGACGAGGCCCCGCAGGCGCTCGAGCGGTCGCCACACATCGGCTCCGAGCCCGGGAACCCATGTATCCGGATAGTGGTCGAGGCCGATCACATCGACCCAGTCCCCGCACCGGGCCATGTAGGTCTCGAGGAAGCCGTCCCATGTGGCCCACTCAGGCACGTCGAAGGGCACGAGATCCCCGATGTCCGCAAGGATGTTCACGGCGAGCCGTGCACGGGAGCCCAGCACGGCACGTGCGATACGGTGCATGCCCTCGAGGACGGGCCACCGGACTTCGGTGGGCAACTCGACCTCCCGCCCCCGCACCTGGACCTTGCGCGTGGCGAAAAGCGCCGCATCGCCCTTGGCGGCCGCCAGCCAGTTATTGGGCTCGTTCCAGACCTGCCAGACGGTGACGGCCTCTCCGCCCGGTCCGGCCAGCAGGTCGAGATAACGCGCCCAGGCATCCAGGAAAGCGGCTCGATCGCGCGCCGCCCGTTCCATGACCCAGTCCGGCGGATTGTAGAGCACGGCCCAGACTCCGAGGCCCTCCGCCCGCAGACGCTCCAGAAGATGCCGGTAGAAGGCCACGGCGTCCGGCCTGAAGGGTCCTTCCGTGGGCTGCAACTGGCGCCAAAGCAGGTCCACGCGGACCATCGAGGCCCCCAACTCGCGAACGCGGGGCAGGAGCCGCTCAAGGACGGCCTCCTGCCTGCCGACGTCCAGATCGGGACAGAGCCGGGCAGGGTTCAGGTTCACCGACCACTGCAGCATCGTTCGTCCATTATGCCCACAGGAGTGCGGCCACTATAATGAAGGCCGCATGCACGACCTTCTGGCCGCCCAGCTCGAGGACCTGCCTGCCCAGCCCGGCTGCTACCTGTTCCGGGACGAGGCCGGCGTTCTGGTCTACATCGGCAAGGCCGTCAATCTGCGCCAGCGCGTACGGTCCTACTTCAGGGACGACGCCAGCCACTCGGCCAAGACCCGGCTGCTGGCCGCCCGGGTGCACGCCGTGGAAGTCATTCGCACGCCCACTGCCGCAGACGCGCTGAACCTCGAGAACACGCTGATCAAGCAGCATCGGCCATTCTTCAACATCCTGCTTCGTGACGACGCCACCTATCCCTGGCTCAAGCTGACGCTCGACGAGGAATACCCTCGTCTGCTCGTGGTGCGTCGCCGCAAGGCAGACGGCGCACGCTACTTCGGCCCCTATCCGGATGCAGGCGCGATGCGGGCGACACTGCACCTCGCGGGACGTCTGTTTCCCCTTCGCAAGAAGGCGCGCCCCCCCTACAAGGACCGCCCATGCCTGAATTTCGACATCGGCCGCTGCCTCGCTCCATGCCAGGGCAAGGTGGACAGGGCCGCCTACCGCAGGCTGGTCGATGGGGTGCAGGACTTTCTCGAGGGCCGGGCAAGCGACCTGCAACGCAGGCTCGAGGAAGACATGGCCAGTGCGGCCGATCGCCTGGACTTCGAGCAGGCGGCTCGCCTCCGTGACACCCTCGAGGCCCTTCGTCGGGTCATCGTCCGCCAGATTGTCGTGGGCCCATCGGACCAGGACCTGGACGTCCTCCACGTCGCCATCGGCGAGGCGCTTGCCTGCGTCGAGGTGCTCCAGGTTCGCGGAGGCAAGGTCACGGGTCGGCGGGAGCACGGGCTGGACCTGCCGCCCGGAGGCGATCCGGGTGACCCTGCGCTGGTCGGAGACATCCTCGGGGCCTTTCTGGCACGGGGCTACGAGGACGTGCGCGTGCCACCCGAGATCCTCGCTCCGGTCGAACCCGAGGGCGCGGAGGCCCTGGTCGCCCTGCTGGGCACGCTGCGTGGCAGCAAGGTCCGACTTTCCGTGCCCCGGCGTGGTGCCCGCGTGGCCCTGCTCGACATGGCGGCCGACAATGCGAGAACGGGCCTCGAGCGCCTGAAACTGTCCCGTCGCCTGGCTGCGGAGACCCGCAAGGATGATGCCTTGGCGGGCCTCGCCGAAGCACTCGATCTCGATGCCCCCCCCCGGCACATCGAAGGCTTCGACCTGTCCCACACCCAGGGCGTCGAGGCGGTGGCCTCGCTGGTCGTCTTCAGGGATGGTCGCCCGGCGAAGGAGGACTACCGGCACTTTCGCATCCGGACCGCGCGGGGCGGAGACGACTTCGCCGGCATGGAGGAAGTGGTCGGCAGACGCTACCGGCGGATGCTCGACGAAGGCAAGACCTTGCCCGACCTCATCCTGATCGACGGTGGACCGGGCCAGCTCGCGGCGGCCGTCCGCGCGCTCGAAGCCCTCGGACTCGACGACCAACCGGTCTTTGGCTTGGCCAAGCGCCTCGAAGCCATGTTCCTGCCCGATCGCGAGGACCCGGTCATGCTCGCTCCCGATGCTCCCGCTCGGTTGCTGGTACAGCACGTGCGCGACGAAGCCCACCGGTTCGCCCTCGGCCTGCATCGCAAGCGCCGCGGGAAGGCCGGGACCCGCAGCATCCTCGATGACATCGCCGGCCTGGGCCCGCGCCGCAAGGTCCAATTGCTCGAACGCCTGGGATCCGTTGAGGCCATGCGGTCGATGCAGGCCTCCGAACTGGCGCGGCGGGGAGGAATCCCCAAAGCCCTCGCCGAACGCATCTGCCAGCATCTGGCATCCGGGTCAGGCCTGGAGCGCGCCGATGCCTAGACTTCTCGCCCCTGTCCTGACAGCCCTGCTGCTCTTTCTGGCGACACTCTCGCCGATGGCCGAATCGCGCGAGCGCCGGCGCGTGCCGGCGCCGCCCCAGTTGGCCGGGCGCCTCCCGGCCCGACAGGTCAAGGGCCTGAGCCAGGCGCAACAACAGCAACGCGTGGTCCAGCAACGCCTCGGTGAGGCCCGCCGCCGGGTGCGGGAGTTGCGAAAGCTCGAGACGGCTCATGTCCGCAAGCTGACGGAGATCCAGCAGGCCGTGGAGGTCACGAGCCGTCGGCTCGAGGACTCCCGATTCCGGCTCAATCGAGCCCAGCGGCGCCTGACGGCAACCCGGGGCGAGCTGCGCCAGGCCCAGGTGCGCTTCACGCGGGAACAGGCACTGGCGTCGAACCGCCTCAGGACCATCCACAAGTTCCGCCGCGTCTCGAACTGGGAAGCCCTGCTCACGGCACCGGACCTTTTCGCCTTCCTGACACGCTACCAGTACCTGCGACACGTCTCGATGACGGATCAGCGGCTGCTGGATCGCCTCGACCGCATGGTCGCCGACGTCCACGAGAAAAAACAGCGTTACGACGAACTGGTTGGAGAGGTCGATCGCCAGACGCGCACCATTTCGGCCCATAAGGCCGAGCAATTGGAGCAGAAGGAATCGCAGGCCGATCTGGTCACCCGGATCCGCAGCGAGCGAGCCGCGTGGGAAGCGGCCGAGGAACAACTGGAACGGACGAGTCGCGAGCTGGAATCCTTCATCCGCAGGATGCTTGCGGCGCAACGCAGTCGCCCGAGGCTCGGCACGGGGCGTTTCGCGTGGCCGGCAAAGGGTCGCATCACAAGTCCCTTCGGGGTGCGCATCCACCCCATCTACAGGGTTGCCAAGCGCCACCATGGCATCGACTTCGGAGGCCGGATCGGCAGTCCCGTTTTCGCCGCGGACACGGGCATCGTGCTGTTCGCCGGCTGGTATGGCGGTTATGGCAAGGTCATCATCATCGACCACGGCGCCTCCGTGGCTACACTCTACGGACACCTGTCTTCGATCCAGGTCGGCAGCGGAGACAAGGTGACGCGCGGCCAGGAAATCGGCCAGATTGGCTCCACCGGTCTCTCGACGGGTCCGCACCTCCATTTCGAGGTCAGACGCAACGGAGCTCCCGTCGATCCTGCGGGTTACCTGCGCTGAGGTCGGGGGGTATGATGGCGGGGCGTGCGGTTTCCGGAACGTGCCCGGGAGGCTGCCAAGAGGAAGGGCGTTCATGATGTTTCGGCAAAAAGCCGCAAAGGCCGTGGGACGCGTCGGGCTGCTGGCGGGCCTGATGGCAGGCTCGTTCGGGCTGGGCATGGGTTTCGATCCGCTCGTGATGGCAGCGGAGAGTCGCGACTTCCGGACTTTCTTCGAGGTCTACAACAAGGTCCGTACCGAGTTCCTCTCGCCCCCGGGCGACGAGTCGAAGCTGGAGTATGGTGCGATCCGCGGGATGCTGGAGACGCTCGACGATCCGTACACCCGCTTCATGGAACCCAAGGTCTTCAAGGGCATGCAGGAGGAGCGGCAAGGTTCCTTCTCGGGCATCGGCATCCAGATCGGCATGCGGGACAAGAAGCTCACGGTCATTGCACCGATTGAGGAAACCCCGGCCTGGAAGGCCGGCCTGAAGGCCGGAGACCACATCCTCTCGGTCGACGGCAAATCCACTCAGAACATGGCCATCGACGAAGCCGTGGGGCTCATCCGCGGGCAGCGTGGCACACCGGTCAAGCTGGTTGTCGTGCGCGGATCCGGAAAGCCCAGAACCGTATCCATCGTCCGGGACAACATCGTCACAAAGGCCGTGCGGGCGCGCGTGCTGCCCGGCGACATCGGCTACATCCGCCTCTCGACGTTCATGAGCGAATCGGCCGACCGCGAGATGCGGGATGCCCTGCAGAAGCAGGCTGGCCAACGCGCCCTGATCCTCGACCTGCGCGGAAATCCGGGCGGCCTGTTGCCCAATGCCGTGACCATCGGCCTGATGTTCGTCGACAAGGGCCCCGTGGTGCAGATCGTCGACAGGGACGGCAACCGCGACGTCCTGCCCACCCAGGGCATGATCCGGCGGACAGCCAGCAAGGCCCTATGGGACAAGCGCAAGCCCCTGGTCGTCCTCGTGGACGGTGGGTCGGCCTCGGCATCGGAGATTCTCGCCGGCGCCCTTCAGGACGCCGGGGTGGCCACCCTCATCGGTACCACGACCTTCGGCAAGGGTTTGGTGCAGACCGTCCACCCGCTCGAGGGTGGCGCTGGCCTGGCCATCACAACCAACAAGTATCTGACGGCGGGAGGCAACGACATCCACAAGCGGGGGATCGTCCCCGACCTGATTCAGGAGCCGGCTCCCGCCCCGAAGAACGGTCCTGAGACCGACCCGTCCGACGATGTGGCGCGAGACGCCCGTGATGCCCAGCTGCAGAAGGCCATGGCCTTCATCCGCGGGCGTCTGGGGCAAGGCCCGGTCGTCAAGCTTCCGCCGAGGGCTGCGGTTCTCGAAAAGGCGTCCAAGCTGCGTCGTGACGAGCAGGTTGCCGAAGCTGAAGGCCAGAGCGCCATCGACCTCGAGGCTACGCAGCGCATGGAGGGCTCGGTCGGCAGCCTCCTTGAGGTGGCAGGCCAACAGGAAGATGAGGTCACGCGCCTGCTCACGGATCTCTCGGCCAAGGTTCGCGGCTTGTCGACGGACCAACTCCAGCGCATCACGTCCCACAAGGACTTCGACATCGTCATCGAAGGCGAGGCGGTCGGCCGGGAAGGTGAGGCTCTGGCCAGTCGCCGTGCCGAGACCACCGCGGCCTATGTCAGAGGCTACTTGCAGCACATGGGGCTGCCCTTCGGACGCGAGGACCTGAAAGTCAAGACGCGCGAAGGCGGGCAGGGTGGTGTCACGGTGCGCATTCACCTGCCGCTTCAGGATCTGATCGGCAAATGATCCGGAATCCTTCCGGCCGAAAGCATCCCTGTAAGCAGCCCGGGTAGGATACTCCATGTCCCGTGCACGAAGCCGGGCACAACAGGAGGAAAGTGATGACCCGTCTTCCCAAGGTCCTGCTGGCAGCAACCCTGAGTCTGGCCGTCCCCGGTTGCGCCATGGACGGTGCTGGCGTAGGCACCCTGCCCGGTAGCGCGAAACAAGCCGTCTCCCGCCTGACGTCGGCAGCCAAGGCCGTCGGCTCGGCGCTGGTCCAGGATGCCGTCACGGCACTTGTCGAGGAAAGTAACGGCGAGGTCGCAGACTACGCCGTGATGGATCCCGGCACGTCCGCCAGCGGCTATCGTGTCCAACTGCTGGGTGCACCCAAGGCCACCGAGGGCATGGTCGGAATCACAGCAGCTCCCGAGGAGCAGGAGCCGGTGGCAGGCGCTCAGCCGCCGAGGGAGAGCACGCAGCCCCCGCTGCTCGGCTCCCAGCCTCCCCAGCAGCGCCCGCTCCTTGATGGCCGCCCCCAGCTGCCCCCGATGTTCCAGGGCAAGCTCGACATGGTCCCTCCCCTTGCCGAACGGTCACGCCCCGACGGCTCCAAGGTCAAGCGCGGCAAGCCCGCGGACCAGGGCAAGGTCGACCAGCTCAAGCAACGAGCCGGCGAGCGCGTCGCGAAGCTGAAGGGCAAGGTCGAGGCCCAGCGCAAGGCAGTCCGTGACGCGATGGTCAAGGACAACGCCAAACGTGAGATTCTGGTGGGCGATGATGGCACGGTGGCCGTGGTCTCGTCTTTCGAGCACACCAACAAGGGCGGCACGCACTCCGTCAAGGCTCAGCAGATCTTCAAGGGCAGCAGCAAGGACGACGTGAAGCCCGAGAACCTGCTCTCGAGCGAAGTCCGGACCTTGCGCAGCCTGGCCGGTGGCCTGAAGTCGCAGAGCGTGCGGACGGTCGCCGTCAACGAGGATGGCAGCAAGGACATCACCTTCTCGCACACCCTCACTCGCAAGGACGGCAAGACCAAGACCGTCTCGTGGGAGCGCACCGTGCAAGCCGACGGCTCGTCGTCCGGGGAAGGCAAGATCGTGCGCTTCGACGGCAGCGAAGTCAGCATCGTGCGGTCTGTCTCGGCCGATGGCATGGTCAAGGCGACGGTGACCGACACCCGCAACAAGGTCAAGGCCGAAGTCGCTCTGGATGAGGGCACTGGCGAGGTCAATGCCGAAGTTGCAAGCACGGATGCCGGCTCCGAAAAGGAGAGCGTCGCCGTGGCGGATGCCGAGACTGCCGAACCGGCCGCCGAGTAGCCAAGTGGCGTGGGGAGCGGCATCGTGTCGCTCCCCATCTATTTTTCCCCGAGGATGGATAACTTTTCTTGATGGGTATGGGGTACATGACCCTTCCCGAATCCGAGGTTTCAGTCTTGTCCAGCCGCCGCCTGATTGGCCTGAGCCTCGCGCTTACCCTGATGGCCCTGCCACTGCTGCTTCACGGGTGCACGGCCGAACAGCTGGCCCGCGCCGGTCTGCTGCGCGGCACCTTGCCTACGGCCTCCGTCATCGAGTGTCCGGAGCTGGATGACCTCGCCGAGGGTGACCCCTTCCCCGCTGGTTGCGAGGCCTTGCTGGAAGAGGAACAACGCCAGCGCGAGGAGGCCGAAGCCTCACCATCCGCAACGCCTGCCAGCACCCCCACGCCGGTCGGAGGCCTCTTCGGGCGCGTTGAATTCGGCTCCACACCCGTGCCATCCGTGACGACACCGCCCCCCTTCCCGAAGATCGAGACACCCACGCCGGAGCCCTTTCCCTCCGCGATCCAGGGTTCGCTGGGCGAATAGATTCTGATGGGCCTCAAGGCGCCAAGCTTGGCCACGCGCATCCTGCTGGGTCTCGTGGCAGGTGCGCTGCTGGGAGCGTGGGCCCCGGATCTCGCGAAGCAGACTGCCCCCGTCGGCGAGGCATTCATCAGGCTCATCAAGCTCATCGTCGTCCCGATCCTGATCGCGACTATCACGGTCGGCATCGCTGATGCCGGAGACCTGAAGCGGGTCGGGACCCTCGGCTTCAAGACCCTGTTCTACTTCGAGGTCGTCACCACGATCGCCCTCGCCATGGGCATCGGCGCCGCCCACCTCCTCCAACCGGGGGCAGGACTCGACCCTGCCACCCTCGCCCACGCGGACGTGAGTCGACACGTCACCCGCGGTCAGGAATCCCACAACCTGCTGCTGGCTGCGATCCCGGCCAATGCAGTCGATGCCGCAGCGCGTGGAGACCTGTTGCAAGTGCTGGTGTTCTCGGTGCTGATGGGTCTGGCGACAGCTGCCGCAGGGCAGGCAGGAAGGCCTTGGCTCGAGGCCATGCGCTCGCTCGGCCAAGTGATGTTTCGCTTCACGCATCTGGTCATGGCGCTCGCGCCCTTCGGCGTGGCTGCGCTCGTGGCCCACACGGTGGCCACGTTCGGCCTGGGTGTCCTGCTGCCGCTTGGCAAGCTCGTAATCGGCCTCTACGTGACGATGGCCATTTTCGTCACGGTGGTACTGGGCACGATTGCCAGGTTGGCGGGCCTGTCCCTGTGGCCCCTGATCCGGTCCCTTAGGGAAGAGCTGATCCTCGCCTTCTCGACCGCCAGTTCCGAAACCGTGCTCGCACGCCTCATGGACCGCCTCGTCGCGGCGGGTGTGCCACCGGGCATCGTGTCCTTCGTCCTGCCGACGGGCTATACCTTCAACCTCGACGGGTCTTCCCTATACCAGGGCCTTGCCGTGCTGTTCATCGCCCAGGTCTTCCATATTGACCTGAGCCTGGGTCAACAGGTCGCCATCCTGCTGACGCTCATGGTGACCTCGAAGGGCATTGCCGGGGTGCCGGGGACTTCCTTCGTGGTGCTGGCTGCCACGCTCTCCTCGACGGGCCTGCCACTGGAGGGCCTGGCCCTCATCGCAGGTGTGGACCGCTTGATGGACATGGGTCGGACGGTGGTCAACGTCATCGGAAATGCCTTGGCCACGATGGTGATTGCCCGCTGGGAAGGCGTACCGGCCTCAACCCTCGGCTGGGACCGGACCGACGCGGTCGAACCCGTCCTGTCCGCCACCTGAATCGCTTCGTCACAGCGTCCGGGCTAGGGTTGTGACCCCGGCCCGCCAGCCGGAAACTGCGCGCGGAACCCCTGCACGTCCAACGACGGAAGGAGTCGCGATGACACGAAGTTTCGGATTGGCAACAGCCCTCATCGGGCCGATGGTGCTGGCCGCCTGCGGCTCGTCCCCTTCGGCTTGGCCGACCGGACCGGACCAGGCCATGAGGCTGCCCGGCGGCATGCGCGCACCGGACGGCCTGCTCGGCATCCAGCGCTGGCGGGACCTGGACGAACTCAAGCCCAGGATGAAGCGACAAGCAACGGACGCGCTGCCTCCGGTCGAGGCCCTCAAGAAGGATCTGCCCGAGCGCATCGCACGCGAAGATGGCGAAAAGCGGCTGGTGCGCATCCCGCGGGATCGAACCGGCAGACGCAGGGGCGGCAACGTCGGAGGCCTTGGCGACGATCCCCCGGATGTCGTCGGCTTCGGTGCGCTCGGAGGCTGCGGTCCCGTATGGAACAGCGGTTTCTGGGGAGGGGACGCGTGGAGCTTCGCGCCCTACGGCTGGGGCGGAAATCTGTACATGATCCCTTATGCCCTCGTAGGGGGCTGGTACGTGCCAGCCTACGTCCCCTTCTACTACGAAGCAGCCACTCTGGCGCCGTATCAGGACCTGCCGCTCGCCTACGGCGTGACGCCACTGGTGCCGCAGTACGTGACGACCCTCGCCCCATTCGTCGGAGGTGTGACCCCGCCCGTTGGCGTTGCGGCCCCGATGGACGCAGGCCTCGTCGGAGGGGCGCTGCCTGCGGCAGCCTATCCCGGCCCGGGAGGCCCCTTGGGGTATGCAGGTGGCCCGACTACAGGCTATCCCGGGGGCTTTGCCGGCAGCCCCGGCCAGATGCCCGTCGGCTATGGCCCGGGCACTCCGGCCGGGAGCCCGGGCTATTGGCCAGGACGCACCATGATGCCCGGCCAGGCGGGATGGCCAGCGGGTCCGGGGACGGGGGCGAGAGCCGCCTCGGGCAGTCCGGCCGTGCCTTCGGCGTCCCTGGGGGGGAACCTGCCCTTCTGGCGCTGAGGACCGGCAATCCGGCGTTGTATGGCCAGGGCGGGGGTGGGCATGCTTCGGGCCGCGGTCCGGGAAAGGTCCCGACCGACAAGGAGGTGCCCCATGAAGCGTTTCCGATGGCCATCCCCGCTCCTGGCCGCAACCTTGGCGGGATGCAGCGTGGCGCATCCCGCCCAGGCTCCCGTGAGTCCGCCCCGGCCGGTCGGCCAGGGCCAGGCATCCGCCACGGATGCCACGATGCCCGTAGACGACCGTATGGTGACGCGTCCCAGCCAGGCTATGACAGCCGTCCCAGGGACATCGGCCGAGCCGGGAAGTGAGGCTGCAGTCACGCCCCCCAGCCCGGAGGAGCTCGAGAAGAGCCTGCCCAAGGGACTGACGCTTGCACAGCTGCAGGCCCTGCTCAAGAAAGTCCCGGCCGAGCAAATCGACAGCAGTCAGGAGGGCGGCGAGGAAGCTGCTCCTCCGGCTGCCGACCGCCAGATCCAGCGTGGCGGGCACGGCGGCGGACGCGGTTTCGGGGGCGGCGGACGCGGCTTCGGCCGAGGCTGGGGCGGCGGCCGGGGCTGGGGTGGCGGACGCGGCTGGGGTCGCGGCTGGGGCCGGGGTTGGGGCCGAGGCTGGTGGGGCGGCGGCTACTGGGGAGGCTGGAGCCCCTCCTGGTACGGTGACTTCTACGGCTCCTACTTCTATCCCGTCGTCGCGGGCGGCGTGACCTACTACTACCCCTATGCAGAGGTGGACGGACTCTATCAGCCCGTGACGACTTCACCCTTCGTCTATCGATACGGCCGGTACATGCCCGCCTACGTCATCTGACGAAAACCCGCGAGGGGTCCGCTGGTCCGCCTGCCGCCGCGCAATCGGGCCAACGGGCCCCTCCGTGTTAGCATGGCATCCTGTTTCGGCACCCACAAGCGAAGGAGCTCTGCGTGCGCGTCGTCGTCTGCGTCAAGGTCGTACCGGACACCACGGAACCCAAGCGTCTCGGGGATCAGAACCTGCTGGTCCGCACCGGCGTCCAGGGAGCCATCAATCCGATGGATGACTATGCCCTCGAAGTGGCCCTGAAGTGGAAAGATGCCCAGCCCGAGCTGGAAGTCGTCGTCCTGACGATGGGTCCGGAAGATACCCGCGCCATCATCAAGAAATCGCTCGCCAAGGGAGCCGATCGTGCGGTCCTCGTCTCGGATGCGGCGCTGGCCGGCACGGATGCCATCGGCACGGCGCAGGTCCTCGCGGCGGCCATCCGGAAGATCGGGGAGGTCGACGCGGTACTCTGCGGCGTCCGTTCCTCGGACGGCGAATCGGCCGTCGTCGGTCCGGCCATTGCCGAACTGCTCGACATGCCGCAGCTCACGACCTGCAAGGAAGCGGAACTGGATGGCACTGCGCGCCACGTCACGGCCACCCGCGAAGCAGATGGCGCCCTCGAGGTGGCTCGTGCCAGCCTGCCGGCGCTGCTGACCGTCACCAAGGCAAGCTTCGAACCGCGTCTGGCGAACTTCAAGGGCATCCAGGCCGCCAACAAGAAGGAAATCGTGGGCTGGACCGCGGGTGATCTGGGCATCGCGCCCCCGACCCGGAAGATTCTCGTCACGGCTGCCGGCGAACCGCCGCAGCGTCCCGCCAGCCAGGTCCTTACAGGCTCGGCATCCGAAGTGGCCCAGAAGCTTGCCCAGTACCTGACCGAGCAGAAGCTCGTCTGATCTCAGGAGACCCACACCATGTCAATCATCTGGACACTGGCGGAAATCGAAAGTGGCGAGATCAAGGGCATCAGCCACGAACTGATCACGTCGGCTCGTGCGCTCGCGGACGCCTCCGGCGGACGCAAGGTCGGCGTGTTGGCTTTGGGGCATGAGATTGGTGGCCTCGTCGACCAGTTGGCCGCCATGGGCGCGGACATCGTGGCACTCGCCGATGCTCCGGGCCTAGCCCAGGCACCTGCCGACGTTGCAGCGCGCGTGCTTGCCCCCTTCCTGCAGGGACAGCAGGCCAGCACGGTACTTCTGGGGCACACGGCGACCGGTCGGGATCTGGCCGGCAGGCTGGCTGTCCGACTGGGACTCGGTGTCATCGCGGATGCAACGGAAGTGCAGGTCGACGGGGGCAAGATCGTCGCCACGAGGAGCATCTTCGGCGGCGGCATGTGGTCCCGAGCCACGTCGGCAGGCGACGGAGCAGTCATCACCATCCGCCCACGCGCCGTTACGGCTGGTGTCCTCCAGTCCGGCCGCACGGCAGAGACCCTGACGATGACCGTGCCCGATGGCGCCACGAACCGCCGTGTCGAGACACTGGAGCTCAAGCAGGAGACAGGCACGTCCATCTCGCTCGGTGATGCGGAGGTGGTGGTGTCGGGTGGACGCGGCATGGGCGGTGCCGACAAGTTCGGGCCGGTGGAGACGCTTGCGCGGACGTTGGGTGCGGCTGTCGGAGCTTCACGCGCCGTCGTCGACTCCGGATGGCGCCCGCACAAGGAACAGATCGGCCAGACGGGGCGTACCGTCAGTCCCAAGCTCTATGTGGCCCTGGGCATCTCTGGCGCCATCCAGCACTTGGTCGGCATGAGGACGTCGGGAACCATCGTTGCCGTCAATACGGATGCCGAGGCCCCCATCATGAAGGTCGCCAATGTCGCGGCCGTCGGGGACGTTCATGAGATTGTCCCTGCCCTCGTGGCCGAGTTGTCTCGCCAGGGAGTCGGTGCCGGGGCCTGAAGCCCTGCACCGGTCCAAGGGGGGTGGAGCCAAGCAAGGCTCCGCCCCCCTCTGGTCTGTGGACGTATCACGCACCACGCACGAGATCCCCAAAGCAAAGCTCCCGGCCAATCCGTGATTGTCCGGGAGCTTCGAGGTGCGGAAGGGGGGATTTGAACCCCCACACCTTTTGGGTACACGCTCCTGAGGCGTGCGCGTCTGCCGTTCCGCCACTTCCGCAAGGGGATTTGCAGTTTAGCCGATCAACAAGAACAGGTCAAGGAAGCAGCACGGCACCCGACTGCTGGGCCCACTGGGCCACCCAGTGGGCGCCAGGAACCATCCAGCCGGCCACCGCGAGAATGCCCGCACCGATGACCACCACGAGGCCACTGGATACGGCAATGGCCACATGCTCGGCGTTCGCAGGGCGAAGCGACAGCACGGTGCCGGACGATGTACCGGCAAGAACCCGGAACAGCAGAGGCAAGTAGTAGGACAGCGACAGCATGCTGCTGGCGATGGCAAGTATGGCCAGCCAACCCAACCCGGCACCGAAGGCCGCCGAGAACACCATGTACTTCCCGAGGAAGCCGGCCGTCAGTGGAAAGCCCACCAAGGACAGCACACTGACCAGAAAGGCAGCTGACACCCAGGGGTGGCGGTGCATGGCCCCGTCCAGGCTACCGTTCCGATCCAGAACATCGAGGCAGGCGAAGCCAGCAAGGTTCGTCACGAGATAGGCCACCAGATAGACGACGAGGGCCTTCACGGCCTCGCCGGCCGGGTTACCCGCAGCTGCCGCGAGGCCGACCAGCATGTAGCCCGTGTGCACGACACTCGAGAAAGCCAGCATGCGCTTGGGATTGCGCTGATTCATGGCCATGAGGTTGCCAACCACCATCGAAACGGCCGCAAGTGCCGAAACCATCGGCTGCCAGTCCACGGCGACGCCAGCGAGGCCTGACAACAGCACACGCATGGCGAAAACGAACGCCGTGACCTTCACGACCGTGGCCATGAAACCCGTGAGCGGGGTGACAGAGCCCTCGTATACATCGGCTGACCACATGTGGAAAGGCGCAGCTGCGACCTTGAAGGCCAGACCTGCCACGACGGCCGCAAGACCCAGCATGAGGACAGCGTGTCGCGCAGGGGGTAGATGAGCCGATGCAGCCTGCAGACTTGCCAGCGAAAGACTGCCCGTCGCCCCGAAGAGGAACGCCATGCCCAGAAGCAGGATGGCCGACGCAAAGGCACCGAGCAGCATGTACTTGAGCACTGCCTCGTTTGCATTCGGCCGGGACCTGTCGAGGCCGACCAATCCGTAAATCGACAGAGCCACGACCTCGAGGCCCAGAAAGCCGGTGAACATGTCACCGGCGCAACCTACTATGGCGGTGCCGGCGACGGCAAAGACGAGCAGGGCCTGCAACTCGCCGTGCGCGAACGACCCGCGTTCAGCCGCAGCCACGAGTCCGGGAAGGACCAGCAACGCTCCTGCGGAAGCAAGTGCCATCAACAGCAGGGAAAGCGAATCGACCACCAAAGCGCCACCCAGATAACTGGCCCGAAACGCCCCCGTGGTCCCCACGGGCTCCATGCCGATCACCGGACGCACCCAGAGGGTCACGGAGAGCACGAGCGCACTGATGTTGACCATGGCCGCATGCCACGCCATCGTCCTGTCGGGGTCACCCTGGCGAACCGTCGGAACCAACAGGAGGGCCAAGAGTGCCCCCAGCACCAAGAGTGCCAGCGGGGCGAGGGGAAGATAAGTCGCGAGTTGCAGGTTCATCAATGGGTTCCCGTCGGCAGGGCAGCCTGGGACGCGGCCGGATGGAAGCGGAGGACGTAGGCATCGGACCAGGGCTTCATGCGATCGAGCAGCAGGCCGGGCCGGATGCCGAAGAGCAGCATCATCGCCAGCAGCGGCAAGGCCACGGCCAGTTCCCGAACGCCGATATCACGCCCACTCGGGGCGGGCTCGACCACGGGACCATAGAGCATGCGCTGCAGCAACCAGAGCAGGTAGGCCGCCCCCAGGACCACGCCCAGGCCGCCGAAGAGCGCCGCCCAGGGCGAAAGGCCCCAGGCGCCGAGCAGGATGAGGAATTCGCCCACGAAACCGTTGAGGCCCGGCAGGCCGGCAGACGCCATGGCAGAGAAGACCAACGCTGCAGCGAGCCAAGGATGCGTGGCCGCCATGCCACCGAATCGCGAGAGCTGCGTGGAACCCTGGCGCTCGCTTGCCCACGCGGCCAAGATGAACAGGGCCGCCGTCACCAAAGCGTGACCGACCTGCTGAAGCAAGGCGCCTTCGATGCCTTCGGCAGTCAAGCTGAAGATACCCAGCGCAATCCATCCGAGATGACTGAAGCTGGAGTAGGCGAGCACCGTCCGAACATCGCGAGCCCCCAGTGCCAGCACCGCACCGTGCAGGATACCCACGACGGCAAGCGCCGCCAGCCACGGGGACCAGGCAACGGCCTGCTCCGGAAAGAGCGGCATCGCGATTCTCAGGACGCCATAGGTCCCGAGCTTGGCCATGAGTCCGGAAAGCAGGATCACGGCAGGCAGCGGCGCCGATGTGTAGGCGGCAGGCAGCCAGAAGTGCAGCGGGAACAGCGGGATCTTGACGGCAAAGGCCAGGATGAGACCAGCAAATGCCCAGCAACGCGCATCGGGGCCCCAGGTGGTGACGACACCTGCCAATGCATCGAGATCGAAGTTCCACGCTCCCGTACGGGCATGGGCCTCGGCCCCCATTGCGAAGATGACCGCAAGCATCGCCAGCGACCCCACCAGGGTGACCACCACGAAGGGCACCGTGGCCTTGCGGCGGTCGGAGTCTCCCCACAGCAGCAACAGGACCAGCGCCGGCAGCAGCATCAGCTCCCAGAAGACATAGAAGACCAGAAGATCCTGGACCAGCAGAACACCGGCCATGGTCCCGACGAACAACAGCAACCAGGCGTGGAATGACGCCGGGCGCCCGGCTCCGGCCACGACGACCGCAAGTAGGCCCAGAGCCGCACCCGCAACCAGCAGAAACAGCGACAGACCATCGACTCCGAGCCGCAGATTGGTCCCGAACAGCCCGAGCATCGGCCATGTCGCCACGCTCTGGAGCTCGGCCTGATCCCGGAACGAGCGGACCATCGCAGCGCCCAGGCCGAGCTCGCCAAGCATCGCGGCACCAGCCGCGAGACGGGCCGCGCGTGCGGGCAACAAGGCCGCCACGGCAGCCGCAACAAAAGGCAGGATGAGCATCCAGACGGGCAGTGTCAGCGTCTCGCCCACGTCATCGACCTCCGGAGAGTACGGCCCAGGCCACGAGCACGACCAGGCCTGCCAGCATGGCCATCGCGTAATGCCGGGCGAGGCCCGACTGGGCCACGGCAAGACCACGGCCCGCCATCGAAAGACCTCCGACCACGCCCTTGGCCATCCAGCCCAGCAGGAAGTCCAGGAACGGGGCAGCCGCACGGGACGAGAAGACAACCGGCCGGACCAGAGCGCGCTCCAGCGCCTCATCCACGAACCAGCCGCGCCGCATGGCCTGCCACACGCCGGCAAGCGGTGTCCAAGGTGACCCCGTCGGGGCGCCGGGACGGGCGTGCAGACTCCATCCCACGGCAGCACCCGTCGCCACCACGGCCACCGAGCCTGCCGTCAGGATGAGGTCCACGACAGGATTGGCATGTACGCCGTGCGCGAGACTGGGATAGAAGACAGGCTCCAGCCACGCACTGAACCAGAGCGTACCGCCCAACTCATGCGGCCACTCGAGAGCGCCTGCGGCCACGGCCCCGCAAGCCAGAAGCAGCAGAGGCACGGTCATCGTCCAGCCAGCCTCGTGGGCATGCTCGACCAGATGCTTGTCACGCGCAGGACCCGCAAGAACAAGGGCCACCAGCCGGAACGAATAGAACGCCGTCATGCCGGCCGTCAGCAGGCCAACGGCCAGCCACCACGGCTGATGAGCATGCCAGGCAGCGACGAGGATGGCATCCTTGCTGACGAATCCCGACAGCGGCGGGATGCCGGCGTTGGCTGCCGCGGCAATGACGAAGGCCGGTCCCGTGATGCGAAGTTTCGACCACAAGCCGCCCATGCGCCCCACTTCTTCCTCGCCGTTCAACGCATGAATCACGGCGCCAGCCGAGAGGAAGAACAGGGCCTTGAAGAACGCGTGGGTGAACAGGTGGTAGATACCGACGGAAAACGCACCCGCCCCCAGCCCCATGAACATGTAACCCAACTGCGAGACGGTCGACCACGCGATGACACGCTTGATGTTGGTCTGCGTGCAGGCCACCGTGGCCGCCACCAGAGCCGTCAGGGCCCCCAGGCTGCCGATGAAGGCCAGAGCAGCAGGGGCGTGATGATAGAGCGGATGCATCCGGGCCACCATGTAGACGCCAGCCGTAACCATCGTCGCGGCATGGATCAGGGCCGAGACCGGCGTCGGGCCCGCCATGGCATCCGGCAGCCAGATGTGGAGGGGCACTTGCGCCGACTTGCCCATCGCCCCGATGAACAGCAAGACGGCGGCCAACGTCGCCAGGGGAACCGAGAGCTTGGTGACGTGGGCCGAGAGAAGATCAATGTCCAAGGAGGCTTGGCCACTGGGCACCATGCTCCAGTACAGCAGGAACATGCCGAGCAGCAGGCCGAGATCCCCGATACGGTTGACGACGAAAGCCTTGAGGCCGGCCGCCGCCTTGGCCGCATCGCTGAACCAATAGCCGATGAGCAGGTAGGAACAGACGCCGACGCCTTCCCAGCCAAGGAACAGCACGACCAGGTCACGGGCCGTGACCAGGACCAGCATGGCGAACGTGAACAGATTCAGCCACGTGAAGAATCTCGGGAAACCCTGATCTCCCGCCATGTAGCCGACGGAATAGAGATGGATCAGCGTCCCGACCGTCGTCACGATCAGGACCATGACCAAGGACAGGGCGTCCACCCGGAAAAGCCACGAGACGTGGGCCTGCCCCATCGTGAACCACGTCCCGAGATCCAGCTCCGTCAGGCGAAGCGACCGATCACGGCCGAGAAAATCTATGGCCAGCGTCCAGGCCGCGAGCGTGGCGACCAAGGGTCCCGCGACGCCGATGCCGGCGACCGCGCGATCGATGGGGCGCAGGTGATGGCCCTCGACTGGGACAGTAACGCGTGCGGACCGCAGGGCCAACAGGCCGTTGAACACGGCAGCGGCAAGCGGTGCAAAAAGGATCCAGGCGAGCAGATGAACGTGGGACACGCCTGGGTCACTCCTTCATCGAGGCAAAGACGTCGACATCCAGTGTCTCCCTGTGGCGGAAGAGCATGATGACGATGGCCAGAGCAACGGCTGCCTCGGCTGCCGCAAGGGCCACCACGAGCAGAACCGTGACATGACCCTCGAGGGCCAACCACTGGCGGCTGAAAGTCACGAAGACCAGGTTGACGGAGTTGAGCATCAGTTCGATGCACATCAACAGCGCGAATACGTTGCGGCGTGCGACGAAGCCCCCGACACCGATCGAGAAGAGAGCCGCAGCCACAAGCAGAGGAGCGTGCAGTGCCATCAGTCAAGCCTCCGCTTCGCCATCCCCACGGCGGACACGACCGCGACCGTCAGCAGCAGCGACACGACCTCGAAGGGAACGGCGTAATCCCGGAAGAGGGCCCGGCCGACCGCAACGATGCCCCCGAATCCGGGCGGTGGTGGCGCGAACGGATCCGCAGGAATGGCATGGATGCCGGCAGCAAGACCCATGAAGAGCAGTCCCGCAACCGTCAGGCCCATGCCCAGCCGCCCCCCGAGCCCGTCCTCATGAGCGAGGTCCTCGTGGCGGACGTTGAGCAGCATGATGACGAAGACAATCAGGGCGAGAATGGCCCCACCGTATACCAGGATCTGCAGGATGGCGACCAGTGGCGCGGCAAGCAGGGCATACAGCCCGGCAATCGCGATCATCACGACGATGAGCGCCAGCGCGGAACCGAGGGGATGGCGACGCGTGACCATGGCCAACGCGCCAACGACGGCTACGGCAGAAAGGACAACAAGAAGAATGGCATCGAGCATGGTCGGTCCGTTCAGGTTACACCGGATCGGACCACTGCGAAGGCGTCCGCAGCAGCTCGTCCTTGTGAACGACGAAGTCGTCCCGCTGGAAGTCGGCAAAGGCGTAGATGCCCGAATCCATCCGAATGGCATCCACAGGGCAGGCTTCGACGCACATGCCGCAGAAGACGCACTTGAGCAGATCGATGTCGAAGGTAACCGGGAACTTCTCGACCTTGGGGTCGGGATGCTCGCCCGCCTCGATTTGGATGCAAGCCGCCGGACAAACGGTCGCACACATCATGCAGGCGGTGCACTTCGGTTCGCCCGACTCCTTCTGCAGCAGGCGATGCTTGCCTCGATAGCCCTCAGGCATCTCTTTCCGGACCTCGGGATACTCCTTGGTCTGCACGGGCTCGCCCCCGAAAAGATGCCGGACGGTGTGGCCGACCGTCACGCCCAGTCCCTTGGCGACGTGCCAGAGATAGGTGGACTCGATGCCAACGCCGGGCTTCACGCGCTCGACCTTCATGCGGTGGGTTCCTCCCGGACGACGAGGCGCTGCGTCGCGGGCATTCTGGCCTGCGCCGGCAGCAGATAACGCTTCCAGAGCCACATCAGCAGCAGGGTGACTACCGGCGTGGCGGGCAGAACCTGGCGCCCCCAGGGCTGCAGCATGACCAGGCCGGTCAGCAACAGGTTGAAGAGCGACAAGGGCAGCAGGTTCTTCCAGCCAAGATCCATCACCTGGTCGTAGCGGAAACGCGGCATGGTCCAACGCACCCAGACGAAGCACCAGCACAGGAACAGCAGCTTGCCGGTAAATACTGAAATCTGCACCAATGCCGCGAAGACCGGCGGAAGCCAGCCGGGCAAGACCGCACCCCACGCTGCACCGGCAGCCCCGGCGTGGGCAAGGGCCAGCACCGAGAAGAGCGCGACGAAAACCAGTGGCTCCTTGTCCCGGGCATCTCCCCAACGGCCACGGGTGTACAGCTGGTAATGCCGGATCAGGCGACCGGCGGCCGCCAGCAGCAGAAAGGCAATGCCCCCCAGCACCACGGGAAGCAGGGTGCCTGCCTCGGCCACGAGGCGCTCGGTCGGCAACCACGGGACCTGCCAACCACCGAGGAACATCGTCACGACCAGGGCACCCGACGTCACCAGCGCCATGTACTCGGCCATGAAGAAGAGGCCGAACCGCATGCCGGAATATTCCGTGTGGTAGCCCGCAACCAACTCCGCTTCACCCTCGGCCAGGTCGAACGGCACGCGGTTGATCTCGGCGAAGGCGCAAGTCACGAAGAGAATGAAGCCCAGCGGTTGCAGGAAGATGCCCCACTGCGGCAAGAAACCCCACAGCAGCTCGCCTTGGGCCCGAACCATCTCATTGGGTTGGACGGTGCCGTAGGTGAGCATCATCGCGACGACGGCCAGAGCCATCGGAATCTCGTAGCTGAGCAGCTGCGCCGTACTGCGGATGCCACCCAGCAAGCTGAACTTGCTGTTCGAAGCCCAGCCAGCGAAGACCACCCCGTAGACGGACAAGGAAGTCATCGCGAAGAACCAGAGCAGTCCACCGTCGATCTCGAGCGTGGCCATCGGCGTGGCGAACGTGTCCGTCAATCGGACGACATCGGCGATGGGCACGATCATGAACGTGGTTAGCGGGATGAAGGCGACGATGATCGGGGCCAGCTTGAAATAGAACCGGTTGACGCCCCCCGGGATGATGTCCTCCTTCGAGACCAACTTGATGACATCCGCAAGGACGTGGGCCACGCCTCCGAGTCGAAACATGCCGAACAGGGCCGCACGATTGGGACCAGGCCGGTCCTGGATGAACGCCGAACCCTTGCGTTCAAGATAGATGGTCAACGGCATCACCGTCAGCAGGATGCCCGCCGACAGGACCAGCCGCAGCAGAACCGCGAGATAGTCGGCCGAAGCCAGCAGCCAGCTCACGCCGTCACCCCCAATTCCGCATCGAGGCGCTTCCAGACCCCGTCCCGGTCGAAGGGCAGCGAATGGCCCATGCCGGCAGCCTGAAGGGCCAGCAGCGCACTCGCGGGCAGAGCGTCACCAGCCGGCTCGAAAGCCGGTTCGACATGCTGGACAATGCCGTCCACGTTGGCATAGGCAGCGTGCCGTTCGGCGTGCATCGCAACCGGCAGGACAACGGCCGCCCCGTCCGGGATGGCCGCGGCGTGTGTCACGAGCGCGGCCGTCCGGGCGTGCGCGATGCCGGCCGGAAGCGTCACGGAGACAGTCACCAGAGCCGAGAGAGCGGGCAGGGCTTCGCGGAAGGAGGTCTCATCAGTCTCCAGACCGATCATCGAGAAGCCGCGACGATTGGGTGTCAGGTCGGCCTTCATGAGGAAATCGTCTTCCTTGCCCGGCTCGGTCCAGTCCAACCCCCAGGCGCGGCCACCGATCGATGCGGCCAACCACTTGACGACCGCCATGTCCTCCAGGGAGGCTTGAGCCCCGACGACGAAACCGACCTTGCCCGTCCCCAGCAGCTGGCGCAGCTCCTGAGTGGCCTTGGCGAACGGAACCTGCTGGCCACCAATCGCCGCCTCGCGCTGCCGACCCTCATGGATGGCCTTGTAGGTAAAGCGACCGCGATCGCACATCCACCAGCGGTTCACGTCCGGATTGGCGCGCGGCCGATAGCGATAGGCCTTGCCGCCATCATGGTCAAGGTGCACGTTGCAGCCACGCGAGCAGCCCGTACAGATGGACGACGCGGTTTTCAGGAACCAGACGCGTTTCTTGAAGCGGAAATCCCGGCTCGTGAGGGCACCGACAGGGCAGAGATCCACCACATTCGTGGCGTAGTCGTTGTCGAGCTGGGTGCCCGGGAAGACTTCGATGCGGCTCTTGTCGCCGCGACCAGCGATGACCAGCTCGTGGGTGCGCGTCACCTCACGGGTGAAACGCACGCAACGGGAGCAGAGGATGCACCGCTCCTGATCGAGGATGACATTCGGCCCGATCGGCTGCGCCTTCAGCTTCTCGACCTTGGGGACCACGGATCGATGGTCGTGCTTGCCATGCTCCATGTAGTAGTCCTGCAGGCCACACTCGCCAGCCTGGTCGCAGACCGGACAGTCGATGGGATGGTTGAGCAGCAGGAACTCCATGACCCCCTGCCGCATCTGCCGGACGGCGTCGGTCTCGGTCTTCACGACCGCCGCCGGAACCTCCTCGCCCTCCTTGTTGCGGGTGGTGCGCAGAATGGTGTTGCAGGCAATCTGGGGCCCTCTGGCCCCTTCGACTTCGACGAGGCACATCCGGCAGTTGCCGTCGATAGGCAGGCCGGGATGGTAGCAGTAGTGGGGGATGTCCACTCCGGCCGAGGCCGCGGCCTCGACGACGTTGGTGCCATCGGGCACTTCGAGGGTCTGGCCGTTGATCGTGACAAGCGCCATCAATGGACTCCGACGGCCTGCGCGGCCGAAACCTTGGCCTCGAACTCAGGCAAGAATTTGGTGAGGTAGCTGATGGTGGGCATCGTGGCTGCTGCGGCCAACGGGCAGACCGTCCGGCCCTCCATGTTGGTGCAGAGATCGCGGATGGTCTGCAGATCCTCGGGACGCCCCTTGCCATCCCTGATCCGAACCAGGATCTGGTAGAGCCAGTCGGTGCCTTCCCGGCAGGGCGAACACTGGCCGCAAGACTCGTGCGCGTAGAAACGCAGCAGTACCGTGAGCAGGGAAACCATGCACGTCTGGTCGTCGATGACCATCAGGCCACCCGACCCGAACATGGTCTTCAGGCGGGCACAATCCTCATAGGTCAGAACGGCCCCCATGGCCTCGTCGGCCGTGATGACGGGCGTACTCGATCCGCCGGGGATGATGGCCTTGAGCTTTCGCCCCTTCCAGACGCCCCCGCCGTACTCCTCGATGAGTTCGCGGAAGCTGATGCCCAGCGGCACCTCATAGACGCCCGGCCGTGCGACATGGCCCGACAGGCACATCAGGCGCGTGCCGCGAGAGTCGACCTTGGGGGGCTTGCCATCATCACCGGCCTCGAATACCCCGATCTGGCTGTAAGCCGCCCCGCCGTGATTGACGATCCAGGGAATGGTGGCGATGGTTTCAACGTTGTTGACGCACGTGGGACAATCCCAAGCCCCGTTGGTGGCCGGGAACGGCGGCTTCAGACGCGGATAGCCGCGCCGGCCCTCGAGGGAGTTGATAAGGGCCGTTTCCTCGCCACAGATGTAGGCACCGGCGCCCCGATGGATGACGATCTCCACGCCCTCGCCGGTCCCGAAGAGATTCGGTCCGACGAATCCGGCCTCCTCGGCTTCGCGCAGGGCCTCCTCGAGTACCTTGGTCTGAGTCGCGAACTCGCCACGAATGTAGATATAGGCCCGCTTGGCACCGATCGCTCGGGCACCGATGACGACGCCTTCGAGCACGGCGTGAGGATTGCGCTCGATGAGCAGGCGGTCCTTGAAAGTTCCCGGCTCGGATTCGTCAGCGTTGATGACCAGATACTTGGGCTTGGGGCTGTTGGTCGGGATGAAACCCCACTTCATGCCGGTCGGGAAACCTGCGCCACCGCGACCGCGAAGACCACTGGCCCGCACCTCGGCGATGATGTCCGCAGGGGTCATCGAGGTCCAGGCCTTGCGGGCCGCCTCATAACCGCCCACCGAACGATAGTGCGTCAGGCGATGGCTGTCGGGGTGATCGACGTGCGCCGTCAGGACCTTGGTCATGCCGTCGCCTCCCTCAGGCCGTCGATGAGCGCATCCAGCTTTTCTTCCGTCAGGTGCTCATGGAAGGCGCCATTGTCGAGCTGAAGCATCGGCGCATAGCCGCACGCGGCCAGGCACTCGGCTCGGCGCACCGTGAAGCGGCCGTCCGCCGAGGTTCCTCCCGAAGCCGGATCGACGCCGACCCGGGCACAGAGGCGCTGGTAGATCTCTTCGCCACCCACGAGGCAGCAGGCGACGCTGGTGCAGACCTCGACCAGGTGCTTGCCGACCGGCTGGGTGAAATACATCGTGTAGAAGGTCGCCACGCCCCAGACATAGGCAGGAGCCAGGCCAAGCGCATCGGCCACGGCCTTGATGACGTCAGCCGTCAGTTGTCGGGGGCGGGTCGGATCGGCATCCACCTGCTCCTGCGCCACCCACAGCACGGGCAGGAGGGCCGCCTGCTGCTGGGGATAGCGGGTCAGCAACTTGCGGATCCGGGTCCAGCTGGCATCACTGAACGCGAAGGGAACCGGGGCCGAAGGCGGCCCGAAGGTCGTCGCGGCTTCCGTCATCGATCAAGCTCTCCCGCGATGATGTTGATGCTGCCCAGACTTGCGATGGCATCCGCCACCATGTGGCCCTCGATCATGTCCGGGAAGGCAGCGAAGGACATGAAGGATGGCGGCCGGCAACGATTGCGGTACGGCCGCCCGCTGCCATCAGACACGATGTAGAAGCCCAGTTCGCCGTTGGCTCCTTCGCTGGCATCGTAGATCTCGCCCGCCGGCACCCTGACACCCTCGAAAACGAGCTTGAAATGGTTCATCAGGCCTTCGATGTTATTGTAGGTGTCGTCCTTGGAGGGCAAGGAAACGCCCTTTGCCTCAACCATGACAGCCCCCTCGGGAAGGCGGGAGAGAGCCTGGCGGATGATCCGGGCCGACTGGCCGATCTCGCCGAATCGGACGAAGATCCGATCATAGGTGTCGCCGACAGTGCCGGTGACGGTCTCGAAGTCGTAGGTCTCGTAGCCGTCGTAGGGCTCCGCCTTGCGCAGGTCGTAGTCCACGCCGGAAGCCCTGAGGTTGGGGCCGGTCCAGCCATAGGAAAGCGCCATCGCGGCAGGAACCACGCAGATGTCCTGCACCCGCTCGAGGAAGATCCGGTTGCGCTTGACCAGAGTCTCGACCTCGACCACGGCAGCCTCTATCTCGGACAGAACGGCCAGAATGTCGGCGCCACAACCGTCGTAGAAGTCACGTGCAAGGCCACCGACACGCCCGTAGCTGTTGGTGAGGCGCGCACCTGTCAGCTTGTCGAAGATCGTGTAGACCTTCTCGCGAACATTGAAGAAGTACCAGAAGTTGGTCAGTGCCCCGAGGTCGACCAGATTGGTGCCGATGCAGACCAGGTGATCGATGATCCGCGACAGTTCGCCCACGATGACCCGAATGGCCTGGGCGCGCGGTGTGATCGTGAGACCAAGCGCTTTCTCGACGGCCTTGCAGAAGGCAAAGTTGTTGAGCATCGCCGAGCAGTAGTTGAGGCGGTCCGTGTAGGGCACGCAAGCGTTGTAGGTCTGGGTCTCGGTGCTCTTCTCGAAGCCCCGGTGCAGGTAGCCGATTTCGGCGACGGCAGCCACGATGGTCTCGCCATCAAGGGCGACGAACGTGCGCAGGGTCCCGTGAGATGCCGGGTGAGAGGGCCCCAGGTTCACGAACATCAACTCGGCGTGAAGGTCCGCCCCTTCAGGCAGGCGCCCACCGCCAGCAACGGGCTTGGCCGCGACGGCGAGCGAGCCGCCATGGGCTCCTCGCGAAGGCGCTCCAGGCGCCGCCTCAACGCCATGGTCGGAACCCCGGATACCCGCAAGCAGGTCCCGCTCCACCTCGGGCAGCACATAGCCGCGGGCGCGCAGCCGCAGCGCCATCTCGTCGACCAGCGCGTCGTTCTCGGACAGCGGCTGGCGCGCCCGAATCGGGTAGTCCTTGCGCAGAGGATGCCCCACGAACTCGTGGTGATTGAGGATCCGCTTGAGGTTGGGGTGGCCCTCGAAGACGATGCCGTACTGGTCCCAGGCCTCACGTTCGAGCCAATCGGCACCTTTCCAGCGGGCACTCAGACTGGGCACCTTGAGGTCGTCCCCGACATGACAGGTCACGCGCACGCGGCGCCCCGTCGCCATGTCCCTCAGGTGATAGACCACAGCAAACCGGGACGGCTGCGCCTTGGGAAACTGCAGATAATCCACGCCCGCGAGGTCCGTCAGGAAGCCGAAGCCATCCTCGACGAGCCACGACACGACATCCGGAAGGTCCTTCGGGAATACGGAAACCGCGGGCATGTCGACCGCCGTGCGTGACGCGACCAGACGATCCCCGAAGCGGTCCGCGATCCGTTCCAGCAAGTCGCTCACGCGGCGTCCTCCGGCTGGGTCAGCACGCTCTGACGCGCGATGCGCTGCTCCTGCAACTTGATGATGGCCTCCATCAGCCCTTCCGGACGCGGAGGACAGCCCGCCACGTAGATATCCACCGGAATGATGTCGTCGATGCCCTGAACCGTGCAGTAGTTGTCGTAGAACCCGCCCGACGAGGCACAGACCCCCATGCTCAGGACCCACTTGGGCTCGGGCATCTGATCGTAGACCCGCTTCAGAATGGGCGCCTGCTTGTAGCTGATGGTGCCCATGACCATCAGAAGATCGCTCTGACGCGGACTGAAACGGACGATCTCGGCACCGAAGCGCGAGATGTCGTACTCGGAAGAGACCAGCCCCATGAACTCGATGGCACAGCAAGCCGTGCCGAAGGGCATCGGCATGAGGCTGTGCTCACGCCCCCAATTCAGGACCGAGTCAATCGTCGTGGTGATCCAGGAATCGCCGAAAGCGGACTCTACTCCCACCGCAGTGCCCCCCGTCCAAGGACGTAGAAGTAACCGAAGAACAACACCGCGATGAACGTGCCCATCTCGACAAGGCCCGCGACGCCCAGCTCGCGGAAGCTGGCGGCCCAGGGGAACAGGAAGACGGCTTCCACGTCGAACAGGATGAACAGGATGGCGACCAGATAGAACTTGACCGAGAAGCGCTCGCGGGACGAACCGACCGTCCGCTGGATGCCCGCTTCATAGGGCAGCCCCTTGGCCGCCACCTTGCGCCGAGGCCCCAGGCGCTCGATGGCGAGGACCAGAACGCCGGGGACGATGACCGCCAGGGCCAAGGTGCAGAGCAGGGCGAAGAGCGAGGCGTTCATGCGGCCCCCATTGTAGCAGAGGTGGCAGGCAAGGCCTGCCGCATCGTCATGAACCGAGCCGAGCCTGCAACCGCAGGACGCCAACCACGGTCTTGGCGTCGCGGATGCGCCCGTCGAGGGCCATCGCCACCACCTCGGACAGCGGCAGGCGGACCTGCTCGACGAACTCGTCCGGGTCTGTGTTGAACCCCGCGACGGGCGAGAGACCCGTCGCCTCGAACAGGCGCACCGTCTCCGTCGTCCAGCCGGGCGCGACGTGAATTTCCCCGAGGGGGTGCCAGGAATCGGCTGCAAGACCCGTCTCCTCGGCAAGCTCGCGGCGCGCCGTGGACTCGGGCGCCTCACCCGTGGCGCATGTACCTGCCGGCAACTCGAGGGTCACCCGTTCGAGGGCGTAGCGAAACTGCCGGACCATCACGATCTCGCCGTCCTGATGCGCGGCGATCGCCACGGCCCCGGGATGCTCGACCACCTCGCGCGAGGCCGTGCGTCCGTCGGGCAACGCCACGGCATGCACGGCAAGGCGCAGGACACGACCGCTCCAGGCCACTTCCCGCGTCAGCCCCCGCTCCGTCAGATGGGGGAATGCGTCGTGGGCCATGGGCCATCCTCCGGGTGCTCGGCCGGCAGCCGATCCACCATGAGTTGCTGCCGGACCGAAAGCACGCGCCGCGTCCTCATGATGGCGGCCACAAGTTCATCCCCCAGTCGCTCGGACCGCAGGAGTCGGTCGAGGCGAGGCTTGTCGACCTTGGCGACGCGTGCCAGCAGGCCGGCATCCGCGAGAACCTCCTTGAGCTCGTCCGCCTGATACTCGACGCTTTCGCGTCTCTCCAGACGGAAGCGCACCTCTCCGGGCAGGTCCAGTGCGGGCGCGCCGGCCTCCTCGAGGTACAGCTCCAACGTCCGGCGCAGGGTGAAGTCCTCGACCCGCAACGCCTCGATCCGCTGCTGCACGTCGAGATATTCCCGCGCCACCATGTCGATGGTCCCGAATCGACTACGGTACCCTTCGAGCCGCTCTCGATAGGCGCGCTCCAGCAAGGGATAGATGTCGGCGAGGGCCTGCGCATCGGCAAGCGCGCGATGGTACTGCCTGGGTTGCAGTCCGAACAGGTTGACGAGGCGCTCGACGGAAAGGGCCTTGTCTCCCGGAAATACCTCGCGCGCCCACGTCTGGGTGTCCAGGGACCGCGGCTGGAACGAGCGTCCGCGCAGGGAACGAAAGGCCGCGTCGAGAAAGCCGATGTCGAAGGCCACGCTATGCCCCACGACCATCGGGTCCTCCCCGAGGAAGGCCTCGATCCGGTCCAGCACGTCGGCGAGCCTCGGGGCTCCTCGGACCATCTCGGCGGTGATGCCGTGGATCGCCACGTTCGCGGGTCGCAACGGGACCCCGGGGTCCACCAGCACCTCGTAGTCCGCAACCTTGCGGCCATCTTCGAGGGCGACCATCCCGACCTCGAGGATGCGGTCGACCTTCGGGTCGAGTCCGGTGGTCTCGAGGTCCAGCACCACCACCCGCATCAGCGGGGCCTTGGGGTGCCTGCCGGCCGAGGGGGAAGCGGACGGGCGGCAGGACGCGCCGGCAAACGCCCGGCAGGCGTGACTCCGGGCCGGGGCTGGGCCGGTCCCGCAACCGGGGGACGCGCCTGTGGCCGAGGCGTCGCCAATCGAGGCTCTTCACCGGCAACGAAGGAGACAGGCGCATGCACGGTGGACACGGCCCATGGAAGACGCGGAGCCTCGGGCAACTCGAAGGAACCCGCCAGCTTCACCGCCGTGACGCTGAAGCGATAGGCTGCTCCCTTGCGCAGGGCAAGGGCGGGCACCTTGGGCATCCGCACCAAGGTCGAGGTGGTCCAGGCTTCCCAGACCGTATTCAGGTCCTCCTCGGCTTCCTCGAGACGCACACGATAGGCACTGACCTCGCTGCCGGCAGACCACGCAAAGGCCGTCGCCGTATCGAAGCCCACCGAGGGGGTCGCCCCCACGTCGGGCAGGTTGAAGTCCAGACTGAGGCCCTGGGCCGTGACTTGATGGGCATGGCCGTGGCTCGCGTTGCCCGATGCATCCACGGCAACGGCGCGGACATGGAAGCTGCTGCTTGCTTCGGGCTGGGGCAGGGAGAAGCGGTAGCGCCCATCCTCATCCGGCACGACGGAAGCCAGCATGCACTCGGCACCTGCCTCGGGCACATAGAAAGCCTGGACCTGACGCGGAAGCAATTCCTTGCGCGGGGAAACTACACGTCCCGCCACCATGATGCGCTTGGAGACGGCGCGCAGGGATAGCGCGACGGGCTCCGTCCGCCCCTCCTTGCCCTCGCCGACCCTGACACCCCGGACTACGCCGAAAGCCCTGACCTCGCCAGGCTCGCCGGGCAGCCACGCAGCAACGGCCCGCTTGCCTGACGGCAGACCCTTCAGGCGAAACTCACCCTCGGCGCCCGTGAGACCCAGACCTTCGCCCGCGAGGTCCTGAGGCAACGCTGCGGCCACCTGGGTTCCGGCGGCGGCCTTGCGGTTCACGGCCTGGACCGTGCCGGCGACCTCATGCCCCTGCCGCTCCGGACGCCGCGGCGTCAGCCTCAGGCTGAATCTGCCGGATGCCGGCCGTCCGCCCACGATCGTGACGGGCGTGTAGTCGGGGTGAAGGATCGTGAATGCATAGGAGCCCGCAGGCAGGTCCTTCCAGACGAACTGCCCTTTCTCATCGGTCGTGGCGCGAACGGGCTTGTCCAGAAACGCCCCTGCGGGCTTGGGCGTGGCGCTGGGACGCGCAGCGGGAGCCGGGCCGGCGACCGCGGGCGCAGCACCGGGAGCTGGCACCGACCCCGAAGCGCCAAGCGCCGAATCTCCGGTTGCCGCCTGCGTGCCCGCCGCGGCAGGCGCGGCATCCGTCGCCTCCTCGGGCAACATCTCGGCCCACGCCTGCGCCTCGTCCACGGGCTTTCCGGTCAAGGCGTCGACGATGGTGCCCTTGATGGTCGCCTTGTCCACCTGAGCATTGGTCGCAGCGGCCCCGGCCACACCCGTTGCCGGCGGCAGTTGCACGCCGTTGCCGCCCGGCGAGGTCGGACTGGTGCTGGAGCAACCGACGACCAGCAGAAGGGCAGCAGCCCCCCGGCGATGGCGTGGAATCAAGTACATGCGGGACTCCGGAGACGTCTTGGACTCAGGGTGGTGCATGCTACCCCGGCCCGCCATGTCGAGCAAACCCCCGTCACCGGATCTCCTCGTCACGCAGGATGGCCCCCAGCCGCCGACGGGTGTCGCGCAACATCGCAGCCGCGACGTGGTTGGGCTCGGGCAGACGGTGCCCCCGCAAGAGCGCCCTGGCCCAGTGGGTAGCCGCCTGGACATCCACGCCGTGCCCCGGCGTGACAATCACCGGCGCCCCTCCGGCACGCGTGCGCATCACCTCGCCGAGCACCTGCCCGCGATGAATCAGCGCGACTCGCGAACCCGGGTCCGGGGGCACCGGAAGATGCTGGCCAAGGTGGCCCTTGCCCCCGCACGCGATGGTCGGAACGCCCAGCAGCACGCCCAGGTGCCCTGCCGGCCCGAGCCCGGCTGTATGGGCCCACCCCGGAGCCCCGACCACCACAAGATCCGGCTTCGGTCCGCATTCCGACAGCACGTGCAGCATCACGGGGAGATCGACGAAGGCCGCGAGTTCGCGAATCGGGGGAAAGCGCACGGCCCGGTCGGCGATCGCCTTGCTGACAACCTCAAGCCCGGGCCAACGCACGGACACGGCGGCCGCCGCGACACGTCCCGAGGCCCTGTCCCGCAGCAGCTCCAGGCCCATCACCACCGACGGCACCCCGACCCTGTTGTCCCGGACCACCCGGCGGGCCAAATCCTGCTGAATCCTGTAGGCCTCCTCGGGGGGAACCTCGAAGGCGTGGGCAAATTGCAGGTCGATGTCCATGGCTGCTGCCCCCGGTGTATACCCTAGGGAACGACCCGGGAGACCCCTGCGAGGTATCGGCAAGATGGGCCTGCGTCCGGCGCGACGCGAACTGCTGCTGGAGCAACTGGCCACGATGCTGGACAGCGGGCTGCCGCTCGCGGGCGCGTGGCAACGGCTGCCCGAGTCCGGCAAAGACCCCGCGATTGGCGGAATAGGCAGGCGACTGGCGAGGGGATGGTCACTCGAGGATGCCTTGGACCGAGCCGCCCGGGATGGACAGGCCCCCTTCTCGACTTGGGAAATCGCCTGGTTGGCCGCCGGTGAGAGATCGGGCACCCTGCCTGCCACGTGCGCACGTCTCGCCGCGCACTGGTCCGGACAACGGGAGACGATGGCCCGGATCCGGTCGGGTCTGGTCTACCCGGCCGGGCTGGTTCTGCTGATGCTGCTGGTTGCCCCAGTGGATCGGCTGATTGCCGAGGGTATGCCCGGCTATTTGCAGGCGCTGGCCGCCTTGATGCTGCGGGCCCTGGGTCTCCTGGCTCTCGTCGGGCTCGCAGCGGGATTCGCCGGCCGCAGCCCCCGCCTGCGGGAAGCAGGCCTGCTCGTCTGGGAGCATGTCCCCATCCTCGGCAAGCCCTGGAAGCTCGCGGGCGAAATTCGACTGACCCGCGCGCTCGCGGCGATGTGGCAAGCGGGCGTCGCGCTTGACCAGGCATGGCCCGTCGCGACCTTGGCATCTGGCTCGCCGGGTCTCCCGCATGCCGGGGAAGAAGCCGCTTCGGCCATCCTCCGCGGCGAGGATCCCGATGCGGCTCTGGCTAGCATCGGTCGCCGGTATGGCGCCGAGTGGGTCGCGGCTTACACGACGGGGGAAAGCACCGGTCGACTGGACGAGACGCTGGAACGCCATGCACGGCGCCGGGACGGTGAGCTCGACAGGGCGCTGGCCACCATGACCCGAACCGTCAGCCAGACCGGCTACCTGATCGTGGCTGCGATGCTGGTGCAGAAGATCGCCGGCATGTATGCCGGGGCCATGGACCAGGTCAACGGAGCCCTGCGGGACATTTATTGATTCCTCGCTGTGCCCGATGAAAAGACTTTGAAAAGAATCGCATCAGGCCCACGGGCAGCCCATACTCCAACCAAGAGGAGCAGGACGCCATGTCGAGCATCTTCGGACCCCGCAACTCGGGTTCCACCCCACCGATCCAGCCGATTGGCGGCGCGCCCGCGCCGTCGTCCCAGCCGGCACGCGGCACGGAAAGCCAGCCCTCCGCCTCCTCGGCACCGGGCGACGTCAACGGCACCGCCGAGCTGAACGGACGCTCGAGCGGCATCGCGCTCCCCGAACCAGAGGCATCGGCGGGACCGGACATCGAGGACCTGGGGGAAGGTGCCCTCCGCTCGACTGCGGACCTCCGGCAGTTCCTCGAAGCGGCACGCGACAACGGTGTCGAGGGTGTCACCGCCGAGGACGATGGCAGCCTGTCCGCCTCCGGACCTGCACTCGAGATGATGGGTCTGTGGACCGGCACCGTCGCCGATGACCGCAGCCTGGCGTCGCTGGGTATTGTCAACATCCGCCTCTCGGCCTGAGCCGAGCCGTTCCGGACGTCAGGCCGGAACTGTCCCGGCGAGGCAGGCTTGCAGGAAGAGACCCGTGTGGGATGCGGCATTGTCCGCAATCGCTTCGGGCGTGCCGCAGCCCACGATGTTGCCGCCGCCTGACCCGCCCTCGGGGCCGAGATCGATCAGGTAATCGGCGCTCTTGATGACTTCCAGGTTGTGCTCGATGCAGACCACGCTGTTGCCAGCATCCACGAGGCGCTGCAGCACGCCCAGCAATCGGTCGGTGTCATAGGCCGATAGCCCAGTGGTCGGCTCGTCGAGAATCAGGACGGTCCGCCCCGTGCTGCGGCGGGACAACTGCTCGGCCAGTTTGACGCGCTGCGCCTCGCCGCCTGACAAGGTCGTCGCTGGTTGACCCAGCTTGATGTATCCGAGGCCGACGTCGCTCAAGGTCTGCAACTTGGTCTTCAGTCGCGGCAGATTCTGGAAGAAGCCGAGGGCTTCGTCCACCGTCATGTCGAGCACCTCGGCGATGTGCCGTCCCTTGAAGGTGATGGTGAGCGTTTCCCGGTTGTACCGGGAACCACGGCAGACGTCGCACGGCACGTATACGTCCGGCAGGAAATGCATCTCGATCCGATTCATTCCCTCGCCGCCGCAAGCCTCGCAGCGTCCACCCTTCACGTTGAAGCTGAAACGGCCGGGGCCGTAGCCGCGGGCACGGGCTTCGAGGGTCTGGGCGAAGGTGTCGCGCACGAGATCGAAGAGCCCCGTGTAGGTGGCCGGGTTTGAACGCGGCGTACGCCCGATGGGCGCCTGGTCGATGACGATGACCTTGTCGACATGCTCCAGCCCCTCGACCGCCCGCAGGCCCAATGGCCGCGGACCGCCATGCAGGTGGAAGCGCAGCGACTCGTGCAGCAGGTCGTTGACGAGCGTGCTCTTGCCTGAACCCGATACCCCTGTCACGCAAACGAAGCACCCCAAGGGGAAAGCGACGTCGAGATCCTTCAGGTTGTTGCGTCGACATCCCGAGAGCCTGAGCGCCACGCCGTGGCCCTTGCGCCGCTCGGCCGGCACGGGGATGGTCCGGCGTCCCGACAGGTAGAGGCCAGTCCACGAGACAGGATGAGCGGCCACCTCGGCAGGGGGGCCGGCGACCACCACCTCGCCGCCATGACGCCCTGCGCCGGGACCGATGTCGACGACCCAATCGGCAGCCCGGATGGTGTCCTCATCGTGCTCCACCACGAGGACGGTGTTGCCGAGATCCCGCAGCCGCGCGAGCGTGGCCAGCAAGCGTGCGTTGTCGCGCTGATGCAGGCCTATGCTGGGCTCGTCCAGCACGTACATCACGCCTGTGAGCCCGCTGCCGATCTGCGTGGCCAGTCGGATACGCTGGGCCTCCCCACCCGACAGGGTGCTGGCCTTGCGTCCCAGGGTCAGGTAGTCGAGCCCCACATCCAGCAGGAAGGTCAGGCGGGCCCTGACCTCCTTGAGAATCTGCTGGGCGATGCGGGCGTCCCTATCCGTCAACGCCAGCTCCGCAAAGAAGCCCTGGGCGGAGCGGATGTCCATGCCCGTGACCTCGGCAATCGATCGGCCCCCGACGCGGACGGCCAGCACCTCGGGCTTGAGGCGCGCTCCCCCGCACGTCTCGCAGTCGCGCTCGGTCATATACGCCTCGAGCTCTTCCTTGACCCGCTCGGACGTCGACTCGCCGTGGCGACGTGCCAACTGGCGCAGGACGCCTTCCCAGCGCGTCCGATAGCCGACCTCGCCAGGCCGGAACCAGCTCTCGCGATCCACGTGAATACGCTCCGGCGTGCCCTCGAGGATGACCTTGCGCGCCTCGGCCGGCAGGTCATCCCATCGGGTCTGGACAGATACCCCGAGATGGTTGGCCACCGCCTCGAGCAGTTGCCCGTAGTAGGGATTGCTGGAACCAGCCCACGGAGCGATGGCCTCGGCGAGTCGCTTGCCCCCGTCGGGCACGATGCGCTCCGGGTCGAACTCCATGCGGCTGCCCAGGCCATGGCAGGCCCCGCAAGCGCCGAATGGACTATTGAAACTGAAGAGCCTGGGTTCGATCTCGGCGAACGAGAAGTCGCAGTTCGGACAGGCCAGGCGCTCGCTGAAAAGCAATTCCTCGGAACGGGGCGCCTCGCGCGTGCCCAGCAGTTCGACGAGCATCAGTCCCTCGCCACGGCGCAACGCCTGGCTCACGGAGTCCGCGAGGCGTGCCCCTAGGTCGGGTCGCGCCACAAGACGGTCGATGACCACGGCCAGATCGTGCTTGCGGTTCTTGTCGGGTGTCGACAGGGGACCGTCGAGCTCGACGACCTCGCCATCGAGCCGCACCCGGACAAACCCCTCCTTGCGAACATCCTCCAGCAACTGGCGGAATTCGCCCTTACGACCGCGCACCAGGGGGGCGAGCACCTGGAAGCGCATGCCCTCGGGCAGCTCGGCAAGACGATCACAGATCTGCTCGACACTCTGCGGGCGAATGGGCACGGCGCAGGCGGGGCAATGGGGCACGCCCACCCGGGCGTAGAGCAGCCGCAGGTAGTCGTAGATCTCCGTGACGGTCCCTACGGTCGAACGCGGATTGTGCGACGTCGACTTCTGGTCGATGGAGATCGCCGGGGACAACCCCTCGATGAGATCCACATCGGGCTTGTCCATCTGCCCGAGAAACTGCCGGGCGTAGGCGGACAGACTCTCGACGTAACGCCGCTGTCCCTCTGCGAAGATCGTATCGAAGGCCAAGGATGACTTGCCCGAACCGGACACTCCCGTAAAGACCACCAGGCGATCGCGCGGGATGTCGAGGCTGATGTCCTTCAGGTTGTGGGCGCGGGCGCCCTTGACGCGAATGACAGCGGATGAACCCGACATGCCTCCATGATAGCCCACCGGGGGGCTCTGGGCCCCGCATGTACGGATTCTGGCAACACGGCCGTTCGCGTGCTATCGTTTCGGATCGTCCGATGCAGGAGGACTCTCCCGACGTGGCCGAAGCATTGCTCAAGGTGTCCGGTCTCCAGACCCACTTCTTCACGGATGAAGGGGTCGTCAAGGCCGTCGATGGCGTGGACTTCGAGGTCCAGCGCGGCAAGATTCTCGGCATCGTCGGAGAGTCGGGCTGCGGCAAGTCCATCACGTCGCTGTCGATCATGCGGCTCGTGTCGGGGCCGAACGGCAAGACCGTGGGCGGCCAGATTCTGTTCCAGGGGCAGGACCTCCTGAAGCTGCCCGAGGCCGAGATGCGCCAGATCCGCGGCAACAGGATCGCGCTGATCTCGCAGGATCCCATGACCAGCCTGAACCCCGTCCTGACGGTGGGAGAGCAGATCATGGAAGCCATCATCCTCCACCAGAAAGTGGATCGCGCAACTGCACGCCAACGCGCCATCAAGGCCCTGACGGACGTGGGCATCCCCTCTCCGGAAAACCGCGTGGATGACTACCCCCACCAGTTCTCGGGCGGCATGCGCCAGCGCGCCATCATCGCGATGGCTCTGGCCTGCGAGCCGGATCTGCTGATTGCCGATGAGCCGACCACGGCGCTCGACGTGACCATCCAAGCCCAGATTCTCGACCTGATGCGCAAGATCCGCACGGAACGCCAGGCCGCCGTCGTGCTCATCACCCATGATCTGGGCGTGGTGGCCGAGATGTGTGACCACGTCGCTGTCATGTACGCCGGCAAGGTCGTCGAGTACACCGATGTGAACACGCTCTTCGCGAACCCCGCCCATCCCTACACGCAGGGGTTGCTCAAGTCGATCCCTCGGATGGGCGGCGGCAAGGATCGGCTCGTGCCCATCGAGGGACAGCCACCCTCGCTGGCGCACCTGCCGCCAGGCTGCTCATTCGCCCCGCGCTGCACCAGCTACCAGTCGGGCACCTGTGACCAGATGCCCCGCCTGACGTCGATCTCCGCAGACCATCAGGTCCGCTGCTGGGTCGCGTCTGCCGCCGCCGAGGAGGCCATGGCTCCATGAGCACCACCCCCCTGCTGCAGGTTCGCAACCTCAAGAAGCACTTTCCCATCCATCGCGGCATCCTCTTCAAGAAGCAGGTGGGCGCGGTCAAAGCCGTGGACGGTCTCGACTTCGACGTCCTGCCGGGTGAGACCCTGGGTCTCGTCGGCGAATCGGGCTGTGGCAAGTCGACCACCGGCCGGCTCATCCTTCGGCTCATCGAGGCCACGTCCGGCCAGGTGATGTTCGATGGACAGGACCTGCTCCAACTGCCGCCAGACCGGATGCGCGAGATGCGAAAGCAGATGCAGATCGTGTTCCAGAATCCATACGCGTCGCTTGACCCCCGCATGACGATCGGCGACTCGATCGCCGAACCCCTCAGGGTCCATGGCGTGGGTGACGAGTCGGCCGTGCAGACCCGAGTCAAGGAGTTGCTGGAGCGCGTCGGCCTCTCCCCGACCTACTCGGGACGATATCCCCACGAGTTCTCGGGCGGACAACGCCAGCGCATCGGCATCGCCCGCGCGCTCGCCATCAAGCCGCGCTTCATCGTGGCCGACGAACCGGTCTCGGCACTCGATGTTTCGGTACAGGCTCAAGTCCTGAACCTGCTGGACGACCTTCAGGACGAGTTCGGACTGACCTACCTCTTCATCGCGCACAACCTGGCCACCGTGCAGCACATCAGCGACCGCGTCGCCGTCATGTATCTCGGCAAGATGGTCGAGTTGGGCACATCGGACCAGCTCTACTCCAACCCGAAGCATCCCTACACCCAGGCGCTGCTGTCGGCCGTTCCGGAACCGGATCCCACGCTCAAGCGCGAGCGCGTGATCCTGCAGGGCGACATCCCCAGCCCGGTCAATCCGCCTTCGGGCTGCCGATTCCACACGCGCTGCCCGGTTGCCATCGACCGTTGCCGCGTCGAAGACCCTGCCTTCGCCGATACCGGTTCCGGCCACATGGTCGCGTGTCACCATCACCCAGCGGTGTCCTTGCCGATGGCCGGCCTGCCCGGCTCCGTAGCCTGAGCGCCCCGCATTGCCTGCCGTCATCCATCCCCTGTCCGTCCGGAGCACCCTACCCGCTATGCGCCGCGTCCTGTCCTCGCTCCTGTCCCTCGGCCTGCTGGCGGGTTGTGCCGGCAAGGGAGGCGACCAGCCTGCCAAGACCGGCGAAGGCGGCGGTGCCATGGCGCGGACCGTCGTGATCCACAACCAACAGGAACCGGAAACGCTGAACGGTGCCATTTCGAGCATGATGGCGACCGTCGACGCCATCACGCCGATCATGAGCGCGCTCATCACGGTCAACGACAAGATGGAGTACATCCCCGACCTTGCCGAGACCGTGCCGACCCTTGAGAACAAGGGCGTCAAGCTCGAGGGCAAGGGCATGGCCGTCACCTACAAGCTGCGCAAGGCGAGCTGGCATGACGGCAAGCCCGTGACGGCGGACGACGTGAAGTTCACGTGGCAAGTCTACATGGACCCCGCAGTCAAAGCGACGAGCCGGGACGGCTACGACAAGATCAAGGCCGTGGATACCCCTGACCCTCAGACGGTCGTCGTCCATTTCAAGGAAATCTACGCCCCGTACCTCGGGCTGTTTGGCGGCATCTTCCCGCGCCACCTGCTCGAAGCCGACCTCAAGAAGCAGGACAAGCCCGGCGACAGCCACTTCAACCAATCCGCGTGGAACCGTGCCCCCGTCGGCTCCGGTGCCTTCAAGTTCAAGGAGTGGGTGCCCGGCGACCACATCACCTATGAAGCCAACTCGGCCTACTACCGCGGCAAGCCCAAGGTGGAGACGATCGTCTTCAAGATCATCCCCGACGAGAACAACGCCTATACCCAGCTCCAAGCGGGGGCGATCGACATCTACCAGAGCGCCGCGCTGACGCAGTACGACCAGCTCAAACAGATGCCCGGGGTCGTCATTCACGAAACGCCTTCGCTCTCCTACGAGCACCTCGACTTCAATCTGGCGAATCCCGTACTCGCCGATGTGAAGGTACGCCGCGCCATCTCGATGGCCATCAACCGCGAGGAGATCTCGGCCAAGATCTACAAGGGCCTCTACAAGCCGGCCTACAGCGACCAGTCTCCGCTGAACACGACCTACTACGAGCCTGCGGTCGAGAAGGTCTCGGGCTTCGACCCTGAAGGAGCTGGGAAACTGCTCGACGAAGCCGGGTGGACGCTGGGTGCGGACGGCTTCCGCATCAAGGACGGCAAGCCCCTGAAGCTCACCATTGCCTCGACCAGCGGCCGCAAGCCGCGGGAGCTGACGGAGCAGGTCATCAAGAGCTACTTGAAGGCCGTCGGGATCAATCTGGAGATCAACAACGTCCCGGGCCCCAAACTCTTCGGGCGGCCGGACGGCCTGCTCTACAGCGGCCAGTATGATCTGGGCCTCTATGCGTGGGTCAGCAACATCGACCCCAATAACATCTTCCTCTGGAGCAGCAAGCAGCATCCGCCCGCTGGCCAGAACTACACCCGCTACAGCAACCCCGAGGTCGACAAGCTGACGGAAGCCGGCAACAAGACGGTCTCCACGGCCGAGCGCGCGAAGATCTACAAGCGCATCCAGCTGCTGCTCGCCCAGGATGCCCCGATGATGCCGCTGCTGGTCTGGACCACGCTCAACGTCGTCAACCAGCGGATCGAAGGCTTCAAGCCCAACCCCACGTCGGCAGGCAATCTCTGGAATTGCCACGAGTGGGCCATCAAGCAGGTCAAGTGACGCCATGGGGGCCTACATCCTGCGCCGGCTGCTGACCAGCCTGCCCCTGCTGCTGGGCGTCACCCTGCTCCTGTTCTGCATCATGCACCTGATGCCCGGGGGCCCCTTGGCCGCCTACACCCAGAACCCCCGGGTAAGACCAGAGGATCTGGAGAAGATCAAGCACATCATGGGTCTGGACCAGCCCCTGTACATGCAGTACCTCTATTGGCTCAGATCCCTGCTCACAGGCAACCTCGGCAACTCGCTCTTCACCGGACAGGCCGTCACGGAGATGATTGCCTCATTCCTGCCCAACACCCTGGTGCTGATGGGAACGTCCTTCGTCGTGTCGCTGGCCATCGGCGTGTTCCTCGGCGTCATGAGCGCCGTCAAGCAGTACACGCCCTTCGACTTCGGCGTTACGACCTTCGCCTTCATCGGCTACAGCCTGCCGGTCTTCTGGTTCGGTGTGATGCTGCTGCTGCTTTTCGCAGCCCAGCTCAAGTGGCTGCCTTCCGGCGGCGTCCATGATCTGGGCGAGACCGGCCTGCTCGACTTGCTTGAGCACCTGGTGCTGCCGGTCACCATGCTCTCGATCGTCTCGGTGGCCTCCTGGAGTCGCTACATGCGCAGTTCGATGCTCGAGGTCATCCGCCAGGAATACGTGCGGACGGCGAGGGCCAAAGGCCTTGACGAGTTTCGCGTCATTGGTCGGCACGCCTTCCGCAACGCCTTGGTGCCCGTGGTGACCATCATCGCTCTGGCGCTGCCCGGCATCTTCGGCGGAGCCATCATGACCGAGACGATTTTCGCCTGGCCCGGCATTGGCCGACTGTTCTTCGATTCGCTGGGCCGCAGCGACTACCCCGTCATCATGGCCATTCTCACCATCTCCGCCGCGCTGGTCGTCGTGTCCAACATCCTGGCCGACATCGCCTACGCGGCCCTCGACCCGCGCATCCGATACGACTGAGGGTCCCGCTTTGGCCACCGCAACCGCTCCACGTGACGCCCGGTCGGGCGCGACGCTACCCCCGCCGGAAAGCTTCGGGGCCATGGTCCTGCGGCGCTTCCTCAAGCATCGCCTGGCCGTAACCTCGACGGTCATGTTGGTGTTGCTTGTCCTCGGGTCCATCGTCGGTCCTTGGTTCCTGCCAGCCTATGATGCCCAGGACCTCTCCAACACCAACCAGCTGATGCCCACGCTGGCCCATCCGCTGGGTACGGACGAACTGGGGCAGGACGTCTTGGCCCGCCTGCTCTATGCCGGTCGTATCTCCTTGTTCGTCGGCCTGTCCGCAGCCGTGCTGGGCGTGCTCATCGGCACGCTCATCGGCGCGCTTACAGGCTACTTCGGCAAGTGGATCGACACCTTGGGGATGCGTCTTACGGACATGTTCCTCTGCATCCCGCTGCTGATGTTGCTGCTGGTCCTTTCCAACTTCACGCGAGGCAAGACACTGGTTCCCTTCGTGGCTCCTGAACTGCAGCAACTCGCCCTCATCGCCGTGATCATCGGTGCCAGTTCGTGGATGGGCGTCGCCCGCCTGGTCCGCGGCGAATTTCTCTCTCTGCGCGAACAGGAGTTCGTCGAAGCCTCGCGGTCCGTGGGTGGCAAGTCTGCGTGGATCATCACGCGGCATCTGATTCCCAATGCCATGGCACCCATCTTCGTCGCGGCCACGCTTCAGGTAGGCGAAGCCATCATTCTCGAGAGTGGCCTCTCCTTCCTGGGGATGGGCATCCAGCCGCCCGTTCCCAGCTGGGGCAACATGCTGAGCAATGCCCAGCAGTACATGATCGCGACGCCTTGGCTCGCTGTTTATCCCGGCATCATGATCTTCCTGACGGTCGTCTCGATCAACTTCATCGGCGACGGTCTTCGGGATGCCCTGGATCCCAAGCTGAAGTCCTGACCCGGCTCTGTCCAAGGAGGCCCCCTTGCCACCAGCCATTGTCTTCCTCGGGGGAGCGCGCACGCCCTTCCTTGAATTCGGCGGTCAGGGCCGCGACTTGTCTCCGACCGATCTGGGGGTCATCGCCGCCGAGGGTGCGCTGGCACGCGCCCAGGTTTCGGCGTCTGACATCCAGAATGTCGTCATCGGCAACGTCGTGCATTGCAAGGAAGACGCGGCCTATCTCGCCCGCCACGTCGGCCTGCGCGCAGGGGTGCCCATCGAGACTCCGGCGCTGACCGTCAATCGCCTCTGTGGTTCCGGCCTGCAAGCCATCATCACGGGTGCCCAGGAAATGCTGCTCGAAGAGTCGGAGAACGTCCTCGCTGGAGGCACCGAGAGCCTGAGCACGGCGCCCTACGTCGTGCCACGAGCGCGCTGGGGCAATGCCATGAACGCCATGCCGCTGGTCGACACGCTGTGGTCGGCCCTGACGGATTCTTTCTGCAAGACCCCGATGGCCATCACGGCCGAAAACCTCGCTGACAAGTACGGCATCTCGCGAGAGGAGCAAGATGCCTTTGCCCTCGCGTCCCACGCGAAGGCCCATGCATCGCAGGCCGCGCTCGCCCGGGAGATCGTGCCCGTCCGGATTGCCGGACGCAAGGGAGAAATTGAGCTCTCGACCGATGAGCACGTGCGCGGCGACGCCACGACGGAAGGGCTGGCCCGGCTGCCGGCGCGCTTCCGTGACAACGGGACGGTCACTGCCGGCAACGCCAGCGGCATCAATGACGGGGCTGCCGCGATCGTGATGGCGACGGATGCGTGGGCATCACGTCAGGGACTTGTCCCCTGGGCCACGCTGACCAGCTGGGCCGTAGCCGGTGTCGAGCCCGCCTACATGGGCTATGGACCGGTCCCGGCCAGCCAGAAAGCGCTCGCACGGGCAGGCCTCGGGCTGGAGGACATGGCGGTCGTCGAGATCAACGAAGCATTCGCCGCCCAGGCGCTTGCGGTCTGCAAGGGACTGGGACTCGAGTCGGACCGGGTCAACCGGCAGGGAGGTGCCATTGCACTCGGGCATCCCTTGGCTGCCTCGGGCACACGGTTGGTCCTGACGGCGCTGGACCAGCTCGTGCAGCGCGGTGGCGGCCACGCCCTCGTGACGCTGTGCATAGGCGGAGGCCAAGGCATCGCGGCCATCTTGACCGTGGATGACAAACTCCACCTCCCTGCGGGTTCCCGCTGAGGCAAACTTGAACAGCGCGTCGTCCAGCCTGCCCGAACTGCAGCTGCTCGGGGACCTGAGTCGTGCGCTGGCACAGGGGGCGACGGCAGGCACCCTCGTCAGACTTGGCCTTCGCCGCATGGCTGACCTCCTCGAGGCCAAGTACTGCGCGGTCGTCCTCCAGCAGGAGCAGGGACCGCCCCTGATTGAAGGCCTGTGGGTCCGCGGTCGGCCGGAATCCGCACAGTCCGGCTTCCTTGACGAGGCGCGCGCGATGCTGAGCTCTCTTCAGACGCAGGTGCCCGGGGGGGCGACGGAGTCCCTGCCCGAAGGCCTCATCCTGGTCGAGGACATCCTGGAGCTCGCTGGAGAAGGCACAGAAGTCACGCAGGTTCTCGCCGCGAACTGGGGCTTTCGCAGCTTCCTGGGCGCCCCGCTCGTCGAGGAAGGGAAGACCCGAGGGCACGTCTACGTCATCTACGAGGACTCGCGGGAATTCCCGGAGCGCGACATCCTGCTGGCCTCGGCACTCGCCGACCAGCTCGTGGCCGCTTTGCGCATGAGCCGGCAACGCGCCTTCTCGGACCAGGTGGTCCGCCAGCTACCGGCCATGCTGGCCCTCCTGGACGGTGAGGGTCGACTCAGCTGGGTCAGCCCTCAGGTGCTCTCCTGGTTCGACCAGCCCGAACAGGACCTTCTGGGACAGAACGCCATGACGCTGCTGGCTACCGTCACCGACCTGGACCTCTCCAACCGTCAGATGCCCGAGGGTTCCTTCAGAATCGATGCCTTGCCGCTACAGCTGCCGAGGTGGAACGAGGGACGAACCTCGTGGTGGGATCTGGTCATCGAACCGGTCGGTTCGGCCAGCGGAAGCAGCGGCACGCTTCTCCTCGCCCTCGAGGTCACGGAACGTACCCAGCGCAGCCTGCGCGACCAGGAACACGCAGACCGACAGCGCCATCTGGACCGCCTGCGGGATGACTTCGTCAGCGCAGCATCGCACGAACTCCACACGCCGCTCGCTTCGATCATCGGCCATGCCGAGTTGCTCGAGGACGGCCTGGAAGGACCGCTCAACGCACGACAGCTGGACTTCCTGCACGAAATCCAGCTCGCGGCGAATCGTCTTCAGCGGCTCGTCGACGATCTCCTGGACTTCGCGAAACTCGAGGCAGGTACCTTCAGTCTCTCCCCTCGCGAGGTCGACCTCGCGGAGCTGATCCGCCAGGCAGGCTCCAGCCTATGGCCACAACTGCGCGATGCTGGTGTCGCACTCCAGGTTGAAGAAGCAAGAGCGCCCGTGGAAGTCCTTTGCGATCCCCAGCGCATCACCCAGGTGCTGCTGAACCTGATCAACAATGCCATTCGGTTCACCCCGAAGGGGGGCCACATCCACGTGCGCTTCGAGCAGGGTCCGACAAGCGTGACCGTGCATGTCGCGGACAGCGGCGTCGGCATCGAGGTAGCCGACCTGCCGCGAGTCTTCGACAAATACTTCCAAGGCGCGCGCAAGCCGGTCGGCGCACACCGTGGCTCCGGTCTCGGCCTCTATGTCGCACGAGCCCTTGTCAAAGCCCACGGTGGCTCCATGGGTGTTCAAAGCAGGCCAGGCGAAGGAACATCGTTCTGGTTCGACCTGCCGCTGCTGACCCACGCATGACTCGAGGGGCATCCCGGGATGACCGGGATGCCCCTCGAGTCGCCTGACCGACTAGCGGGAAGCCTTGGCCAAATTGATCCGTCCGTGGCCGTAGAGCTCGTCGAAGCCAAGGGTGCCCAGATCGTCCGTGGAGGCCTTCAGGGCATCGCGAACCTGAGCCACAGACCAATCAGGATGCGCTGCACGCATCATCGTCGCGGTACCTGCCACGAACGGACACGCCATCGAGGTACCGGATGCCTTGCCGTAGGTGGTGCCCATCTGGCTGCCCTTGGTGGGCAGCGTGCTCATGATGCCGCCACCCGGTGCCGACACCCAGACCTGCTTGCCACGGCTGGAGAAGCTGGAGATCTTCTCGCCGCCGAACATCCCGTCACTGGTGCTGGAGACGGCGATGGCCAAGGGGTCGTTGGCCGGCGACCCGACGAAGCGGCCGTTGTTGCCCGCAGCACAGATGACCACGGTGCCCTTCGACAGGCAGTACTCCAAAGCATCATGCATCACAGGATCCACTTGGGTGGTGTCCGAACCGAGGCTCATGTTCAGGACCTTGGCACCGGCATCAGCCGCGGCCTTCATGCCTTGTGCAACGCCCTCGGTGGTGCCAGAGCCGTTATCACCCAGGACCTTGATGGCCAGAATGGGAGCGTTCCAGACGATACCGGCGATGCCTTCGCTGTTGTTTCCGGTGGCACCGATGATGCCGGCGCAGTGGGTGCCGTGACCCACCTTGTCATCCGTACCCGTGCCGCCGGCAAAGTTCTGGCCACTGCGGACCCGTCCACCGAGATCAGGATGCGCAGCATCCACACCGGTGTCGGCGACTGCCACCAGCGTTCTCGATGCATCGATGCCCTCCCAGTTGGCGGGCATGCCGGTGCGACCATAGGCCCACTGCTTGGAGAAGCTGGGATCGTTGATGCTGATGAGCGCACCGACCTCGCGGGCCAGCTCGGCCTCTTGCACCACGGGGATGGCGCGGTATATCCGCTGGGGCACGGCTGCACGCACGCCGGGCTGCAGCCGCAGACGCGCCAGGAAAGCGTCGCGGTCGACACCATCAGGAATCCGAACGACATGCATCTCGCTGCGAAGACGGAAGGTACGGGAAACGGTCGCGCCCATCGCCTTGACGGTCCGGGTCGCCTGGCCTGCCGCGGCAGGGTCCACCATCACGACGATCTCACGGTTGGCCTGCGCCGACACGTCCGTCGAGGCGGTACGCACGGACGGCGCCACCGAACCTGCAACCTGCTGGCCGCAACCGACCGTCGCCGCAACCAACAAAAGCCCCATTGCCTTGCGCATGGTTTCCGGACTCTCCTGAAGAAAGGGTAAGAAGAAGTTAACCAAGGATTAACATCGCCATCCTAGGGCTTCTCCTTGCGTCTTTCAAGAGAAAAAACGCAGAAACTTTTCGCGGCGGCTCAATCCTCGAGGATCAGCTTGCGGATGGTCTGGTTCCCGGCACGGGTGTAGTAGATCTCGCGCAGCAGGGGAGCGGCCGTGTCGTCGATGACGAAACTGGTTATGGCAGCATCCTCGGTCGAGAAGACGGGCACGATGGTGCCGGCCTCTGGATCGATACGGTAGATGGTCTTGCCATCCGCCACGTACACGTAGCCCCGGCCATCTACCTCAAGCCACGAGGGCTTCGTCAGGCCGAACTGCGCAGCATTGGTCTTGTCGGTACCCTGTCCGTCGCCCGCAATCGTGGAGACGATGTATTGGAAGTAGGCGTCCGAGAATGGGCCGCCGCAGGCGGCGTCGGGAGCAGTAAGGGTCTTGTCTCGCGGACTGAGCATGCGGACCCGCTTACCATCGATGAAGAACACCCGTCTGCGGCCCGAGGCACTGTTCCGCTCGACCTTCAGGCGAGTCACGCTGCCCAGCTGGACCAGCATGGCATTGATGTTGTCGAGGTTGTAACCCTGCTGCCCGGTACCGGCAATTGTCGCGAGTCCCGAAGCGCCAAAGCCACAAGAAGGCTTCCAGATGCAGATCCGGTAATTGTTCGTGTCCCCGACGAAAACCGTGCCATGCTCGTCGACATCGACGGCTTCAGGCGCATCCAGAACATAGAACGGAGGATCGGCGTCCGGTTCGCTCTTGACCAGAGACTCGAGGATACCCTGTGTCGTTCCCGGCATGTCCAGATGGCGAATGCGCCTGATGACAGGATCCGCGACCACGATGCTGCCGCTGGGCGTGACCGCGATGGCGGCGGGCTTGTCGATGTGCCCTCCACCCTCGGTTTCGGAGAAGAGGGTCTCGCTGATTCTCTGACCATCGCCGATTCGGCTGTCATAAACGCTGCGGGAATCGACCAATTCCCTTGAGGACGCGCTGCCGACGGTGAAGGCACGCAACCGGGCCGGTCCCCCTTCCTTGTCGTGAATGAAGGTCACCAGCAAATCGCCTGCCGAACCGGTCGGCACGAACTCGATTCTACGCGGCTCCTGCCGAAGGTTGCCAGTGGGATCACGATCCAGGGTGGCGTCCACATCGGGCTGGGTCGCCTCGGTCCAGGTCGAAACATCCCCGGGTCCGGCACCCACATCGAGGATGTGAACACTGCCGTCGGGCGCAAGCGCAGCCAGGCGCTGACCGTCCGAGGACACGGCGAGGGACTGGGGATCGAAGCCGGGCTTGCGGATCTCCATCGACGGCGAACTAGCCGAGATAGCCCCGAGCGAGGACGGCAACGACAGCCTCAAGATGGCGTCGTCTGCCGCCACGTAAAGCACCGAAGCAGACGAGGGAGAGGCCACCACGTCCCGGATGCTCGCGATGCGCACGGAGAAGCGATCCACGCCGGTTGCCGAAGAGGCATCCTCGAGTGATTGCGTGGCACCAGCACTGCCAAGGACCTGGCGCAACTTGTCCCCTACACCGTAGAACAGGGCCGTACCTGTAGCGAAGGCGTATCTGATGCTCGGCGAAGCCGTCATCCCCGCGACGGCAACAATCGGCTGTCCGCCAAGTACGACATCCTTGGCCACCACATCGACGTCCGGGTCCGGGGTGGCCGTCGGCGAGGGAGCTCCGGCAGCGAGCACTCCCGGGGCCTTGGCATCCACAGAGACATAGACGGCTCGCGAATCCGCCACCACGTAGCCCGCGCCGCCCTTGCCAGACGCAAAACCCGAGAGGTCCACCGCGGTCTTCTCGAGTCCGGTGCTGCCGAGGTCGACGGGCTTGAGGCTCGTCTTGGCCTCGCGCATCTCGTCGATCGTTCCTGCTTTGACACCGACCACGGCGCGATTGTCACCATTCACGCTGATGAACAGCAACTCATCCGGAGTACCCGCCGAAGGAGACCTGCGGACCGTGGACAGTCCAAAATCGACAAATGCCTTGTTGCGCAGCGGCTGCTCCTCGAGGTCCCCGGGCTCGAGCAACCTCGCCCCACCCATCACATGCTTCAAAACACCATCCGAGCGCGCCTGATCATCGGTCTGAACCGCCTCCAGACCAGCCTGATCGAGCATCATCAGGATGTGACGCTCCTTGGGCTCCTGGACCTCGAAAATCGGGTTGACGTTGAAGAACAGGCGCCGACGTCCGCCCCACTTGTCGAGGTAGAGGTTCCGAGGGTTGGCCAGCTCGGCAAATCGGGCCCGGCTCACGAAATTGGGGAAGTAGGGATCCCCGCCGAACCCATAGGAAGGTGCTCCACCGATGCCAGCCACCAATTGACTGCTGTCCACGGTCACACTGACGGCACTGCGCGAGAACAGCACGACCTGGAAGTTGGCCTTCAGGCCCTCGGCGAGGACCCGACGGCCGACCATGTTGTATTCCCTGTCTACGCTGGCTTGGCCCTGATTGTAGGGTGGCTCCGCCCCGCCTTCATTCAGGAAGATGTTGGTCTGCCCGGGCGCAGGTCCTGCATCCAACTGTTCCTTGGTCTCGAGGTAGGCGCGAACCTCGACGAGCATGCCGGTCTCGGCCTTCAGGACGTAGGTTCTGGCCTCACGTGCCCCGGTGCTGGTCCTGAAGAAGAAGTCCGAAAGCCTGACCTTGCCGTCGGAGCCGATGAGTCGCAAGCGCAGGCTGCGCGCCTGGGTAGGAATGGCCTGCACCTGCCGCGCAGCGCTCACCTGAGGCCAGGCGATGGCCACGGAAACCAGACCGAACGGCTGGTCCTTGAGTACCTCAGGCAACGCGATCCCGGAGCCCGAGACTTTCTCGGCGGGCTGCACCCGGATGGCCACCCCATCCGATTGGTCAGCCACGGCTACAGGGGCAACGGCAGTCTGAGGGGCCCCGGAAGTGTCCTGTCGGACAGGTGCCGCTGCCGGTCCGGGAGTCCGGCACGCAGGAAGCAGAACAGTCAGAGCCAGCAGGATGGGCAGGAAGCGCGTCATCGCCATCACCGGCCCCGTCCTCCAGCACGCGAGATCTCGAAGTTGGTCGTGCCGACATTGGCTGCCTCGACCGGAACCTCGGCGACGCGCCTCGCTGCGGGAACGCCGGCCGCGAAGGGCACTGCCGAGACAGGTACCACCTTGAGCTGACCTGTAACCGTCCCCAGGAAAGGCGAAGGCTGCGGCACGATACGGACCTGGACCTGAGACGCGGTGGCCTCGGCAGCTTCCGAAGCCGTTCCGGGCAACTGGGGCTCAAGCAGGATGAATGGCCCAGGTGTCGGCGTTCCCCCCGTGAGGACGGACAACCTCTGGACGCCGGTCAGGGTCCAGGTCGACAAAACCGGCTGGGTCGTCTCCGCGACCGTCGGCAGCGCCCCCCCGACCGGCCGGCCATATTGCACCACCGACACCCACGTGCGCCGGTAGGGCAGATCCGGCTTCTCTGCCTCCCCGTCACGATCGGGCACGAAGAACTGGTTGAAGGCATAGGCCTCGCTTCTCGGAAGCGCGGGCACCACGGCAATCCCGATCGGCACGAGAGTGGGGGTTGGCGTCGGAATCGGGGTGGGTGACGGCGGAGCAAAAAGTGGCGGCGGCGTGGTCGGAGATACGGAAACAGCCGGCCGCGGCGTACCCGCCACGCCCCCGACTGGCAGGGGCAGCACCGGATTGCCACCGGTAGCAAGGCTGCCCGAGGCCCCCTGGGTCTGCGTCGTGCAGGCCCACAGGACCAGACACGGGAGCCCTGCGGCGATGACGGTCGGGGCAAGGCGTGAAACAGCGGGCATCAGTCTTCCGGAAGGGCGCGAGGACACCCCTTGCGTACCCTTCGCCACCTGCCACCTAACGACGGAGCGGAGCCCCCGGGATACGGGCCAGCAAATTGGCCGTCTCCAGCACCGCCATCGCAGCCTCCCAACCCTTGTTGCCCGCCTTCGCGCCGGCTCGATGCAAGGCCTGTTCCAGATTGTCGGTCGTCAGGACCCCGAAGCCGACCGGTTTGACCGACTCCCGCGCCAAAGCAGCCAGTTGGGCCGCTACCGGTCCGGCCACGTGTTCGAAATGGGCCGTGTCGCCCCGGATGACGCACCCGAGGACGACGAGGCCATCAAGGTCAGGACGGTCACGAAGCAGGGCAGCAGCCACGACGGGCAGTTCGTAGGCCCCCGGCGCCCATACCTCGAGGAGGTCGATCTCGGAAACGCCGTGTCGGACCAATGCGTCACGAGCCCCACCCACGAGCCGTTCGACCACCAGGTCATTGAAGCGGGACGCGACCAGCGCGAAACGCTTTCCGGTCCCCGTCAATTCACCCTCGAGCCTGTCAGCCATCATCGGTTCTCCCTCAGGACAGGATATGTCCCAGCTTCTCGGCCTTGGTGCGCAGGTAGCCTTCATTGTAGGCGTTTCGCTCGACGGGCATCGGCACACGCCCGGCGACCTCGAGGCCATACCCTTCGAGGGCGACGACCTTGCGCGGGTTGTTGGTGAGCAGGCGCATCCGCCGGACACCAAGCTCCACCAGAACCTGGGCACCCTGCCCGTAATCCCGCAGGTCGGCGGGGAACCCGAGTTCCAGGTTGGCCTCCACGGTATCCAGTCCTTCGTCCTGCAAGCGGTAGGCGTGCAGCTTGTTGAGCAGGCCGATGCCGCGACCCTCCTGACGCAGGTAGACGAACACACCGTGCCCTTCACGGGCAATCGCCTCGAGAGCGGCCTCGCGCTGCTGGCCGCAATCGCACCGCAAGGAGCCGAAGGCATCGCCCGTCAAGCACTCGGAGTGCATGCGCACGAGTACGCCCTCGCGGCCTGGATCGCCCATCACGAGAGCCAGATGCTGGCCACCCGTCAGCACGTTCTCGTAACCGATGACGGTGAACTCTCCGTGCCGCGTCGGGAGGCGAGCCTCGGTCCGACGAACCACGAAACGCTCCCGCTCGAGACGCCAGGCGATGACCTTTGCAACGGAGGTGATGAGCAAGCCGTGGGTCTTCGCGAAGACGAGAAGGTCGGGCAGGCGTGCCATGTCACCGTCGTCACGCAGCACCTCGCAGATCAGGCCTGCGGGCTCGGAACCGGCGAGACGCGCAAGGTCGCATGCGGCCTCCGTATGGCCGGCGCGCGCGAGGACTCCACCCGGCTTGGCGATGAGCGGGAAGATGTGGCCGGGACGACGCAGGTCCTCCGGCCGAGACGACGGATCCAGGCAAACGGCGACGGTCCGGGCGCGATCCTTGGCCGAGATGCCCGTGGTCGCACCATGCACGGCGTCGACGGACACCGTGAAGGCGGTACCATCCGTACCCTCGTTCTCGGGCACCATCAGCCCGAGATCCAGTGCTTTGCCCCGCTCGGGAGTGAGTGTGAGGCAGATCAGGCCACGACCGTAGGTCGCCATGAAGTTGATGGCCTCGGGCGTCGCATGCTCGGCAATCATCACGAGGTCCCCCTCGTTTTCACGATCCTCGTCATCGACGACGACGACCATCTCTCCGCGGCGCAGGGCTTCGAGTACCTCGGGCATCTCAGCGAGCTGGGTCATGGTTCACGCGCCTCCTCGCGCGGCGAGCCTTTCCAGCCAGGGCTGGAGGCATCGATGGACATGCCGGGCAAGCATGTCGTTCTCAAGATGCACCTGGTCACCCGGTACCAGGTTGGACAGGGTGGTCCGCGCCCACGTCTCGGGGATGATGGTCACGGTGAAGTCCCTGTCCGTCACGTCATTGAGCGTCAGCGACACGCCGTCCAGAGTGACCGATCCCTGGGGCAGCATCAAGGCGAGCAGCTCAGACGACACGACAAAGCGCATGCGGTGCGCTCCCTCCGGCAAAGGGTCGACCGCATCGAGCGCCGCAAGGCCCTCGATGTGGCCGGACACCAGATGTCCGCCAAGCCGATCGCCCAGTGCGAGGGCCCGCTCGAGGTTGACCGGACGGCCCTCGCTCCAGGTACCCATCGTCGTCATCCCAAGCGTCGTCTCGGAGACATCGGCTGAGAAGCCTGAGGCATCGGCCGTGACGACCGTGAGGCAAGCACCGGCAACCGCGACGGATTCGCCCGGGCGCAAATCGCCGGCAAATGGAGCCGCAAAGCGGAATCGGCCTTCGTGTCGGGCTTGGACACGGCCGATGGCTTCTACAAGACCTGTAAACAAGGGAAAGTGGGCATGGCAACTGCCATGTGGCCTCGATCGTACCTGAATCGGGCGTGGAGGGCGAATTGCAGGATGCTCTAGCATGGCCTCGTGCCCAGACCACCCTCATCCGCAGCCCTCGCCGAGCTCTCCCGCATGATCGGCCACGACAAGGTCCTGACAGGCCCAGCCGTCGCCCGAGCCTACGATCGGGACGCCTACGTGCTGGCTCATCGACCGGCCGCAGCCGTCGTGCGACCCGAAAACACGGGCGACGTGGTGGAGACATGCCGTTGGGCCACGCGCCACGACATCAGCCTGACGCCCCGTGGAGCCGGAACGGGCCTGTCCGGAGGAGCTGCTCCCGGTCCGGATGCCGTTGTCGTCCTGACCTCGGGCATGCGTCGCGTCCTCGCGATCTGCCCTGAGGACGGCTTGGCCGTGATCCAACCCGGTGTGGTCAACGCTCGACTTGACGATCTGGCGCGCCCCTTCGGGCTGACTTTCGCCCCTGATCCCTCGAGCCAATCCACGTGCACGGTCGGCGGGAACATCGCCGAGAATGCGGGTGGCCCGCACACCCTGAAACACGGCATGACGGTCCGGCACGTACTGGCCGCGCGGGTCGTGCGCGGGGACGGCAGCATCCTCGAACTAGGCCATCCCACGGGACTGGGGCCCGGCCTTGATCTCATGGGTGCTTTCACGGGCAGCGAGGGTACCCTGGGCTTCCTGACGGAGGCCACGGTTCGTCTGGTGCCACGACCCGAGTCGGTCCATACGGTGCTGGCCGCCTTCCCGACCGTTCGTGCGGCAGCCGAGGGTGTCGGGCGCATCCTGAAGGCCGGTATCGTGCCTGCCGCCCTGGAGATGGTCGATCGGACGGTGGTCGCAGCCGTGGAGGACGCGTTCGGGGCAGGTCTGCCGCGCGAGGCCTCCGCCCTGCTGCTGGTGGAACTGGATGGCACCTCTGCCGAAGTGACGGCCGAGGCGGCTGCGCTGGAAGCCCTGCTGGTCGCGGCAGGAGCGGATCCGGTCCAGACGGCCCGCGATGCCGCCGCGCGGGAACGCCTGTGGCTGGCACGCAAGAAAGCCGTCGCTGCGCTCGGCAGGCTCGCACCGGCCCAGATCATCCAGGATGGCGTGATCCGGCCCTCCTTGCTGCCCGAGGCGTTGGAAGGCATCGCGGCCATCGGCCGCAAGCACGGGGTGGTGATCGCCAACGTCTTCCACGCCGGCGACGGCAATCTGCATCCGGTGGTGCTCTTTGATGCTTCCGACCCGAACCAGGTCCACGCGGTCGAAAAGGCAGGCCTCGACATCCTCGACATGTGTCTGGCCATGGGCGGGACGCTCACGGGCGAGCACGGCATCGGCCTCGAGAAACGCGATGCCATGCCGCGGATGTTTCCTCCCGAAGCCCTCGCTTGGCAAAGCGCCTTCCGAGCGGCGTGGGATCCCTGGGGGCGATGGAATCCCGACAAGGCGCTTCCCCTGAGGCCGTGTCTGGAGGATCGGACTCGATGACCAAAGCACCCGTCCTGCTACCGACAGCCGAGGCGGCGACGGCGTTGGTCCGTGAAGCCCGGGCGAACGGCACGCTCCTGCGCCCTGTCGGCGGGGGAACCCGCCCGCTTTTCGGCATGCCACGCGGATTGCCGGTGCGCGTGGAAGCCGAGGCCGGTACCTGGCTGCATCATCCCGAGGATCTGCTCGTTACCGTCCCCGCGGGCATGACGGTAGCCGAGATGGCCCGGCGGCTGGCCGTCGAGGGACAGGCCCTGCCGCTGGCTGCCCCCGAGGGCGGGACGGTCGGAGGACTCGTGGCCCAGGGGACGGGCGACCCGTGCCTCCACGGCCGCAACTTGCCGAGAGACTGGGTCCTCGGAGCAGACGTCATCCTCGGGAACGGGGAGCCCCAGCGCATCGGCGCTCGGGTCGTCAAGAACGTGGCAGGCTACGATGCCGTGAGGCTATGGTGCGGCAGCCGAGGCACGCTGGGCCTGTTGTTGTCCGTGACCTTCAAAGTCGCTGCGCTCCCCGGGGCGTGGTTCGGACGTCGCGAATCCGGGATGACGGCAGAAGCCCTTTCACGCGCGCTCCTGCCCTGGCAGCGGATCACGCTCACGTGGCTCCGCGTGCTTTCCGGGACCGTCGCTGCTCACGATCCCGACCCGTGGCAACCCGCGGTCTCCGTGCCGTGGGGAGCGGCCCTGTCCTGGACATTGCTCGCCGGCCTCGAGGGCACCGCTCCCATAATCGAGGCCGTCGCGCGCGGTTGGCCGTCGGATGGGCAAGCTCCGGAATCCCGCATCTGGCACCACCGGCCGCTGGGCCCGAAATGGGCCGAAGCGTCCCCCCCGCGGGCGGCCTGGATATTGGCCGTCCTGCCGAGTCGCATACCGGGACTGCTGGAAGCTTTGGTCGATTGGTGCAACGCACGTGCAGCGGACGGACGACGCTGGGCCTACTCCGGCGATCCGGCTCGGGGCCGCCTTGAGGTCGCCCTCTGGGGAGATGCAGAGATGCCGACTCCCCCGATCGAACGCTGGGTCGAAGCCAGCGGGGGCCTCTGGCAAGTGACCGCCGGATCCCGGGAAGGCGGACACGGCCCTTCCCGGATGGACGAAGACCTGCAGCTTGCCCTCAAGCGAGCCTGCGATCCGGACGACATCATGAACCCGGACACCCTCCCCGGATGTCTGGCGTGAGGTAGCCCGTGCCATCCTTTTCCTCGTCCGTGACCACCCTGGCCCTTGCGGGGCTGCTGGCGATGTTGGTCCCGCTTGATGCCGTCCCGGCCCGCGCGGAGACGATTCACCTGCGTAACGGCACCCGCCTGGAAGGCCGCATCCAGAAGCAGGACGAGAGCACGATCGAAGTGGTGACGCCTGGCGGCGTGGTCAAGGTACCCCGCGAGACCATCGCCCTCGCCACGCCCCCCAACCCGTGGATCGCCATGGGGATGGGGATCGCCGTGCCGGGCGGTGGCCAGGTCTGGCTGGGGCAGCAGGGGAAGGGCTGGACCGTAGCCGGCGTGACTCTGGCAAGCGGCCTGTTCGTGGGTCTTTCGGGGCAGGCGATGCTCACCGGGCGCCTCATCGGGGCGGACGGCAGCCTGCTGCCGGGTGCGGCCCTTGGCATGCTGGCGGCCATGGTGCCTTGGGGACTCGGGGCGTGGGAGGCCTGGCAGATGGCTGAGGTCACGGCCAATCGGGACGCGACCCAGGCGCGACTGCGGGTCGACTACTGAGCGGACGCGCCAACGTCCGCCTAACGGAAGGGCGCCACGTGCACCCGGACCCCGTCCTCACGGAAGAGACGTCGCAGGTAGTCCCGATCGACGACCTCCCGCGCTTGGTCCAGAACCGGGTCAAGGCGCCCCAGCGTGCCGTCGAGCCGCAGGGACAGCTTGTCCAGGCGATGGACCGTCCGCGTACCCTCGGCAAGGAAGGCCGCCACATCCCGCTCCAGCACCCGATCCAGAGTCCTCGCTGCGCGGCCCGTGTCCCGCAGCGTGCCCTGCAGGCTCGGCCCGAGATCCTCGGCCAGTCGACGCAAGGCGCCCACGTCCTTGCCGGCATCCACCGACAGGCGTTCCACGGCGGCCAGGGTCCTGTCCACGCGATCAAGCGTCGTACCCAGACGGCCGACCAGTTGGCGCATCTCGACGACAGTCCCCGCGAATCCCTCGGCCAGACCCTCGACCGAGGCTGCAGGCAAGGCTCCCAGCAGGCTGTCGAGGTCAGGCGTCCGACGCGTCCGTGCCAGCGTGTCTCCGTCTCGCAGAGGCAAATCCGGTCGGCCACCCGGCCGCAGGTCGATGAACCTTTCGCCGAGCAGGCTGCGTGACCGCAACACGGCCTCGGTGTCGCGGGGCAAGGCGATGCGCCGATCCAGAACCATCGAGACCTCGGCAGCCCCATCCCGCCAGACCAGACCGACGACACGACCGATCGGCACGCCACCGAGCTGGACCACACCGTCACGCGGCAAACCCGTGACGTCGGCGAACCGGGCCGTCACCCGCAGGCCACGAGCCGCTCCACCGGGCCACAACCCCCACCACAGGGCCACTCCGGCCGCCAGGGTCAGGACCATGGCAAGCAACCCCCCGCGCCAAGGGGTCAGGCGTCGCCATTGCGAGAGCATCAGCGGAAGTCTAGCACGCGTTTCCAGGATGACCGGCCTCGAGAAAGGCACGCCACCATGGGTCCCCGTCGGCCGGACGCAGGCGCCCCCCCTCCAGCACCAGCACGCGCTCGCCCAGCCGCGCGACCAGCACAGGGTCATGCGTGACGACCAGCAACCCGGCGTCTTCGGCGGCGGCCGCCACGACCTCGGCCATGTCACGAGCCGTCACGGGATCCAGTCCGCTGGTCGGCTCGTCAAGCAACAGTAGGCGAGGTCGCATGATCAGCGCCCGGGCCAGCCCTGCCCGCTTTCGCATGCCACCGGACAGATTCATCGGGCGCAGGCGCGCGGCATCCTCGAGGCCCACGCGACGCAGCACCTCGGGGACCCGTGCAGGGGCCTCGCGCGCGAGGCCTGCCAGCTCTAGCGGCAGGGCGACATTGTCCCAGACCGTCATGGAGGGAAAGAGCGCTCCGTCCTGAAAGGCCATCCCCAACTGCCGCGCAATCCCTTCGGGGAGAACGACGGGATCTCCCCCCAGCAGGCGAATCATGCCGGAATCAGGTCGCATGGCCCCCGTCAGCGTCCGCAGCAAGACCGACTTGCCCGCGCCTGACGGCCCCACGAGGCAGACACGCTCGGAGAAGCGGACCTCGAGATCGATGTCCGCCGCAATCAGCCGCCCGCCCGCCCGCAGGCTGACTCCACGCGCCTCGAGGAGCACCTCGCCCGTCATCGCGAAATCCACCCCCATGTCAGGAGAAGGTTGGCCACGCCGACCATCCAGGTGGTCCTGACGACGCCCTTGGTGACCGCAAGCGCCAACCCCCGGGGCCCGGGAGCCGCACCGAGACCGGCGCGGGTGGTCAACAGGGCGATCGCCGCCCCGAAGACCACGCCCTTGACCAAGGCCAGCATCAAGTCGGCGGGTGCGGCGACCCGATCCACCTCGGACCAGAAGAGATCGAGGGGAAGGCCGGCATGCCAGCGGGCCGCAAGAGCTGCGGTCAGGAACGCAGCCCATATCGCCCAGACCGTCAAAGCAGGCAGTGCCACCACCATCCCGAACACACCGGACACATACAGGCGCATGGCCAAGGAGCGTCCGAGCAGGCGCATCACCTCCCGTTGCCCCCCATGCTGCATCATCGCCGCCTCGGCTGTCCTCGCCGTACCCCACCGTGCCGTCGTGAGGGCCGTGGCGAGGAGCGGCATCAACTCATCGATGAACAGACGTCCCTCGAGGGCCCCGATCTTGGCAGGCACACCCAGGATCTGAAAGGGGCGCAGGGCAAGAACCGTAAGGGCGAGCGCCAGCAGGCTCGACAGCAGCATGACCGGAAGCAACGCGTGTCGAAAAGCTCCCAGGGCCACGCGCGACGAAGCCACGAACAGACCCTCGCGGGGGTCCACGCCGCTCAAGCGTGCACCTCCACCAGCAACACCCAGACAGCTTCCGCGACGGCAATGAAGAGTAGCGCGTGGACGACCGCCTGACCGGCGGCCCCCCCGACGGCCGCATCCCCTGACGCTCCGCCCCCCTCTTCCATATCCCGGATGGCCCTTAGGCCCACACGAAAGGCGAGGGCCTGGATCCCCACCCCCAGCAGCCCACCCTTGAGCATGCCCACAAGAACGTTCGGCAGCATCGCCGGCCGCACGAAGGCTCCAAGCCACGGCTCGACCGAACGCCCCATCAAGGCGAGCACGAGGGCACCGCCTGCAACAAAGGCCAGGAAACCTGAGGCCGTGAGCAACGCACCCTCCCGGCCACCCCGCCACAAGGCGGACGGTCCCCACCAGGTCCAGGGGTCCCGCCCGAGCAGACGCAGGGCGGCCCACCCTTCCTGCAAGGCCATCACGACCATCGCCCCGGAAAGGGCGGAAGCCGACTCGGCAGCCACGACCAGTGCTGCCAGCAGGGGGGCGACCTGACGGCTCGTGACGCGGTCCAACGCCCCACCCAGCAAGGCCGTCGCTCCCAGTGGCTCAAGCACGATCAGGCCATGCAGACACGCCACGGCCCCCATCGTGCCAAGCAGCACGACGACGGGCAGGAAACTGGTCCATCCAGCTTCCTGCCCGGGAGTACCACGACGAAGGGTCAACGGGCCTGCGGGGTTCAGCCCCCGTAACCGTTGCCGTAACCGGTGCCGGTGCCGCTGCCGTAGCCGGTTCCGCTGCCGTAACCGGTGCCATTGCCGTAGCCGGACCCGTTGCCATAACCGTTGCCGCCACCAAAGCTGCCACCCCCGGGATAGCCCCCCACGGGCGTGGGGTAACCGGTGCTGCCGCCGTTGGAGGTTGCATAGACGCTGACATCGTCAGCCGTCTTGGTGGACGTCACCTCGATCTGCCGGTTCTCGCCAGGAGCCAGATCAACTGTCTGGGTCATCGTCTCGACGGTCTGACCACCCTTCATGAAGGTGATGGTCAACGTTGCCGACGACATCGCCTGAGCGGGGTTCGAGACCGAGATCTGCGCCTTCATCTTGCGGAACATGAACAGGAAGCCACCCGTGCGCGTCTTGGCGGTCACGGTCGCGGAAGGCGGCGTGGCCGGGATGCCAGGGTTCGCGGGATAGCCCGGGTTCGACGGATAGCCCGGGTTCGAGGGGTAGCTCGGGTTCGACGGATAGCTCGGATTCGACGGGTAGCTGCTGCCGGGATCCGTGGGGTAGGTGGGAGACGAGCCCAGCCCGGGATCGACGTAACCGGCATCCCCACCGCAGCCGGTCAGCATCAGTGCTCCGAGGACGGCGATCATCCGCAGCATCCGCTTCGACATCGGGGTTCCCTCCAATCCTTTCAGGCCCTGCGCCTGTGTTGCATGGGTTATCGGCCCCTTGGAGAGGGGGTCTTGCGTCTTTCCGGCAAAGATTCGACTAAGGGAGATTTAAGCATGGGGTCTCGGGGGCGAGAAGGGCTTGCCCCAAATCGGGACGGGTCCCGTGGGACCTGGCTGGTCCGACGGAACCCGTCGCTGCGTCTGTCTTCAGTAGCCGTAACTGCTGCCCTGGGGTGCCGCACCATAGGGCTGTGAGCCGTAGCCGCTGCCGTAGCCGTAACCGCTGCCGTAGCCACCGGGAGCTGCCGCAGGCGTATCGGTCGAGATCGAGAATCGGGCACCGTCCGGATTGCCCTTGAGCGCCGAGATGCGCATGGTCTGGGTCTGATTGCCGCCAAGGGAGACCTGACGGGTCTGATCGTCGCCGGTCGACTCACCCTTCTTGGTGAAGTTGATCGTCAGCGTGCCGCCGAGGGTCGTCTGCCCGGGGTTCGTGACCATGACCTCGATGTAGGGCTTGGAGAACCAGCCGAGCAGTTCGGTCTTGAAGAGCTTCTGCGACACCACGAGCTTGGCCCCGGGCGCCGGCTGGACCGGCACGACGGGCAGGCCTGGATCCGGCAGACCCGGCCCGGGAAGGGAAGGAGATCCCGGATCGGCCGAGGGTGCTGGCGCAGGCTGGGAAGGAGCAGGCGGCTCTTCCTCGTTCGGGTCGCCGGTGGATCCGACACGGGTCCCGCAACCGGAAAGGATCATGCTGGAGGTCATGGCCGCTACGGCGAGCATGCCAACCAGTGAACGCCGGTTCGGAATCATCGGGACTCTCCGTGAGGAATCGGTTCGGGAACCACTTGGAGAAGATATCGGCTGCGACAGGGCGCCACTTGCGAAGGCAGGGTTAAGCTTCGAAGAAGCCCTGTCTAAGCGACTGGCGGACCCTGCGGATCGAGGCGCTTGGTCATCGCGATGTGCACGATGCCGGCTTCGACGTAGGGATCGCCCGTCACGACATAGCCCAGCTGCTCGTAAAAACTGACGACCCCCCATTGAGCCGACAGACGGACCACCTCACGCCCCTTCTCGGCTGCGCGCTGCTCGCAGCGCAGCATCAGACGCGTCGCGACGCCCTGGTGCCGGGCCTCGCGACGCACGGCCACACGACCGATGCGCACGGTGTGGGCATCCTGCGGCACGAGGCGCGCCGTACCGACGACCTGACCATCCAGCGTGGCCAGGAGGTGATCACAGATCCCGTCCCACTCGTCGACCTCCTCCTCGGGCGGAAGGCCCTGTTCCTCAACGAAGACCGCCCAGCGCACCGCTACGGCTTCACGAACCCGGGGGTCCTCGGCGGTGAGCCAGTCGAAGGAGAGCGCGGCAGGCAAGACGATCACGGAAGACCTAGATGGAGAGTCGATTGAGCAGGGGGAGACGTTGGACAAAGCCGGAAAGCACCGTAAGGCCGCCCGTGGCCAGCAGGATGCCGACGGCCACCAGCAGCAGGCCGCTGCCAATCTCGACGACCCGCATGTGCTTCTTGACCTTGTCGAAGACGCCCAGCAGATGGTCGAAGGCCAGCGCAGCACCCAGGAACGGCAAGGCAAGTCCCGCCGAATAGGCTCCCAGCAGTCCGATGCCCTTGCCCAACGTTTCTTCCTGGGACGCGAGCGTCAGGATGGAGGCCAGAATCGGCCCGATGCAGGGCGTCCATCCGAACGCGAAGGCCAGTCCGACGACGAATGCCCCGATGAATCCGGCTGGCTTGGTCCGCACCGTGGCCCGCCGCTCCTGATACAGGAAAGGCAGGCGCACCCACCCGGCCACATGCAGGCCGAAGAGCACCACGATGACCCCGGCCGCGCGGCTGATGGCGACCTGATGGTCCAGCAGCAGGGCCCCGACGGTGGTGGCAGAGGCTCCCAGCAGCACGAAGACGGCGGAGAAGCCGAGCACGAAGGCCAATGTCTGGGCCAGGACGCGACCGCGCGCCTCGGGCGACCGTGACGCACCGGTCTTGAGCTCGTCGAGCGACACGCCCGCAACGAAGGACAGGTAGCCCGGAACCAGCGGGAGCACGCAGGGTGACAGGAAAGACATCAGGCCTGCCCCGAAGGCAAGCGCCACGTTCACTTGGCTCACGGGCCCATCATAGCCCAGATTCAGTGCGGCAAGAGGGAGCCTGCTGGCGCAGGAGTGGCCCGAACGGGTACGGTAAGGCAACACCGCTGTCTCAGGAGTACCCAACGTGCCAAGCCCCCGCCCCCCCCGTCCCCCTCGTGGCCCCGAGGGCTCAGGCGGTCGACCGCCGAGGGGTCCCGGCTACAGGGATGGAGGTGCACCCGGTCGACGGGATGGCGGCGGGCCTGGTCGCAGGGATGGGGACGGCTCCCCGCGTGGCCGCTTCGGACCGCCCCGGCAGCGGGACGATCGCCCGAAGGGTCCGGTGGTCCGCACATGGCAGGCTCCGGCGGATGACCTCGACGACGCCGAGACGCTCGGCCAGGCTCCGCTCCATGAGGAATCGGCCATGACCCTGACCCTTCCATCCGCGCTCGCCACGCGTCTGCGTGCTGCGGCACGGGGCATCGGCACCGATCCCGAGACACTGGCCGTGGTCCTGCTGGGCCAGCAGGTACTCTCCCTGAAGGACTGATCGCACGTGGGCTGCCCGACATGCGGCGTGCAGAACCCGGCACAAGCGCGCTACTGCAAGGGATGCGGCTCGTCCGTCGGACTTCCTTGTGGCGCGTGCGGAGCACCCGTCGCCTCAGATCATGCCTTCTGCACGACCTGCGGCGCGCGGCAGGCGCCGCTGCCGCCCGGCAATCCACCGACGGCTGCAGGCGGGGGCGTCCCGGCACGTCCGACACCCACCACGGAACTGCACCAGTCCGACCGTCGGGTGGTGACCGTGCTGTTCACCGACGTGTCCGGCTTCACGGCGATGTCCGAGAAGCTGGACCCCGAAACGGTGACCGGCATCGTCAACCGCTTCTTTCAGGTCCTGACGGAACCCATCTACCGCTATGGCGGAGTGGTGGACAAGTACATCGGCGATGCCATCATGGCCCTCTTCGGGGCCCCGGTCGCGCACGAGGACGACCCCCTGCGCGGAGTCCTCGCCGGCTGGGCCATGCAGGAGGCAGCCCAGGCCTTCGCGGCGAATCTCGAGCAGCAGACCGGCATCCGGTTGCGGGTTCGTGTCGGTCTGCATACGGGACTGGTAGTGGCGGGCAGCGTCGGGGGGAGCCAGCGCGCGGACTACACCGTGACAGGCGAGACCGTGGCCATCGCCTCGCGCATGGAGGCTGCCGCCCCACCGGGCGGCGTATTGGTCTCTGCAGACACCTGGCAACAGGTCAGGACGCACTTCTCCGGCGAGGAGCAGGAAGCCGTACAGGCCGGCGGCCGTGGGCAGATCGTGCCCGCGTGGCTGATCCTCGGTCCGGCCGAGGGAGCGGGTCCGGCCGTCGCCGACCAGGCCACGGACCTGATTGGCCGGAACAAGGAGCGCGAGGCCATTGCCTCTGCGTGGCAGGTGCTGCGCGACGGACGCCCGGCAAGCCTGCTGGTCGGGGGAGCCGTCGGGATGGGCAAGTCGCTGCTGATCCGGCACGAGACCCGTCGCCTCCGCCACGAGGGGGCCCTGGTCGTGTGGGGACGGGGGGTATCCTTCGACAAGGAACGGGCCCATGCCCTCGCCGTGTCCGTGCTGCAACCCCTGATCGGCGAGGCACCATCGGGGGGCGAGGCGGCACTGGCTGCGCTCGAGGCTCTCGTGGCGCGCTGGTTGCCATACAACGTGCCGCGCAGCACTTCCTCGCTGGCGCACCTGCTGGGGCTTCCGGTCAGCCATCCCGAGGTGGCCAGCCTGCCGCCGCAACAGCGCCGGACCGCCGGCTTCGTGGTTCTGGACGACCTCCTCGTGGCCATGGCCCGAGAGACCCCGACCATCCTCGTCCTCGATGATCTCCAATGGGCGGATGCCCCTTCGCTGGAATGGCTTTCCGGCCTCTTCCTGCGTCTGGACCGCGAAGCGGGCCATGTCCCTCTCCTGCTCATCCTCGCCAGCCGCGAACCCGAATCCCTGCCTCGCCCAATCCTGGGGCACGGCTTGCTCCAGCGCCTGACCTTGGCCCCCATGGAAGGCGAAGACGCCGAAGCCCTGTCCACCAGCCTGCTCCAGGCCTCGCCGGACTCCCTCGATCCACCGGTCCGCCAGCTGCTGGACGAGATCCTCGCGCGTGCCGAAGGCAACCCCTTCTACCTGAAGGAGTTGGTCCGAACGGTGCAGGAGTCAGGCGTACTCGTCCGCACCGGAGCGACGTGGTCGGTCGCGGGCCGGGGCACGGACTTCCGCCTTCCGGGCAGCGTCCAGGGGGCACTCGCCGCACGCCTCGACCAGCTGGAAGCGGACCAGCGGCAGACCCTTCAGGTCGCCTCGGTCCTCGGCCGTACCGTGGAAGTCGACCTGCTCCGGACCGTGCTGGACCGCGAGGTGGACACGCCATTGGCCGATCTGGTGAGGCTGGGTTTCCTCTACCGCATGCCTGACGGAAAACATGCCTTCAATCAGGTCGTGGCTCAGGAAGTGGCCTACGAGAACCTGCTCCTCGCCACACGCCGCGACTGGCACGAACGGGCAGCACTGGCCATCGAGCGGCGGGACTTTCCCGGTACGCCGGGCCGGGCAAGGACCCTGGCACACCACATGGCACGGGCAGAACGGGACGAGCCGGCCGCCCGATACTCGGCCGAAGCCGGAGACGAGGCGCGGCACGCCTTCGGCAACGAGGAGGCGATCAGCCTGTATCGGCAGGCGCTCAGACACCTGGATCGGCTCGGCCAGCATCCGGCCAACGGTACCGAGCGTGCCACGGTGCTGGCACACCTCGCCTCCGTCGAAACGACCACGGGCGAGGTCGTCCCGGCACAGGAACATCTGGAAGGCGCCATCGCCCTGGCGCCGGAGCATCCGGACCGCGGCAACTGGGAGGCCTGGCTCATCAGGGCGATCATCCGGCAGGGAGACACGCACCGGGCCATCGCCCGATGCCAGGAACGCATCGCGACCACGCGCGATCCCGTCGAAGAAGCGACGTTGCGGGCCACGCTGGCCGAGCAGTGGCTGACGACCGGTGCCCTGGCCGATGCCGAAGCGCAGTGTCAGGCAGCACTCGGCCTCGTCAGACCCGACCGGCACCCGCTTGTCGTGGCGGACATCATGAACATCCTCGGCAACCTTGCCGCGCGACGCGGGGGTGGAGAGGCGATCGGCTACTACCAGCGCACGCTGGTCCTCGTCGATGAGGCCCGGGATGTCCCCCGCCGGGTCGTCGGCCTGACCAACCTCGCCATGGCTCAGGAGATGTCCGGCGACTGGGGGGCAGCGGCCGATGCCTATGCACGTGCCCACGCCATCTGCTCACGCATCGGAGACAGGTCGCGCGGGGCCCACATCCTGAACAACCTCGGCGGCCTGCGCCTGAAGCTCGGCCTGCTGGACGAGGCCGAGAGCGCCATCCGCGAGGCGGACTCCCTGTACGAGAACCTGGGCAACCCCCTCGGTCGGGCAGCCTGCGCGAACTTTATGGGTCAGGTCCACCTCGCACGCGAAGAAGCCGAGGCGGCCATCCCGTGTTTCGAGGCATCGGCCGGCCTGCTCGAGCGGGCCGGTGCCGGAACCTATGCCGCGGAGGTCCTGCGTGGCCTTGGCCTGGCCCTGATGCTGTCCGGCGACACCCGGAAGGCCGAGGAAGTCCTCGATAGGGCGCACGCCCTGGCCGTCGCCGCTGCCCAGAAAGCCGAGATTGCCTCCATCGAGGTGCTTCGCAGTCGGTTGAGCATGGTCGGCGGTCGGTCAGATGAGGCGCTCGAACGGATGCGCAAGGCCATCGAGGATATCCGCAATCACGGCCATGCTCTGGAAAAGGGGCGTGCCATGGTCCATGGTGCGTGGATTGCAGCCCGCGCGGGCGAGGTACACGAGGCAGACGCCCTGCTGCTCGGAGCCCGCGACATCTTCGAGGGCATCCGCGCCGCCGAAGAACTCCGCAAGGTCGAAGTGCTGCTCAAGCAGGCCGGATCTGCGCCATGACCTCCTGCATCATCGCGGTCACCGGGCCATATCGGTAAGCAGCCACCCTGCGCCCGGAAGCATCCCAGGACATCCTCCCCCAGCGCCCGAGCAGGCCCTGCCACTCGACGACGCGCGCACCCGCGACCTCGGCAACCAGCAAGGTCCGGATCCCGCGCAGGCCCAGTTCGCGAGCCAGCGTGGCAAACCTCGGATCCGCCGGCTCGAGCGGCGCGAGGCGACTGCAGACTCCGCAGCGATCCTCCGTGATGCACTCCGCACAGACGGGCAGACCGCAAGAGACGCAGTCAGGCCGATGGGTCCCGCACTGATTCCGGCCGCAGGAAGCGCAACTGCCCAGATCATCGGCACGCACGACCTCGAAACACGTGCGGCAGGTGCCCGCATGGTCCGGGCAGAACATCCCGTTGCCGCCCTCGAGCATGAGCCGACGGGCAACCTGCGCGCCACAAGCCGTGCAGCTCCCGAGGCAATTGGCACACGTCGAATCACGCGACACGGTACAGGCCGACAAGTCTGCGGCGAGGCCCCGCACGTTGCAACTGGCACATGTTCCCGCATGCTCCTGACAGACGAAGCCCCCGCCTGCCTCGAGGCGACAACCGTGACAGACAGGCGCGCCGTCCGCCGCACAGACCGCCCTGCAGCCCGTGCAGACCAGGGTCCCGCAGGCCCCGCAAGCGACCCGATCCGTCTCGCAGACCGGCTCCTGGCAGTCTGAGCAGATGGCCGCACAAGCTGGACAGAGGGCTACGGAACAAGCAGTGCAGGTACCCGCCTCGTCGGATGACTCGGCACACGGGCGCGCACAGGCAGGGCACGCGCGGATGCACGTCCTGCAGGCCAGGGACAGCATCCCCGTCATGACCGGGTCCTGGACCACCTCGCCACAGACACCACAGTCAGGCATCAGGATCTGGCGCGTCACCGGCACATAGCCAAGTCGCACGTCCGGCGTCTCGGCTGTCGGAATAGCCCCATCCGCAGGTCGCGTGAAGCGCGCGAGGTAGGTGACCTCATCAAAGCTCACCACGTGAAGGGCCACCAGTTCGGTGGTCAGCGTGACCTCATGGGCACCTTCCTCGGCACGCACGGCCTCCTCCTCGAGTCGGGCGAGAGAGGCCAATGCAACCGTCTGGCCCTTGCGGGCCGCATCCAGTCGACGTGCCATCTCCGCCCCCTCGCGACTCAGCTCGGCCAAATCCGCCGGAAGAGCACCCTTGATGGCACCCAGCACCTTGGCGAGGCGCTCCTCGAGGCCACGAATCTCGCGCTGGCGAGCATCCTCCCGAAGGGCCCCGTAGTGACGCCGGATGCGGGTGACGGACTCGGTTCTGCGACTGCCGAGCTGACGCTCGAGCGCTTCGCCCCTCACGCTGGTCCTGGCATCGACGAGGGCCAGTGCACGGGCGTGAAGCGGGCCCAGTGCCGGCAGATCCCGGGGGGGCTCGGCAGGCAGCACCTGTGTGCCCGACAAGGCATCCACCAGAGCGGGACAAGCCATGCCGGTCACGGGGTCCAGAATATCGACGTGCGTCTCCTCGATCGGGTGTGGCAGGACACCGGCACCGTAGGCCACCCGATGCGTGAAGGCCACCACGCGGCGGGTCCGGACACGCTCGAGGCGCACACGGGACAGCAGCCAGCCTTCGGGCGCCACGCCCAGCAGCAGAGCGGCCGGATCGGCGATGGGCTCGACCACGACGTGGCGATGGGACACCGCACCCCGCTCCTCGCACTCGGCGAGGATCTCCTTCAGGCGGGGCGAACCGGGCGCAATGGCCTCGGCATCCTCACCCGCAGCGAACGAGATGTCGAAACGCCTGTCGCCCAGGCGCACCTCCCAACGGCGACGCTGGGTGTCCAGCGGCGTCGCGTCGGCACCTTGGCGCCGATAGAAGTCGAGCGTGAACGTACGAAGTGTCGGATCCTGCATGGATGGGCCCAACCTCAACCCAGAGTTTCCCGGATGGCCGCAAGTCGGCTCGCGACCTGCTCGGGATGGTGCCAGACATCAACCGGCCCGATTGGCACGGGCAGGCGCGCGATCCATTCGGCCCAGGCAGCACCGGATGCATCGAGCAGGCCACGTACTTCCAGAGCTGCCAACCAGCGATGCAGGCGACCACCTGCCAGCACGAGGTGATGATGACGAACGCCGACGCCATGGCGCACGGCCATGTCGATCGGATGCAACACGGGTGCTGCGTGCAGCCACAGGTCGTGGTCGCCGGGCGGGCGAACCATGCCGTCCACGGCAAGGTCCACACCCGCAGGCATGCGGTCGGCGACCGCCTCGCCGACCTCGGGCGTCGCCACGGCGAGCAGCACCCGGCGATGACTGGTGGCCACGAGCGCGTGCAGTGCCGGCTCGGCCGACAGCCCGACCTCCCGGACCTCGAGACCGGCGCGGAGCAGCGAGAGCAGGCGGGCCTTGGCGAGCGGCTCGTGCTCCGTATCGAGAAGCGGGGCCGCCAAGTGATGCATGGCCGAAGGCCAGGCCTCGGCCGTGGCCAGAAGGCGCACCCAGGCCTCGGCCGTCTCACCACCGCCCAGACGACCCGTCTCGACCAGCCAGTCCGTGGTGATGGCCACCTCGGCCAGCAGGGTTTCTTCAGCGGCCGATGGCCGAACGATCGTCAATCGCGCCTCGACGGGTGGCGGCGAGGGATCCGCATCGGCCTCCGTGACCAGCAGCTCCTCCTCGAGCCGCGCGAGCGGCACGTCACGCTTGCCCAGCCAATCGGCCATGGCCGACAACGAGCTTGAAACTGGCCAAGGCCGGGGCGCGAGCAACACCACGCGTCGGACGCCCTTCGGCGCAGGCAACACATCGAGTCCTCGATCGCATCGATCGACGAGCCATCCCGTGAAAGTCTCTTCCGGCAGGGGAGCCCCCTGGACCACGAGTTGGACGCGAGAGCCGACCTCGGCAAGAGCCCGCCGCCATGCCTCGACCCGGCCGGGTGCCGCCAACACCAGAATGCGTCCCTGGTCGCGAACGAGCCACTCCCGCAGCAACAGCTCGGCTACTCCCCAGGGACCGATGCGTTCCGGCCACGCCAGTATTGCCCTGTCGCCGCATCGGCCCACGACGGCGCGCACTGCCCGCTCCTCGGCCTCGCCGACCGGCCGGGTGCAGGGCAAAGCCGTCCGCGACAGGAGCTCCTCGCGCGGCCAGGTATCCCGCATGCGCGCAGCCACGCCAGCCAGCCTCGCCCATTCACCGGGCGCGTAAGCCCCCCTGTCGGCCCGCTCGAGTCGGTCCGTCGCGTCCACGTACACACGCTTCATACCGCCGATTGTGGCGGTCAGGCAGGAGAAGCTCGGTGACGGCCGTCAATCGGACGGACGCAATCACGTCACGTCGACGGTTCGCTCAGGATCTCGCCAAGCTGCTCGATGTGCCGCTCACAGGCCTTGCGGAAGTAGGCAACGGAGAAGCCCCCCAGCAAGGCCGGGGCGGGCTCGACCTGACCGGCGTCCATGCGGGCAAGGCAACTGCGGTATTCACGGATGGCTTCGTCCCAGCGATCAAGCGACCGGTAGGACTCGGCGAGGTGGAAGGGGGCCAACCAATCATCAGGCTGGAGATAGGCTGCAGCCCGGAACGTGTGGACGGCCTCCTGATAGGAGCCCTGAAGACGCCGGGCAAGGCCGAGCAGGAAGTGCGCCGCGGGCCGACAGGGATCCTCTTCGAGGGCGGCCTGGCAAAGCACCACGGCATCGGCCAGATTCCCCACGTCGATGAGCATCAAGGCTTCACCCAGCAGACCCTCATCAGGCGATGGCTCCTCGGCCACCTCCGCACGGAAAGGAAGCGGCTGAAGCGGACCGGTGCCACCGTGGTAGGGGGCTCGCGGCGCAGCCCCGAGGAAACCCGTGGCGCGGCGGAACTCGGCGGCGCGAACGGCCCGGGGCAGGGGCATGTCCGGCGGCATCGAGCCGGGGACGGAATCCGCAGGCCTGCGGTAGTAGAAGAGGCCATCCCGCTGTTCGAGCCGGAGCGCACCGGCATCATGCAGGACCGTCTCGGCAGGGCCGAGCAACAGCGCGCCGCCCGGTGCCACGCAAGCGGCAAGCTTGCGGTTGACGGAGCGGCAGGTGTCCTTGGCGAAGTATGCGAGGACATTGCGGCAGAACACGATGTCCGCCTGGCCCTCGAGCAGGGTCTGGTAGCCCTCGTCCGGCACCAGGTTGTGGGACGCGAACGTCACCATCTCGCGTACCTCGGCCTTCACGCGGTAGCCATCGGGCTCCACCTCCAGCCAAGGCGCCAGATCCTCGACGGTGGAGCCACGGAAGCTGCGCTTCAGGAAGAGGCCCTCCCGTGCGCGCTGGATGAAGGCCGGGTTGAGATCAGTCGCCAGAATCCGGATGCGGAGGGGAGCCTCGTCGCCCAGCACGCGACGCGCCACGATCGCGAGGCTGTAGGCTTCCTCGCCCGTCGAGCAACCAGCCACCCAGGCGACCACCGGACGAGACAATTCACGCAGCATCTGCGGCAGCAACACCTCCTCCACGAGGCGGAAGTGCAGGGGATCGCGGAAAAACCACGTCTCGCCCACGGCCGCCATCCGGATGAGATCCGCCTCGTGAGCACCCGGATCGGCCGCGAGACGGGCAGCTGTGTCTTCAGGCTCCTCGCCGGGTCGCGCCAGACGTTCCAGCGCCATGTCGGCCATCTCGCCGTCGAGAACGCGGCCGTAGCGCTGGGCGATCAGGCGGGCGACGACCGTCCGGGGGGCCGGGGCCGGGGTCAAGAGGTCCTGTTGGGACAAGGCAGCATCTCCCTGCCCGACGGATGCGACCGCCGGACAATCCCCCATGTTATGCCCGCCGTGGCCTCTATCTGCACCCCGGGAGCGTGAACCTCGAAGTTTGTCACCTCATCCGGGCCTCAGGCACAATGTCGGGCAATCCCGATCCCAAGGAGCACCCCATGGCCCAGGAACCCGCCGCGATCGCCTCGGTGCTGCAGGAAACCCGATCGTTTCCCCCGCCCGAGGCTTTCAGCCACAACGCAGTCGTCGGGGATGCCGAGCGTCACGAGCGCCTGCAGTCCCTGTCCCGCGAGGCTCCCGAAGTCTTCTGGCGCGAGGTGGCGCGGGAACTCCACTGGTTCAAGCCTTTCACGAGCGTCCGGAGCGGTTCGGGACCCGACACGCGATGGTTCGAGGACGGGACGACCAACCTTGCCTACAACTGCCTCGACAGACACCTCGACGGCCCCGCGCGCAACCGTGCGGCCCTGATCTGGGAGGGAGAGCCCGGCGACACCCGGACGCTCACGTACCTCGAGCTGCACCGTGAGGTCTGCCGGATGGCCAACGTCCTGGCCGGACTGGGCCTCGCCAAGGGTGACAGGGTCGGCATCTACATGCCGATGGTGCCCGAGGCAGCCATCGCGATGCTCGCTTGCGCTCGGCTGGGCCTTGTCCACTCCGTGGTCTTCGGGGGCTTCAGCGCGGAGTCGCTCAAGGACCGCATGAACGATGCCGGAGCTCGGGTGATCATCACGGCGGACGGCGGATGGCGCCGCGGCCAGGTGGTGCCCCTGAAGGCTCAGGTCGACGCGGCGGCGCACTCCATTCCCTCGCTCGAACATGTCCTGGTCGTGCGCCGGACTGGAACGGCCGTCGACTGGACCGAGGGCCGGGATCTCTGGTGGCACGAGCGCCGCGCCGAAGCGGACGAACGTCACGAGGCTGTCGCGGTAGGGGCCGAGGAACGCCTGTTCATCCTCTACACGAGCGGCACGACCGGCAAACCCAAGGGCCTGGTCCACACGACCGGCGGCTACATGACCCAAGTCTTCCTGACCTCGCGGTTCATCTTCGATCTCAAGGAGCAGGACGTCTACTGGTGTACCGCCGATGTCGGCTGGATCACGGGACACAGCTACGTCGTCTATGGGCCCCTGCTGTCCGGGGCGACCGTGTTCATGTATGAGGGTGCCCCGCTGCATCCGGGCCCCGACCGCTTCTGGTCGATGATTGCACGCTGGGGGGTGACGATTCTCTACACCGCCCCGACCGCCATCCGGACGTTCATGCGCCTTGGCGACGAATATCCCGCCGGCCACGACATGAGCACGCTGCGTCTGCTGGGCACGGTGGGCGAACCCATCAATCCGGAAGCGTGGATGTGGTACCACAGGGTCATCGGCGGCACCCGCTGCCCGGTGGTCGACACGTGGTGGCAGACGGAAACAGGTGCCATCATGATTGCGCCCCTCCCCGGCGTCACGACCACGCGGCCCGGCTCGGCGACCCACCCCTTCTTCGGCATACGGCCGGACATCGTGGACGGACAGGGCCAGCCCGTGCCCGACGGCCAGGGTGGCTATCTGGTGATGCGCGAACCCTGGCCTTCGATGGCGCGTACCATCCACGGAGATCACGATCGTTACCTGGCCCAGTACTGGTCGCAGGTTCCCGGGAGCTACTTCACCGGAGACGGGGCACGACGCGATGCCGACGGCTACTACTGGATCATGGGTCGGGTGGACGACGTCATCAACGTGGCCGGACACCGCCTCGGGACCATGGAAATCGAGTCCGCCCTCGTCAGCCACGAGACCGTGGCAGAAGCGGCGGTGGTCGGCCGTCCGGACGAGGTCAAGGGCACGGCCGTGGTGGCCTTCGTGACGCTCAAGGCCGGCCGCAAGGGAAATGAAGCCCTGATGGCCGACCTGAAGCATCACGTGGCCCGGGAGATCGGGGCCATCGCTCGCCCGGAGGAGATCCGGTTCACGGACGCTTTGCCCAAGACGCGTTCCGGCAAGATCATGCGTCGGCTGCTTCGCGAGTTGGCCGCCGGCGGCGAGGCCTTCGGCGATACCACCACGCTCGAGGATCTGTCCGTGCTCGCAGCCCTGCGACAGGACGACGAAGGGTGACAGGAGGACGGCCCACTGCCTAGAATGGAGGCATGGCCGTCGCGCGACCCGAAACCAGCTGCCAGCCGGAGCCCAGTCCCGAGCTGCTCGCTTGCTTGGCCGTGCTGGACGCTCGACTGGGCATGCTCGAGGCATCGCTGGGGCTCTGAAGCCCTTCCCGGTCCACGCCGGGGCCTCGCAATTCAGCGGGGAATCGGCGGCCCGACCAGAACTTCGTCGCCCTCTACCCTGACCGGGAAGCGGGTCACGCAGAGGTCGGGACTACCGGGCATCTCTCCAGTCGTGACGTCGAACGGCCAACCGTGCAGAGGGCAATAGAGGTTCCGTCCCTCGAGGAACCCCTTGGACAGGGGGCCACCCCGATGCGGGCAAGCATCGTCGATGGCCCAGAATTCACCGTCGACGCGGACCACGACCACCTCATGCTCCCCGACCGTGACTACCTGCCACGTCCCCTCGGGAATCTCGTCCACCCGGCCTGCCAGTACCCATGCGTTCATGTCAGGCATGCTAGCAGGTCCGGTTAAGCAAACAGCCTAGCCTCCCGCATCTCCGACCTCGACCCGGACGATCCGGAAGGCGAGTCTCATCTCCAAAATCTCGGTCATGACCCCGGCAAGCAACCCGGAAAGACCAACGAGAAAGCACATCTCGGCCCCCTGTCGCCAAGCCCCGGCGACGCCACGAGCCGCAAAAGCCAGCGCCAAG
>JAYKHS010000004.1:0-128823 GCA_035285865.1 Candidatus Sericytochromatia bacterium
GTTTCTGGTGGCAAGGCGACGTGGTCCCACCCGTTCCCATCCCGAACACGGCCGTGAAACGCGTCAGCAGCGACAATAGTTGGAGGGTGACTTCCCGCGAAGATAGCCCGCTGCCAGGATTAATCGAAGGCACCGTTCCCGACATGACGGGGGCGGTGCCTTTTGTCTTGGGAAAGGAACGTGCATGGCGTCTCCCATCTTGGTGACCGGGGCCTCGACCGGTATTGGCCACGCGATCGTGACCGAGCTTCTGGCGGCTGGCCACGAGGTGCTGGCCGGCGTCCGGCGCGAGGAGGATCGTCTGCGCCTCGAGGACTTGGGGCCGGGCTGTTCAGGTCTCATCCTTGATGTCGCGTCGGCGACGGATCGCTTGCGTACGGCAGAAGCCATGAATCTTCGCCTTCAGGGGCGCGGCCTCGGTGCCGTGGTCCACAATGCCGGAATCGCAATCTTCCAGCCTGTCGAGGGACTTGACGACGACCTGCTCCAGCAGCAGTTCGCCGTCAATGTTTTCGGCGCGGTGTCCCTGACGCGCTTGTTGCTGCCGCTCCTGCGCGAGGCCGGCGGCCGCATCGTCCACATCAGTTCGCTTGCAGGCAATCTTTCCCAGCCCTACTTCGGAGCCTATGCTGCTTCGAAATGGGCGCTTGAGGCATTCAGCGACGCGATGCGTCTCGAGTTGGCCCCGCAGGGCATCAAGGTCATCAGCGTCCAGCCCGGTGCCATTGCCACGCCCATCTGGGAAAAGTCCCTCGAGCAGTCCCGTGGTCGCCATCGCCAGTTGCCGGGCGCGCTGCAGGATCTCTACGGAAGCGAACTCGCGCACCTCGCAGAGGGCGCCGAGATGCTTGGAGCCCGGGGCATTCCGGCGATGCGCGTGGCCCGCGTCGTGCGGCATGCCCTTGAAACCGGCCGCCCTGCCGCGCGTTACAGGGTCGGCCCGGATGCCCGGCTAGGGCCCTTCCTGCGGGCTCTCCCCGATGGCTGGCGTGATGCCCTGCTCCTGCGGGTGCTCGGGCTCGGACGCTTGCGTTCCTGAGGTCGATGCTGCGCGTGGCTCATGACTTCCGACCTGCCGTGCCAGAAGCTGACCCAGAGGTACCGCGCCGAGGCCCAGGAACACGCTGAGCAGGACATAGGCCGTCCCTGCGAACGCGGCATCGCGCTGGAACAGGCGGATGGTCTCGAGTCCGAAGGCCGAAAACGTGGTGAAGCCGCCCAGCAGTCCCGCGGCGAGGAGCGGGCGCTGCCAGGAGCCTTCCCAGCCGGGCCTGCCGGAGAGGAGTCCGTCGAGCAACCCCATCGCGAGGCACCCGAGTACGTTGATTGCCAGCGTCGCCCAGGGAAAGCTCATCCCCGCCCATCGGCTCACCATCTGGCCCAGGCCTGCCCGGGCCGAGGCTCCGATCGCGCCGCCCATGGCAATCCACAACCACTCCATGGGCTCATCCTAGCAGGTTCCCCGTGACATCCTGATGGCCTCGGAATCCTTGCTTCCCGCATGCTGCACGGTACGCACTGGCTTGCGGAAAGGGGGACACATGCGCGGTCTGTTCGGGTGGCGGTTGCTGGTTGCCGGATTGCTGGCATCGGGCAGTTGGAGCTGTGCCGAGACACCGGGAGTAAGGACGGATGCGGAGCCGGTCGTTCCTCAGGCGAGGGCCGTGACGCCGCAAGGAGTCATGGTCCTGCTGCCGACCGTCGCATCCGGAGGGCTGGCCTTGCAGGCCCTGGTGACGCCGTGGTCGCGGCAGGACATCCACCACCTCGTCCTGCGCCTTTCGATGTTGTCGGGTATCGACGAGCAGCCCGTCCGGATGAACGGCGAGCCCGTCCAGCGGGTCGTCCATGCGGCACAGCTGGCTGACCCTGTCGCCTTCCGGGGGCTTCGTCCGCGGACGACCTACCGTGTGCGGGCCTATGCTTACCGGACGGAACAGGAGCTGCCGGAAAGCCTGATTTCCGTCGATGATCCCCGTTCTTGGGCGGACGTGGTCATCGATCGCGAGGATCGCCCCGTGGTCACGCTGCTGCCGGTCAAGCTCCGGGACACCGTCTTCAGTGGTGAGGCGACGGCTGGAATCCGCATCGAGGAGGGCACATACACCACGACGCAGGAGACGCTGTCATGAGGCTCCGGACGTCCCGCGGGCGCTGGTCTTTCCTGGCTGTTGCAGGAGCAGTCGGTACCGACGTGCTGATGGGAACGGGGGGCAGCGACGTGCTGGCGGATGCGATCGCTGCCGACTTGGTCAGCGTGGCCACGCCGGTACCATGCTCCGGATCGGAGCACGTGGCGGCGTCGGCACCGCCCGTGCTGACCGATGGCGCGTCCGGTCTCGAGGTTTCATGGCTCAGGCTGGGCGGTCCGGGACTGGAGCCTGTCGAAGTGGCTTCCTTCGGGTTTCCGCTCGTGCCCGCCGGAACCACCTTGGCGATGCCCCTGAAGTCGATTCGGCTGGATGCCGCGTATCGTGTCCGGGTGCGGCGCACGGTAGCAGGCATCCGAGAGGCTTGGCAGGAGATAGCCGATACCGGCCGAGGCTGGGTGTCCGGGCCCCCGCGTGCGCTGGTGCTGCCGGGGACAGCGCAGTCCCGCCCTGTGCAGTCCGTGAGCTGGCCCATCAACATTCAGCCCGCCGCCGAAGGGCAGCGCCTGAATGGCCGCTTGGAGCGCCTGGATGCCGAGGTTTCCGGAGCTGTCGTGGCCGTGGCTACCGGTAGCTGGACACTTCAAGCGCCAGCCCTGCAGATCACGGCAGGGGGGCTTCGTCCCGAGACCCGCTACCGTCTGGTCCTCTTCGAGGGGGCCAGGGCCGCAACGCTGGACTTGCAGGTGCGCGCGTCGGGCGAGCCGCCGCTGTCCATCCCGACGGCTCTCGTCTGGCCGCCTTGATCGTCGGGACGCGCGGGCTATCATGGGGCTGCCCTTGGCCTTGAGGTGCCTGCCATGCCTGTCGTCCCGGAGCCGTTGTCGCGCCCTGTGGTGGCCCGTTATCCGCACACGCGGGTGCTGCTGCACGACGATGACGTGCACGAGATGGGCCAGGTGGTGCGCTACCTGCTGGAGGCCGTGCCGAGCCTCGGGCGCGAGCGCTGCGTGGCCATCATGCTCGAAGCGCATCAGGTCGGTCGTGCCGTGGTGGTCGAGGCACCTTTCGAGCACGCCGAGGGTTATGCCGAACGCCTGCAGGTGCGTGGGCTGACGGCAACCCTCGAGCCCGTCGCCTGAGACCTTCTCCGGTCCGGGGCAGGTCCACGCGCCGGGAACGTCAGGTCTGTCGGCGCATCCGCAGCGCGGGAGCATGAACGAGGGGACCCTCGGAAGGGTCCCCTCGTGGAGGCGGAGAGAGGGGGATTCGAACCCCCGGTACGCCTTATAGACGTACGTCGGTTTAGCAAACCGGTGCCTTCAGCCGCTCGGCCATCTCTCCAACGGCATGGGCAGTCTAGCAGATGCTTGCCGACCGTCTCAAGCCTTGGTGCCGCCTCAGCCGGCCCAGCCGGTCTGATAACGCATGAACGCGGGCAGCATGCGGCGCCACGTGGGCCAATCGTGCGGCATGTCGTGGCCCCACATCTCGAGGTTGTGCCAGATGCCCTTCGACCAGAGGATGTCCGAGATCTCCTTGCTCTGGTGCGGGGCTTCATATGAGCCCTGCCCCGTCAGGATGTGGATGCCCTTGCCGCGATACCGGAGCATCTCCAGGTAGCCGTGGTCATTCAGGTTGGGCATGTAATGGCGCGGGGAGTTCATGTAGATGAGCTCGTCCATGTAGCCACCGGTCCACGGAGAGAGGTCGTAGGCCCCGCTCATGGCCACGGTTCCCCCGAAGACCTGCGGATGGCGCAGCAGGAAGTTCAGGGCGTGGTAGGCCCCCATGCTGGCGCCCGTGGTGAAGATACCGTCGCGATTGCCCTGGTTGAGCCAGATGAAGGGCACGACTTCCTGCATGACGTACTGGTCGTAGGCTTCGTGGCGGCGCGCACGCTCACTGGCGTGAATCCGGCTGTTCATCCACGTCCAGCCGTTGACGCTGTCGATGGAGTAGCACTTGACGAGGCCCTTCTCGATCCACGGCCGGATCATTTCGACCAAGTAGAACCGCTCGTACTCTTCGAAGTCCGCGGCAGCGGTCGGGAACATCAGCAGGGGGAAGCCGTAATGGCCATAGACCTTGACCGGCATGTCGCGGCCGATGCGGTGGCTGTACCAGCTGGTCTTGAAAACATTCATGGACAGGAAAGACCTCCGGGGGGCAGAACGGCGTCATCATACCGCAGGGAAGCGGCCGGGGACCATACGGGACGACCTGTCACGAGCAGGTCCTTCCCGACCATCGTGTAACTCGGGTCGGCCAGATCGAGGCCCTGATCCAGGCGATCGGGATCCGGACCGCCAAACCATCCCGGTGACGTCCGACCACCGAGCAGCCTGGGGGCGAGAAAAAGGCGCAGCTCGTCCACGAGTCCCTGGCGCAGCAGGCGGGACGCGAGGTCGCCGCCCCCCTCGGCCAACACCGATATTCGTCCCTCCTCGCCCAGCTGTCGCAGGCCTTCGCCCAGATCCAGGCCCCCGTCAGGGTGGCTTGGCAGCGACCGGATGCGCACGTGGGCCGGCAGGTCTGTCGCTGGTGTCGCCCCTCCCCAGATCTCAACCTCGCCTTGCTGGCGCAGGGCTCGGCTGGAGGCAGGAATTCTTCCCGACTGGCTTACGAGGATGCGCAGAGGTTGGTGAGCGCCTTCGATGCGTGCGTCCAGACCGGGATCATCCGTCCGGGCAGTGCCACCCCCCACCATCACGGCGGCGACACCGGCACGCCATAGGTGGACCCGATCGCGGGCCTCGGGGCCGGTAATCCAGCGGCTCTCGCCCTTGCGGGTCGCGATGCGGCCGTCAAGCGTGGCGGCCATCTTGAGCGAGACGCGCGGCCGACTGGTCCGCACCCAATGCAGGAAGTCCGCGTTGAGAGTTGCGGCTTCGTCATGCAGCAGGCCTTCCTCGTAGCGGATGCCGGCAGATTCGAGCACGGCGCGTGCCTGGCCGGCTGTCCGGGGGTTCGTGTCCCCGGTTGCCGCCACGACACGGCGCACACCCGCCCGGATGAGGGCCTCCGTGCAGGGAGGCGTCCTGCCGTGGTGGTTGCAGGGTTCGAGGCTGACGAAGACCGTCGCGCCCTCGGCCAAGGCTCCGGCCTCATCCAGTGCGAGGACTTCGGCATGTGGACCGCCCGGACGCGCGTGGTAACCGAGGCCAACCACCTCGTTGCCCTGAACGACGACCGCGCCGACCATCGGATTGGGCAAGGTCCAGCCTCGACCGAGCATCGCCTGTGCGAGCGCAAGGCGCATGTGCGCCTTGTCCTGTTCCACGGGACTCAAGCCTGTTCCTGGGGCTGCCGACCCGCGCCCATGGCCAGCTTGCCGCGTGCCGCCGCCAAGGCCAACGGCCGTCCAAGCTCGCGACCTACCTGCTCCATGTAGCCCTGCCAGTCTTCGTCTTTCAGCGTTCGATTCTGCTCGACCAGCGCCAGCAACATGCAGAAGGGATGCGCGCCCGAGGCCAGGTCTTCCATGTCCCGGATGATGCCCGGGTCCTCCGGAGCAGCCGTCGCATCTTCGAGGTCGGCAAAGGCTTGCAGGAGGTGCCTGGCCCCTCGTCGACACGCCTCGAGGTGGGCGGTGGCGGCTGCTTCGTCCGTGACGAGGCCCTCGACGCGCCGCGCCACCTGTTGTGCGAGGGCCAGCTTGACCCGGATGCGGTGGATGAACTTGCGTGCCTCACGGACACGCACGAGCAAGTCGGCCACCTCGTCGAGAGAGGTGACATGGTCGCGAAACGGCAGGGGCTCCAACCCGGCGCGCGTGGCCATCGCGTGGATCCCGTCGCGAAGTTGGTCGAATTTGCCACGGACATGCTCGAGATCCCGCAGAATCTCGCGCGTGGGGGGGCGACCCGGCTGCAGCAAGTCCCGGCGAGCCTCTTCCAGAAACTCGGCGAGGCGGCCGAAGCGCGCGCGCAACTGCAGGACTTCTTCCGCCGCCTTGTCGAGGCGGGTGGCGTCGTCCTCGATGCCTTGAGGCGTTTGGTCTCCCATCATGCGGCACACCTCCGGCAGGTACCCCCGAGCTCCAGTTGGTGGTGCTCGAGGGCAAAGCCCACGTTCTCTGCTGCCCGAGCCAGCAGGGTGCCGATATCCGGGCAGTGAAGCTCCTCGATCCGACCGCAACGCCGGCAGACGAGGCTATGGTGGCAATGGTCCGTCTGCGGCAGGCTGCAAGGCTCATGGGCCTCGATGACACATCGGTGCACCTTGCCCGAACTCAGCACGCGATGGACCAGGCCAAGCTGTTCCAGGCACTCGAGGATCCGATACACGCTGACGATGTCGATGCGCGCGCCCCGTTGTTCCAGATGATCACGGATTTCGTAGGCCGAAACCGGCTCGAGCACCTCCGCCAGCAGGTCGATCACGCGCTGGCGAGGCGTGGTGATTCGGAAGCCTGCCTCCTTGAGGCGGGCCAAGGCGTGGGCGCGATAGGCCATGGTTCATTGTAGCCCGAGTCCGGTATGCTGTTGTAATTCTGTTGCAATAATAGGTGAGTCCGATGCTTGCGCTTCCTGCCCACTGGTGGGCCGTCCCCCTGCTCGGGATGCTGATGGCTGCCGGGGGCTGGGGCGTCGTGTCGGGCCATGGCACGTGGCTGACCCGTGCAAGGCTTGGTACCTTGCTGGCTTCCGGCGGGGGCTACCTCGTGCCCCTCGCGCTCGTCGACCTGCTGCCCGAGTCCTTCGAGGCCCCGGGTGCGGACATGCAGCGCGTGCTTGCAGCCGTCGCAATGGGCGCCCTTGCGGTTTTCGTTCTGGATCGTCTCCTGGGTCCGTCCCTGCAGAATTGGGCGAACCGCCTCGTCGCGGAGGAGGGTGGGGAGGTCGAGACGCCCGTGACGGTGCCGGGTCTCGATCCTGACGACGTGCACGCATACGGCCATGCCCATGCGCACCATCTTGCCCACGGGCATGACCACGACCATGGTCACCACGGACATCATGCGCCCGGCGTTGCCGCCGCATGTTCGGCCATCGGTTGCTTGTGGCTCTGCGCGTTGTTCGACGGACAGGTCCTCGCCGCTTCCCTGGAAGCAGGCGGGAATGTCGGGGGGCTCGTCGGCCTTGGCCTGATTTTCCACATGCTGCCCGAGGGCGTGATGGCCGCCCTGCTCTCGCTCTCGGCAGGCCATCCTGCACGTCTGGCGCGTCGTATCGCCTTGCTCACCGGTGCGGCCTTCGTGGCCGGCGCCTTGCTGCAGTGGCTTCTCGCAGCCGGTTCTCCGTTGATGTTGCCATTCTCGGCCGGGGTGCTGCTTTACTTCGCGCTGACGGAACTGCTGCCCTCCGCTGCCGCTGGCTGGAGGGGTGTCGTCGAGGTCGTGGCGGGAGCTCTGGTCTTCGCGGCGATCCATCTGGTGCTGTAGAAGAGTGCGGTGCCTGCTGTTTCCTGACTCTCCCGGAGGGTATAGGAACCGGGTGGTCCCCACCGGGGCCGCTGGTTTGACGGCGCAATTCCCGTTCTGTCCCTAGCCGTCAGTCCAACGTGGAGGAGCCTGCGGATGCGTGTCCGTTTCTGGGGAACCCGTGGTTCCATTGCGAAACCGGGTCCCCGGACGGTGCGGTATGGCGGCAACACCTCTTGCGTTGAAGTCCGGGGCGACGATGGTACCCTGCTGGTTCTGGACTGTGGCACCGGGGCGCACGAACTGGGCTTCCACCTCATGGCCAACGAGCCCAAGCCGATTCGCGGCCATCTCCTGATTGGCCACACGCACTGGGACCACATTCAGGGATTGCCTTTCTTCACGCCGTTCTTCGTGCCCGGCAACGAGTGGGATGTCTATGCCCCCCACGGGTTGGTCCAGGAGCTGCGTGAGACTCTTGCTGCCCAGATGGATTACACGTTTTTCCCTGTGGCCCTGAATCAGCTCGGGGCCACCTTGCGCTACCACGACCTGCTCGAGGGCGAGTTCTCGGTCGGGGGTGTGCGCGTCACGGCGCAATATTTGAACCATCCAGCCCTGACGCTGGGGTATCGGCTCGAGGCCGATGGCTGTTCCGTGGTCTATTCGACCGACCACGAGCCGCACTCGCGCCAGCTGGCTCTGGGCGAGGAGTGTCTGCACGGGGAGGCCGAGCGCCTCGTCAATCCCGAGGAGCGGCGTCATTTGGAATTCATTGCCGGCGCGGACCTGCTGATCCACGACACGCAGTACACGGCGGCCGAGTACCCTGCTCGGCTGGGCTGGGGCCACAGCACGCTCGAGTATGTCGTCGAGATGGCGCTGGCCGCGCGGGTCAGAAGGCTTGCCCTGTTTCACCACGATCCGATGCGCGATGATGCTTCGGTGGACGACCTGGTCGCGCGTGCGCGTGCGCACGCGGCCCGCGTGGGGTCGGACCTTGAGATCTTCGCGGCAGCCGAGGGCCAGAGCGTCGAGCTGGGGGGCGGCAGCGGCGCGGGCGTGCGAGACACGGGACCGCTTCGCGAGGCGCGCCGCAAGCTTCCGGCCGTCCCTCGCGGTTCGGCCCAGGCACCTTGCGTCGTCGTAGGGATGGAGCCCGGTCCCGTGCGTACGCTGCTGGTGACGGCACTCGAGGACGAGGGCCTGCGGGTCGTCGTGGCAGAGAATGAGGCCGCCGTGCAGGAGGTCGTGCATCGGGACAGTCCGGCGCTCATCATCCTTCGGCATGGCGATGGCAGTGGCGATCCCTTGTCATTCAGCCGCCGGTTGCGGGAGTCGGCGCGCGCCAGCAGCGTGACGCCCCTATTCGTCGTGGCGGACGCAGAGGACCCTGCACTCATCGCCGCAGGCGCAGAAGCCGGCGTGAGCGACTGGCTGCTCCAGCCCTTCTCCGGTCCCTACGCCCGCACCAAGGTCCGGGCATGGCTGCTGCGCGACCGCGACGGCTGGGATGTTTCCGCCCAGACTGCCGAGCAGGCAGGCATCCCCGGAGCCTGAGCCGGTATCAGTCCGGCTGGACCTGAGCCAACCAGCTGTCCACCAGTGGCCCGACCACGGACGGATCCCCCTGGCCCTTCAGGGCGCGCAGCACCTGGCCCATCAGGAAGCCCCTGACCTGCACCTTGCCGGCGCGCCACTGGCCGACCTGTTCGGGCAGTCCGCGCAGGACCTCGTCCACGATGCGTGCGGCCGAACCATCGTCGGGTTCGAGCCAGAAACCCCGAGCCTGCGCGAGGGCGTCCGGTGCCGCACCGTCGATGAGGACCTCGCGTACGAGTTTCCGGAAGGCTGGGGCGGCGATGTGCCGCTCCACGACCAGCGCGACCAGCCGTGCGAAGCCCGGAGCGTTGGTGAGAACGGCATCGGGACCCTGTTCGGCATCCGCGAGGCAAGCGAGGCCTTCGCCCAGCAGCCACCGCGCCGCATCGCGCATGGGGATGCCCTGATCCATCACGGCCTCGAGCAAAGTCCACAGCGCCGGATCGCCGGCCAACTGCCTGGCCTCGGGGCGCGAAAGGCCCGCGGCCAGGGCCCGCGAGCGTCGGGCTTCCGGCAGTTCGGGCAGGTTCCGGGCGACCTCGGCGATCCACGCATCCTCGAGCAGGACGTCCGGCAGGTCGGGGTCCGGGAAGTACCGGTAGTCGGCGGCATCTTCCTTGGAGCGCATCGAGACCGTGACGCCCTTCTCTTCCTGCCACAGGCGCGTCTCCTGCACGATGGGGTCGCCGGCCTCGAGCCGGCGCACCTGGCGCTGGATCTCGCTTTCGATCGCTTTTTGCAGGAACCGGAAGGAGTTGAGGTTCTTGATTTCGACGCGGGTTCCGAGGGCGGTCTCGCCCGTCCGTCGGACCGACACATTGGCGTCGCAACGCAGCGAACCTTCCTCGAGGCGACCGTCGTTGACGCCGAGTGTCAGCAAGACAAGTCGAAGTTCCTGGAGATACAGGCGTGCTTCCTCGGCGGTGTGAATTTCGGGGGCGCTCACGATCTCGATGAGCGGTACACCCGCGCGGTTGAGGTCGACGAGGCTGTGTGTGGAACCGGCAAGACCGGCGGCTCCGCGGTGCACGAGCTTGCCGGCATCTTCCTCGAGGTGGATGCGGACGATCCGGATGCGCCGCGCACCTTCTTCGTGCGGGATGTCGAGATGGGCCTCGCTGACGACCGGAAGGGCCAACTGGGAAATCTGATAGCCCTTGGGCAGGTCGGGATAGAAATAGTTCTTGCGGTCGAACCGGCTCTGCCGGGCCACGGTGCCGCCCAGCGCCAGACCCGCGCGGGCGGCGAGGCGCACGGCCTCGCCATTCAGGACGGGCAGTGCCCCGGGCATGCCGGCGCAGACCGGGCAGACCTGGGTGTTCGGTTCCTGCCCGAAGGTCGTCGTGCAGCCACAGAAGATCTTGGTCCGGGTGGCCAGTTCGGCGTGCACCTCAAGCCCGATCACCGCTTCCCAGCCCGCGGTCATGCGCGGACCTCCCGTGCCAGTGGCTGCAGGTCCCACGCTACGGGTGGCCTCGCCATCCACCAGGGGTGCGCCCGCTCGTAAGCATGTCCGGCATCGAGGATGCGGGTCTCTCCACCGCGGGGGCCTTGCAGTTGCATGCCGATGGGCAGCCCCTTGCGGTCGAACCCGCACGGCACCGAGAGCGCCGGAATGCCCGCGAGGTTGGCCCCTACCGTGGCCACGTCCGAAAGGACCATCGCCAGCGGGTCATCCAGACGGCTGCCCAGCGGGAATGCCGTGGTCGGGCTGGTGCAGGAAAGCAGCACGTCGACCTCACGGAATACCCGGTCATGGGCTTGGGCGATCAGATGTCGGACCTTGCGGGCACGCCCGTGGTAGGCCTCCTGGTGTCCGGCCGACAGGGCGAAGGTGCCTAGCAGGATGCGGCGCTTGACCTCGGCTCCGAAGCCTTCGGATCGGGTGCGCTCAATCGTGCTGCCCAGTTCCTCGGTCTCCCGACGCAGGCCGAATCGCATGCCTTCGAAGCGGGAGAGGTTGCTCGAGACTTCCGCCGTCGCCAGCAGGTAGTAGGTCGGGATGGCCCACTCCAGTTCCGGCATCTCGACGGGTACGAGCGTGCAGCCCGCATCGCGGTACCAGGCCATGGCCTTGCTGAGGGCCTCCGCCACGTCCGACTGGATCCCGGCCCCTTCCGTCAAGCGGGTGAGGACGCCGATGCGCATGCCCGCGATGGAGCTCGGTTGCCACGTCCATGGCTCCCCCTCGTCCAGACTCGTGGCATCCCGGGGGTCGGGGCCGGCCAGAACCTCGAGGACACGCGCGGCGTCGGTCACCGTGCGCGTCAGCGGGCCCATCTGGTCGAGGCTACTGCCGTAGGCCACCAGGCCGTACCGGGAGACCCGGCCATAACCCGGCTTCAGGCCCACCACGCCGCACATGGCCGCAGGTTGCCGGATGGAGCCTCCCGTGTCGCTGCCGATCGCCACCTGCACCATGCCCGTCGCCACCGCTGCCGCCGCCCCGCCCGAGGAACCGCCCGGCACGCTGCCGAGCTGCCAAGGATTACGGGTGGGGCCGAAGGCACTTGTCTCGGTGGACGAGCCCATGCCGAATTCGTCCATGTTCGTCTTGCCGAGGAGGACGGCCCCGGCCGCTTCCAGCCGGCGCACCACGGTGGCGTCGTAAGGTGGCATCCATCCTGTGAGGATGCGGCTGGCGCACGTGGTGGGCTCCCCGATCCGACAGATGTTGTCCTTCAGGGCGACGGCCACCCCTTGCAATGCACCCGCCGCAGGGCCTTCATCGATCTGGCGTGCGCGATCGATGGCTCGCTCTGCGGAGATATGCACCATCGCACCCAGGCCGGCATCCACGCGGATGATGCGGTCTAGCGCTTCCCGCGTGGCCGTTCGTGCCGTCAGCTTACCGTGCGCGACAGCCTCCGCCACGCCGGCGGCGGTTTCGAGGGCGGCGTCCTGATCCATGGTCACGCCCCATTCTAGGGCAAGACGGCCGCCCGGATGTCCGGAAGCGGCCGCCCCTGCACTCAGGGCTTCGGAGGGGTCTTCTTGCGACCTTGGCGTGTCGAGGAGCCCCCCTTACGGCCAATAGAGCTGTAGAACTCGACGCCGCGCTCCTTCTTGACGGCCTCTCCTCCCTTGCGACCGATAGCGGAGAAGAACTCCGGGCCGTACTTGGCCTTGGTGGCTTGACCGCCCTTCTTGCCGATTTCCTGGAAGAACTCCTTGCCGCGCTCCTCCTTGACCGTTTCCCCACCCCTGCGGCCTGCTTCGACCATCCTTGGGTCGCCCTTGGCCGGTCCCGGCTTGTTGCCGATCATGCTCCGTTCCCCTTTCCGCGGGCGCGGTCCAGGCGTTCGGGTCAGGGGCTCTGATGTCCGGACCTCGCGGCACCGGTCGGATGCGTATGCTGGCGCTTGGGGCCTGCCTGGCCCTCCTGTCCCGCCGCCCGCATCCTGTCAGGGTCGGGCCTGCCGGTCGCTGTCCACGGTGCACGGCGCTGACTGGGCAAGTCGGGGCGGTACACTGGACGGCATGGAAGCTTTGGGGCCACGAATTTATTGGACGACCCGGCCCGAGGGAGCCGCCCATGGTCGACGGGCATGCCTGGTCCACAACCCCAAGGCGGGCCCACTGACGGGCAAGGCAGACTGGGATCGCTTCGTGGCCCCGCTGCGTGCCGACGGATGGGAGCTGGCGGTCGTGCCCACGCGCAAGGCGGGTGATGGCGAAGCTATTGCGCGCATGGCGATTGCCGACGGTGCCGAGACCATCCTCGTGGCCGGAGGGGATGGCAGCATCAACGAAGTTCTTCCGGTCCTGGTCGGCACGGACGTATCGCTCGGCATCCTGCCCGTCGGCACGGCCAATGTGCTTGCCCGAGAGTTGGGAATCGGCACTGATCTGAGCCGGGCGCTCGAGATCCTCCGGGGTGGTCATGCCCGCCGCATCGACGTCGGGCGTCTCATGCGACCGGGCGAGCCCGATCGCTTCTTCTGCGCCATGACGGGCATCGGCTTCGATGCCGTCAGCATGATGGGCGAGGACCTTGGCCTCCTCAAGGAGCGCCTTGGCCGGGGAGCCTTCGCTCTGACGGCGATGCGCACTTCCCTTCACCACCGCCCGTCCCGCCTGACGCTCGAGGTGGACGGAAAGCGCCAGCGCCAGCTGGTCTACATGATGATCGTGGCCAATACCGCGTTTTATGGCGTGGATTTCCTGAAGGTCACGCCCGAGGCCAGCATCTCGGACGGTGAGCTCGACGTCGCCATTCTCCGGTCGCGATCCTTTCTCGAGGCGTGGCGCGATTTCTTCGGGATTGCCATCGGTCGGGTACGCAACCTGCCCACCTACGAGACGTTGCGCTGCAAGCGCCTGACGGTACGTTCGGGCAAGCCCGTGCCCTTCCAGGTGGACGGGGACCTGGTCGGGACCACGCCCGTGACGCTCGAAGTGGTGCCCTCGGGACTCAAGGTGTTCGCGCCGGAGAACTGAAGGGCTTGGGTGCTACGATGGACGCCATGCCCGGACGCAAGACCTTCATCGCCATCGCCGGAAATATCGGGTCCGGCAAGAGCAGCCTTACTCGCTGGCTGGCCGATCGGCTCGGGTACGAGGCCTGTTTCGAGGTCGTCGACGACAATCCCTACCTCGACGATTTCTACCAGGACATGAAGACCTGGAGCTTCCATACGCAGGTCTATTTCCTGTCGCGCCGCTTCGAGAACCATCGTCGCATCACCGAGGGTGCGCGTTCCGTGGTGCAGGACCGCAGCATCTACGAGGATTCGGTGATTTTCGCGCGCAACCTGCACGACCAAGGGATGATGAGCGATCGCGACTACGACAACTATCAGGATCTCTACCGGACGATGGCCAACTTCTTTCAGCCGCCGGATCTGCTCCTGTACCTGAAGTGCTCGGTACCTACCCTGATGCGACGCATCGCGAAGCGGGGACGCAGCTACGAGCAAGAGATTCCGCGGGACTACATCGCGCAGCTCAATGACCTATACGACGAATGGGTCGAGGGTTTCGACGCTGCCCCCAAGCTCGTGCTGCCCGGGGACGACCTCGATTTCGTCTCGTCGTGGATGGATTTCAGCTTCATCCTCGACATGATCGATGCCATGAAGGTGGATCCCGATCGATTGCAGACCTCCCTCTTCGCACAACGCTAGGCTTGGTGGCGTGGTAGGATGCCACCGTGCGCATCCTGGTCTCGAACGACGACGGCATCCACGCCCCGGGCATCCAGATCCTGGCGTCGACGCTGGCGCTCGAACATGAAGTTCATGTCGTGGCGCCGGATCGCGAGCGCAGCGCCACGGGCCATGCGCTGACCCTTCACAAGCCGCTGCGCCTTGAGGAAGTGCCCATCGAAGGCACGGCCTCCAGCCGCTGCGTCAACGGCACGCCTGCCGACTGCGTCAAGCTGGCGCTGGGTGCCCTGATGGTCGATCACATGCCTGATCTCGTCGTCAGCGGCATCAATCGCGGTCCGAACCTGGGCGTGGATGTCATCTACTCCGGGACGGTGTCCGCGGCCGTCGAGGGCACGATTCTGCTCGGACGTCCCTGCGTCGCCATTTCGCTGGCCAGCTTCAGCGATCTGGGCTACGAGAAGGGGGCGCTCTTCGCGCTGGATCTGGTGCGGGAACTGGCCGGGCGGACCCTGCCCCGTGCCGTGCTGTTGAACGTGAACGTCCCGGCCGTCGAGATCGGGGACATCGCGGGCGTCCGCGTGACCCGTCTGGGGCAACGCCGATACAACGATGCCTTCGAACGCCGGGTGGATCCCCGGGGCAAGGTCTACTACTGGCTGGCCGGCGAGGCCGAGGATTTGCACGAGGCGCCCGACACCGATGTCACGGCCATCCGGGACAACTGCATCTCGGTCACGCCGATCCACTACGATCTGACGCATCCCGGCAGTCTTCCGGACATGGCTGACTGGCACCTGCCGGTGCCCAGGCCGGTCGGCGTGCCCGTCGAGGGCGGCCGGACCGACACGCGGGGGCACTAGGTGCCGGCACGGATTGGCGTCACGTGGGGGACGGCCGTCTCCGAGGAGCAGTGGCCCAAGCTCGAGCGATATGCCACGAGTCTGCTCGCTGCCGGCGCCGAACCCGTCGCGGTGATGCCGGCCGGCTGGGGGCGGCTCGCCCGAGAGGCCCTGGCACGTCGCGGAACCGGTTTTGCCGCCGTGCTGGAGGATGCGGGACCGGATGTTTGCGATGGCTGGGTGCTGGCCGGTGGACCCGATGTCGCGCCGCGGCACTATGGCGAGGACGTCTCGTCGAACACCGTCAAGGTAGATGGTCCGCGTGACGATCTCGAATTGCCGCTGGCGCGGGCGATCCTGCGCGAGGGGCGTCCGGTTCTGGGGGTTTGCCGCGGATTCCAGTTGCTGAACATCGCCTGCGGCGGCGCCCTGATCCAGGACCTGCCCAGCCAGATGGAGGGCGTCGTCGAGCATCGGGAGGGTGTCTTCCACGAGCTGCGGGTCGCCGAGGGCTCTCGCCTCGCAGCCTGGTGCGCGGGTGAGGTGCTCGTGGTCAACTCCTGGCATCATCAGGGCACGGCCGAGGCGCGTGGTCTCGCGTCCAGCCTGCGCGCCGTGGCCTGGACCCGGGACGGTCTCGTCGAGGCATTCGAGGACGGGGGTGGCGTGTCTTCGGGGTTTCTCTACGGGGTCCAGTGGCATCCGGAGCGTCCCGATGAGGCGGACAGCACCGTGGCTCGCGCCGTTTCCTCGGCCCTTTTCACGGCACTGGTGACGGCTGCTCGCGCCTGACGGCACGCGGGCGCGGCGCCATGGCCTCTGCTACAATGGGCAGGTCATCCAGTCTTTTGGGAGCAGACGCCGTGAAGGTCACCCTCGAGAAGCACGAGCAGAATCATGTCCACCTCCATGTCGAGGTGGATGCGGCTCAGGTCCAGAAGGCCTGGGATCACGCCTACCGCCACCTCCGGTCGCAGGTGAACATCCCAGGGTTCCGTCGCGGCAAGGCGCCGATGCCGCTTGTCGAGAAGCACGTCGGAACTCAGGCCTTGGCTCAGGAAGCGCTCGAGCATCTCGTCCCCGAGGCCTACACGCAGGCCGTGGCCGAGGCCGCCATCGAGCCTGTCGATCAGCCGCGCGTGGAGGTCAAGGTCTTCGGCAAGGGGCAGCCGGCCGAGCTGCACTACACCGTCGAAGTCCGGCCCGAAGTGACGCTGGGCACCTACCTCGACATCGAGGTGGCCGTAGCCAAGGACGCCGTGACGCCGGATCAGGTCGATCAGGTCCTCGGCAATCTGCGCAATCGCAAGGCCCATCTGCATGTCGTCGAGCGCGAGGTGCGCCAGGGGGATGTGGTCGTGGCCGATTTCCTCGGCAAGCTGGACGGCGTGCCTTTCAAGGGTGGCGAAGCGTCCAAGATGTCCATCGAGGTTGCCGAGGGTCGCTTCATCCCCGGATTCGTCGAGGCACTCGTCGGCCTCAAGGCGGGTGACGCCAAGGTGGCCGACGTGACCTTCCCCGCCGATTACGGCAACGCCGAGCTGGCCGGCAAGGCCGCGACCTTCGATCTGACGGTCCACGAAGTCAAGGAGCGCCATCTGCCCGAGGTCGACGAGGCCTTTGCCAAGGAGCACGGCATGGATTCCGTCGAGCAGTTGCTCGAACGGATTCGCACGGACCTCGATCGCGAGGCGACGGAAGCCCACGAGGTGGCCCAGCGCAAGGCCATGCTCGAAGCCATCGTGGTCCAGAGTCAGATGGAGCTCTCGGACACCATGTTGCGCCGCGAGATTTACTTCCTGCTCGAGCAGCACTTCACCAATCTCCAGCGCCAGGGTGCCGACATCGGTTCGCTGTTCAGCGAAGAGACCCGATCCGAATGGGAAGACCGCTTCCGTGCCGAAGCCATGCAGCGCATTCGGACCAGCCTGACGCTCGGGGCCATCGCTCGGAAGGAAGGTCTGGAAGTGACCCAGCAGGAAGTGGCGGCTGCCGTCGTCGAGTATGCCCAGATGCTGGGTCGGGACCCCGGGCAGTTCCAGCAGGAGCTCGTCAAGAATGGGCGCTACACCGCCCTGGTGGACGAGGTGCTGTCCAACAAGATCATCGAGTGGCTCTTCGAGCGGGCCAAGGTCTCCGCGGATGCTGCCCCTGCCGTGGCAGTCGACGCAGCCGCCAAGCCTGCCAAGCCCAAGGCCGCAAAGACCAAGGCCCCCAAGGCCGAGACCGCCAACCCCGAGACTGCCGAGTAGCCCGCTTCGTTCCCCCATCACGAGGTATCACCGATGTTCCTGCCCCACATGCAGCCCACCGTGGCCGGTCTCGTGCCGATGGTCGTCGAGCAGACGAGCCGCGGCGAGCGCGCCTTCGACATCTACAGCCGCCTCCTGAAGGAGCGGATCATCTTCCTCGGCACCCCCATCGACGACATGGTGGCCAGCCTCATCATCGCCCAGCTGCTCTTCCTCGAGGCCGAGGATCCTGCCAAGGACATCTACCTTTACATCAACAGCCCGGGCGGCGTCGTGACGGCGGGTCTCGCCATCTACGACACGATGCAGTACATCAAGCCTGAAGTCAGCACCATCTGCATCGGTCAGGCCGCCTCGATGGGTGCCTTCTTGCTCAATGCCGGTGCCAAGGGCAAGCGCATCTCCCTGCCGAACTCGCGCATCATGATTCACCAGCCCCTCGGTGGAGCCCAGGGGCAGGCGACGGACATCGAGATCCAGGCCAAGGAAATCCTGCGCCTGAAGGGCAAGCTCAACGAACTGATGGCTTTCCACTCCGGGCAGCCCATCGAGCGCGTCGAGAAGGACACGGATCGCGACTTCTTCATGTCGGGTCTCGAGGCCAAGGAGTGGGGGCTTATCGACGAGGTCCTCGAACCGCGTCGCGGCGACAAGGCGGACAAGGCCGGCGCCTGAGCGCCGGTCCGGAATCGGGACGAGATCAGGAGGCCACGTGGCGAAGGATGATGGCGCGAAGGGACACCCCAAGTGCTCCTTCTGCGGCAAGACGCAGGACCAGGTCCGCAAGCTTATTGCGGCACCTGGAGTCTACATCTGCGACGAGTGCGTGGATCTCTGCAACGAGATTCTCGATGAGGAGTTGTACGAGAATCAGCAGAAGCCTGAGGCGGCTCCGGTCGAACTGACCGAGATTCCCAAGCCCAAGGCCATCAAGGGTATCCTCGACCAGTATGTCGTGGGTCAGCAGCAGGCTAAAAAGACGCTGTCCGTAGCGGTCTACAACCATTACAAGCGTCTGTCGGCCAAGGAGCGGGCGGGCGAGGACGAGGTCGAGGTGGCCAAGTCCAACGTCCTCCTCATCGGCCCCACGGGGTCGGGCAAGACCCTGCTGGCCCAGACTCTGGCCCGCATCCTCAACGTTCCTTTTGCCATCGCCGATGCCACGACCCTGACGGAAGCCGGCTACGTGGGCGAGGACGTCGAGAACATCCTGCTCCGCCTTCTTCAGGCCTCGGATTACGACATCAAGCGGGCCGAGCGCGGCATCATCTACATCGACGAGATCGACAAGATTTCCCGCAAGAGCGAAAATCCCAGCATCACCCGTGACGTCTCCGGCGAGGGTGTCCAGCAGGCCCTGCTCAAGATGCTGGAAGGGACCGTGGCCAATGTTCCTCCCCAGGGTGGCCGCAAGCACCCCTACCAGGAGTTCATCCAGCTCGACACGACCAATATCCTGTTCATCGTGGGCGGCGCCTTCGTCGGACTCGACAAGATCATCGAGACGCGCGTCGGTCGCAAGGGCATCGGCTTCGGTGCGGACGTCAAGACGTCCGACGAGAAGAATCTCGGAGAGCTTTACGGCGATCTTTCGCCGGAAGACCTGCTGAAGTATGGCCTCATCCCGGAGTTCATCGGCCGTATCCCGGTCATCGCTACCCTCGACCAGTTGGATGAGGCGGCTCTGGTCAGCATCCTGACCGAGCCGAAGAGCGCGATCGTCAAGCAGTACAAGCGTCTGCTGGGGATGGATCAGGTCGATCTGGACTTTACGCCCGATGCGCTCACGGCGATGGCCAAGGAGGCACTCAAGCGCAAGACCGGTGCACGCGCGCTCAGGGGCATCGTCGAGGAGATCATGCTCGACGTCATGTACGAGGCTCCTTCGCGCACGGACATCAAGAAGGTGGTCGTGACCAAGGATCTGGTGGAGCGCCGCTCATCCACGGCTCTGCAGGTCCTGGCCGATTCCAAGCGGCCCAAGGTCTCGGCCTGAGGCGAAGTCCGGGCGGGGCGCACTTCGGCAGCTGATGCCGGTGAGTGCCCCGCCTTCTTCCTTTCTGCACACCCGTGGGTGCCGGACGGTCCGTCAGTCCGTTCGGTCTGGCACCGGAAATAGAGTCAGCTGTCGGCTGCTGCCGCGCGCCATCGGCAGGGGCGGGACCCAGGCCAGAGGACCGCTGGGACGAATGTCCTCGAGCGTCTGTGGTGCAGGGGGCGGGAAGGGCACGACGCGCTCCTCTTCCGGTCGGAACGGCGGAGCTGCGAGCGGACGCGGCGCGTCTTCCCCGGCCATGGCTCGCTCGAAGTGACCCTGGGCCACGCGTCGCCAGTGGCGCCAATCGGGCACGTGCGCAGCCACGAGGTTCCAGAATGCGGAGGAGTGGTCCGGAACCTGCAAGTGGGCTAGTTCGTGGACGACGAGATAGGTCAGCGCTTCGTCGCACAGGCCGTCGATGGCGTGGCGGGAGAAGGTCAGGATGCCGGTCCGGACGTTGGCCTGCGCGAGACGCGTGCGCCGGGCCTTGCCGAGCCTTACCCCCTTGAGCGGTACGTTCAGCGTGCGTTGGTTAATCTCGCGCACGAGCCGGCTCAGGCTGGCCTCGTTGAACGCGGGACGCTGCACGGGGGGCGGCAGGTCGGACCAGGCGTCCGTGCGCTTGCGTGCCCACTGCAGGAAGCGCTCGATGACCCGGCTCTGCTCGCCAGCAGGCCAGTGCTGGGGCATCTTCACGTGGAGCACGCCCTGGCGCATGTGTGCCCTGGCTGTCCGGGCAGACACATAGCAGACGTCTATCTCCATTGCGGCAATTACTCCATGTTGATAAGTCAATCCTACACGAAGGGAGACCGCTTGTCTGTGGGCTATGGCACGGATGCTCGGATGGACGAGGCTTCCCAAGGACAAAGGCCGGCACCGAGATCGGTGCCGGCCCGAGACGGACGCGTTCAGGCCAGCTTGGCCTCGATGAGGCCAATGAGCTGCTCCTTGGGCTTGAAGCCCGTAACGCGCAGGACTTCTTCGCCACCCTTGAACATGATCAGCGTCGGAATGCTCATGACGCCGAATTGCTGGGCCGTGGCCCCATTGTCGTCGACGTCGAGCTTCACGATGCGCAGGGCGCCTGCCTTCTCTTCCGCGACCTGATCGAGGATAGGCGCGATCATCTTGCAGGGGCCGCACCAAGGTGCCCAGAAGTCCACAAGCACCGGCGTGGACGCATCGAGCACTTCGCTCTTGAAGGTGGCATCCGTGATGGCCGTGAGGCTGGACATGGGTATGGTCTCCTGTCTTCCTGCAGACGTCGGGACCGTCGTCTGCTATTTCATTTTACAGGAAGCCGCAGCCTTGGTGGTTTGTCGGATGGGGTACCCCAGGGGTGTACCAGCCCTGACCTGCCTCGAGCAGATCGAGCCTAACCCGACCTTAAGCTCCTTATAAGTCCCGGGGGAAGTACGCTGGTCTCTGGACGCATCGGCCGATAACCCGGCATGCCTGACGTCTCGGCCTCGCGCCCAACCTTGCCCAATCCCGCGGGCGGGGGATTGTTGCGCACCGAAGTTGCGTTGGCCCGCACGCAGCGCGTCACGAGGCACGACGGCAGGTCCGAGGACGTTCGCGAGACGGTCATGCGTGTCGGCGTCGGTCGCATCGACGCGCGCGTCAAGGTCCGCGTGCCGCTGGGCGCGGAGCCTGTCGGCTTCGATGCCCTTCAGGACCATGTCCACGGTCCCCGCCATGCCGGCCTTAAACCTGAGGTTCGTGTCAGCAATCTTCGTGTCGACGGTGAGCCCATGGGCGCGTGGCTCCAGCGCGAGTCCATGGACTGGGCTGAAAGCGATCCTTCCATGGCCATCCCCGTCCTGGCTGTCACCGGGGCCGCCGTGATTGCGGGGGCGGTGGCCTACGGCAAGCGGCATGGCGGGATTCGGGTCGGTACGGGCAGCCACGAGATTGTCACCTTCGAGAGTGTTTCCCTGCAGGCGTCCGCGGGCATCCGCGTCGCAGGCCAGCGTGCCGTCGACTGGGATCACGCTGCCCTTCGGGCCCGTTCCTCGGCATTCGGGGACGACAGCCAGATGGCCTTGGGTGCCGTCGTGCCGCGACACGGTCGGCCGCGGCTCGAGGCCACCTGGGACAAGGCGCTGGGGCGCGAAGGGGCGGTCGGTTTCTTCGGGACCGTCGATACCCATGGCGACGTGGCCGTCGGTATCCAGATGAACGTGAGCTTCTGAGCCCGATTCCCGACGGATGGTCCGTGGTCGTTCTGGACGACCGGTGCTTGAAACCTTCATCAAGCCTTGGTTGATCCGCTTCAGGCCAATCGCACCCGTCGCGACGATGCATCCGGGGGGAACGTGTCATGACCATGGCCACGGAGTCGACGCGACAGGCAACGGGGGCGGTCCGTCAGCCGCGGACGGCAGACTTTGCCGGCCAGCCCGAGATGGGCATGGCCGATGGTGGAAGCCTGATGCAGCCGACGCCACTGCGCGGGCCGGCCAAGGTGGTCCAGGTGAGGGCGGACGCTGCATCCCACGAGGGTCGGGAGCGCCTTGAGGCCTGGTTGGCCGTCGGCGAGGACCCTGCCTTGCCCTCGATGCAGGAAACGGTTGCGGCATTTCTGGCCCGCGAAGGCTCCGCATCCGGCCTCTCTGCCGCATTGGGGGGAGCGGATCGCGTGCTCGCTGGTTCCCTCATCGATCGGATCGTCGACGAGGCTTTTGCCGAGGGCTCGCCCGAGACTTACTTCCAGGTGATTCTCTGGGCTGCGGATGCCCATGCGACGCTCGGCAACACAGGCAGGACGCGTGCGATGTCGCGCCTTGCCGTCGACATGGCGGACTGGATGCAGGAGCGGGGCCTCAAGCCCTTGGCCAGACTCGCCGCAGATGGTCGGCAAGCCTTTGGCGAGGCTTGTCGGGTGGCCATGCGCCATCCCTGGCCAGACGTCCGCGTGTTGGCCGAGCCTCTTTCGGGCAGCCAGGCGATGGATCGCCCGACGTTCGTGACGCACGTGCGTTTGTGGCTGGCTTGGCTGCTGATGGGCCTGCTCGACAACGGGCTTGCGGCTGCAGCCCTCGATCTGCTGATGCCGGTGCGCCAGGCGCGTGTCGTGGCCGTCCAGCCGACGGACAAGGCACAAAGTGCAGCGCGCTGGCTGGAGCGGCTGGCCGTGCGGCCAGTCGACAACGCCTGACGCCTGTCGGCGTTTCAGGACCAGTTGTCTTCGTCGCGGTCGGCGGCTGCCTTGACCCGGTTCCACGTCTCCAGCATCTGTTCGAGGCTCTTGCCGACAAGACTGCCGCCCAAGGCCTTTTCTGTCGCGGCGAAGCGTCGGGTAAAGCGCGCGTTGGCCGACCGAAGCGCCATCTCGGGATCCACCCCGACCATGCGGGCGAGGTTCGTGACCGCCATCAGAACGTCGCCTAGTTCGTGGCCGATGTCCCCGTCTCCGGCGAGGGCTTGGTCGAGCTCGTGCAGCTCCTCGGCCAGCTTGGCGCGGGCACCTGAACGCTCCGGCCAGCCGAAGCCTGCTCGGGCTGCCTTCTGCTGGAGCTTCTCGGAGCGTGTCAAGGCCGGCAGAGCCTCGGCCACGCCGTCGAGCGTGCCTGCGGTTTCCGGTTTCTGGCTGGCCTTGAGGTCTTCCCAGTTGGCGAGCACCTGGTCCGCGGTTTCGGCTTGCACGCTGCCGAAGATGTGCGGATGGCGCTCCTCCAGTTTGTCGCAGAGGCGATCGGCGATGCTTCCGAGATCGAAACGCCCCTCTTCCTCGGCGATGCGGGCGTGGAAGAGCACCTGGAGCAAAAGATCCCCGAGCTCTTCCTCGAGGTCCTCGTCATCTTCGCGGTCAATGGCGTCGACGACCTCATAGGCCTCCTCGAGGCAGTAACGGCGCAGCGAGGCATGTGTCTGCTCGCGGTCCCACGGGCAACCGTCCTCGGCACGAAGGCGCGCCATGAGCGCCCGGGCTCGCGGCACGCCGCGGATGGGGCCGGCCGGCACCCAGACTGAAGTCAAGTGATCCAGCCAGGGCAGGCGATCCAGCTCATGCAGGGGAATCCGCGCGGTGCGTTCCTCGCCGGGAATTCCGGCCCCCCGGATGACGATGACCTCATGCGCGTCGTCGAAGACCTCCATCAGCGTCAGCTTGAGGTCCGAAGCCACGCGCCCCGACCAGACCTGCAGGGCCAGGATGGCGCGACTTGGTTGCAATTCGACCGGGTCGAGGTCCATGGCATCCACGATGGTGACGCCATCTCCGGGGTCCACCCCGAGTGCGGCGTATACCGCCTCCAGCCCCGATAGCCCGGCCACGATGCGAACGGGCACGGCCTCCTGGGTCAGCAGCATCCTCACCGTGCGTTCACCGACCAAGGGATGGCCGGGCACGGCATAGACCACATCCTGTTTGCCGCCCAGTTCGAGAAGGTCGGCCACGATGCCCGCGTAGACGCCGTCGAAGTCCTCGGCGGTCCGGTAGCGATCGTCGTGGCTGGTGAAGACCAGTCCCCAATCCTCCAGGGTTCGAACCGTCGGGTGGACGCGCGTCCGCAGGTGGAGCGTCGCACCCGAGCGCAGCGCCGACTCGGCGGCACGGGTCAAGGCCCCGGGATCTCCCGGTCCCAACCCGACGACCGTGATCACGGGTGGCTCTTGACCGGGGCCAGGGTCCCGGATGCCGGGGCGCTGCCCGAGGCCGCCGTGCTGCCTGAGGCCGGTGCCGGCGTTGCTTTGGACCAATCGGGTTCGAGGCTGACGGTCGCGACCTTGCGCTGGCCCTCCAGCCACTTGCCGAAGGCTTCATCGCGCTTCTGGCCAAGCATCTGCTCGCTCAGCCGGGTCTTGACTTCGGCGAAGGGCTCCTTGCGGGCCGGCTTGCGTCCCGTCACTTCGATCAGGTGGAAGCCGAAGGTCGTCTTGACGAGACCCGAGCGCTGGCCGGGCTTGAGGGCGAAGGCCGCCTTCTCGAACTCGGGCACCATCTGGCCACGACGGAAGTAGCCCAGGCTGCCGCCTTGCGGCTTGCTGCCGGGGTCTGCGGAGCGTTCCTTGGCCAATGCCCCGAAGTCCTTGCCCTTCGCCAACTCTTTCTGAACGGCCAGGGCCTCGGCCTCGGTCTTGAGGAGGATATGTCGCGCTTCGACCTGTTCGGGCTGTTCGAACTGCAGCGGATTGCGATCGAAGTAGGTCCGCACGTCGGCTGCAGAGACCGTGGCCTCCTTCGTGACGGCCTTGCGCACCTCCTCCATCCGGAGGCTCTCCTCGATTTCGGCTTCGAGGGCCGTGTCCGACAGGCCATTCTCGGCCAGCACGCGACGGAAGGTCTCCGCATCCGGAAAGCCCTTGCGGATCTGCTGGATGCGCTCGTCGATGCGGGTAGGCGTGATGGCCACCTTGAGGCGTTCGGCCTCCTGCTTGATGAGCGTGCGCTGGATGAGCTTTTCCACCGCATCCTGCTTGAGGTTGCCCAGCATCTGACTACCCTCGGGAGTCGAGAAGTCGAGACCGAAGCGCTGGCTGTACTGCTTCTTGGCGGACTCGAGGAACTTTTCGGCATCCGTTCGACGAAGGCGTTCGCCGTTGACCGTGCCGACCCTGTCCTGCCACTCCTGGGCCCCCCACATGCCTCCGGCGATCAGCAGGGCACCGCCGACGGCGGCCGTGAAGATCCACCATGCACGGCGTGCGGCCGCGACGCCCTCCTGGGCCATCAGCGCCTGGGCATCGGGGGCATTCTCGGACAGGGCGTCGGACAAGGGATTACTCCGTCTCTAAGGCAATCGGGTGGGTCAGTCTAGCACGGGCACGGGGCGGGACACGGCTTCCAGAAGGCGCTCGCACGCCACCAGGTGTTCGTCCGGCACCGAGCCCTTGCGATCGAGGACCAGCTCCTCCGCCTGCCACTGCCAGTGGGCCAGTGCCGGCACCTGCATCTGGATATCGGACCAGAGGGGTCGGGGCATCGCGAGGGCCACCCGGACCTTGCCCTTCTCGGCCTTGATGGAGGGAATCCGCATGTCCATCGCCCGGAGCTTGAGGCCCACGAGTCGCAGCAGGTTGCGGACGGCGGGCGTGGAGGGACCGAAGCGATCGCGCCACTCCTCGGTCAGCAGTTCAAGCTCGCGCAGGGAACCGACCTGCGCGAGGCGCCGATACTGCATCATCTTGTCGTCGGGCTCCGTGAACCAGTCGTCCGGCAGCATCGCGGAGACGCCTAGGTCGATCACGCTCTCGGTCTGCGTGGCGATCGGGTCGCCGAGCCCCTCGGCGATGGCCTCCTCCAGGAGTTGCATGTAGGTGTCGTAGCCTACGGTCATCATCTGGCCGTGCTGTTCGGCACCCAGGATGTTGCCGACCCCTCGGATCTCCATGTCCCGCAAGGCGATCTGGTAGCCCGATCCGAGGGCCGTGTGCTGGACCATCGCGACGAGGCGATCGCGGCCTTCTTCCGTCAAGTCCTGACGTTCGCCGTGATAGAGGTAGCAATAGGCCTTCTGGTCGCTGCGCCCGACGCGGCCGCGAAGTTGGTAGAGCTGGGCCAGACCCAGCCGATCGGCGTCCATGATGATGATCGTGTTGGCCCTGGGAATGTCCAGGCCCGACTCGATGATGGTGGTGGCAATCAGGACGTCGAACTCGTGGGCCACGAACGAGAGCATGATCTCTTCGAGTTCGTTTTCCGGCATTTGCCCATGGGCCGTGCGGACTCTTGCCGAGGGCACGAGATCCACCACCGTCGCCGCCAGGGTCTCCAAATGGTCGATGCGGTTCTGCAGGATGAATACCTGCCCACCGCGCTCCATCTCTCGAAGGATGGCCTGCCGCGCCTGATCGGGTTCCCACGGGCCTGCCATCGTCTTGACCGGAAGGCGATTGGCCGGCGGAGTGGTGATGAGGCTCATGTCGCGGGCGCCCGACAGGGCGAGGTACAACGTGCGCGGGATGGGGGTGGCGGACATCGACAGCACGTCCACCTGGGTTTTCATGGCCTTCAGGCGTTCCTTGTGGCTGACGCCGAAGCGATGTTCCTCGTCGACGACGAGCAGGCCGAGGTCCTTGAACTGGACATCCTTGGAAAGCAACCGATGGGTGCCGACGACGACGTCTAATTCGCCCAGCGCAAGCTGCCGCAGCGTCTCTTTCTGCTGGGCGGCGGAGCGGAAACGGGACAGGGGCGCAACCCGGACGGGATAGGGGGCGAAGCGCTCTCGGAAGACCTGGTAATGCTGGTGGGCGAGCAGGGTCGTCGGTGCCAGGATGGCGACCTGCTTGCCCCCGACGGCGGCCTTGAAGGCCGCACGGATGGCCACTTCGGTCTTGCCGAAGCCCACGTCCCCGCAGATCAGGCGGTCCATCGGCCGGGCCGTCTCCATGTCGGCCTTTGTCTCCTCGATGGCCCGCAGCTGGTCCACGGTCTCCGTGTAGGCGAAGGCGTCCTCGAGTTCCCGTTGCCACGCCGAGTCGGGTCCGAAGGGATGCCCGGGCAGGGCCGCACGTCGCGCATGAATCTGCAGCAGGTCCTCGGCCACGGCCTGAACGGCCTTGCGCACGCGGTTGCGGACATTCTCCCACTCGGCCCCGCCCATCTTGGACAACCGCGGCGAGCCGTCGCCAGCACCGCGATAGCGATGGATGAGGCCAGTCTGATCCACCGGGATGTAAAGCCGATCGTCCCCTTGGTACAGGACCAGCAGGAACTCCTTGGCCTGTCCGTCCATCACGATTCGCTGCAGGCCCTGGTAGCGGCCGATGCCGTGCTTGGCGTGGACCACGAGGTCGCCCGGCCGCAGCTGCTCCAGGCTGGTGATGGGGGTGCCGGCCTGCTTCGGCCGGGCTTTGGCCTTGCCGGCACTGGTTTTGCGCCAGCCGAAGATCTCGTGGTCCGAGTAGACGGCCAGCTTGAGGTCGGGCCATTCGAAGCCCGAGCCGAGTCCCTCTCGGAAAATCCATACACCGCCATAGGCGGCTCCGCCGGGGCCGGGCAGGCGTGCACCGTAGGTGCTGTGGCAGCCGTGTTCTTCCAGCAGCGCAAAGACGCGCTGCGGTTGGTTGGAGGCGATGACGACGCGTTCTCCGGCTCGCGAGCGGGCGAGGAGGCGGCGCGCGAGCTCGTCGTACCGGTTGGGGAAGCCCTGAACCTGGGGAGCCCACCAGAACAGGTCGTTCTCGGGTTCTTCGGGGAGCAGGTCGATGCGGCGGAAGCGCGCGCAGGTCTCGCGAACCTCGTCCAAGGAGGCCAGCGGTTCGACCGGAGGCGTGATGAGCAACCCGGCTTTCCGTTTGCGGTCGCGTTCGGCTTCTTCCTGGTCGAGATAGACCTTGAGGCGGTCTTCGCCCTCGGCGGGCAGCCACGACAGCAGTGTCGCCCCTTCCGGCAGGTGTTCCAGCAGCGTCGAGGTGCCGTGGCAGAACGACGCGTAGACTTCGTCTCCATCGCCGGGCTGGAAGGCGCCCAGGCGTTCGAGGTGCTCGCGAACCAGCGCGCGCAGGCGGTCCGCCTCGGTGCGGTGGCCCCAACCCCGCAGTTGCGCCGCCTGCTGGTCCGCAGCCGTCTGGATGGCTGCCGCCGTCTCGGCCCAGGACCCCACCGGCAGCAGCAGCTCCCGGACCGGCCACACCTCGAGGCCGTCCCGTTGTTCCTCCGATCGCTGGGTCACGGGATCGAAGGTCCGGATGGATTCGATGTTCTCGCCGAACCACTCGATGCGCAGGGGTTGTTCGGCTCCCGGTGGCCAGACGTCCAGCAGTCCGCCCCGGCGCGCGAAGGTACCCTTCATCGTGACGGCGGCCTCGGGCCGGAAGCCCAGTCGGACCAGATGACTGGCGAGGTCCGCCGGAACATGGATGTCCCCGACGCGCAGCTTCAGCCGGCAGGCCTCGAGTACGTCGGCGGCGGGCAGGCGGTGCGCGAGGGCCGCCGTCGTCGTGACGAGGCCATCCACGTCTCCTGCAGCCAGTGCCGCCAGCGCCGTGAATCGCCGCAGGGCGCTTTCGGCTTCTGGCGAAACGCCGTGGTGGACGGACAGTTCGCCGCCCGGGAACGGCAGGGCCCGGCAACCGTAGGCGGGCAGGTCAAGCAGGACCTGACGCAGCGTGTCGGGATCGGGTACCACCATGACCCACGGCCGGTCGAGCGTGGCGGCAAGGAAGATGCCCGCGCCAAGGGACATGCCCGTCAGGGAGGCGTGACGGCTACTGGCGAGCGCCGCGTGGCCCCCGCTTTCCGAGAGGTACGGCCTGAGCGGCTCCAAGGCACCCATGACACGCGATCGTAGCACGGGCGCGGGGGCCGGATAGGGTACCTGCTCGGCGGGTATGCTGGCGAGGTAAGTCACGTCCGAGGTCGTTGTTCATGCCCCTGCATCTGGAGGCCCGCCGCGAGGGCGCGGTGCGTGTTCTGCTCCTCGAGGGCGAGCTTGATGCCCAGACCGTGGGGCCTTTCGATCGGGAGATGGAATCGTGCCTCGCGCGCGGGGACGTTCGCATCGTCCTCGATTGCCGGGGGCTGGGGTTCATCGCCTCGGCCGGCCTCGGGGTGCTGATGGGGGTGCTTGGTCCGGTCCAGGAGGCCGGTGGCATCATCGTGCTGGCACACGTCCAGTCCGAGGTCCGGCGCACCTTCGACCTGCTCGACTTCTCGGCGCTCTTCCCCTTTGCCGAGAGCCTGACAGAGGCGCTTGCGCTGGCTGCCGCCGACGGCGGGCAGGCCTAGGCCGATGCCGGGGGCGCGCACCGTCCGCTTCTCGCTGCCGGCCGATCTCGCTTACCTTGAGGTCGCCCGCCGCTTCCTGGCCGTCCTTGGCGAGAAGTCGGGCCTGAGTGTCAGCGAGGTTCACGACATCCAACTCGTGGTGACCGAGGCCATGACCAACGTCATCGAGCATGGCTATGGCCCGAGGGCTCAGGATGGTGCCGCGGTGCACCTGCAGTTCGAGGTTTCCGACGAGCAGTTGGTGCTGCTGCTATGCGACACGGCTCCCGAAGCCTTCGACGGGGCAGGGCCTGACGTGGATCTGGACCGCTACCGGGCAGAGCGCAAGGTCGGGGGGCTGGGCCTGCACCTGATGCGTCGCCTCTTCGACGACGTCGCGTTCACGCGAGACGAAGACGGAGTCAATACCGTGCGCCTCGTGCGGCAGGTGCGGCGCGAAGCCTGACGCCGTTCGGGTTACAATGGCGTCCTGACGCCCTGTACCCGGAGGCCCCGATGACCGTGTCCGCCCCTACGTCGTCCGCCCGTGCCGTGGCTTGGGAGCCCGAGAGCCTCAAGCGCGAGCTGGCCGCCTGGTCCGGGATCGGGCCGGATCCCCTCGCGACCCGGCACGTGGCCCGCCGTGCGGCTTGGGACTTGTTCACGCCGCAACTCTCTGATGCCGAAATCGAGGCCCTGCGCGACTACCTCTTCCCGGCGCTGCCCCAGCGTCCCGGCGACGCCCCCGTGGTGGTGCACAACCTGATTGACGGCGTCTGGCAGGATCCCGGAAAGCGCGCCGCGATGCCCGCCTTGTTCGACCGGCGAGTGACGCTGGCCGACATCCCGGATTCCCAGGCGGCCGACGTGGAGGCGGTCCTTTCGGCGGCCTATGACTTCTGGTCTGGACTATCGTGGGCCGATGAGGTCCTGACCTACCGCAAGTGGGTCGTGGCCAACGTTTCGCGCATCCTCGACCACTTCAGCGAGGAGGTGATGGCGCAGATCCGGCACGTCATTCCCAAGACCCGGCTCGAAGCCCAGAAGGACTTCTGGGAAGCCAAGCGCGCCGCCGATCACATCGGTGGCAATGCCGACAGGGCGATGACGGGGGACTGGCTGCCCGGCCAGGTGCCCGGGCACCACTACTGGCGCAATCCGTGCCTGCCTGCCGGCATCTCGGTACTGATCACGCCCATGAACTTCATCTACGGCATCCCGATGATCCAGTTGGTCGGGGCCTACCTCTCGGGTTCTCCGCTGGTCTTCAAGGGGCATCCCTATGGCGCGATCTGCAATCGCACCATGGCGCGGATGTTCATGGCGGCGGGGGCGGATCCCCGCGCCTTCCACACCCTCGAGGGCTTCGGCAAGGGCGTCGGCAATCTGGCTGCCGACCATCGGGTGGCGGTGGTCTCGCTCACGGGTGGCGAGGCGACGGCCCGCGCCCTGTCGGCCCAGCGCGGGCTGCGAACCTTGCGGTTCGAGGGTGGTGGCTGCAACTGGTCCTGGATCGACGCCGGCTACACCGATGCCGAACTCGAGGCCATCGGGACGCGCCTCGCCTACAGCAAGCTCGGGTTCTCGTCCCACAAGTGCACCACCTTGCATGGCATTGCCGCCGATCCGACCACGCTGACCAAGGTCATCGGCTACGTGAATGCCGAGATGGATCGCTGGGAGGTCCGTGATCCGCGGGGTACCCTCGACTCCCGCATCGTGGGTCCGAACATGGTGCACAAGGCCGTCACGGTGGATCGTATCCAGGCCGCAGCCGAGGCGGCGGGGCTCAAGGTCCTGCGTCGGGGCGGCAAGGTCTCGGGCGACGACTACGCCGACCACGCCGAGGTCATCCGGCCCGTCATCCTCGAGACGCGTCCGGACAGCGTCGTGACGTGCGACTGGGACGACAAGGGCGACGTGACTTTCAACCTGGCCACGACCGAGTTCTTCATGCCGATTCTCTGCGCCATGGAGATGGGTTCATTCGAGGACTTCCTGCGTTTCAGCCTGCTGACCAATCCCCACGATCTCGCCTGCAGCATCTGGAGCCGCGACGACCGCAAGTTGCAGCGGGCCCGCCGGATCCTGGGCGGCATGCTCAAGGAGAACGACGGCACGGATTCGGCCCTCGAATGGGAAGAGTTCGGCGCTTCGGGCATCGGAGACTCAGGCAACATGGGCGTGGGAGAGGCCCAGGCCACGCTGGCGAATTTCAGCCGCCGCCAGAAGGGCCGCCACGTCACGTTCTGAGTCTTCCCGGTCGGCGCCCCCGGCCACACGTGCCGCAAGCGTGCTGCTTGCAGCCTGAGGGTGCTGCCCAATGCAGTCTCGCGAAGTCCGAGCCTGGTGACCAGCGTATGTCCAGACTGCCGCCGAAGCGCCTGCGGATGGCCTTTCCGAGGGTTTCGGCCAGCCAGGTCGAGGTCGTTTCGATGACGAGTTCGTCGTGCTCCGACTTGCTGTCGAGGATTCGGTGCACGGGATCATCGTGCCAGGCTTCAACGGCAACGTTCCGAATCAGGTTCGCCAGTTCTTCCCGGTCCCTTTCTCCGATGCCCGACATGGTCAGGACACCGTCGATGCGACCTTGGCGGACGCGCGCGCACCCTTCGCAGAGCGTCCATTCCAGCGCGTGAGCACCCACAGGGGTGACGCGACCCGGTGGCCTGCCGACCCGGGTCCACCGCTTGCGGCGGGCCTGAGCCCCGCAGGCCGGACACTGGCGCCAGGCGCCGTGCTGGTTTTTGTGAACCTTACGATGGCGATCTGCGTCGCTCTTGCCGAACACGACGTGGTTCAGGCGTTCCATCCGGTCGATACGCCGACCGCCAGCCGTTGGCGGATGGCTGGCGCAGGAGCGCTTTGCGAGTCCCATCGTGCACCCCCTTGTCCATGGGTCTGAAGGGAGGCTGACACGCACCTCGGCTTGCCACAAGGCTGCCTCGCACGTTGTCGCGTTGACGCTTGCATGTTTCCTTGATAAGGTGCGCTGGGTCACGTCATCCGGATTAGGCCGGGTGTATGGTCCGCTTGCCGGTAACGCCCGAAGAGGCGAACCGGGACACCCGAACCGACAATGGCGTCGGTTCACTCGATGAGGAGGATCCATGTCGTCCAAGCTCTCGCTTTCGCTCGCTGCACTCGCCGTTGTCGCCACGTCCGCCCCGGCGCTCGCTGCAGCCGACCCCACCCGTTACCTTGATGTCGACCAGGCGCGCGTCCTCGGTACCGGCGTCATGGCCACCACGATGGGCACCTCGTCGATGGTTGATTTCCGCTACGGTCTGATGAAGGACACCGAGCTGGCCGTCGGCTACGGACTCAAGGCGGGTGCCGCGCTGGGTGACGTTGCCAAGGGCGGCTACGATCTGGGCGTGAAGTATTCGCTCGGGAATATCGCGGGCCTTAACGTCGCAGGCAAGCTGGGCGTGATGGCGGCTGATCTTTCGGCCCCGACGACCGGTCTTGGCTATGGTGCCTCGCTGCCCCTCGGCCTTGGTCTGGGTGGTCTCAATCTTGACCTTCAGCCCTACATCATGGGGTCGACCGCGGCCAATGCAGCCATGACGATGGGGACTCGCGTCGGTGTTCGCCAGAACATCTCCAACAACCTCGACCTGCTCGTTCAGGCCGAATACGCGATGGTGGGTTCCACGGGCAACGCGTCCGCGCAGACCGGTGTTCGTTACAACCTGGGCGGCGGCGGTTGGCTGGATCTGGGTCTTGTCGACTGGAGCCAGGCCAGCAACGCCACCACGTGGGGCAAGGTCAGCCTGACTTTCGTCGGCAACCGCTGATTCGGCGTTGACAGTTGCGTCCCGTCCGGACCTCGGTCCGGGCGGGACCTCGCCTTTGGGATGGTAGGATGCCCTCGGCATGGCACTTCGCGATCGGACCTGGGCCCTCCTGTCGGCAGGACTCGCCCTGCTGCTGTCGTGCGCACCGGCCAGCCGTGATGTCGGGGCTGTCATCCCGGATGTATCGGCATCCGCAGAACCCTCCCCGACGCCGATGGCCACTCGGGAGGCAGGCTCGCCCCAGCCCACGCCGACCGCTTCTTCGGCGACGCCTCTGCCCACCCCCGCTGCGCGCACGGGCATGCACGATGCCGTCGGCATCGCAGGCCATCAGGCACCGTTTCCTCCCGCCTTCATCCAGGCGCTGTGGGTCGTCGAGCCGGACGGTTCGGTGAGGCATCGCCCATCTGGAATCGGGGCCACGCCTTACATGATCGGCGTCTGTCGGGGACCGATTCTCAGGCTCTCCCCACCCCTTCATCGAGTCACCCCGGCACCGGACGTTTCGCCATCCGCCGTGGCCGGGACCCCCGACCCCCACGACTGGCACATGGCCTCCGGTGATGCGCTGCAGCGTGAGGTGTGGGAACTCGTCTGGGTCATGATGGAAGGTGCCGGTTGGTGGGAAGGCACGCGCAGCCTGTCGTTCCGAGCGCCGGACGATCCGGCCCGGGAGATCGCGACGGCCTCGAGTACCGTCCGGATCGTGGTGCGCCCGCTTTAGGCGGGACCGGGCGAGGTTCCCGTCTTCCGCGTCATGGCCTCGAGTACGCGGCTGGCCATCTCCGGATCGTCAAGACGACCGTGGACGATGGTCACGCCCTTGCCAGGCTTGCTCAGGTATCGGGCCACGAGGCCCATCTCACGGATCGCGGTGCTGGTCTGTGCAGCGCCCGGCGGCGGCATGGCCGCGAGGCGAACGATGAGCGCGTGGGCCTCTACCCAGCCCTCAGGACCGGCAGCCACGGTTTCTCCGCCTGCGAGTCGGCCCATGCGGACGACGACGACACGAACGCCGTTGGCGTGGGGGGACAGGAGGACGGCGTCGACCGGTGCGAGTCGCGCCCATCCCGACAGGCGGGACAGCGCGGCAAGGCCGTCCCGAAGACGGGCCGCCGTCTCGAATTGCAGGCGTTCGGCAGCCGCCTGCATGCGGGCTTCGAGGGCCGAGACCACGGCGGTCGCCTCGCCTTCCAGCACCCGTACCAGAGTCTCGATGGCCTCCGGATAGGCTTTCTGGCCGGCAGGCACGCAGGGAGCCATGCATTTCCCGAGCTCGTGGTGCAGGCACGGGGCAGGACCCAGGGGGTCGCAGAGGCGCCAGCGGAGCAGGCGCTGGAGTGCTGCGAGTGCGTCGTGCAGGGCGCCTTCGGACAGATAGGGGCCGAAGTAGCGGCTGCCGTCCGGAACCAGACGACGCACGACCTGCACCATCGGCCAGGGGTCCGGGGAGACGCGGACGTAAGCGAAGTGCCTGTCGGTCTTGCCCATGACGTTGTACCTGGGCAGGGCGGCCGAGATGGTCCTGGCTTCCAGGATCAGGGCTTCGAGTTCGCTCCCCGTTTCCGTATGCGTGACGTGGTGGGCCACGCGGCGGAGCTTGCGCGTGGGCCGCGAGTGCCCACCATCTTTGCCGAGGTAGCTGCGGACACGCTGACGCAGGTCCTTGGCCTTGCCGACATACAGCAGGCGGCCATCGGCATCTCGAAAGGTATAGATGCCGGGACCGGAGGGCAGCGCCGCGGCCTGCTCCTCAAGCCGAGCGGGCGGGCGTCTGCTCTTGCCGCGACGTGACACGCCCCAAGCATAGCGGTTCGCTGCCATGCATGTTCTTGAACAGGTCTTGAACGGACCTTAAGTTTCGGGCAGAATGGAAAGCATGCAACTCCTTGGACGCCTGACAGTCTGCGCCTTCGCGCTGACGCTCGCCGGCTGCGGAACCAGCTCGATCTCCCCGGTCCGGGCTAAGGTGGCTGGCGTGCGGGCTTCGGGCTACGTCGAGGCCGTGCCCGCCCCGGCACTGCTCGAGATGCCTTCGCCGAACCTGAATGATCGGCCGGAACAGGTCCGCCCGGACTGCGTCGTCTGGCATCACACGGCCTCACGTGCGTCCGCACGGCAGACCGGTCGCTACTTCCAGAATCCCGAAGCGCAGGTCAGCAGCCACTACATTGTCGATCGCTCCGGTGAGATCATCCGTTCCGTTGCCGATGACCGTCGCTCCTGGCATGCCGGTCCCAGCACCTATCAGGGACGCGACAACGTCAATGATTTCTCCGTCGGCATCGAGATCTGCAACCTTGGCGACAACGCCGAAGCCTATGCCCCTGCTCAGGTGGCTGCCGTGGCGCACCTCACGGCGTGGCTCATCGAGACCCACGGCATGGGCCGTACGCGCATTACCCGCCATCGGGACATTGCCGTGCCTTCCGGCCGCAAGACCGACACCAGCGACAACTTCCCCTATGCCGAGGCTCTGGATCAGGTTGCCGGGTATCTGGACGGCAAGATCACGCCAATGCCGGCTCCGCCGCCGACGTCGGTGGACCTCGTGCCGGACAGGGGGTTCCGGATGGTCGTGGTCCCATCGGGACCTCGGACGTGGGAGGAGTTGGCCGATGCCCTTCTGGACAGCCCCTTCCGTGCTGACGAACTGCGCTTGCTGAATCCGGCCCTGTCCCAGCCCCACGTGGGCCTCGTGGTTCGCATACCCACGGACTATCGGCACTTCGACCGCCTGCACCCCGACAGCCGACTGATTCCTCTGTTCCGCTGATGCATCAAGACGACGCCCCCCGGACCGCTTGGCCGGGGGGCGTCGTCGTGACAGGGGCTCAGCGGGCGGCGTCCATGGCCTTGCGTCGGGCCTCGTCCATCATCTCCTCGCGGGTCACGGGGTCCTGCCAGCGCAACTGTGCCTCGGATGACAGGCTCTTGATGGGGTCGTAGTACATGAACATTTGGCCCGGCTTGACGCTCGGGGCGACATAGACGGCGATGCCGTTGTCCCGGTCGTAGTACTCGAAGCTGTGAACGTCGCGCTTGCCGCCGCCGCCCGGGGCGTCGCACACGAAGGTCGGCGTGTTGAAGCCCGCCGTCGAGCCGCGGACATATTTCTCGATGTCGAGTGCGGTCTGGACCCGGGTGCGGAGGTCCTCGACGCCCCGGACCATGTCATGCATGTAGACGTAGTAGGGGTGGACGCCGATGTGGCCCAGACGCTTGACCAGAAGACGCATGGTCTCGGGGTCGTCATTGACCCCACGGATCAGCACGCTCTGGTTGCGGATGTAGACGCCGCGGCTGATGAGCAGCTGGATGGCCTTCTGCGTGATCCAGGTGATCTCGCTGGGATTGTTGAAGTGCGTGTGGAGCGCAACTTCCTTGCCCATCGAGCGGGCGAGTTCAGCCATCTCGCAAAGGGCGTCCGTCCAGTCGCCGTGCGTCAGGATCTTCATCGGCATGACGGCCGGGCCCTTGGTCGCGAAACGGATCCGGCGGATGTTGTCCATCTTGAGCAGGGTCTCGCCGATCTGCCGGATGTTGCGGGGGGCCAGCTGGTAGGTGTCACCGCCGGAGACGACGATGTCCTCGAGTTCCGGGCGGGAAGCGATGTACTTGAAGGCCTTGGCCCAGCGCTTCGGGTTGACGCCCAACTGCACCTTCTCGACCTGCTCGGTATCGAGACCGACGGCATAGGAGCGCGTGCAGAAGCGGCAGTAGACCGGACAGGTATCTAGCGGCAGGAACAGGGCCTTGTCGACGTAGCGATGGGTCAGGCCGGGCACCGGGGCATCTTCCTGCTCGTGCAGCGAGTCAAGCTTGAGCATCGGGTGGTCCGGCGACAGTCTGCTGCCTACAGGGATGAACTGGGTCCGGATGGGATCGCGGTAGGGGTCCTGCCAGTCGATGCACGCCAGCATGTAGGGCGAAACCCTGAGGGACATCGGGGCCTTGGCAAAGCCCTCACGCACGTCGTCGACGAAGTCCGAAGGTGCCAGTTCCTGGATGGTCTCGAGCAGCTTGTCCGGGTGCGTGACCGAATGCTTGCCCTGCCAGATGTGGTCGAGGAAGGTTGCCTCGTCCACCTCCCGATAGGCAGGGATATCGCGCCAGAACTCGCCTTCACGAAGTTGGCGGTGAAGCAGTTGATCCGGCTGCACGGCGGGCTTGAGGGGCGTGATCTCCTCATCCGTGTAGGGCGGCATCGTGGGGTCGATGACCTGTGTCATGACAGGGGCCTCCAGAGAACGGTACGACGGGATGACCTGGGACGTGCGGGGGACGCTCCCCGCGGATCCGTGACCCGTCAGAGTCCGTAGTGGGGGCCGTCACCACGCCGGAAAGCAGCCGATGTCCGAGGTGCGGACTTCGGTCCGGCAGCCGCCATGGCTGCTGCGGTTCCAAGGCGCATGATCGTCTTCATTAAACCGTTCCTGCCGCTGTCCGGCAAGCGGTGCGGCGCTACTGGTAGACCGCTCCGTCCTTGGTCTTGATCCAGCCGGCATCGAAGGGCTTGTTGGCCTGGTGGGTCCAGTGGATGCCCCTGTCGCCCCCGGTGTAGAGCGTGCCACGGATCGTCAGGGCATCACCGACTTTCAGGTTCGTGACCTTGGAGCCGTGGTGCGTGTTGTTGGAGACCTCATAGACGCCCTCGGAGGTGCCTTTGGTGACGCGCACCATGAAAAGCTGGTGCGGAAGCCCCTGGGTGTCATCCGGCAGGATCTTGGTGACGATGCACTGGACCGTCACGAACTTGTGGGCCGGCGGTATGCCAAGGCTCTCGACAATGCCGCTGGCCTGAGCCGTCGGGCGCAGGCTGGCGGGCACAGGAGCGCCACAGGCTGTCAGGGCCAGCAGGGAAACGAGGGAGGCGGCGATCCACTGGCGCAAGGTGTTGTCCTCGGGGGGGCGAGGGGGGATGATGGGTGTTATCGGGCCGGCATGTCCGAAAGTTGCATGTTTTCGCCGAATTTTAATCTGTTGTTAGTCTGGCCCGGAGGTGGCTGATGACCGTTCCCCAGGCCCGATATCTGACAGGGGCAGACCGCATGGAGCGCTGCCCCCCGCCCGACGAGCCCGAGATTGCTCTGGTCGGGCGTTCGAATGCCGGCAAGAGCTCGACGGTGAACATGCTGACCCACCGTCATCGGCTGGCTCGCGTGGGCGGCAAGCCCGGTGTGACGACCCTGCTGCATTTCTTCGCGCTCGATGGCGGCATCCGTCTGGTCGATCTGCCGGGCTACGGTTACGCAAGGGTCTCTCGAGACGCAAGACAGGCGTGGCAGGGGCTCATCGAGGCTTACCTCAAGGAACGGCCGAATCTGGCCGGTGTGCTGTGGGTCGCCGATGGCCAACGGCCGCCGGACGCGCTCGACCACATGATGGTGGGTTGGCTGCGCGCCCATGACCGGCCGTTCCTGTTGCTGCTCAACAAGGCTGACAAGATGACCAATGCGGAGCGCGGGCGCCAGCAGAAGCTTTGGGCTGAAACACTGGACCTCTACAGCAGCGACGAGATGATGCTCTTCTCGGCCGAGAAGGGCACCAACAGCCAGAAGGTCTGGGCCTGGATCCGGGCAAAGGCCGGCGCGGCCAACGGTCAGGGTTGAGTTTCGGAGGGCGCGCCTTCGCCTGTCGGCCCGAGCACGTCGGGAGCGTGGGGACCGTCATCTGTCGCACGTTCGGTCACGGTTGCCGCAGCAAGGTTCGGGGCCGTCGCCATCGTTCCCGGCACGAAACGCTCCGGGGGCCGGTGCCCGCGGAGCCACGCCCAAGTCATGAAGGCGAGGCCACCGATGACCATGGGTAGGCTGAGCAGTTGCCCCATCGAGAACGGACCGAAGACATGGCCGGCAGGGTTGGTGGCGGTGATGAACTGCGGGTCGGGATTCCGGAAGAGCTCGATGGTCATGCGTATGCTGCCATAGCCCAGAAGGAACAGGCCGATGAGCGCGCCGTGGGGCAGGCGCTTGCGCCCGAGGTACAGCATGATCGCCAGCAGGCCGACGCCTTCCAGCAGCAGTTCATAGAGCTGCGAAGGATGCCGCGGCAGCGGTCCGCCCGTGGGGAAGACCATGCCCCATGGCAGTTCGGTGGGCTTGCCCCAGAGTTCACCGTTGATGAAGTTGCCGAGGCGTCCGAGGCCGAGGCCGGCAGGAACGCCCACGACCACGGCGTCGCACATCTGGATGTAGTCGACACCTTTGCGGCGACACCAGAGCCAGCCGGCGATGAACGTGCCCAACAGACCGCCATGGAAGGCCATCCCGCCATGCCACACCGCGAGGATCTCGAGCGGGTTGCTGAGGTACTGACCGGGATTGTAGAAAAGGATGTAGCCGAGGCGCCCGCCAAGCACCACTCCGAGAATGGCGTAACCCAGGAAGTCGCCGACCTCCTCCGCATCCAGCACCAAGCCCCGCCATCCGGTCGAGGCCTTGAGGATGAGGTACTCGCACCAGAAGGCCAGCAGGTACATGATGCCGTACCAGTGGACCTTGACCGGGCCCAGGCTGACGGCTACGGGATCGATGCTCGGGAAGGTGATCACGTGATCATGGGGCCATCCACCCCCGGGGGCGTCAAGGGATCAGGCGATCCGGAGGCCAGTGCGACCCTCTTCCCATGAATCCGCCAGGCGCGTAGCCAGATCGGCGAGCGAGGCATGGGGCGTGCGTTCGACCATCCGGGCATAACGGCGCAAAAGGGCCACCTTGTGGTCGGCCTCGCGGCTGTTGTCGAAGATCAGATCTGCAACGGCGCTCCAGAAGGCCACGGTGCGTTCGGTGCCGATTGGATCGGCCACGACGGAGATCGCGATGGCGCGGGGGAGGCTGGCGGGGCGGGCGTTCTGTGCGTTCATCTTGTACATCCTCGACTCTCAGGTTAAGGGAAGGTTGTCAAGAAGCCGACAAGAAAGTGTCAAGCAAAGATTAAATCCAGCGTAAAAGATTAACCTGTCCTTACCGTTCAGCGTGCATGGTAGCGGGCAAGCGGCCTGTGCGGGCCAGAACGGATCGGCATTTGGCCACGAGAATTCTCGGGTCGACGGGCTTGGCCACCACATCCCAGGCACCTGCCTCGTAGGCTGCCACGGTCTGGTCCGCCCCGAGGAAGCCGGTCAGGAACAGGACGGGCACCGATGAACCGAGACGCCCCGCCTCGCGAAGCCGTACATAGGCCTCGAGGCCGCTCTCTCCGGGCATGTCGGCATCGAGGAATACGAGGGCGGGCTCGTTCGCGCGCAGCCAGTTCTCGAACTGCTCGGAAGACGTGAAGAGGAACGTCCGGAAGCCGGTCCGCTCGAGCAACGTGGCCAATCCCTTGACCTGGCGCGAGTCGTCCTCGACGAGGGCGATGGCCGCTGGACTCGCCGGATGTGTCACGCACCCACGACCAGAATGAGCGTGATGTTGTCGCGACCGCCGCGCTCGATCGCGAGGTCCACGAGTCGGTCGCAGATTTCCGCGGGGTCCTCGTCCTGTGCCGCAGCGGCCAGGATCTCCTCGGGACGGGCAAATCGCGTCAGGCCGTCCGTGCAAAGCACCAGGCGGTCCTCGGGGCGCCAATCCAGCGTCAGGATGTCCACCTCGATGCTGGGGTGCTGGCCAAGGCTCCGCAGAATGGTGTTGCGCAGCGGATGGGTCTCCGCGGCTTCGGCGGGGATGGCTCCGCGCTTCACGAGTTCCTGGACCATGGAATGGTCCTCGGTGAGTTGGATGATCCGACCTTCGCGCACCAGATAGACCCTTGAATCGCCTACGTGGCCGATGGCGCAGCGGTCATCTTCTATCAGCGCGGCCACGACGGTGGTGCCCATGCCCCTGAGTGCAGGGTCCAGCCCTGCAGAAGTCGAAATCCTTTGGTTTGCCGCGACAACAGCAGCGAACATCGCGTCCGCGGCATCTTGGTCCTGTTGCCGGTCCTCGAGTCCGGCCATGATGGTATCCACGGCCATGCGGCTTGCGACCTCGCCTGCGGCGTGCCCGCCCATGCCGTCGGCCACGACGAAGATGCCCCGCTCCAGGTCGAAACCCATGGCGTCTTCGTTGGTCTTTCGGACCTTGCCGATGTCGGTCCGTCCGCCGACCCGCACGCATGCCTCCCTTGGTGGCCCAGTCCTAGGAAGAATAGCAGAAACACCGGAGACGCTTGGTGACGTGCGTCCCTACGGTGTACGCTCCCCCCATGGGGCATCGTCGTCATATGGAGGCGGCGCTTGAGGAAGCGCGGCGGGCGCTCGGGGCCGGGGAAGTGCCGGTGGGCGCAGTCCTGGTGCGTGATGGCGAGATCTTGTGCCGATCGGGAAACACGCGCGAGCGGGACCGCAATCCGCTCGGTCACGCCGAACTCGAGGTTCTGCGAGAGGGAGCGCGCATCCTGGAGCGCTGGCGGCTGGATGACTGCGTGCTCTACGTGACGCTGGAGCCCTGTGCCATGTGCGCCGCCGCCGCCATTCAGGCGCGGATTGCCACGGTAGTCTTCGGAGCCGAGGATCTGGAGCGTGGCGCTTGCGGCAGTGTCTGGAATTTGCCTGCGGCGCCCGAGATGGACCATCATCCCGCCGTGATCGGGGGGGTTGCCGACCAGCCGGCGCGCGCCTTGCTGCGGGAGTTCTTCACGGGCCTTCGCCATCGTCGCAAGGCCTGACGGGTGCTTGTGGTAGGATAGGGGCCCGCCCGGAGGGTAAGCGAACGGTGAGCGGGCCGCCTCGAAAGCGGTTGCCGGTGATGAGCCGGTTGCGGGTTCGAATCCCGTGCCCTCCGCCTCGATGCAACGGCCGCCCTGTCCCGGGCGGCCGTTGCCTTCAAGCCGGGTCAGGCTGCGTCGGAGCCGTGAACCTGGATCAGGCAGTCGAACTGATGATTGATCGAGATCAAGGTGGCGTGGATGATCTCGGCATCGCTGTCCGGCTTCAAGGAGTTGGCCGGCTGGATAACCGGTGGAAGCAGGCCGGCGTTGCGGTTGCGTACGCTCAGCTTGGCCGCGATATTGCCACAGATGATGTTGACGAACTCCTGCCCGGCGTCCTGGACCAATTCATCCACGGCCTGCAGATCTTCCTCGAGCATCCTGCTTGCCATGTTGAGCAGCAGGCCTTGGGGCACGTTGAGGGTGAAGGTCGCCTCGAGGTCGCCGGTGAAGCGTTGGGATATGGTCCAGTCCCGGGCCATCCACGTGTCCATGCCTTCCCTGCAGTCCTCGATGAGGACGTTCTCATGCAGGACGCGTTTGAACATCTTGAGCACCGTGTCCAAGACGTCCGCCACCATCTCGGCGTCTTTCAGGCGGATCAGCGCCCCGCGGATCATCATCTGGCTGGCCTGCTGGTCTGCACGGAACTGAGCCAGTTCCGACTCCACCTCGTCCCGGGTCATGAAGCCCTTCTCGATCAGGGCCTCGCCGAGGAATATCCGATGGGACTTCTGCAGCTCAATCAGCTCGAGGAGTTGTTCCTGCGTCAGCAGGCCGAGATCCACCGCAAGGTCCCCGAACAGTCGATCCGTGGTGCGCTGCGCAAGGTTGATGCGCTGGACCTGGGCATCGGTGAGGTAGCCCTTGCCCAGTGCAAGTGTACCGAGGCGCGCGTTCGTGACGTTCTGGTATTCGACGGCAGCAAGCAGCTGCCGATGGTCGATGCGACCTCTTTCGAGCAGGTACTGCCCGAAGAATCTTACGGTGGTGACAATCATGCCTGCACCGTGCCTAGCTATTACCCTCGTAGGCCTTCTGCAGGGCCTGGAGGAGGGTGTCACGCTCGAAGGGTTTCATCACGAAATTGCGGGCGCCCTTCTTGATGGACTCCAGCACCTTGTCCTTGCTGCCGAGCGACGAGACCATGACGACGCGGGCCTCGGGATCGAACGTCAGGATGTTGGAGAGGGCGGTGACGCCGTCGACCTCGGGCATGACGATGTCCATCACCACGAGATCCGGCCGGACTTCCTTGTAGCGTTCGAGGGCCTGCTCGCCGTTGGCGGCCTCTGCGACCGGTTCGAAGTTCGAATCCTGGATGGTTTTCTTGAACATCATCCGCAGTGTCATCGAGTCATCCACGATGAGCACGCGAATCTTGGAACTGTCCATAAGGGCGGTGGGACTACCTGGGCTGCGTGGCCTGCGCGTGACGCGCGAGCCGGGGTTCGTCCCCAACATACCCACCCTGCCGACGTCGTGACAAGCAGGGCGGCCCGGCATCCAGACGGTCGAATGCCGGGCCGCTCCGGTTCAGGAGCGTCGCGTGACGAGGAAGATGCCCCATCTCGAGGGCGCGAAGAGGTAGCCGTTGCCCTTGGCATCGGTGATCGCCGGACGGACGGGCGGATGGACCGGATGCATCCACATGATCGTGACCTGTTCTCCCCTGGATGGGGAAAGCGGCCGATGGCGCGGTGCTGTCAGCGATGGGACGAATGTCCTGGAGTGACGTTGGCCGGTGATGGTTCGCGGGGATGCGCCATTGCATCCGGGTCGACCACCGACCGGAGGATGCCATGTGTCTTTCAAATTATTGTTCGCCCGCCGTTGGCGAACATTTGCTCGACGAACAAATATTTGCCAAATCCTGTGGACCCGTGGGCTGCAAACCCCGCCAGTGCTATGATGAAGTCATCAGGAGGATATTGTCATGATCACTTTGCTTCCCGATGCGACCAAGAAGGTCCGCGAGTTTCTTGCGGCCCAGGACCGTGACGACCTTGCACTGCGCATCTTCGTCAAGCCGGGCGGATGCTCGGGTTTCAGCTACGGCATGGGTCTGGACGAGCCCAAGGCCGAGGATCACGTGACTGAGGTCGAGGGGATCCGCGTCGTTGTCGATCCCGGCAGCCTCAAGCTGGTTTCGGGTGCTGTCGTGGACTTCAAGAACTCCATGCTGGGCGGTGGCTTTGCCATCACGAATCCCAATGCCGCTTCCTCGTGTGGTTGCGGGTCTTCCTTCCGTCCCAAGGACGAGGACGAGTCGGCCGAGGACGATGCCGTTCCTGCTGGCGCCGCTTGCGGGTCCGGCGGCGGTTGCTGCTGATCCAGGTCGTTTCCCGGGCTCGGACCAACTGGTCCGGGCCCGATGCCTTTGGGCAGGCTTAAAGGGAATGCGCCCCCGGGGCAAGGTACTTGCAAGGTAACACCGGCAAGTTGGGAGCGTACTGCACACGCGGAGGTTTTCGTGCCTGTTCGTTCCCTTGTTCGTGGCCTGTTGCCCCCCGGTCTCGCGCTCATTGCCGGAGGATGCGTCAGGGGCCCCGATGCCCCGCCGATGCCGGCCCTGGGCGAAGGACCGCGTCCCGAGGCCCTGCTGGTCCAGATGAGCGGCAACGTGCCGCTGCCTGGCGGAGAGCCTGTGGCCCCGGGCTGGCAGCGCGTCGTACCGGCACCGGGTGTCACGGCCGAGGATGCGCTGCGGAGGCTGTCCGCGCGTCCGGGTGTCCTCTGGGCCGAGCGTTCTGCGCGCTACCGCGTCCAGGGCTTTCCTGCGCCGCAGGTTCCCGCCCCGGTTCGCATCCTGATGGCGCTTGGTGATCCGGATGACCCCCGCCTCGGTGAGTGCTGGGGTCATGCGCGGGTCGGAGCCCAGTCTGCCTGGGGCAAGACCCGAGGTGCGTCGGAGATGTTGGTTGGTGTTGTCGATACAGGCCTCGAGACCCGGCACGAGGACATGCTTGGCGGCCGCGTCCAGGCCGGTCCCAATCTGGTGCAGCCTGGCCGTTCCCCCGAGGATGAGGTCGGTCACGGTACCCACGTTGCGGGCACCATCGGCGCCACGGGCAACAACGGCATCGGCCTAGCCGGCATCTCCCACGGTGCGCGCGTCGTCAGCATCAAGGTGCTGGGTGGTGATGGCTCGGGTAGCGTCGAGGACATCGCCGCCGGCATTCGGGCCGCCACGGCGGCCGGGGTCCGAGTCTTGAATCTTTCGCTCGGCGGCAACCAACCTTCGCGCCTGCTTGCCGAGGCCGTGGCCGACGCCGTGCGCCATGACATCGTCGTGGTCGCCGCCGCAGGCAACGATGGGGACACGCGTCCCACCTATCCCGCATCCCTGCCGGGCGTGCTTGCCGTCGGGGCGACGGACCGTCAGGACCATAAGGCCACGTTCTCGAATCACGGGACCTACGTGGGGATCGCAGGTCCCGGGACCGACATCCTCTCCACCACGGGCGGGGCCTACAGGACCTATTCCGGCACGAGCATGGCCTCCCCGCACGTGGCTGCGGCCGCTGCGTTGTTGCGCAGCGTACGACCGGACCTGCCGGCGTCGCGCATCGTGGCCCTGCTCAAGTCCTCGACCGTTCCCGCATCGGGCTTCGGCTTCGCCGTACCACGTCTCGACGTGGCTCAGGCGCTGACCCTCGCCGAGGCCGAAGCGACGGGCAGTCTGCCCCTGCCTCCACCCGCGGGCGGGGAACCCCTGCCATCGCCAGCCCCGTCTCCGGCAGATCCGTCCGGGATGATTTCGGCCATCGAGGTTCGCCAGCCGTCGCGGGGCATCCTCCACCTGGCCTGGAGCACCCGTGAACCGGCCCGCTGCGCGCTTGGCATGCGTACGGGGGAGGGGACCGCCTGGAGGCTCCAGGCGCATTCCCGGGATGGTCTTCGCCATGAGGTCCTGGTGCCTGAAGTAGGCGAGGCTGGCAGCTTGCAAGCGCGCGTCACGGCGCGCCTCGGCGATGGCAAGCGGCTCGCGGGGCCTTGGACGCCGCTGGCGGACGGACGCGCGAGCGGGGTCTAGTCCTCGCCCCTCGGTCGCACGCGGCGCGGTTTGCGCGGAGGCGTGGTCTCGACGGGGCGTTGGGTTCCCGGAGCAGGGGCGGTCGAAGCAGCAGGGGCCGGAGTCGGCGGTGCGGTCCGCGGGGTGCGCGCCGCCGCCCGCGCCAGCCCGAAGGCGGTGGCGGCGGCACCGACGCCAAGCCAGGCGGCATAGGCCAGCAGTCCGAGAAAGTAGAACTGAGGCGTATCCGGCGTGACCAGAGCATCGGCCGGCATCTGACCTCTCAGGAAGGCATAGGTGCCGGCCCCTGCGGCGAGGCCGCCGCCCAGCCACAACAGGCCTTCCGTCGTGTCGCCCGCGAGCATCTGTCCGGCTCCTGGAACGATCAGCGAGGCCCATGGCGCCGCCGGGTGCACCGCTGCCACATCCGGGGAGGCTGTCGGCATCGTGGGGTTGGCCAAGGCCGTACTCAGTGCCAGGGTCAGGATCGTGCTCTTCACGTCCGGAAGCATAGCGCAAGCGGGCTCGGGGGTGGCATCATGGAGTGTTTCCGAGGGAGGAAATGCGATGGGAGCCACGACCGGTTATCGCACGCCCGTGCTCAATTTCGGCAACCTGCCTGCGGAGATGGCGGATCTCGCCACGGCCAAGGTCAACATCCTGCCCATGCCGTACGAGGGGACGACGTCCTACCGTGGCGGCACCAAGGACGGTCCGACGGCCATCCTGATGGCGTCGCGCCAGGTCGAGCTGTATGACGACGAGCTGGATGCCGAGCCATGTGAGGTGGGCATCGCGACTTTGCCCGAGATCGAGCCCTCCCGTCGGGATTACATGGCCCCCATCGAGCAGACCTGCACGGGTGTGCGTGAAATTCTGGACCGTGGCCGGTTTCCGATCGTGCTAGGAGGCGAGCACAGCATCAGCGCCGGCACGATTCAGGCCATGCTCGAGCGCTATCCGGATCTGTCCATCCTTCAGATCGATGCCCACGCCGATCTGCGGGATGCCTACGAGGACACGCCCCAGAGCCATGCCAGCGTGATGCGTCGCATCGTCGAGATGAAGGTGCCCCTCACGCAGGTCGGCATTCGCAACATCTCGGCCGAGGAGATGGCCTTCTGGAAGAAGCATCGGCCCTCGACCATCTTCTGGGGTCGGGACTGTCGCCCGGGGCGATTCAACCCGGCCGAGATCGTCGCCACGCTGGGTCCCAGGGTTTTCCTGACCATCGATATCGACGGGCTCGATCCCACGCTCGTCCCGGCGACGGGGACGCCGGAACCGGGTGGATTGGGCTGGTACGAGGTGCTGGATCTGCTGCGCGAGTTGTTCCGCACGCGCGAGGTGGTCGGTGCCGACCTGCTCGAGCTGGCGCCCATTCCCGGATTCGTCGCGCCGGACTTTCTGTGTGCCCGCCTGATCTACAAGATCATCGGCTACAAATACTTCCTGAGCGATTCGGCTCAGGATTGACCGCCGACGGCCCCGTGCCGTGGGGTCAAGTGCCCCCCGTTGCGTGCGGCGGGCCATCGACTTCGTCGTCAACCGCGAAGGATGCGGAAGACGTGTACCACGCACATCTGACTCTCCACGACAATCAGGTGATCGCCCTCGTCGAGGGCCAAGGCTTCCGGAGTCGACTGGAAGGGCCCGGCACCCATGCCGCCCATGTCCAGCACCGGCGTACCGTCTCCATCGAGCACCTGGATCCGCCGATTGCGGGAGTCGGCGACGAACAAGTGCCCGGACGCGTCCACCGCGATGTCGCGTGGGGTCTGGAACTGTCCGGGGTTGCTGCCGGGACCGCCGAACGTGGCCATCAGGCGGTTGCCGTGATACCGCAGGATTCGGTTCGACTTCGTGTCCGTGACGAACAGATCGCCCGACGCGGCCAGTGCGACGCCCCACGGGGCTTGCAGGTCTTCGGTCAGGACCGAGGCGATCCGGTCTCGGGTGTCGATGATGACGACCCGACCCTGGGCGTTATCGGTAAGGATGAGCTCGCCGTTTGGCGTGGCCTGGATGCGGGTGGCCGGAGGGACGGGTTCCTGGTTGACCGAGATCCGCTGCGTGATGCCGACGGAGACGCCATTGGCATCTACCTTGAAGAGGCGCGTATCCTCGGCGTCGCCGATGACCATGACGCCTCGAGGCATCAGAGCCATGGAACGGGGGGCGGTTGGGACGCTGGCCCCCAGTGGTCGGACGAAGCCCTTGAAACGACCGTTCAGTTCGAAGCTCTGGATGCGCCCGTTGCCGGTATCCGCCACGTGGATCCGCTTGCTCCGATCGACGATGACACCGCGCGGGCTGTTGAACTCACCGGCTTCCTTGCCACGCTTGCCAAAGCTGCAGATCAGCTCCAGGCCCCGGACCGGCCCGAGGACGGCTTCCGAGGACGAACGTGTCTGCCGGAATCCGACCTCACCCGCCATCGCCGCGTTCAGCGCAAGCGCTCCGGAACCGACGCGCTCGGGCGGCAGCGGTGAAGCTGGGGGGGCGGGGACAGGCGGAAGCTGACCCGAGCGGGAGGGCACCGACAATTGCGGCTTGCTCGGCATCTGCAACTGCGGGCCGGCTGCGCCGGGCATCGGTGCCTGGGATTGCGGGGGCGCCGGGGCCATGGGCTGAAGCGGGTCTACCCGTCGCGCCACGGGGGGCTGGGGCAATGGAGGCAGGGGACCCAGTGCGCCCGTGCCACCGAAGTTCGACTTGCCGCAAGAGGGACAGACACGCGTGCCCTGGGGCAAGGGGGCCTGGCAGTGACGACATGGAGCGAGCTTGGGACGAGCCTGCTGGTCGAGAGGAGGCAGGCTCTTGAGCGATTCCTGCAAGGCGTATTCCATCTCGGCCGCCCGGCGGTAACGATTTTCCGGCTCTTTCTGCAGCGCCTTCATGATGACGCTCTCGAGGCGGTCCGGGATGGCCGGGTTGAGGTCCCGAAGCGGTTGGGGCGCCTCGTTCATGATCTTGAGGATGGTGCCACCCAGGTTGCCTGCATCGAAGGGCGTCTTGTAGGCCAGCATCTCGTAGAGCAGGGCGCCTAACGAGAAGAGGTCAGCCCTTCCATCGACGCTTCGCGAGTCCGTCAACTGCTCCGGCGAGATGTAGGCGATGGTGCCCAGGGTCGTGCCCGTCTGCGTCAGGCTGGGTAGGTCCGACTTCACCCGCGCCACGCCGAAGTCCATCAGCTTCACCGAGCCATCGCCTCGGACCTGGATGTTATCCGGCTTGATGTCCCGATGGACGATGCCGGCCTGATGCGCGTAGTCCAAGGCCCTGCAGATCTGGCTGCCGATGTCGATGACCTGCTGGAAGCTGAGCGGCACGCGCTGTTCGAGAAGGCTGCCCAGTGAGCGGCCCTCGACCAGTTCCATCGCCATGTAATAGCGGTCGCCGTCGTGGCCCATGTCGTAGACCGCCACGATGTTGGGGTGGCGCAAGCTCGAAGCTGCCGAGCCTTCGCGTTTGAAGCGCTCGATGGTTTCTTGCTTCTCGGACTCGGGCAGGGCGGCTGCCATCACCAGTTCCTTGAGGGCGACCGGTTCGGTCCGGCTGTCGGACTGGGCCACGTAGACTACGCCCATGCCACCGCGACCCAGCTCGCGGAGGATTTGGTAGGGGCCCAGGCGGTCCGTCATGGCCTTGAAAAGAGCGATCCGGCGGTCAGGCAGGAAGTTGGACGAGGACGATGGTGATGTTGTCGTATCCGCCACGATCGATCGCGAGGTCCATCAGGCGCTGGCAGGCGTCCTGCGGGTCGGCTTCCTCGAGGGCGATGTCGCGCATCTCGTCGTCGTTCACGAGGCCCGACAGGCCGTCCGTGCAGAGGAGGAGGCGATCGCCGGGCTGCCACGGGAACTGATGGGTATCCGGCTCGAGATCCATCTGCATGCCGAGGCAGCGGGTGATGACGTTGCGATAGGGGTGGTGAAGCGCTTCGAGTGGGGTGATGGCCCCTGCCTTTAGCAATTGGGCCACGACCGAGTGGTCCTCGGTGACCTGTTCGATCTCGCCTCCGCGGATAAGGTAGGCGCGCGAGTCCCCAACGTGGCCGATGATGACCTGGTCACCCACCAGCATCGCCATCGTGGCCGTCGTGCCCATGCCCCGCATGGTCGCATCCGACAAGGACGCCTGCACGATCTGGCGGTTGGCTTCGAGGAAGGCCCGGACAAGAGTCGGTGCGTCAGCCGTGCCCGCGGCAGCATGGTCGACCATCGTGCTGGCCAGCACCTCGACCGCTGTCTGGGCCGCCTTCTCGCCTGCGAGGTGACCGCCCATGCCATCCGCCACGAGATATAGTCCGTCTTCCGGACTGCATGCGAAGCAATCCTGGTTGATTTCCCGGACCTTGCCCACGTCCGTGAGGCAGCCCAGCAGGATGGTCAGGTCGTCGCTCTGCGTTGTCACGTCGTTCACCTGTGGCTTGGCCGCCTGCGAAGGGCCTCGTTGACCTGGTCCTGGGTGCAATACCCACCTTCCAGGAGGATCTGGGCGAGCGGCAGACGCTGCTCCGCCTGATGGGCCAGCGCCTGGTTCAAGGTTTCTTCCGTCAGTGCGCCCATCTCCATGAGCAGAATACCCAGTCCCGAGGGCCCGGCAACGGTGGGCGTCGTGGGAAGGTTCTGGAAATCGAACGAGAAATCGGTCTGGAAGGGGTCGAAGTTGAACGCGCTGCCGTCGCTCATGTCAGTCCTCCTGACCGTCGTCGGCCACCATCGGGGCCACCCCGGCGATGCGGTCGTCGTCGCCCAGGCGCTGCAAACGCACGCCTTGGGTCATCCGGCCGTAACGGGCGATGTCGGCCACCTTCTGGCGAATGACGACGCCGTTGGTCGTCACGAGGACAATCTCGTCCTGGTCGCTGACGACCAGGATGTTGGCGACCTTGCCGCCCCGGTTGACATTGAGCTTCATGTTAATCAAGCCCAGGCCGCCACGGCCCTGAGGCCGGTATTCGGCAACCGGTGTGCGCTTGCCGTAGCCGTCCGTCGTCACGGAGAGCAGGTCGAGACTCTCCTGCGCCATGGCAAGGCCGACGACTTGATCCTCGGGCCTCAGCGTGATGGCACGGACCCCGCGTGCGGGACGCCCCAGAGGCCGCAGTTCGTCCTCGGGGAAGCGAATGGCCATGCCCTCAGCCGTCGCGATGACGACGTCGCTGTTGCCGTCCGTCGCCACGACCCAGCCGAGGCTGTCGCCTTCGTCGAGGTCGATGGCGATGATGCCGCTGCGCCGGATGCTTGAGAAGGCCGTCAGGTCGGTCTTCTTGATGGTTCCCTTGCACGTCAGCATCAGCAGGTAGCGGCCTTCCTCGAAGGCCTTGATGGGCACGACGGCCGTGACGACCTCGCCAGGACCCAGCGGCAGGAGGTTGGCGATGTTGGTGCCCTTGGCGGTCCGGCTGGCCTCGGGAATCTCGAAGGTCTTCAGCGAGTAGGCCTGGCCCCGGTTGGTGAAGAACAGGACCGGCTGGTGGGCCGTGCCGACGAAGAAGTGTCGGGTGAAGTCGCCTTCGCGGATGTTCATGCCCGTGACGCCCTTGCCGCCACGACCCTGCCGCTCGAAGGTGTCGGCGGCCAGACGCTTGATGTAGCCCTGGTCCGTGATGAAGACCGACATGGGCTCGTCAGGAATGAGGTCCTCGCGGCGGAATTCGCCGGGGTCATGTTCAAGGCGCGTGCGCCGCTCGTCCCCGTAGCGGGCGCGGACCTCGGCGACCTCTTCCTTGATCAGGGCGAGGACCTTGGCGCGGTCCGCGAGGATGGCGCGCAGCTCTTCAAGGCGGGCCCGCAGCTGGGCCGCCTCATCTTCGAGACGGCCGCGCTCCAGCTGTGTCAGGCGACGCAGCTGCATCTCGAGGATGGCGTTGGCCTGAATTTCGGTCAGGGCAAACCGCTCCATCAGACCGGTGCGGGCAGCGTCCGTGTTCTCGGCTCCGCGGATCAGCTTGATGACGGCATCGATATTCTCCTGGCAGATGAGGAGGCCTTCGACGATGTGGAGGCGTGCTTCGGCCTTGCGCCGCTCGTGGTCGGTACGCCGCGTGATCACCGTGACCCGATGGTCCCGGTAGTGGCCCAGCATTTCCTTCAGGGAAAGGATGCGCGGCTGGCCATCAACCAAGGCCAGGAAGGTGATGCCGAAGGTCGTCTGCAGGGCCGTCTGCTTGTATAGATTGTTGAGCACCACCTGGGGCACGGCATCGCGCTTGAGTTCGATGACGACGCGGATGCCCTCGCGATCGGACTCGTTCCGCAGGTCGGAGATGCCCTCGATCTTCTTGTCCTTGACCAGGTCGGCGATCTTGGCGATGAGCGGATCAGGACCCACCTGGTAGGGCAATTCGGTTGCCACGATGGCCATCCTGTTGTTCCGGATCTCCTCGATTTCACAGGTTGCCCGCAGCGTGATGGAGCCACGGCCGGAGGTGTAAGCCTCGCTGATGCCGCGTTGCCCGAGGATGGTGGCACCGGACGGGAAGTCGGGCCCCTTGATGTGGGCCATCAGGCCGGCTGCGTCGATGTCCGGGTCATCGATGAGCGCCACGAGGCCGTCCAGGACCTCGCGCAGGTTGTGCGGCGGGATGTTCGTGGCCATGCCGACGGCGATGCCGGCGGAGCCGTTGACCAGCAGGTTCGGGATGCGGCTGGGCAGGACGCGCGGTTCCTCTGCGGTGCCGTCGTAGTTCGGCGTGAAGTCGACCGTCTCGGCGTCGATATCTGCCAGCAGTTCGCTGGCGATCCGCGAGAGGCGCGCTTCGGTGTAGCGATAGGCCGCCGCCGAGTCGCCGTCGAGCGAGCCGAAGTTGCCGTGCCCGTCGATCAGCGGGTAGCGGATGTTGAAGCTCTGGGCGAGGCGAACCATCGCGTCGTAGACGCTGGCGTCGCCATGGGGGTGGTACTTGCCCAGCACGTCGCCGACGACGGTGGCGCTCTTGCGATGCTTGCGGTCGCTGGTCAGGTTGTTCTCGCTCATCGAGAACAGGATCCGGCGATGGACAGGCTTGAGGCCGTCCCGGACATCCGGCAGGGCCCGGCCCACGATGACGCTCATCGCGTAGTCGAGGTAGCTCTGCTTGAGTTCCTCGCGGAGGCCGCGCGCCAAGACCCTGGATTCCGACACCCCTGACCTCCGTCGCCTTCGGGAAGGCCTTCCAGTCTACCACGCGCCCCCAGCCACACGGGGCTTGACGGGTGGGGGGCTGCGGGGCAAAATGACGCTTACGTTCCCCGCTCGTCTAATGGTAGGACCGCAGTCTCTGGATCTGCTTGTGGAGGTTCGAATCCTTCGCGGGGAGCCTATGACGGGGTTTTCGGAAGTTCGCTTCCGGAGACCCCGTTTGTATTGGGGCAGACCATGACGACCCAGGGTTGCGGGCGAACTTGTGCGTGCGGGCACACACCGCAGGCAGCTTCTTCCGGGGACGTCGGCATCTGGTTCCTCGCGGGCCACCCCGGGGCCGGCAAGAGTAGCGTGGGACCGCTGCTCGCGGACCTGTGTGGCCTGCCTTTCACGGATTTGGACCAGTTCGTCGGGGAACGGGAGGGCCTTGCCCCCGATCTTTTCCTGAGACAGAAAGGTCTTGGGGCCTTCCGGGCTGCGGAGGCCCGGGCTCTCGCGGCCCTGCCCGGGATGGGGCCCCGGGTCGTGGCTCTGGGAGGGGGCACGTTGGAGCACGAGGTATCCCGAAGCCTCGTCGCTCGGCATGGCAAGACCGTCTGGCTCGACGCGGCCCCGGCCATGCTCGAGCGACGCACCAAGGGGGGATTGCGTCCGCTGCTCGATGAACCCGGTGCGCTGGGAGCCTTGCTTGAGGCGCGCGAGGGTACGCGCCGCGCCCAATTGCGGCGTCTGCCCGTCGGCCGCCGAGGTCCCGATGCGCTGGCGACCGCCTTGGCGGCCCGAATCCGGCCCGGCTGCGTTTCGCTGGCCGACTCGGCGCCGCACGACCTGAGGGTAGGGGCGGGGGCCTTCGAGGAAACGATGCGCCTTGCGGGCACCCGGGTGGCGCTCGTGACTTCTGCCCCCGTGCGGCGACGACACGGGGCTGCGGTCGAGGGGATGCTGCGGGACCTGGGACGGGACGTGGTCGTCTTCGAGGTGCCGGACGGCGAGGCAGCGAAGCGCTGGCCGGTGCTGGGCGCGCTGGTCGATGCCCTGCTGGCAGGCGGGTTCGGCAGGCACGACACGCTCGTGGCGCTTGGTGGCGGTACGGTGGGTGACGTTGCGGGTCTTGCGGCTTCGCTCGTCGGCCGCGGGATGCCGTGGCTGGTGCTGCCCACGACTTTGCTGGCGATGGTCGACGCCGCCATCGGTGGCAAGGTTGCCGTCAACCACCAGGCAGGGCGCAACCTGCTCGGAGCCTTCCATCAGCCTTTGGCCGTGGGCATCGAGCCGGCCTTTCTGGAGACACTACCGCCCCGGGCCTGGCGCAGCGGCATGGCCGAGGTGGTCAAGACGCTCTTTCTCGCAGGGGACGGTTGGCTCGCACGCTTGCGGACCATGCCCTCGGACCCGGCTTCCTGGGATGCTGGGCAACTGCACGCCGTCCTCGAGGCCTGTGCCGGACACAAGGCGCGGGTGGTGCGTGCCGACCCGGACGAGCGGGGTGGACCACGCCTTCAACTCAACCTAGGTCATACGGTGGGACACGCGCTCGAGGCTGCAGCCCGGTACCGCGGCCTGACGCACGGAGAGGCCGTGGCCATCGGGATCCGGGCGGCCTGTCGCCTGTCCGAGGCCCTCGGTATCGGCAATCCGGGCCTCGAGGATCGGCTGACGGATGTCCTCGCGCACTTCGGGTTGCCGCTGACGCATGCCCAGGACCCGGACGCGGTCCTTCAGGCAATGCCCCGCGACAAGAAAGCCATGGACGGCCGGCTGCGCTGGATCCTGCCAGTCCGTGAAGGCCACGTCACGCTTTCGGGTGACGTGCCTCAGGATCTGGTTGCCAGAGTGGTGGTCGACCTGGCGGCCGCACCCTCCCGGCGATAAGTCCGGAAATCGATCTCGGGGAAGATGTTGTCGAGGTACTCGACCTTGGCGAGCCACGGCTCGTCCACCCGGCCGGCCCGGACCTGTTCGTAGAGGCGCTGGAAGCGCAGCAGATGCGTGCGGGTGCGCTTGTTCGCGTACTCGACCATGGTGCCCGTCTTCATGATGAAAGCCCAGTCCGATGACTGCGCCAGAAGCAGTTCGCGTGCCATCTGGTTCAGCGCACGCTCCTGCAGGGGAGAGATGCGGTCATCCGGATAGGCGGCAACCTCGATCATGCGCTCGGCAGCTTCATGCAGGTGAGGATAGATCCACGCGTTGGTATCGTTGAGCCAGAAGGAGGCGTAGCCTTCCGCGCCCCAGCTGGAGAGCGGCGGCGTCGCGACCTGCTGGACCGGATGGCGATCCAGATACTCGGCAGGCGTTGTCAGCCGCAGGGTCGATGACTCGGTCGCCACCTTGCGCAGCAGGTAGTTGAGGAAGTTCGGGCCCTCGTACCACCAGTGACCGTAGAGTTCGGCGTCGTAGGGCGAGATGACGACGGGCGGGCGACCCATGGCCGATGCCAGGTGAGAAATCTGCTGCTCCCGACACCACATGAAGTGCCCGGCGTGTTCCTTGGCGCGCTCGTCCGCGACGTGCGGGTCGTAGGGCAACTTCTGGTCGGTCTTGCCCGTGACGCGGTAGTACTTGATGCCCGTGTTCTTGCGATCGCCCGTCGGTTGGATGTACGGAGCGATGTACTCCAGGGGCAGGTCGTAGCCGACATCCCGGTAGAACTCACGATAGTTGTAGTCGCCGGGGTAACCCTCGTCCTTGGACCAGACCTGGCGGCTCGACTCGGCATCTCGGGCGAAGGCCGCCACGCCGGTGCCGGCGCAGTAGATCGGGGCGTGGGCGCCGTGCCGGGGACGCGGCGTGGCGTGGGTGATGCCGTGGGTGTCGGTGAAGAAGTACTTGATGCCTGCCTCGGCAAGGTACGCATCGACGCCCGGGAAGTAGCCGCATTCGGCCAGCCAGATGCCCCTCGGGCCCCGTCCGAAGTGATGGCGGTAGTGCCGGGCGGCGACCTGGATCTGTGCTCGGACTGCTTCGGGGTGCACCTGCATCAAGGGCAGGAAGCCGTGCGTGGCGCAGCAAGTGACGATCTCGAGCACGCCCAGGTCCTGGAACTTGCGGAAGGCCGTGACGATATTGCCCTTGTACTGGTCGACGAAGATGTGGCGGATGCGGCGGAAGCGGTCGAGGTAGAAGTCGGAGAGGCGCTGGAAGGCCTCGTCGCCGCGTGTCCGGACCTTCTCTTTCTCGGCAAGCTCGATCAGTTCGTCGATATGGCGCACATAGCGACGCTGGAGAAGCGGATCCGTCAGCATGGCCACGAGGGGGGGCGTCATGGACATCGTGATGCGGAAGTCGATGCCATCGCGCACCAACTCGTCATAGATGCTGATCAGCGGGACATAGGTCTCGGTGATGGCCTCGTAGAGCCAGTCTTCCTCGAGGAAGTGGCTGTGCTCCGGGTGGCGGACAAAAGGCAGGTGCGCGTGTAGCACCAGCGCAAGGTAACCCTTGGGCATGAGAGCAGTCTCCTGGATGCCTTGGTGGGATGAAATCAGCCCTGCCGCAGCAGGTTGACGCGGCCGTCGCCTTCCGTCTGGCGTCCGACGGTAATCGTGATGGCACGCTCGTCATCGCCGTCGGCGTTGAGGGCCCGGATGGGCATGGGGTGCGTGCCGTTCGGGAGGTGGAAGTGGAATCGGAACGTGCCATCGGCGTTGAGCTGGATGCGCTCACCGCGGAAGGTCACGACGGCATCCGGTTCGGTGGCGCCGTGGATGATGACCTCGGCGTCGGCAACCAGCCAGAAGCCCTTCGGGCGTGCACCGACGCCCGAGGCGAGCGGGGCCTGCTGGGACGGCGCCCAGACGTGACTCGACAGGTTGGCCGAGCTTGGCCCACCCGGGGAGTCCGGCAACGCACCGGCATCGACCCACGGGTTGTCCGCCGAGGACGGATTCTGGGCACGCGGCACCAACCGCGCGCGCATCAGGCGACTGGGCATTTCGGGCATGCCCGGTGACGGAGGGCCATGCGCCGCCTGGTCGTCCGTCCAATCCGGTTCGAGCCCGTCCGGCCAAGGCGTCTCGGCCGTGGTCCACTCCTCACGGGGTGGCAGCGTCGAGACACCATGAGGCCGGAACGAGGGTTCGTCGGCCGGGTCCACGAAACGATCGGCGACAATCGGACTGGGGCCGTCCGCAGGCACCTCGACGAGGTTGGAGACGGCCACCGTCTCGAACCCGCCGCTGCGGAACTGCAGGGCGACTTCGACCCGGTAGCTGCGGCCGTCGCCGGGCAGCCTCAGGTACCAGCTGCGCGCCGTGCCCGGGACGGGCACGTCGTAGAAGTAGCCGGGGTGGCGGCCGCCAGGTACCCATTCCTGCACGCGCAGGATCAGGCGATGGTCGCCGCGCGCCTGAGCGCGGCCGATCGTGCCTCCGGAAAGATCCCAGTAGGCGTGGATCCAGTAGGGGTCGCGCACCAGCAGGACGGCCCGGTCCGTATCGTAGGACTGCGGCAGGTCGCCAAGCCCGTCGTCGACCGCCAGCAACTCATCGATTCGCGTCGTCGCCTTGAAGGCCGGGCGTGGGGTTTCCGCGTCGGGACTCCCCGATGCATCGGGTGCTTCGTCTGCGCCGGGTTCGCCGGCAGCCACGAACGCAGGTGCGGCCTCGGGCGTCGTTTCGGTGGCAGCGTCGGACTCCGGGGCAGTTTCGATCGTTGCGCCGGAAGGGGCTTCAGGTACCGCAGGCACAGAGGCGGCGGGTGCACCGGATGGCGACAGGCCCGTGTCGGGAGGGGACACGGGAGACCCGAGCAGGGCGCTCTTGACGGCATCGACGATGCCGGCCACGAGGCCGCGGCGGCGAGGCCGGGTTGCCGCCTTGGCGGCTGCCTGGGCGGGCTGGTCTGGGGTCGATTCGCGAGGCGTTTCGTCCACGGATCCTCCTGAGGCATGCGGGCTCATGCCGAACGGTTATGAAAAAACGGCGGGACGCGTCCCACCGTTGGAAGTGGAAGCCACGGTACCATCGCCAAGGGCCTGCATGCAAGTGTTCACGCAGTGTTCGGGCCAACTTCCCCGTAGGGAGAGGCTGCGGATGGGTACATGATCCAGGATGCCCCGCCCTGCCCGCGGCAATGCGATCCTGATTGCCACCATCCTCGTCTCGGCACTCACCGTGACGACGTTGGGCGTCTCGCGCCTGCTGATGCGCCGGCTGGATCAGGAGCGTGTAAGCGGCCAGTTGCTGGGTGCCCAGGCCCACGCATGCAACATGCGGGCCTATGCCGAATATGCCCGGGCGCTTGCCCTGGTCCCGGCTACCCTGCCCGCTGCCGTCGTGCCGGCGGTGACCATGCCCATCGTCGACATGCCGGACTCTGGCGTCCTCTTGTCGTCGTCTCCGGCACCCCCGGGGCCTTCTCCGACGCCCGAGCCTATTCCTGTGGCATCGACAGCTTCCGTTACGGTCTTGCGCGAGGTCATCGAGGCGCGGGCCGATACGGTGGGGGGAAACGTCCTCCGACGCATCGTGCGCATTCGGTTTTCCTGCTCGCTCCGTACCCGTGCCGACAACAGCGAGGTCGGTCAGGTCTCCCGCAGCCTGCTGACGGAATTCGAGACCGTGCCCATCCAGGGCAGCGCGAATTCCCGCATCACGTCCAGGATCGTCGACGGGGGCAACGCGCTGTGAGGCTGTCCGGCCGGCCGCCACGGGGCTTCAACCTGCTTGAGGCGATGCTGGCCGGTGTCATCCTGGCCGGCGGCACCGTGGCGCTGGCTCAGATGACGCGCGTCGTCTTTCGTCAGGTCGAGGCGCTGGAGCGGGACGAGGGTCATGCCACCATCGTGGAGCGGCTCGTGATGCAACAGATTCAGGCAATCCTGACGCGGACGCCGCTGGAAGACGGTCGCCGCTTTCCCGTCATCCCGCCGCTCGTCGAGCCGTCCGGACTGGTCTATGAGGTGCGCGTGTCGCCCGCGGCGCAGGCCGGTTGTCAGGCCGACCCGAGCCTGCCCGGGGGCAATTTCCGCTGCAATGCGGTCACGGTTTTCGTCGTGCTCCGGCAGCCGGACTCGGTGACGGGCACGTATCCGGACCTGTCCCGGCTCTACAGGCTGGGGGAGGGCGTCCATGTGACACCGAGGGTCACGGTGTGGCCGAGGAAGGGATACCCATGGCTCCGACCGCTGCAGTAGGTCGTCCGCGGCGATGCTCGGCCGGCACCGGCGGATTCAGTCTGCTCGAGGTGCTGCTGTCCACCGTCACGCTTGCCGGGCTGATGACGGGATTCATGTTGGTATACCGCAGTCAGGAAACCGTGCAGTTGCTGACTATCGATGCCGTTCGGCTGCCGGATCGCGCGGGCCAGGTACTCGCTCGGCTGGGAGCGGAGTCGGCTCTCGGCGCCGTGTGCTGGCCGGACGGCTACCAGGCTCAGGGAAACGGGGCCAATGCCTACCGCGAGAGGAACGGGGGCGGCTCTCCCATGCTGCCGAATTGGAACACCACCGCAAACCCTCTGCCGGCCACGATTCCGGCGGGCCTCGAGTTCGCGGCGGACAACGGCACGACCTTCGGCGAGGCGGCCGTGACCTTGCCTCGCTTGCGCCGGGAGTTCTCGCCGCTGGGGGGCACAGGCTTCCTCATGCGGACCGTTCGCTTCGTCTACGAGCCTGACAGTCCGCTGCCTTACAGCCAGCGCCCCGGGGGCCTGATGGTCTTCGACGAGGGCGCCGCCGACGGCGTCTGGCTGACCGGTCCATCCGAGGTGGCGACGATGTCCTTCTATTTTCCCGATGCCATCCGGGTCACGGCCATCACGGGCGGGAGCGTGGACGTCATGGGGCCGCCGGGCAGTGATTACCGGTCGCGTCAGGGGGTCGGACCGGCCATCACGATCGGAGCGGGCACGACTCCGGCCTTCACCATCCTTGGCGTGGCCAACGTGCCCAGAGGTGCGTCCGAAGATGTCATCGGCATGAATATCGAGACGCTGGCGGATCGGAGCGGTGCCTGGTTCAGGCCCGTGACGGGCGGCTACAACGCTCCCGGGTCGCCCGTACCCTTCGCGCCCGGCAAGCTCTTCCGCCTCGACATCGGCGGCAAGGTCGGCACCATCTGGGGCAATTGGGCCCTGCAGCCCCCGGCACCGGGCACAGCCTCCGTGACGCTGCACATGTACCCGATGAACAACGAGCAGACGCTGCCGAGCCTCTCCGTGGGAGTCTGGTTGCAGGTCCGCGGCCGGCCCCGCAGTCATCCGCTGCTGGTCCGGGATGTCTTCCCGGCGCAGGTCAGCCACATCGCCGAGTGACTCGGGCGTCAGGTGCCCTGACCCAGCTTGCGCAACACGGCCTCGAGGTCGCCTACGAGAAACAGCTCTCCCTGGCCCGCTGCGAGATCCAGCTGCCGCTCGACCGCCGCAACCAGACGGTCCCGTTCGTCCGGTCGGAGCGACAGGCCCGATTCTTCACCGAACCCTTGGGCCTCGGCCGCCTGCAACAGACGGTCGATCAGCGGGTCCATCGTCTCGGCCGCCGCTGCGACGGCCTCTTCGGTGTCCGCCGTCTCGGGGACGGTGCGCTCGGCAAGGAGCGCGGCGGTCAGCAGGCGCAGTTCGGCCAGGTCGCGCAGCTTCAGGAACATCGATCCGGTCCTCAGGTCATGGGCCCAGCAAGGCCCGCAAGCTCCAGCGTGCCAGTTCGGGACTTCTTCGGGCAAGCGTCGCCGCGACTTCCGGTCGTGCAGCGACGCGCCCCAGGGCGAGGAGCACGGGGGCCGGGCGGCCTGACAGCACGGAGACAAGCCGCTGCCCCATCCACGGGTCGGCAGCAGCGTTCGCAAGCAGCAGGTCGATCGCCGCCTGCAGGAATGGGGTCAGCGGAATCGGGGCGGCTGCAAGCGCGAGACAGATTCGCATCAAGGCCTCGTCGGTCAGCTCGCCTGCGGCGTCCATCGTCTCGGGTAGCCAGGTGCGTGCCAGTTCACGAGCGCCCGGCGAGCCGGGCAGGGTAGCCAGCCAGTGGGGGAATTGCTGCCACCACGTGCGCGGCTGTCGGAAGGTCGCCTCGACGAGGTCGGTCGCCACCGGCAGGGCGCGGGCGGAGTGCGCGGGCGGATGCTGGGCCAGTGCACGCAGCAGGGCCAGCAAGAGGGGGTCGTCGTGGGGTTGCTGTCCGAGGCGGCCGAGGCAATCTCCCAGCCAGGCGAGGCCGTCCTCGGAAACGAGCCATGGCCCGAGGCGTCGGGCCAGATCGACCACGTCCAGGCGCTCGAGGTCCAGATCCCGGTCGATCAGGGTGGCGAGGCGTGCACTGTTGGCTCGGGAATCGGCATCCGGCTGCTTCGGCCAAGCCACAGCGATCAGGGCATCGCCCAGGGGCCGCCCGTCCCCCGCCAGCAGCCAGTCCATGGCCTCCGGCAACCACGCAGCCGCGGGTAGCGGTTGCTCCCGGGCTGCCATCTCGAGCGTGGCCGTGATCCGATCGAGGTCGAGCCTGCCATCCGGCAGCCATTCGTGCAGCAGTCGTTGCCGCAGTGACGGTTCGGCCCCCGTCAGCATCAGCCGTGCAGCCGCCGGAAGGGCCACCTCGAGGAACTTGAACTCGGGCCACGTGGCCAGAACCATGCCCTCCATCGTGATGGCTGTCCGGGCAAGCGTGGCGAGTGTATCGGGAAGGTGGAACGGCTGGTCCTCGAGGATCAGCGTCAGGCGTTCGAGGACCTCCCCGAGGGGCAGCATCCGCGTGCCCTTGCGGCCAATCTGGATATCGACCAGATCGCGCAGCAGCGGCACCAGGCGGTCCCGGTCGACATCCTCCGGGAACATCCCGAGGCCGGTCAGGCCATCGATCAGGCCTTCCCAATCCTCCCGCACCAGATCGAGAAAGCAGCTCACGAGGGCCAGGCGCACCGCCGTCGGGAACGTCGCGACGAGGCCCCAGTCCAGGTAGGCCACCTCGCCCTTGGGGGTGACGAGAATGTTGCCGGGGTGGGTGTCGGCGTGGAAGAAGCCGTGCTCCAGCAGTTGCGTGACGAAGCACGTCACCCCGAGGCGCACCGGTCCCCGGAAGTCGACGCCCATTCGGGCCATGCCTTCCAGATCATGGAATTTGACCCCGTCGATCCACTCCATCACGAGGACGCTGGAGGTCGTCAGTTCGCGAATCGGCCTCGGAGCGAGAATGCCTGGAGTTCCGGCCATGTTGGCAAGGAACCGCTCGGCGTTGGTGGCTTCCGCGAGGAAGTCCATCTGGGCTTCCAGACCGCTCAGGAAGTCATCGGCCATCCGCTGCCACGGCAACGCCTTGAGGCGAAGCAGGCCGGCAGGTAGACGCCGCCCGGGACGCCGGGCAAGCACTCGGGTCCACCACGCAAGGAGGGCTGAGCCTGATCGCAACAACGCCCCGTCCACCGCGATGCGTCCGGCGAGGTCCGGGCGACGGATCTTCACGGCGACGGACTGGCCGTCGTGCAGGCGGCCGCGATGGACCTGGGCCATCGAAGCCGCCGCGTGGGGTACGGGATCGACCGCGCAAAGCAGCGTCCCGAGCCGATCGCCCAACTCGGCGCGAAGCACGCCAGGTGCGTAGTCCGGTGGCTCTGGGGGGACGGCATCCTGTAACAGCTGGAGAATGTCGCGCCAAGACCGGGGCAGGATGTCCACCCGGGTGGAAAGCGTCTGTCCCAGCTTGATGCCTACGGGGCCCAGGCCGACGAGTCCGTGCAGCAGGCGACGGGCGGCACGTCTCTCGGCATTCAGGGCACGGTCTTCGCGCCCGAGATGTGCCCAGATGCGCGCTGCTGTCAGGGCTGCCAGAACGCCGAAAGCAACCCGAAGCCAGGCGATCAGGCGCAGCGCGCGACGGGTGCCGGCTCTCGCCGTCACCGGCCGAGTGTCGGCCTTGGTCTCCACGGTCTCAGGGTACCGGGTTGCGTCCGTTCTGTGAGGGAAGTCCTAGCGATGAGACCTCGGGCGGCTTCAGGATCGGCCTCGGGAGAGGTAGCCCTTCAGCATGCGCAGCAATATCGTGGGGATCGGACTTCTGGCCGCCGGCCTGGTGCTGGCCGGTCCGGCCGAGGCACGTCGGGTCCGCAAGGCTCCGGCCACCGAGCGCCGGACGTCGGAGCCGGGTGAGGGCGGCGGCAGGACTGCAGTCGCACAGGCGGAGCCGAGTGCGGGTGACCCGGCCCTGCAGGAGGCCTACCCGCGGGTTCAGGCTCTGGCGGTGACGCAGGCACGCCTCGTGCAGGACGTCTTGTCGCAGACCATCCTGCTCATGCAGGGCTTTGCCGACGGCAATCCGTCCGAGGGTGCTCGGGCGTTGTTGCGGTGGGCCGACAAGGGGCAGGATTCGGTGCGCGTTGTGGCGTGGCAATCGGGCGACGGTATCGTGCCCCGTGCGCTGGAGGTGCTGACGACCGGCAAGCCTTGGGTGGGTTCTCACCGGGTGGCCGGCCAGGCGCGCATCCTGGTGTTGGTCCCGATGGTGGAGCGGCATCGCCTCGTGCGTGCCGAATTGGCCGCGGACCGTATTCTGGCGCCCTTTGCCTCGGCGCGCATCGGTGAAGAGGGGCGGATGGTGTTGCTGGATGCCGGCGGTGCGCCGTTGTCCTCCGTGGCCGGTCGGCCGCTGGCCTTCGGGCCGGACGCCCTGCTTCCCGCCATGGCCCAGCCTCAAGGCACCTTCGAGAGCAGCAGGGCCATCTACGGTCTGGCACGCATCCAGCCGTCCGACTGGGCCGTGATGGTCGAGGCACCCAAGGCCGCACTGCGCGCCGGTGGCGAGCTGCCTGACGAGAATCGCCTGCGTGCGGCTTGGCCTGTCGACCCACCCATCACCCTCGAAGCCGAGGGCGAGGCTTTCCCCTGGCGGTTCGCGATCGGTGGCGGGTTGTTGCTTGCGCTCGGCTTCGGCGGATGGCGGATGCTGGGGACGTGGCGTCGGCGTCGCCCCGAGGAGTCGATGGTGCTGGATGGTGATTGGGGCGATGTGCCCATGGACCCCGAAGCCGCTCCGCCTCTGGCGGCCGTGGCCACGGACGGGTTGGCCGAGGCGCATCGGGAGGCGCGGCGTGAGCAACCCGAGGAGGATCATGTCCTTCGCCAGGCCGTGCAGCAGCAGGGGCGTGACCACGAACGGATGCTGGGGCAATTGCAGCAATCGCTGGAGTTGACCATCGAGGAAACGCGTCGGCAGTTCCACGACATCCTGGAAGTCCATCAGGGACGCATGAAGGCGCTGGCAGCCGCACTCGAGACGACGCGGGCGGATCTCGCCGGCAAGGCCGAGGGCGAGGTGATGACGGCGACGCTCGAGGAGCTGCGCACCCGGATGTACGAGGCCGAAGCCGATCAGCGCCAGCAGGGTGCAGGCCTCGAGAAGCGGCTTTCCGCGGTCCAGAAGCGTCTGGGCGAGATGGACCAGACCCTGGGCCGCGCCGTCGACGACCTCAAGGACAAGCTCTCGGATGACTTGCTGGGTCGTCAGGAAGCGCTCGCCCGGGACATGGAGATGCTCGAGGGCAAGACCCGCGACACCTTGCGCCAGATGGCCCAGGATGGTGCCCAGGCCAAGTTGCACGGGGCCCAGGCCGCGGAGCGGGCCGCGGAGCTGGAGGGCCAGTTCCAGCAGTTGCGCGCCAAGGTCCTCTCCGAGGTCGAGGATGTCCGTCGCCAGGCCATGAGCGATCTGTCCTCGCTGCGGCAGCAGATGCATCAGGTCGATCTCGCCCGGGAAGAACTCAAGGACACCACCGTGCGCTTCGAGGCCACGCGTGCGGAGTGGGAGCAGTCCGGTGCCCTGTTGCACCAGCGGATGGCCGACGAGTTGGCCGCCTTCCAGGACCGCCTCTTCGAGCGGGAGGGGCAGGTCGAGAAGTTGCGCATCCTCGTCGAGGAGGCCGTGTCGCGCTCCGAGCGGCTGTCCAGCGAGGCCGAATGGAAGCGCGAGCGCACGGACAAGGATCTGGACTTGCTCAAGGGCAAGGTATTCCTTGCGGCCGAGGGTCTCGACAAGTTGGGTGGACGCTTCGAGGAGTGCCTCGATGACGTGACGGCCCTGCATGCACGCATGGAACAACTGCAGCAGGAGACATATCGTGGGCGGGAGGACCTGAAGGAGTTCCGCACGCAGGCCCAGCAGGAGATGGCGGCAATTCTGGCCGAGCAGCGAGAATCCCAGGGCAGGCTGCTGCAGTTGGTCCAAAGCCTGGTCAAGCAGTACCAGACCTCGCGGGATGTCGATGATCGCGTCACCCAGGCCCTCGAGGAACAGGAACGGCGCATGGCCTCCATCAACCAGGATCTGCTGGCCATTCGCCATGTGGTCCAGGCGAGGCCGGGCGTCGGGGCGAGCAACGGTCCGGTCCCCGGAGGCGCTCCCGGGGCACCGAGGTTGCTGCCGTGACGGCGAAGGAGCCTACAGCCCGGCAACAGGAGCCGATATTCTCCGACCAAGCAGATCCGACTCCGGCTCGCGCCGCCCTCCTCGCGGGGGGCGCCTTGCTTTTGATGGCTTTCGTCGTGCGATTGGGCATGTGGCATGTCCGCTGGGGCAATGCCAATCAGGTGAATGACGATGGTGCCTACTGGGCAGGAGCCCTTTCACTGCTTGAGGGCAAGGGCTTTTGCCTGGCGTGGGCACCCGTGGACATCTCGATGGATCGTTTCCCGCCGGGCTGGTCCATGCTGCTCGTCGCTGTCCTGCGCATCTTCGGCACCGGCTGGGAGGGTATCTTGGGAGGCCAGGTGCTTGTGCTGATGTTATGGGGAGCGACTCTGGCCGTGGCCTTCCACTGGGCCGCGGGTGCCCGGTTCTGGCCCTGGTGGTCCGTGGGGCCTGGGCTCGCGCTGTTGGCGGTCAATCCCCTCATCATCGAGAATTCCGGGTCCCTGATCTCGGAGGCCCTGTTTTCGCTGTTGCTGATGGTCGCCTTCGTACTTTGGACCCGAGTCCAGGATGGCCCCCACATGGCGGCACTGGGCCTGATCCTAGGCTATGCCTTCATCACCCGATATGCGGCCTTGCCCCTGTTGGGCATGGCCTTCATCCACACCGTGCGGTCGCGACGCCTGGGGGCTTGGCCCTTCGTGCTCGGAGCTGTCCTGCCCATCGGTTTCTGGGGACTGTGGTGGTGGGCCTTCAAGTCGACGGGCTACGTTTCGCAAATCGCATATTGGACCCAAGGTGACGTGGCCTTCAGGCTCGGTTCACTTGGGCTGTCGTTCGCCCGCAGCTTCCTCCAAGCCGTTCCCTCGCTGCTGCTGCCTGGTGTTTACTTCGCGCGCTTTCCTGAACTAACGCCCCTGCCGCTAGGCAGTCCGGCCCTCATCGTGCTGGCGCTGATTCTCGATGCCACGCTCGTGACCCTGTTGGTCCTTGGCTGGAGGAGATCTCGGTTGCCGGGGACGCTTGGTCTCGGTATCGCAGCCTATGTCCTGATGGTCACCATCTGGCAGGCCGGGTTCCTGAATCTGGCGGAGCACTTGCCGTTGCGCCTGCTCCAGCCCGTACTCCCCCTGTTGGTGGTCGTCATCGCCGCCGAGGCCGTCGTGCAGGCGCGCAGGCTTTCCGGGCCTTGGCGCCTGATTCTGCCTGCCTTGCTGGTGCTCCAGGCCGTTGCCTTCGTGGACGGGGTTCGCGGGGCCGAGCGGATGCAGCCGTATATCAAGGCCATGATGTTCTTCCACGAGATTACGCAGGACCGATTGGCCGACGAGGTGCGTCTGCTGGCTCCGCGGGGCTTGCTGGCCTCGGACTCCCCGGGCTTGCTTTACCAGGCCACGGGTCGCAGGACACTGTCCTTCTCGGGCGTGGATCCCGGCATCGAGCGTGCGATTTTGCTCGATGGTGTCGTGGCACTCCACGTACCGCTTGCCATTCGTCCGGACCTGGGACCGGCCCAGACGTGGGCAGGCATGACGTGGCTCAACGGCCGCATGCCGGGCCTGCTGCGCAAGGTCCACACGACCGCTGGGCCTGCTTCATGGTACGTGGTCAATCAGACCGTGATGCAGCGTTGGCGCAAGCACCTGCTGCTGGGGGACCTCCGTCCCAACTTGCGTTGAGCTGACGTCCGGCTGCTCATTCACTCCTGTGTGTGCGGCTGAAGTGATGGCTGCTACGTGCACGGAGCGATCAGTCCCCCGTAGTGAAGATGTAGGGCCTGGAGCCACCGCCCTGCAAAATGAAACCGGGCCCTGCTTGCGCAAGGGCCCGGTTTCGGAACGAGAGCGTCGACTAGTTGTTCGGCTTGGCGCCAACGGTGAAGTTGGGCCAACGACCCACTGCGTCTGCGGTGAAGCAGGCGTAACCCTTCAGGTACACCGAGCTGTTGGTGACCTGGTCATTCTGGACCACGATGCGGGAGTTGGCGGAGTCCGAGATGTAGACCAGCGCGCCAATCAAGTTGTCGCTCTGGGTGGTGCTGAAGCCGGCGACGGGCTTGGCACCCGCGTGCAGGGCCGTCGCACCGGAGTAGCCCGAAGGGTTGGCAGCAAGGGCAGCCGCGGCATCGAGCGCGATGGTCGACGCGGTCGTGGCGCGGGTACCGTCGACGCCGGTGGCGCCGGCGGCTGCAGACATCGTCAGAACGGCGACGCCACCCGCATTGGCCGCAGTGTAGTCAGCGGCATAATTGGTGTGCGCGGAGTTCGGATTCAAGGACGATCCGATGACACCGCCCCAAGGGCTCTTGTTCCAGTCATCGGGGCGCTTGCGAATCCAGAGATCGTTGATGTCGCGAAGGCTGGTCGGGTAGATGCCCTGGTTCTGGGCGGCGAACTCCTCGATGACCTGCTGCAGGCCGACGACCTTGCTGCTGGCGCGGCTGTTTCCGGCCGAGTTCTTCGCCTGGTTGTAGATGAGCGTCGCGCCGGCGATCATGACGATACCGATGACGATCGCGAGGGTCACCTCGATCAGGGTGAAGCCCTTCTTCTTGCGCGTGGCTTGCGAAATCATAATTCTCCTTCCTCCGCATGAGGCACAACCGCTTGTGCCCTGTGTGATGGTGTACCAAACCTGGGTGATGACACTTTACCGCGTCCATGTCGCTTCAAACGAGGGAACGTCCACGCCCTCAGGGTCTTTCAGGTGAGTTCATTATTCGTTACATTACTCGCCAGTCTTCGCATCCTTCAACAAATCCCCACGTCCTTCCTTCTTGATCCAATTGGCTGCACAAGTGCGCATGGACGGGGACTTGGTGGTTCTCCAGATGTCGTACCAGATGCGCAGCGCCATGTCCTTGCGCGCCGAGGACAGGTGCATTCTCGCGGCAAAGAAGGCCGCGGCGGGATCGGCCCCAGGCATGGACGCAGCGCGTTCGAAGGCCGTCGCCGCCTCTGCATATCGGGTGCTGTAGAGAAACAGCATCATCCCGGTCTGAAAGGGATACCACGAGTCCGTTGGCGAGGCTTTGGCTCCCTTTGCAAGAAGCCGAATGGCCCCATCGACGTCGCCGGCGTCCCCCAGCGCAACCGAACCGATCTCATAGGCGGATCGCAACCTGGGGTCCAGGGTCACGACCAAGTCCAGGAGCGGGGCCACGTTATGGAAGGCACGGCCATGCGTCAACCAGTAGCCCCAATACGTACTGAAGCGAATGTAGGCAAGATCGGCCAGAAACCCGTCAAAACCTGCTGCAATCGCTTTGGCGACTCGGGGAGGAGGGACGGACTGCAGTCCGGGCAAGCGAACGCGAGCCGTGGCCCAGCCCTCGAAGGTCCACTGGATGGACGTGAAACCCAGCGAAGCAATCAACATCGCCTGCAAGGGGGCCCGCATCCGTCAAACCTCGCGGCGCAGGATGGAGAGCGTGGCCAGACCCAGAAACAGGAAGGTCCAGGCGAGCCCATAGCCACCGGCCCACAGGGCATCCTGCAATCGAAGCGGATCTCCGTAAACCACCTGGTTCTTGACGTCGAGCACCTCGAGATTGGGCACGATTCGCAGCATGAACTCGCCGAACCAGCGAACGGCGTCAGGCGTTTCGGGTTGCTGGGTGAAGGTGTGGATGGTGGAGGTGGTGTGTCCCACCAGAAACAACCCGAGGCAGTAGGCCAGGCCGAGCGTCGGTGAGGTCAGGCTGGAGAAGAGCAAGGCCATCGCCGTGAAGACGGTGGCTTCGATCAGCATCAAGGGGATAGCCGGTAGCAGGTTCATGGGCACGAAGCCGCCCAGCAACCCGTGAATGGCCACGAAAGCCAGCGTCATGGCGATGCCCAGAGCCAGAAGCACGGCACCGATCCCCAGCAACTTGCCAAGGAGGTACTCGCCCCTGCGCACCGGTTTGGACAACACCAGGAAGATGGTCCTGCGGTCGATGTCTCGGTGAATGCCTTGACTGCCCAGCAAGATACCAACCAGCAGCAGAAGGATCTGGATGAAGGCAAGCGCGAGGTCGCGAATGACTTTGGCCTCAGATCCGGCGGAAAGGTTGCCGGCGAGGAAGGCCCCGGCCATCAGGACAACTGCGAAGAGCCCGACGAGATTGAAAACCCGATCGCGTAGGGCTTCCTTGAAGGTGATGGAGGCGAGATGGTACCAGCGCATGGGCGACATGATGAGGGATCGGGCCGAACTCGGGCAATGATCCGGTCGACAGGTGAGCCTACTACTCCGAGGCAGTAACCTCAGTGTTCTTCAGGGTGAAGGTGATGGTGGGCGTGTCTCTGGCATTGTTGAGGACGGGATTGAGCAGCTCGGCACTCGCGGTACTGGGGTACAGCAGCAGGCCGTCGATAAAGGAGCCGGGGGTGAAGCCATCCTCCCCTACGCCCCACAGATTGGATCTGGCTTCGCGCCATTTTGCGTCCAGATAAGCCTTGGCGTCATCCGTATTCCGGAGGTTCAGGGTCCTGGTGAAGTCGCCGTCCGTTGTCGGTACGGTGATACGGATGGGGGTCCGGGTCGTCAGGTTACTCTGCAGGAGGCTGTTCTCCCACACGGCGCGCAGATTGTAGGTGCGCTGCAGGGTGACTGCCGTGTCGGCCAATCCCACGGGACTGTCGTCACGCGCGAGGTCCCCGAGGCTGAAGATGTAGATACTCTCGGTCGATGCAGAGAATCCGGCCGGAATGACCGAGAAGGTGGCATCACCCTCACCTCTCCTGGGGCCTTCAACCTCAAGAACCCAGTAGAGAATGAAGGGGATGCTACCTTCGATTCTGCTGAACCTGAACACTAAATCACGTAAGGTGTTCGTGGGCGGGCTGGGACTACCCGAAGCGTCCAGAGTGATGACTCGGTCGACTCCTGGTGACTGGTCCACTGCCAACTCCAGTGATGTAGACCGCGTGAAAGCATTGGAATAGAGCTGGGGAACGGACTGAGCACAGGCAGCCGTTCCGAGCATGACTGCGGAGGCCAGCAGCAGCTCCCTGACCCGCCTCCCAGAGTGCCGAAGGTATTCAGACATCAGGTTGAATCTCCGGGGTGATGTAGATCTGGACTTCAGACTTCCGCTTGTTGCGGGTCTTGGTGCCGGTGCCAAAAACGAAGTCCCAAGCGCCGCGCACGAGTGGCTTGGTGCGGGTGACCTCAAGGATGTTTGTCACCAACGGGAAGTCGAACGGCAAGCCATCTTGCGAGACGTTGTTGTCAGATTCCTGAATCAAGCCGGCGATAACAATGGTTTCGCCATCCTTGACCCGAATCTCCTCGGATTGATAGGTCCGCTGGGTGGTCAGTGTGATGACCTGCTGGGCCACATTCAGGGTCTCGCCAGGGAACGAAATCGTAGGTTTGACAAACAAGGAAACGGAATTGTCCAGCAGGATTCGGGGAGTGATTTCCAGTTCGATGCCAACCTGAGCGGTCTGAACGGTCTGGGTTACCTGAGCGGATTGGCCGAGACCCGTCGTGGTGGTCGTGATGCCTGCCAGAATCTGCTGGGTGCTGGAAAGCTTGGAAGTTCTGTTATCCATCGCAAGGATCGTGGGGCTGGCAAGCAACTTGGCTTTCGATTCTTCTTCGAGACGCCGAAATGTAACGTCAAGGTTGAAGAGGTTCGGTACTTTGGAGGTGGACACTTGGGTTTCACCGAAGGGTGAGGTCCCTGTTTCGATTGCCTTGAAAAGATTCGTTGTCACAGGCATGTAGGGTAGCTGCAGGTTGTTGAGGAGCCCTGAGAGCTCTTTTCGGCCGTTTTCGTTGAGTTCCACGATCTGCGTACGCAGGAGGACCTGTCTGCGCCGCTTGTCGATGCGGGGCAGGATCTGCTCCACGAGGTTGAGTTCCTCGCGGCTGCCGATGACCAGCAGGTTGTTGTCCCGGACGAGCGGTACGAAGCGTGGTGTTGCCTCCGTGACGCCCGGATTGATCTGCGTGGGTTTCGACCCCTTGCCGAAGTCCAAGTCCTGAACGGTGAACGGGACGCCGCCAGCGCCACCCGCACCGCCGCCAGCGCCCCCGGCGGCGCCTGCCGCAGCGGCCCCGGCGGCTGCTCCACCGCCCGACACCACCGTGTCCTGGACGACGCCGGCACCCACGAAGTAACTGTTCTTCAGCAGGTTGATGGCTTCCATCGGCGTCAGGTACGTCAGCCGGAAGATCTTGCTGGGCATCAGGACGTCCATGCGCTTGACCAGACGCTCGACGATCTCGATGTCCTCGTTCGTGCCGTGGACGATGATGCTGTTGGTGCGGGAGTCGGCAATCAGCTTGTAGGCCGGCGAGAATGAGGAAGCACCCGCCGCGCCACCCGCCGTGTTGCTTGCCCCCGAGATGCCGCTGTTGCCCACGATGGTGGTGATCTTGGTGATCATCGTGCTTGCCGGGGCGAAGTGCACGGGCATGAAGCGGATCTGGGCCTGCCCGTAGCGACCGCTGCGGTAGATGATGTACGTGCTGCCCGTCTTCTGCATCGTGAGGGCGTTGGTGGCCAGCAACGTCTCCATGATCTGGTTGAGCGGGATGTTCTGGAAGTCGACGGCTACTGTTCCCGTGACCGACGGATCGATGATCAGGTTGAGGTTCTTCATCTCGGCAATCGTGCCAATGACTTCCTGAACAGGCAGGCCCCGGGCTCTCAGGAACAGGCGCTCGCTGCCACCGGGCAGGCTGACGCGAGTCGCGAGCGTGATGTTGTCATCGGCCTTGCCCGCAGGCATCTCGATGGTCTCGACGCCGCTCGGAGCCGGCGTCGCCTGGACGAGGAAGGACGTGGGGCGGCCGGGTGACTTCGGCGCGGCAGGCTTCAGGATGGGGACCGCGACCACGGGTGCTTTCGCCGGCTTGCTTGGAACAACCGGCGCCTTGACGACTTTGGCAGCCTTCGCTGGCCTGCTGGTGGCCGGCTTGCGGGCCTTGTGCTTCGGCGCCGCTGAAGCGATATCGGCCAGCGGGCCGATGGCCACGCCGATCGCCAGGGCGAGGAGGAACGAGTCCTTGTAAGGGCGGCGCAACATGCAGAAGCCTTCCATAGGGTCACGGATGACTTCATCCGTGGCGACAGGCGCCTATACCCTGTCCGGCAGGTTGTCTAACGCCTGCTAGAGTCCGCCGCCGCCGCCACCGCTGCCGCCGACGCGGCCGGTGAAGCCCCCTCCGCTCGTCGATCCACCCCCACCCGTGCCGCCGCCACCCGTGGTCCCGCCACCGCCGGTGGTCGTGCCACCACCGCCAACGGCCACCGCGGACGTGGTGTCCGCGGCCACACTGCCATCGGCCAGGTAAACCGGCGGTCCCGACGGGAACAGGAAGCGTCGGCCCTGATTGTCGCAATAGGCCACGGCATAGGTGTCGAAATGCTTGTAGGCCTTGGTCGCGTTGTCGAAAACCATGATCTCGGTGCGGCCCGCATCCACGTGAAAGTAATAGAGGAGGCCGCTGTCCCCATGGTTGGTGCTGGCGGCGACGAACCGAGGGGTCGATTGCAGGAAGAAGACATTCCTGAACGAGAAGCCATTCGTGGCCAGCTGCGGCCAGCACTGGGAGTTGGGCGGGTTCTGCGCGCCGCGGTCGGGCCCGCAATCGGAGGGGCCGCCCCATGGGCTGTTGGCATGGTCTTCGCGGCGATTGGCCAGCAGCAGTTCCATGAAGGTTTCGCGTGTCGGCGGAGTGCTCTGTTGCGTCACGACGCGCTCCACCAGGGTTCGGGCAGCCTGCACGCGGGCCTGTGCGACGGAGAACCCGGCGGATTCACGCAGTTGGCGAAACATGACGGCGCCTGCCCCCAGCACGATGGCCCCGATGATGATGACCAGCATCGTCTCGGCGAGTGTGAACCCCGCAAGGCGTACGGATGGGCGGGGATTCTGGCGTCGGCTGCTGCTGCTCATTGGCTGGTGGTCCGCATGAAGTACCAACGGCGATAGTGCTTGCTGATGGCCACGGAGTAGTTTCGGCAAACGACGCCCGAACTTCCCTGCGAAAGGTCGGCGAGGGTTCGGACCACCGTAGCTTGGCCGGGCAGAGCCAGACGGATGTAGTAGCAATAGTCGGTGCCGCGCGGCGAACCGTTGACGACGGGTTCTCGGGTGATGGCCGCGGAGGTCTGCGGCTCGGGGATGCTCCCGGGATCGCTGTCATAGACGAAGAGCCCCTTCACGATGGAGTCCGAATTGTCGACGATGGCGCCGCCCCAAGGTGAGAGTTCAGCGTCCTGGCGGCGTGCGCCCCAGGCTGACTGTGCATCCGACGCATCCGGGTAATATCCCCGCGTCGCGTAGGACGACTCGACCATGGCCTGGAGATCGCCGACCTTGGCAGCGGCACGGGAGTCGCCGGCCGCCTCCTTGGCCGAGTTGTAGGCGAAGGCCGTCGCTGCGGCCAGAATCAGACCGAGGCTGATCGCCAGCCCGACCTCCAGCAGGGTCATGCCCCTGTGCGCCATGGTGCGTCTCACGATTCCCTTGTACCCGGAACACGGCGTTGTGACGATCCGTAGGCTGCGGGGTAACAATTAGGGGAACTCAGCGCCCCTCTCGTCGACGCAGGGCGTGCGTCCCCGTCTCCGCAGGCCGTATGGCCGAGGAACCGATGCCCAAGCTTTACGAGTACACGGCCCACGCCGGCAACGCGATCCGCAAGGATACGATCGAGGCCGAGAACGAGAAGGAAGTCCGCGCCAAGCTGCGCGAGATGGGTCTTTTCCCGCTTGAAGTTAGGGTCGCGCCCAAGAAGAAGGTCGACCTAAAGAAACTCCTCACGACCAAAAAGGGGGAAGGTGGCGAGGACGGTGAGGGCGAGGGTGCCGCGAAGAAGCAGGACACCAAGCCCGAGAAGATCCGGATCCAGAAGAAGAAGACCTTCGTCTACACGGCCACCCCTTTCATGGGCGGGGCTGCAACCACCGGCGAAATAGTTGCGGTTGATGAGCGGCAGGCGCGGCAACTGCTGCGGGACCGCAGCATGTTCCCGACCAAACTTGCGGTCAAGCAGTTCTGGCACGACTACATGCCCGGCAGCGCACAGGCCAAGTCTGCGGATGAAATCCGCAAGCAGCGAATGGCGGCCCAGTCGCCCTTCGAGAAGCTCATGGAGCGGCTGCTCCCCGGTTTCATGAGCAGCAAGAAGGTGCCGACCAAGGACATCGTATTCTACACCTCCCAGATGGCGACGATGATGGATGCGGGTCTTTCCATCGCGCAGACCCTCGAGATTCTGGGCGGCAGCGTGACGGACAGGCGCCTGCTCATCATCAACCAGACTGTTCTCGGCAAGATCTTTGAGGGTATTTCGCTGACGGAGGCCTTTTCTGAGCACAAGGAGTTCCTGCCGGACGTCTTCTGCGAACTTATCCAGATCGGGGAGCAGTCCGGCAACATCGAAGAGACGACCAAACGTTTGGCCGAATATCTGGAGAAGACGGCCGAGACCCAGCAGAAGGTCAAGTCGGCCATGACCTACCCCACGGTCATGTTGGTCCTGATTTCGCTGATCGTTCTGGGGTTGATGCTCTTCGTTGTTCCGACGTTCATCAAGCTCTTCGACGACTTCAAGCTCGACCTGCCCGGAACCACCAAGTTCCTGATCGCCTCCAGCAAGTACGTGCAGAACTACTGGTGGACCTTGCCCCTCTATGCCGGTTCGGCCTGGTGGAGCGTCAACTGGTTCAGGCAGACCAACCTGGGCCTGATTCTCAAGGATCGCTTCGAATACAGGGTGCCCATCCTCGGCAATCTCAACTACAAGGTCGTCATCGGTCGTCTGCTCTACAACATGGCGCTCTTCATGCGCTGCGGCGTGCCCCTGACGACGACACTCGAGAGCCTCCGGGATTCGACGCGCAATGCCATCACGGCATCCAAGATCGAGGACATCCGCCAAGGCATCATCCAGGGCGCGCGTTTGTCCACGCTGTTCGAGGCCTCGGCCTTGTTTCCACCCTTCGTCAACCATCTGCTGGTCGCAGGTGAAGAATCCGGTGCACTCGACGACCTGATGATGAAAGGCGCCAAGTACGTGGACTCGGAGATCGAGGCTGCCATCAAGAGCATGATGGGCGCCATCGAACCGGCCATGACGGTCGTCATCGCGGGTGTGGTCATCTTCATCCTGGGCAGTCTGTACATGCCGCTGATCGGCCTGATGTCCAACACGAACAAGGCGGCGCAATGATCCGGCATCGCATCGCGCGCCAGAGGGGCCTTTCCCTTCTCGAGGTCACCCTTGCTGCCGTCGTCGGCCTCATTCTCTTGGCCGGTAGCGTGGCGGGTGTCCGCCAATATCAGGCTCAGGCACGGATTTCGACCTGCAAGATGCAACTTGCAGCGCTCAGGCAGTCCATCGGCTTCTACAAGTTCAGAACCGGTTTCTGGCCCCAGCTCTATCCGGGGGGAAATGCGTCCGACAATGACCCTGGTTATGTCTCGTGGAGTGCAACCGCGACCGCTCCGACTTCGGGGCAGTCCACGCTGATCATCGCGCAGCTGCCGCCCTCTGGCGTGATTCCCGCCGGCACGCACATCGTCGTGACGGACGACGCCGGGGCGATGTGGGCGCGGACCACGGCGACCGCCAACTCGACCACCTTGGCCATAACGCCGCCTTGGGCGCGCAGCGGTTCGGGGGCCGCTACGGTCCAGTTGGCCGGGCTGTTCGCCAATCGGGACGACAGCGGCAATCCTTTCCTGGACGTGGCGGAGCCCCCTGGTGATGTGCGATGGGGGCGTGGGCTCGGTGATCGCTGGACGGGCGTTGCCCTCGTGCGTGCGTGGGCGGATGTTTCGGCGCAGTGGCGCGTCCAGACGGGCTTCGCCTATGACGGGGGGGGGCTCACCTCGTGGGGCGGCTTGGCCTATGACCAGAGGAATGGTGAAATCCACTATTACCTGCCGTCGACCGGGGATGACAGGGCCGAGATCGGCAATTTCAGCGGGGATCCTCCCTTCCTCTGGGGTCGTTGACACGTGGCCAAGAAACGTAACTTCGTCGGACTCTACGTCAACCAGCGGCGCATAGAGGCAGCGTATTTCGAGAACGAGGATGACCCTCAGCCCGAAATCACGGTCCAGGCCAGCATCGAGGTGCCGGAGGGCATCATTACGGATGAGGGCGAAGTCGCCGAAATCGACCAGCTTTCCGACCTCCTGAAGGAGCTGTGGGAAGAGGCCAACCTCAAGGTCTGGAGCGCGGTTGTCGTCTTCCACTCGACCAAGGCCATCGTCCGTCAGCTTCGCCTGCCGCACATGGCGGCTTCGGCCCTCCAGCAGACCGTGCTTTCCGAGGCCGAACAGTTCGCTCTCTTCCGCAAGGAAGACCCGTTGGTGGACTTCTTCGTTTCCGATCAGGAGAGCGACTTCGTCAGCGTGACCTTCGGCGCCGTGTCTTCCGAGGTCGTGAAGGGCTACAACGAGGCTTGCACGGCGGCAGGCATCAAGCTGCTTTCGTGTGACCTGCCGCAATTGGCCGGGCAGCGCGGGATCGCCTACTGGTATCCGCCTGAGCTGGACTATTGGACGGGCCTGATGCTGATGCCCGGCAAGCTCTTCGTGACCTACTGGAAGGAAGCCAATCTCCAGAACATCCGTGAGGTCGCTTTGCCCGAGCGCGAACAGATGACGCTCGACGTCATCGCGCAGGCCCACGTACCGGATGCCGTCAGGCCCATTTCGAACGATCCTGAGTTCTTCGAGGATCCGCACCTGATCCTCGGTTGCGACACGCGGGAGGAAGCTCAGGAACTCGGTCATCACATCGCGATGTCTTTCGGCTTTCTGTCGAAGATTGCGGCGCATGACGATGAAAACGCTCCGTTGCGTGCCCCGCGCGACAGTGATGGCGAGGGCGAGGGCGAGGGGGATGAAGAGTCCTCGGGGCCGATGATCGGCCAGCCCATCTCGGTTTCCTACCTCGCCGTGGGCGCGGGTTTGTGGAGCAACAAGGGTGCCGTCGCCTCCTTCAACCTGACCAAATATGCCAGTCGCAAGGCTCTTGCCGGCCCGCTCAACATCCAGAGCCTCCAGCGTCTGGCCAAGAACCTCCCCATCGTTCCGATCGCGGGCCTTGTCGTCGGCTTCGTGCTCTCGGCCCTTATCCTGACGGCGTGGGTGGCGATCCGCGGGTCCACGCTGACGAAGCTGGAGACACAGATAGCCGACCTGCAGAAGGTGGTGGACAATCAAGCCCAGCAGTCCGCGAACCTGAAGCCCGAGGAGGCCATCGTTAAGGCCTGGATCCCGAACGAGGAATCCAAGCAGTTTGCTGTCGGCTTCGTGGGACGCCTGCGTGAGCTCACGCCGGAAGACCTCTGGTACACCGAGATGGAGTATCAAAGGGGCAGATTTCTCAGCTTGAAGGGCGGTGCGATGAAGAACGCGTCGTGCCTGTATCTGGTCAAAGAACTTCAGACCCTCAAGCAGGTCTCCACCGTAAACCAGAACAAGCTGCTCAAGACCGGCACGCACTACCAGTTCGATCTGGTTGCCAAACTGGCCCGCCAGAACCCCTAAGGTCGCCCGATGAATCCGCTCACACGCAACATCCTCATCGTCGGGGTCATCCTGATCGTGGCCATGCTGGGCGCCGGAATCGTCACGTGGGTGATGCCGGTGGAGTCCAAGATCTCCGATCTGAAGCGGCAGATCGACACCAAGATCGTCGAGCGGCGCGAGGCCTTGAAGGCCATGCAGTTGATCGAGGCTTCGAGCAGTGCCCTCAAGAGCCGGATGGCAGAAATGGGCGAGTTCGATCTGCGCAAGGAGGACCAACCCGCCAACGCGCTCGACGGCAGGGCCAATGCAGCGCTCATCAAGCTCTCGTCAATCCTGGAGGAGGCCTCTCTGTCCGTCCTCGCCATCACGCCAGTCCCCAAGTCCATGGATGACATCGCGCTCTCGACCGGATCGCCCCCCGTGGCCAGCGTGGTCAGCACCAACTATACGGTCCATGTCCAAGGCAACTACACCTACATGCTGGAGGCCCTTTCCAAGTTCGACACCCTGCCGCCCACGCTCGAGGTCGAGGGCTACCGCCTGAAGTACATTGAGAAGGATGGACTCGCGGCACGCTGCGACCTCGAATTGGACCTTGCCTTCAAATTCTTGACTCCGCCGTCGACGGGTTCGGTCAATCCGAATGCCGACACGGGCTTCGACGAGCTGTTCCGAGATATTCGCGAGAAGGGCAACCAGCAGCAGGGCCTGTTGCCAGAAGGTGGTCTCGGGCTGGTTCTGGATTGGTTGATGCCGCCGGCACTTGCTGCCGAGCATTCGGGTCTGGCGCGGACCGCAGCTCGGGGACGCAAGGCGGTCCGGGCTCGACCGGGCCCTTCATCGCGGGCGTCCGACCATCTGAGACCGGTGCGGGTGACGCAGGTCAGGGAGCGTCTCGTCCCGGTTCAGGCCGGTCCTGTGGTCGCATTGGCGCCCATTCTCGCGCGTGCATCCGTTCGCGCCGGATGGGGCCTGCCTCTGGGTGCCCTTCCGGGGGCAGCCAGTTCGACCGACAGCGCAACTGGCAGCGTCCCCGCGTCGGGCAGTGCGGTTCCGGGGGCGGGAGGCAAGACCCTGCCTGGTGCCCGTGGCAAGGCTCTGCCTGGCGGTCTTGCGGCGGCACCCTCTGGAAGTCGCAAGAAGGATGGCCTTGTCATCGGCAAGGCCGAGCCCTTCTGGCCCATCATCGAGGCTTCCGACGACATCGATCTCATCAACGTGCCGTCGGCTTCCGCTCCCATGGGCTTCGTGACGCGACCTGCCGCCCCCATACTGCCACCCAGTCTCAGGGTGAACGGCCAGATTTTCGCAACGCCCACGCCCTCGCCAACGCCCCTCTTGGTCGTAGCCACCCCGAGGCCCCTGCCGACCATCCGCCCCGTCAACACGATCGTCGTGCGCGGAATCGTGATGGTGGGCAGCCAGTCTCGCGCGATTGTGGTCATGGACGGCATCACACGGCGCGTGATGGAAGGCGATTATGTCGCCGCAGGTCTTCGCGTGAAGGCCATCGATCGGTCCGGTGTGGTCTTCGATGGTCCCGGCGGGGCGGTTCGCCGGGAGCTGAGCCGCACGTGGAATCCGACGGCCGGCGGAGGCGAGACGCAGGGAGGCATCCAGGGGGCTGCCAGCCGTGGCGGTTCGCCAGTCGGGCTTCCCGGGTCGATGCCCGGGGGGGGGGGCGGTGCCTTGCCAGCGGGTGTCAACTTGCCGCAGGGCGGTCAGCTTCCCGCGATGCCGCTCGGACTGCCCAATCCTGCCCAGCTTCCCCCGGGAACCGTCAGCCAGCCTCCGCCGCTGCCGGCCCAGCAGAATTCGGGCAGTTGAGCATGAAGCCGTTGTCTCGGGGCTGATCCGGGGAACATAGGATCAGGCATGCAGACGCAGAATCCCATGACGGGGCAGCCCGGTCCTCCCAGGCCTCCGCAGGCTCCGGGAACAGCTCCGCTGCAGGGCGCGCCGGGTGCGGTGGCCCGGCCACCGGGTGTCCCGCCCCAGGGAGCACCGCGCCCCCCGGGACCGCCACCGGGCTTTCCCCCGGGACCCCAGGCACGGCCTCCTGCTGGCCCCCCGCCAGGCTGGTCCGGGCCTCCGCCCGCCCAGGCTGCGGCACCATCGGCTCCGCCTGCCGCCCCCCCGCAGGGTGCGCCGGGCTGGGGTGGTGCTCCGCCTGCGCCGGCAGCGCCCAAGCCGGGTGGTTTCGGCCCGCCCCCTGGGGGAGCCGCAGCGCCCAAGCCGGGCGGGTTCGGCCCGCCAACGGCCGCGTTCGGAAAGCCGCCCGCCCAGGCCGCGGCCTCCTCTGATGGTGCGCTCAAGCGCCTCAAGCTGGGTGAGTGGCTCGTGGCGCTGGGTCTGCATGGCCAGGAGAAGGTCAACGAGGTCGTTGCAGCCCAGCAGGGCACGGGCCGCAAGATCGGCGAGCTGTTCGTCCAACGCGACATGATCAACGAGAAGGACCTCGAGGATTTGCTGACCTTGCAGGAACTGCTGGGTACCCACAGCTCCATCTCCGAGTTCGCCATCGACCCCAAGCTCATGCAGATGGTGCCGCCGCAGTTCGCCAAGCAGAACGGGGTCATCCCCTTCGGCAAGATCGGTCGTCGCCTGGTCGTCGGCATGAGCCGGCCGGATGATGTCAAGACCCTCGACAGTCTGTCGTTGCTCACGGGCTTTCTGGTAGTGCCCGTCGTGCTTTCGGACCAGCGGCTCAAGGAGGGTCTTTCTCATCTCTTCGAGAAGAAGTCCGAGACGTCCAACCAGGATGCCATTGCGAGGGCAGTCAAGTCGGCCGGCAAGGACGACGCGATGTCTGCCGCGGCCCGCAAGATCGAGGACCTTGGGGCAACCAATTCGGATTCCGACGCGCCCATCATCGAACTGGTCAATTCGATCCTGAACGACAGCATCGAGTCGGGCACCTCGGACATCCATCTCGAGGCTCGCGAGAACTACCTGGAGGTTCGCTTCCGGATGGACGGCGTACTCACGAAGATGCTCGAAGTGCCCAAGTCCATCGAGATGTCGGTCTGCACCCGTTTCATGGTCCTGTCCAACATGAACATCACCGAGAAGCGTCGTCCGCAGGACGGGCGATTCTCCGTCAAGTCCCGGGCGGGCGACAAGATCGATTTCCGTGTCTCGATGATCTCGACGCACTTCGGCATGAAGTTGTGCTTGCGCTTGTTGCGGCCCATGAACATGAACCGGAGCCTGACGGAGTTGGGTTTCGACCCGGAGGATGTCACCAAGTACCAGCGCCTGCTGCATGCCCCGTCGGGCATCATCCTGGTGACGGGACCGACCGGCTCGGGCAAGTCTTCCACGCTGTATGCCAGCCTTGGCATGATGAGCAAGGACACCGAGTCCGTCATCACGATCGAGGATCCGGTCGAGTTCCCTTGCGAGGGGATCAGCCAGATTCAGGTGAACCCCAAGATTGATCTGACGTTTGCCGCAGCGCTCAGGACCATCCTGCGTCAGGATCCTGACGTCATCATGGTGGGTGAAATCCGCGACCACGAGACCTGCGAAGCCGCTGTCCATGCCGCCATGACGGGCCACCTCGTGCTGTCCACGCTTCACACCAATGACGCCGTCCAGACCATCAACCGCCTGATCGAGATGGGTGTGCCGCCGTACATGGTGTCCTCTACCGTCACCGGCGTCGTGGCCCAACGTCTGTTGCGTCGCGTCTGTCTGAAGTGCAAGATTGAATATCAGGCCAGTGCGGAAGAGCGGGAGTTCCTGGGCGTGGCTGCCGACGCACCCTGCACGCTCGCCAAAGGCGAAGGTTGCGAGCACTGCAAGCAGACAGGCTTCAAGGGGCAGCTCGCCATCTTTGAGATCTTCATCATGTCCAAGCGCCTGCAGTCGTTGATCAACAGTGGCGAGTCCGTCCTGTCGATCACCGAAGCCGCGAAGGAAGAAGGCATGACGACCCTGATGGACGACGGCAAGCGCAAGGCCCTGAAGGGTTCCACCACCGTTTCAGAAGTCCAGCGCATCTGCGGCCTTGGCGAGTCATGACCCCTTGGGCGTCCGGGCGGCTGCCGCCTGGGTGCTCGATCGGACGCGGCTTGTTCGTCTGGATGTCTCGGCTGTCGGCAGGCTGGCAGATCGCTGGTTGCAGGACGGGATGCCAACGGCGCCCGACTGGCACGACGGTTGGCACTGGCGGGGCTCCGACGCCGACACCGCCACTTTCGTTCTGGTCCTCGACACCCTGAACCACTGCTTCTGGCCCGGCTCCCCGCGCTGGTCCGTGACGGGGCCCGACGGGACGCCGGTGAACGGCTACAGGGCGTTGGCGCACGTGCTTTCCTGTCACGCGCGCAGCGGTGACCGGGCGTTCCTCGATGCTGGCGAACTGGCGTCCATGGATGCGGGGCGCCTCCGTCGCCTGCTGGGCGGCACGGGCGACTTGCCGTGGCTCGAGGAGCGTGCCCTGCACCTGCGTACGCTGGGATGCTGGCTGCTGGATGCCTGGGACGGGCGATTTCTCGGTGTGCTCGAGCAGGCAGGTGGGTCGGGGATTGCCGTTGCGCAGCGTGTGCTGGACGCCCAGCCTTCGTTTCGGGACGTCCCTGTCTGGCAGGGGCGCGCTTTGCCCATGCTCAAGCGCCTGCAGATCCTGGTTGCGGATCTGGCCGCTGCGTTCGGGGGCGAGGGGCCTGGAGCCTTCGACGATCTCGAGGCGTTGACCGGCTTCGCCGACTACAAGGTGCCGCAGGTCCTCGAGGCGTTGCATGTCTTGCGGTATGACCCGCATCTGGAAAGTGCGCTGGAGCGCGGCGAGGAGTTGCCGTGGGGGTCCGAACCCGAGTTGGCCATCCGCGCGGCGACGCTTGCGGCGGTGGATGCATTGGCCGATGCATGTGCTGAACGGGGACACCGTGTGCGACCGTTGGACGTGGACGTGCATCTGTGGACCATGGGGCAGACGATGCCGCTGCCGCGGCCCTACCATCGGACACGAACCTGGTTTTATTAGACAAATCCTGTCGTGGTTGGCTGGATTTGCAACACGTCTGAAAAGTGTCTAACCTATTGTAGTCTCACTGTTGTCTTGATTTTGCCTCACCAGCAAGGAGCATCCAGCCCATGGACCTGAAGAAGGCCTTCGAGGCCCTTGGTACGGGAGGGGGCGAATGGGTCCTCTGGGTGCTCGTCGCCCTGTCTGTCCTGTCGATCGCCATCGTGCTGGATCGCGTCTGGTACTTCTGGTCCAACCGGGAGCAGCCAGAAGTGGTCATGGGGCGGGGCATGGCGGCCCTGACCACCGGCCAGTGGTCGATGCCGGAGGTCTCCGGAAACGGGCCGGTCGGCAGGATGTTCCGATTGGCCGGTGAGGACTGGGCTCTGGGTGCCGAGCGTCTGCGCGCAAGGCTCGTGGCGCAACGCCTTCAGGAGCGCGCGGCGGCCGAGCGCGGACTCGTGCTGCTCGGTACGCTGGGCAACAACTCGCCGTTCATCGGGCTCTTCGGCACGGTTCTCGGCATCATCAAGTCGTTCCGTGACCTCGGCTCGGCAACGAACCAGGGACCGGCAGTCGTCATGACGGGCCTGTCCGAGGCGCTCGTTGCGACGGCCGTCGGCATCTTGGTCGCCATTCCCGCCGTCATTGCCTACAACTTGGTCAACCGGCGCATCCGCGTCATGGACTATCGCCTCGAGGAGGCCTCCGAGGCCGTGGTTGCCCTGGCCAAGGCGACCTCGGCGGGGTCCGGTGCGGTCGAACGCGAGGAGGCCGGCCGTGCACGCGGGGCGTGACGAGGATGCCATTGTCGACATCAACGTCACGCCGTTGGTCGACATCACGCTGGTCTTGCTCATCATCTTCCTGGCCACCAGCTATCTGATTGCCCAGCAGTCGCTCAAGGTGGAGTTGCCCAAAGCCAGCCGAACCCAGGCGACCGAGGCACGGACGGTGGCCATCATGGTGAAGGACACGGGCGAGATCGTGATGGACGGCAAAGCTGTCTCCACTGAGGTGCTCCGCGAGGATCTGGAGGCCCTTCGGCAACGTCGTCCGGATCTCCAGATCGTGGTCGGTGCCGATGCGGCCGTACCGCATGGTCGGGTCGTCGACGTGATGGATGCGGCGCGTGTCGCCGGGGTCGAAAAGATTGCCTTCGCCGTCGACCGACGCTGAGCGTCGCCCGGCACCGGCAGTCCCTGTCTGGAGGCCTGCCGGCCCGCAGCGCGAAAATCGTCTGGGGCGCATCGTCATCGTCTCGGTCGTCGTCCACCTTGCCTTGGCGTGGTTCCTGACCCAAGTCGAGTTCGGCCGGCAACTGGTCCAGAAGGTCGTCAGTGTTCGACTCGTCGAACGCAAGCGCCCTCCGAAGCCCCCGCCACCCAAGCCCAAGCCCGTCAAGGCTCGTCCCAAGGCGCCACCCAAGGTCGCTCCCCAGCAGCGTCCGCAAACGGCATTGGCTCCTGGTGCGGCCGGAACGGCTGGGGTCGGCATCGCTGACGATGGTGGCCAGACCGGCACGGTCGAGGTACCGGTTGGTGCCGGTCTGGATCTGCCGGCCACGCCAAGTGCCCCGCCTCCTCTGGTCGTCGAGGTCGGGGACAGCGACGGGGTGGCTGCCATTTCGCGCCAACCCGAGGCCATCGGGGGGCTCCGCATCGCCTACCCTGAGGTTGCGCGCATCGGAGGCGTGCAGGGTGACGCCGAGGTGCAGGCCTACGTGGATGCCTCGGGTTTCGTACGCTCGGCCGCCTTGCGTCGTGCGTCGACACCGCTCTTCGGTCGGGCAGCCGTCGAGGCCGTGCGCCAGAGTCGCTTTCTGCCTGCCTTGCGTCTGGGCGTGCCTGTCGCGGCCACGATCCGCGTGCCTGTCCGGTTCACGCTCAATGCCGCGCGCGTTCTGGAGGCCACGGCCAGCCTGATCGTCGAGGGCGACGACACCGAAGCCCCGGAACCCGAGGTAGGGGCCACGCCGTCGGCCCAGGTCGCGACGCCTTCGGCGGGTGCTGAGTCGATGGGCCAGGTCGGTGCACCTGCTGGCGCGTCGGTTGCCGATTATGGCCGACCAGAGGCGTCTGCGAGCGGCACCGTTCCGGTTTCCCTTGAGGCCAGCGCGTCGATGGAGGTGACGCCTTGACCGTCGGTTCGTCTCGTGTCGCGTCTCACTTCGCGGCGACACTGCCGATGCTGCTGTTGGTTGCCCTGCCGGCCGGTGCGGCAGACCTCGAGGGGACGGTGCGGGATCGTGCCACCCGTCAGCCCGTTCGCGGCGCCGTCGTCTCGGTGGTCGGACCCGGGCGGACCGTAACGGTGACCGAGGATGGAACGTGGCGTCTTGGCGGTGTGCCCGAGGGCTTGTGGCGGGTCAAGGTGGAGGCGGAAGGCTATGTCTCGTGGGTTTCGGAGCCTTTGCCGTTCCGCGACGACAGGCCGGTGGTTCTCAAACTGCGTTTGCGGCCCGGCATCGTGACTGTCCCGGGGCAGAAGGTAGCGGCGGATCGCCCTTCGGTGCTCGCGCAGACTCAGCCGTCCCGACGCTCGTTCACGGCCGAGGACGTTCGTCGGATTGCCGGCGCGCGTAACGATGCCGTGCTCGCGGTGACCAACTCTGCCGGGGTCAAGACCGGCGGGTTTGGGGGCAACTTGGTCATTCGGGGCGGTGGGCCTAACGACAATCGCTACTTCTTCGACGACGTCCAGATCGGCAATCCCTTTCACCTCGGCGGCCTGCTGAGCGTATTCAATAGCAACACTATTGCCAAGGTCGACCTGTATCAGGGAGCCATCCCGGCCCGATTCCCCAATGTGCAGTCGGCAGTCATCGACATCGAGACCCGCCGACCGGCCGACGACGGCCTGCACGCAGTTCTTGAATCCAACCTGTTGTACTCCGAGGGCCTCATCGAGGGGCCGTTGGGTGGGGGTGTGTTGTTCTCGGGCGCGCTCCGGCGCAGCTATATCGATCTCATCGTCGGGCGATTTTTCGAGGAAGGTCAGATTTTCCCGTACTTCACGGATCGTCAGTTCAAGCTGCTGGCACCCATTCCGGGTGGTGGCCAGGTCGAACTCACCCATCTCGCTTCCGTGGACCAGGCCCGAATCAAGGTGCCCCAGACCGGCGATGCCACGTCTTCCATCGACAGCTTCGGTCTCGATACCGGTTTCACGGCGACGGGACTCTCGTGGCGACAGCCGCTCGGAGATCAACTGTCCAACAAGTTGATCCTGAACTACCAGGATCCGTCGACCGACTTCAAGCTGGGACGTCTCGTGAGCGTCAACGAAAGCCGCTACACGTTCTCGGTCATCAACGATCTGGTCTGGCAGATCGATGCGGGACGGCAACTTCGGACCGGTCTGCGCTACGACACCATCAATTACTTGTCCCTCAGGACCCAGCCGGATCTGTCGCTTCTGCCTCGGGGACAGGGCGGCGGGCCACCCGGTGCGGGCAGCGGCGGGGCTGCCGGGAACGTGGCCGGGGTGGGACGGACGACGGACATCGAGCGATTGCCTCGCGTGACCTCCGAGACTTCGGGCAATCAGAAGCAATATGGCATCTACGTCGAGGACGAATGGCGCCCGAGTGAGACAGTCACCATCGCCTACGGTGCTCGTGCAGAGCATCTCAATCCCCCGCAGGGCAGCACGGGCAACGGCATCGACACCTTCGGGCCACGCGGTGGCGTGACCTGGCGTGTCGACCCTGACAACACGCTAAGGCTTTCTCTCGGCCAGCAACATCAGTTTCCGGGCGTCGTTCAGACCCTGCCGACCATCGGCAATCCTGACTTGCAGAACTCGTGGGTGAACGACCACATCGTCGGGTGGGATCGCCAGATCAACGAGTTCGTGCTTGGGCGCTTCGAGGGCTACTTCCGCGAACTCCGGAACTTGTCCGATCGCAACGATCCCGGTCAGCGCCCACCGTTCGTCAATAGCCTGAGCGGTCGGGCCTATGGCCTCGAAGGCACCTTGGATCTGGCCCCGTGGCAGGGGTGGCAGGGCAGTCTGGCCGTCAGCCTGTCCCGTGCCTTCCGGACGGGGCGAAGTGGTATCGAGATCCCCTATGACTTCGATCAACCGCTGACCCTCAACCTGACGCTTGCTGCCCCCGAGACCTGGGGGTGGAAGCCCTCGTTGAAGTTCCGGTATGCCTCAGGTCGCCCCTACACCCCGGTCGTGGACCGGCGTCTGAATGCCTTCGGGGAGTACGACGGCGTGCCTTCCGACCAGCCCAACTCGGCGCGTTACCCGGATGGATCGGTGTATGCGGCGCGGATCGAGCGACCTGCTCCCACCTGGGGCAAGAAAGGTTCGTTTTATATCGAGGTCCAGGCCCAGCGGGAAGTGGTCAATGTCGATTACGGCAAGGAGTTCGAGAAGATCGGCAATCCGACGTTCCAGTTCGGTCTGCCGGCCATTCCGTACCTCGGTTACACGATGACCTGGTGATCGTGGGACGGGCCCCGGGTCTTGGGTGACACGGGGCCCGATTCACGTCCTGCAAAGCCGATGGCTTCAGCCGCGGGAGCCCGCGGGTGCCTTGGCCTTTTCGAGGAACCTGCCGCACAGATGATTCAGGGCGACAGCCGCCATCTCGCGGGCAAGGAGCGAGTCCTTGATCTCGGACAGCCGCTCCAGTGCTTCGGAAAGTCCCTTCCCGTCCTTCAGCGTTTCCTGCAGGGTGATGGCGAAGAAGGCGTCCACGGCCTTGCGCTCGTCGTCGATCAGCTTCGACCAGACACCCTGGAAGTCCACGATACGCTGCTGGAAAGGTGCCTTGGCATCGCGCGGGACATTGAACCGCTTGCTGAAATCCGTCCGGATGTCCAGCTCGATCTCGAGCGTTTCCTTGAGTTCGTCGAGGCTGCCGGGGTCGACCAGCATCCAGGTCTTGGCCGAACGGAAGAACTCAAGCTCGGTCTGGGTCTCGCCGGCGAGTTTGCTGGCGGACGCCATCTGGCCATGGGCGTCGCCCAGCCTCGAGCTCATGTCCTCGACGCGGGCTTCCAGTTCGGTCCTTGCCTTCTGGGCCTCGTCGCGCGTGCGCAGTGCCGTTTCGAGCGAGGCCTTGGCCTCCGTCAGATCCTTAGTAAGGCGCTCACCCTGCCGCAGGGCATCCTCGAGGTCGCGCTTGAGTTGGGAGATGGGCTGGCTCTTCGACGAGACCTCCTCCTTCAGGCGGCGCTGATCGTGGGACAGGTCCGCCACCTTGCTCATGAGCGACTCCCGCTCCTTGCGCCACAGCTCCTCGGCCTTGGCGATGTCACCTTCTCGCTTGTCCTTGGCCTGCTCGAGCAGCTTCTTGACCTTCTCCAGTTCGGTGCGAACCTTGGCCAGCTCCTTCTCGTGGTCGGCCTTCAGGCGATCCAGCTCCTTGGCATCCACGCCACCGACCACTGGTTCAGCCTCGGGAGCCTCGACGATCGCCGGGGGGATCGTGGCCAATACCTTCTCAGGGAACTCGAAGGGACCAACCCAAGCGTAAACTTCGACATTGCGGTTCCCGGCCTGCTCGAGCCAAGTCTTGAAGGTCTTCTTCAGGGCAGTGACTGCCTTGGCCTCGGTGGAGATGATGCGTGGCTTCTTGCCCTTGCTCTCGTCCTCCTCGGCGTATTCCGTGAAGCTCGGAACCTCACCCAGTTCGGCCTTGGTCTGCCACGCGAGGAAGGCGCGTTGGCGCAGCGGAAAGTCATCCGCCACGGCGGACGAGAGCCATGCATCGATCATGGGTTCCTTGGCCTTGTCGGCACCCATCTTGCGTTCCATCTGGAAGCGCATCTTGGCCTTGTCGTCCTCCAGGATCAGCTGGCGCTTCACCTTGGGTTCGAGGTCTGCGAGCAGGGCTGCGACCGCCCGAGGGAAGGCGTCAGTAGTCAAGGCGGAGCTCCTTTCGGCAGAAGGGTACGAAAATGTTGGCCAAGGCCTGGATGTCGACCTGCAACTGTCTCCAGTCCTGCAGGGCTAGGGTTTCCCGGGCGATCCGGATGCTGGACTGTTCCTTCAGGCCCAGCTGGAGCGCAGCGCGGAAGTCCGCCGCAGCCTCGTCGACCAGGCCCTTGGTTCGATAGAGCGCGCCTCGGGCGAACAGGGCGATTGGATCTCCGGGTGCCTTCTCGACCGCCGCAATGGCTTCGAGCAGGTCGGTGTCTCGAGCCTGGTTGCGAAAGGTCAGCGTGCCGAAGACGTGATCCGGGGCGATGGCCGGGATCGTGCCGACGACGGAAACCTCGGCAAGCTCCCCAAGATCCTCCTTGAGGAGGATCTCAAAGTGTTCGCGACGTTCGGGCCGACCTTCACACGCAAGGTCCTCGCGTGCCAGTATCCGTCCGTCCGGGGACTTGACCTGAAGTCGGATGACATCGCCCTGCGGGCCTTCGTAGGCAATCGAGAGCCTGATGCGCCGGTCCTGTACGTAGGCCACCGATGCCTCGAAAGACGTCACGCGCGGTGCCCACACGACCGTGAGCGGCGTCATGCGCCGGTCGCCCACGAACGGGATGAGCTTGGTGGCCCGGCCCGTGATGCGTTCGGCAAGTTCGGCCAGCGAGACGAAGGCATAGCCCTCATAGAAGGGGACCGAGCGGACGACCTGGTCCCCCAGGAGCACGCCGCCGGTCTGTCCAAGGTTGGTGAAGAGCACGAGGCCGTAGCGCGCGAGGTCATCGCGTCCGATCACGACCTTGCGCTGGAAGGCAGCGGAAGGATCCGTGCTGTCCGGGGCATCGTCAAAGAGTCGCCAGCCGCATACCGGCACCTCGAAGTGGGCCTCGAGGTTCAGGCGTGGCCGCTCCAGAGGAACCTGGGCAACAACGGCGGGAGGCACGAACTCACCGACCCCGAGGCTGCCGACGTCGACCTGGACACCGGGCAGGGCAACGCGGCGACGCACGGCGTCATCGGCGAAGCACTTGACTCGGCTGACAACCATGAACGAAATCTCTTCGCCCTCCAGAAACGGCTGGGTGGGCAGGTCGTTGAGTTCGAGGTAGGGCAGGACCGTGAAGGCCGCTTCGGCGACGACGTCGCCGCCCGTCAGCATTTCGAGACGGAAGTGGCCCGATGCGGACTCCCCGAGGCCGAATGCCTTGCGGATCTGGGCCCCGTTGAATGGGCCGGCTCCGGCTCCGATACCGGCAAGCCGTGCCGTCAGGGCGAGGCTCTGGGTGGTGACCACGGCATCGTTGGCCAGCAGCCTGAAGTCCAGATCGGCCGCCTGACTGATGGTGGGGGCAGGCTCGATCGAGAGCGTCAGGTCTTCCCAGCGGCGTGCGGCGACACCGTACTGGGCGGGCACCTTGAAGAAAGCGTCGCTTTCCTCGGGAATCTTCGCTTCGAGGGCAAACGCCGAAACCTTGGCAAAGGACCAGGACAGGTCGCCGCCGAAGGCAAGTTCGAGCGGCCGGTCAAGCTGCGTCCACGTCACGGTCCAGCAGGCGTACGAGCCGCGAACCCCGGCTGCTTCGACCGTGAAGGGCGCGTCCTCGGGAGCCACGAAGGGCAAGCCCAGTGGGGCATACAGAACCAGGACGTTCTCGCCCCACCCGTAACGGCCGGGCTGGATCTGAACGCCGCGACGGGCCGAGAACAGCATCGCCCCGGGCATCCGGAGTCCCCAGGTGGCTTGCTGGCCACCGACCACGAGGCGGTCCTTGCTGTCACGCTGGCGCAGGAACAGCGTGGCCTCACCAGCCTCGGGTGCTGCCAACTGGAACCCGGCGAAGACCTGGCTGCCGTTGCCCTGACGATCGGTGTGGGCGCCTGGGAGTTCTTCGACGGGCACGATGCCCCCAGGAACATCCGGAATGAGTTCAAGCTGGCGGCTGGCAAGACGCGGGTCGTGAAGGCGCAGTCCCTGGATGCCGAGGTACAAACCGTCAGCCCGATGGTGGAGCCGAAGCTGGCCGTGGATACCCTCGTCAGGCTGACGATCCTGCTTCGCTACACGCACGGGGCGGTCGATGGGGCGGTGGCGCCACCAGAGGTATCCGAAGGAGCGCCCCTCGACGTAAAGTTCCCGTGGGGGTACGGGGCTGTCGGCATCGCCTTCGAGTGGCTGGAATTCGTCTCGAGACTTGTAGAGGACTCGCTCGCCGAGGCGACCCAAGGCCTGCTCGGGGATTTGAACGATTTCTTCGGGGGTCACCAGTTCGTTGGGCATCACGAGGAAGCTTTGCGTGCCCGTACGGTACCGCCCATAGAACGGGACATCAGACGCCGTGTCGATGTCGACCTGATAGCCATTGGGGAGTACGACCCGGGCCCCTGCAGGAAGACCCTGAAGGAGTCTGCGGAACCGCTCGGGCCCGATGGCCGAGGTGTAACGCTCTGCCAGGCGACGCAGGGCAACCTTGCCGCGCATGGCCCGCAAAGGGTGGACGCCGCAGGCCTCTTCGACCCGATCGGGACGGTCCACGAGATCCAGCGGAGACAGATCCTCCCGTACACAGACGGCCTCGACAGCGACGGCGAGATCCATGATGCAGCTGTGGACGGCCGTGGGCATTTCGCGGAAGCGTTCGGCCAACTCGCGCAGGCGCAGGTGCTCCTCCTGAAGGATTTGAACCCGCTTCTGCTCGTCGGGTGTGCCACGCATCAAGCGCAGTGTTTCGCGGATGTCGGCAGGGTGAAAGTACTTCCAATGGATGGCGAAGAGGTCCGCCAAGTCCTGAAGGAGGCGGCCCGGCTGGCCGCTGGTCGCGATGAGGGCATCGACGTACCAGGCGCCGCGCTTGCCTTCCTTGTCCTGGGCTTCGGCCCGAACCACGCCCTCGTCGGCCAGCGCCTTGTCGAGGATGGACTGGATGCGGGTGTCGGAACTGCGGCCCATCCAGTCCTTGTACATCGACCAGAAGTCGCTGGCCTTGTCGGTGCGCACGCCCTCGTACTCCTCGCGGATCAGGGTCAGCAGCGCAGCCAAGGTGACGAGGCGCGCCTGGCCCCGTACGGTCGCCGAAATGCCGGGCACGCTCTGGCCACCGTATTCCTGATGGGTCGACAGGGCGACGTTCATCAGGGCCTGCAGTTCGTCACCCAGGTCGACATCGGAAAGCGGCGCGCGGGATTCGGCTCCCTCGGAAGGGGCGGCCACGCCGGCCCGGCGGGCCGCGATCAGCGCATGCAGACGCTCGACCTCGGTCTTGTAGGCCTCGAGGTCAAGGAAGGTGGCCTTCGTCATCAAAAGTCTTTCGGCTGGGTAGGGAGAGCGCCGGGCGGAGCCGTGGCGTCCAATCGAGGCACCATTCTAGCATGAACGCATGCTTTGACCCTCGTGGGTCGTGGCTGGTAGGCTTGCGCCATGCCTGCTCCTGCGACCATCCCGGTGGAGGCGTTACGCGCCCTGGCCCCCCGCATCCGCGCTGACGCGCTGCGAATGATTGCCGCGGCAAACTCCGGACACCCGGGCGGCTCGCTGTCGGCCGTGGAAATCCTGCTTGCCCTCTACAGGGGCGTGCTCCGGCATGACCCTGCCCGGCCCGACTGGGCCGAGCGGGACCGTTTCATCCTCTCGAAGGGACACGCATGCCCGGCGCTTTACGCCGTCCTGGCCGATTGCGGCTACTTCGACCGTGACTTGCTGCCGACCTTCAGGCGTTTCGGCTCGCCGCTCCAGGGTCACCCCGAGCTCGGCAAGCTGGCCGGTGTCGAGGCGTCGACCGGTTCGTTGGGCCAAGGCTTGTCCATCGGCCTGGGGATGGCGCTCGGACACCGCATGCAGGGGACGGACGCCCGTGTCTATGTCCTGATGGGCGATGGCGAGATCAACGAAGGCCAGGTCTGGGAGGCGGCGCTTTCCGCGGCGCACCTGAAGGCGGACCGCCTGACGGCCATCGTCGACATCAACCGCATCCAGCTCGACGGTTTCACTTCGGACATCCTCGAGCTCGAACCGCTGGCGGACAAGTGGCGTTCTTTCGGGTGGGAAGTCATCGAACTCGACGGCCATGACCTGGATGCCTTGGTCGAGGCCTTTGCCCGGGTACGGTCCATCGACGGCCGTCCGCAGGTCATCCTGGCCAGGACCACCAAGGGCAAGGGTGTCTCGTTCATGGAGGACAACCCGGAGTTCCACGGTGCACCGCCGAGTGCGGACGAACTGGCCCGGGCGCTCGTCGAGTTGGGGGTGGCCCATGCCTGATCGTCCCGTTCGCGTGCTGGGCAAGGCGACCCGGGATGCCTATGGCGAGACCCTGGCGCAACTCGGTCGCGAGAATCCCCGTATCGTGGCGTTGGACGCGGATCTGTCCAAGAGCACCAAGAGCGTCGTTTTCGCCAAGGCCCATCCCGATCGCTTCGTCAACGTCGGCATCCAGGAGGCCAACATGGTTGGAATCGCTGCCGGGATGGCCACGACCGGGATGATCCCCTTCGCGTCCTCTTTCGCGACTTTCCTGATGAGCAAGGCCTTCGATCAGATGCGCATGGCCGTCGCCAACCCCCACCTCAACGTCAAGCTGGTGGGTTCGCACGCAGGTGTCAGCATCGGTGAGGACGGAGCCTCGCAGATGGGCGTCGAGGATCTTGCCCTGGCCTGCGCCCTGCCGGGTTTCACCGTGCTGGTGCCTGCGGATGCCGTGGCGGCAGGCAGTCTGACCCGTGTGGCTGCCGAGCACGTGGGACCTGTCTTCCTCCGGACGGGGCGGGCCAAGGCAGCCGAGATCTATGCTACGGGCACCGAGTTCCGGGTGGGCGGGTCCGTCACCCATCACCTGGGTCGTGACGTCAACGTCCTCGCTTGCGGCCTGATGGTATTCGAGGCGCTTGAAGCCGCGGCCGAGGCTCGTGCAGCGGGCATCGACGCCGGAGTCGTCGACCTCTACAGCCTGAAGCCCGTCGATGCCGACGCCATCGTCGCGGCTGCCGCAGCCTCGGGACGTCTGGTCGTCGCTGAGGAGCACCTTCATCACGGCGGGCTCGGCAGCATCGTGGCTCAGGTCCTCGCCGAACGTCATCCCGCGCGGGTGGTGTCGGTCGACCTCGAAGACCGCTATGCCGAGTCGGGCACGCCCGAGGCGGTGCTCGAAGCTTGCGGCATGACCAGCGGCCGTGTTCTCGAGGCCATTCGGAAGGCTTCCGCCCTCTAGGGCCAGACCAGGCCTGCCTCGGCCATCTGCTGGTTGACGTAGGCGCCCCACCCTGTTGCACCCCAGTGCCCTCGGGTCTGCGGGCTGGGATGGATGATGGCGACCTGGCGGGGTGCCCGTCCGTCCTCGGCAAGGAGGGTCGTGCACGCCGCCGCGAGGCGATCGGCGGCATAGGCACCGACCCCAACCACCCAATCGGGTTGCATCATCCGGACCCAGGCGCACAAGGCCGCATCGCACCAGGTCGTCATCTCCACGGAGGCCGCGACGCCCTTGCGGAAGTCCGTCGGGATGACATTGCGCCCGTTGGCATCGAAGAACAGCAGCGGACAAAAATTGACGACGAAGGCCTTCCGGAAAAAGGCCTCCGCATCGGGGAACAGGCTGCGCGCCCATCCGTACAGGTTCTGGCCCGAGCTTTCCCGGCGGGTCGACGACAGGCCGATGACCGGACGATCCGCACGTGCGGCTTCCGGGATGCGGACCGCGCCCTCGATGCCCATCCACGTCCGCACGAGTTCGGGATCCCCGAAGGGAATTCCGGTCTGGCCCATGCCCCACGGACCGGGATTCATGCCCAGGAACAGCGCCTTGCGGGCGCCGGGCTTGCCGTGGCGACCGAGCCATGCCTCGAGCGGAGCGGATGCATAGGCCTGTGGCCGGTAGATGTGCGTCAATTCCGCAAAACCCTTGCGCAGGGCACCTGCTGTCGGGAAATCCAGACGGCTTAGTGCCGCGTCGAGCTTGCGCGTCAGCACGATCGGGTCCCGGCAGCCCGCAAGGTCTCGGAGAGTTCCTGGAGTCGCCGGCGGGATGTCGGGCGGAACGAAGGTCACCGTGTCCGCTGCACCTGCAACGCGATGGCACCCGTCAGAGCCATGACCCCCTCGAACCCCCACAGGCTGCACGTGAAGGCCGGTGGCAGGCCGTTCTGCAGGGTGTCCACGGCTCGTCCCAGCACGAGACCGCCGCAGAGTACCGTCAACAGCAAGAGGGCAGGGCGCGTCGCCGCGGGTCGCCAGGCCCCCAGGGCCAGCAGCACCGCCACTGCCAGGGACTGTCCCCCGTAGGAGGCGCGCAATTCGTTCGCGGCTCCGGGCTTGGCCGGGGCAAGGCCTACCGTCGCCGCGAGGCCGACCGGATCGGCAAGACCCTGGACGCCCACCCATAGATAGGCCAGTGCGGCCAGTGCCAGCAGGATTCGCGAGGTCATGGGCATACAATAAGGGTTGTTCCCGGAGGATTGTCCATGCGCTCCCTGCCAGAAGCCCTGTCGGCACCCGCCGTCCTGCGCGAGGTTCTCGAGACCTACGTGGCCGATCTGGCCCCCATTCGCGACGGCCTCGCCGACGTCATGGCGGCCTCGGACCCTGCTGACATTTACGCGCCGATCTGGGCCAGCCTCGGCAGTGCCGAGATGGCGGCCCTGACCCGCGCGTTCGCGTCCGTCATCGAGCGCAACAACGCGCGCCTTCTGGAAGAACTCGCGCGCCGCTGACCCCCCGGCTCAGGCCGCGAGGGCTTTCTCGATGGCCTGTTCTAGGTCGGCCGGCGTCGTCGCGCTGGCGTAGCGGTCGATGACCTGCCCGTCCCGGCCGACGAGGAATTTCGTGAAATTCCACTTGATCCCCTCGGTGCCGAGGATACCCTTCTGCGCCCGCTTCAGGTGCTGGAACAGGGGGTGCGCGTTGTCGCCATTGACGTCGACCTTCGCGAACATCGGGAAGCTGACGTCATAGGTCAGGCTGCAGAAGTTCGCGATTTCCTCGGCATCGCCTGGCTCCTGGGCCCCGAACTGATTGCATGGGAAGCCCAGCACGACCAGGCCCTTGTCGGCGTACTTGCGCCAGAGTTCCTCGAGGCCCTTGTACTGCGGGGTGAAACCGCACTTGCTGGCCACGTTGACGATGAGCAGGACCTTGCCCTGCCAGGCAGCCAGCGTGGTGTCCTCACCTTTGAGGGTGCGGAGGGGAATGTCGTGGATGTTCGCGTTCATGAGGCCTCTTGCTCGGTGCGCGTGCCGGGAGCAGGTCAGGATCCACGGTAGCAGGCCCGGAGGCCTTTCGTCAGCGACGCAGGACGGTCGGGGCGTCGGCCGACTCGACCGTCGCCTCCCGGACGGCCCGCTGGCAGGCCTGTTCACGGGTGTCTGCCTCGATGCGGGCCGGACCTTCGCTGCGCATCACGAGGGCTGTCTTGGCTGCGGCTGCGGCACCGGCAGCAAGCAACATGCCCCCGAACCCGCTCTTTCCGAGGATCGTGCCCAGTTTGCCGCCCAGCAGCGCGCCCGCGGCGGCGGCACCACCGGCGGCCAAGTTCGACGGGGTGTCCCCCAGCCAGCGCATCAGGCGCCCATCGGTGAACTCGGCCTTGAGTGCCTTGTCTTCGACGGCCACCACGGTGGTGTTCAAGCCACCCTGACGGATCTGGGAGCCGACCGTCACACCCCGCAGCTGCATGTTGCAGCCCGCTATGAGCAGGCGGTCCTGACCGCGGTCCAGAACCAGGTAGTCTGCCGCACCAAGCAGGCGCTCCTCGTGGCGGCGGCTCACGGGATCCGCAGGATTCATGCGACGCATCACGGTCGGGGAGGTGCGGGGTGCCGGGGTCAACAGGGGCATGGGGGTCCTTCGTGCAGAAAGATGAGCAGGCAATGGGCGCAACTGTCTCCCATATCGACCGGATCGCCGGGCGGCAAGGTTAAGGCCAAGTAGCAACAGGCACAAGAAAAGATGAACCGGCTCGCGTGCGGATGCTCTGGCGCACTATGATGAAGACATCCCCGACTCCTTGCCCGCTGCTTGATGCTGTTTTCGATTCGCCGGATCCTGCCGGTGCTGTGCGTCGCTGGCCTGTTGCCTGCGGCGTGTGGTCGCGTGCCGACGTACACAGCCCCGATTAGCCCATCCGCAGTTGTGAACACGGCCGGCGCGGCCTCGGAGGCTGGCTGGTCGCGGCTGACCGTGCCCAAGGGGGCCTGGGACGCGCTGGCAGACCTCGGCCTTGATCTTGCCGAGGATGCCGACAGGCAAGCGGGCACCGTGACGGCGCGCGTGCGTGCCGCGGATGCCGGGCGACTGGCTGCGCTGGGCATCCGGGTGTCCGAGGGACCTTCGCCCGTGCGCCCGGGTGCCTTTCAGCTGCCGGACGGCTACACGACCGTCGCGGGCGTGCAACGCAGGATGCGCCGGTTGGCCGATCTGCACCCGGCCTCTTGCCAAATCCGGCCGATCGGGCGCTCTGTGGAGGGCCGCATGATCGAGGCGTGGCGTCTGTCGGGCCCCAGCCGGGATGCCCGCCCCGTGATGATTCTTCTGGCAGGCGTCCATGCCCGGGAGCTCGCACCTGTCGAAGTCGCTCTCGCCCTGGGCGATCATCTGGCCGAAGGCTATGGCCGCAACAGCCACATCACACGTCTGCTGGACCGACGGGAGGTCTGGATCGTCCCCCTTGCCAATCCGGATGGCCGCCTGAGGGTCGAGGCCGGCGACCCCTACTGGCGGAAGAATGCACGGATCCTGTCTGACGGGCAGATCGGCGTGGACCTGAACCGAAACCACGAGGTCCATTGGCATCTCGGGAATTCTCGAACGACCGATGAGGACTATCGCGGTCCAGAGGCGGCATCGGAACCCGAGGTCCGGGCCATCAGGGAGATGGTTCGCCATTTGCGTCCGCGTCTCGTGGTCGACATGCACGCCTTTGCCGGCATGGTGTTGTGGCCGCCCGGAGTCGACCGCAGCTTCACGCCCGAGGAGAGCCTGTTCTCCCGGGTTGCCCGTCCGGTAGCCAACAGGCTCGCCTACCGTGCAGGCACTCTGGCGCGCGTGCTGTACCGCGTGACGGGAGACGTCGGTTCGTGGTCCTTGGCCGACCGCGGGGTGCTCGGGGTAACGGTCGAACTGGACGATCGGGGCTTTCAGCCACCGTTCGCTCAGGTGCGCAAGGACTGGGATGACTGGCGTTGGCCGCTTCGCTGGTGGTTCGAGACGGCGGTGGATCCTCTGTCCGCACCGCTTGCCTTGCCGCCGGAACCCTTGCCGTTGGCGCTGCCTGGCTTCGCCGTGCCCGGCACCGACTAGTCCTGTCTCAGCAGTCGATCGGCCGCCTCGAGGCCTGACAGCATGGCACCCTCGAAGCGCCCGGCAGGACCGATCCACGCGTCGCCGCAGACGGCGAGGCGGCGATCGGGATCCCAGCCGCACCCGCCTCCCAGCGGCCCGAGCGGCCGCGCAAAGGTCCATCGGTGTGCGTGGACCGTTTTCGGGACCGGGCCACCGAAGCGGGCCGCGAGTGCCTCGGCCATCTCGGCCGCCCAATTCGCCGGCGAACGCTCCAGGCGCGGGAGGCTCCAGGCCGCGCTGGCGTGGACCACGACCGGACGGCCCGGCCTCCGGATCACGAGTGCCAGCAGGTCGTCCCCGTGCAGATAGCATGCCAGCGTCGCAGGGCTGGCCGATCCACCGGGCATGGCCTCGGGGATAGCGTCAAAGGCTGCCACGAGGCACGCGTCGTTGCCGTCCGTCGGAGCGGGCAGATCGCTGACGACACGCCGTGCCTGCGGCAGGGGCATGGCCAGAACCAGGGCGCTGGCGTGGACTTCCAAGGGCACCTCGGCATCCTCCGGACCCTGAAGCACCCAGTGGTTCTCCGCACGGAACGCCCGCGTCACGGTCGCTTCCTGACGGACCGGCAGATCGATCGCCATGGCTTCCAGCAGAGCGCCCATACTGGGCGAGCCGGTCCAGCGCGGGTCTTCGTCCGAGTCGCGCAGGGTCATGTGACCATCCGTCACATCGGCCACTCGCCCGGGGAAGGGCACGACGAAACCGGCTTCCAGCCAGCGGCCCATGAAGTCCCTGGTCCGGGCATCGCTCATGCGGAACAGCGGCACGCCGAGGTCCAGCAGTCGGCCATCGGCGAGCACCCGGCTGGAGGCGCGGCCACCGGGCCGTCGGCCGCGGTCCAGGACGACGCATGTCATCCCGGCTTCCGTCAGGCGCCTTGCGCAGGCGAGCCCCGATGCCCCGGAGCCCACGATGACGACATCCTTGTGTTCCATGGGGATCAGTGACCGATCGTGCCCGGAGCGGGCCACCGCAGGTAGAGGTCCACGACGATCCCGCCGATGCAGCCCACCCAGAACAGCAGGCCCGGGCCGACACGACGCGTCGCCAGCAACAGGAAGGCGAGGATTGCCCAGATGGCACTTGCCGGATGGACGGTCAGCGTCGGCAACCAGCCGAGGGCCGTGGCAGCCAGCAGGCCGAGCGAAGCGACCCCCACGCCCTCCAGCAGGGCCTTGCAGCCAGGGATGGCCTCGATGCGCGGGACCAGCGCGCTGGCTGTCCCGACGACGACGAAGGCAGGCAGGAAGATGCCGAGGGTTGCCAGCGCAGCACCGGCCGGGCCGGCGATCAACATGCCGAGGAAACTGGCCGTGCCCAGGATGGGCCCGGGCGTGGCCAAGGTCAGGGCGAAGGCGTCTACAAGTTGATCGTACGTGAGCCAGCCGAGGCGTTCGACGAGCGTCTCGTGAAGCAGGCCGATGACGACATAACCGCTCCCGAAGAGCAAGGCGCCGACCTTCAGGAAGGGCCAGGGCACCTGCCAGGGCGTGATGTCCGGCGTCGCCGATGCCGTGGCCGGGATGGGGGCGATGGCTGGCAAGACCGATCGGGAGTTCGATTGCCAGGCACGCACGCAGGCCAGTGCGACGCCCCCTCCGAGGAGCAGCGGCAGTTCGGGGACGCCCAGCAGGGCCGTGCCTGCCGCCGTGGCCGCGAGCAACCGCGTCGGGCCATCGAATGCCGCCTCGGGCAACCACTGTCGCAGCACATCGACGACGACGGCCAGCATGACCGGTCGCAGGCCCTGAAGGGCGCCAACCCCCGCCGGATGCGTGCCGAACGACTGGTAGACCAGGGCGAGCAGACCGAGCAGCAGGGCCCCGGGCAGCACGAAGGCCGCTCCGGCCACGATGAGGCCCGGCCATCCTGCCCGATGGCGGCCGATGAGCATCGCCATCTCGGAGGAATTGGGGCCGGGGATAAGCTGCACCAGTCCCAGCCACCGGGTGTAGGTCGGCTCGTCGACCCAGCCCCGGTCCCTGACCAGAGTCTCGCGAAAGACCGCGAGATGGACGGCCGGCCCCCCGAAGGTCGTGGCTCCGAGGCGGAGGAAGACGCGTGCGAGGTCCCCCAGGACCGAGGGGTCAGCCTTCACGGAGTCTCCTGCGCGGAGGTGCCGAAGATGCTCCAGGCCTCCCACCCCTGCCACGCGGCCAGACCCAGCAGCACGCCCGTTTCCAGCGCATCGGCGCCAGCGTCGGTAGAGAGGCTGGCACCACCGCCTCGAGTCAGCGGCGTCCAGACCTGCAGGCCCAGCAAGCCACCCAAGGCACCGGCGGCAAGTGCGCCGAGCGGGTGAAGAGCCGCTTTGCCCCAATTCCCCGCGATCAGGTGGGACGATGCGCCCATCAGGACGGGTATCCCGACCGCCTGGATCGGATTTGCGCCTGCCTGAGCCAGCAACAGACCCATGCCTGCTGCCGTGGCAGGCAGGCCGATGCGCAACGCACGCTGGCCATCGAACGTCTGCGCCGGGGAAAGCCCAAGCTCTCCCGGGACGGCCAGGTCCCTCGTCGCGACTGCGACATCCCCGGCTGGCCCAGCCGCGACACGCTCGGCCGGGACTGGCCGCTCCTGGGCCGCCTGAGCAGGGAAGGCGTTCGATGCAGCAACGGCCAGCGCGAGGCTCCAAGGGCCCGGACTGCCGAGGACCCGCCGCGCATGAAGCTGCTTCATGGTTGTAGGATACGCCTTGATGTCGATGCGTGCGTTCCGGGCGATGTCCCTGCTGCTGATGGCTGCCGGCTGCTCGGGCCAGGATCCAGCCCTGCCGACACGCCGATGGTTCGTCGCCGCGCCCATGCCGGAAGCCTTGCAGGCGCTTTCCGGCAGCGCCCGCGTCGCGGTCGAGACCCGTGAAGGACTGGTTTTCCGTCCGCGCTTGAATCCGTCCGGCACGGGCCTGGTGGTGTACGCCGGGGGATACGTGGATGCACGGGCCTATGCCCCGCTTGCCTTGGCCTTGGCCGAGCGGGGGCACCTCGTGGCCCTGCCCCGCATGCCCTTCGGGTTGGCGTTCTCCAATGCGGATGCGGCCACGACCCTGCGCGCGGCCTATCCGGACATCCGTCGATGGGCCGTCGGGGGCCATTCGCTGGGCGGGGTGGTGGCCGCCACGCACGCACAGGGCCACCCGGACAAGGTTTCTGGTCTGGTGCTCTGGGCTTCCTATCCAGCCGACTCCACCGATCTCTCCGCCAGCACGCTGCGGGTGGCCAGCATCTCGGGCTCGCGGGACGGCCTGACCACGCCCGAGCGTCTCGTGGCCACGGCGCGCCTGTTGCCCGCGGGGACGGTCCGTACCGTCATTGACGGGGGAAACCACGCCCAGTTCGCGTGGTACGGGGACCAGGCAGGGGACGGCACGGCCCTCATCAGCCGCGTGCAACAGCAGGAGCGCGTGGTCGAGGCGACTGCAGCCTTGCTCGAGACCCTGCCCTGAGTCGCTTCAGTCGTAGCGCAGGCAGGGCCTGAAGCCGCCGTTAGGCAGGCGGAAGGTCCGCAGGCAGTTGAGATAGGTGTTCCAAACCCCCGAACGATCTTCGTCACCCCACGTTCCGCCGCGCATGGCGCGAGTATCCGTCTTCTGGCGGTTGAAATAATCGCCCGAGAACCACGGACTGGCTGCGTCGCCGGTCAGAGGAAGGCCATATCTCCGGAACCGCGGATCGGTCGACAGCCCCGTCACGTAACCCTTGCTCGGAGCCTCGAGGCCGGTGGGAACATCAAGGATCAGCATCTGGTAATGATTGTCTACGTGCAGTTCCTGAGTCCATTCGTTCACGTTGCCGTTAAGGTCGAGGACCCCATCGGATCGCCCGGTATGACTGGTCAGGTTGATGCCGGGTGCCCATTCGGGACTGTGCCCCGTTCCTGTCAGGGTGCGAAGTTCATTGGTCGGGTCGGTCAGGAAAGTGATGTCCGAGACGTCGGCGTCCACCCCAAGGCGATTGTTGCCTCGCAGTGTATGGCCCTCGAGCAAGGACCAGACTGCAAGAGCAGTCCACTCTTCATCATGCATCATGTGTGCTTGGGGACCCATCGCAGCGCAAGCCGCCAGCGACTCGTCATAGTCCACCGTGGCGAACGGGATGCACCGCAGAGCGACCTTGGCTTTCATGGACGTTCCCGGAAGCGCGTCGGCACCGTCTGCCTCGTTTCCGGGACGGGCATCTAGTCTCGTGGCTTCTGTTTTGCCGGCGTAGAAGCCCCCGAAAACTTCCTGAGCCCAGTCGATCCCCTCGATCCCCTCGGGGCGTTGCGCGATCCAGTAACCCCGTGGCTTGTCGGCGTGGCCAGTCTCCGCAGGTCGAATGAGTTGAAAGGCGGTGAAGCGTGGAATCCAGACGAACAGGCTGGTGGCACCATCGTGAGAGAGACTGTAGTCGTGATGAAACGCTACAGGCCCCTCGTCATCAGGTGCCATGCGTCCGGGTGAAATGGTGGGTAGTACGCCTGGCGTTGCGACCGTCACGGACGGCGACGATTGCCTCACGGGTGTCTCGGTTGGCACGCCTGAGGCCGTGGCCGTCACGGTCGATGCATGTGGAGAGGGCTGCGCGATCGTCTGGGATGCCGTGCACCCCAGGACGAAGGCCGCCGGCAGAATGCGATCGGCCAGGCGGGCATGGCGGGATCCCCGAAGAACCAAGCTTTCAGTGCGCCTTCGGGACGAGGCCCAGGTCCTTCATCTTGGAGGCCTCGGCATCGGCATAGGCAAAGACCGAGGCCACGGCCGCCGCGATCGCGGCGACCTCCCCCACGCCCGTCTCGGCCAGGAGGCCCCCGATCGCCGAGCCCCAGTCCAGCGCATTGGCCTTCCAGTACTTTCCGGCCGTCTCCCGGCTGACCTTGGGGTCCAGAGTCGCTTCGACCGCGTCCTTGCTGCCCCATACGGCGAGACCCACGCCGACGACGGGCAGGGCTTTGGCGATGCCGCGTCCCAGACTCTCGCCGACAATGCGTGCGGCTGCTTTCGTGCCCAGTTCCGGATGGCGCGCCAGAGTCCGGGCGAGCGCCTTGTCGAAGACCGCGCCGATCTCGCCCAGGCGGGGCAGCAAGACTTTGCCCACGAGCTTGTTCGCGGTGATGGTCTTGAAGAGCTTGGCCGAGAGGTCCGGGGCCATCCGTGCCAGGTCGATGGCGGACTTGATGATGCTGGCCTCGAGCCCGGGATTGCCCTCGATGACGCGGACAAGGGCGCGCGCGGCACGCGGCACCTCCCGTTCCAGTTCGACCAGGGCCTTGGCCACGTCGGCTTTCAGATGGGCGCTGTGCGCCGCGTGTCGATTCTCCTCGGTCAGGAGCTTGCCCGTGGCGGGTTTTGCCTGATCCGCGGGGCGTGCGCGTGCGAGCACGGCCTCGATCTCTGCCCGGGTATTGGGTGGCTTGGCTGCCGGGTTGCGCGTGATCGCGTCCTTGGCGGCAGGGGCGGGCTTGGTTGCAGGAGCCGACTTCCCGGCAGGCCTCGATTCAGTCGCCGGTCTGGTCACCGCTGCAGCTTGGTTCACGCCAGACGCTGCCGCCTTTGGAGCGGGATGATGCGCCTTCACGGTTTGGGCCATGGCTTCAGCATGCCCGCCAAGGGGCAGGCCTTATCCGGTCCTGGTCTCCGTCCCCGGGCGATCCTCTGGCAGGCCCAATGCTTCGCGCATCTCGCCAGCCAACAGGGCCAGGGCGTCGGCGATGGGGGCGCGCCGCCGCCATGACAGCACGAGCGTACGCGAGGGTTCGGGCGCGACGAAGCGCCGAATGGCCAGCTCGGCCCGGCTGCCTTCGGTCGCCACCGCCAGTTCGGGCAAGAGGGTCACGCCCGTGCCCGAAGCCACCATCTGCACCAGCGTAGCGAGGCTCGTGGCCCGGAAAGCCTGTTCCCGCAAACCCGAGCGTGCGCAGAAGCTCAGGATCTGGTCCCGCAGGCAGTGCCCGTCGTCGAGCAGCAGGACGTCCCTCTCCTGCAGGTCTTCGAGCCGCGCCGGGCCGGAATGCTGACCAAGCGGGTCACCTGCGGCCGTCGCGAGCAGAAAGGGGTCCGTGGCGACGGTGGCGTGGTCCACGGGACCCAGATCGGCCTCGAGTGCCCAGAGAACGCCTTCGAGGCGACCTGCCTCCAGCATCTGGCGCAGGGACGAGGTCCGGTCTTCGGTCCACAGGATGGTCAGCGACGGATGGCGTGCCCGGATCAGGGGGGTGATGCGCGGCAGGGCATAGGCTGCGACTGTCGGGATGACGCCGAGCCGGAGCGTTCCGGACAAGGGATCGGCCGATCGCCTTGCGGCTCCGACCAGATCGTCCGCGGCCGTCAGCAGGGTTCTCGCCCGCTCGACGAAGTCGGCTCCGGCCACCGTGATGAGGACGCGACGGCGATCCCGTTCGAACAGCCGCATGCCGAGCGCGGCCTCGACCTGGGCGATCTGGCTGCTCAGCGAGGGCTGTGCGACGCGGCAGTGGTCGGAGGCCTTGCTGAAGCTCAGCGTATCCGCGACTGCGACGACGTACTGCAGCTGCCGCAGCGTGAAAGGGTGGATGGGGACTTCTTTCATAGCCATGGACTATCGAAAATAGCACATGGATGGCACGCCTGAATCAAAGAAGCGTTGCCCCGGCCAGCACCCGGGCACGGTGCTGTGCTGCCGCTTCCCGGATTGCCGCCCGTTCGGCCGGGGTCAGGCGTGCCAGATTGCGCACTTGCATCACCATTCTCGGATTATGCGCCAGCCGGCTTTCATGGCGGTCCAGAAAGTCCCAGTAGAGGGTCGTGAAGGGGCATGCATCCTCACCCGTGCGGCGGTCCGGGCGGTACCGGCACCTCCGGCAGTGACCGCTCATCCGTTCCAGATACTTGCCGCTCGCCACGTAGGGCTTGCTGGCCATCCGCCCGCCGTCCGCATGCTGGCTCATGCCCAGCGTGTTGGGCAGCTCGACCCAGGCTACGGCATCGACATGCACGGCGAGGAACCAGCGGTGGATGGCCTCGGGCTGCACGCCCAGCAGCAAGGCATACAGACCCGTCACCATCAGGCGCTGGATGTGGTGGGCATAGCCGAGGTCCAGGGTCTGCCGCAACGTGTCCGCGAGGCAAGCCATGTCGGTCTCTCCCGTCCAGTAGAAGGCGGGCAGCGGGTGATCGGCTCCCAGTTCGTTCAGATGCTCGTATTCCGGCATTCCGAGGTGGTAGATGCCACGGACGTACTCTCGCCAGCCAAGCACCTGGCGGATGAAGCCCTCGACCGAGGCGAGAGGGGCGTTTCCGTCGCGCCACGCCTGTTGGGCGGCATCGCAGACCTCTCGCGGATTCAGCAGTTTCAGGTTGAGCGCCGCGGAGAGATGGGCGTGCCACAGCCAAGGCTCTCCCGGCCACATCGCGTCCTGATGCCGCCCGAAGCCAGGCAGACGTTCCCGGATGAAGATCTCCAGCGCCCCCAGGGCCTGTGCCCGCGTGACGGGCCACGCAAAGGTCGTGAGGTCGCCCGGTCGATCGGGGAACAGCCTGTCGACCATCTCGAGGACCTCGCCCGTCAGGGCGTCGGGCGGGAAGCGCGCGGGTGCCGGTACGTCCCCGGGCCCGTCGGCTCCGAAGGCTTCCCGGTTCTCCGCATCGTAGTTCCAGTCTCCGCCGACGGGGGCTTCGCCATCCATCAGGTAGCCCGTCCGACGACGCATTTCCCGGTACCAGTACTCCATGCGCAGTTGCTTGCGGCCGCGGGCGTGTGCCCGGAAGTCCGCGAGCGTCGAGAAGAAGTGCCTGTCGACGACGACCTCGAGCGGCGTGCCGTGGGTCCGGGCGGCGTGGTCGATGGCCTGCGTCACGCGCCAGTCGCCGGGCTCGATCACGCGGATGGCGACAGGTTGCCGCGTCTGAAGGGTCTCCTCGAGCGCGTGCGTCAGCGTGGGTGAGGCATCGGGCTCGTCGAGACGTCGGTAGTCCACGGTCCAGCCCCTCGCGCCCAGGTCGGCCGCGAAGTGTCGCATGGCCGCGAGAAACATCGCGATGCGTGGTTTGCCCGAAGGGACATGGTCGCTCTCCTCCCGCACCTCGGCCATCCAGACCACGTCCTGCGCCGGGTCGAAACCGTCGAAGGCCGCCGAGGCGTGATCCAGCTGGTCGCCGAGGACGATCACGAGATTGCGCATGGGGGGCACCGGATGTTCCTAGCTGCCTGCGAATATCTGGTAGCCGCGCGCGAGGGCCTCACGCGGGCCGACGAGGTAAACCAGGTCCCCGACCGCGAACCGGTACTCGGCCGGCATGTCGCGCATCAGGTTGCCATCTCGTCGGCACGCCACGATCCGCAATTCGTTCCCCACACGATCCAACAGGTGGCGTGCAGGCTTGCCCGCGATCCGACTATCTTCCTCGACACGGACCGACAGCATCTGCAGGTCCTCGTCCGAGGGAGCCTCGTCGAGGTCGACGTCCAAGGGGCCCGTCCCAAGTCTGCGCGCGGGGTGGGCACCCGTCCGGATGGCCTGGACCCTGCTGCCGATGAGGGGCCGGGGAACCCCCATCCAGCGCAGCACGCGGGCGATGACCTCGACGGCCCCCTCGACTTCCTCGGCCACGACGTCCTGGGCACCAAGGCGAAGCAGCGGATCGCGCTCCAGCAGGAACCGGGTGCGCATCACGATGGGGACCGTGGGGGCCAGCCGTCTCACCGAGCTGACGACACGCTGGGCGGCCTGCAGGTCGTTCATCAGCAGGACGACCATCCGCGCCCGAGTCAGGCCTGCGTGATCGAGCGCCTCGGGGCTGGTGGCGTCCGCATAGTAGACCGGGAGGCCCAAGGCGCGGCCGGACTTGACCCGATCCGAGTTGAGCTCGAGGACGACGACGGGCAGGTGGCTGGCCTGAAGGGCCTGGGTCGTCAGTCGGCCCGCAAGGCCCATGCCGACCACGATGACATGGTCGGCGAGTGGGGTCGGGGACTCGGCCAGCTCGTCGATGCCCCGGGCGCCAAGCAAGCGTTCCAACCCCGACAGCAGGCGCTCTCCGGCGGTGATGTGGGGGGCCATCCGGGCCAGCAGGGGCGTCAGGACCATGGAGAGGATGCCGGCCGTCAGCCACGGCGCCGTCTCGGCCCGGGTAACGACGCCCTCTTCCTGAGCCACGCGTATCAGCACGAAGCCGAACTCCCCGAACTGCGCGAGGCCGACGCCGGCCAGCCACGCGATACGTGACGGGAAGCGCATCGCCATGGCCGCGAGCGTGGCGAGGATACCCTTGCCCATCAGGAAGGCGACCAGCAGGCTGCCCACGAGGACGGGTTCGCGCGTCAGCATCGCCGGCTCGAAGAGCATGCCCAGCGACACGAAGAACAGGCTGACGAAGGCATCCCGCAGCGGGAGGATCTCGCCGAGTGCGCGATGACCGTGCTCGGTCTCGGCCACCATCATGCCGGCAAGGAAAGCCCCGAGGGCCAGAGAGAGCTGGAATTGGGCCGTGAGCCAGGCCGCGCCGGTGCAAAGGCCCAGAATGGCCAGCAGGAAGACCTCCCGGCTGTTGCTGCCGTCCACGAAGGCCAGCAGGCGCGGAATGACGAGGCGCGAGGCCAGGATGGTCCCGGCGACCAGCAGGGTGGCACGGGCGAGGACCCAGCCGAGTTCGGTCCACGGCGCCAGTGGGGTCGACGGTCCGCTGCTGCCGGCAAGGAGCGGGATGACGAGGACCATCGGCACCACGCAAAGGTCCTGGAACAGGAGCGTACCGACGATGAAGCGACCATGCGGGGCATCCAGCTCGCGGCGATCCGACAGGGCCCGCAGGACGATGGCCGTGCTCGAGAGCGCCATCACGAAGCCGAGCAGGACGGCCTTGGGCCAAGCCACGCCAAGGCAGGCGGCCAAGCCGGTGGTCACCGCGGTGGTCAGCGCGACCTGCAGCAGACCCCCGACCGCAACCTGGCGCAAGATGTCCTTGAGTCGTGCCAGCGAGAACTCGAGGCCGATCGAGAAGAGCAGCAGAACCACGCCCATCTCGGCCAGGACCTCGATGGCTTCCGCAGAGTGGGCCCAGGCCAGGCCATAGGGGCCCACCAGCGCGCCTGCGGCCAGCAGGCCGGCCGTGGTGGGCCACCGCAACCTGGCCAGCAAAGCCGTGACCCCCACCGCCACGAGGGCGACGAGGGCCAGTTGATCGAGTATCGGTATGCTGGCCAAATCAGCTCTGGTAGATATCCATCACCTTGCGCACATAGGCACGCGTCTCGGCGAAGGGAGGGATGCCTCCATAGTATGCGACGTTGCCGCCGCCGGCATTGTAGGCGGCCAGCGCCAACCGCTTGTTGCCGTCGAAGCGGTCGAGCTGCTGCTTCAGGTAGGTCGCTCCGCCTCGCAGCGACTGTCGCGGATCCGAACGGTTCGTCACGCCCAGTTCCGCCGCGGTATCGGGCATCAGTTGCGTCAGGCCCTTGGCACCGACCCATGAGACGGCGTTCGGGTTGCCCTGAGACTCGGCCTGAACGAGCGAGGCCAACAGCTTGGGGTCGATGCCGGCGCGGGCAGCTTCTTCCTGAATCATCGGCCACCAGCGGCGCACCGCAGGCTCGAGGCCTGCCGGAACAGCCGCCTGATCGGCTCGGGCGGCATTGGACAGAATCAGGGCATCCCGGCCCGGATTCGGGCGCTCCTCGGCCTTGGCGCCGGGCAGCCTCAGCATCTCGCCCGCGACGATGGTGTGCGCGTCCTGCAGTTGCGGATTGGCCGCCGCAAAGCTGCGGACGTCCGTGCCGTAGCGCCGGGCCAGGCTGTAGAGCGTGTCGCCCTGCTGGATGCGGTGCTGGGTCACGGTTCAGTCCTCGGGGAAGTGCCGGGTGTGCTGTGGGTCTATCGCGATGTTCGCTGGCGTTTGTGAAACATTTGACGTCCCTTTAATATTGAGGGGCCTTCTGGAGAAGCACATGCCTCTGTCCGTGGTGTGGTACCGGCAAGACCTGAGAACCGTTGACCACCTGCCCCTCTCGAGGGCGGTGTCCAGCGGCCTACCCCTCCTCTGTGTCTTCGTGGCGGATGCGCGCCTCGAGGCCCGGGATCCGCTGGGCTTTCCTCGCGTGGGACCTTGGCGACGCCGTTTCCTGCAGCAGTGCCTCGCCGATCTGGACCAGGCGTTGCGTGCGTGGGGGCACCGGTTGCATGTGATCCCGGGCGAGCCTGAAGAGGTCCTGCCGCGGTTGCTTGCGGCGGGGGGCGGTGGTCGCGTCTTCGCCCATCGGGAGCCGGGCACCGAAGAGGCGGCGCAGGAGCGGGCGCTCGAGGCGCTTGTTCCGGTGGACTGGGCCTGGGGACGGACCTTGTTGCATCCGGAAGATCTCCCCTTCGACGTGGCAGAGCTGCCGCGGGTCTTCTCGGACTTTCGCCGCAAGGTCGAAGGAGCGGTGCCGGTTCGAGCCGTCTTGCCGGCTCCCGCGCTGCAACAGGTGCAGTCTGCGGTGCTGCCGAGCGGTTTCGGGTACGGTGGCGCGCGATTGGCGCAGGGAGACGCGGTGACGGGATCCGGAGCCGGATTCCTCGGTGGACGCGCCGCCGGGCTCGAACGTTTGCAGCGGGTGGTGGGGACGGCCGGGGTCCTGACGCACTACAAGGCCACGCGTGATGCATTGATGGGTCAGGACAGTGCGACGCGCCTGTCGCCCTGGCTCTCCGCCGGAGCGTTGAGTCCCCGCGAGGTCGAAGCGGCTTGCATGGCCATGGACCCGGATGCTCCGCTTGGCCCCGACCGGGCCTGGTTCCTGATGGAGTTGCTCTGGAGGGATTTCTTCCAATTCGTGGCCCTGCAGCAGGGTGCACGCTTGTTTCGGAACTCTGGCTTCGGCATGTCGCGACACAAGCTTGTCCGGCGGTGGCTCACGGACGACCGGGAACCGGCTTTGGCGTTCGCGGCATGGCGCGAGGGGCGTACCGGAGAGCCGATGGTGGATGCCGCGATGCGAGAACTGGCTGCCACCGGCTGGTTGTCCAATCGCGCCCGACAGTTGGCCGCGTGGAGTCTTGCCCGCAGGACCACCGTGCCGTGGACATGGGGGGCGCGCTGGTTCTCGTCCTGCCTCGTCGATGACGATGTGGCCAGCAACTGGGGGAACTGGGCCTATCTGGCAGGGGTGGGCAACGACCCTCGACCGGATCGCCACTTCGACATGGAGTGGCAAGCCGCACGGCACGACCCGGACGGGGCGTGGCGCAAACTCTGGGGGACGTGGTCCGGTCAGTAGGGACGCGTATTGCGCAGCTGTTGGTGGACCAGCACCGCCTGACACGCGGCGGTTCCGAGCGAGCCGCCCACGACCGCTCCCGCACCGCGGCCGAGCAAGGCACCGAGGATGGCTCCGGGCAGTGCGCACGGCAGGCTCCCGCGGAGCACATCGGCGTCGTGGTTGACCTCATCGTCCGTGGCCGTCACGACGCCCTCGATCCGCTTGCCTTCCACCTCGAGGAGCAGGCGGTCGCCCTCGCGTGCCGTCCGGCCAGGCATGGACGTGCGCGAGAGCAACCACGTGTCGCCCGCGCTCCGGAGCACGAGATTGTCCTGACCGTCCTTCCGCGCCAGTCGTGTCTCTTCGGCAACGGTCTCGGGCGAGAGGCGCCGGGCCATCACGTCCAGGCCCGGAAGGGGGAGGTTGGAGGGCCGAGTGATGCGCGCGGGGACAGGACCGGAGACGAGAGGCACGACGGAGAACTCCCTATTTTCGTGGTTCGCGCAGAGGGCGCACGGGTCGATGGTGATGCTCTTTCATCGATTCACGTGCGCTGGCCAATGCCCAAGAAATCACCATGGCAGGACCAAGAAATGGTTAACCGGCAGACACGCAGGGCCAGCCTTCGGTCGAGACGCTACTTCATCTGCCAGAAGACGTCCGGCACCCGGACCCTTCGAATCGTGCCACTGCCAGAATCCGACACGAGGATTTCGCCCTCGCGGGTGGTGGTGATCGCCGCGGGCCAGAAGAAACGTGCGAGGGCTCCCAGCCCATCGCTCTCGCCCCTGCTGCCCCCGGCAAGGGAGTTGAGCGTGCCATCCGGCCAGATCACGGCCAAGCGATTCTGTTCGTCATCGACGGCCAGCACGCTACCGCCCGGTCCGGGTTCGAGCGCCGAGATCGCCTTCATGTCACGCACCTGGGTGCCGTTCGGACCGATCAGCCACGGCGTCTCGAGCGTCCGCCAGAGTTCGAGGACCGTTTGCACCTTGCCGTCCCGCAGACGGCGCAGGCGCCGTCCATCCCCGTCGGCGATCCAGATCGTGTCGTCCCGGGCTTCCACGGCATCCCGAGGCGACGCGAGTCTCGCGTAGGCGAGGGGACCATCGCGCTGACCCGCCATGCCATCGCCCACGAGCGTGCTGACGAGGCCGTCCGCAGTCACGCGCCTCAAGGCATTGTTGAGCTTGTCCGTGACCAGCAGGCTGCCATCGGCCATCCTCGCGACGGCATTGGGGCCGGCAAAGCGCGCCTGTGGTCCCGGACCGTCCGCAAATCCGGCGACGGAGTTGGTGCCGGCCAGCGTCGTGACGCTGCTGTCCGGAGCGATGCGGCGGATGCTGAAGTTGTAGTAGTCCGCCACATAGGCCACGCCTCCCGGACCCGCGGCGATCCCGCGCGGGTTCCAGAACATGGCCTGATCGCCCGGGCCGTCGGCGAAGCCCGGTTTCTTCGGTATGCCTGCCAGCGTACCCACCTTGCCGAGTGCAAGGTCCACCGTTCGGACGCAATGGTTGCTTGCATCAACGGCCAGGATCCGGCCCGACTCCGTTGTCGTCATGCCGTAGGTGTCCGAGAACAGGGCCTCGCGCAGGGCGCCGTCCGCGTGGCCCGAGTAGTTGGCACCGGCCACGGTCGTGACCTCGGGCTGTTCCGGCAGCACCAGCACGCTGAGCGTCGCGGCAATCCCGCCCGTCTGTGCCCGGGCCAGATAGCGGCCGGGGCGCGCCATCCGGACAGAGTCGCTCGAGACGGTGACCTCGGTGTCCGCGAAGGTCCAGCGAAGGTCGACGGTCGTCGCCGTCAACAGGTTGCCGAGCAGGCCGAAGGTCCTGAGGGCCAGGGGCTGTCCTGGCGTACGGGTGAGGTCTCCCAACTCCAGATCGTTGCCCAGAGTATCGAAGAACAAGCTCTCGGTTGCCTCGGACGCGAGGCCACCGACCTGGACCTGGAGGCTGCCCGAGGTGATGCCTCGGGGCACCATGAAGCGCAGGCGGTTGTCGGACAAGCGGTCCACGCGGGTGGCTTCGAGACCGGCCACCGTGACCGCGACGGCAAGACCTTCGCTGGCACCGAAGTATTCACCTGTCAGCGTCACCCATTCCCCCACGGCGGCAATCGGGGGTTGGATGGCCTTGATGCGGGGCGGATTCGCGAGCAGCGCGAGGTCGGGGACGGAGAGGATATCGCCGGAGCGCACGGCGAGGCCCGCGACCCTGGCACGTCCGAGGCCTGTCCGGCCGGCAACGAGCGTGAAGGTCCCTTCGGCCACGCCATCGAGCACGTATCGGCCCGACTCGTCGCATTTGGCCGCATAGGCGGAGCCGGGGACGTACACGTCGACCCCCTCGAAGTTCGTGACGGTCGGGACGCCCGGCAGGGTAATCCTGCCCCGAAGGGAGCCCGGAGGTTTGAGGAGGAGCGCGCCCAGGTCGCCGGAGGCCGCCGTGAGGCCGGGCCGCCAGGCCTTGGTCGTGGCATCCCGGGACGTTACCTCGAGGTTCACGGCACTGCTCGGCGCAAGATCCAGTCGGAAGGTGCCGTCGGCTGCCGTGACGGTCGTGCGGGTGGCCGAGAGGGTGCGTCTGCCCGCCGCCCCATGGGCGACGAGGCTGTCCGGGGCTGTCGCCAGATCCGTGGCGGAATCGATCGGAAAGGTGCGCACGACGGCACCGGCCACCGGTACGCCGGAGGTATCCAGGACCAGCCCCGAGACCTGTTCCGTGGCCGTTGCCCCGAGGGCTCCGTCGCGTGTGGCCAGAGCCGTGACCGGCGTGCATCCGGCCGACGCGAGCAGCATCATCGCCACGAGGTTGCGGGACAGCACCATGCGGTTCACGCTCCCTGAGAGCGCCGTCGGGCTAACCGGCCCACGAGGTTACGGGCGTTCAGGATTCGAGGCCCCGGATGGTCCGCACGATCGTCGCCGGCGCTTCCTCAGGGACGAAATGGCCGCAGCGAGTCAGCTCCCGGACGAGGGCGGAGGGGAAGACCTCGCGCCAGCGGTCGAGAAAGCGCCGGCCCAGCCAGGGATCGCCAAGGCCCCAGATGATGTCCATCGGCAGGGCCGCGAGGCGGTCGCGGTGGTTCCAGATTCCGGCGTAGTATCGGTCTTCGGTCACGAGGGCTCGCGCGGCGGCAAGCGTGCCGACTCGGCGTCGGCGTCCGGCGAGGGCATCCAGATAGTGGCCGTGGACATGTCGATGGAGGCGTCCGCGATCTCTGATGGCGAGCGGCATCAGCCAGCGTGTCGACAAGTCCGCATCCAGGTAGAGCCATTCGGCGAGCCTGCTGGTCAGGAATTTTCGGAGCAGGTCGTGCCCGGATTCCCCGCCAAGCGGCCAGCACCAGGAATTCAGGACCACGAGGCGCGCGATCGGGGAAGGTGCCAGCAGGGCGAGCGGCAGGCCTACGGGGCCCCCGATATCGTGCAGCACCAGCGTGATCTCCCGAAGGCCGAGGTGCGCCACCAGCGCGGCGAGGCGCCGGGTATGGTCGCCCGGGCGCAGCCGGTCTGCCGCGGGCACGTCCGACAGGCCGAATCCCAGCATGTCGGGCGCGATGACGCGATGGTCGAGCGACAGATCCGTGATGACCTCGCGCCACGTGAAGGACCAGCCCGGGGAGCCGTGCAACAACAGCACCACGGGCCCTTCGCCCTGATCCACATAGCTCATCTGACCGTCGGGCGTCTCGAAACGCCGAGGCCGGAAGGGATAGAGCTCGCGATCCAGCCAGGGAGGCAGGTTCGGACGCGCGCTCACAGACGGTGGATGACCTTATTCCGGTCGATTCGGAACTGCGGCCCCCATGTTCCGTCCGGGGCCTCCTTGCCTGCGGCGACGACCATGACGACGCGGGCCGAGCTGCCAAGGCGCAGCAGGTGCTTCACCCGCCATTCGTCGAAACCTTCCATCATGCAGCTCGAGTAGCCTTGGGCCGACAGCGCGAGCACGAAGTTCTCCGCCGCAAGTGCCGCTGATTTGATGGCCACCTCCTGACCGTCGCGGCGGCTGTGCGGGCCGCGTGGCATGGGTCGGAACAATCCGGGCAGGAAGCTGACCAGCCACTTGATCGGGGCCATCGCGTTCAGGAAGCCCCAGCGATAGGTGAAGGGGACCAGCTTGTCGTAGTAGAGCTTGACCGGGGCCGGAGCCTCCACTTCGCGGACGTAGGCCTGGACATCCGGCAGGCTGCGGCGCCATGCCGCGGGGTCAGCCACGATGACCAGCAGTTCCGCGGCCGTGCGCGCGGCCGACTGGCTCAGGCACAGGTGGACGAGCCGGTCCCTTCTCTCGGGTGACCGCACCCAGTAGAAATCCCACGTCTGCATGTTGGACGAGTTGGGCGCGAGCAGGGCAGCGTCCAAAGCCTGCTCGATGACGGATTCCGGGACGGGCTCGGGCAGGAAACGGCGGATGCTGCGGCGAGCGCGAACGGCGTCGAAGAATTCCATGTCCGGCATGGTAGCCTGTCGCGATTATCGGGCGGGCACGTTTCAGGCGCGCAGGAAGGTCAGTTGGACGAGGCCGCCCGCAAGGACCCGGGTGCTCTTCAGGACGAGGGGAATCCGACCCTCGAGGCCGCTGAACAGCGGGATGCCCCTGCCGAGCAAGATCGGCACCTGCGTCAGGCACAGCTCATCCACGAGCCCTGCCGAGAGGGCCTGGCGGATGAGTTGACCGCCGTCCACGTAAAGGTCCCGTCCCTCTGCGGCCTCGAGGCCGCTGGCGACGAGGTCGCGAATGTCCCCGGACCGGGGCTGGCCGCGGCCAGCCGGAACGGCAAGGGGCCGGTGCGTCGCGACCAGAACGGCGCGGTCGCCATAGGGCCAAGGACCGTCGAAGCCCATGACGACGTCCCATGTCCGGCGGCCCATCAGCAGGGCGCCGACGTCGGCGAGGAAGGCCCCGAAGCCCCCGTCGTCTCCGGCGTCCGTGGGTTGTGGCAGCCACGACAGGTCGTCGTTGTCGCCGGCGATGAAGCCATCGAGGCTCGTGGCGATGAAGACGCGGACGCGACCGGGCATGATGGGGACGGTAGGCTCCCGTTGCCACGGGGTCAAGCGAGCGGAGGATGTCGGTGACGTTTCATGAAGCCTTGGTGACCTACTTCCAAGGGGAAAAGATCGAGGCGCTGGTCTTCATCCTGCCCGTGGGGCTGTTGAGTCTGGTCTTCGGGGCGTGGCTTTTGCTGGACGGTCGGGAAGCCTTCATGCGTGGCGTGGCCTTGCCCTGCCTGGTCTTCGGTGCGGTCCTGGCCGTGACCGGGGGGACGGTCGGCTTCCGGACGCCGGCTCAGGTCGAGCGCCTCGAGACGGCCCTCGAGCAAGCACCTGCGCCGGCACTCGTGGCCGAGATCCAGCGCATGGATCGGGTCAACCGCAATTGGTCGAGATATGTCGCGGCCTACGTTTTCCTCGTGGTGCTCGGGTTGGGGCTGCGTTTCGGACTGCGGACGGAGTTCGCGCATGGCGTGGCCGCGGCCTTGCTGTTGTATGCCGGCATGGGTTTCGTCATCGACGGTTTCGCGGAGCGACGCGCGATGGTCTGGACGGAGACCTTGCAGCAGGCCGCCATGGAAGGGCAGGAGGAAGTGGCGGATTAGGTGGCTGCCCGGGTGCCTCTCGTCCTTCCTGTGGGGGCATTGCTGGCCGAGGGCGGCGAAGGCTTCGTGCGCCACGGTCCTGAACGCTTGCAGCTGGTCTGGACGCGGGAAGTCGTCGTACGGGTGACGCCTTGTGATCCATCGGAGGCCCGGAGTTCGGGTGCCGATGCCCGTGCCATGGCACTTTGGCAGGAGTTGCTGCGGTTGCAGGCCGACCCGGAAGCCATGGACCGACTTCTGGTGCCTTCCACATCAGCCTTCCGGCATCGCGTCCTGCGCGCCGTGATGGACCTCGCGGTCGGTACGGTGGTGTCCTACGGCAGTCTGGCCCAGCGGATGGGTATCCCGGAGGCTTGCAGGGCCGTTGCAGCCGCCGTCGCGTCGAACACGCTGGCCGTCGTGGTGCCGTGTCATCGGGTCATCCGGGCGGACGGGACGGTTGGTGGCTATCGCTGGGGCGTGGCAGCCAAGCTTCGCCTGCTCGAGGCCGAAGGCATCATCCTCGGTTCGCCTTGAGCAGGCGCCGCTGCAGGTCGGAGGGCATGGCCTCGGTGGCTTTGCGCAGCCCCTCGCGTGTCAGGCGGTGTCCGTTCGTTTCGAGAAAGAGGATGACCCGTTCGCAATCGGCCCGGGCCAGTTCGCGCAGGACCCAGCCCGCGCCCGTGTGCACGAACCGATGCGGGTGCACGAGGTTGCGGTCGCAGGTATCCAGCATCAGCTCGGCAAAGCCCGGGAAGTTGTCTTCGCCTCGGGGGGCGAGGCGGACGAGGCCGACCATCGAGGCCCGCACGCGCCACACGCCGGGTGCGTCCGACCATGCGCAGAGCGCGCGGGCAGTGCCGGCGTCCGGCAGGGTGCGCGCGACCAGCTTGCCAAGCACCTTCACGCAGAGCCAGTCGCAGGTGTTCCAGTCGGCCACGTGTCCTTCGTCGAAGGCCTGGGCCAGTTCGGGCAGGGTTTCTGGCCCGACCCTGTCGCCGGCGATCTCGTCGAGCAGCAGGATGCCTGCCAGCTTGTCCTCGCCGAACGGCTGAGCGAGCAGTTCCAGGGCCAATGCCACAGGATCCAGCGTGCGCGCTTCCTCGCGCCACCAGGTGTGGACCGTCTTGCGGATATCGCGCATCGCGACGCCCCGGAAGGGCAGCGCGCCACGCATGTAGGCATTCCAGAAGGCGTGGCTGCCCTCGGCCCTCACCTTATGCAGACGGGCAACCAGGCTCCCGACGAGGGCCGGTTCTTCCATGACGTGGGCATACCCGATGGCGGGCAACCGTGGTTACATGACGCCATGCCCAAGCCCTTGATGTGCCCCGATTCCCTGCTGCAGACCGACCTTGCCGGTCGCGTGTACGTGGTGACCGGGGGCAATTCCGGCATCGGCCGTGTCACGGTGGAACAGCTTGCCCGCCAGGGGGCGCACGTCGTCCTCGCGTGCCGTCGCCCGGTCGAGGGGGAGCGGGTGCGGGCCGAAGTGCTGGCCGGGGGACCGAGGGGGACGATCGAGGTCGCGGAACTGGACCTCGCAAGCCTGGACAGCGTGCGCAGCTTCGCGGCCGTGGTCCGCGAGCGACACGCCCGCATCCACGGGCTCGTCAACAACGCCGGTGTCATGAACACCCCGTTCGGTCGTACGCGCGACGGCTTCGAGACCCAGTTCGGCACCAACCACCTCGGACACTTCCTGCTGACCGAAGAACTGCTGCCCGCAATCGTGGCCGCGGCGCCTGCGCGCATCGTCAACGTCTCCAGTTGCTATCACGACAAGGCGCAGGGACGGCCCGGCAGCATCGATTTCGAGGACCCCAACTTCGATCGACGTCCCTACGACGGCTGGTCGGCCTATGCCCAGTCCAAGCTGGCCAACCTGCTGCATGCGCGACATCTGGCCAACAGGCTCGCCGGCAGTGGCGTCACCGCCGTCAGCGTGCATCCGGGGTGGGTGCGGACGGCACTCATCAAGAGCTTTGCTCCCGTCTGGGTGCAGGATGTCCTGTTCCGGCCGGTGCTGCGCCTCGCAGGCATGATCGAGCCGTGGGAAGGCACGCAGGTCACGCTGTATGCGCTGCTGGCCCCCGAGGTCGAAGCGCACCCCGGTGCTTTCTTCAGTCAGCTGGGCATGTATCGCGACCGCCGGGCCAATGGCGGTGGCCTGCCGCTCCAGTCACCCAATCCCGAGGCTCACGATGATGGCGTGGCGGCGCGACTGGACGAACTTAGCCGTCGGCTCGTCGGGCTGGCGTCGGCACCGGAGCCTGCGCCCGTCGGGTGATGATGCCGCTGGGTGCCGCCTCGCGGACTCAGGCCATCAGGAGCCATAGGCCCCAGCCCAGCTGGGCCAGCCAGAGCACGTGCACGACGGCGAGCCCCGGGCCGAACAGCGGTTGTCGTCCACCCGCCAGAAGCACGCCATACATCACGACGTAGACGCCCATCGTGGCCAGCACCACGTCCCGCTGAAGTGCGTCTGGCCAAGCCGCAGCCCGCACCATCAGGAAGCCGAGCGCAAGGTTGCATGCCGCGGCCCAAGACAGCCACAACCTGCCGAGGGGTCCGGGACTCCAAGGTTGCGACAGGATCCGCGTCCACGCATGCAGCAGCGCATGGGCCATGTTCGGATGCAGCAGAGCAAACAGCACCAGTGAGCCCAGGACGTTGTACCAGCCGATCCAGACCAGAAAGGTCGTCACGTCGGCTTGATTCGCTGGTCAGGCGGCCGGGACGGCCATCGGTGCGGTCAGCTTGCGGGACTCGGGGCGCAGCCACCAACTGGCGAGTACGATGCTCACGATCACGACCGGTGCCAAGGCCTTTGCCGGGGGATCTCCAGCCAGGACGTGGCTGGCAACCGCACCGGACATCGCGAAGAACACCCCTGCGTAAGCCCACTCCTTAAGCCGAGGCAGGCCGGGGGCCAGCAGGGCGGCAGCGGCCAGAACTTTCCACGACCCCAGGATGACGGGGAAGTAGGTCGGATAGCCCAAAGCCACGAGGGCCTCGACCACCTGGGGGGCTCGCGTCAGGTTTCCCATGCCGGAGCCGGCCAGCATCAGGCCTGCCAGTGCAGTGGTCAGCCAGTAGAGGATGGTGCGGATTCTGGGGGACATGGCCGGGACTCCAGGGTGTTGGCTTCAGGATACGCAAGTCTACACGGGGCCGTTGATGTTCGCCGGTTGTCAGGTCCGCAGCCGTCGCCCCTCAGCGATCCTGTGGAATCTCACCTGCCAGCGCCTCCGCGGGTATCCGCTTGATCTGACGATTGCCCATGTCCAGGAAGTACAGCGCGCCGTCCGGGCCGAACACCGGGTCGCGTGCCCCGCTGACGCCGTCATCGACGCCCGTGCCCGAGAAGAAACGTCCACCGGGTCCAGCGAGGATCTCGGTGATGCCGGTCGTTCGATGCCTGCGCACGAGGCTGCCTTTCCAGCCAGGCAGGCCGCCCTCGTTGAGGCCCAGCCCCTCGTAAAACCATCCGCGCGCATCGACGGCTTCGGGGAAGATGGCGTCTTCGGGCAAGGCGGGTTGCACCACTCCGTCGCGCACGGGCAGGACCTGACTCGTGCGTTTGTATTCCGGGCCGCTGCCGTAGGAGACGTTTTCCACGTGCATGGTTCCATCCTGATCGAAACCGATGCGACTCAGGCCGAAGTAGGGGGCGTCATCGCCCAGCACTTCACGGGAGATGCCTTCCCGATTGATGGCTAGGATTCGCTTGGGGCCAAGGAAGGTGTACTCGGACACGAACAGGTCGCCCTGCGGCCCCACGGCCATGTTCCAGATATCCCGTTCGGTTTCAAGCTGCAGCACGGCCTTTCCGTCAAGTCCCACGCGGTAGATGCGTTCGCGATGCTGTGGACCCAACGTGTCCTGACCGTCGCGGGCGTGCACGAAGATCCGGCCGTCGGCCGGGTCGACCACGACTGCCTTGGGCACGTATCCGGCACTTTCCGTGGCAGCGGGATCCAGCGACCCTGCGGGAACCAGGGGCATGGCCGACTTCCCCGGCACTTGCAGCACCAGGTCGTCGCCGTCCACGATGACGAGTCGTCCATCCGGCAGGATTGAGAAGCTTCGGGGTTCCCGAACGCCTGCCGAGGTGTCCGGCGTCTGCTGCGCATCGAGGCCGGCCACCACGGACCAGATTCCGTTTTCCAGACGTTCGACTTTGCGGGTTTGTGCGATGACGAGGCGTCCCTCACCGTCCACCAGCAGCGGATCCCAGTTGCCGATGAAGCGCCGAGGCGTTGCCTGTGCCGAGGCCGTGGCTTCCGGATACGACAGGACCCTGAAGCTGTTGTGGCCATCGAACATGACGACGCGACCGTCCGGAGTAAGCAGCGGTCCGGGCAGGCCATAGGGCTGGCCGTCGAACCAGCGTTGCATCGCCCCCGTGTCTGGATCGACGTCCAGAACGCGTCCCGACATCCACAAGCTGGTGGCGAGGCGCACGCGACCGTCCGGAAGCAAGGCTGCCTGGGTGATCGCGGGCGGATAATCGGGAAGGCTCCAGTCTGCGGCCAGCGACAGCGCCGACAGCCGTCTGGGAGCCGTTCCGGGGTCAAGTTCCCAGAACGTCGCCATCTGGTCGAGGGCGGTGCTGATAAGCAACAAACGTTTGCCGTCGAGCGGCAGGGCGGCCTCGAGGCCGACGATGCCGTGCTCGATGGCCTCCAGCGTGCCACTTGGCGACAGGCGCCACAGCAACGGGGTGTCGTTCGGCTTGCGATCCTCCTCGAGCAGGATCAGGCTGCCGTCGGCCTTCGCAGACATCTTCGCCACCATGCCGATTTCCGGTTCCACGCGGGTGTCTCCGGACGCGACGCGGCCCACCAGCGCGCGCAAGGTCCCGTCGACTCTCAGCCACCATATCCGCTTGTCATCGGGGCAGTTCAGGTAGAGTCCGCCATCCGGAGCCGTCAGCATGTCGCGGACGTCGGAGAGGGCCACGCGTGTTGCTGGCTCTCCATCTCCGAGATTCGACAGGCCGGCGACCACGAGCAGCTTGCGCAGCGTCTCGAAGCCTGTCTTGACGGTCTCGTGTCGGGCCTGAAGGCGCCAGACGGCCTCCACGACGGTGCGCGAGTCGAGTCGACTCTTGTCCGCCAAGAGGTCTGCGGTGTCCGCGATGACGGCCTGGGTGCGCGCAACGGCATCGGCTTCGATGGAGGCAGGCATGCGCGCGAGGGCGGCTTCCGGCGCCGGTTGGTCAGAGAGGTACTGGTCCAGGCAGTAGCGCGCCACGAGGGTGGTGCTGATATCCACATCCGCGCTGATGGAGGAGACACTGTTCAAGTCCGCCGCCACGAGCCGCGCGAAGGCCGTGCTCTGGTCCTCGCCCACGAGAAGTCTCGCCGGACGATTCTCGGCGGGACGGGCAAGCGTGTAGCGCCCTGTCGCGTCGGTTCTTGCCGTTACGGCAGATCCGTCGGTATCGAGGACCGGATTTCCCCGCACGTCCACGAGGGCGACCCGGACTCCGGCAAGGGGTTGTTGTGCGAGGCTGCCGGTCTGTGTCCTGCGGCGGGGATTCGGAGCCGTGGCCAATCCCCCGGCATGGTTGCCCACGAGGCCAGCCGCATTGTTCGCCACCAAGGTACCGCCGAGTACCGCCGCAAAGGATGGCGGCACCCGGACCTCGCCCGCCAGGAAGCCGCGTCTCGCGCTTTCTCGAGTCGATTCCGAACCAGTGGGTGTCGCGATCGTGCCGATCGGGAGCAATCCCCCGAGGACCGGGCTGCGTGCAAGGGTTTGTCCGGTGCCGCCTTGACAGGCGACGAGCGCAAGCAGGATGACGGCTCGGAGGAACTGCCGGACTTGCGAGGACCGATAGGGCATCAGCAGGTTCTTACCCCTTGGCACCCTGAGGCCGGGCCATGGCCCGGATCACGACGATGCGATCCAGTCGCCAAGGATCTCCTTCCTCTCCAAGTGCTTGCGTGATTCACGCGACCGATGGTCCGAGGAGACCCTACAGCACGACCCTGAGCTTGGCGTGACGGCCGAATCCGTGCGTCAGGTCGGCAAAGGAGTCCGGCTCGTAGCGACCGGTAAGCGGATCGCTGTCGACGGTCATCTGGAGGAGGTCTGCGTGTTCGCGGAACAGGCGTTTGAGATCTGCCTCGGTGCCGATGAAGACGGCTGGCACCGTGGCGGGCGCCCCCCTGAAAAACTGGCGGATGGTCGGGTCCACGATGACTTCACGGCTGCCTGAACCCTGTGTCAGATAGTAGTGCGACTTGCCGAAGGCCAGCTTCCCGTCCGTCGTCCGGATGCTGGTGTTGCCGTCCATCTGCGTGAGCCTTGCATCCAGACCGTGCGCCTGGAGGGCCTCCATCAGCTTGATGGAATAAACGTCGCAGAGTGCTTCGGCCGTGCTCCACGGACCTTCGCCAGCTCGCTCGCGCTCGATGCGTTCCACCAGGGCCTTGATTCGCTCCATGGCGGCCTCGAGGTGGGCTGTCCCGTCCTGAAGGGACAGTCGGTCAGGACTCATGACGGAATGAGCTTGTTCCTGAGATTCCCGGCCTCGCGAAGTGGGAGCAGGCTTCGTGACGGATGGGGCATGGGCTGATGCGGAAATCTTGTCCAACCTTACAACCTCGATCTGCCGGGAATGCACCGCACCAAGGACCTTTTCGCGTTGAAGGACGCTAGCTCGCCATTCGCCTCGTTCCCAGCCACATGACCCGAACGGACACGATCATCTTCTACCTGGTGGTCGGAAAAAGCGTCTGCCGATGCCGATGCCTGCGGGAATTACGACAGGGACCGGCCTGGGCAGGCGCACGACAGGCGCCGCGGGACTTCGAGCCGTCGTGATTTGCTGACTTGAGCAAGCAGGCCTGCGCTGCTCGTGGCTACCGGGAAGCGCGAGCTTCGACGTGGAAGGCTGCGTCGTAGTGTCGCGTCATCTCGATGCGGCGGACCACCTGGCCGCCCGCCAGCCTGATTCCGTCGGGAAGCAAGTGCTGCTCGCCATTCTGTCCTCGCGCGGCATGCATGTATATGATCTCGCGACAGGCTCGTCCTTCCGGCGTTCCGGCCCAAGCCAGCACCGCACGGCCGCTGCTCAGGCCCCGTCCATTGCCATAGAGGCAATCCTGCAACTCCAGCCTGTCACAGGCCAGGCGCCCCTTCGCGACCAAGGCCGCAATCGCCCGGCCACCTGCGGAATGGGCCGATACCACGAGGCGACGATCTCCCGTGAGTCCCAGACCGTCGAGCGCATCCTGAGCCACGAGGCCGGGATCCGAGGCTGAGGACCAGTCGGGCGAATAGCCTCCGTGTCCACCCGGCATGCCTTCGTGGTTGCGCGCCTCGCAAAGCACCAGAACGGCTGGCGGAGGTCCCTCGGCCCGGGCCTTGATGCGTGCCGGCAGGCCACCCCCCGGGTCGGGCCTGGCAGCCGTGCCGTACATGCCGCCATAGTGCACCACGGCCTCGAAGGGTTGTTCCGGCCGCGCGACAAGTGTTTGCGGAACCACTGCCACGAAAGGAGCCCCGCCATTTCCCGCCGATCGTCCGACGAGCACGCGAGCACCGCTCTCGAGCAGGGAGCGGTAACTGCTGCGGGCCTGCTCCGCCTCACGCGCCAGCGCCCTGTCCTCGGACCCCCCTGTGCGCAGCAGGGCAAGGGTCGCCTCGTCCGTCACGTCCACGGGGGCACCGGAGCGTTGTGCCCTCGCCTCTGCGGAAAGTTCGACTCGGTCCGGTCGGCTCAGGAGCTCAGGGGTTCCCGCGTTTCCTGTTGACGGCAACGAGAGACTGCCCGGCAGCGCACCGAGCCTGCGGGGTACCCCCTGAATACCGTCCATGAAGCATGCGTACCCCGGATTGCGATGCGGCTGTCACGACTGGCCTTAAACCTCTGGCCCTGTCTGCACTTGGGGCGGTGCGGTCGGTCGGCTTGGAAGCCTGGGAGCCGGTTGCGTCCCGTGCCGCGAGCGGCGCAAGATGGCGTGAAAGCAACAGGAGCGCGACCTTGGCCGACACCCGCAATCACAAGATCTTCCAGATGGCCTTTGCTGCGGTCTATCCGCTGTATCTGGCCAAGGTCGAGCGGAAGGGGCGGACCCGGACCGAGTTGGATGCCGTGATCACGTGGCTGACGGGCTTCGATGCGGTCGAGCTCGAAGAGCACCTGGCTGCCCAGACGACCTTTGCCGACTTCTTCGCGGCTGCGCGTCTCCATCCCGATGCCGTGAAGATCAAAGGCGTCATCTGCGGGATTCGGGTCGAGGAGATCGCGGATCCGTTGATGCAGCAGATCCGTTACCTGGACAAGCTGGTCGACGAATTGGCCAAGGGGCGCGCTCTGGACAAGGTGCTGAGTCGGTAGGGCTGCCGTTTCGCGGGAGATGCTTAGGGTGATCGCTGGTCGCGCTGCTGGCTGGATGGGCGGTCTCCCGACCGCAGCAGGATGCTCGGCAGGTACGTCGGTTTCTTGATGGGGACGGGAGGCAGTAGCCGCTGAACGCGAGGGGCCGCTTGCTTTGGGGTGCGCTCAGTGAAGGCACTGCAGCAGGCCTTTGTTTTTCACCACGTTCTTGTAGTCCCACTGGATCGACTGGGCCTTCTCGAGCCAACGCCGCACCACCCCCGCATCGAGTTCCTCAACAGCGGCGTACCGGGTCTCGGCAGCCTTGAACTTGCCGACTGGGGATAGTGCTGGCTCGTCGAAAGATTGGCCGCTCCAGAAGAGCAACCGAACTCCCTCCTTGTGCGTGCTGTAGCCGACGATCGGGTTCTGTTCGAGGAACCACACAGGGTGACCGTGCCAGACCTTGCTCTCTGCCCCGGGGAGCGATTTAGCGATGAGATCAGCCAGTACGTCACAGAGGGCGCGAACCTCGTCGGACCGCGAGGCGTTGTAAGAGGTGATGTCGGTCTTCGTCGCGACGGGACTTGAACCGCCGACGCGCCGTTCCGAGTTCTTGGGTTTCCCCTTGCCTGCCGCTCTTCTTAATACCTTTCCAGCTGCCTGCTCGACTCGCCAGCGCGTCAGGCGCCGGACGAGATCCGCGGGTAGGGGCGCGTCGTGAGGTACTCGGATGGCTCCCTTGGAAGTTGCGAATCCCGCGAGGTCGTCTGCGAAGTATGCGATGGCAGCGGAGCCGGGATAGATCCCGACGTGTTGCTTGAACGCTCCCAGGTGGATGAGGTTCTCACCCTGATGCCAGGTTGCGAGTCCATAAGCGATGCGCTCGCTGGCTTCCGGAGCTTCTGCGCGGATGACGTCAGCCAGAGCACGAAGACGACTGCGGGCAGGTTCCGGCGCGGCATCCATGTAGGCCGTGACGGCGCCGGGGACCGCAGGAGGTGGGCTCTTCGGCATTGGCTGGGACTCCATGGAACGGGGCGGTGCCTTTACCGGCAGTGAACAGGTTACTCGCTTCGCCGATTTTCTTCGTTGCGCAGCAGGCGTCGCTCGTGATGCTCGGGTACGTCTTGTTGGTGGTAAGCGCTGTATGGCGCTGCCGGAAGTTCTGGCTCGAGCAGGTCGGCAGGGTGGTGCGAAAGCGAACCGATGCCCTCAAATCCGGCAGCCCTTCCATCTGCTTTCCGGTCGAGGATCTCGAGGCGACCTGCGCTGCGCCGTTCGTTCGAGGAGTGCAGGCGACTGAGGTGGGAGATCGCCTTGGCCTGATGAGCTTTGCGCCAGCTGCTCGCATGAATGGCTGCAAATGCGCGAGCGCCGCGCCCCATAGGCTTTCTACGCAGTGAAGCCCTCGATGCCCGCGAGCGGAGCGACGACGTCCCAGACGGCCCGGCAGGTCGGCATGTCCGCGATCGCCTTGGGCCAGGAGCGGTCTCGGCAGCGCGTGTCGACGTAGCGCCCGGTCACGCCGTCCAGGTCGGAGCTCGAGGCGAGGTGCACCGTCGATCGCGACGCATTCTCCGCGGACTGCCCGCCGTCCTCGCGCGTCATCCACCGGAACAGCGGGTAGATGAGCCGCATCGGGCCCGGCAGGTCGGCCGCGGTGACCGCGCGCGTCATCGCCGTGGATGCCTGCCCCGGGTAGCAGACGTTCACCGTGCGTCCCGAGGCCGACCAGCGGTGGGCGAGCTCGCGCATCGTCGCCATCATGACGAGTTTGTGGTGCGCGTAGAGCGAGAGCGCGATGAAGTGCCGTTCTCCCTGCAGGTTCTCGAGGTCGAGCTTCGAGGGGTGCTCGCCACCGGTCGGTGTGACGACGCGGGCCGTGGCAGCCAGGGCGGGTTCGAGCCGCTGGGACAAGCGCAGCGGCGCTGCGATGTTCACGGCGAAACCCCTCTCGAGCCCGTCTTCGGTTCGCTCGAGCACGCTCGGCATCAGGCCTGCGTTGTGGACGAGCATGTCGAGCGCGCGTCCACGACCGAGCCAGGCGTCCGCGACGGCGTCGACGCCGCGCCGCGTCGAGAGATCGCCGACCAGGAGCGAGATGTGCGGGTTGCCCGATTGCTCGCGCAGCTGCGCCACCGCGGCCTCGCCGCGCGCCGCATCGCGGCCGGTGACCGTGACGTCGAACCCGAGCCGCGCGAGGGCACGCGCGGACGCGAAGCCGATGCCGCCGGTACCGCCCGTGAGCAGCACGTGTCTTCCTGCGTGTCCGGTCGTGCGAAGTCGTGCTCTGGGTGCGTCGCGCTCGAGCGCTCCATACCCGTCTCGCCCCGCGTGCTCCAATCCGCCGCCATCACCGAGGATGAAGGCAGGCGCAGTGCCCCGACCGATGACGCATCCTGTGGCCCGCCATGCCGGTGCTCGGACTTGGCGGGGGCGTACTCACGGAGCCTTCCTTCGGACGCCCGGAGGCTGACGCGCTGCCAAACTCGTGACCGCATGCTGGTGGGCCTCGGCGATGAGAGGGCGAGCTTCTGCGGAAAGCGATGCCGCAGCTCTTGCGCGGAGCAGGGCGTTCCGCGGGTCCACGACTTCGCTGCGCGCAACCCCGCGATCCGACGGCCTAAAACGGCGAATGCCCCGGAGGGTTGATGGTCGAGCCTTCCTGTTGACCGTCCAAGCCCACATTACGGCTTAGGGTGAAATGTCTCCCAAGTGCTCCGGACGGACGCCGCGGCCGGCTTCCACGATGAGGACGCGGTGGACTTGCCTTCGACGCCCTAGGCGCGTATCTTTTCTTCCGAAGGATTAATACAGAATGACCGCCGCAGCCCCCCGCCTCGAGCCTGGACGCGTGTACCGCACGCGTGAGCTCGCGACGTGGAGCGCGAACGCGCCGCGGCTGGCTCGCCGGCTGGTCGACGAGGGCGCGCTCGTCCCACTCGCGCATGGTCTCTTCGCGCATCTGCGGCCGAGCCGCTTCGGGCCTGTGCCCCCGCGCGACGAGGAGATCATGCGGGCGTTCCTCGACGGGGGGCCGTTCGTGTTCACGGGACCGGAGCGCTGGAATGCGCTGGGCCTCGGCACCACGGCCGTGTTCGCCGTGCCGCTCGTCTACAACACGAAGCGCTCCGGGACATTCACCTTCGGCAACCGTCGCTTTGTCCTCCGGCGGGTCGCGTTCCCTGAGAACCCGCCCGCGGAGTGGTTCGTCGTCGACCTGTTCGAACACGCCGACCAGGCCGCCGCCTCGCCCACGGACCTCGCCCAGGCCCTCGAGCGAGCGCTCGCACAGGGACGGTTCGACCGCGACCGGATGCTCGAGCTTGCGCGGCGCTACGGCTCGCGCGCGACGCAGTCGCTGATCGCCGGCGCGCTCGCGGCGAGTGCATCGTGAGCTTTGTCCACGAGAGCGGTCAGGAGTTCGCGGACCTCCTCGAGATCGTCGCCGCCGAGCGCGGCCTGCGTCGCTCGATCGTCGAGAAGGACTACTGGGTCACCCACGCGCTGTGGGCGCTCTCCGTCGCCGGGTTCGAGGTCTGGTTCAAGGGCGGAACGTCGCTGTCGAAGGGCTTCGGTCTCATCGAGCGGTTCTCCGAGGACCTGGACCTGAAGGTCGAGCCCGGCGCCGTGACGGCGATACCTGCTGTGTCGAGTTGGAAGAGCGAAGGCGCCAAGGCGACCGCGGAGCGCCGAGCGTACTTTGAGGCGTTCACGCGCGCGTTCGCCGTGCCGGGCTGTAGGATCGCGCTCGACGTCGCGTCGATCGACAAGGCGTGGCGGGGCGCGAGTCTGCGCGTCGTGTATCCGAGCGTGTACCCTGGCGAGCTGCCGCCCGAGGTCTCGGACCACATCCTGCTCGAGGTCGGGAGCGCGCGCGTGACCCCGTACGTCCCGCGCGACATCACATCCTGGGTCCACCAGAAGCTCGACGCGTCTGGGCTCGGCGCGGAGTTTGACGACAACCGCGCGCGCGGCGTTCGGTGCGTTCACCCGCTCGTGACCCTCCTCGAGAAGCTCGACGCGCTGCATCGCCGCTTTCCGAACGAAAATGCAGCTCCCCAGACCTTCGTGCGTCACTACGAGGACGCCGCCCGGCTGGCCCTCGGCGCGGGTACGCTTCCTTCGCTCGAGGGCTACGCCGACGTGCGTGCGCTCGCGGGCGAGATGCTGGCGCAACGACAGTTGGTCGGGATGCCGAGCGCCGACGACGTCGCGCTCCTGCCGCGCGACGACGAACGCTGGAAAGCGATCCGGAGCGCTCATGCCGCGATCGAGGCGATGTTCTGGGGCCCGCGGATCCCGATTGAGGAAGCCTGCGCGTCGATTCGCGAATGGATTGGGGCGGAGCTCGGAGCGAGCTGAAGGTCGATGTATTCGCAATAGTCGGCGTTGGCGGCGCCACACTGTTCCACAGCCGACGACGACGCTCGGCGACAAAGTTGTATCGAGCGTTCCGCGAACTACCCTGTTCCGCGGGTTGCGGAACAGAGCCTGTCCGCGCCCGTGATGCCAGGCTCTCGAGAGCCTCTCGAGAGCGCTCAAGAAATCCGCGCCGCGATGTCCCACCCGCCGACGTTCACCATCAGATCTTCGGTGGTAACCGCTTCCGAGGCGTCTCTGGGCCGTCCCAGAGCCCGAAAGACCTCCAAAAGACCCGGGCCGGCTCTCGCATGAGACGCCGCGGCTCTGGCGCAGAGCAGGGCGCGCCGGGCCCTCGGACCGCGACTTCGCGCAACCCCGCGTTCTCACGGGCTAAAACGGCGAAAGCCTCGGTGGGGTGACCACCGAGGCTTCCTGTCGACCGCCCAAGCCCGCATTACGGCTTGGTGTGCGATGGCTCCGGCAACTGGACTCGAACCAGTGACCCGCTGATTAACAGTCAGTGGGTCTGAGGAATTACGGGCAAATACCGAACTACCAAAAACTTGATCAAAGCCAGTAGATCCGCTAGTTTCAGCCATGTAAGCCTTGTCCTGGGGTTGCCGTCAATTCCTGCCTGTTGTTGCCCCGGCGTTGCCCCGTTGTTGCCCGGGCGTTGCCCCGAACGGAGAGTCAACCGATGCCCCCGAGTCACATCCTGAGTCGATTCACGATGGAGA
>JAYKHS010000005.1:0-122056 GCA_035285865.1 Candidatus Sericytochromatia bacterium
ATCATGAGCCCGAGGTTGTGTTCGCGTCGCCCCCGCCGCCTGCGCCTGAGCCCGAGGTGGTGTTCGCGCCTCCCCCCGCGCCGGAGCCCGAGGTGGTGTTCGCGCCTCCCCCCCCGCCCGCGCCGGAGCCCGAGGTGGTGTTTGCGCCTCCCCCTCCGCCCGCGCCTGAGCCCGAGGTGGTGTTCGCGCCTCCCCCTCCGCCCGCGCCGGAACCCGAGGTTGTGTTTGCACCTCCCCCTCCGCCGCCGCCACCTGCTATCCCGGCTCCCGTCGTCATCGATGCCGAACCAGTTCCTCCGGAACCCGTGCCCGCTGCGCCGGTTGCCTCGGTGGTGCCTTCAACTGCGGTCCGGTCGGCAGCGGCGATGTTCTCGGCCTCCGATCTCGGCTTTCCTGCGCTCGATCTGGCTACGCCTGAGGCGCGCGAGGCGGCGGCCCGGGAGGTCGGCCAGGTCGCCTCGAGCCTGGCCTCAGGCGTCGAGGGGATGCGTGCCCACCTGGATGGGCTCTATGCCCAGCTGGCCGCCGCTGCATCGGGTCGTGCCCCCGTGGCCGAGATCATGGCCCTTGGTTCGGCCCTGAACGACGCGAAACAGCAGGTGGGTGTCGCGTCGCCCCTGTACCAGCAGGCGCTCATGCTCAAGGCCATGGGCGAGGCCTACATGAGGTTGCTCGAGGAGCTCTAGGCTTGTTGCCTCTCCGGCGGCAGGGCTTCAGGCCTTGTCCTTGGGGGGGCGGCGGCGGCCTTGCCGTACACGCCCGCCGCGGGCGTCCTTGGGCTGCACCTTGCGGCTCAGGTCCACACCCGTGGCCTTGGCGACCATCGTGGCGTAGGAACGCCGCTCCATCTGCTCCGGACCCAGTCCCAGGCTTCTGGCTATGGCGGCCATCTTTGTCGAGTCGGCTCCCTTGCTTTCCAACTCGAGGAAGTCGGGGCGCTCCAGCGAAGCGATGCGATCGAGGCAGATAATATGGTCGGTCCGCTCGAACTCGAGGCGTTCCTTGCGCACCTCGAGGCGGAAGCCGTGGCCCAGCCACTGGATGAGGTCTTCCAAGACGGATTCCATTCCTGCGGGAAGACCGAGTTCGACTTCGTGGCGCGACTTGTAGCCCTGAGCGTCGATGGTGGTGGGATCCTTGCGCGTCAGAAGCCACGCGCCATTTTCATTGCGCAGGCGCAGCACGCGTCCGGGCACCTCGAAGTAGCGGTCGATCTGGTCGAGTCGCCGGGTCGGAATGCCCAGCATCTCGACGAGTCGCTCCCGGTCGCCGGGTCGCAGGCGGTACTTCGCCTCGATCTCGGCTCCATCCTTCATGGGTTCAGTCTAATGCGTCACTTCCCGGACCGTCCAGTTATGGGAGCATGGCCACATGACTGGCTTGCCCGCGCCGCGCGGTGTCGAGGGAGACCTCGGCATCCTTGCCGATCTGGCCTCGGGCCTCAGGGATATCCTGCCGGAAGATGTTGCCGCGGATGGTCGCCACGAGGAGGCGGCCATCTTCCTGGTGGCCTGTGCGCTCGACGGCGTGCTCCGGGATGGTGCCGGCGGGCGTTTGCGAGGGTTGGTACGCGGCATCCGGGAGGCCTCCATGTTGACGGCCCCCCTGCTGACGGATGAGGTTTCCCGGCGTCGTCAGGCCATCGCGGCCGAACGCATGGATGGCAGAGTGGCGCGCGTCCTCGCACCGGGGTCCTGGACGCCAGAGCGTGCCGATGTGCTGGGCCACCTCCTCGAGGCAGGGTTGGGGGGTACGCGCAAGGCGCTTGGTCAGTTTTATACGCCCGACATGATCATCCACTGGCTGCTCGACCATGGCCTCGCCGACTTCGATCCGCGGCAGCGTGCGCCTTTCCGGATTCTCGACCCTTCTTGCGGGGCCGGGCATTTCTTGGTGGCAGCCGCCGAGCGCTTGATGGAACGCTATCAGATGCACCGGCAGGAGCTTGTGCAGGCCAATCCCGGTGAGCCTTGGGATGACGAGGCGTTGGTCGGCATCATCTTCCGAGACCACCTGATGGGCGTGGACATCGACCCGTGGGCGCTCAGGGTGGCCCGTATCCGACTCGGCCTCAAGGCCCTGGCCTTGGGGGCCCGACACGCTCCTCTGCCGCGCCTGGGTCACGGGGATGCCTTGCGTCGAGACGAGGCACGACGCCACCGCATGCTGGTCGATGCCGTTCACCTTGTCATCGGCAATCCTCCCTACGGAGCAGCATTGGAGGAGGAGCAGAAGAGCTACGTTTCCTCGGCTTATCAACTCGGGCGGGGACGTTACGATTCGACGGCGCTCTTCATCGAGCGCTCCGTCGATCTGCTGGCTCCGGGCGGACGCGTGGCTCTGGTGGTGCCGCATGGTGTCACCCGTACCGGTGCTTATGCCCCTTGTCGGGATTTGCTGCGCAGCCGCACGGATTTGCTCGCACTGCTGGACGCAGGTGCCGTCTTCCCTGGCGTCAATCTCGAGACGATGGCCTTCGTGGCGCGCACACGCCCGGCATCCGAGTGCGAGGGTGCTCCGTCTGTCGTTCTCGCGTCGATGCGGGGTGGTGCCCTGCGGGAACTCGGGACTCAGGAAGCTGCCTTCTTCGCCGATCGCAGGGGGCTGCCCATCTATGTAGCGGGTACACGAGGTCCGCTCGTCAGCCGCATCGAGGGTGCGGCGAGACCGCTGGCGTCGCTGGCGCGCATCCAGCGGGGAGCAGCCATCTCCGCTCGGGATCCCCGCCTGGTCCTTGCCGCAGAAGGCCTGCCCGTGGTGCGGGGCCGGGATCTCTCTCGCTATGGTGCTGTCGATCCGCAGGCCCTGCTTGCGTGGACCGAGCACCACCCCTTGTCCGGACGGACGTGGGAAGGCCTCTCGAAACCGACGCTGGCTTTCCAGAACGTGGCTTCCGACGTGGTCGCGACGATGCTGCCGCCCGGCGTCCTGCCGCTGGATACGGTGAATATCCTGGCTTGGGACGACGAGGCGCCTGACGGCGAGGAGGGGTGGGCCCTGCTTGGCTGGCTCAACTCCCGTCTTTCATCCTGGCTGTTCCGGACCCTGCTGTCGAACCACGCCGCGCTCACGGTCCACATGGATACGCCCACCCTCGGACCCTTGCCTGTCCTCTTGCAGGACCCGGCGAACGTGGCGCGTCAGGCCCGCGTGCTCTTCGCGGCTCGCAAGGATGGTGCCAATCCCGAACAACTGCAGGAGTTGGCCCGGCAACTCGACAGGATCGTGTTGCGCCAGGCAGGCTTGTCGCCCGAGGAGATGGCGCTCGTGCTCAACGAGACGCGGCCCATCGTCTGGACGGGGCGGCGTCGCAAGGGGAGCTGACATGACGGTGCAGGGCCTGCTGCGGATCGCAGCACTTCTGGGCGCCACGGGTGTCATGGCCGGGGCCTTCGGGGCGCACGCGATCAAGGGACATGTTCCTGCCGCACGCCTCGAGACCTGGGCCACGGCGGCCCACTACCAACAGGTCCACGCCGTGGCCTTGTTGGTGCTTGCGGTGTGGTCCGCGGTTCGCGGTCGGGTGATGGCTCCCCGCGCCGCCTGGGCCCTGTTCGCAGGCACGGCCGTATTCTCGGGGTCGCTTTATGCCCTTGTCCTGACGGACATCCGATGGCTGGGGGCCATCACGCCCGTGGGCGGTCTGCTGCTGATCCTGGGCTGGTTTGCCTTGGCCACGCTGGAGCGCAAAGGTTCCGACGGTTCGGTCAGCTGAACCACCCCGCGACCTTGGCGACAAGGCTCTTGCCACCGTTGACGGCATTGCGGAAGCGGTCTCGGACGGCATCGATGCCGTTGAACAGATTCGAGAGCCCCCGGGACACGAGGAGGCCGGGGGCTGCCCCGTCGGTCCGTCCCGGTGGCAATTGCGTCCCGCGGGGACCGACGGCGATGAAGAGGTTGTCGAGGCCGGTCGGCAGGTTTGCCAGCTTAAGGTCGTCCCACACCTTCTGGAAGTCCTCTGCGGCCATCCGGCGCGGGCCGCGCGCCGGGTCCTGGATCAGCAGCGTGACCTTGCCCGTGGCCGGATCCTTTTCGTAGCCGTTCACGACGACCCAGTGCAGGTTCATGTCGCTGGTCTTGCCGGGTTCGATCAGGACCTGGCAGGGTATCCCCTTGTCCAGGAAGCCCATCAGTTCCTCGACCGTTCCCTTGTTGTAGAGCTCGGCGGGGAAGCCCTTGGATCGGGCGTAATCCCGCAGCGCCGTCGGGGCCGTGAAGAGATCCAGCCTGCGGATCTTCTCGTCGATCTGCTTGCGATCCGTCAGGTGGCCAAGGCCGCTCAGGATCATGGCCAGCGAAGTCGTGCCGCAAGCGTTGCTGGCACCCTGGCGGTGGTCCGGCAGGGGGACGTGCGCTGCGTTCCTGACGACCCTGTCGCCTTCTGGCGAAGCCTGACGGGTGGCCGCGGCCGATGGCGCCGGCTGCGGCTGTCCGACCGGCCCCGTGCGCGCCGCACTGCTTGCGTTGCCGACTCTGCCCGTGGTGCTCATGGACGCATTGCTCCCTGCCCTCCAGATACCCGCAAGGGCTGGCTGCGGAACGTCCTCAGCTTTCGGCAAGCCCCGTGGCACGACTTTCGGACTCGTGGGCCAATTTCTGGACCGCTTCCTCCAGAGCCATCACCATCTGCTTGCCTGCGCGGGTGCGCAGCGCCACCGTTCCGGCCTCGGCCTCGCGCTTGCCCACCACCAGCATGTAAGGGGTCTTGAGGCGCTGGGCCTCCTTGATGCGGTTGTTCAGATGTTCTGAGGCGTCCTGGTAGCCGACCCGCAAGCCCGCTGCCTCGAGGCGCGCGGCGACGTCGCGGGCATAGTCCTCGACCTCGGCATTCAGGGGGAACACCTCGGCCTGCACCGGCGCGAGCCAGAGTGGAAAAGCGCCAGAGTAGTGCTCGACCAGGCATCCGAAGAACCGCTCGATCGAGCCCAGCAGGGCGCGATGAAGCATGACGGGCCGATGTTCCTTGCCGTCCGACCCCTTGTAGGTCAGGTCAAAGCGCTCGGGCAGGTTGAAGTCGACCTGTACGGTCGAGCACTGCCATTGGCGACCGAGCGAGTCCTCGAGCTTGAGATCGATCTTGGGACCATAGAAGGCCCCGCCACCCTCGTCGACCTCGTAGGGCAGGCCATGCTTCTCGAGCGCCGCGCGAAGAGCCGTCGTCGCCTCGTCCCACAGGGCCGTTTCGCCGACGTACTTCTCCGGGCGCGTGGCGAGGTAGGCCTGGAAGCGGGTGAACCCGAAGGTCCGCAGCATCTCCAGCACGAAGGTGACGACCCGTTCGAGCTCCTCACCCAGTTGGTCCACCCGACAGAACAGGTGCGCATCGTCCTGCGTGAATCCGCGGACGCGCAACAGGCCATGAAGGACGCCTGAACGCTCGTAGCGATAGACCGTGCCCAACTCTGCCCAGCGCAGCGGCAGATCCCGGTAGGATCGCCCCCGACCCTTGTACATCGTGACGTGGAAAGGGCAGTTCATGGGCTTGGCCAGATACTCTTGGCCTTCGACGTCCATGCCGCTGAACATGTTGTCCTTGTAATGGGACGTGTGGCCGGATCGGTCCCAGAGCGTCACCTTGGCAATGTGGGGACTGTAGACCAGGTCATAGCCGCCATCGTAGTGGGCCTGCCGCCAGAAGGTCTCCATCTCGTGGCGGACCCGGGATCCCCGCGGGTGCCAGAGGATCAGGCCCGGGCCGATGTCGTCGTAGATGCCGAAGAGATCCAGCTCGCGACCCAGTTTGCGATGATCGCGCTTCTGGGCTTCCTCGAGCTTGTTCAGGTGGTCGTCCAGGTCGGCCTGCCGGAAGAATGCCGTACCGTAGATGCGTTGGAGCATCTTGTTCTTCTCGTTGCCTCGCCAGTAGGCCCCGGCTACCGAAAGTAGCTTGAAGTGCTTGAGAAAGCCGGTATCCGGGACATGCGGGCCTTCGCACAGATCCGTGAAGGCCCCTTGGCTGTAGAAGCTGACGACACTGTCGGATTCGGCCAGAATGCCTTCCAGGATTTCGGCCTTGTAGACTTCGCCTTCGGCGCGGAAACGCTCGACCGCCTGTTCGGCTTCCGGGCGGGGCATCTCGGATCGCAGGATAGGCTCGGCCGCGGCGGCGTGGCGGCGCATCGTCTCCTCGATGCGCACCAGATCTTCCGGAGTGAAGGGCTCGCCTCTGTCGAAGTCATAATAGAAGCCGTCCGCGATGACCGGCCCGATGGCAACTTTGGTGCCCGGCCACAGCTCCGTCACGGCCTCGGCCATCAGGTGGGCCATCGAGTGACGCAGGAAGTGCAGGGCGTCGCTGTCATCCGTCGTGACGATGGTGACGCTGCAGGGACCCAGCAGGGACGTGGCGAGATCACGCAACGTCCCGTCGATGCGCGCACCTACGGCCTTCTTGGCGAGGCCCCGGGAGATCGAGGCGGCGAGGTCCATGCACGTCGCGCCACGGGGCACCTCGCGGACGCTGCCATCCGGCATCGTCACGGGAATCGCCGGTACCTGGCTGGCAAGGGTCATGGAACAGTCCTCCGGAGCGCTCCATGATAGCGCGCCGGACCCAAGGCCTTGCAGCCCTTCGGGTGGTGTTTCCCTAACGAGAGGCAGTCTTGATTCTCAGCAGCGAGGACTGCCCCGCCTCATTGCTGTGGTTTTGCCTGAGGACGGCCTGCACGGCATACGTCGTGCCCTTCTTGAGGCCGGATAGGGTCACGCTGTGTGCCGTGCCGCTGTTGGCCGAGTAGCTGTACGTGAAGGTCCTGGGCTTGGTGCCCGGACCGTACTTCATTCCGCCGAAGCCGACGTCTGGGCTGGTGAAGTTGAGGGTTATGGACGAGGTCGTGACCGTGGCCGAGGTGACGGTGAGCGCCATCGGCTTGGTGGTCAAGGGGAATACCGCCGACTTCTTCGTGGTGTTCGTGACACCCTCCGTGGCTTCCACCTGGGCGTAATAGGTCCTGTTCGGCAGCAGGTTGCTCAGCATGAAGGTCCCGGTGTCATCCGCCAGAGCCTCTGTCGTTGCGTCACCCGGCACGGTCGTTGTCCACGCCGTGGGCCCGTAGGTCACGGAGACCCCCGTGATGTTGCCGACGTTGCGCGTCAGGCTGGCTTGCAGCGAGGTATCGCTCGCTTGGGCGACTGCAAGCTGCAAGATGATGGGTTGGGTCCTGAACGTGGTCACCTCAGAGACGGTCTGTTGTGCAGCGGTATCTTCCGCCTCGAGTTGATAGGCGTAGGTGGTGTCGGGCCGCAGGCCTGTCATGACGGCTTGGCCGCTGGTGGTGTAGGGGTTGTCGTGATACCAGGCACCGGCATTGGGTGCGATGCCACCGGGCACCAATCGGGCACCACCCTGCTGGGTCCAGAGGCGGACCTTGACGATTTCGTTGGCCGAAAACGGCAGCGTCGCGGCATTGGCCGTGACGATCGGTTTGCCGAGCGAGACGGCGGCAGGCTTGTCGATTGGTGTGACGTTGCTCAGGATCTGCTGCACGGCCGTACCCAGGTCGAGGCGAGGCACGGAAGCCGTCGTTCCGTAGAAGCGCGGCAGGACCTGACCGGTGGTGAGCAGCAGTTCAGACACCTGGGCAGGGCGCAGGGTAACGCCTTGGATGGCTGCGGCACGGAGCACGACGGCTGCGGCTCCTGCGACATGGGGACAGGCCATGCTGGTGCCTTGCATCGATCCATAGGCGTGCGTGGGGACCGTGCTCTGGATGCTGGTCCCCGGCGCGGCGATCAGGCACCACGGCCCGAAGTTCGAGAACGATGCCCTGGTATCCGTGGGTGTCGAGGCCATGACCGAAAGCACCCCGGGATAGGCTGCAGGGTAGCTTTTGGCGGACGTGTTCGCGTTGCCGGCAGCAGCAACCACCATCACGCCGTTGGTCAGGGCATGGTCGACGGCGGCCCGTTCGGCTTCTGAATAAGATGTTGACCCAAGGCTCATGTTGAGGACCTTGGCTCCGCGGCTGACGGCCTGCATGATGCCGCTCGACACCCAGGTCGAGTAGCCTTGGCCCTGGTTTCCGAGGACCTTGATGTCCAGGATGTTGGCCTCCGGGGCGATTCCTGCGATGCCCAGGGCGTTGTCGCGCACGGCGGCAATCGTGCCGGAGACGTGGGTGCCGTGAGGGTGGACGCCTCCGGGGGCGTCGGTGGTGCGGTTGTCGTTCGGGTCACGGGCAATCATGTTGGCCGCCAGATCCTGGTGGTCGATCTGAACCCCCGTGTCCAGGACGGCCACGGGCACGGGGCTTCCCGGATTGCCGCCCCCGCCGATTGCGGCCTCGATCAGGTCGTGGGCCAGATCCGCCCGAACCTTGGGCCAGGCCCACATGCTTCCGTACATCGGGTCGCCGGGTACGGCCGCCGTCTTGCGGACGGATTCCTCTTCGACATTGGCGAGGTCGGGCAAGGCCAGCGTCGTCGCGAGCAGCGTCTGCAGGGCAGACGGTGTGACCGGCGCGGCCACGACGGCGTTGAGCAACGGCTGGGTGGCGATGATGCGCCAGCCGGGCAGGGCAGGCATGGCCTTTCCGCGTCGGGCCTGAATCAGGAAACGGCGCTCCCCCGTGTTCTGCACCGTGCGCCCCAGTTCGGGGTGCTGACTGCGATTCCGCAGCCATGTGGCCATCGCGGAGCCTGCCAGTTGGTTCTGGCTGGCGAGTGCGTCGAATCCGGCACGCAGCGCCTCCGGAACGGCCAGCGTATCTTCGCCGATCTCAGCCAATCGTCCCTCCACCGTGCCTACCGGGATGGCCGACAGATCGTTCGTGTCCTCCCCGAGGAGCGAGACACTGCCGAGGTCTTCGGGGGGCTGGGGCAGGATCGTGGCCGGAGCGCTGCAGGCCACGGTCGCGGCAAGGGGCAGGACGGCAAGCGGGAGACGATGCTTCATGACGGTTGCATTCCCGCCACGGCCGGCAAGTTGGCTGCTTATGTCGGCCCCCTTGAGGGATTGCAGGAATTCTTCACGAACGAGGGGGCGCGTGGCCTTCCGGGTACGAAGATGGGCAGCCCATGGCTCCACCGTCTCTCATCAGGCTCGACCTCGATCGCCAGGTCGCGGGGGAGGCGCGTTCCCGTCCGTGGGGGGTTCATGTGCATCCCGACGTGTTCGGAACGCTGCAGGACCCTGGTCGGAGTTTCCTGGCCCGCAGGGTGAGCCTGGTGCTCGGGCACCTCGCGCTCAGGGGCACCAGCCCGAGCACCAAGACGACGGCGGGAGCCAATGAGGGCTGGTGCCGGACGGGCTTGCGGGGCACGGGCGGCGCTCATTTCTACCTGTGGTGGGCCAAGGCCGGAACGAAGGCACTGCGCCATCTTGACCTGCCGAGCGGCACGATCTGGGTCCGGACCATCCGTCACCACGACGACCATGCGCCTCTCGACGTGGAGGACGCTTCCTCTTGGTCACAGCTGGAGCTCGACTGGGAGGGGGGGGTGCCCGGCCTCGAGGCTCCATGGACAGAGGCACAGTTGGCTTTCGCGCGAGCCGAGGACCCGGTTCGGGTCATGGTTGGCCAGGCCGGCGGAGGCAAGACACAAGCGCTCTGGCAAGCGATGGCCACCCGCGGTGGCGAGCATGTCCTGCTCGTCACGTGGTCCGGGCCGCTGGCGGACGAGACGCGTCTGCAACTGGGTGGCGAGCCGGGGATTCCCGGTTTCCTGCCGGCCGATACGACGCTCGCGGTGCTGCCTTACCGTCAGCTTCTGGGCCAGTTGCTCGGGCGGGACGTGCCGCACCGCAGTCTGTCCGTCATGCGCCGACAGTTTCTGGATGAGTTGGCTGCCCTCAAGTGGTCGCGAACGCGCTTGTCCGAATGGCATGGCCGGTTGGAGGCCTTGTTTGCCGAGCTGCGCGCCCATCACGCCGGCTACGTGCCTGACAACTACTGGGAGCTATCCGGCAGCGATCGGGGCTTGCGTCGGCTTGTCGACCGGCGCGCGGAGACCGGCAAGGCGGGCGAGGAAGCCGAAGGAGTCTGGCAGCGCCTCAGGCTGGCCGACGAGGCCCGGCGGGCGGAGCTCTTCCCCGAGTTGGAGGCTGCCCACGAGGCACTGGCCTGTCTGCTCGACCCCGGTTATTTCCTGCCGCCTTCGTTGCGTGATCTGGATCGTCTGGTCCTCGACGAGGTCCAGGATCTGACCAGGGTGGAGCTGGCCGTTCTTGTCGAGCTGGCCCGGCGTACCGGAGAGCATCGCCAGCGCTGGCCCTTCCTGCTGGTGGCCGGGGACGAAGGACAGTCGGTGCGTCCGACGGGATTCATGTTCAAGTGGCTGGGCGGCTTGCTCGGCAGGCGCTACGCGCACGTCAAGCGTTTTGAGGCAGCGCGCAACCTTCGTTCCCCGGCGGCCATCGTGGAGGTCATCGACAGGGCCACGGACCTCTACACGCGCCAGCTGGCCCGGGGCAATCGCCCGCGAAAGAACCAGCGCCTCGAAGCCGATTCTGTGGCGCAGGCGCGCCTTTTGCACCTGCGGACAAATCCCGAGAGCGCCTGCGCTTGTGTCCGCGCGCTTGCGGATGCACCGGGCACGGCGGTCGTCATGCTTGGCGATGCCCCCCCCGATTGGCTGTCCGACGTGGACAGGACTGCCTGGATCCGGACACCGGAGGACATCAAGGGGCTCGAATTCGACAAGGTGGTCCTACTTGACCCCGGTCAGGAACTTGCGGTCCTCGAGGATGTGACGGACCGTGCCGGGGAGCAGCTGGATGCCCGGGTCCGCATCGACAGGCTCCGTGTTGCCTTGAGCCGTGCGACCGATCTTTTGGCCTTCGTGGATGTCGGCACTCCGGAGCAGGCGGACCTTGCCGCGGCCCTGTTGTTCGGCGAGGAGCGCACCCGTTGGCGGACCGTGAGCCCGGAGGTCTTTGCCCTCGCTTTTCGCGCCACTGACGCCTGGGACCCGTTGGCGCGGGTCGAGCAGTTGCTGCGCCAGGGGCTGGCTGATTGCGACGAGAACCCGGAGGCCGCCGAGCATGCCTTCTCCGGGGCCATCGAGACCTTTCTGCATCTGGTCGACAGTCGGGAGTGGGATGGCCATCGCCAGCAGGATTCCTTGGAACTGGCGATCAGGCTCGGTGTCCTCCTGCTTGCGGGTGGGCAGCAGGCCGGGGGAGAGGCTGGACATCGGGCCTTGGCGAATCTGCTGGCTCCCTCGGGGCGAGAGGATCTCGGCCCGGTCCTGAAGGCTCTTGTCGCGGAGGGTGCGATCGGTGCGATGGATGCCCGGGGTGTCGCGCGTTTGCTCAGGGCACTCTCGGGTTTGCCCCGCGATCGTTGGACCGTCGGACTGGACAGGACGCTCGCCGACCACGCCCACTACTTGCTCGTGCGGATGCGCGAGGTCGCGGCAAATCCCGAGATTGCCGTCCAGGTCGCGTCGTGGGACCGGGAGTCTGTCTCCGCTCTGAGGCTTCCCGATGACGCGCGCGTCCTCCGGGACCTACAGGAACGGGCCATGGCTTCTCTTGCGGAGGCCGGAGCGTGGGCCGATGTCGAGCAGATGTTGGCGCGCATGGAGCAGCCCCCGGATCACTGGGTGGTGCAATTGGCGGCGCGGCGCGGTGACTGGCGCATGGTGCGCGATGTTCTCGTGAGGGAGGGGCGGGTGGCCGAGGCCGCTGCCGAGGTTCGCAAGGCCGGGCAGCCCAGGGAGGCGCTGGCACTGCTTGAGGATGGCGGTGAATCCGTGCCCCTCGAGCTGCGACAGCTCGTTGCCATGCTTGATTGGCTCGAGGCCGAGGGAAGTCGGTTGTCGGCAGAGGATCGGATCCTGTTGAGGGAGTGCCTCGGGGGCGAGGATGCCGCACGGCAGGAGCGGGAAGCAGCGCTTGGCGGAATCGCCGACGTGCGGAACAGTTACCGTCGAAGTCTCGAACGTGCTGAGGCAGAAGCGGCGAAGGCAAGGCGTTTGCAGGACAAGGTGCGCAAGGATCAGGACCTGCTGGCGGCGCGTGCCGCACGTCTGGACAGGCTCGTCGGGGAGATCGAGGAGGAACGGCGACAGATCGAGCAACGCCGCGTGGCCCTTGGCCAGATCCCGGCGGATGGTGGTCCCGGTTGGCGGCAGCAGTTGGAGGATGCCGAGTCGAGACTGTTGGACATGATGGCGCGTGAGACGAACCTGCGCTTGGACTGCGAGCGCCTGGCTGCCCGACTCGCCGAGCGCGAAGATGAGATGACCCAGCTCCGCCAGGAGCTGCAGGACCTGCAACTCAGGGAAGCGGACGGCCGGGCACAGGCTCAGGTCCGTCAGGCCGAGCTGGAGGGGCGAGTCCATCATCTGGAGCAGGAGCTGGCAAGGCAACGTGCCCCCCAGGCTGCGGTTCCCCCCACGGCGCCGGACCCGGTGCCCGCGGCTGCCGCTCCGATTCCCGCGGTTCTCGAGCGTAAAGTTCCGGCCTTGCGGCCGTCTGCCATCCCCTCGGCCAACATGACGTCACAGCCGGGGGCGAGCGAGCCGCCTTCCCGTGCTTTGAATGCAAGGCTGGTGGCCGGTGTGCCCGTGACGCTCGCCGAAGCTGCGGTCCTCGCGGGGTTCGATCCGGATGACCTGCTCGAGCAGCTTTATGACAAGGTCGATCCCTTGCCCGCGAAGCATCGTCCCCTCACCGTGCAGCAGGCGAAGCTGGTGGCCATCCATCTGGATATGCTCTGGAAGCCCTTGGCTGCCTTCGTGGGGCAGCGTCCCCTGAGTCCGCTCGCGCTGGCCGAAATCGAGCCTCGGCTCGGCCGTTCCCGCCGTCTTGCGGACATCGCCGTCGCGCTCGGGTTGACGGAAAAGCGGGCCATGCCCGTCGTGCAGCGCGTGCTCGCGAAGACGCCGAAGTCAGGGCGCGAGCTGTCTCTTGCGGACTGCGTCAAGGTCGTGGCGGCCCTTACGGGCCTCCTGGACGTGCCATCCCGGCAGGCGATTCGGCGTTGCTGGGAGTAGCATGCCAGCCATGCTACGGACTCCGATGTCGCGTCTACGCCTGCTGAACGCTCTTGAGGGCCTTTCCTTCCACCTGCTGCTGCTGGTGGCCATGCCACTCAAATACATTTACGGTCACCCGGAGTTCGTCCGCTTTCTCGGGATGGCGCACGGCGTCCTGTTCGTGGCGCTTGGTGCAGCTGCGGTCGATGCGGCCGCGGCCCGTCGATGGCCCCTATGGCGCGTGCCGCTCCTGCTGTTCGTGGCCTCCCTTCCGCTGGGTTCATTCTGGCTGGATCGCCGCTGGTTGAGGGATCGTTCCGGCGCGGATGGTGCTCGCGCCTCCGAGGCCTGAGCGGGCCAGCCACCACGCAGCCAGTCCGCGGTCCGCTTCGAGGCCCCACGCCTTGTCGAGGAGTTCGGCGAGGGTTCCCCAGGCCTCCGGTCCCGCCTGCTCGGTTGCGCACGCCAGGCCTTCGGCCATTCTTGCAGCCGTTTGCCAAGCCGAATCATCCGAGGGGAGGGGCAGGCTGGCGAGCTTTGCCGCAGGCAGGCGAATGGCCCCCGAGGAAAGGCCCGAGCCCGCCGATTCCCGCAGGGACCAGGCCGTTGCAGCCGGCGCAAGGATGGCCGTAGCCGCAAGCCAGAGCTTCTTGTCCGCGTTCGGCATCACGCTGATGAGCGGAACGCCCGGGACCCAGGAGCCGCTGGTGTCGACGAAGGCCTCCAGAATGCGCGTCTGGCTGCTGACCAGCACTTTGGGGCGAAGGCGTGCTTGGAGCCAGACGGCAAGCGGTCCGCCGGCACGTTCGAGGCCGATGCGATCCACGACCGGGGCGTTCCAAGTCTGGCGGGCAAATCGCACGGTTTTTCGGCCCCAGTGGCAAGCCAGCGGATCGACGAGGCCGGTCGTGGCAAGCGGCAGGACCTCGTCGCTGTCGCGGTCATCGGGCCTATGTTCGCGGACGTGCGGGACGAGGCCGTAGTACTGGTCCCGGAAGTCGGCGGTGACCTGCGCGATCGAAGCCAGCACGGTCCGATCCGTGACCTGCACGTGGGGCACGCGGTCGGCGTCGGCCAGCCAGTTCGACCAATGACCTTCCCTCGCTTGCCAAGGGATGCCCTCGCCGGGGGCGGCCATCGGCCCGTGCCACGTTTCGAGGGTCTGCGGCGCGCTTGCCTTCCGGGCCAGGAGGGCCACGATGCGCACCTGTGCCTTGAAGATGCCCTTGCCCGCAAGCCAGAGCCCCACGGGCGCGGCCAGGCTTTCGAAAGCCCTTCGGGCCTCCGTGGCATCCCGAGTGGCCAAGGCGGTCTCGGGAAGGAGGATGCCGAGGCGGCCCCCCGGGCCAAGGGCCTTGGCAGACGCGACGGCGAACAGCATGGCTTCGTCCACGTGGCCGCTCGCCGCATCGCCCCACCGTGCACGCAAGCGGGCCTGCCTCGTTCTGTCCCGTGCCGTATCCCGATGCATCTGGCTCATGAACGGGGGGTTGGCGAGCACTGCGGCGAAGGGTACCTCTCCCGCACCGGGCCACGGCTCGAGGAGGCTGTCCCGAAGCAGGATTCGCGCCCGGCCGCCCAGGCTCAGCCGTGCCAGCCGAACGGCCCACGGGTCGATGTCCCCCCCTGACAGTTGGCCTGAAGCCTGTTCGCGTGCTGCGTTCGGTGACATGTCGGTCAAGGCCTCCCACGCCTCGGCGAGGACGTCCCGCGCTGCCAGGAGCAGCGCCCCGTGTCCGCACGCCGGATCCAGCACCTGCAAGGCTTGCAGGTGCTCGGCGGCGTCCGGTCGCTGCCTGATTTCCTCCAGCAGCGGAGACAGGACGAGCCTCGCGAGTCGCGTCGCGGTGTCCGGTGGGGTGGCCCATGAGCCCGCCGCGTGCTTGCCCTTGCCTCGGGCGCCTTGTACCCGGCCGTCGACCAACCGCAGGCCCAGGGCTCCCTCTCGCCAACGGGCGATGGTGACGGCATCGGGGGCGTGTGGCAGTGCCGCTCGGATTTGCGTCCGGATTGTCTGGGGCAGGTCGGCAAGCCAGCCCGGTCCCAGGGGTGCTTCATCCGGCTGCGGAAGGGCGGCCACCAGGCAGTCGAGCAGGTCGGCCAGGGCGCCCTCAAGACATCCGGACGCATCCCGTGTCGTCACGTCCAATGCTTCGATCAGCGCCTCGAGCGCAGGCGCGAGGGGCGAGTGGCGGGACAGGATGGATGCCATGGCAGGGTCGCCCTACACCATATAGGATGCAGCCATGCGCAGGCAGGAGACGGAGGGGCGCGAGGCGTCCGGCCTCGCCTTGCACTGGCCCGGTCGTCGGGACCCGTGGAGTCTGCCGGAGCGCATCGAGGCGCCTCCGCTCGTTCGTCGCGAGGTCTGGCCCGGCCGGACGCTTGTCTCGCCCGGCTTGCTCTTCCACGGGCAAAACGTTGATCTGCTCACCTGGCTTGCGGCCGAGCGACCGGGCACCGTGGACCTTGTCTACATGGACCCGCCGTATGCCGTGGGACAGGTGTTCTCCTATGCGCCGCCCGGACAAGCGGAGCGCCGTGTTCGGGCTTACGACGATCGATGGCGCGGGGGCCGGGCGGCCTATGTGGCCGGAATGGCGCCATTGCTCCCGTTGGTGGCACGGGTGCTGGCACCGGGAGGATTCGTGGTGGTCCATTGCGACTGGCGCACGGATGCCCTGTGGCGGTTGATGCTGGACGAGGTGTTTGGCGAGGCCAGCTTTCGCAACGCCATCATGTGGCGACGCGCCCCCAATCTCGGGCGGCAGGCCGCCAGTCGCCAACTGGGGCGGGTGCTGGACACGCTGCTCGTTCACGCCCGGAGCCCGGACGCGCCATTTCCCGGACCCCATCCGGTCCGTTTTGCGCCGATACCCGTCGATCGCGAGGGGCGGCCGAGAGGTGCGCAGTGGGATGAGGTCCGGGGCGCCTGGTTCGTCACGGCACCCCGTGGTGACTACACCGACGAGAGCCTTCGTCGCCTCGAGGCCGAGGGACGCGTGCATCGAACGCGCACGGGCACCGTCGGCATCAAGTACTTCCTGGAGTCGGACGGCGCGGGCGGCTGGGGGCGTACCCAACGCCTCGACACGTTGTGGGACGATTCTGGAGTTCGCCCCCTGCGGCACGCACCCCGCAGCGAGGTCTCGGGATACGAGACGCAGAAGCCCGAGGCCTTGCTGGAGCGCATCCTCGGTTGGATGGTGCCGGAGGGAGGCACCGTGCTGGATCCGTTCGCGGGTTCCGGGACGACGCTGGCCGTCGCCCAGCGCCTGAAGATGCGCTGGATCGGGGCGGATGCCAGTCCTGTAGCCCTGCACGTGATGTTGCGGCGCTTGCGCCGTCAGGAGGCTGCGGTCGAGGTGTGGGCGCGTCCGGAGGCCACGTCGGACCAGCCGGCTTCTCCATCGCTTGCGTGGACGCCCGAAGGTGCCGTGCTGTGCGGGTCGGACGCCGAGGTCGCAGGCTGGGGCGTCGGCCGTCTGGATGAGGTTGGTGCCTTCCAGGTCGAGCAGATCCTCGAGCGGGAAAGCGTCTCAGGGTGTCTCAAGAGCCGACTGACGCTGTCGGCGGAGGGACGGGGGCGGAGGGCCGCGCTCGTCTGGCATTGGGATGGTCGACGTCAGGTGATTCCCGAGCCCTGAAGGGCCGGCTGCGACAACTTTTGCCGGGGTGGGTATGGGAAGCGGGGAAACGTCTCCGACCACCCCCCCGTGGAGGCCTTGTGCAGCAGTCATCGACCCGGCGCCGCTGGATTCTTGCCGCGCTCTCCACATCCCTGGCCGTCGGGTGTTCCGCCGATGACTCGGTGAGCGGAACGGGCAGCAGGCCGACGGCAAGGACTGGCGGCACGACGACCAAGGCCACCGCAACTCCGGCGGCCGGGCCGACGGCCACGCCTGCTGGTGCCGTCCCCGCCGCATTGCTGCCGCGTTTGGTCCAGCCGGCTTCTGCCTCGTCCTTCGGGGCTGCGGATGCCCAGAAGCTTTACGATGCCTTGCTTGCCGGCAGCTTCTACAGCTTCATCGAGACGGCCGAGAGTGGTCTGCAGTTTGTCGGGCGGGTGGCCACCAAGCAGGGGGCCGCAACCAACATCAATGTCAGCTATCAGGATGCCTCCGGACGCAAAGCTGTTGCGGACGGGCAGGTCCTGACCCGTTCCGGTATCGCCTATCTGCAGGTCGAGCTGACGGCGGAATCCGGCGAGAAGGCCATCTACCGCATGGCGCGCATCGGCGCGGACTATCGGGGCACCCTCGAGACCAAGACCGCGAATGGTACCAAGGTGGTGCTCGGGGCCGTGTGGCGTACGACACCGCCTGCAGCCTCCGAGTCCCGCTATGCCCCTGCCGTGGGTTCGACGGGCAATGGCACGGGTTCGGGTGCCTTCGGCTTCGGCGCCGGTTCCATCGTTCAGTCCGGGGCGGCGGGCCTTCCTTCCGTGGCCCTGCTCCCGGGTGTCAATGCCGGAATCCAGATCGATGCACAGACTCCCTCATCGGGCGTGGCCGGCTTCACGCCCGGCACTGGCGATGGCGGGGCCGTCGCCGACGCCCCTGGAACGGGTGGTGTCGTGACGGTGCCCACGCCGACTGCTGCTCCGACCGCGCCGCCCCTGCCGGCCAATCTGGCCGATGAGGTCATCTCGAAGGAGGTCGCGAAGACCTTGATCGAGCAGAGCGAGGAAGAGGTCAAGAAGGCACTCGGGCTCTTCGGGAACATCGCCGTGATGTATGCCTACGCCGAAACGGCAAACAACGGCCTGCAGTACTTCGCGGACATCAAGACCCAGGTCCAGCAGGACACCGGGAAACTTGCCGTCATGACGACCGATGCCAGTGGCCGACAAGGGCTCGGATTCGGTGAGATCAAGGTGGAGGACGGGTTCACCTATGTCGAGTTCGTGGTCTACAGCGCAAAGACCGACGAAACGGCGACCTTCCGTCTGGCCAAGTTCGGCAGCGAGTTCCGCGGCACCATGCAGACCAAGGACGCACAGGGCCGGGATGTCGTCGTGGGTGTCGTCTGGAAGCTCGAGGCGCCTCTGGACAGCCAGAAGCTGTTCCTTCCGGCTGCCGGGACCAGCGGTACCCCCAATCTGCCGCCCGGGGCCACACCCGATCCGGATACCTCGCCGGACCCCGGGGCGTATGGCTTCGGTGCCGGAAACATCATCAACAACACCCAGGTCGATATCCCCAGCACGGTGCTGATTCCCGGCGTGAATTCGGGGGTGCAGGTCGACAGCAACACGTCGGGCGAGGGAACGGGTGGCTTCATTCCTACCGATGGAGACGGTGGTCTCGATACCGGCCTTCCCATTTCAGGCGGAGCCTATGTGGCCAATCCCGACAGCGGGACCGATTCCGGCGGGATTGCCGGCAGCGAGAGCAGCACGAGCCTGCCGGGTACCGTCACGCCTGCACCAGGCCAGCTCACGCCTGTCCCGGTGCTGACGCCCAGTCCGTTGCCACTCCCCAGTCTGCCGCCGTCGTTGGAAGCCAGCGATCCGGATATCCTGACGCCTGCGGAGATCCAGCAGCAGGTTGATCCGTCACCTCAGGATGTTGCGTCTGGACTTGGCTCGCTTGGTACCCCCGCGCGCTACTATGTTTTCGTCGAGACTCAGGCGAACGGTCTGCAGTACATCGGTGACATGGACACGGCCTTCGTGGGCGACGGGGTCGCGCTGGGCTGGACAGACCCCAGCGGCCGCAAGGCCTCCGGGTCCGGCCGGATTGTCAGCGGAGTCGTGGCGTATCTTGAGGCCGTGATGGGGTCCTCTCTCGGGGACGGTGCGGTGTTCCGTCTCGCTCGGTTCGGGGACGAGTACCGCGGCACGATGGAGACCACCAACGCCAAGGGCGAACGGGTCCTTGCGGGTGTCGTGTGGCGCACTCAGGCACCGACCGCGACCGAACAGGTCTTCGCTCCTGATGCGGGTACGGGCGGCAACACGCCCGGGGATGGATACGGCTTCGGTGCCGGAGAGGTGTTGGACGCAGGTCAGGTGGATGTTCCGACCACGGTGCTGATTCCTGGCGTGAATGGCGGCCTTGACGCGGGTTCGACCGAAGTCACGGGTGGAACCGGTGGTACGGATGGCCTTCAGCCACCCGCCGGCGCGACGCCGCCCCCGGACTTCCCGCCCTACGTGCCGGAGGATGCACCTCCCGGAACGCCGGCATCGGATACCCCGACATCGGGTCCTGAGCCGACCCCATTGCCCATTCAGACCGTTCCGCCTAACCTCGCCTCCTCTACGGTCATTCCGGTCAACTCTGCCGGAATCGTCAGTGATCTTGCCGCGTTCCAGGCCGCTCTCGGCACACCTCAGAACCCGGCATCGTTCTACACCTACGTCGAGTCGTTCCCGAACGTGTTCCTCGGCACGATCCGGACGCAGTTCTTCAACGACGTGGTGACTTTGGGTTACGTGGACACGGCAAATCGCCAAGCCACGGGTACCGGGCGCATCCGCAAGAATCGCCAAGGCATCTATGTCTTGCGCACCCGCCTGGCCTCCAACTTCGGGGATTACGGCATCTTCCGGATGGTGCGCTACAACAACGAGTTCAGAGGCACGCTCGAAGTTCTGGCCAAGGACGGCACGCGCGTCGTGGTCGGTTGCGTGTGGCTCGGAACTGCAGCTTCGAATGCCGCTCCCGACACACCGAACATGGTCTACTCGCCCGTCTACGGCAAGGATGGCAATGATGACCCGACCGACTGGGGTTTCGGGGCCGGCACGGTCATTCTGAGTCGTCAGGTCGCGGTGCCGTCGACGGCCCTCATCGAAGGGGCGAACGGCGGTATCCAGATTGACGGGACGACGTCTACCGCGCCTTCCAATGGTTTTGTCGCAACGGATACGGCTGGCGGTACCACGGCGGATGCACCAGGCAATGGCGGGGTCTACGTGCCGGGTGCGCCGGAACCGACGCCCACGCCTGATCCTTTCTACGCGACCGTGACGCCCGAGCCACTGCCCAGCTATTCGCCCGTCCCGGGTCTGCAGCCGACGCCCTTCCCGACGGCCGCACCGGAGGCGACGCCGACACCTGGAGGCGGACTGCCAACTCCGACGCCGGGGCCCTCGGTAGCGCCGACGCCAGGTGGTGGTTTTGCGACTCCGACGGCGGGACCGAGCGGCGGCTTTGCTACCCCGACGGCGGGACCCTCGTTCGCACCCACCCCGACCCCTTCGCCCGTCTCGACGAAGATTCCTGGTCCTGGCGAATCAGGCTTCGTGACGCCGACGCCTTTCGCCCCGCCCTCTCCGACCCCTTCGCCCGTCTCGACGAAGATCCCGGGTCCCGGTGAATCCGGCTTCGTGACGCCGACGCCGTTCGCGCCGGCCACGCCGACGCCGATGCCGAGTTCGACCAAGATCCCGGCTCCAGGCGAGTCCGGCTTCGTGCCGGCGACCTCGCCGCCCACCCCGACGCCCAGCCCGAGTCCGTCCGGATTCGTGGCGGTGCCACCCGGGGAGGGCGGTCCGACCCCCTCCCCGCTGCCCACGGGTGGTGGAGGCGGTTCGACGCCAGCACCCTCCGGGGGGCTGTTGCCGGGACATGACGGAGGCATGGGCACGCCCGCACCCACGCCCACGGCGCCTGATGCGTCGATGGATCCGTCCATGGGTGGCGGTGGCATGGGAGGCAGCTCGCCGGCTCCGACTGCTTCGCCCGTACCCACGCCCGACATGTCGGCGCCGCCGGCCGGTGGCGGTGGCTCGGCTTCGCCCAGCCCAACCCCACCACCGGCCCATGGTGGCCCTGGAAGCATGTCCGCCCCGCGTCCGGACTGGCGCTTCGTGCGTCCGCCCAAGGTCTGGTAGCCCCGTTCTCGAGAAGCGCCCCCGAGGCCTCTGCACGGCGCAGGAGCCCGGGGGCCTTTATCTTGGCGAACCGGTTTCAGCCGGCGGCGGCAGATTGGGAGCGTTCAGCCCCTGAGGCAACCGATGTCTTCCTCGTCTCGTGGTACTCGGCTTCCGTATTGACTGCCCAGAGGGCCGAGCGATCGAGGCTGCCTGCGACCAGTTGATCCACCAGGGTCATCGCGCACAGCATCGAGTGATCCTGGTTGTTGTACTTGTGCATCCCGTTGCGGCCGATGACGAAGAGGTTGTCCAGGCCATCAAGCCACCCGCGCAGGACGTCGATGCGGTCGTAGCTGCCGAAGTAGGCAGGATAGGCCTTGGGGGCGCGCAGCACTGTCCGGTCGATAATGTCGTCCTCGGATACGATGCCCATCTGGACCAACTCGCGCAGGCCGAGGTCGGCAAGCTGTTCATCGGACTGGCTCCAGAGGTCGTCACCCTCGTTGGCGAAGTATTCCATGCCGAGCCAGACGGTATCGGGGTCCGCCACCATGTAGGGGGACCAGTTGTTGAAAACCTGCAGGCGACCCACCCGAACGTCGGGCTCCTGAATGTAGATCCAGTTGTCCGGCACGATGTCGTTCACCGTCGGAATTCTTCCGTCGTGGCGCAGGGCCAGCTTGCGCACGAGGACGCCCACGGTGAAGAAATCACGGTATCTGAGGCCTTCGGCGACCTCCCGTGCCTCTGCCGGAACCGCATCACCCGCAGCCCGGGCGAGATCCTGCAAGGGCATCGTGCTGATGACGAGATCGGCCTCGAGGAACCGGGGACCGTCGGGCCCTTCGACCTCGACTCCCGTGACGCGGTTGCCACTGAAGCGGAGGCCTCGGCAGGCGACACCGAAGTTGATGGTGCCGCCCAGCCGCTCGATGTCATCGGCGACGACCTCCCACATCTGCCCGGGGCCCAGCCGCGGATACATGAAGCGGTCGATGAGGCTGGTTTCGACATCCTTCTGCGCGAGCGTGGCCTTGGGCTTCGGCAGCATCTGCCGGACGGCGTGGGCGAGGACCGCCCGGATCGACAGGCCCTTGATGCGCTGGGCGCCCCATTCGGGTTTGATCTCGCGGCAGGGCACGCCCCAGACCTTCTCGGTGTAGTCCCGGAAGAACGTCTGGTACAGCTCCACGCCGAACCGGTTGATGAAGAAGTCTTCCAGCGACCGCTCGTGGCGGGGAGGCAAGGCGCGCATCCACAGGTAACTGAAGCCGATCCGCACCATGCGCACCAGACCAAGGTTCCTGATGGTGTCGAGAGACAGCGAGACAGGGTAGTTGAAGAACTTGCGCAGGTAGTAGATGCGGGACAGGCGACGCCGGACAAGCATTACGGCATCGTCCCGCTCGGGGTCTGCGGGGCGCGACGGATCGGCGGGAGTGTCGTCCATGGTGTCCACGGGGCGGCCCAGCGTGATGTCGTCGCGGGCGGGTGCCGTCTGGACGGGCATGCGGGCACGCCACCAGGCCATGACGCGATCGTCCTTCGAGAAGAAGCGATGGCCGCCGATGTCGATCCGATTGCCTTTGTAGACGACGGTGCGGCTGATGCCACCCACCATCTCCGAGGCCTCGAGGATGGTCACGGACTCGGCCTGGCCCCGGCTAAGCAGCTCGTGTGCGAAGGTCAGCCCTGCCGGACCCGCCCCGATGACGATGACGCGTCCCGGCCCCGTCGTCACATGCCCGTCAGGCGCCATGCCGTGATCCCCCAGACCTGGATGAAGATGCCGAACCCGAGCACGGCGCGGTGCAAGCGCCCGAAGGCTTCCTTGCCGGGGACCATCGCGACGCCCGCCAGCGCGAGCGGCATCCAGTCCGTGGCGTAGCGCATGCCGAACTGCGCGGCACCGGTGCCGATGAAAGAAAGGTAGAACGCTTGCGTGACAAGGATGCCGAGCATGGCGAAGCGGTAGCGCCAGGACCGCCACGGACCGAGGGCCAGCAGCACGAGGAAGGGCATCGTGATGAACAGGGACAGGCCGTTGTGGCCAGGAGACCACCACGGAAAGTCCGGGATCTCGACGGGGCCGGACAAGAAGTACAGCGGCAGGTGGTTCCAGAAGTGCTCCCAGCTGTGCGTGGGGATCTTGCCGAAGCCGCTTATGGGATCCTTCAGGATGATGGCGCGATAGCCGTTGTCCAACACGTCGCCGAAGCGGTCCCAATTTGCCCAGGCTTGTATGGCCAGCATCAGGCCGAGCCCCACGGCAAACCAGGCGTAGGCAGGCCACTTGCGGCGGTCCAGCACGCTGGCCAGCCAAGTGCCGAGCGAGCCCGTGTCGGCAACTGGTTGCGGCTGGGCGCTCTCCATCCAGGCCGGCACGGGTCGGCTGGCCTCGGCCACCAACAGGAAGACGACAGGCAGCGCCGCGAGGGTGGTGGGTCGGCACAGCGAGGCAAGGCCCAGGGCCAGCCCTGCCCATCCGGCTCGGCCCGTACGGGCCAGCCAGAAGGAGCACAGCACGGCGCTTACGGCGCAGGTGTGGGTCAGCAGCCAATTGTCGCCCCTGTAGGCCGCATTGAAGAAGTGGGGGGAGGCGAAGGCGAGCATGGCCGTCAGGCCGTGGCGCCGCCAACCTTGGACGCCGGACGCGCCCAGGAACAGGAACCACGAGGCCACGCCCACTGCACCCATCAGTGCACAGAAGGTCGACTGGGGAGCGCCCGGGCCCAGAAGAGCGACCCAAGGCAGCATCAGCAGGCTGGGGCCGATGCCGTAGGCCACCAACTTGCGGCCGTCCGCCAAGGTGATGAGTTCCGTCGTCCCGTAGGGGGGCGCCAGATCCCAGCGCCCGTGGAGAATCGCGTCCGCCATCAGCGTGTGCGCGTTCCACGCGGTCTGTCCGCCGACCGTCAAGGCGGCATAGATGACGAAGGCCACGACAGCCCACGCCAAGGTGGGGCGCCTGTCGGGAAAATCGGGCAGCACGCCCCATGCTAGCAGACCCGCTCCTGTCGGGTGGTACCCTTGTAGGTCCCCTGAACAGGAGGTTCGCCCGTGCTTCGTGCCGGCATCGTCGGACTGCCCAATGTCGGCAAGTCCTCGCTCTTCAACGCCTTGACGCGTGCGGGTGCGCAGGCGGCCAACTACCCCTTCTGCACCATCGAGCCCAATGTCGGGATCGTGACGGTCCCCGACGACAGGCTCGGGACGCTCGCCGGCATTTCCCGGACCCAGACCATCATCCCCACGGCCTTCGAGTTCGTGGACATCGCCGGTCTGGTTCGTGGCGCATCCAAGGGGGAGGGCCTCGGCAACCAGTTTCTGGCCCACATTCGTGAGGTGGATGCGATCGTTCATGTCGTGCGCTGCTTCGAAGACGACAATGTCACGCATGTCGACGGCAGCGTGGACCCGGTTCGCGATCTGCAGACCATCGGTCTCGAATTGGCGCTCGCCGACCTTGGCACCGTCGAGAAGGTGCTCGAGCGGCATCGCAAGCCGGCGAAGTCGGGCCAGAAGGAGAGCGTCGCCATGGTCGAGGCCCTCGAGCCGGTCCGCGAGGCCCTCGATGCCGGCCAGTGGGCGCGGACCGTAAGCCTGCCCGACGAGGCGCGTCAGACGTTGCGCCACCTCTCGCTGCTGACGATGAAGCCGGTCATCTATGCGTGCAACGTGGCCGAGGAGCATCTGGCAAACGCCATGGAGCATCCCCTCGTTCGTCGGGTAGCCGAGGTCGCTCGCGAGGAAGGGGCCGATCTGGTCCCCGTCTCTGCGGCGATCGAGGCCGAGCTGTCCCAGTTGGATCCTGCTGAAGCGGCCGAATACCTGGCGTCGCTCGGCGTGACGGGATCCGGTCTCGACAAGCTCATCCAGGCGACCTACAGGACACTCGATCTCATCACCTACTTCACGGCCGGCGAGAAGGAGGTCCGGGCCTGGACCATCCGTCGCGGCACTCTGGCTCCGGGCGCTGCCGGTGTCATCCACTCGGATTTCGAGCGGGGCTTCATCCGGGCCGAGGTAATCGGCTACGACGATCTGGTGCGGGTCGGATCGGAGTCGGCCGCCAAGGACACGGGGGTCATGCGCCTCGAAGGCAAGGCCTACGAGGTTCGCGACGGCGACGTCATGCACTTCCGCTTCAACGTCTGAGGCCGTTCCCGGAACATTAGGGAAATCTTAGGGTGGCCTTGGGGGAGACTGACTGCCTCCCGGGCGATGCATGTCTGGGGGAATCTCTGCGCATGATGCCTGCTCCACCGAAGCTGCCTGCCGTGCATCGGCCCGTGACGTCACCGTCCTCCGGGCCGGTGGTCGACAGGCCCGTCTCGCCGGTGCGCCTGCAGCGTAACCTGCCGCGGACGTTCGTCGACAAGGCGGAGTCGTTTCTGGGCGTGGATCGCTTCAACAAGGTCATGACCCTGCCGACCAAGCGCGATTTCGCGATTGACCATCCCGAGGCAGTCATCCATCCCCGAATTACGGTGGATTCGGCCGAGTTCAAGGCCCTCAAGGCCGCACTGAAGCCCGGGGATGTCATCCTGTGCGGCAATGACGACAGCTTCGTGCACGCGATTGTCCATCTGGGCAACGGCGAGATCGTCCATGCCTTGGCCCAGGAGCACTGGACGCGCCAATCCACGTGGGTAGATCGTGCCGTCGATGGTGCTGCCGATGCCCTCGCGCGTCTGCCGATCGGTGTCGAACGCAGTGCCCGATGGGCCGCTGCCGTCCGCGTGACGCCTCGTTCGATGAGCGGGGGCATCGGGGTGATCCGCGAGACGCTTGACAGTTACTTCTCGCGTGCGTCCCGCGATAACGTCGTTGTCTTGAGAAATCCTGGACTGACGCCATCCCAGCTTGCTGCCATGCGAGGCGATGCCTTGTCCCATGTCGGCAAGGCCTACGACTATGCCTTTGCGACCTTCGATGGCAAGCGGATGTACTGCACCGAGGTCGTGGCCAACGTGCTCTCGGCTGCCGGCGTGAAGGTGCCCACGATGATGGGCCAGTCCGGCGGATTCAGTCGGGAGGTGGTGCTCAACGAAACCTTGATCCGGACGCCCGGCTTCGTGCCTGTCTGGCACTCCCGCAGCTACCCCACGACGCCTTTCGGCAAGGCGAATCCCTTGTCCGTCGCAGTGGTCCGATAGCCTCGTTTCCCGAGGGTACAAGGGAGGGCGTGGAGCCTTGGGATGCCCTTGTTCGTGCCCTTGCCTCGCCGGGCCACCGAGAGGCTGCCTATCGGGCCTTGGTCCAGTCGGGGGCGGCCGCGGTTCCCGCACTCGCCAGGGCGGCGGCGGTCGAATCGGACCAGAGCGATCCCACGTACTCGGCAAGGGGTGTGCTCTCGGTCCTGGGGAGCCTTGCCATGCCGTCGCTGGTGGCCGGATTGGCTGTTCGCGAGCGGGGACAGTGCCAGGCCTCCGCGGTCCTTCGGGCGATGGGCACGGCTGCCGTGCCTCACCTGCGGGTGGCCCTGGAACACATGGACCCGCTTGTCCGTGAGCAGGCTGCCGTAACCCTGGGGCTGATTCCCGACGTGGGTCCTCAGGCCTTGGGTGAACTCGCCGAACGGCTGGGTGACCCAGATGCGCGCGTCTGTGTCGCCGTTGCCGAGGCCCTCGAGTTACATGCGGACCTCGGTTTCGTGCCCGATTGGCAACGTCTGATGCCCTTGATCGTGCGCACCTACGCCAAGGCAGACAGCAGGTTGAGGGCCGCCCTGCTGCGCTTGCTGCCCTCTGCGGAGGTGCGCGCGGCGGCCTTGTTGCCTCACCTGCTTGCGACCGTCGAGGAGGGACGAGAGGAGCTCAGGTTGCCGGCGGTGCGCGTCCTCGCGGCCATCGGTCCGCACGCGGAATCCGCCCTGCCGATGCTGGAGCGCCTCAATCGCCACAGCACGGGCCCGTTGCGGATGGCCGTCGAGGACGCCATCTCCGCCTTGAGCGGCCGCTAGTAGCCTCAGGGACGCTTGAAGACCTTGTTGACCTGGCCCAGCACGTCCTTGGAGAGCAGGTAATACGTGCTCACCAAGCCGAAGTTGCCGCTCTTCACGTCCACCTCGATGCCGTCCTTGTCCACCTTCTTGTAGGTTCCCGACAGATCCAGATTTCCGGATTGGAACCGGCAGGTGCCGTTGGCTCCGACCTCAAGCCGTTCCGTGACCTCCTGGGCTTGCCCGTTGTTGACGACCCGCTTGATTTTCATGGTCCAGTTGCCCACGAAACCATCGACCGTGCCGTCCGGCGAGAACACCTCCCAAGCCATGATCGCGGTCGTCAGGTGGATGGGGACGTCCGCCGAGTTGCTCGCGGCGGTGCCGGCCGCATCCTGCATGAGCAGGCGGTTTCCGCTCAGGGACCAGTATCCGCCTGCCTCGGGCAGGGGGTAGCTCAGGTAGCCCTTGTAGGTGCCATCCTGTTTGAAGGTCTTGCTGTCCCAGCTCATCGCCTTCTGGTAGTCGCCGTGGGTTGTCCAGTCGCCGAGCAGCGACGGAGTTGCCGCGGGAGCGGGCGCAGGGCTCGCGGTCGAGGAGCTTCCCGTAGTCGCGGCGGGGCAGGCAGACAGCGGGAGCATCAACGTGCCACAGAGGGCAAGGCCAAGCACATTGCGACGGTTCAGGGGAATGGGGCGGACTCTCCTTGGGGGGGTTACAGTTGTGCCGTAGGTTCAGGACCGGTCCGGGCAAGTCGGACGCCTTCCATGAATACGAGGAACGCCTCTCGGAAGCGCCCACGCATTGCAATGGCCAACGAGAGCCGGAACTGCGCCTGCAGATTCTGACCATCCACGACAAGCGCCTTTCGGAACCAGTCCTCGGCCTGGGCCCAGTTCCCGCGATCCGCCTCGAGCCTGCCTCGCCAGACGAGGGAGGGCACGTGGGCGGGGTCCAGGGCCAGGACCTTGTCGAGCGTGGGCAGGGCCTCGTCCAGGTTGCCTTGGCGGGCCAGAGCTTCTCCCAGCCCGAACACGGCGAACATCTCGGCCGGATGCTCGGCCACGACGGGACGGAAGGCGTGCACGGCCTCGTCGATCCGACCCAGGCGCAGCAGGGTCCAGCCCAGTCCGGTACGTGCCCCGAAGTCCGACGGGGCATGCTCGATGGCCTTCCTGAAGGCCTTGAGCGCCTCAGCCGGTTTGTCGGCGCGCAGGGACCAGCCAAGCGAAACCCAGGCGTCGGCATAGGCGGGAGCGATTGCCAGCGCGGCGTGATACTGGCGCACGGCAGCTTCCTGATCGCCACGAGCCTCGTGGACCCTTCCGAGCCCCAGCAAGATCTCCGGGTGATCGGGGTTTTCGGCCGCCAGCGCCTCGAAGGCCTTGAGCGCCTGATCCAGCTCGCCGCGTTCGGCAAGGATGCTGGCAAGCCCGATCCGGGCCTCGGATTGGCCGGGTTCGTAGAGCAGGGCCTTGCGGTACTGGGTCGCTGCCGCGTCCAACTGACCCGTATGGTGCAGGACGCGTCCCAGATCTCGTGCCGTCCCGGCTTGGCCCGGTTCGAGCATCGAGGCCTGCTTGAGCTGGGTCAGTGCGGCATCTTGCCGGCCGCGTTCGAATTGGACCAGACCCAGGGCGTGACGGCCTTCGGCGCACTCGGGGTCCAGCTTCAGGGCTTTCTTGAGTTCCCAGTTGGCCTGATCCAGATCGCCCCGGTCGTACAGCAACGTGCCGAGCTTGCAGTGTGCACAGGCATAGTCCGGGTCACGCCCGATTGCTTCCTTGAAGCAGGTCTCGGCCTCGTCCAGCATGCGGGTCGCCATCAGGGCGCAGCCCAGGTTCAGCCACGCCTCCGGGTCCCCGTCGTCGAGCCGCAGGGCCTCACGGTACGAGGCGATTGCCAGATCCGTCCGACCCTGATCATGCAGGGCGAGGCCCAGGTTGTAGTGGGCATTCGCATAGCCGGCATCAAGGGCGATGGCTTCGCGGTAGGCCGCGACCGCGCCGTCGAGGTCTCCCTCCTCGTGCAGACGCACGCCCTTGTCGTTGAGTGCGACGGCTTCCTGTCGTGGCTGGGGCGAGAAGGGAACGATCGTCACGACGGTCCCCCGCCCGAGATGGCCGGGTCATCCAGGCAGGCCACGTGCTGGGCGTAATAGGCAAGGCCGCGCTCGTGGGCGGGCGTCGGCTCCACGACGAAGCGACGCAGGTAGCCATCCAGCAGTTCCGGCTGCAATCGGGGCGCATGCTCGGCGAGTGTCGCCGTCTGGACGGGGTGCGTCCGCCGAAGGGTGCCCCACGCCTCGGCCAGGGCATCGATCCGATCGGGCGGTGTGTCGCCGCGCATCGCCCACTGCAGATAGGTCAGCGGTGTCTGCGTCAGCTGCCACCAGGCCTCGCCCAGATCCCAGACGTGGACCCCTTCACCCGCACGCGCCTGGGCCTCGAGGGCGAAGTCCTGGAAGAACAAGACGCCGTCGGCCTGATCGAGGCTGTCCTCGAGATCCCCGGTCCGGACGATAAGACGGGGCGACAGGCCATACCAGGCGGAGAGCAGATAGCGGAGCAGCAGCACGGCCTCGGGTTGGCCTTCGGGCACGGCGATGCGGCCTTCGCCAAGGGCATAGGCCGGCTGTCGGGAGAACAGCAGGATGCAGCCGGAACGGCCCATCGAGGACAATACGGGAGAAGGCAGAAGGGTGAACCGATCCGGGTGACGCAGCAGTTGCAGCGGCGTCACCGGGGCAAGATCGAGCTCGCCACGCAGCAGCATCGGCACCATGTCCGGCATGGCGGCAGGCACGAGCTTGAAGCGTCCTTCCGGGTCATGCCGGAGCGGGTCGCACAGGGACAGCGTGCTCAGGTAGGGAGGCTGGCCGACGAGACAGGTCACTTCCGGATCGTAAGCCTTCACGCCAGCTATAATCAAGAGTTTCGGGCCGTTTGGCTGGGATGTTCGCAAGGATGGGGGCCATCGACGTGATCCGGGGAACCAAGGCGACGCTCAGGGCCCTCGAAGAGGGCGACCTGCCCCACCTCCAGACCTGGTTCAACGATGACGAGCTGAGCCTTGCCCGCGGCAGTCGCCGCACGGCGCGGGGCTCGGCCATGATGCTCGAATGGCTGGATGCCGTGATCGAACGCGCGGGGGAGCCCGCCGAGGGCGTCTGTCTGGGCATCATCGACGTGCGCGGTCGGCTCGTCGGCCTGGCCGAGTCCGGGCCGGTGGATCCCATCGACCGTCAGGCCGAGGTCAGCCTGCTCATCGGACGCAGCGAGGATCGCGGCAAGGGCCTGGGGCGCGAGGCGATGTTCCTGCTGCAGCGTCACCTGTTCGATGACCTGGGCGTGCACAAGCTCCGCACCCTGGTGGTGGCCGATGATGCGCGCGCAGTTGCCTACAACAGGGCGGTCGGCTTCGTCGAGGAAGGTCGCTTGCGCCAGCATCGCTTCCTACAAGGAGCCTGGCGGGACATGCTGTCCATGGGACTGCTGGCCGAGGAGTTCCGCTCCCGGGTCGTGGGCGCTTGAACACGTTCCGGCCGATGCCCGATGGCACGGGCCTGTATGTGCACGTGCCATTCTGCCGGATCAAGTGCCACTACTGCGACTTCGCGTGCTATCCGGGCCTTGAGGATCGCATCGACGCCTATATCGAGGCACTCGGCCGGGAGTGGACCTGCTACCCCGATGACATGCGCATCGCTTCGCTCTACCTCGGCGGAGGGACGCCTTCGCTGCTGGGCCCGGAACAGGTGCGGCGGCTGGTCACTCTGCTGCGGTCGCGCGGGGATTGGTCGGGGCTTGCCGAGGCCACCTTCGAGGTCAATCCCGGTACGGGTGGCCCCGACCTTTGGCAGGCGCTGCGGGAGGCGGGCTTCCGGCGCATCTCGATGGGTGTGCAGGTCATGGATGACGCCCGACTGCGCGCCATCGGGCGCGATCACGGCGTCGCGGACGTGCATCGGACTCTGGCGGAACTGCGCGCGGCCGGCCTGCAGGACGTTTCGATGGACCTGATTTACGGATTGCCTGGCCAGGAGCCCGAATCCTGGGCGGAGACGCTGGAACAGGTGGCCGGTCTGGCCCCGCCGCATCTCTCGCTGTATGCCTTGCAGGTCGAAGAACGGACGCTCTTCGGCGTGCGTGCGGCCCAAGGCAGACTTGAGGTCCCGGACGAGGATCGCGTGCGCATCATGCATGACCACGCGGTCGCAAGGCTTGCTGCGGCAGGATTGCGGCGGTATGAGATCGCCAGTTGGTGCACCCCGGGACATGAGTCGGTGCACAACCGCATCTACTGGATGCATCGGCCCTTCGTGGGCCTTGGGGTCGGGGCCCACTCGTGGGATGGAACGCGGCGCTATGGCCACGATCGTTCCTTCCGCGGCTACATGGCCGATCCGAGTCCGCGTCGGAACGTGGAGCCCGAGGCTCCCGCCCTGTCCTATGACACCGCGCTCATCATGGGCCTGCGGTTAGTCGAGGAGGGCGTGGATATTCCGTCCTTCACCGAACGTTTCGGCGAGGACCCCTTTGTGGTCCACGGGGCCGTACTCGAGGGGTTTCTGTCCGAAGGCCTCCTGGAGCGCCAGGGGACGCGTCTGCGGCTGGCGTCGGACGCCATTCCGGTTGCAAACGGAGTCTTCGCGGCGCTGCTCCGGGACGCCTAGCGCTCATCCGGCCAGGGGGTGGCTGGCCTGCGGTTGCCCAGCTTCTCCGGTGGGCGGCTCTCGATGCGGAATCGCCAGCGCAGGATGCGACGGCCGAGGCCTGCCCGGACATCGGCGAGGCGAGCGGCCCGCCCTGCCGGTCCCAGTGTCGCTGCATCACGCAAGGCGATCGCCCAGCGCGCCAACTGTTCGTCGTCGATCGGATCTCGGGTCAGTTTGCGGGCTTCGTCGAGTGCCGCCGCCGTCGTGTCCAAGTCCGGACGAGTCACGCTGTCCCGTTCCAGCGCGGCTTGCATGGCGGTGGTCAGGGCCTGCATCCGGGATGCCAGCAGCGCAGGAGTCGAAGGCGGCAGGTCTCCGGTCGCGCCCAGCGACCAGATGACGGCAAGCACGCCCGGGATGGTATGCATGGGGCACCATGCAACCCGAAACCCCGCTTTCCGTCGATGCCATGCATCCGCTGCTTCTCGACCCGGTCCTCTCGGGCTTCTTGAGAGAAGACTTGGGCTGGGGGGATCTGACCTCTTCGCTGGTGTTGCCTGCGGACGTCCCGTGTCGTGCTGATGCGGTGTTCCGGGAAGCTGGCGTCGTGGCAGGGCTCGCCGTCTTCCGGCGTGTCTTCCATCTGGTCGATCCGGGGATTCGGGTCGAGGACCGCGTCGCCGAAGGGGACGAGGTTCCTGCGGGCACGGCCGTCGTGCGCCTGGAGGGACCCGCGCGGAGCGTCCTTGCCGGCGAGCGTGTCGCGCTGAACCTGATGCAGCGGATGGCTGCCGTGGCGACTTTGACGCGGGCCTATGTGCGGCGCCTCGAAGGTTCACGGACCCGTCTGCTGGACACCCGCAAGACCACGCCCGGCCTGCGTGCGCTCGAGCGTCATGCCGTGCGGGTCGGCGGTGGCCGGAACCATCGCTTCTGCCTGTCGGATGCCGTGTTGATCAAGGACAACCACATCGCCGTGTGCGGCTCGATTGCCGAGGCCGTGCGTCGGGCCAAGGCCGGCCTGCCTCTGGCGGCTCCGATCGAGGTCGAGGTGGAGACTTTGCCACAGCTTGAGGAGGCCGTGGCCGCAGGTGCGGACATGGTCATGCTGGACAACATGTCCGATGAACTGGTGGCTCAGGCCGTGGCGCTTGCCGGCGGGCGGGTTCTGCTCGAGGCGTCGGGCGGCATCACGCTCGAGCGCCTCGCCGCATTGGGTCGGACCGGGGTGGACCACGTCTCGACTGGCGCCATCACCCGCCAGGCAGGATTCCTCGACATCGCCCTGGATGTCGTGACTGGATGACAAGGCTTGGTGCCTTCTCCCGCGGCGTGGTATATGTAGCCTAGCTTGTACTCCGGGAGGCATTCATGCTTTTCACTGTCGTCGCCATCATCGGCTGGATCATTCCTCTGCTGCTGCTCATCGTATCCACCGGGGCCCTGACCGTGGTGCTCAGTGGCGTCATCAGCGTCGCGGATCAGGTCTTCAATCCCGGTTCTTCCCCCATCAAGGACGAGCCGGCGCACATTTAGCGCTTCGCGATTTTCCTGGCCTCGCCCAACTAGGGCGGGGCCGATTGCTTTGGGACAAGTGGGCGATGTAGCCTTGGCTGTCGTATGCCCCTTCAAGAAAATAACCCCTCTTCCGTCTTGGGAAGAGGGGTCGGTAACAGTTGCGGGGGCAGGATTTGAACCTACGACCTTCGGGTTATGAGCCCGACGAGCTACCGGACTGCTCCACCCCGCAGACTTAGTCTAGCACCGGCCCTCTCCGAGCGCAAGATGATCGGAGAATCAAGGGAAGATTTATTTCATGTTTCTCGCCAGGCATAGCCGCGACCAGGCACATTGCAGATGGTGCCCCCGAGCTCGCCCAGCCGCCTGCGCAGACGACTGACGTAGCGCTTGAGCAGGTCAGGAACGTGACAGTCCCGGTCTGCCCAGACGCGCCACGCCAGCTGTTCGTGGCTCATCACGCTTCCGCGACCGGAGAGGAGCGCTGCGGCGAGGCGTGCCTCGGTGGGCGTCAGCCGGACCAAGGGGCCATTCGCGTGGGATAGCGTGCCCTCCCGAATGTCGAGACGCCAGGGACCCTGTGTCTGTGGCGCGTCACCGCAAGGCAGGCCTGTGACGGCTGATCGGGTCCCGCCTGCCCCGAAGCAGCGTCGCAGACGGACGCGGCATTCGTCCGGAGCCGCGTGAACCCTGTCCTCCATCATGCCGTCGAGGGCGCCTGCCTCAAGAAATGTCGCCAGGCTCGTGAAGCCGGATGCGACGACGAAACGGGGGACGTGGATGCCCTTCTCCCTTTCACCGGCCCTGCAGACGTGGAGAACGGGCATCTCTGCCGATGGCTGGCCTGGGCCCGTGTCGGGCGTTAGCCAACGAAGGCCTTCTTCCTTCAGCAGCGCCTCGAGCAGGTTGCGTGTCGGCCCGGGTCGGGCGATGAGCAGGACGGGCTGTTCCATCAGCCGGCACTGTGGATGATGTGCAGGAGCTCCGACCGCACGCTCCCGTTCTCGCCTTCCTCGATTCTCAGCAGACCGATGGCAGGATGGACCCAGCCCGTGAAGAGTGTCAGAGATTCCGCGCCCTCGGCATGGAAGGAGACCTTTCGGTACCGCAGGGGCTGGCCATCGATGACCTGCTCGCCTTCTCCCTGTTCGAGACGGCCCAGGATTCGAGGGCCCCGGTCCGAACCGGCGGGTTTTCGCGCGACCCATCGCTCCGATGTGCGTGCCGGCAGGTAGTCGAGCACGAGGGGGTTCCAATGGCCCGGTTGTGCCGGATTCTGCCAAGCCAGCGCAATGCCGTCCCGCGTGTGCACCATGCGCAGGACATCCTCGTGCGTGCCGGTCTGGACCGAGAACTCCGCGACCCTGCCGGTTCCGGTCGTGTGGTGACCTTTGCAGGTCCAGCGGCTGGTCCGGCCGTCCGCAAGGCGGTAGATCAGCATGGTGCCTGCCCTGGGCTCCATCGTGGGCACCGACACTTCGGCAGCGGCGGCTTGCGTCGGCGACCCGAGGAACAGACCGAGCATCACGACGGACCAGCGGAAGTAAGGACGAAGCATGGCCCGAGGATGCCCCGGTCGACGGGCGTGGCCGTCGTGCGGCTTGGACAGGAATGCGCGGCAGTGGAAGACACGCCCGGGCAACGACGGCCCTGCTACCATGGGTTCATGCGCCCACCTCGCCTACGCTTTGCGCCTTCCCCTACCGGCTATCTCCATGTCGGTGGGGCGAGGACCGCCCTGTTCAACTGGGCGCTTGCCCGCCGTCTTGGCGGCGTATTCGTCCTGCGCATCGAGGACACGGATCGCCAACGTTCCGAGCAGGCCTACGTGGATGCCATTCTCGATGCCATGCGCTGGCTGGGTCTCGACTGGGATGAGGGGCCGCTCGTGGGCGGGCCACATGGTCCTTACTTCCAGATGGAGCGCCTGGAGCGCTATCAGGTGGCCGCCGAGCGCCTGCTGCAGACGGGGGCTGCCTACCGTTGCACCTGTCCTGCGCGGGAAGACGCCGAGACGACGGCGCCCGTGGCTTGTCCGTGCGTCGGCCTTGCCCTGCCGCCGGAGGCCGGAGGAGCCCTGCGTTTCCGCACGCCGGACGAGGGTCAGGTGACCTTCGGGGACATGATTCATGGAGACATGTCATTCCCGTGTGCCGACATCGAGGACTTCGTCCTTCTGAAGGCGGATGGGGTACCTACCTACAACTTCGCGGCCGTCGTGGACGATGCGTCCATGGACATCACCCACGTGGTCCGTGGAGACGACCATCTCTCCAACACGCCCAAGCAGGTGCTCGTCTACCGGGCACTGGGGCTCGGAGTGCCGGCATTTGCGCACATTCCCATGATCCTCGGGCCGGATCGCAAGCGTCTGTCCAAGCGGCACGGGGCTGTTTCGATCCAGCAGTTCCGCGAGGACGGCTATCTGCCCGAGGCCCTGACCAACTATCTGGCCCGCCTCGGCTGGGCGCACGGCGACATGGAGCTCTTCGATCTCGCCGAACTGGTGGCCGTCTTCGATCTGGAGGGCGTGGGCAAGGCACCGGCGGTCTTCGACTACGACAAGCTATCCTGGGTCCAGGCCTCGTGGCTGAAGCGGCTCGCTCCGGAAACGCTCACGCAGCGGGTCCTGCCTCTGATGAGGGATGCAGGACTGCCGGTCGATGGCGACGCGCCCGAACGGCTTGATGCCCTGATTCAGACCCTGGTTCCTCGTAGCGTCACCTTGCCCGACCTGGTGAGCCAGGCGCGATTCTACTTCGATGTGCCCCTCGCGTGGGATGAAGCTTCCGTGGCCAAGGTCCTGGTTCCCGGAGTGGAGCCTGTGCTTCAGGCCCTGCGCGACCGGCTTTCCGGTCTGCACGACTGGGGACAGGCTGCTTTGGAGGAAGCCTTCCGCGGGCTTGCCCAGGACCTGGGCCTGAAGGCAGGAGCGGTCATTCAGCCGGCACGTGTGGCCCTCACGGGTCGGACAGCCTCTCCCGGGATGTTCGAACTTGCTGCCCTGATGGGCAAGGAGCTGGTTCTCCGCCGTCTTGAGGAGGCGCTGACTCGGGTTCCCGGGGTCGCGTTGCCCGGCTGAGGCTGCACCAGTAGCGCCAGGTTGCGCGTCGGGGCCCCTGCCAGTCTGGCGGGGGCCCTGGGGTTTGGGCGGGTGTGGATTGTAACTTGATGTGAAGTTTGATGCTTTCTTGATGGTGGGCTGTGGTCGGGCCAAGGTCATGTTTTTTCTGTGTTGGTTCTTGAAAGCCTGGTACGTCCGTTGCGGATAAGGGGAGTGTGGGGCAGGCGTGGCGCGGGTGGCGCCCGGTGCTCGTGGATTCGTAAGGAGAACGACGATGGCAACGCTCGGTTCGATTCATTCTCAGGGTGTGGCGACGACGCTGGCTGTATCGAGCTCGGTTCAGGACATCCTTGCCGAGATCGAGGCGAAGGCGAAGCAGGTCGGTCAGAAGAACGCCGACGGCAAGGAGTACACCCCTCAGGAGTTCCAGGCTTGGATCCTGTCGAAGCAGACTCAGCTGGACATGCTCTCGAAGCTGCTGAAGGCGGTCGAGGACGGCGTCCGGAAGATGCACCAGTAGCGCCAGGTTGCGCGTCGGGGCCCCTGCCAGTCTGGCGGGGGCCCTGGGGTTTGGGCGGGGTCAGGAGTGGGCGGCGGAAAGGAAGCTGTCGAGGGCGGCCTCGAGGATCCGGCTGCGGGTGCTCGCGGCTTGTGCCGGCTTAGTCCAGAAGGCGGCCTCTACCACGTAGTGGGTGGTGTCCACGGAGACGATCCGGACTTCGGGAGCGGCTTCTTCGCTGGGGTCGATCTCCCGGATGATGGAGAGGAGACGGTCTTGGACCGTGCTGCTTGGGCGTGCGTGGGGGACGGGGATCGTCAGCACTTCGCGGCGCCGCTCCCGGGCGCCCGAGTTGACGATGGGGTTGGCAAGCAGTCGGGCATTGGGGACGAGGATGGAGGTGCCGTCCGCAGCCTGCAGCGTGGTGCTGCGGGTGGCGATGCGGGTCACGACACCCTCGATGTCACCGCTGCGGATACGCTGCCCGAGGCGGAAAGGTTGTCCCAGCATCAGCATGAGACCGGCGAGGTAGTTCTCGAGGATATCCTTGAGGGCAAAGCCGATGACGACACCCGAGACGCCCAGACCCGTCATCACGTTGCTGAGTCCGAAGCCCCAGATGGTTGCCGTCACGGCCACGGCCAAGACAAGGCTTCCGGCATGAACCACTTGGCCGAGGGGCAAGGCGGCTTCGGATCCCGGCAGAGCCCTGTTGACCGCATCCACAGTCAGTCGCCGCAGACGTCGCGCCAACCAGATGCCGGACAGCAGGACCAGGATGCCTGCCAGCAGACGGGGGGCAGCCTGCCACGAATGGGCGAACTGCTGATCCAGGGCCTGCCAGGCACTGCGAAACCAGATGGGCCAGGTGATGATCACGGCGAAGCGTCGAACCTCGGAGAAGTAAGGTGCAGGGCACCCAAGAAGAAGAGGGGCCCCGAAGGGCCCCTCCGAACCTGGAGTCGACGAAAAGACGGCGTACGGCTTGACGTTTGCGGCGAAGAGACTGCGATGTGTACTGCTTCCAGGTCGAACCCACTTGCGCGGGGGTGGTCAAAGACCGGCTTCAGGGTAGCCCGGCCTCGCAGGACCGGGCAAGAAGCTGTAACAAAGCTTAATCGCTCCAGGTTGCCGTGGCAGGACCCCACTGGCCATCCGCCCCCTGGGCCTGAATGTAGGCCAGTTGGCGCGGACCCCGACCGGTGGCGACGAGGCTGCCTTCCGAAAGGATCTGCCCGGTGCCGGGGGTACCCTTCTGACCGCGGAAGATCTCGATGCGTCGCGCGCCGGGTGCACTGACGCGGCCCCCGTCGACAACGACTTCGGGGCCGTTGATGGCTGCCGGCCGATCCGCCAGTTGCAGCAGGAGGCGTGCCCCGGGTTCGTTCTCGCGCCAGAATCGGGCAACCTCGCGATACGGCGGGTCGAAGCCATCGCCCCAGCTGCCGATCTCGGTCGTGTAGGACAGGATGCCACGCGCACCGAAAGCCCAATCCGTCAGGTCTCCGCTGGTCCGGTACAGGTCCTTGGACTGCTGGGGCTTGTAGCCGCTGAGCTTGCCCAGCTTCTGGCCGACGGCGATCATTTCCTTGCTTGGGGGAGCTTCGTCGGTGTAGCCCCAAGGCCACAGAATCAGGTTGCTGAAGCTGTGGTAGGTCATCAGGAACGTGAATGGCCGAGAAGAGGCCAGCTTCATGACGGCTTGCGTCTCAGGTTCGCTGCCGGGCCCGGCGCCCCGGAAGGTGGGATCCTGAGGACGCGTGGAGGCGCCACCTTCACCCCAGTGGTGGGCGTAGTTCCGGTTCAAGTCGACGCCGGCACCATAGGGCCCCACGTCGAAGAACAGGTTCGTCGCGTTGGTGTTCTTGCGCCAGTCGTTGCCCAGGGCCGCCAGGGCGTGACCATCCGGATTGACCATGGGCACGATCCAGATGTCCAGGTTCTGGACTGCCGCTGTCATGGCCGGATCCTTGCCCTCCTGGTCCACGATCATGTGCGCGACGTTCAGGGAGATTTCGGGGGTGACGATTTCGCGGGCATGGTGGTTGCCCAAGTAGATGACACCGGGCTTGGCCGAGGCGTCGCCGCGCGAGACATGGAGGCCCCATATCCGGCGGTTGGCCTTGCCCTTGGTGGTCTCCCACGTCGGGCCAAGGTCGACGAGCTTGCAGATGTCGGGGCGAGATGCGGCCATCTTCCCGAGGTCCTCGAGCATGGTGTCGTAGGTGTGGTAGCCGGCGCCGAAGCTGTTATAGATTTGGGGACCGGTCTCGACTTGCACGGCGTCCGGGCGACGCCGCAGTTCGGTCAGCTGTGCCGGGGAGACCTGGCCGTAGGCGATGCCCCGCGCGCTGTCCACTCCCCAGACGTCCATGCCGGCGTCCACGAGGCGCGTCAGGTCGGCAGCGTTCTGATAACGATAGGAGACGATGGCCTCACGGCTGCCCGTGGAAAAGGCCTTCTCCAGAACCTGAACGCCCCGTCCGCCCAGCGATGGGCCGCTGGCTCCGCCGAGGGCGCAACCAGCCAGAGTGGCTGCCACGCCCAAGGTTGCTGCGAGGCGCGTGAACTTGTTCTGTCTCAAGTCGAATCTCCGGATTGAACGGTTCTCCAAGATTAATCCCGAGATTGGTATTTGTAAATAGCCTGTTAAATTGGGTGCTCCGGAATCCCATGCCCGGGCTATGGGTAGAATGGCGTGGATCCCCGTACTGCCGCGCCGGAGCCCGCGACCCGCCCTTGGATGAACAAGCCCTCCTGGAGGCCAACGAGCGCGTGCGCGTGCTGGCCGAGCGATTCGACGAGGTTATCGGTGAGGTCCGCCGGGTCATCGTCGGTCAGGGAGCCTTGCTCGATCGCTTGCTGATGGGCCTGCTCGCGGACGGCCACATCCTGCTCGAAGGCTTGCCCGGCCTTGCCAAGACCTTGAGCATCAGCTCGCTCGCGCGCGTGCTTCAGGCCGAGTTCCGCCGAATCCAGTTCACACCGGATCTGCTGCCTGCAGACATCCTGGGCACTTCCATCTTCGATGCGCGCAAAGGTCGTTTCACCACCAAGCATGGGCCCGTGTTCGCGAACCTCGTGCTGGCGGACGAGGTCAATCGGGCTCCGGCCAAGGTTCAGAGTGCCCTGCTCGAGGCCATGGCCGAGCGTCAGGTCACGATCGGTGGTGAAACCTTGCCTTTGCCCTCGCCCTTCCTCGTGATGGCCACCATGAACCCGCTGGATCAGGAGGGGGTGTACGCGCTGCCCGAGGCCCAGCTCGATCGCTTCATGATGAAGGTTGTGGTTGGCTACCCGAGCCGCAGCGAAGAGATGGAAATTCTGGAGCGTGCCGGCACCTCACGTGGACCGGAACTGGAGCGGCTCGCCACTCTGGAGCTCATCAAGGAGGCGCGGGACGTCGTGGAGTCGCTGACCGTTTCCGATCGCATCCGCCGCTACATCGTGGATTTGGTGCACGCGACGCGCAGTCCGCGCGAGGCCGGTCTCGAGGATCTGGAGCCATTGATCGCGCACGGGGCATCGCCCCGGGCCAGCATTTACCTTCTGCGTGCGGCGCGTGCCCATGCTTTTCTGCGTCGGCGCGCCTACGTGCTTCCCGACGACGTGAAGGCCGTGGCACCCGATGTCCTGAGGCATCGTCTGGTGCTCGGTTACGAGGCGGAAGCCGAGGAGATCGGGGCCGATGCCATCATCAGGCGTTTGCTGACCCTGAAGGTGCCATGACGCCCCGCGTCGAGGAAGGTTTGGCGCTGGCCCGCCGGATCCGCAAGCTCAGCATCCGGACGGCTCGGCTCGTGCGGTCCCGTTATGGTGGTGCTTGGCACAGCGTCTTCAAGGGCCAGGGCATGACCTTCGACGAGGTGCGCGAGTATCAGGAGGGTGACGATCCCCGGCAAATCGACTGGAATGTCACGGCGCGCATGGATCGCCTGTACGTCAAGCGTTTCGTCGAGGAGCGCGAGCGGGCCGTGATTCTCATGGTCGATGTGTCCGCCAGCCTGGATTTCGGCTCCACGCCTGCTGGCACCAAGCGAGACCTTGCGGCACGGTTCGCGATGGCCATCGCCCTTTCGGCCTCGGCCAGCCACGACAGGGTCGGTCTGCTGCTGTTCGCGGAGGATGTCGAGGCCTGGGTGCCGCCGCGTCGCGGCAGGGAGCACGCGATGCGGGTGGTGCGGGTCCTGCTGGGGTGTCGACCCGTCACGCGGGGAACGGATCTCGCCGCTGCCATGCGCAGCCTCGGCCATGTCCTGCGCCAGCGCGCGACCATCTTCCTCGTTTCGGACTTCCTCAATCTGGACCTGGAGGCTGTCCGGCATCTCGGCCTGCGCCACGATCTCGTTGCCGTGAGCTTGTCCGACCCTGCAGAGTCCGAGTTGCCGCGCTCAGGTCCCGTGCGGGTGCGGGATCCCGAGACGGGTGATGCCCGTATCCTCGATCCCCGCAAGGCTGAGGTGCGCAAGCGCTACGCGGCTGCTGCGGCTGCGCGACGCATCCGACTCGAACAGGCCATCGCGCGTCTGCGGGTCGATGCCATCGACCTGAGTACCCAGGAGTCCGTGGTGCGTCCCCTGATGCGATTTTTCAGCCGGCGGGCAGGGCGCCGGATCCGGCGGAGGGGGGCATGATTCCGGAGCCTCTCCCGCCTCCTCCTTGCGGATGCCTGGTGGCCAGCAGTCTGCTGCCCTCATTGGCAACTTCCTCCTTTCAGCCGGCAGCCCCCACGCTGCAGCCCTTCGGCAGTGCGCGCCCCGGCCTCTCAGCCCTGCTCGAGGATCCGCACGCGCCTCCAGCCCGCCAGCGCGAGCCAATCGTGGCCCCGACCTGGACCGTGGCCTCGGATTCGGCCGAACTTCAGTTCGAGGGGGGGCAGATCCTGAAGGTGACGGCTGCGGAGGTCGTTTCGGACGAGGCGGCCGGGCAAATTGCAGCAAAGGGCCGCGTGCGGGCGGAGGCAGGTCCCTATGTCCTTGAGGCCGAAGCCCTCGAGGTCGCGACCGAGACCGGCGCAGGTCGCGCCACCGGGCATGTGCGTTTTTACGTCCGGGGTTATGTGTTGCTTGCGGATGAGGTGGCGTTCGACGTGCCGCATGAACGAGTCCGCATCATCGGTTGGCGAGGGCGCCTGCAGGACCGGCTTGCGCTCGAGGGCCGCGAACTGCAGCTTTCGCCGGATCGGGTGGATGGCTACGGGACTCGATTCACTCCGTGTCTGGCCGACAAGCCCAGCTACTTTGCCTCTGCGGAACATCTATCGTGGTTCCCGCGTTCGCGCGAACAGAACGTGGCCCTCGAGGGTCTCGGTCTTTGGCTGTCCGGGTTTCAGGTCTTCCACTGGCCATCCCTCCGCGCGAACTGGGAGGAAAAGCCGGCCGAGGTGCGCAAGAAGAATGAAGACGGAGCCGTGGACACCCAGATAGGCTTCAATGCCTTCGAGGGTGCCTTTGCCTCCGGCCGCGCCGACTTCCGGCCTTCTGAACGCTATGCATTCTCGGTCCTGCCTCGCCTGACGCAGGGGCGAGGCCTCTATGTCGGGACCCTCCAGCGCTACGACTGGCAGGGGGGGCACATGACCGGGGACGTCAGCTATCAGACGGCATTCTCGGGCGGTACATCCGGTCTGCGCGGCAACGGAACAGCGTACATGGGCCTGGGCAGCCTGGGGGCTCTCGCGATGGGCATGGGCTTTCGATCCGATCTGGCGGGGCAGGCCGTCGATCGTCTGCCGGAGGTCACGTGGCAGATGCCGGACCAACCCATCGGTCCGTTCTTCCTGGGGGCGTCGGCGCGCTGGGGCATCTTTCGGGAGCGCCTGTCCGTGCTGGATCAGGAGATTGTCCGCGCCGAAGCACGGACCAGTCAGATCCAGGGGGTGCTGCGGGCACCGAGGCTCTCGTGGGCCGAGGGGTGGGCCGTCCAGCCCGGACTCGTTCTTCAGGCCACCCGTTACGATACCTACCTGCCCGGGCCCGCGGACTTGCGCGACGTCCGCCTCGGTGCCCTTACACTGCAGTCGGAACAACGCTGGACCCCCTCGCTCAGGACCGGCATTTCTCTGGATGTCCGGGATGCCGCAGGTCAGTCCCCGTTCTTCTTCGATCAGGTGAACGGCAACAGCCAGGTGGTCGTGAGCACACGTTACGATCTCGCGTCCGAGTGGTTCCTCGGAGGATACGTCACCGGAACGCGCCTGCCCGCCGTGCCCGATCGGGCCCTGATCCTCACGGACGCCGGCATCAGTCTGAACTTCGAGGGGCCCTGCCTTGCCTGGACGTTGGGCCTGAGACCGCTGACACTGGGCGTGGATCTCAACTATCGTTGGGCACTTCAGTGAGCGCTGGCGCGGGAGAGCCGCCGCTTCGCGGGGTATGACAACAGCATGGCCCTGATCAAGGGGAACAAGGTCAACCCCCGGGGTACGGTGGTCCTTCAGGGGGATCAGTTGCTGCCTGACGAGGCGGCCGATGAGTCCGGTTCCGTCCCAGCCCCACCCGCCACGCGAGGTTCCGCTCCGGTACCTGTCGCCGACCCTGCGGCGCCGTCTTCGGCGACTGCCCGTGAACCTTCGGCTGTTCCGTACGTCGGACCGGAATCGGACACGGCAGACGACGCCCTTGTGGTCGAGACACCGGAAGAGCCCGCCGTTCCTCGGTACCCGGTGGAGCCGGACGCGACCGGACAGGGCGAGGCCGCCGAGAAGTCTGCTGCCGTGAAGGTCGGACTCGAGGCTGCCGTGGAGCGGCTCGAGGCCTGGGATGTCGCGCGCGATGCGTTGCGGGAGGAGGCCACGGCCCTCGCGGCTTCCTCGGAAGCGGACGCTCTGGCAGACATCGATCCTTCGGGCCTGTTCCGCGAGCGCCATGCCGAGCTGGCCTCGCACCTCGAGGAGGTCGTGGCCGCGCAGGCCATCGAGAGTGCGCTGGAGGCCGCGACGCCCGGTCTCGAGGCACTGGTCGAGTCCGAGGTGAGGGCGGCCCACGCTCGAGCCCGGGATATGGCCCGCTGGCGCACGATGGGCGAGGCTGAAGAGCAGATTGCGGCCCTGCTGGAGAATTACAGTTGGCCGGAGGAGCACGCCAAGGCCCTGCTCGGAGAGCGTGAGCAGGTTCTGGCTGCGGCTCGCCTCGAGGCCGAACGGATCCTGATGCACGCGCGCGCGGATGCCGAGGCCCTTATCGTCGAGGCGAGGACCTCGGCCATGCAGGACATGGCCACGCTCGAGTCCCAGCGTCAGGCACTCTTCGAAGAAACGCGCCAGCGCGCCTATGCCGAAGGCTATACCGAGGGTCGCGCGCAGGCTGACGAGGAGGGGGCACGGCTCCTCGAGGAGGCGACGGACAGCCTGAATCGCATTCGTCTGGCGTTGCCGCGTGCCGTCCGCGAGAGCCAGGACCAGTTGTTGCAATTGGCACTCGAGGTGGCCGAGCGTCTGGTCCATGCCGAGATTGCCGTCCGACCCGAGATCGTATTGGACACGCTCGATGCCGCGCTGGCCCGCGTCACGGACATGGAGTCCGTCATCCTCCGGGTTCATCCCGAGGACCTGCCCACGGTGCAAGGGAAGGAGGAGCAGATCCGGGACCTGCTGGCCCAGGTCAAGAAGCTCGAGTTCCAGTCCTCCGTCAAGATCGCTCGGGGCGGAGTCTTCATCGAGACCGGGTCCGGCACCGTCGATGCGACCATCCGGACACAGATTTCGGTGCTCTCCGAAGTCTTCCGCAACACGCAGGCCGAGTTGTCCGAGATGATTGCGCCCGACCCTGAGGCTGGCTCGTGACGCTGCCGATCGAGCCCTTCGCCCTGGCGCTCCGGGATACCGAGGCCATTAGGGCACGCGGCCAGGTCACCCAGCTCGTGGGGTTGGTTATCGAGGCCCTGCTGCAGGGTGTCCGGATGGGTGAGCTCTGCCTGATCTATGCTCAGGATCGCAAGACGGTCTTTCCATGTGAGGTCGTCGGCTTCAAGCCTCGTCGCGTCATGCTGATGCCGCTTTCCGAGGTCGAGGGCATCGGTGCCGGTTGCGAGGTGGTGGCCACGGGACGGATGGTCAGCGTCAAGGTGGGGCCGAAGTTGCTCGGCCGGGTCCTCGATGGGTTGGGCAATCCCATCGATGGCAAGGGGCCGCTCATCTATGAGACGACCTATCCACAGATGAACCAGCCGCCGAACTCGATGCGCCGCAAGCTCATCGACACCGTTCTCCCCACGGGCGTCAGGGTCATGGACGGGTTCCTGACCATGGGAGAAGGCCAGCGCATCGGGATCTTTGCCGGTTCGGGCGTCGGCAAGAGTACCTTGCTGGGTCAGATCGCACGACAGACCGAAGCCGACCTGTCGGTGCTCTGCCTGGTCGGTGAGCGCGGCCGCGAGGTGCGTGAGTTCCTCGAATACTCCCTGGGTGAGGATGGTCTCGCGCGTTCCGTTGTGGTCGTGGCGACCTCGGACACGTCCAGCCTGATGCGCTTCAAGGCGCCTCTGGTTGCGACATCCATCGCCGAGTACTTCCGCGACCAGGGCAGCAAGGTCTTCATGATGATGGACTCGATGACCCGCTTTGCGATGGCGATGCGCGAGATCGGACTTGCCATCGGTGAGCCACCGGCACAAAAGGGCTACACGCCGTCCGTCTTCGCACTGATTCCCAAGCTGCTCGAGCGCGCGGGGACCAGCGACAAGGGCTCCATCACCGCCATCTACACGGTGCTGGTCGACGGGGGCGACATGGACGAACCCATCGCGGACTGTGTTCGGGGCGTGCTGGACGGCCACATCGTCATGCTGCGCAACATCGCGGCCCAAGGCATTTTCCCGGCCGTGGACGTTCTGCAAAGTGTCTCGCGACTGCTCGACGTGCTCGCGACCAAGGAGCACAAGGCTGCGAGGCAGGCGGTCTTCCAGATGATTGCCGACTTCAAGGAGGTGCAGGACCTGCTGAACGTCGGTGCCTACGTGCGTGGTTCCAACCCTGCCTATGACCGGGCCATCTCGATGTGGGACCAGATCAAGGGCTTCCTCAAGCAGGATATCCGGGACAACACGCCTTTCGACGAGACGGTTCGGCTGATTCGGATGCTGGGTTCGAACACCTCGGCTGCCTCGATGTTTAACTGACGCCTCCAGGCTGGTAGATCCCGAAGAAGCCCGTTCTGCCTGTGTTCGGGGCGCTTCACCCAATCCGGATCGCTTCTGGTGGATTGTTAAGCGCGTGTTTGGACTGTTAAGTCTCCGGCAATTCTCCGTCAACTTGCCGTCAGGGGGCTTTTCATGGAGTGTTTGCTGTCCTATGCTTGCAGCGTAAAGGTTGAGTTAACTCTTCCTATGGAGAAAGGTTAAAGCAATGATTCGTTTTGCGAAGGCGACGACGGCGGCGGCCCTTGCGACCAGTCTGGTGGGTTGTGGCACGAGCATGGGTCTGATGGGTGCCAACGGTGGCGTCCTCGGCGCCAAGGCCCGCAACCAGGCCGAGTGGACGTTCATGCTGCACCTGGGTGCGGCGAACAACCTCGAGCCCTTCGCCGGCATCAACCTGAACGAGATCGAAGCCGCCATCGACGACAAGAACGTCAACTTCATCGTCCTGTTCGACGGCCAGAAGAAGGGCGACTCCAAGATCTACCGGATGGTTCGCGACGCCAACGGTAACAACAAGACCTTGGTCTCGAGCGTAGTCGACGACAAGGGTGCCGTCATTCCGAGCGACACCAAGGAAATCGATTCCGGCGACGTCAAGACGGCTTCGAGGTTCACCCAGTGGGCCATCCAGAACTTCCCCGCCAAGAAGTATGGCTACCTGATGTGGGACCACGGCTCGGGCATCTTCACCCCGCAAGGTCAGCGCGTGAACCTCGGCCCCAGCGTCGATCGCTCGGCCGTCAAGCGTGCACTCGCCGGCAACGGCATGTCGGCCAACGGCATCTGCTGGGATGACGAGACCGGCAACCACATGACGACCGCCCAGTTCGGCGACGTCGTCGCCGCCGGTGCCCAGGCTGCCGGCAAGCCCCTCGACTTGGTCGGCTTCGATGCCTGCCTGATGGCGCACGTCGAGCTGGTCTACCAGATGAAGGGCAACGGCCTGAACATGGTCGCTTCCGAAGAGCTCGAGCCGGGCCTCGGTTGGGACTACATGGGCTGGATGAAGCGCCTCACCGCCAACCCCGCCGCTGATGGCGCCCTCGCTTCCAAGTACCTCGTCCAAGCCTACGGCGAGTCCTACAAGCCCGGTGGCAACCACGCCAAGGATGGTCGCGAGCAGGAGATCACCCTGTCCGCCGCCAACTATGCGGCACTCAAGAACAATCTGGTTCCTGCGCTGAACAACCTCGCCAGCGAGATGGTCGCCGCGATGGGTTCCGAGAAGGCCGCCTTCCAGGCCGCTCGCAAGGCTACCCAGGAGTTCTACAACAGCGACTGCGGTGATGTCGGCAGTTTCCTCGGCCAGCTGGGTGCCAACACCCGGAGTGCTCGCGTCAAGCAGGCTGTCGCCAGCACCCAGCAGGCGCTCGCCAGCACCGTGATCGCCGAGGTGCACAACGGCAAGTGGACCACCGAGGGTACCGCCGGTGCCACCGGCCTGGTCATCTTCTTCCCCGAGACGAAGTACCAGTGGAAGGAAGCCTACAACAACCCTGCCCAGATCGCTTTCGCGGCCGAAGGCTGGCGGAACTTCCTCGTCAACTTCATCAAGTAGGCGACGGCGGGTTCCCCGAGGGGCGGTGCGCAAGCGCCGCCCCTCTTGGCGCGCCTCGGGACCATCCGAGGGCCCCGGTTCCCGAGGGCGAGGCCTGCGATGCGCAGGCCTGAGTGGCGCCTGGGAAAGCGTGCGTGTTCCGTCAGGGATCCATCGGGTCCAGGACCTTGCGGACCTGGGCAGCGATGACACTCTTCTGGACTTCTACGGCGGACAGGCGTTGCTTCGGGGTCGCATCGGCAAGGCTGGGGTGGTCCAGTGCCGCATTGCGGCTTTCGCGTTCGGCGACCATCTGCGCCAATTTGTCGACGACCTCGGGGTTGGCGCGGACCACGGTGCGGAAAGCCGGCTTGTCGACTTCCAGCAACTCGGCCCCGCTGCCCGGGGCAATCACGGCAGTAGCCCCACGGGGTTCCCCTTTGAGCAGGGGAATCTCGCCGAAGGCCTCGCCAGGGCCGAGCCTCGCGACAGGTTCCGAGTCCTCGGGCGAGCCGAGGTAAATGTCGATGTGACCCTTGGTCACGACGAACATGGCGTCGCCGGGTTCACCCTTCCGGAAGAGAACCTCTCCGGCCTCTGCCCGACGCGAACTCGTGTGCGCTGCGAGCAGACCGAGGCTGACGTCGTCCATCGGTTCCAGCAGTGGAACATGGTGCAGTACGTCGTCCACCTTCTGGACTTGCCGCAGGTCATAGAGACGATCTCTGGTCGCCTTCTGGATCTTGTCGGGCGTCTCGCGATCGGCGAGCACCACTCCGAACCAGCGCTCTGCTTGCTCGAATCGACCGAGGCGAAGGCCCAGTTCTCCAATCATGAACGGAATGGCGGCCTCGTCATCGTCCTCGTCACCACCTTGGCCGGGTTTGGCGCCACCTTGGCTGAAGGCCAGTTCGAGCAACTCGCTGGCTCGCGCCAAGTGAGCCAGCTCGCGGCCCAGGTTGCCCGTCATCCGGCAGATCCAGCCCGCACGAAGTGCCATCGAGGCAAGCACTTTGGGCTGCGCCTTCCGTGCTTCGTAGGTGACTGCCGCGAGTTTGAAGGCAACCAGCGCAGCGAAAGGCGAACGGTCGGGCTGTCGAAAGTCCACCGTGCGCACCAGGCCGGAGTCCTTCAGGGCTTTGGCAACGGCATCGTGATGCCGATCCTCGAGGCTGGCGAAGTCCTTCTTGAGGGCGGCATAGCCACATCCCGGACAGACCCAGATTTGGTAATAAAGCGGATTAACCCCGGAGTAATGAGGGCAGTTGTCCGAATCGCGACGGACCAGCGAGTAGGTGCCGCTGCGGGGGGTGTGCAGCTTGAAGACCTGCAGGCATACAGGGCAGGAGACATCCCGTTGGGTCAGGGCTCCGAGCGAGCGTGTGGGTGTCGGCATGCGTCTGGTCCTTACCTACCCGAGATCAGGAGTTCTTGGGCTTGGTCGGACCCTTGCGCGAAGCCTCGCCCTTGATGTGGACCACCTGGACCGGGACCCGCGTCTCGGCGTTCTCCCAGCGACGGGTGCCCTCGAAGGCGATGTCGTACTTGTTGCTCGCATTCCACAGCAGCCAGCCGACGGCCTTTCCGTCGCGACCGCCCTGCAATTGCTTGTACACGTAATCGGCGTTGTAGTTGGACACCATGTAGCCGAAGGCCTGGAGCCAAGGGCGAATGACGGTCCCCTCGCCGATGTGGTTGCGCACCCGGGCCACACCCTGGCTGATGAAGTAATACGGCTGGTCCGCCGGTCGCGCGAAGCCGTCGAACGGCGGATAGAAGTGCGAGGGGTAGACCATTGGACAGATGACATCCACTTCCTTGGCCATGTCCGCGATCTTCTGGCCGGTGACGGCCATGTCGACGTCCTTGCCCCACGCCATGACGCCGTAGACGTCAATGCCGACGCGGGCGTTGAGCGGCGCAAGGGCTGCACGGGCTTTGCGGAGGAAACTCGTGATGATGGCGTGCTTGGGTGTGACCTTCTCGTCGAAGCCGTACTTGCAGTCCCGCGTATTGCCCTGCGCCGGGAAGCGGACGTAATCGAACTGGATCTCGTCCACGCCGGATTGGGCCAACTCCACCGCGAGGCGGATGTTCATGTCCTGAACTTCGGGGTTGCTGGGATCGACCCAGCGCAAGTGTCCGTGTTCCAGCCACGGCTTGCCCGTGGCCTTGCTGCGAATTGCGAGATCGGGGCGCCGCTTGGCCAGCACGGGGTCATTGAACAACACTTGTCGTGCGATCACGTAGATGCCCATGCCGTGCAGGCGATCGACCAGCTTGGGCAGGTCGGTCACCGTATGGTCCCACTGGGTCATCGCACGCACCTTGGGGTCCTTCGCCAGGATGGACACCGGACCGTCCTTGATGTCGAAGACCACGGCGTTGCCGCCGGCGGCCTTCATGGCTGTCGCCAGCGTGAAGATGCGATCCATCCCTGCCGTGGTCGAGGTGCAGTAGATGCCCTTGACCGGGGCGTCTACTTTCCAGCCCAGCGGCTTGGGATCGGGCCGGCGTGCGAGGACGTCCGGGATGGTCAGGGTCTCGCCGGGTTTGACCCAGGCCCGCTTGAGGCCGTTGACCTCGGTGATTCGACGGCGCAACTCGCGAGAGGTGTAGGCCTTGGTGAACCGCAGGTAGTTCATCGAAAGGCCCTCGAAGGTCTGCCCGGGCTGGACATTGTGGTTGATGCGCCCGTTCTGCCACGTGCCGCCGTTGGGCAGGGGCGCGCCGAACGCAGGGTGGATACGGCTGGGATCTGAAGCCACTGCAGCGTCCGGTGTCGCCGCGTCCAGAGCAGGAATGGATTCTGTTGCGTCGACTGCAGCAGCAGAACTTCCCGAGGCGGATGGAGCGGACTCGACCCGAGCCAGGTGCTCGGGCCCCGTCGACGACGTGCCGACGCTCGCGGCGACGGGGGCGGTTTCCGCGACCCCTTCCTTGGCCAGTTCCGCTACGGTGCGGGCATCCAGCCGGCGTGCCCGGGCCTTGCCCAGGCGAGCAGGATCGAGTCGGTCGGCCGCACCAGCGGGGAAGCTGACGAAGTTCGGATCGCCATCCGAGACGTAGGGCGCGAAGCCTTCGGCGACCTTGCCCGTCTCCTGGCCCTTGCGACGGAACCAGTGGGCGAACTCGCTGTCCAGCGCCTGGATCCGGGCCACGCGCGCCGGATTGAAGCCCTTGGCGAAGGGAGAGGTCGCCGGATTGGCACCGACGAGGAGCAGCGCACCGTGGTGGATCTCCTGACCCGGCCCGCCCATCGCGGCGGCCTGCTGGTCCGGGCGCTTGGGGATACCCCCCATGGGCAAGGCCACCGTCGTCGTCCTGAAGTCGGGCCCGACGACCTTGCGGACGGCGGCCTGCAGCTTCACCAGCTCCGAGCGGATCTGGGTCGGCGTGGCCTTGCTCATCAAGAGATGGGTCCAGGTGTGATTGCCCAGTTCGAAGCCGTTGGCGGCGAGGAATTTCAGCTTCGCCGCGGCAGTGCGGTCGTCCTCGAAAAAGGATGGCAGCAGGTAGAAGCTGGCGCGGTGGCCGAAGCCCGGGTGGCGCTTGGCCACGTCCAGCATGATGCCCACGCCGCAGTCGGGCGTCGGGATCGCCAGACCCTTGGCGTCGATGCCCGAGGCCACGAACTGATCGGCCCGCGCGTCATCAAAGGTCAGCACGACCGGCTTTTTGCCGGCGGGCACACGCGGGAAGCCGTCGAGCATGTCCTGGGTGGTGGCCGTGACATAACCATTGTTGGCAAGAAACTCAAGGTCGGTACGGAAGCGGTCCGCACGGCGGACCCAGCGGCTCTCTTCCTTGCCGATGCCGTGGTATTCGAGGACCGGCACGAGACCCAACTCATGGGCCTTGGCGACAGCGGCAGCCGAGGCCACCTGCACCGGAACGCCTTCAGTCGCCTGAACGGGATCTGTCTCCGGGGAACCGGCACCCGGGGCGGGATTCAGCCGTCCGGTCTGCTCAGGACCCTTGCTGGATTGACATCCGAGCGAAAGCGCGAGCACGGCCGATGACAGCCAAGGTAGCCAGGAACGTCGCGAATGCGTCAACGAGGGGGTCCTCCGGGCGCCCATCCTACCACGGGCCCCCCGGCCGTCCCATTACCAGAAACGGATGAGGCCCTTCTCCTCCTGGATGCCTCGGATGGCTTGGTCGCTCTTGGAGACCATGACGGCATCGTGGATCCGGACAGTTGTCCCGGTTCGGACGAGGTTGCCGACCTCGACCTTGGGCTCGGGCAGGTTTTCGAGGTGGGCGCGGACCTGCATGATGCGCTTGGCCGTATTCGCCATCTCGAGCTTGATGACCTCGGCCGTCTGCTCCAGCTTTTCCTTCATGGCGGCCTGCTCGGGCGAGAGGCGCTTGAGGCGGGCCAAGATGACCTGCAACGATTGCAGGCTTTCGTCGATCCGCTCCAAGTTGGCCTTGAAGGTCTTGACTTGTTCCGTCAGTTCGGTCAGTTGGCTGACCCATTTGTCGCGGGGGGTCAGCAGCACGGTTGTCGGCGTGCCCATTTTGCTGCCGATGGTCTTGACGTTCAGCAGGACATCGACCCGCGTCTCGCCACCGACGAGCGAGCCGGTGATGCGGCATTCCCCCCCGACCTCGACATCGCTGAAGAGCAGGTCCTCCTGAACGGTGAGATTGCCTTTGACTCGAGCCTGCGAGCTCTCCATGAAGCTTATGAGCATGTCGCCGCCGGACTCCATGACGGCGTTCTGCCGCACGCCCCCGGCCACGATGATGTCCCGCCCGGCCATCACGGTGCCTCCGTCCACGGCGCCCTTGATCAGGATGTTGCCCGTGGCCTTGACGACGAACTTGTTCTTGACGTCGCCGCGGACCTCGACGTCGCCTTCGAAGTCGATGTTGCCTACGCTGAAGTCCACGTCGCCGTCCACGACGAAGTTCGTGATGACGTGGATCGCACCGCGCTCCAGCCTCGGCTCACCCTTGCCTGTCGCGACGATCATCAGTTCGTCATCGGTGAGCATCGTGTTCTTGCCGGCCTTGAGACGGGCTTCGCGAGGCACGCGGGGCGAGAGGTCCTCGCCCGTGACGGCCTTGCCCATCTTGCCGGGTACCGGGGGAATCTTGCGCGCCAGCACCGTTCCGGCCGGCACGTTGGCCACGACATCCATGTTGAAGTAGTCCACCCGGCCGTCCTCGAGCAGCTTGGGCTTGAGTTCAGGACGACCGACGCGGAAGAAGTACTCGATTTTGGCGTCTGAACCGTTCACGGGGCCGAATCCACGGGCGACCTCATAGGATCCGGCTGGCGCGACCTTGCCCAGACGAGCGATGACGTCCTCGAGCAGACCGAACCGGACGGTGGCGTCGCCAAGCGCCTGGCGGATCTGCTGCTCGGTGGGCTGGATGCCCTGCGGGATCTGCAGGTAGGCCGTGAGCTTGTCCTTGGAGAGGCGAACCTGAAGCATCGGGTTATCCGACCAGCCTGCGATAAAGACGGGCCACGGCGTTGACGGCATCGTCGCGGTCCGGTCCGTCCAGTTCCTCGATCATCCGCGAAAGATCCGCGATGACCCGGTCCCAGGGTGCCTCGACACGTTCCGCACGCGTCGAACCCCAGGGGCTGTGCGGCATTGCGTCATGCTCGATGACATCCTGATCCATGGCCACGGTCTGGTCGTCCGCGAAGCGATCCGGTCCCTCCCAAGGCATGCCACCGCCGTCATAGGTCTCCGAGAGGCTGCGCACCCGGGGTTCCCGTCCCAGGCGTTCATCGACCATGCGGGATAACTCCCGGACCGGAATATCTGTCAGCGGCCGTTCACCCTCCCCGGTTGGAAAGAGGCCCTTCTCTAGAATGTCCCGCTGCATCTCGGGGTCGTCGAGGCGCGCGACCTGGACAAGCTTGGAGATTTCCGTGTCGCCAGGTGGCAGCAGATCGGGCGTCATCCCGACGCGGTCGAACATCCGCCCGACCTTGGCCAGCTGGAAGATGAATGAACGACTGAACTGCAGCCGCTTGCTGCCGACCCAGGCCTCGAAGGTTTCATGACCGAGGGCCTGATAGACCTTGTCCTCGCGGATCCGGTGGATCAGGCTCGCAAGACGTGTCAGCGGCTGCTGGACGACGGCAACCAGCGCATCGACCTCGCGGTCGAGGCGCTCTGCCTCGTCGCGGGTGGCCAAGGCCGCGGCGCTCGTGTCCTCCATCAGTCCCGATCGTACTCCATGGGGCCGGCTTCAGGAGCGCTTGCCGAGGTAGCGTGCCGCCAGATCGGCAGGTACGCCGTTGGCGCGTGTCATGGTTCGGAAGACATCCACGGCCGGCGTCGGATGTCGGACCAAGGCCGGATCGTTGCCGTCAAGACGGTAGAGTCCGAACGTGGGTGCCCAGGTCCCGATCTCCCAGTTGTCCGACAGGGTCCAGTAGCAGTATCCGATCACCTTGGCCCCGTCGCGAACCGCCCGGGCCAGGGCGTGCACATGGTTGACGAGATAGGCCTCGCGACTCCACCCATCCGGTCGGGGTTGGCCCCGGTGAGTGGCCATGCCGTTCTCGGCAACGAGAAGGGGCAGGCCGTAGCGGCGGTGCAGCAGCATCGTGGCGTCGTACATGCCTTCCGGGTGGACGGGCCACCGCCATTGGGTCGTGACCGTGCCCAGCTCATCGATGGCCGCCGCGTAGTAGTAGTCGAAGGCGATGTAGTCCATGGTGCGTCGCGGAGCGGCCTCGGGGTCGTCTTTCCAGGCCATCAGGGCATCCGCGAACTTGTCGGTGGGATCGTCGATGGGGACCATCCGGGTCGTGGCCTTGCCGCTGCGGCGCATGAACATGAAGAGGTTGGTCGAGACCCGCGCCGCGGCATCCTCGGCGTGCAGCGCGTCATAGGCGGCGGCGTGCGCCGCGGCCATGTGGTTGAGTGCGCGGGCGAAGGACACCGGATTCACCTGACCCGGTGGGATGATGCCCACGAGGTAGCCATTGAGGGCTTCCATGTTTGCTTCGTTGATCGTGAGCCAGATGATGCCCCGGCCCTTGAGTGCCTTGGCAACCACTCCGGCATAGCGCGCGAAGGCCTGCACCACGCCGGGACGTTCCCACCCCTTGCCACCGTCGCCATCGGGCAACAGGGACAGCGGCGGATCGTAGAAGGGCGCCCTCCCCTTGCGCGCGGTGTAGGGCAGGCTGGTCGAGTCGACCCACGCCGGATAGGAGAAGTGATACAGCGTGACGATCGGCTGCAGGCCTTTCTGCCGACAGTGGTCAAGAACCTTGGCATATCGCGCAAGGGCTGCATGGTCGAAGACGCCCGGACGGGGCTCGATGCGCGACCACTCGAGGCTCATTCTGAATGCGTTGGCACCGGATGCAGCGGCCAGATTGACGTCTTCCTCGTAGCGCTCCCACGAGGCCGTGGCCCTTCCTGCCGGTTCCTTGGCGCGGCCGGCACGTTCGAAGTTCCGCCAGGCCGAACTCTCGAGGCCGTCCTCATTCTGGATGGCTGCCATGGCCACGCCCCAGAGAAAGCCCTTCTGGAAGCCGATTTCCCCGGGCTGGGCGTCGGCAGGCCCCGCCGCCACGAGGCCCGTTGTCACGAGGCATGGCAGGATTCGGCGCAAGAATGATGGCATCAGGGGCGTGTGGATGGGCGTGGGTGCTGCTCGAGCAAGGCGGGGGGCACGTCGTTGGCGGTAGCGATGGCCTTGTAGGCTTCCACAGCCGCGGTGGCTTTGCGTCTCAGGAGCGGATCCCGTGGATCCACTTCGTAGAGGCCGAACCTTGGACGATAGCTGCCCCATTCATAGTTGTCGAGCAGCGACCAGTGGATGTAGCCGAGGCAGGGGACGCCTTCAGCGATGGCCCGGCGAACTTGGTCGACGTGGTGGACGAGAAACGCTTCGCGCGTCCAGCCGTCGGCCCGCGGCTTGCCATCGTCGGTGGCCATGCCGTTTTCGGCGATGAGCAGCGGCAGGCCCGTCCGGCTTGCGTGGACCTTCATGGCGGACAGCAGGCCTTCCGGACGCAGGGCCCACTCCCATTGGCGGGCCATGCGCTGCACTTCGGTCCAGCGCCAGGCGTAGTAGTAGTCGAAGGCCATGTAGTCCAGTTTTCGGCTGCCCCTGCCCAGCACGGCCCCCCCCAACATCAGGTCCAGGCCTTGCCAGCTCAGCAACTGCCCCAGCATCTCCCGACTCGAATCTCCGGGGAAGACCGCAGCAGGATCCGACACGTGCGTCAGATCGAAGAAGTTCGTCGACACGAGGGCGTCGGGGTCCTCCTCGTGAATGGCGTCATAGGCCAGAACATGGCCGAGTGTCAGGTGGCGGGTGACGGCAGCCGCAGCACCGGGGTTCACCTTGCCGGGCGGGAAGACTCCGGTCAGGTAGCCGAGGATGACCTGGGTGTTCGGCTCGTTCAGGGTGATCCAGTAGCGGACATCCCTACCGAACTCCCGAGCGGCGAAGCGGGCGAATTGCTCGAAGGCCGCCGCGGTGTGCAGGTCCTCCCAGCCAGGGTAGCCCCCGGTGCCCTGCTTGTAGGTGTCCAGCCAGGCGGGGTAGGCGAAGTGGTGCAGCGTCACGACGGGTTCGAGACCCTTGGCCTTTGCCGCGCGGATCATCGCGCGGTAGCGCTCGATGGCTGCGCCGTCGAGGACGCCCGGCCGCGGTTCGATTCGGGCCCATTCGAGCGAGAAGCGAAATGCATTGAGACCCATGCCCCGTGCCAGGTCGAAGTCTTCGGCGTACCGGTTCCACGAGTCCGTCGCGCGACCGGGGAGCGCCGTCGTCCGACCGGCCTCGGCCCAGGCCGCCCAGTTGGAGACCTTGTCGTGACCTTCTACCTGATGGCCCGCCGTCGCGACCCCCCAAAGGAAGCCTTGCGGGAAGCGACCCCGGGAGATGCCGGGCTGCTCCTGCTTCGGTTCACCCGGCTGGACAGGCTGTTGCTGCCCCGGCAGGAGCCCCGAGGGCCGCTGGGTACAGGCTTGGGACAGCAACAGGAAGCAAGCCTGTGCGGCCAGGGCCACCAGGCATCGCGTACGGAGCCGGTCAGTCATGGAGGGACTTTCCATGGGCATCGCCTGCTGAGTCATGCAGCTTGCGTTCAGGGCAGGACAGCCCGCATGTGGACCGTGCGCGTTGCCGTGGCCAGCCAGATTCCTCCCGTTCCATCCGGACACAGGGCTGTCGCCGGCTCCTCGAGTTCGAGCAGGACGCGGCTTCCGGCGCCCCGCCACCCGAGCAGTGTCTTGCCGCGAGCGGCCAGGAGGGTGCCGTCGGAAAGCCAGGCGAGACCCGAGATCCGGGTTTCCCGCCAGAGGGCAATCGTGTCGCCTGGGCCGCTGACGACCACGCCGTGCACGTCGTCGGCAACGGCCACACGTTCGCCGGGGCCGGCTGCGACGGCGCCAGGCGCAGGCAGGGGCAGGCGAAGTGGCGAGGGGGCGTCCGGCCAGATTCCCTTGAGACCCGACCCCAGCACCGTATCGATACGTCCTTCCGAGTCCACCCGGCGTACGCGCCGGAACCCGGGATCCGCGATCCACGTTTCCCGGCCGGCCACGGCAAGGGCTGCAGGGCGCGAGAGTTGTGCGCCGACGGCCCGAGCGCGGTCCCCGATCGGCTGGAAGTCCGTGCCTGAACCGGCGAAGGCCGTGGCCTCCCCCGTGCTCCCGGGGGCCACGCGCCATACACGGTGGTGTTCGGGATCGGCGACAAGCATGGCGCCGTCGGTCGTCAAGGCGAGTCCGCTCGGCTTGCCCACGCGGCCAGGCAGGCTCCACGGTCGCGTGGCCGGTTCCCGGACATCCTGCCTCAGATCGGCCAGCCATAGACCTTTCGCGTCATCCAGGCCAACGACCCGGGAGGTGTCCGCAGCCAGCAGGGAGGCTCCTGCAGCCACGCTGTGCGCCGCGATCAGCCCGGGCCACGCCGGTTCGCCCGAGCGGCATCCGGCGAGCACCAGCAGCGTCGACGTCACGACGGACGCTTGCAGACCGACGGTGCACTTGGCGGCGCGGAAAGATGTCATGCGCCCGATCCTAACAGGCTCCTCCCGCATGGTGGCCCTTCACGCCCATCACGGGCTATATTGGACAAGACACTTGGTCTTTTCGGGGGAGGTCTTACGGTCGCATGGAGCCCGTCACGCTTGGCGTCGACCTCGGTCGCAGCGAGATCCGCCTCTTCGACGGAGAGACGACGCTTCGTCATCCGGCACTTGCCGGCGGTCCGGTGCGCTCCATGGCGCGGGGTTCTGCACGGATCCTCGAGGAACAACCCGAAGATCACATGACGGTGCGCATCGGGCGCCTGACCCACACGCTCGGGCGCATGGCCCTTGAGCAGCCGATGGTTTTCCCCGCCTCGGGTGTCGATCTCTTCGAGGACGGCCTTGCATGGGTGCATCTGCTCGGGGCCCTGGGGCTGTTGGCCCGTCACCACCGGACACAGGGCACGTTCCGGGTCCGTCTCGGACTTGCCGTGCCGCAACTGAACGCGCGTCGCGACGAAGCCTTGCACGCGGCCATCGACACGTGGCGTGGCGTTCATCGGTATGAGTTCTGCGGGCAGCCCATGGCGGTGGCCATCGAGCAGATCGACGTATTGCCACGCACGCTCGCTTCGGTCTACGCCGCCACCATGGACGGCGTGATCGATCCCGGTCCTGACACCACGCTGGGCGTCATCGATGCAGGCCACGTCGCCACGGACTGGATGGTGGCACGCCTGCCGCGCGAGCTGCCTCGCTTCGGTGGTTTCACGCAGGCGGTCGCAGGCATTCGCCTCGTCGAGGCCGTCGAGGAGGCCCTGCTGGATGCCGGCATCGTGCGCATCAATCCGCTGGCTGCCCTCGGGGCCGCCCTCGAGGGAGCCTATGTCGATGGCCGGGTCCGCGTCGATCTGCCCGAAGGCCTCCTTGACGAGATGCTCGAGCTGATGGCGCAGCAGTTGGCCTTGACCCTGCGCCAGGCTTGGCGTGACCTTTCGGTGGATCAGGTGTTGTTGACGGGCGGCCTCGGTGCTCGCCTCGCGCCCTGGCTCGAGGGTCACAAGGCCTTGCCCGATGTGCTGCTTGCGGCCGAGCCCCGCCATGGCGTCGCCCAAGGGGCTTACCACTTCGAGTTCCGGCAGCCTGGTTCGGAATCGGCTGCTCCGGTCGAGGCCTGATCCCGCGTGTTCCGGGACCTGCAGCGCCAGCTGGGGGAAATCCTGGGGCGAACGCCCGACCCGCTGGGTGCCATCACGCCCGAGCAGCTCAAGGTCGTGCTCCGGAACATCGAGACGCGTTACCACGACTTGCGCGAGGAGAACGGCCGATTGCGGCGTCAGGCCGAGGAATCGCGGGCCGTGGCCGAGCGGCTCGAGACCGAGCGTGATGTCGCTCGCCGCGAGGCCGAGCGGGGTCCCGAGGCGATGTTGTCCCGCATGGCCGAGATGCAGCGGGAACTGGTCGCCGCAAGGGACGGTCAGGAACAGCTGGCGCTCGAGGTTGCCCAGTTCCGCCAGTTGCTGGTCGATGCCGATGCACTGAAGGATCAGGCGCTTGCCGATGCGCGCGGCATGGAGGATCGGGTCCGGGCTCTCGAGGCGGAGCGGGACCGGCTCCTCGTGGCGCTGGAACGAGCCGAGGAGGCGCGCGACGAATCACAGGGGGCGAGCGTGGCGATGCGCGAGGACCTCGAAGGAGCGCGGGAGGAGACCGTTCGTCTTGGCGTACGCGTCAGAGACCTCGAGGCTGCGCTCGAGGCTTGCGAGGAGGCCGTGGCGACAGAGCGGGAGGGTCGCGACGCAGCCCTTCGCCTGTTGGCTGCCGATCCCGAGAAAGAGGCACTCAAGGAACAGGTGCGCGAGCTTGAAGCGCGGGTGCTGTCGCTCGAGTCCGAGCAGATCGAACGAGAGACGGCACTGGCCGAGGCACTGAGCGCACGGGACGAGGTTCGTGAGGCCGAGGACCCGGGTGCGAGCCGGGAGCTCGAGGAGCGGCTGGCCGTGGCCGAGGGGGAACGGGATGCCTTGGGCCGCATCGTCGAGACCTTGCGTGGCGAGCAGGAGCGTCTGACGGCCGAGATGCGTCGCCTGGGCGAGGACCATGGAGACATCCAGGCGCGGATGTCCGACCTGTCCTTGCGGACGCGCCGCGTGCCCGATCCGTCTGTTCCGCCGGGCGACGTGGGTGAACTGCGTCGGCAGATGGAGGATTTGGGGCACAAACTGGATAGGATGGTTCAGCAGCGTGGCCCCGAGCGTGGCCGTCAGCGGGCTTCGCGCCCTGAGGCGGGCGCGGATCCCGCACGCAAATTGGACTGGTTGATGGGGCGCTGAGCGTGCGTCCCGAGGGGCTCGACCACGTCCTTGGTCGCATTCGCGATCTGGAGGATCGACTGGGGCTGGGACAGCGGCCCGAGGCCCGTGCAGGTGCGACCTTGGCCCCGTCCGGCAGGGCTCCGGCCCCTGGCACCTTGCCTCCGATGCAGGGTGCGGGTGCCTTCCGGGATGCGATTGCTGCGGCGGCACGCCACCAGGGCGTGGACCCGCGGTTGCTCGAAGCCGTGGTCGAGGCCGAGTCCGGGGGCAATCCCTCGGCCGTCTCCTCCAAGGGTGCGATGGGCCTCATGCAGCTCATGCCGAGTACTGCCCGGGCGCTGGGAGTCTCCCGTCCCCTCGATCCCGTCCAGAATCTGGAGGGTGGGGCTCGCTATCTCGCGGAACAACTGCGCAACTTCGGGTCCGTCGAGCAGGCGCTAGCTGCCTACAACGCCGGCCCTCAGGCCGTGCGTCGCCACGGGGGCGTTCCGCCCTACCCCGAGACGAACAACTATGTGACGAAGATCATGGAGCGGATGCGCGCAACAGAGCCTGATTCCCGCTAAAGTCCCCCTGCAGGTCTGCCGAACATAAAACCGTTCGCACGACTTATGTCAGGGAGGTCCGATGATCCGGGGCATCTACACGGCAGCATCCGCGATGCTGGTCCAGATGGGGCTCCAGGACGTCGTCGGCAACAACCTGGCCAACGCCAACACCACCGCCTACAAGCGGGACGAGGTGTCCTTCAAGGCGCGGATCGACAAGACGATGTACCGCGTGGGCATGGCTCCCGGCGGTCCGGTTGATGGGCGCAGCCTCATCGGCAAGCTCTCGACAGGCTCGCAGGTGGCCGAGATCCGGCCGAACTTGGCGCAAGGCGAGCTGCGGCCCACCGACAATCCGCTGGATCTGGGTATCCGGGGCAAGGGCTTCTTTCTCGTCGAGAACGACAACGGGGAGCAGTTCCTGACCAGGGCCGGAAACTTCCTGGTGGATCGGGAGCGCAATCTCGTGGACGCTACGGGAGCCCGCGTGGTGGGTGACGGAGGGCCGCTCGTGATGCCCGAGCGCGCGACGGTGCTCATCAGTCAGGAAGGCGTCATCACCGCAGGTTCCAAGGTCGTCGGCAGGCTTGCCATCCGCGAGGTGGCGCGCCCTGCCGAGCAGCTCGAGAAGGTGGGCGTCGGGCGTTTTCGTCTGAAAGCCGGCGAGATGGTCGCCAGTCGCTCCGAAGTGCATCAGGGTTACCTGGAGGCGTCGGACGTCTCGCCGACGCATGAGATGGTCAAGATGGTCACGGCGATGCGGTCCTACGAGAGTTCGTCCAAGGCGATGCAGACGCACGACGAACTGCTGGGCAAGGCCGTCAACGAGTTGGGCAGGGTCTAGGACCCGAAGGTCAGGGAGAACCACCGCCATGATGGGAGCACTCTACAGCGCGGCCTCGGGGATGAAGGCCCAGCAGCTGAATATCGACGTCATCTCCAACAATCTCGCGAACGTCAACACCGGGGGCTTCAAGAAGTCCCGGGCCGAGTTCCAGGACCTCCTCTACCGCACCATCGCCGAGGCCGGCGTCCCGGTCAGCGGGGGCTCCAACACGCCGGTCGGCACCCAGGTGGGTACCGGTACCCGCTCCATCGCCATCTCCAAGGTCTTCAGCCAGGGCGACTTCAACCAGACGGACAATCCCCTCGATCTGACGATCGAGAACGACGGCTTCTTCGTCGTGCAGATGCCCGATGGCACCCAGGCCTTCACGCGTGATGGTGCCCTCAAGATCGATCGCACGGGCCAGATCGTGACGGCAGAGGGTTATCCCCTCGTCCCGAACATCACCATCCCCCCTGGCGTGGTGCGCCCCAATGTCAGCCCGGAAGGCATCATCACGGCGACCATCGCGGGCGTGAACACGACGCTCGGCCAGCTTCAACTGGCGCGCTTCCTGAACCCTTCGGGCCTCAGTGCCGTGGGCCACAACCTCTACCGCGTGACCAACGCGTCCGGTGATCCCATTCAGGGCCTGCCCGGCATCGATGGCATGGGCAGCGTGATGCAGGGTTACCTCGAGGGCTCGAACGTCCGTGTCGTCGACGAGATGGTCAACCTGATCGTCGCCCAGCGCGCTTACGAGGCCAACAGCAAGTCGATCCAGACCTCGGACGACATGCTCAGCCAGGCCAACACCCTGAAGCGGTAGGAACTGACTCGCGATGAACTTGTCGATCGGACCCGCTGCCGGCCGTCTCGCCCCCGCCCCCGCCCTGGGGCCCGGTGCGGGCGGTGGGGTGGGTCGCGGTCGTGCAAGGGCCAAGGATGATCGGGGTCGCCTGGTTCAGGCGGCGCAGGAGTTCGAAGCCATCCTGGTCCAGCACATGCTGGAGACCATGCGGAAGGCCAAGCTGGCCGAGGATCCGCTCGACAAGGGCAACGCGGCGTCCATCATCCATTCGTTGCAGGACGAGGCCATGGCGCGTTCCATCTCGAAGGGCAAAGGCCTCGGGCTGGCCGATGCCATCGTGCGTGACCTCGATCTCCGGATGGCGAAGGCGCGGCACTAAAGTTCTCCGGGACTCCTGTCGATGATGTTCATGGGATGGAGTTCCATCCCGAAGAGGAACGGAAGATGAGGATCGACCCACGGCTGCTTTCGCAGCACAACGATGTGGCGGCGACCCAGCGCAAGCGGGAAGCCGACGCCCTGAAGCCTTCGGCACCGGTTTCCGGTCCGGCGGCCCAGGTCTCGCTGTCCGGTCCCGGTGAGGCGCTTCAGCGATTCGGCGCGGTGCTTGGCAAGTCCGAGGTCAACCGTTCCGAGCTGGTGGCGCGCCTCAAGGCGGAGGTCGAAGCTGGAACCTACCAGCCGAGCGGGGAATCCATCGCCAAGGCGATCCTCGATCGCGACGCCGACGCCGTCGACGTCGACGCCCTCCGTTAGGGGTCGGCCATGGAAGCCCTCGAAGTCTTTGTCTCTTGCCTGGAGCGGGAGGTCAAGGCTTACGAGGGTTTCTTGGCGCGCCTGCCGCTGAAGCTGGCGCTGATGCGCAAGAATCAGGTGGGTCCGCTCGCCGCTCTGGTGGCGAGAGAGGAAGACGACAGGCGGACCCTGGTGGCCATCGAGGTCGAACGTCGTGGCGCTGCGCGTCCGGTCGCGGCTGCACTGGGCTTGTCCGAGGCAGCGTCCTTGAGAGAGATGGCGGATGCGCTTGGCGGCGAAGCGCGTGAGCGGGTCCTCGCGCTGCGTGAGCGGCTCGCCGAGGTGCTGGGGCGTTTGCGTGCCGGCCAGGAAACTGCGTCGCTGTTGGCTCAAGCCAGCCTCGATTACGTCGGATTCTCCCTCGGGCTTTTCAGCCGAGCCCTCAACCCCGAGGTCCAACTGGCCGACATGACTTATGGGGGAATGCCCGGCGGCGTCGGGCGCGCAGCCTCCAGCCTGCTCGACCGGACGGCCTGAGCAGGCGGGGGCCCCGAGTGGGGAGGTCCGGATGTCCGCAGGCGATCTGACGCGGCTCGGCATCAATGCGGCGACCAGGGGGTTGTTCGCGGCCCAGGCCGCCCTGACCACTGCAGGTCATGACATCACGAATGCCAACACCGAGGGGTTCAGCCGCCAGCGGGTCGAGCAGAGTTCGCTGCACCAGCAATTCCCTTTGGGCACGAATTCGGATCGGGTATTCTCGTCGATCGGCAATGGCGTCGAGGTCACGCGCGTGACGCGGCTTCGCGAAGGCTTCCTCGACGATCGGTTCAGAGCCATCAACCTCTCGTATTCGGAGCAGGCAGCCGTCAACAACGCCATTCGCGAGATCGAGGGCGTCTTCAACGAGCCATCGGATTCGGGCCTGAACGCGACGCTCGCCAGCTTCTTCGATTCGTGGCACGAGCTCTCGACGCACCCGACCGAGTCGTCTGCACGGGCGGCAGTCCGTGAGGCCGGCAAGACCCTGGCCCGCGCGCTCAACGAGACGGCGGCAGGTCTGTCTGCCGTGCGTCGGCACCTGGACTCCCAGGTGGCGGCCGCGACCGATGAAATCAACGCCCACGTGCGCGAAATCGCGGCACTGAACGCCCAGATCGTGGCGTCTCAGGGTTCGGGGCTGTCCCCCAACGACCTGCTCGATGCGCGGGATCTTGCGTTGGATCGTCTGTCGGGGTTGGTCAAGACGAACCTGTCCACCCATTCGGATGGTTCGATCTGGGTCTACTGCTACGGCAAGGGGCTTGTGACCGGCATTCAGGCCAATGAACTCAAGACACTGCCCGGCACCGACATGGGCTTGTCCAACATCGCGTACAAGGGCGAGCTGCTGACGCCTGAGGTTCTCGGGGGGCGCCTCAAGGGTCTGCTCGAGGTCCGTGATCAGGTCATCGGTCGGTCTCTGGTACCGGATGGGTTCAACCTGCCCAATACGCCCAATGGCTTGGCCTATCAGCTGGATCAGGTCGCCTCCCAGCTTGCCGAGGCCGTCAACGCGCTGCATGCCGCCGGTACCAACCTGGCGGGAACACCGTCGATCGAGTTCTTCGCCGTAGATGCCGCCCGAGTGACGGAAGGCGCGAGCCTGAGCCGTACGACCATCACGGCGCATTCGATCGCGGTCAACGATCTGCTGGTGGAGGCCGGTCTGCCCGGACTAGATCTGATCTCGGCGGGGGGTGCGCCGACGACGGACCCCGTCACCGGCCTGCCCGTCACGCCCAAACCGGCAGACAACCGCACGGCATTAGCCATCGCACAGCTGCGGGACCGGCCACTCATCCGTGCATCGTTTCCCTATGCGGGCGGGTCTCAGGAGTTCTCGGTCCAGGATTACTACCGAAACATCCTGACGACGCTGGGTGTTTCCGGACAGGCCGCCGATCGGCAGGAGGCCAACCAGAAGGCCTTGCGCGAGAACGTGGAGTCACAGCGCCAGGCCGTCAGCGGCGTGAATCTGGATGAGGAGTTCGCCAGCATGATCAAGCATCAGCACGCCTATGCGGCCTCGGCACGCTTGATCACGGTCTTCGACGACATGATGAAGACCGTCGTCGAGCTGGTGAGGTAGGGAGGTAGCCATGCGCGTATCCCAGCGGGCAATCAACGACGTCACGGTCGCCAACCTTGGTGTCAGCCTCGAGAAGATGCTGCATCTGCAGGAAAAGATCTCGACGGGGCGCGCCATCAGTCGGCCTTCCGACCAGCCCATCGACTTCAACCGCTCCATGGGCATCCGGTCGGTGCTCGAGGGGAACGCGCAGCAGCAGCGCAACATCGAGTTCGCCAGGTCCTGGTTGAACTCCACGGATTCGGCCATCCAGCAGGCAACCAGCATCGTGCATCGTGCCCGCGAATTGGCCGTTCGTGGGGCGAACGATTCGATGGATCCCCTCGCTCGCCAGCAGATGGCAGCCGAGGTGCGCCAGTTGCGAGAGCAGATGAGGGTTGTCGGCAACACCGACTTGGGCGGCCGCTATCTCTTCGCGGGTTCGGACCAGCTGGAAACACCCTATCCCACGGGTGCTCCCGATCTCAACAACAGGGACGAACTGGCCTTCGAGGTCGGTATGAAGGTCACGATGACCTACAACGTGCCGGGTCATATCGTGTTTGGCGACACCGCGGTCGATGGGACGGGCAATCCGGTGGATCCGACCAATGTGTTCAAGGTATTGGATGATCTGAACACGGCACTCACGAGCAACGATGGGGCGGGAATTGCCCGTATGCTCGGCATGTTCGACGCGCGGCTCGAGAAGTTCCTCGCAGCTCAGGCCGAGATTGGTGCCAAGGTCAACCGACTGGACCTGTTGACGGACAGGCTGGAAGATCAGAGGGTCAACCTGCAAGGCCTGAAGAGCGAAGCCGAAGATGCAGACATCGCGACGCTCATCACGGACCTGAACCAGCAGGACTCGGTCTATCGTGCCTCGCTCGCGGCAACCCAGCGCGTCATCCAGCCGACCTTGCTCGACTACTTGAGGTGAGTTTCGTGGAAATTGTTTCGCAGCAGCTGGGCTGTCTCGAGTACGGTGAACAGGACCTGCTGTCCTTCCCCGACGGCATCCTGGGCTTTCCGCAATGGCATGGCTATCTTCTGGTGGACCAGGATGACGTGGCACCCCTCCGCTGGCTGCAGCCTGTCGACGAGCCGGCCGTGACGTTCACGGTTCTGGACCCCTACCTGTTCATTCCTGACTATCGTGTCAGGCTCGGTGACGAGGACCGAACGGCCCTCGACCTGAAGGACGAGGACGAGCCCGCCGTCCTCGTGCTGGTCACGATTCCCGAGGATCCCAGCCAAATGACGGCAAATCTCCTCGGCCCGTTGGTCTTCAACCCGCGGACGAGCAGGGGGCGTCAATTGGTCCTTCACGACAGCGGCTACCCGATCCGGCATCCTCTGGTCGCGCCTGCCCCCGAGGCAGAGGCGGCGACACCTCCGGCCGCGGTGTAGATCCATGTTGGTGCTAAGCCGCAAGCTCAACCAATCCATCGTCATCGGCGAGCAGATCGAGATCGTGGTTCTCGAGATCAAAGGCGACGTCGTCAAGATCGGCGTCAAGGCCCCACGGGACGTTTCGGTATATCGCCAGGAGGTGTTCGTCGAGATCCAGGCCGAAAACACCCGGGCGGCAGGTTCCGACAGGCCCTCGACACAGGTCTCCAATGCAGGTGCCCTGCTCAAGCAGGCGCTCGGGGGCAAGCCCTTCACGGGCGCGCCGGGTGCCGGCTTCGGGCGTCCGTCCGCGGCAAAGGTTCGTCTCGATTCTCCAGGAACCGAGTCCGGAAAGGCTGGCCCCGATCCGGGCTCGGGAGCCGTCTAGCTTCGCTCGGGCTGCCTCCACCCCGATGCTGATCCCCTGGCGAGGCCCAAGTACGGTGTGCTTCCGCTACCATGGCAGCGTGCGGTGGGGTACGTAGCGGCAGGGACATGAAGATCAAGCAATTCCGGGCGCCGACGATGCAGGAGGCCATCGCCCGCATCAAGGTCGAACTCGGGTCCGATGCCGTCATCCTCCACCAGAAGAATGTCCGGGTGGGCGGTTTTCTGGGCATCGGTGCCCGCCATGAGGTGGAGGTCCTTGCCGCCATCGACGAGACGAATCGTCCGGCACATGAGCCTGCCAGACCGCCTGCCCGACCAAGCGTGCAGGTCGACATGGACAGCGTCCTCCCGTGGGAGGTCAAGGAGGACCCTGAGCCCTCGCCGCTGCTCGAACAGCGGGCACGGATCGTACCTGCAGCCGGGACGCCTGCTGCTGCAGTGCCTGTCTCGCCCATGCCAGCAGAGGCCGCTGAGGAACCGCAGGGTGCTCCCGTCCCGGCGCTGGAGTCCTCGGCGCTGGTTGCCGAAATCAAGGATGCCGTGCTTCGCGAGATCGGCGGCCAGATGCGTGAGAGCCTGACCTCGGCGGTGGGTGAAGTGACGCAGCGGGTCGAGGACGTGGTGTCTCGTCTCGAGCAGATGGGGCAAGCGAAGTCTGCCTGGACGCCAGGCCAGCAGCGGTTCCATGACCGTCTGGTCAAACAGGACGTCGAGCCCGCCTTGGTTCGGCAGATGCTGGCACGCCTGCATGCACTTGGCGTTGCTCATGAGCCGGCCCTCTCCGAGCGATTCCCGGACGTGTTGGGCGAGATGGTCCGTTTTGGCGGACCCATCCTGCCCCCCGGGCCGCAGCGCGAGGGACCGCGCCTGGTGGCGCTCGTCGGCCCGACCGGGGTGGGCAAGACCACCACCATCGCCAAGTTGGCCGCGACCTGGATACTGCACCACAAGGCCAGCGTCGGCCTGATCACCTTCGATACCTATCGGGTTGCGGCCGTCGACCAGCTCAAGGTCTACGGTGACATCATCGGCATTCCGGTCGAGGTCGTCCTGACACCGGGGGGGCTGCGCGAAGCTCTGAAGCGTCTGGATTCCCGAGATTTGATCCTCATCGATACTCCGGGCCGCAGCCCCTCACACAAGCTTCATCTGAGCGAGTTGCGCAGCTTCCTCGATGTGGCGCCAGAGCGCGAGGTGCACCTGGTGCTGTCGGCACCGACAACCCGAGTCAACCTGATGCAGGCCGTTGAGAGTTTCCGGCATGTGGGCGTCGATCGCCTGTTGTTCACCAAGACCGACGAGGCCGTGACGATGGGGGCCGTTTTCTCCGTTGCCAGTGCCGTCGGGTTGCCCTTGTCCTACGTCACGGTGGGCCAGTCCGTCCCGGATGATCTGGTGGTTGCCGATCGCGACCTGATGCTCAAGGGGCTGCTGGGCTGATGGAAGACCAGGCATCCCGGCTGCGCGAGCTGGTGCGCGACGGCCAGTCGGCCGATCCCCGCCCGCAGGCGCGCATCATCGTCGTCACGTCTGGCAAGGGTGGCGTGGGCAAGACCAACGTGGCCGTTAACCTGGCACTGGCCATGGGCCAGTTGGGGCAGCGCGTGATCTTGTTCGACGCGGACATGGGCATGGCCAACGTGGACGTGGTGTTGAACATGTCCCCGCCCCACACCCTGACGGACGTTCTGGCCGGTCGTCGCAGCCTGCGCGAGGTTCTGGCTCCCATCGAGCCCGGTGTTCATCTTGTGCCCGGTGGCTCCGGGGTGGCCCAGTTGGCCGCATTGGAGTCGGCTCGTCTGGAGGCGACGGTCCAGCGTCTCTCGGAGCTCGAGCGCCTCTCGGACGTGATGATCGTCGACACGGGAGCCGGTATCTCGCCCAATGTCCTCGGTTTCGTGCTGGCTGCACCCGAGGTCATCGTGGTCACGACACCCGAGCCGACGTCCATCGTCGATGCCTACGGAATCATCAAGGCCATCGACCAGCGCAACCAGCACGCCCGCGTCTGGTTGCTGGTCAACATGTGTGCGTCCGAGAACGAGGCCCGCTCCGTGTACGACCGGCTCGTGGCGATCATCGCGCGATTCCTCGGGGTCAAGGTGCGTCTGCTCGGGTGGATCGAGCGGGATCCCCAGGTTGGCCGAGCCGTCCTTCAGCAGAAGCCTTTCGTGCGTGCCTTCCCGGGAGGCGTTCCGGCAAGACGCATCGTGGCTGTTGCGGAGAAGCTGCTGGGCTTCACCGGCGTCGGTTCCGGTGCGGAGCGGCAAGGCTTCTTCGCGCGCTGGGGCCAGTGGTTCGCCCCAAAGGCTTGACGGCCCACAAGGGCCGATTGACGCATCGGCTGAAGCGAATCGCGCGAGGCGTCAGGCTTCGGGGCGGCGACGCTTTTGTGCCAGGAACTGCCGCCCGCCGCGGATCGTGCCGAGGCTGCTGCGCAGGTCGGCTTCGAGTTCGGCGAGGACCTGCTGGACGTAGCTTTCGGCAGAGCGGCGCAAGTTCATGGCCTCGTTGCGCGCTTCGTCGAGGATGCGCTGGGCTTCGAGACGCGCGGCCGTGACCTCTGCGGCTTCGTGTAGACGACTGGCTTCGTGGCCGACGTTGCGGGGTGCACCGTGACCGTTACGGCCGGAAGGCTCGCCGGACCGGACGCTCGGGGGCACCGGCATGCTCGAGTGGACGGGTGTGTCGTGGGCTTCCCCGTGGCCTTCCGTGCGGCCGACGGCGACCGACTGGGGCGTGGTCGTGACTTCGCCTTGCGACACCGTCACGAGGATATCCGCCTCGTACCGAGGTTGGATGGTGGTCGCCATGCCATCGGCCATGACATCGACCACGGCCTCACCTGCCGTACCGGCAGCCACGAGGACGGGTTCTGGCCGCAACACGGGAGCCGCAACACGCGGGGCGCGCTCTTCAAGTTGGTAGCGGCGGACAAGGTCCTTGCCGTCCAGGCCCAGCAGGCGTGCCACCTGACGGATGTAGCCCTGAACGAAGACGGGAGCGAGGATGGTGTCGATCTGGTCCTGCTCGAGCGCCTCAAGGTAGGGCAACTTGATGTAGGTCCGGCTGGCGACCTCATCGAGCGTCAGGCCCATGGTCTCACGGGTCTGGCGAAGGACTTGAGCGACAGTCGTCATGCGGGCGGTCGGGGTCTATGGGAGGGGGAGGACGGCATGCTCACGGAGCACGACCGCATCATGCTAGCACGGTAGGCGCAACAGTAGGAGGGATAGGCTGTAGGTGACGGCCGGCCGAGCACCCCTCCGCTACAGGCTCTTGGCCGGGGCCCCGGTCCTGGCGCTCGGTGCGTGCGCCATTCTGCCCGTGGCCTACGGTACGGGCAAGGCCCAGGATGCCGGCTTGCAAGACCCCGTCGCCGACCGGCCGGCATTCCCCGCCGCGGAGTCTGCCGCGGTTCCGGAGACAATGCTGACGCCCGCTGGACAAGAGACCGTGACGAGTCCCGCAAGCCGATCCGATCAGACCCCCCAGCCTTCGCCTTCTCCATCGCCTACGCCCCATCCCTTCCCTACGCCACGTCCTTTGCCAACGCTGGGGTCGGGCCTCGCGACCTGGCGTGTCGAGACTTGGGCGGGTCAGGACGCCACCGGTTCGCTGGACGGACCACGACTTGGCGCCACGTTCGAGGAGCTGGCCGGATTGGCCATGGGAGCGGACGGTGCCCTTTACCTTTCCGACCACAAGGGCAGGAACCTGCGTCGCATAGGATCTGACGGCGTCGTCACGACCTTGTTGGGACCGGATAGGTTGAATGGTCCGCGTGGCATTGCTCTTGCACCCTCCGGCACCCTCTATGGCTGCGAGTCGGACAGGCACCGCGTCCTTGCCTTGGAGCCCGGCGGAGAAGCACGGGTCGTGGCAGGGGGGGCCGGGATTGGCAGCGTCGATGGGCCGCCCGACGTGGCGCGATTCGATGGGCCTTGCGGAGTTGCCGTACGGCCTGATGGCCGCGTCGTCGTGGGAAGCGCATTCCCGTTGCATGGACCAAACTCGGTTGCGGTCAAGCCCGACGGCCAAGTGCTGGTTCTGGAGCGGCAGATGGGCCGTCTCTCGCTGTTGGCGCCGGATCAGAGCGTGACCACAGTTGCCGGCGGGGGGTATCCCACCTATGCCGACGGGACGGGAGCGTCCGCCGGTTTCTCGGAGCCTTCCAAGATCTGCCTGGCACCGGACGGACGCGTCTTCGTGGGAGACGCGGGGGATCATCGGGTCCGCGTCGTCGAACCGGATGGCAGGGTATGGACCTTGGCCGGCGATGGGCCCGTGGGATTCACGGGCGGGTCCTTTGCGGACGGAACTGGTGCGACGGCGCGTTTCAACAGGCCCATGGGGATTGCCCTCGGGAAGGACGGTGCGCTGTTCGTCGCGGATTCGGGCAATCATCGCATCCGGAGGCTTGTTCCCCCTTCGCCGTGACGGTCCGGGCAATCTGTCATGGTCATTTTGGAGCCTCTGCGCCCGCGTGCTAGGCTGGCCGCATGTTGCTGCGCCTGCAGGTTCACCAGTTCGTCCTGATCGAGGCACTCGATCTGGAGGTCACGCCGGGCCTCACGGTCCTGACCGGTGAAACCGGCGCGGGCAAGAGCGTCCTCCTCGCTGCACTGGCTGCCGTGCTGGGCGGTCGGACCTCGGCCGATGTCATCCGGCCGGGGGCGGCCAAGGCGTGGGTCGAGGCCACGTTTGCCGCCGAAGGGCCGTGGTGGACCCGATGGCGCGAGGATTCGGGCATAGCACCGCTCGAGTCGGGTCGTGTCGTGTTGTCCCGCGATGTCACGCCGCAGGGCAGCCGGGCCCGCATCGATGGGCAGACCGTGACCCTCGCCGAACTGCGCGAGCTGGGCAGCCATCTCGTGTCTCTGTCCGGCCAGCATGACCATGTGCGTCTGATGGATGCTGCCGTGCAGCGGGAAACACTCGATGCGTACGGTGACCACGCTGCCCTGGCGCGAGAGGTTGCAGAGGTCTACGTGCGATGGCAGGGGCTTGTGGCCAAGGAGCATCGGTTGCGCGAGGACGCCACGCGCCGCGAGGCCGAGCGTGACTTCATGGCCTTTCAGTTGCGCGAGCTCGAGACCGCGGATCTGGTCGATCCGGCAGAGGATGCGACGCTGCGTGAGCGCCTGCATATCCTGAGGCAGCAGACGAAACTGCTGGAAGGCGCCGAGCGGGCGCGGCTTGCCGCGGGCGAGGCCTCTGGCGACCCCGTGTCCAGGGCGCTGGGCGCGCTTCGCCCCCTCGCGGGGATTGATCCACGACTCGCCGGGGTCGTCGAACTGCTCGAGACCGCAGAGGCCAGTCTGAATGAGGCCGGCGATGCGCTCCGTCGATACCTCGACCGAGATGGGGAAGATGTCGATGACCTCGAAGCCCTTGAAGCACGGTTGCATTTGTTGTCTGGCGTGGTACGCCGCCACGGTGGTTCGCTGGAGCTGGCCATCGAACGACGGGAGCACCTCGCGCGCGAACTGGCGCAAGCCGAGGAGGACACCCTCGCACGCGCGCGGATCGAGGCGGATGTCGCCGCGGCGGCCGTGGCTTGGGATGCGGCTGCTGTTCGCCTATCCGTGGCGCGTCGGCTGGCCGCCGAGCGGCTGACCGGTGAGCTGAGTGGCATACTGCGGGGCCTCGGTCTGCCGCACGCGAGCCTGCATGTTGAACTCGAGACCGTGTCGCAGCGGACGGCCCACGGTGCCGAGGCCGTGTCATGGCGCTTTTCGGCGCAGCCGGATGCCCCGGCAAAGCCCCTCGCCAAGGTTGCATCGGGCGGGGAGCTGGCCCGCATTCTGCTGGCCGTACACGTGTCCATGCAAGGTGTGGCCGCCATGCCCACGCTGGTCTTCGACGAGATCGATACCGGTATCTCGGGCGAGGCTGCTGCTGCCGTCGGTCGCCAACTGGCCCGCTTGTCGCAGGAGGATCAGGTTCTGGTCGTCACGCATCTGCCTGCGGTGGCCGCGGGAGCGGATCGACACCTGCACCTGCGCAAGATCGTGTCCGACGGGCGGACGGGGTTGTCACTCACGGATCTGGGGGATGAGGAACGTGTCCGGGTCCTCGCGGAGATGCTGGCAGGCGAGGAGCCGGCGGAAGGGGCGCTCGGGGCCGCGCGCGAGCTGCGGCAGCGGGCATCGGCAAGCAAGGAGGTCGGCCTGCATGGCGTCCGGGCATGAGGCTTCGTTCCGTTTGCGCGTGGGCAATCGCGAGGTGCGCGTCGCGGGGTCGGAAGACTTGGTTCGCGAGGCCATGCGCCATTGGGCTGGTCTCTGGACCGATGGTCCGATTCGGGAGGCTGATTCGGAAGCGGTCGGGAGCGCGGACGAGGAAGGCCATGTCGCACCGGTCTTGCGCGTCCAGAAAAACATCGGAGTCGGTGATCTCGTTGCCTTGAAAAACCCGGAGACGCCGCGGGATCGGCTGCTGACGGCGGCGTACTATCTGGAACGCTACGAGAAGCGTGAGCGTTATGGCCTCGATCAGTTACGGATGCTGTGGCTCGAGGCTTATCCGTGCGAGCCCATGGATCCCGAGTCGTGGGAAGATGCCATCCGCGACGGCTACCTGGAGCGCGTGGCGGACGGGATGTTCACCCTGACCTTTTCTGGCGAGAGCTATGTCCAGAACGGCCTCGTCGAGGAGTATCGCCCCGGATGAAGGTGACCGACCTTGCTTCGGCCGCGCTGTTGGTCGGTTTGTTTGCCTGTCCGGCCTCGGCCGCTGGGGCGCAGGCAACGCGTTCAGCGACGCTCTCTGCCGATGCTTGGCATTGCCTCAGGATGAAGGGCACCGAAAGACCCTTCACCGGGGCTTTCTGGCAAAACCATGAGCCGGGCATATACCGCTGTGGCGACTGCCGTGCAGTACTTTTCGACAGTCGGAACAAGTTCGACTCAGGAACGGGCTGGCCCAGCTTCGACCGCCCTGCGGCATCGGCCTCGGTCCGCCTGTTGCCCGATCGAAGCCATGGCATGGATCGGACCGAGGTACAGTGCGCCCGATGCGGGGGGCATCTGGGTCATGTCTTCGATGATGGACCGGCCACGACGGGACAGAGATTCTGCATCAACTCGGCCAGCCTGGTCTTCGAGGCTCGGCCGGCACGCTCCGTAACCTCCGGGCCTCGCGCAGCCGGAAGCGGCAAGGGACGGCCCTGACTGACCGACGCCAACCAAGCCAATGGCCCCGCCTCCCGATCCGGAAAGGCGGGGCCATTGGCTCAGGGTCTACTTGGCGGCCTGCTGGATGAGCTCAACCTCGAGCGTGATGGCGATGTCTTCGCCCACAAGCACGCCACCGGTCTCGATGTTCTTGTTCCAGGTCAGGCCGTAGTCACGACGATCGATGTGCGTCGTGGCTTCGGTGCCGGTCCGCATGTTGCCCCAGGGATCCTTCGCCGCCTTGGCGGGGAGGGCCACTTGCAGCGTCACGGGCTTGGTCACGCCGTGGAGCGTAAGGTTGCCGAGCACCGACAGACCGTCCTTGGTGGCCTTCACGACGCGGGTGCTCTGGAAGGTCATGGTCGGGAACTTCTCGACATCGAAGAAGTCGGGGCTCTTCAGGTGGCCGTCCCGCTTGGCGTTGCCGGTGTCGACGCTGGACACGTCGATGGTGGCCTCGACGGTGGACTTCTCGGGGTGGGCGGCGTCATAGACCACCGAACCCTTGATGGCGGGGAACGAGCCACGGACGTTGCTGACCATCAGATGCTTGACCTTGAAGTGGGCGGCCGAGTGCATGTCGTCGATGGCGTAGGTGACAGGGGCGGCCGTGGCGGGTAGGGCGGCAAAGGTCGCAAAGGCGAGAAGTGCGGCTGAAGCAAGGCGCATGAGCGAGTCTCCTGGTGGGGAAGGGATACCTTGCCTGCAACGATAGCATATCGGATCTACCCCTGGGGCGTAGGGTATCGGGCGGAATGCACGAATGAGATCAGTCCCCCCGGCCGAGGCCAGGTGGACTGAGGGAACGGGTCGACGCGCTACGGCTGGACGGGGGCGTCGTATGCGAAGCCCAATAGCGCCACAGACGGCTCCTCTGAACGGACTTCAAGGTAATCCAGAGTTTCGCCCTCCGGAGCCTTGACGTTCAAGACATAGTCGCCAGAGGATTCCAGTGGTCTGAATGCATTCTGATCCATGACCATCCGATTGCCTGCGCTGGTCTTGAATACCACCACCGGCAGCGTCGATGGAGCACGGAGGAAGAGCGTCATGTTGCTCGTGAGGCGTGTGCTGGTGATGAGGAAATGGGCAGTCGCTGCCCGCTCGCCAAGTTCATTGGTGGCTGCATACATTCCACTGTTTCGGACAACGAGGAAACCCGCCTCGGAAGAGACTTCGACGTCAGAACTCAGAAACGGAACGGTGTAGAGGCCGTCTCCCAATCCACTGACATTCAGTTCGTACCGCGCGAGAGGCGGCTGCGGGGGTATCTCGATGTAGTTGCTCGCAAAGTCGCCCTGCACGTCCGACACGCTGTCGCCGAGCTTGAAGAAGCCGTTGAGGCCGTTGGACGAGAGCGTCAGCGACGCCTCCAGTTCACCCACCGAGTCAGTGGAACGCACGGACTTGAAGGTGCCTTCCAGCGTGAAGGTGTCCTCAGCCAGCTTTGTGACACGTGGCATTGGCATCACGGCAACTTGGCCATCCCTGTCGACCAGTTCGATCATCAAGCCCGCGCTGGTGTCTGCGACCGATAGCTGCAGATCGCGGTCGTAGGGGTTGCCGCTGAACCATCGCATGTCGTATCGACCTTCAAGTTGGCTGGGCAAGGTCGCCGCCGGCGGTTCGATGCCACCCCCGCCACCACCATTCGACGGCCGAGCCAAGCTGAACTGGGTGACGTTGCCCCCGTCATCCACCAGATTCGCGCCGACGAATCCGTTGGCGTCAAAATGGACGCGGATATTCATCTGTTCGGGGCCAGGTCCCTGCTTTCGCCGGTTGAGCCGACCTGAAGCCGTGAAGCTGCCGTCCTCCAGTTTCTCGATCAAGTCGAAGCTTGCATCGGCCACGATGTAGTCACTGCCCTGGGCGGCGGGGTCATAGAGATTTACACCGAACGCGAAAGGCTGATCGGCATTGCCGGTCGTGGTGCTGAAGAGCGAGAAGTTGAGCTTTACGCCGAAGGGATTGCTGCCTCGCTGCAGGGTGGACGTATAGTCACCCAGCACCGAGTCAGGCAGTGCGACGTAGGGCGGGGGCGGGGGCGGTTGGATCTGCTGGGCTTCGGAAACGGAGCCCTGACCGATGGCGTTGCCGTCAGTGACCGAGATGCTGGTCAGGTACCACGGACGTTCGCCCGCGGCGCCGCGGTTGTCGAAGAGGCTGAACGTGACCTTGACCGGCCCGGCACTGCCCGACGCGTAGTACTCGCCCTCGACTTGCGTTCCGTTCGGAATGGAGGCGAGGCGCATATTGCCGATCACGCCGACCGGAAAGCTATTCCCGTTGCTATCGGTACCCAGGACCTTGCCCACGTAGCCATTGCCCTCGAAGCCGAGGTCCATCTGGAACACCGAAGACCCGAACGGGTTGAAGCCGTCACCCGGCATGACGATGTCCCAGCGGCCGGTCACATCATCCATCGTCAGTGGGAAATTGCCGCCAATGTCGCCGCCGCCACCGCCACCACTGCCGCCATCAAAGGGAGAAGCCTGAACATCAAAGCGTGAGTTGTCGAGCATGAAGGTGCCGCCCGCCAGCTCCCACCGGCCCTTGGAGGGGTTGTTCCGGTCGACCACGTAGAGGACCTGAAGGTCAATCAACGCGATTCGGTTGATGCCCAGGTCGACCTTGATCTCGGCACGGGGTGGTTGGTTGCCCTCGCTGTACAGACGGAAGCCGGCGATGTTGCCGACGAACTTCAGTTCGGTGTCGTTGGCGTTGCCACCAACCAGACGACCGACGATGTTTCCGTTCTCCGCCGCCTTAAGCGCGAGGCTCAGTTTCTCATAACCGAGGTCTGGCCGAGCCTGCGAGAAGTACAGTGCCCAGTCACCCGCGAACGCCACCGGTGCAGGGAGGGGGCCAGGCATGCTGCCGCCGCCACCTTGATCGCCACCTTGGAGCTCCTCGACCACGAACGTGGCGTCTCCTAGCGAACCGGACACGAGAATCCACCGGCCTTGGCCGGGCATCATCGGATTCGGCTCGAAACGGGTCACGTACTGCAGGGGGAGACTGAGGCCGCCATCAAGGTTGAGTTCGCCTTGCAGGACCACCTCCCCAGTGCCCAGCCTTTCTACCCGGAGGCCCTCCACCTTCCCGATGGTGGCCAGGACGGTGGTCGTTTCGGAGCCCTGCAAGACTCGCGCCATCACGCCACCGTCGGTCATCGGCATGATCGCGACGCCGGTCGTCAGGCCGTCAAAGGGATCCCGGCCGGCCTCAAACCGGAAGATCCAGTCGCCGCCGAAGGCCACGACTGGAGGCAGGTTCGTGCTCGGGTCACCCCCGCCCTGATTCGGGTCGCCGGGGTTGCTGCCGAACGCCTCGAGCACGGCTTTGAAGAGCACCTGGTTGGCGCGGGCGTCGGACACGATGGCGCCGGGACGCGCAGCCGGTCCCGGAGGCGGCTGGATCTCGATCGTGAGTTCGCTCGCCAAAGCCTCGACGAAGACCTTGAACAGGAGGCCGCCCGAGGGCGTGTTGTTCACGAACTGACCAACACCCAGTGACATCGGGCCATTCGGGGTGGCATTAATCACCTCGAGGCTTGCGCCGTTGCTGCCGACCTTAAGGCGCAGGCCCATGTCCTGCCACGAGGGATCCGGATACGTCGTCCCGGGGAGCAGGGCCAAGCGCTGATCCCCGGCCATCGCGAGACCCAGGAACCACTCTGGAACGCCGATGGATCCACCGGGTCCGGTCGCGCCACCACCGCCAGTCGACCCACCGTTGCCACCCGTGCTGTCACCGATGCTTCCGCCCGTTCCAGGCTGGGATTCGACCCCGCCGAACTGCTTGGTGGCGGTGAAGGTCAGCTCCAACTTGGTCCCGCCGTCCGCCGCGGTGGCAAAGTTGCCGGTCAACTCACCGACAGCATTGTCAGCACTGGCGGAAAAATCGTCGTAGATCTTGCCGATGATGGCCGTGTCGTTGACGCTGAAGTCTATCGAGATGCCGGCTTGGTCACCGGTCCTGGGCTTGTCCTTGGTTAACGTGAGCTTCGTGAGCGACTTCTGGCCGCCGCCAAAAAGCGTGAAGGTGCCCTGGCCCTTGAAGTTGTTGCCGTCCTTGGTGAACTGAAGCGTTCCCTTGGAAGGGTTGAAGTTCTCGGTGTTCTCACCGTCGATCAGGTACCAGGTGCCGGCGAAAGACTTGAAGTCGGCGGCTGCGGGCTTTTGTTCCGCGGTCGGGGTCGTGGCCGCAGTCTGGGCCAGATTCCGCAGGGCTGCGGCGTCACAGCCGGCGAGCATCGCGAGCGACAGCGTCGCGGACAGCCCGGCCTTGATGGAGCGATTCACGTTCTACCTCTGATTTCCTGTGAGGGATCGAGACGAGGGTTCACAAAGTGTCACATCCAGTATAGCAAGCATCCACGCCGCTTGTGAGGGCGCAGGTGCCGCTCGCGGTGTGATCCGGGGTACACCGGAGGATGCCCGGGTGTTCGTGCGAGCCGGATCGCGGTCCGTACGTCTCAGAGGCCCAGGAGCACCTGGTGGTGGCCCCATTCCTCGCCGTCGGCCACGAGATGGAGCTCCTGGAGCGCCATCAGGGCCGTGCGCCATCGGCGCCGCCAGATGGGCGCGTCGTCGCCCTTGAGCTTGCGCAACTGCTCCATCAGGGCCACCTCGCGGGTGTCCATGACCTCGATCTGGCCTTGAAGCGTCCGCGCCATATATGTGCCTGGCATCGACCACCAGGCTTCAAGTCGCCAGGGTCCCAGTTGGTTGACAAGGGTGTCCAGCGTCGTCACGTGGTAGCTTCTGACCAGATCTTCACCAAGCCACTCCATCGGTGCCAGCGGCAGGACATGCGGCACGTCCGAATGGCTGGGCAGTTGCAGCAGCAGCGTGGATCCGGGCTCGCCCCATGAGGCGATGTTTTCGAGCAGCCTGCGATGATTCAGCCAGCGAGACGTGCCCTCAACGGCAACCATGCGTTCGAAGGTCTCGCCAGGGGCGAACTTGCTCAGCGGCGAGATCCGCACCTCGAGGTTCAGGATGCCGCGTTGCTTGGCCTGCCTCGTGACGTGGCCGGCAACTAAGGCATTGGCACAGCGGGTCACGACCCGGCTCTGCCGGAAACGCGCGGCGAGGTGCAGCGCAATCGCCCCCAGGCCGCCGCCCAGGTCGAGGATTCGGTCGCCGTCCCTGATGCCCGAGCGCTGGACCACGAATTCGAGAGCTGCGTGCTCTGCAGGTTCGGCCTTCAGATCGTCCGCATCGGCAAACCAAGGGCCCGTCAGCATCGCGGGTCCGAGCAGGTGGGCGTGCAGCGAAGGAGGTGCAGCCCCCTCTGCATGCATCAGGCCGGCATCCGCTGCCAGCAGCGGACCCTTGGCAAGGCGCTCCAAGTGCTCGTCGACGCGCCGGGCAACGCCTTTGGTGCCCCCTTCGCGCAGGGACCGTGCCAGGGTCAGCGCTCTGCCGCGGAACTGACCCGCCATCAGGTCGTCAGGCAGAAACCCGCGATCGATCAGCCGCTCGAAGACGCCCACGGGATTCAGGCTCTCGCGGGTTGCGGCAGGCTTTTCGGTTTCACGGCAAGCGTCGCATTCGGTTCGGGGATATTCCGAGAATAGCAGTACCGTCCCGGGCTTGCTTGTGCATCCCCGGGGCGGGCGGCATCATCATGCCGTCCTGTCTGCCGGGAGGGTCGCCCGATGCGTATCTTGTTGCCGCTCTTCACGGGGTTCGAGGAAATCGAGGCCATCACGGTACTCGATGTCCTGCGGCGGGCTGGCCTCGAGGTCGTGACGGCAGGGCTGTCTCCCGATCCTGTCGTGGGGGCGCATGGTCTGCCGGTGCTGGCGGGACAGGCGTTGGGGGACTTCGAAGGTCAGGTTTTCGACGCGATCGTGCTTCCGGGCGGCAGCGGGACACCCCGGCTTGCCGAGAGCGAACTGCTCGGCAACATGCTCGCGCATCACGCTGCGGCCGGTCGCTGGACGGCAGCCATCTGCGCGGCGCCGACCGTGCTCGGGGCCATGGGCCTGCTTCGGGGCAAGGCGGCCACTTCGTGGCCCGGTGTCCGTGATGCGATGGGTGAGGCCGACTACCGCGAGGATGCCGTCGTCATCGATGGTGCCTTCGTGACCAGCCGCGGTCCCGGGACGGCCATGGCTTTTGCGTTGGCGCTGGTCGAGCATTGGTGCGGATCCGGCGTGGCTGCGGAGCTTCGTCAGGCCATGGTCGTTTCTTGAGCAGGATCTGCCCCGTTCTTTACTGAGTCGGACGCAACATCCGCGACAAATCGCTTGTCCCCCCACGCGGAGTTTGCCCCCATGCCCAAGGTCAGCGTTGCCGGTCGCCCCTTGCAGGACCGCCACCTCGTCCGACTCGCGGAAGGCCGGTTCGAGCCTGCCAAGGCCGACGCGCCGCGCAACAACGGCGACGACGTGTTCATCAAGGTCGGCCAGGACGTCTGGGTAGCTTCGGGCAGTCACATCGCGACTGACTTCCGCCCCGGTCAGGAGGCCGAGGTTGCGGGTCGGCGCGGCCTTGTCCTGCATGTTGACAAGCAGGGCGTGGCGCCGATGGCGGCGGGTGCCGTCGTGGGTGCGGCCATCGGGGGGGCCGTGGGCCTTGCCCTGCGGGCGCCGGGTTTGGGAGCGTGGCTGGGCGGTTTCCTGGGGGCCGGGCTCAATCGGATCCGGCACGGCGAGAACCCAGAGTACTTGAGGATTCACGCCGCCGACTGAGTCCTGCGGTCTCGGTCAGTCCGCCTTGGTGGCGTACTTCGCGTCGAGGTAGCGCAGGATGTCCTCTTCGTCGGAGAGCACCGTGTCGCCGTCCACCAGCACCGGGACCGTCGGCTGGCCCGAGACTTCGAGGACCTGCTGGCGTTTGCTGCGGTCCTTGGGAATGTTGACGCATACGTAGGTCAGAAGCAGGTCGCTCATGCGCTGCCGGACCATCTGGCAGTAGGGGCAGCTCTCGAACTGATACAAGGTCATCATCGGGCGAGTTTCTCCACGCTTAACCTGAAAGCCTTCAAGCTTAAGCATAACTTAGTTCCGGCATGCGTCAGCCGCTCTCCGGGAGATGCGATAGAACCGGTGTTCCCTTCTCCGGAACAGGAGGCACCCAATGGCTACCGCTCACCTGATGCCGATCGACAGTGGCAGGCTGTCGGCGCGCAAGCTTCGGGCGCCGTCCGCACAGGGTCATGAGCGCCCGGGACGCGGACCGGCATTTGCCTACGTGCTGCAGCCTCAGGACACCCTGTATGCGGTGGCCCGCGCCAGTGGCGTTCCCTTGGCAGAGTTGATGCGTCGCAACCCGTCCATCCAGGGGGCGACGCCGCGCCCCGGTGAGCGCCTGTGGATCCCCGATCTTCTCCCGGCTTCTGCAGGTGATCCGGTCACGTCTCTGGCGGCTCGCGTCGCGGCAGGTGGCGAAATTCGCATCTCCCCGGATCGGCGCTTCGTCGCGGTCCTCGATGCCACTTTGGCGGACAGGCCCAATGCCGTCACGGTCTACGAGCGCAAGGCGGCCCGTCGCCTTGCGGTTCCGCAGGCGGCCCCCCACTACATCTGGAAGCGCCTTTCGTGGACGCCAGACGGCTATCTGCTGGCCATCGAGGGCTCGCGGCAGACCCGGGATGCCGAAGGCGGCGTCCTGTCGGCATTCGACCCCGTCACCGCGGACAAGGGCGTGCTGCTGACGCCACAGTTGGCCTTGGCTGACCTGGAGTCGGAGGGTTTCGACCCGGCCCTTGCCGAGGTTGTCGGCTTCAAGCCGGTAAAGCGGCGCATCCAGTATCGGCTCGCGTTCATCGAACAGGGTGAGCGGCAGCTTCGGCACAGCGACTGGGAAGTCGATCTGGACAGCGGAATCCGCCGGCGGATCTGACATCCGGCGACCCGGCTCGTTTCTTGCGGGGGCCTCAACCTTCCAGGTCGAGGCCCTCGATCACGAGTGCCGGGCAGCGGACGCATCCGAGAAAGCTGGACTGGATCAGGGTTTCGCTCCCGATGGCGACCACGCCCTTGAGCACGTCGAGGATGCTCTGCGTGAAGCGGGCGTTGCGCAAGGCCCCGACGATCCGGCCCCCGCGGACCTCCAGCACGCCGTCGCGCGTCAGGCCCGTGATGCGCGTGGACCGTGGATCCAGCACCGAAGTGTAGTGAAACCGGGTGATGAGCAATCCGTCGCCAAGCGCCTGGAGCATCGCCTCGCGGTCGGTCGGTCCCGCAAGCATGTCCAGGTGCATCGGGAATGGACCATAGGGATTGGGCGGCGGCAGGGCGTGCCCCGTCGAGGAGCGGCCGGATCGGAACGCCGAGCGGGCATCGTGCACGCAGTCTCCGGCCATTCCCGCCCTCAGCAGGTCCACCTGCTGCTTCGGTACCCCCTCGTGATCGAAGGGCAGTGCAGGCATCAGGGGATCGAGGCCATTGTCCCGAAGCGTCACGCAGCGCGCGACGACCGGGTCGCTACCCGGCGATACCAGAAATGAGGTGCCCTGGGCGACGGCCGTGGCCCCGAAGCTCGTAAAGGCCAGCATCGTGAGCAGGTCGGCCACGGCATAGGGCTCCAGCATGACCCGATGGCGCCCGGCGAGCGGTATCGCCGTGGGATGGCCTGCAAGGGTCCGCGCAAGCGCCTCCTTCGCGAGTCGTTCGGGCACGACGGTCCGGTGATCGGGCGTCAAGCGCGCGGCGTATCCGCTGGCCTCTTTCCTTTCGGTGACGACGGACCACTCCGCGCGGGATCCCGCGTGATGCGCCCAAACGCCCCGGGAGTTGCGGACGGCGACGACCCGGCATTCCGTGGCGTGGTGTCCCGAGGCTTCGCTGCCTGAACCCGTGACGACCGCCATCAAGCGTCGTATGGCGTCCTCGCGCTCCTCGGGCGTGACATGCAAGGTGGCCGGGTGGCATGTGGCGGGGATGGGCGACCAAGGCAGGGGTTGCGCAAGGCCCGGGAAGCCCGGGTCCGGTGGCTGTGCGGCGGCCATGGCTACCGCTCGGTGCGTCACGCGTTCGAGGCCGATCCGAGTCAGGTCCGTCGTGGTCGCGACGCCGACACTGCGGCCACGAATCGCGCGGACCCTGACTTCGAGGGAGCGTTCGCCCGTGTGCTGCAGGATGTTGCCCCGGCTGAACCGGGCCAGTTGCTGGTCGGTGCCCATGACGACGATCTCGGCCTCGTCTGCGTGGCACATGTCGATCGCCTCGGCCGTCAAGGTGGACAGCGTGGCCTCATCCCAGCCGTTCAGGGGGTCTTGCGTGGTCATGGCCCGACCTTGACGTTCCGGAATCGCGCAGCGGGCGTGCCGTGGCTCACGCGTGCGAACTGGCGGGGTTGGCCTTTGCCGCAATGGGGCACGGACCAGAGCGACCATGTTCCCGGTCCACCCAGAGCATCAAGAGACCGCCAGAAGTCCTGTGTGCGTCCCTGATAGCTCGGCCGGGAAAGGATTCGGCCCAGCCGGCCCTTGCGGATTTCCCACGCGATCTCCGTGCCGAACCTGAAGTTTTCCCGTCGGTCATCGATGGACCACGACTGGTTGGTGGCCATGTAGACACCTTCGTCCACGTCCGCGATCAGGGCCTCGAGGTCGGGATGGGTCCCTGGCTCCAGATGGATGTTGGGCATTCGGATCAGGGGCAGGCGTTGCCAGCCTGCCGCCCGGGCCACGCCACCGGGCACAAGGCCGGACAGGGCGGCGGTTTCGCGGTTGCTCAGCAGGCCTGAGAGCCGTCCTTCGATGAAGAGCGGAAATCGGGTCGCCGGCACACCCTCGTCGTCGAAGCCGTAGGTGCCGAGGCCCCCGGGGGTCGTTGCATCGGCCCAGACGTGGACCAGAGGGCTGCCGAGGTCGAGGAGACCAACGTCGTCAGGGCCGATGAAACTGCCTCCTGCGAACGAGACCTCATGGCCCAGGATGCGGTCGTGCTCTACGGCATGGGCGAGGGATTCGTGCAATTGGATGGCCATTTGCGAGCCATCGAGGACCAGTGTGGTCCTGCCGTCCGGCAGCACGGGCGCCGTGCAGAGCCGGACGGCCTCTTCGGCGATGCGCGGTGCAGCGGCAGGCAGGTCGAGGTCGAGGACGCGTTCGAAGCCACCGGTCCAGCCGTGATGGCCGCGGGCATCCGGGTACGACCGTGCCGCAGACTGCCCGTCCACCTCGGCTCGAGCCTCGAGTGCACAGGCCGTTTCCGTCAGCGTCTGCTCCACCCAGGCCCCTTCCGTACTCCCGAAGACTTTGTGGTGCCGGTCCCAGGCCAACATCGCCTGACGGACCCGGATGTTCGGTACGGCGGCCATCGCGGCGTCGGCCGAGGCGATCAGGGCCAGCTTCTCCTCGAGCGGTACGGTGAAGGGGTCGATCGCGAAGGGTGTATGGAAGTGTCCGCGGCTGCGCACCGAGGCACCGAGGGATACGGCGCGGCGGCTTGCCTGAGCGGATGCCCGCGCGATGGCGATGGCTCGGGCCGTGGCGGCCTCGACCTCGGCCCGACGCAGGTCCGAGGTGGCCGCAAAGCCCCAAGCGTGGCCTACGAGCACCCGTATCCCCAGGCCGACGCTCTCTTCCGACGAAAGACGCGTCACATCTCCGTTGACCATGGTGATCGTCTCGGACTGGGTCCGGACGAACCTGCCATCGGCGTAGGTGACCCGTTCTGCGGCGCACGTATCGAGACACCACTCCAGGACCTCGCGCATGGTCCCTATCCTACCCCGTGGCTCCGGGCGCAGGCGTGCCTTTGTTACAATGGACCCCATGGCCGATCCTGCTTCGCTCGCTGCCGCCGACGTCCTCGTCAAGGTCACGGCCGCTGACGAACGCATCCGGGTCCTGGTCGTGCGCTGCACGGGTGTTGTCAATGAGGCACATCGTCGGCATCAGACCTCGCCGCTGGCATCGGTGGCGCTGGGTCGGGCCCTTGCGGGGGGCCTGTTGCTGTCGGCCGCCCTGATGAAGGATCAGGGACGCCTGACCATCCGTGTCGTCGGCAAGGGGCCATTGGGCGGCATTCTGGTCGATGCCGGGCATGACGGTTCGGTCCGCGGCTACGTGGCCCATCCCGACGTGGATCTGCCTCTGACTGACGGTGGTCTGCTGGCCGTGGGGCAGGCCGTGGGGCGTGACGGCTTCATGTATGTCACGCATGACTCGGGCGAGGCGACATACACGGGTGTCGTCGAACTGGTCTCCGGTGAACTCGGCGATGACTTCACCCATTACCTCGCTCACTCCGAGCAGATACCCGCGGCGGTGTCTCTGGGTACGCAGGTTTCCGGCGAGGGCGAGATCGATGTCGCCGGCGGCTTGCTGGTGCAGTTGCTTCCCGGCGCGGGCGACGAGATTGCGTGGCGACTAGAGCAGAACGTCAAGGCCATGCCGCCCTTCAGCCATCTGGCGCGCTCTGGTGCCGATCCTTACGAGATCGCCCTCGCGGCGCTGGGCGGATTCAATGCCACGCTGGTTTCCCGTCAGGATGTCCGTTTCCATTGCCAGTGCTCCGAAGAGCGCGTGCACCGGGCCTTGGCCTCGCTGGGGGCCGCCGAGATCGAGGCGATGATCGCGGAAGACGGGAAGGCCGAAGTACGCTGCCACTTCTGCAACATGCACTACCAACTCTCCGCCGAACAACTTGGTGCGCTTGCTGCCAGCCTCGTGTCCGGGGACGATGACGCGCCCTGAGGCGCCTCGGGGCATCTGCCTCGTCGGAAACACGCACGTCCGGACCTTCCGGGTGCGGGGCGGGGCGCTGGAACCTGTCGCGGCACTGCCCACGGCTACCCTTCTGTCCGGGGCCCCCGCGCGAGATCTGGCGCTTGATGCGGGCTTTGTCGGTGTCTCGGTGGTGCCCGCCGTGGAGCGATTGCCCGCGCTCGCCGATGTCACGTGGCTCAGGGCGACGCAGTCGCCGATGCCGCTTCGCTATGCCGAGCCCGAGACGCTCGGGACGGATCGCCTCGCGGCTGCCTGGGGCGCGTGGTGTCTGCTTGGGGGACCGGTGCTGGTGGTCGATGTCGGCACGGCCACAACGTTGTCGCTGGTGGGGGGCGACGGGGTGTTCGAGGGGGGGGCAATCACGCTTGGCGTGGGGGCCACGCTCGAGGCCCTCGGCCATCGAGGAGCGCGGTTGCCGGTCGTCACCGCAGGGCTCCCCGAACAGGGTCCCGCGCGGGATACCGAGGCGGCCATCCGTCAGGGCGTCGTCCGCGGGCATGCCCACCTCATTGTCGGCCTCGCCGGTGAACTGGCTCCCGGAGTGCCGCGCGTTCTGACGGGCGGAGCTGCCACGTTGTTGCGGCCCCTGTTGCCCGGGTTTCTGCACGTCCCTGATTTGCAGGCCCGAGGCGCCCTTGCGTGGGCCTGTGCTCGATGAGTGGCGATTCCTCGGAGGGTTCGTTGCGGGCGCATCACGTCATGTGCGTCACGACGTTTGCGGGCAAGGGCTATTCGCCTGGCTTCGTGCAGGAGATGACGCGTGTATGGCGCGGCATCCGCGCGGGCGAGGTGCAGCGGGTGCGGGTCACGGCCGAGGCCGACCCGGTCTGCGGGGCCTGCCCGCATCTGCAGGATGCGGAAGATCCGCGCAGCTGCCGGTTCCACGCCTCGACTTCGTCACGCGACCATCGCATGCTCGCGACCATGGGCTGGACCGAAGGTCAGGAAATCGATCTGGTCCAGGCACTCGACGTGGTGCATGAACAACACGCGAGTTTGATGGAGCAGGTCTGCACGGGATGCAACTGGGTGTCCATCTGCTCTGCTCGGCGCTTCACGCTGCGTGAGCCGGGCTTTGATCCCCTCGAAGGTGAGGGGCCGGAGCGCGCCTGATCAGGCTTCCCCGGGCAGACGCAGCTTCTGGCCGGGATAGATCAGCTCGGGACGCGCGATGAGGTCCCGGTTCATCCGGTACAGGGTGCGCCAACGCTTGCCGGAACCGAGATGCTTGCGCGCCAGGACCCATAGGCTGTCTCCACGACGGACCCGGATGGTCCCGTGGCCTGCCGCGTGATGCGTCACATGACCCGCGTCGCCAGATGTCTCGAGCGTAAGGACCTGACCGACGCGCAGGCGGGCCGGACTTGGCACGGCCGCGCGATTGGCCGCCCACAGCGTCCGCCAACGCTCGCCGGAACCAAGGTGGGTGGCAGCGAGGCCCCAGAGCGTGTCGCCGGTCTTGACCGTGATGACACCCTTGCCGCCGGCATGGTGGTCCGCTGCAGCGTGTGCAGCAGGTGCGTCGTGGTGGGCTGTTGGTGCGGCATCGTGAGCCGCAGGAGCCTCGTGATGTTCCGGCGCGTCGTGGTGTGCAGGGGCCGCCTTGTGTGCGGCAGGCGCGTCGTGATGGGCAGGCGCCTCACCGTGGGGTGCCTGAGCCCCGTGTGCGACGGCCTTCTGCTCAACCACCTCGTGTTCGGCCGGGCGCGGGCGCTTCGCAACCTTGCGGGGGGCAGGCGTGGGCGAGGGGAAATGCACCTTGATGGCGGTCGCTCCGTGGTGATCGTCCCCGGCATGGGCATCTTTGGGAGCGGCGTGTGCATCGTGGTGTTCGCCCGACTTGGCAGCATGCGCGTCGTGACGGGCTTCATGCTGTGCTGCCTGGGCAGGCGCGGCTGCGGCATCGGGTACCAGCCCGATGAAGACCGTCGTGCCGGGCCTGGTCCGGTTGAGGCGCTTTCTGGTGAGGCTTCGGTAGCCCGTGCCTTCGAGCTGGATCTCGCCACCGCCCAACTGGCCGACGGGCAGCGAGAGACGCCCGTCCTGGCCGGTGGTGCCCAGAACCTTGCCGCCCGCACCGAGTACCCTGATCCCGGCAAGCGGTTGGCTTGAGGAGGCATCGGAAACGCTCAGCGTCACGGACGCATCGTGTGCGCCGGTTTCGGCGTGGGCAGAGTCCTGATGCGCCCCACCGCCTGCGTGGTGCTCTTCGGCCAGAGCTGAAGCCGGCCAAGCGACCGTGGCGGCCAGCACGGCCACGGCTTCGGGCCGAAGACGATGTCGGCGCTTCGGGGCTGCACCCGGCCACAGATCGTGGTCCCTGAGGGCTTCCGCCAAGGAGGCGCTGTCCAGATGCTGGCGGTCAACTACCGTATCCAGCAAACGGAAAGCCCAGAAAAGATCGTCGTCTTGGTGATCGGGAGCACGCATGGCGGGCAGTATACCCCTCGGGCAGTCGGGCGGGCAACCTGCGGAGAGCAGGCGGCCGGCCGTGGTCCTTCAGAGCAGCTTGCCGTAGGTGTGCAGGCCTGTGGCGAGGTAGTTCACGCCCAGATAGGTGATCAGCACCGACACGAATCCGGCGACGGCAAACCAGGCTGCCTTGGCACCCTGCCAGTCCCGCGACATCCGCGCGTGGAGGTAGGCCGCATAAACCAACCAGGTGATGAGCGCCCACGTTTCCTTGGGGTCCCAGCTCCAGTAGGTCCCCCATGCGTGGTTCGCCCAGAGGCCACCGGTGATGATCCCGAAGGCGAGGATCGGGAAGCCCAGCATGATCAGCCTGTAGGTCAGCTCGTCCAGCAGGTCCATGAGGGCGGAGTGGTTGTTCGGCTGCTGAGCGGCCATGGCACCGATGGAGCGCGGTTGCGCGAAGGCGTTGCGGTAGTGGAAGAACAGATAGAGCGTCGCCGCGACGAAGGACAGCGCAAAGGCCGCATAGCTGATCAGCATCAGCGTGACGTGGATCTTGATCCAGTAGCTCTGGAGGGAGGGCACCAGCGGTGATGCGTCTCGCAGGCGGGGCGGCAGCAGGGAGGCCAGCGAGATGATGATCGTGACGAGGCCGGCGGATACCAGACCGAAGCCCGGAGCCTTGTACACCCGGTCGATGACCAGATGCAGCGCCAGGATCGCGAAGACCACGAACATCACGGACTCGAAGAGGTTGGAGAGCGGCCAGTAATGCGGGTCGATGCGGACCATGTAGACATAGCGATCGACGAGTTGTCCCAGCGAAGTCAGGGCGGCGAGGCCCATCAGGCCTTGGCCGATGCGACCGGGGACGGACTTGCCCGTCGCCCAGCGCACGATGAATGCCAGCGTCGCCAGGCCCGTGAGGACCAGCGTGGCGAGGACCAGTCGGCCATCCAGGATGACCATCCAATTCTGGGGGTCGATCAGACCGGTCGCCTGGCGGTCCAGTGACGAGAATTCGTTGCCGTTCAAGCCGCTGCTCCTTGGTTGTTTGGGGACTGGGGCAGCAGTTCGCCGCCTTGTCCCGTGAAGAGACGCTCCAGATGCCGTCGGAAGGTGAATCGGCCGCGATTGACCTTGGCCCCCACCCTGCAACCCTGTTCCTGGGCCGTGATCCAGAGTTGCTCGTGGTTGAACAGGCCCATCATCGTGCCAAGGATGACGATCAGGAAACCGGCATAGATGACGGGCAGGCCCGGATCGGTCTTGGTCTGCAGGCCCGAGAACCAAACGGGGCCATCCCAGCGGACCTTGGTGATGCCGATGTCGGTTCTTTCGCCGGGGCGCATCACGGCCAGTGCCGTGCCCTCGCGGGCATCCATGATCCACAGTGGGGAGCCCGGCGGCTCGGAAGCCTGCATCAGGACCACGTTCCGGCCACCGATCTCCACGGGGTCCGAGGCCGCGCCTTCGACGCGGAAGCCGGTCTTCTCGAGTTCGATCATCCGGAGGACCTGCGCTTCGCCGTCGATGACGAGTTCTGTCGCGACAGGGCCGCCGCCGGCAGGATCGTCGTCGGTGCCCGCGAAGCGGACGTCCACGCCACCGAAGGCCTTGTGGGCCCCGGGAGCAAGCGTGCCCAGAGAGGCGATCGAGTCGAGGTCCACGATCTGGATGGGCTGATCCGGACCGGGCACGAACAGGAAGACTTTGCGGGAGCCGAACTCGAGCTGCCGCGTGATGTACCCCTGCATCTTGAATCGGCTCGCGGACTCGACGGGCACGGTCCGGGACTTGCCGCCAATCACGAGGCGGACCGATGCGACTCCGGGACGGGACAGCACACGCCGGACGGCGACGGAGTGTCCGTTCGTCTGCAGCGGGCGTCCGGGTTTGGCGTCGCCGACGTAGCCCAGCATCGGGAAGGTCAGGATTTCGAAATGATCGCCTTTGCCCGGGTTGTAGCCGAAGACCTGCTGCTTGCCCAGTGTGAAGCGCTGGGTGATGAAGCCCTGCAGTTTGGTGGATGAGGCCTGATTGGCCAGGACCACGCGGGATTCTATGCCGCGGGCAACCGTCAGAATCTCGGCCCCGATGCCATAAAAGGACTGATAGTAGGTGGTGCCCTTGTATTCCAGAGGCTCGTTCACCTTGATGGTGCGGCTGAGCACGGGCTTGTCGTCCTCGACAATCGACAGCGTCGAGTAGAACTGCTTGACGCTGCCGTCCGGGTAACGCGTCGTCCAGAACTTGTCGAGACGCACGCGGAAGTCATCGGGAAGCGGGGTGAGTCGCCCCCGCGTGCGGGCATCCTCGAAGGCCTTGCGTGCCGGCATGGATTCGCCGGGCAGCAGGGGGAAGCTGTGCTTGTAGCCGGTCAGTCCGGCGGTGATGCCACCGATCAGGATCATGAAGAGTCCCAGGTGGACCACCATCGCGGCAAATCGGAACAGCCGGTTGCGGTCGGCGACGAAGCCTTCCTTGGCTGGGAAGACACGGTAGCCGCGGCGTCGCAGCGTCTCCGCGACCTGATTTGCGGTGGTGTCGGCGAACCGCAACTGATCGGGCATGTGGTCCCGCGCGGGGATCGGCAGATCTCTGGGGCGTGCCAGCGCGAATCGCAGCCTGGGCCAAACCCGTACCCACGTGCACACGGCGAGGTTCAGGAAGAACAGTCCGAGCAACGTCAGGTACCAGGCCGAGTAGTAGACGTTGTAGGCCTGGATCGAGATGAGGAACTCGCGCGTCCGGAGCGACATCTCCTCGAGGGCGAGGACGTCCTCTGGGCCACCTTGGGGCACGATGGTGCCCAATGTCGAGGCGGCAGCGATCGCGCAGATCAGCACGACCGCAAGCTTGATGCTGGCCCAGAAGGTGACGAACCCGTTGCGGAAGCGGACCCACGCTTCGGGGCCGCGGATTTCGGCGAGTTGGTCCCGATCGAGCAGGGTAGCTTCGTCCGCGGTGGGCGTGGCAGGGCCGTCGGCCATGGGCTTGATTCCGGAAAAGTTCAGACAAAGGGCGCAGACAGGCAGTTTCAGGATACCATGGGAGACATCCTGCCCGGCATGCGGTTTCCTGCGGACGACGGAGTCGTCCGGTTCATCCTATAATCCTTATCTAGCGGTCTTCCGACCGTCACCCTAACCATTCATGCCTCTTCTTCTCATCGGCCTGAGCCACGACACGACGCCGGTCGCCCTGCGCGAGCGGTTGGCGTTCTCCGGGCCGGAAACGGCATTGGCGCTGGCGACCTGGCATGAAGACGGGGTCGCGACCGAGATTGCCCTGCTGTCGACCTGCAACCGCACCGAGGTCTATGCGCTCGGACCCGATGCCGATGGCCTCGAGTCCGCACTCATTGCCGCGTTGGCCCGCAGCCGGGACCTGCCTGAGGGGCAGGTCAGGGACCTGTGCCGTGTCCGCCGGGACGAGGAAGCGGTCCTCCATCTGGTGCGGGTCGCGTCAGGGCTCGAATCGCAGATTCTGGGCGAGGGGCAGATTCTGGGTCAGGTTCGCGAGGCCTCGATGACCGCCCGGCGCATGGGTACCTTGGGGCCCGTGCTAGACGCCCTTTTCCGGACGGCCATTCACGCGGGTCGCCGGGTGCGCAGCGAGACGGCGATCGCGCAGGGTGCCGTCAGCGTGGGTGCCGCCGCTGTCGAACTGGCCCGTGAGCATCTGGGTGGCTATCGCAACCGGACCGTCCTCGTCATCGGCACCGGGAAGATCGGCGAGTTGGCTCTGCGGCAGTTGTCTGCCGAACAACCCGCGCGCATCCTGATTGCCAACCGGACACCCGAGTCCGCGCAGGCTCTTGCGGGACCCTTCGGGGCCGAGGCCATACCGTTCCCGGCGCTATCCGAAGCTTTGCGCGAGGCCGATGTGGTGCTGTGCTGCACGGGTGCCCCACACCACGTGCTTTATCGCGCTGATCTCGCGCCCATCATGGAGGCGCGCGCCGGACGCCCCCTGTTGATGCTGGATGTCTCCGTGCCCCGGAACCTGGACCCGGAATTGGCGACCCTGCCGGGCGTGGCTCTTTTCGATATCGACGCTCTGACGTCCCTGACCGAGCGCAATCGCGCGGACCGGGCCACATGGCTTCCCGCGGCGGAGACCATGGTGCTCGAGGCTGCCCAGCGCTTCCACGCTTCGGTCCAGGTCCAGAAGGTCGGGCCGACCATTGCCGGTTTGCGCGACAAATTCGAATCGGTCCGTCACGGAGAACTGACCCGTTTTCTCGAACGTCACGGCGCGACGTTGTCCGCCGATCAGGTCTCCGCAGTTGCCGAGCTGACCCGTGTCATCGGGACCAAGTTCCTGCACGAGCCCACCGTCGGCCTTCGTCACCACGCCGAAGCCGGCGCCGAGGACCACGCCCGCGTGATCCAGGAGCTGTTCGGGCTTACGGCGCCATCGCCTTCCTCGCGGGCCTGAAGACCCACCAGATACCAGCCGCCAGCGCCAGCAGGCCCAGCGGCACCAGGAACGAGGCGTTGGCGATCCACCAGGGATCTTCCAGCAGATTGGCCTGGAGCAGTGCCAGGGCATTGTTGGCCATATGCGCCATGGCCCCGGGCCAGAGCGAGCCTGTGCGCCAGGCCACGAGCCCGAGCCAGCCCCCGAGGATCAGATAGCTGGGCAGTCCGTAAAAGTCCCTGTGAAAGTCCGCAAACAGCACAGCCACCACCAGCAGCCGAAACCACGGCACGCTGCCCGATGCGTCGTGGACTCCGAAGAGGCCACGCTGGATGACCCCTCGAAAGGCCATTTCCTCGCACAGGCCCGGCAGAATCACCGCCCCGATCGAGAGCCATGCCAGCTTGGGCCCCGGACCCTCGATGGTCATCAACGCGACCAGGCCTTCGGGCATGGATAGGCCGGTCAGGCTTCCCCAAGCCATCTGTCCATAGGTCATCAGGATGGCAAGGCCCAGCATGCCAAGGACGGCACCGGCGAGCATGTTCGGTCGGAAGGCCTGCCAACCGCTGCTCAGCAGACGCTGTCTCACGTTGCCGGGACCGGCCAGGAGCAGTGCGGGCAGCCCTACGCCTAAAGCTTCGATGGGCACGAACAGGGACTCGGGCGGTCGCTGGGGCCACATCTTCGAAACCATGGCCACGGCGAACATCGGCCCGACGAGCAGCACGGGCAACAGCAGGGCAGCAGAGAGCCTCCCCGGTGTCGGCTTCACTGGACCATCCGGCGCAGTCGGGCGCTCGCGAAGTCCACGATCAGGACCAGCACGATCAAGACCAGCACGCTCACCGCAGCCTGCTGGTATTGGAAGGTCCGGAAGTCGGCATTCATCAGCAGGCCGATGCCACCGGCCCCGATCAGGCCCAGCACCGTCGCGGCTCGGATGTTGGCCTCGAATCGGTAGATGACGAAGCTGATGAAGTCCGCCATCACTTGGGGCACGACAGCGAAGGAGTAGACCTGGAAGCGATTGGCACCCGTGGCCTGAATGGCCTCGACCACCCCTTGGTCGATGTTTTCGATGGCTTCGCTGAACAGCTTGACCAGCACCGTGGTGGTGGCGAAGGCCAGCGCCGACACGCCGGTGAAGGGCCCCAACCCGATGGCAGAGATCAGGACGAGCCCCACGGCGAAGTCCGGGATGCTGCGCAAGACGTTCACGACGACCTTGACGCTGTAGTAGACCGAGGGATGGGGAGAAGTGTTGCGCGCGGCAAGGAAGCCCAGAGGGAAGCTGAACAGGGCGGCCAGTGCGGTGCCCGCGATGGCCATCTGGATGGTCTGGATGGTGCCGCCGAGGATGGTCTGCGGCCAGGTGTTGGCCCACCAGGCCTCGCGGATTTCCTGCTGCTCCTCGGTCAGGGGGCTCGGCAGCAGCGTCTGTTGCCAGGTCAGCTCCTCGGGCAAGTGGTAGTCCGCCGGGTCGAAGAGCCGACCCCAGTCGGGCGGCCAGCTCTGTTTGGCCATGTCGGCCATCTTGGGCAGGCCCGCGATGAGCTCGGCGGGGTTGAATTGTGTCCCCAGGAAGGCCCACGACAGGACGGCCAGCACGGCGATGCCGACGGCCAGACGCTTGCCCATGGCACGTGGCGGACGAGGCAGGTCCAGATACTGGTCCGTCGCGCCGCTCATGCCGAGAATCCCTTCAACTCTTCCGTCCGTGCCTGGTAGATGCGGCGGATCGAGATGTCGTCCAGCTTGTCGGGTGGTCCGTCGAAGACGACTTGCCCCCCGGCAAAGCCGATGACGCGGTCTGCATAGCGCTTGGCCAGATCGAGCACATGCAGGCAGACCAGCACCGTGATGCCGTCTTCCCGGCAGATGTTGCGCATCAGCTCAAGGATGGACAGCGACAGCTTCGGGTCCAGCGAGGCGACGGGCTCGTCGCCGAGGATCATGGCCGGGCATTGCATCAGCGCCCGGGCAATGGCGACGCGCTGCTGCTGTCCGCCCGAGATGGCATCGGCCCGCTGGTAGGCCAAGGGCAGCAGGCCTACGCGATCCAGGTTGCGCAGCGCCCGTGCACGTTCCTGCTCGCTGAAGAGCCTGAATGAGCTCATGGTCGGGTGGGCATAGCCCAGACTGCCCGAGAGCACGTTGTCGAGAACAGACAGGCGCTTGGCCAGATTGAACTGCTGGAAAACCATCCCGACGCGACGGCGCCAGCGCTGGAGTTCCTGGCCTTTCACCCGCACGATGTCGACGACGGCATCATCGGGACGATCCACGACCATCCCGGGCACGAGGATGCGGCCGGAGGTCGGCTCGACCAGGCGGTTCAGGCAACGTAGGAACGTACTCTTGCCGGCACCGGAAAGGCCGAGGATGGCCACGAACTCTCCTGGCCTGAAGGACAGATCCACCCCCTTCAGCACTTCCTGGCCGCCCGGGTAGGTCTTGTGCAGACCGCTGACCTGCACAAGGTCCAGATCCCGAGGCAGCAGGATGCTTGTGGGTTGACGCGTCATGGCCGCCGCTTCATGCCTGCGAGGGCCTCGCGGACGCTATCGTAGTCGGACGGCCGTGCCTCGACGAAGGCATCGATGTTGTAAATCTCCTTGAAGCGCCGGCGGCCCTCGGGGGTCTTGCCCATGTCGAGGAAGGCGGTCTTCAGGCGCTTGGCGAGCGCAGGCTTCAGATCGGGCCGTACGCAGAAGACATCATTGGGGATCGCCTTGGACACGGCCAGCGTTCGGAAGGCCTTGCGCTCCTCGGGCTTCTTGAGGAAGACCGTCCAGGCGCCCTCCTTGCCTTCAGGATCGTTGCAGAAGACGGCGCCCGCCTCGGCTTTTCCATGCAGCACGGCAAGCACGGTGGCGTCATGTCCGCCCCCGGGCAGCCGCCTGAGGTCGCTGTCTGGATCGATGCCCTTGCTGCGCAGCAGCGCTGACGGGAAGATCGTCCCGGCGACGCTGAGCGGGTCCCCGAAGGCGAAGGTGCGGCCGCGCAGGTCGTCGAGTTGGCGCACGGGGCTGTCCTTGCGGACGATGATTGCCGAGTAGAACACCTGTCGGCCATTGCGCACGGCCTTGAGCATCAGGCGCACCCGCGCCTTCTGCTCGGCGAAGACGTAGGCCAGCGGGGCGAGGAAGGCCGCGTCCAGCTTGCGGTTGGCCATCGCTTCGACGACGCCCGTGTAGTCCGTCGCGACGAACGGCACGACGCGGACGCCCAGGCGGCGGGACAGGTCGGCCACGAGCGGGGCGACCTTGCGGAACATCTCGTCGAACTTGTCCGATGGGACAAAGCCGATCCGTAGAACCTCGCGGGCCGGGGCACCCGCTGCCTTGGTGGGTGCGGACGGCAGCGTCATCAGGCCCAGCAGCACGGCCGCCGCGAGGACGATGCGGGAAGTGTAGGCACGCACGACGGTTCGCCTCAGGCCTGGCCGCCTGCTGCCACGGGGAAGATCCAGTCGGCGCCCAGCCTGCGGGCGGGGGGCTCGAGCCGCTCGGCAAGCCACGTCTCAAGTTGGTCGAGGCCGATGCGTACCTGACTCATGGTGTCCCGCTCCCGCACGGTGACGGCATGGTCCTCCAGGCTCTCGAAGTCGATGGTGACGCAGAAAGGCGTGCCGATTTCGTCTTGTCGGCGGTAACGCTTGCCGATGGAACCGGTCGTGTCGGTTTCGACCGTCCAGCGAGTCCGGAGCGCAGCCGCGATCCGGGCAGCCGGTTCCGCCAGTTCCGGCTTCTTGGACAGCGGCAGGATGGCCACCTTGATGGGAGCCAGCCTGGGGTGAAGCCGCAGGACCACCCGAGTTTCCCCCTTGTCGTCCGTCTCCTCGGCATAGGCATCCACCAGAAAGGCCAGCGTCGCCCGGTCAGCGCCGGCGGACGGTTCCACCACGTGCGGAATCCAGTGTTCACGCGTGTTGTCGTCGAAAAAGGTCATGTCCTGCCCGCTGTGCTCGGCGTGCTGGCGCAGGTCATAGTCGCCTCGGTGCGCGATGCCCTCCAGTTCCGACCAGCCGAACGGGAACAGGTACTCGATGTCGACCGTGGCCTTGGCGTAATGGGCCAGTTCATCGCTGCCCTGCGCACGGCGACGCAGGCGCTCCGGGTTCAGGCCCAGGTCCAGGTACCACTGGTAGCGGGCCTCGACCCAGGAATCCCAGAGCGCGTCGGATTGGTCGGGCGGGCAGAAATATTCGATTTCCATCTGCTCGAACTCCCGTGTGCGGAACGTGAAGTTGCCAGGCGTGATCTCGTTGCGGAAGGCCTTGCCGATCTGGGCGACGCCAAAGGGCGGGCGGCGACGCGTGGTGTTCATGTGGTTCTTCGCGTTGACGAAGATGCCCTGCGCCGTCTCGGGCCGAAGATAGATGGTAGCGGCGGATTCCTCGACCGGGCCCATGAACGTCTTGAACATCAGATTGAAGCTGCGGGCCTCCGTGAGATCGCAAGTCTGATGTTGTCCGGGGCACTTGCTCGGCTTTTCGGGGCATTGGGCGTCCTCGAGCTTGTCCGCGCGGAACCGTGCCTTGCAGGTGCGGCAGTCCACCAGCGGGTCTGAAAAGGTCGCCACGTGCCCGGAGGCCACCCAGACCTCGGGGCGCATCAGGATGGCGGCATCCTGGCCGACCATGTCGTCGCGTTCCTGGACGACGGAGCGCCACCACGCCGCCTTGACGGAGTTCTTGAGCAAGACGCCGTAGGCGCCATAGTCCCAGCAGGACGCAAGGCCGCCGTAGATCTCGGAAGACTGGAAAATCAGGCCCCGGCGTTTGGCCAGGGAGACCACCTTGTCCATGAGGTCGTTCGGGCTCATCGGGATGCTCCAGGAGGGCCGGGGGGCAACGGCCCATGCTACACCAGCGCCGGGCCTAGTGCCGGATGATGACGCCGTAGCCCTTCAGGTTGACTTCTTCCGCCACGGCCAGCGCACGTTCCCGACTCGTATAGGCACCGATCTGGGCCCGGTAGAAGCGACCGTCCGACACGACCACGGCCTGCACGCCGGCTGCCTGGAGCTCCAGAATCATGTCCTCTGCCGCCTCGCGTTGCTCGTACTGGCCGACCCAGACGCGGTACACCTCTTCTGGGGCGGGAGTCGGGGTGTTGAGCGTGCCCGTGCTGAGCAGCCCCTCGTCCTCGTCCGGAGCGGGCGTCGGGCGCCGTGTGGCGCGGGGGGCAGGAGTGGGCGTCTCGGCCCACGGTGTCTCGGCGGCATCGGGATCGGTCGCGAACAGCGGATCTGTCGTGGGTGAGGGCGATGGCGTCGGCGGGGTCCAGACCGGATAGGGCGTTTCCTTGGTCATGGGGGGGGGCGTGAGGCCCGGGGCGATGTCGCGTTTGGCGACCCCGCTGGTATAGCCATAGGTGAAGAGGAAGCCGCCGGCAAAGGCGCCTCCCGAGCACGCAACGAGGAACACCCAGTAGAGGATAAGTGCAAGGCGGCCGTCGCCGGGGGGGGGCGCGCCCGGCGGCAGGGATCGGGTCCGCGTTCGCGTCCTCGGAGGCTGGTTCACTGGGGGGATCGTAGCACGCGGGGTGGGTGGCGGCTTGCGGGAGAATGTCCTAGACTGGGTGCCGTTCGGAAACGAGCTTCCGGAGGTCACTACCGCTCATGGCCCACCATCACGTCGACGTCGAAGAAGAACCTGGAACCTACCGTGCCGTCTGGGGCTGTGCTGCAGCCTTGGTAGCCGGCATTTTCGGCATCATCCTGGGCGGCCTCGAGATGAAGGTCTATCCGGGTCTTGCTCAGGCGACCCTCGGCCTCGGCGCCGTCGTCGTCCTCCTGATGGCGGCCCGTATCTTCGCCAGCCTGGATAAGTGGGGCAGCATCGGCGTCATCGCCATCGGTGTCTTCACGTGGTACTCGCCTGCGTTCTTCGGCGTGAATCCGAGCGTCGGCGATTACGTCGTGATGTTCGATTGCTGGAAGCATGTCGGGCTTGGCCTGCTCTACGTCTACCTCGGCACTTGGGGCGCACTGGGCGCGCCCGGCAAGGTCGAACTGGAGCCTTGGTTTCACAAGACCCGCTGAGTTCTTCCCGCGCGCCCGCCTGTGGAACTTTCGTGGCGCGGCAAGGGTGAGCCACTTCCGGAGTTTTCCGGGGTGTTCGGTCCGGTTGTCCCCGCAGACTTGGTCTGGTGCGGGGACAATCTGCCTTTTCTGGCATCCCTCCCCCGGGAGTCGGTTCGTGTGGCCTATCTCGATCCGCCTTACCTGACCGGCGAGACCTTCCGTGTCGGTTCGGTCGTGGCCTATGCTGATCCGGACGCAGACCCCGATGGCTGGCTCAGAGACTTCGAGATACGCTGCCGCTATCTGGAACCGGCTCTGCTGCCTGGTGGCACCGTGCTGGTCCAGTTGGATCACAGAATGGCGCATGCCGCGCGATTCGTTCTGGAGACGGTTTTCCCCGGTGGTTTCCTGAACGAGATCGTCTGGGCGTATGGTGCCGGTGCTCTGGCCCAAGCGCGGCGCCAACTGGCACGCAAGCACGACATCCTGCTCTGGTTCGCGAAGGGTCCGGGGCATGTCTTCCATCCACCCAGGAGCGATGCACCCAGCGCCGCCATGGAGCAGCGTTGGAGGCGACATGCCGACGACCGAGGTCGGGTGACCTTCGGCAAGTTGGCGGTCGAGGGCACGACCTACGCCCGGATGGTGCGCCAGTGGAGCCGCCGCCATGGCCGTTCGCCAGCTGCTGATGACGTGGCCTTCACGCTGGGTGGGCATCTGCTTCGTTCGGTCTGGACGGACATTCCCGAGATTCGCAACAGCGTGCGCTACAGGGAGAGCACCGGCTACCCGACACAGAAGCCTCTGGCGTTGCTCGAGCGCCTGATTGCCATGGCGACCCATCCGGGGGATCTCGTCGTGGATCCGTATGCAGGCTCAGGCACCACGCTCCTTGCGGCGCACAGGCTTGGTCGTCGTTCGTGGGGGGCGGATGCGGGGCAGGTGGCGCAGCAGACCATGCGCGTCCGGCTGGCGGATACAGGCCACGTGTTTCTTGGAGCTTCATAGGTTCTTTACCGAGATTCGTCGGCTGTCTTAACCGCGCATCGAGGCTTGAATCGCGATGGAGAAGGTGACCTGCCCCCTCCCTCGGGAAGCCACGCCCCCTTCCCCCGCCCAGGAGTGCACCGTGAAACCGACCCAAGCCGCTTCTGCCACGCCCCTGAATCTGGGTTTCCGTCCCGGTGACCTTAAGCCTGTGCTGGCCGTCGGGTCCTCCGGCAGCGCGGTGCGTGCCTTGCAGCAGCGCCTGAATGTTCTGGGTGCCGGCCTTACGGTCGACGGAATCTTCGGCGAGGCGACGGCAGCGGCCGTGCGCATGTTCCAGAAAGCTGTCGGGATCCTTCAGGACGCCATTGTCGGCGCAGATACCTGGCTGGCGCTGGCGACGCGGAATCCGCGCCTGACCAAGGCCTTGCCGATTTCGACCGCCCCGAAGGGAGACGTGCTTTCCTTCTCTGCTGCTTCGACGCAGCAGCGCCAGCCCGTGCTTGAAACAGCCCTCGAGAACGGTTTTCGCGGCAATCCCTTCACGGGGCAGGCTCGGGAGTGCTTCAGGTTTGCGTGGCATGTCGCGACCCGGGCAGGCGGGCGGGACGTCTGGGCAGCCAAGGGGACCAAGGAGCATCGTTGGAAGTCCCTCGACCACCTGGGCACCTTGATGAAGCAGGGGACGCTACGCCCCGGCACTGTGGTCTATGCCAACCGCTCCCCGGGTGCCGATCCGATGTCCACCAACCTCGCCTACGGCCCGCACTGGTTCATCTACATGGGGAAGGGCGTGTTCGCCGATCAGTACGGCAAGACGGACCTCGCCGGAATGAAGGCCACGATCCCCGGGCGGAAGCTGGATGAGGTCTTCGACCCCTTCGCGTGATGGCCTCGGGTTTCAGGGCTCCTGCCAGAGGACGTCCCACCAGACCTCCAGGGAACCCCGATTGTCTCCGAAAAGCCAATCCTGCATCCGCAGCACGAGGGTCTCGCCTGAATCCACGAGCAGGATGGCGTCGGAGCCCACGAAGCTGGTGGGATTCGCCACACCGTAGTCGCTTTCAAGCCTCGTGCCGGCCTCGACGCGGATCAGCGCCGACTCCGGAATGAGGCCGTCGCAGGGCGTGCTGCAGATGCCCGGGGCGCCCTGTCCGTCGGGACCCTTGTAGTCGTTGCCGTGAAGGCCCCAGTTGCCCGCGGCCCGGACCCGGACCACCTTGCGACGGAATCGCTCCGGCAGTGGGAGGGTGATGCCACTGCTGGCCGAGGCAGCGAGCGTGACGACGCGCTCAGACGAGGTGGCCGTCCCGCCTTCGTCGAGCGTGAAGGCTTCCGTGAGGTTCCAGCGAACGGTCCTTGCAGGCAGCGGGATCTGGCCCGTGCCGGGACGGACGTTGAGCCTCAGGGCCAGCTCCTGCCTCGGGGGTACGAGGTGTCCTTTCCGACCGCCCAGGACGAACAGGTTGCTGCCCGAGCGCACCATGAGGGCTCCGGTCGGCCACGCCTGGTAGAAACCCTCGGTGTCCGGATCCGGCGTCGGCAGGACGCCTGGAGCTTCCGTGAGTTCGTAGATGGCCCACTGGTTCAGGGGGTTGCGGATCAGGACTTCCCCCGATTCGGGACCAACCGTGACCTCGCCGTCCCGGATGAAGGTCGTCGGAGCGGGCGTTGCTCCAGGTCTCGGAGGCAGCAGGGCAACCTGATCACCGGTGCCTGCGGCGGCGACCGTCAGCGCAAGGCTTGAGGTCGGCAAGCTGCCGGCCTCAAGCGTCAGGGTGGTGCTGCCGGTCGCCGAGGCTTGGAAACGCGGTGAGTCACTGCCACCGGAGCGCGCCAGCGGCGCGTCGGGCACATTGCTCAGGCGCAACGGCCCGGCACCGGTGTTCGCGATATCCACCCACTGTCCGCCCGTGTCCCGGACATCGGCGAGCGTCCAAGGATCGAACGTGTCCCCGAGGCCGAGCCGCCACGTATTGCGACGCCATCCGAGCGACTTGACGATCCGCAGGGGGATGGCCTTGGCCGTGACAGCATCGACCCGCAGGACAAGATCGCCGTTCTGGGCCCCCGAAGGCACGCGGGCCTCGATGCGGGTATCCGAGGACCGTGTCGCGCCCGTGACCTGGACGCCACCGATCTCGAGGGTGAAGGCTCGGCCTCGGGTTTGTCCGAAGCCGGTGCCCTCGAGCACGAGCAGGGCTCCCGGTGCAGAGACGGACGCCGTGGCGCCCGTGCCGGCATCCCGCAGCCTGTCGACGGTGACCGCGTCGGTGGCGAGGATGAGTTCGGGGGCCTGCGTGGTCTTGCCCGACGAGACGAGGACAGCGCCCTCGCTGCGTGCATCGCCCAGCGTAGGGTGGATGGCGCGCAGGTCATGGCTGCCTGCGGCCACACCGCCGAGCGTGTAGGCCCCGGACGCGGTGACGAAGGCGCTATAGGGGGAGCCGGGGATGAAGACCTGGGCACCAGTCAGGTCTGACGTTCCCTTGCTGTCGCGGACCGTTCCCGACAGGATGCCCGGCGGGGTCATGGTCTGGCTGCCGATCTGCTTGATGGCGGCCTGCTCGACCGGGATCGCCTTGACGAAGACCTTGAGGGTTCCCCCCTTGTCGCCTTCGAGGTTGTAGGTACCGGTTGCCGGCAATGTCAGCAGGAAGCTGCCGTCGGACTCCGTCACCCCTTCATTGGCTGCGATGCGTCGGGTGGGGAGTGCAAGATTGCCGGCACCATTGCTGACCAGCCCGGCGGCATGGTTGCCGATGAGCGCGTCGAAAGCTTTGACGGTTGCCCCGGGGAGCGGCTGGCCAGTGCCATCGACCAGGATGCCCCAGACGGCGGGACCTTGAGGGAGAGGCTGTGGAGCCGTGGTCGCTCCTGGTGCAGCGGAAGCCAGAATGACGCCAGGACCCATGTCCAGACGCGCGGTCGGACGCGTGGCGGACTGAGTTCCTGCCACAGCGCAGCCCGCCAATGCGGTCAAGGCCAGCAAGATCATGGTGGGCACGGAAGTCGAGCGCATGGTCATGTCCTGCCCGCCATCACGGACCTTGTCACGGCAGGTCAGACGTCGAGGTTGCGGACCTCGAGGGCGTGCTGCTGGATGAAAGCCCGGCGCGGTTCGACCTTGTCGCCCATCAGTACGTTGAAGAGGCGATCCGACTCCGCCGCATCCTCGATGTCGACCTGCAAGAGGGTTCGGGTGGCAGGATTCATCGTGGTATCCCACAGCTGCTCCGGCATCATCTCGCCAAGGCCCTTGAAGCGGCTGACCGTGCAGTTGTCGCCCAGTTCGGCACGGGCGGCCTCCAGTTCGCGATCGTTGTAGCAGTAAATCGTCTTCTTGCCCTTCTCCGCCTTGTAGAGGGGCGGTTGAGCAATGTAAATGTGGCCGTGCTCGACCAGGTCCTTGGCATAGCGAAAGAAGAAGGTCAGCAGCAGTGTCCGGATATGGGCACCGTCCACGTCCGCGTCGGTCATGATGATGACCTTGTGGTACCGCAGTTTGGCGACGTCGAAGGTGTCGGCGATGCCCGTACCGATCGCCACGATCATCGCCTGGATTTCTTCGTTGGCGTAGATCTTGTCGATGCGGGCGCGCTCGGTGTTCAGGATCTTGCCGCGCAACGGCAAGATGGCCTGGAAACGGCGATCCCGGCCCTGCTTGGCCGAGCCCCCGGCGCTGTCGCCTTCGACAAGGTAGAGTTCCGCACGCTCGGGCACATTTTCAGAGCAGTCGGCCAGCTTGCCGGGCAGGGTGGAGGACTCCAATGCGCTCTTGCGCCGGGTCAGTTCCCGCGCCTTTCGGGCTGCCTCGCGGGCACGCAGCGCGTCGACGGCCTTGCCGATGACGGCCTTCGTCAGAGATGGCTGGCTCTCGAGAAAATGCCCCAGCTTGTCGGCCACGATGGCCTGCACGATGCCGAGCACTTCGGTGTTGCCCAGCTTGCCTTTGGTCTGGCCCTCGAACTGAGGCTCGGGCACCTTGACCGAAACCACCGATGTCAGGCCTTCGCGGACGTCATCACCGGACAGATTCTGCTGGGTGTCCTTGATCAGGTTGGCCTTGCGGCCGTACTCGTTCAAGAGGCGCGTCAGGACGTTGCGGAAACCCGTCAGGTGCGTTCCGCCATCGATGGTGTTGATGTTGTTGGCGAAGGATAGGATAGTCTCCGAGTAGCCCGTGGTGTACTGCATGGCCACTTCGACCACCACGCCGTCCCGCTCGCCTTCCATGTGCAGGACCTCGGAGTGCAGGCAGTCCTTGTTCTCGTTGAGGTAGGCCACGAAGTCCCGCAGGCCGCCTTCGTAGTGGAAGACCTCGGATTCGGTGACCTTGGGGCCGAGCGGGGCACCGTCCTCGCCGGTCTCCTGGTGTTCGACGTGGAAATTCAGCGTCACGCCGCGGTTCAGGAAGGCCATCTCGCGGAATCGGCCCACCAGGGTGTCACGGGAGAATTGCGTGGTCTCGAAGATGGTTCCGTCCGGCTTGAACCGGGTGGTCGTTCCGGTGCCCTCGGCCGGCCCGAGGTCCCGAAGTTCGGTGACGGGAAGACCCCGGCTGTAACTCTGGGCCCAGCGACGGCCGTCGCGCAGCACCTCGACCTCGCACCACTCGGACAGGGCGTTGACGACCGATACGCCCACGCCATGAAGGCCGCCTGAAACCTTGTAGCCGCCCGCACCGAACTTGCCGCCGGCGTGCAGGACGGTCAGCACGGTCTCGAGCGTGCTCTTGCCGGTCTTGGGGTGCAGTTCGACGGGGATGCCGCGGCCATCGTCGACCACTTCCATGGAGCCGTCGGCACGCAGGGTGATGGTGATGTTGCGGCAGAATCCGGCGAGGGCTTCGTCGATCGAGTTGTCGACCACCTCCCAGACAAGATGGTGCAGTCCGCGTTCGCCCGTGCTGCCGATGTACATGCCCGGGCGCTTGCGGACGGGTTCCAGACCCTCGAGGACCTGGATCTGGTCCGCCCCGTAGGCCGTACCGGCGCCGACGGCGGTTCCCGAAGGATTGTGCTCGGTGGCTTCGGTCGGCATGGAACCTCCAGGGGCAGGGCGGAATTCCGCAAGCTCCATGGTAGCACGCGGCCCCCCTGACGGCAGGCGGGAAGGCGCATGACGCAAGCAACCCGGGCAGGCGGCCGGGTCTGCGGGTATGATGAACCCTGCCGTGACCGTCCCCATCAGCAGGAGCTCCGCGTGACCACGACCCACACCGCCGCCCCGGCCGACCGGCTGGGCCTGATCCCGCCCTATGCGACAGCACAGCTCGAAATCCTGCGGGCTCAGGCCGAGGCCAAGGGCCTTGTCTGCATCGACCTCGGCATCGGTTCACCCGACCAGCCGACTCCGCCCGAGGTGCTCGAGGCGATGACGCGGGCGGTGGCGGACCCGGCCAACCATCGCTACCCCAACTTCAAGGGCAAGCTCGCCTTCCGCAAGGCCATCGCCGACTGGTACGGCCGTCGCTACGGCGTGGATCTGGACCCCGAGACCGAAGTGCTGCCGCTAATCGGTTCCAAGGAGGGGCTCGCGAAACTGGCCATGGCCTTCATCAACCCCGGGGACGTCACCATCACGCCCGATCCCAGCTACCCGGTCCACCACCGCGGCACGTTGCTTGCCGGGGGCCGGCTGTCCCTGGTCCGTGCCCGGGCGGAGCGCGACTTCCTGCCGGATTGGTCCGAGATTCCGCATGAAGACCTGGAACGTGCCAAGTTGATGTTCTACAACTTCCCCAGCAACCCGACGGCTGCGGTGGCACCCCGACCCTTCCATGAGGAGACCCTGGAGTTCGCCAAGCGTCGTGGTCTGGTGCTGGCCCACGACCTCGCCTACGCGGAATTGGCCTTCGACGGCTATCGCCCGACTTCGCTGCTCGAGCTTCCCGGGGCCAAGGACCACGCCGTCGAGTTCCACACCATGTCCAAGACCTACAACATGGCCGGTTGGCGCGTGGGCTTCGTGGTCGGCAATGCCAAGATTCTGCACGAGCTCTACCGAATCAAGACCAACATGGACTACGGTATCTTCGGGGCCATCCAGGATGCTGCGACGGCGGCCCTGTCCCTGCCCCAGAAGCATGTCGACGATTTGATTGCCCTTTACCAGCGTCGCCGCGACGTGGTGGTGGCCGGTCTGAATCGACTGGGCTGGAACCTGACGCCGCCCAAGGCCACCATGTACGTCTGGGCACCCGTGCCCGGCGGTGCCAAGGCCTACGATTTCGTGGCCGACGTCATCGATCGGACGGGCGTGGTGTTCACGCCGGGTTCAGGGTTCGGGGCTGGTGGGGAAGGCTTCTTCCGCATCAGCCTCGTTGCCCCCGAGGCCACCCTCGTCGAGGCCTTCGACAGGCTGGACAAGGCCGGGGTCCGTTTCGGCGCCTGACGGCATCGGCGTCATGTCGCCCTTGGGGTCATCCTCGGCTGTCGGGACACCGGATGGTCCTGCGGTGGGGACGTCCCGGGGCGACGGCGTCGATTCGGGTGCCTGCTCCGGGTCAGCGCGCCGGAACGTCAGGCCCGAATAGCGGATCAGGGTGCCTGCCGACTCGTCGGCTGCCAGTCGCCACTCTTCGCCCAGGCCGCGTCCGAATCCGCTCAACAGAGCTCTGTCGTCGCCCAGCGGCGTCAGGTGGCGGGATTCAACCGATCCGGAACGGTACCGCGTGTCGGCGATCAGGTGGCCGTCTTCCAGACGCAGCGTCACGGAGGTGACGGCGTGGGCTTCTGGGCCTGTCGGTTGCCACAAGCCGCAGGCGGATTGCCAAGGTGCGGGGAGCGGGCGCGGTTCGACCTTGCGCGCGAAGGTCCAGAATCCGCCCGGCCTCCTGAGCATCAGCCAGACGCCATCCTCTTCCACGGAGGGAATTGCCAGCATGCCGGCGAGGCGCCCCGGCGAGACGGGCAGGAAGCCCAGCAGAAGGGCCTCGAGCTTGAAACGGCTGCTGCCGTCGTCCACGATGCGCAGATCCTGCCCGGCCCACTTGAAGGCGAGGCTGTCCTTGTCTGCCCGGAGCGCGAAGGTCGCACCCGGCATGGCGTATCGACCCTCGAGGACGGCATTCGGTGGCAGGGGCGTCTTCGGTCGCGGAGGCGGCGGTACCGCAAGTCCGGTCGTCTGCTCCGCCGTGAAGGGGCGAGGGGCCTTTGCAGGTTCGAGGCCATCGAGTGCCTGCCGCGCGAGCGGGAGCAACCCCATCTCCGACTCGGCGGTATTGCTCAGCAGGACCACGCCCGTGCCACGGTCCACTGCAAGGGCCAGTTCGGTCCGGAAGGGGCCGATGACGCCTGAATGTCGCGCGAGCCAGAGCGGAGTCTCCGCTTCGATGCCGCGCAGTTGCCATCCGAGGCCAATCGCGAAGTCCAGATCCAGCGGACCCGGCGTGCCCTGGGGCAGCAGGCAGCGACGCAGGGTCGTCGGGGCCAGGAGGACTCGACCCTGATGGTCCCGGCCGCCGCGCAGGATCGCACGGACGAATCGGCCGAGATCCTCTGCCGTCGAGACGAGCCCCCCCGCAGGCACATCGCGGATGGCCTCATCGGGCAGGGGCCGGCCTTGCTCGTATCCCTGCGCAAGCCGCGCGCTGCCGAAGCCCGAGTCGTGCATGGCAAGCGGTGTCAGCCAATGGTCCCGAATCAGGGTTTCGTACTTGCGACCCGTGACGCGCTCGAGCACGAGGCCAACCAAGGCATAGCCGACGTTGCTGTAGGCATAACCGAGGCCCGGGGGGAAAGGCAGTGGCTGGGCCGCCACGGCCTCGGGCAGGCGATCGAGTCCGTCGCGCAGGGCCTTGCGCCTTTCCCAAGGCCCCACGGCACCGGCCAGATGGTTCCAGGGCAGGCCGGCGCGGTGGGTCAGGGCATCCCTGATGGTGGGTACGCCAGCGCCTTCGGCGCGCAACTGCGCGGCACCGGGCAGGTAGGTGTCGAGCGGGGCGTCGAGGTCCAGGAGGCCTTCGTCGGCAAGGCGGGCAGCCTCCATGGCCGTGAAGAGCTTGGTGATCGAGCCGGCGCGGAAGCGCGTGCTACGACCCACGGGCTCTCCCGTCTCGCGATCGGCGATTCCGTGGAACGCCATGGCCGATTCTTCGCCCTGCACCACGACGGCGGCCCCGCCGACGGTACCGGCCTGCCCCAGTCCAGATGCAAGGCGGTTCGCCATCGCGACCAGGCTCTCCGGGGGAGGGGGGCCCTCACGGCGGACGGCCGTCGCACATCCGGCAACGAACACCAGGGTCGCGAGACAGGCGCGGCCGGCCTTGCGCGCGAGGAGGTCGGGGCGCTCACGCTGGCGCGTTCCGGAGATGAAGCCACGCATGCCATGACGGTACACGATGTGGCTCGGCATGGCGCCCACGCACCGGGCTGCGGCATCATGCAGGGCATGACGGCCAGATATCAGTCGACGAAGGTCTTCCAGGGCTTCTCCACCGCGTTTCGCCAGTGGCGTGCCGAAGGTACCCACTGCGCCTTCCTGCACGGCTACGACGTCTTCTTCAAGGTATGGTTCGAGGGGGAGCCCGACAGCCGCCATTGGGTCTGGGATTTCGGTGGCATGAGTCGCTGCCGCGGCACCATCGACGGCATGTCGCCCAGGGCGTGGATGGATCACCTGCTGGACCACACCGTCATCGCGGCCGAGGATGACCCCGAATTGGCGCGTTTGCAGGAGCTGGATCGTCTTGGCGTCCTGCAGTTGCGCGTGCTGCCGGCCGTCGGGGCCGAGGCCTTCGCGCGGCATCTTTGCGAGCGCCTCGATGCCTTTGTCCGCGAGGAGACCTCCGGGCGGGTCCGGGTCGTGCGGGTGGAGTTTTTCGAGAACGAGCGGAACTCGGCCATCTACGAACCCTGAGGCTTGCCCTCGACGATCCGGATGCGTCCCTCGTGGATGCGGACGGTGCAGGGACCAGTGCTCTCCTTCGTAGTCATGCCCTGACCCTGCAACCAGATGGCTACGCCCGGCCGAAGGATCTCGGAGATCTTCAGGACGGGATCGTGGGCGTGGTTGATGTGCGACTCCGCCTCCCGGACGGTTTCCTCGAGCTTGCGATGGTCGACGGCGATGGCTTCCAGCGTCTCCTTCAGGCGGGCGACAAGCACTTCCTTGTCCGGATGCAGGCCCTTGAAGCGTACCCGCATGGCTTCCATCTGCTGCAGGCCCTCGAGGATGCGCTGGCGATTCCCCTCGTGCCGTTCCTGGGTGGCGCGTGCCTCGTCACGAATTCGGCCCCATCGCTCCTTCGGCGAGAGGGAGACAGCCGTAGGCGTACCTTGTTTGCCCCCGAGCTTCGCCACGACGAGTGCCCCGTCGGCTTCGCTCCGGCCACCGACCAGCGTGCCTTGCACGAGGATTGACGTCTGGGCCGTCATCGTGGCGAATACCGCGTCTTCCTGGATCGCAATTCCGCCCCTCGCGGTCGCGGTGGCGTGGTCGAGCAGCGTGACCTTGATGTCCCCGCCGGCCTGAAGGGTCGCCTCCTGGAAGACACCTTCGCCCACGCGGATGTGTCGGCCGGCCACCAGATGTCCCCCGTCGACGCTGCCGCGGACGACGATGTCGCCGGTCGCCACCACCCGGAAGTGATGGGCCACATGGCCGTCGATGTGGACGTCCCCGTCGAAGTCGATGTGGCCGGTGTGGAAGTCGACGTCGCCGGGCACCCGGAACACGGGCTCGACGGTCCACGTTCCCTGAGTCTCGCGAACCAACCCCTGCACGGTGGAGACCAGGCTGTTCCCGTCAGCGCTGATCTCGCAGCCCTTGCCCGCCTTGAACTCGGCTTCCTCGACCGGGGGGACCACCAGCCAGCCCCCGCCGACGGTCCTGCCGGGCGTACCCGGGATTGGCGGGAGGCGGCGCGCGATGAGCGCCCCTTTGGCCACTGACGGTGAAGCCCCCAGGTTGAAGTGGTCAACGCTGCCGTCTTCGAGTTGCCTGGGTACCAGCGTTTCGGGCTGAATTTCGACCAGTGCCTCGATACGTCCGGATTCCCCGGGTATGGCGGGTTGGCCCCGGGCAATGACGTGCTCGCCCGGTTCGGCCTCGAGGGCAAGCTGTTGCAGGACGTCTTCGAGGATGCCGTGGACGATGCCCGCATCGGCAAGCGCCATTCTAAGCGCGGCCTCGGTCGGCTGAAGCCCATTGGGCAGGATCAGCGTCGCCGTGAGTTCATCGAGGGATCGTGCGACCTCGATCTGCATGGCATTGCCACCCCATTGTGGTGTCCACGCCCATCATGCCCCGTCAGGCCATGAAATCGAACCACTCAAGCACATGGCTGATGGTGGCCCGCCCCCAGAGCAGAGGCTTCTCGTACCATCGCGCCTTGCGATATTCGGTGTCGTAGGGTTCCGAAGACTGCCACCAGCGCTTGAAGAGGTCACGCTCGAGCCTGGCGGCGAACCGGGGGTCCTCGATACCGAGGTTGAGTTCCTGGTTGGCATCGTAGCTGCGGGCATCCCCGTTGGCAGAGCCCACGGTTGCCCACGTGCCGTCGATGCTCAGAGCCTTCACGTGGCTGAAGCGCGGACTTTGAAGGTAGCGGACGTCCACTCCTGCATCGGCCAGTTGGCGAGCCGAGGCCTCGTTGAGCAGCTTGAAGAGGAAGCTGTCGTTGGTCTCCGGACGCGGGAGGATGACGTGCACCGCGATGCCGCGCCGGGATGCCGCGCGCAGGTGGTCCACCAGTCGGTTGTCGGAAAGGTACGGATAGGTCAGCCAGATCTCCCGTTCCGCACGCTGGATGGCCGTGTAGATGCCTTTGCGCAACGAGTTCCCGCGGCGGCTACGGCCCGGGGCGGTCGTCATGAGCGTCACGGAGCTGCCATCGGGATGCGCCCCGTGGGGTGGGGCCGACATCGGGAAGTCCTTGCCGCCGGCCTTCGTCCATTCCTTGCGGAAGGTCTGCTCGAGTCCGGCGACAGCCGGTCCCTCGACGGAGACCATCAGGTCATGCCAGCCCCCGGCATATTCGTCGGCGATGTTCATGCCACCCGTGAGGCCGACCTTGCCGTCGGCCACCACGATCTTGCGGTGGGTCAGATTGACTCCGGCCAGCGGCAGCAGCCCGGGATAGTAGCGCTCGACCTCTACCCCCCCGCGCCGCATCCGATCCAGTACTGCGCCGCTGCCGAGCGTACCGAGCATGTCGACCAGGACCCTGACCTGCACGCCTTCCCGGGCCTTGGCGATCAGCCTGTCGGCCACGGCGCGTCCCGTCGCGTCGTCCTTGAAGATGAACATCTCCATCGACAGGCGTTCTTTCGCTCCGTCGACGACCTCGAGGATCTTGCGAAACCCTTGTGCATCCAGATGGAGGTCGATGCGGTTGCCTTCCGTGCGACCGACAGCCTGACTGCGGTCGGTCACGCGTCGGTCCGGCTTCAGGGCACCCAGCAGCCGGCGTGTCAGGCTTCTGCGAGCCGACGGCAGGGCCTCCGCGCGCAGCGGTTGCTCCGGCTTTTCCGGCGTGGACCTCGGCGGCACCTTGAGGCTCACGGCGACACCTGGTCCGTTTCGGGAAGGATCTGTCGGAGGACCGCGTGCGGGCCTTCGCCGTAGGCCAGATCGACGAGTTCGTCCGGATCCCGACGTCCCTGAAGCGGGTCGTCCACGATCTCGATGCGGAGGAAGGGACGCTCCCGGCCCAAGGCTTGCCGCAGTTCATCGCTGGTGCCGACGAAGATGTCCGGAAGATCCCTTCGGCCGGCGGCACCGGCCACGAACTGCCGCCAGCTGGCATCCACGATCAGGGTCTTCCCCTTGCCCGCGTCGAGGGTCAGGAAGGCGTGAAACTTGCCGGCCATCCCCGGTGGTACGGCTTGACCCGATGGTCGCAAGGCCGGATCGACCACGGTGATGGCTGCCGGGAGGCCCGCTTCCCGCAGAAAGGGGTACCACTTGGCAGCCAGGTCAAGGCACATTCCTTCCGGATCGCTCCACGGGCCGTCCTCGGGATGCTGTTCGCGCACCAGCTGCAGGGTTGCGGTGACTCGGGTCTTCAGGCGCGCCAGCGCGGGATCCGGGATGGCCGCAGTGCGAACCTCGTCCCGATGCACCGGGCGAGAGGGAGAGGTGCGCTCGCGCGAGGCGGCTCCAGCACGCTCGGGTAGCCGGAGTGCAGGCAGTCCGGCCAGTGCGGGGGCACGATCCATATCCAGACTATGCCCCGGAGAGGGCCGCGGCTTGCGTGTGGAAGTCGTTGTCCGGGTTGTCGCAGGGCGGCGACGCGGTCATCATGGACCTCAGCATGCAGGACCGCAGCGTTACGGGTTCCCGCCTCATCACGGAGGTGGCTGATGCCGTCGCCTTGCTGAGGGGCGGCGCCGTCGTGGCCTTGCCGACGGAGACGGTCTACGGTCTCGCTGCCTCTGCGGACCATCCCGATGCCGTCGAGCGGGTGTTCGCGCTCAAGGGTCGTCCGGCATCCAATCCGTTGATTCTGCACGTATCGGATCTCGGCATGCTGGCCGGGTGGACACCACCGCTGGAGTCCCGTGCAAGGCGCTTGGGCGAGGCATTCTGGCCCGGTCCTCTGACGCTGGTCCTGCCGGCACTGGAGCGCGTCTCGCGGCGCGTGACGGCAGGACAGGCCACCGTGGCCGTCCGTGTACCGGCCCATCCCTTGATTCGGGACGTGATCGCGAAACTGGGCACACCCCTCGTTGCGCCGTCTGCCAATCTGTCGACCCGCCTGAGCCCGACCTCGCCCGGACATGTTCTGGCGCAGTTCCGGGATCAGGATCTGGCTGTCCTCGACGGCGGTCCATGTTCCGTGGGCCTCGAGTCGACGATCGTGTCCTTGTTGCCGGGCCAGCAGGCAAGCGTGCTCAGGCCCGGCATACTGACTGCTTCGGCCATAGCCGACGTGCTCGGCGAGCCCGTCCGGGATGGGGGTTCACCGTCCGTTTCCGGAGCGCCTCGAGTCCCCGGCCAGATGCGCGTGCACTACGCACCGCGCCAGCCGCTGCGCTTGTGCGCCGAGCCTGCTGATGCCGACCTGGCCAATCCGCGATGCGGCTGGATTACGGCTGGCCTTGCCCTGGTGGCCGCAGGTCCGGTCCGGGACCTCGGCAGGGAACCCATGCCCTTTGCACGGGACCTCTACGCCACGCTGCACGAACTCGAAGCCTGCGACCTCGATGTGCTGGTTGTGCTGTCCCCACCGGATGAGCCGGAGTGGAGGGCCATCCACGACCGTCTCGGCCGTGCTTCAGCCGATCGATTCCCTGCTGTTGGCGACGCCGGCGCCTGAGGGCTCGGGCCGCCCCAGCAGCAGCAACAAGCCCGTCATGGCCAGCATGCCCAGCAGGCCTCGGGGCGGAAAGCCGTTGCCGGTCCAGATTGCTCCTTCGGCCAGGAATACCAGAGGGTTATGCAGGGCCGAGCCCGTGATGGCGACAATCCAGCAGGCGTGAACGCCGACCGGGAACCATAGCCCCCGCTTGAGCGCGGCCCAGCCCAGCGTGAAGCCCGTTGCCCACAAACCCGCAAAGGTCGTCATCAGGTCCGAAGGATTGCGGCTTCCCGGTGCGAGGAAGTGTGTCGCAGCAAAGAGGGTGGCGGTGGCGGCTAGGGCCACGGGCCAGGGTGTCGCGCGCAACAGGATGCGCTGGACGACGCCCCGGAAGAAACCTTCTTCGAGGATGGCGGTGACGAAGGCCAGCGTGACCAGGAGGGCGAGGCCGCCGGGTTCCGGCCACGAGGCACCCGGCCGCAGGATGGACCAGCCCGCGAGCATGCCTGTGCCTGTCGTCAGGACCACGCCAACGAGTCCAGCCATCAGGCCACTGGTCAGGCCTCGTCCACGGGGCAGGAATCCGAGATCCGAGAAGGGGCGTCTCTCGGTACGTTTCCAGTGGTGAGCAACGACTGCGAGGAGCCCCACCAAGAGGAGCGCCTCGGCGGGGTCGACGCGAACGGGGTCCGGATCCAGGCCGGGCCAGGCAAGGCGCAGGCCCAGGGCCATGACGCCGATCAGGATTATCTTGCCCAGCAGGATCGCCAGGCTGGTCCAGCCGGAAATGGCTCCGGACGTCAGGGGTTCCGGGACCACTCCAATGCCTGGGTCAGTCCCAGTTGCGTCAGACGAGCCAGTTTGGCGTCGTTGAAGACTTCTGTCTCGGCCTTCTTGAAGGTGTCCCGCTCCTGCACCGTATCCGCGGGATGGTGGAGGTACTTGTGGATGGGCTCGGCGTAGAACAGGACGGCACGTACGCCGGCACGACGGAACGAGGCGTGGTCGCTGGATGCTCCGGGCGGCAACTCGTCTCCCAGGTCATGGGCGTGGGGAATGTGTTCGACGAAGGTCCTGAAGATGGGGCGCATCGCCATCCGCCGCGCCGTATCGATGACCTGCTGGCGGATGGCCGCATCGTCGCCGCCGGCCGTGTCGGTCGAGAAGTCGGCAGGCTTGCCGTTGGCGATGACATCCAGCTGGACCATGCCGCTGAACCGCTTCAGGTCGAGCTTCACGGGCTGGCCGCCGGGGCCGGGTGCCACGGGGTTCTGGGTGTAGAACCGCGAACCGATGAGGCCCTTCTCCTCGCCCGAGAACAGGATGAACAGGACACTGACCGGCGGCAGCGTGCCCTGGTTGCGCTGACGGACGAGCGTGCGGGCGATCTCGAGCACCCCCGCGCAGCCACCGGCATCGTCGTTGGCGCCGGGATAGATGGCCCCGTTGAAGGACTGACCGATGTGGTCCTTGTGCGCTCCGAAGACGACGAAGCGGGTCGGATCGGCTCCGGGCAGGAGTCCCACGAGATTCTCGGCCGTGCCCCGGATGCTGTAGTTCTTGAAGGGCTGGCGCAGGGTCGCGATGCCCAGCCCGTTCAGGGTTGCCTCGGCATAGCGCGTGGCCTCGTGATCTCCCTCGGAGGCCGAGTCGCGGCCGCGCCAGCGTACGTCGCTGAGCCAAGCCGCGTGGGCGTGGGCCGAGGCCGCATCGATCGTGGTATCCAGCGTGGTGCGAACGCCTAGGGCAGAGAAGGGCAGCTGCTCGAGGTTTCCGGCCACCGACCGATTCGTGGCAGTGCCGCAGGCGGTCAGCGCCGGCAGTGTGGCCACTGCGGAGACGACCAGAGGAAGGGTGCGCATGAAAGATCTCTTAAAGCAGGCTTAACGGAATCACCATAGCATGGCCCCGCGCGCATTCCAACCCCCTTCAGGGTGGTGGATCGGGCGGCCATTGCTGAACTTGCGGAGGGTTCGCGCAGCCATCCCGCTCTGGCTGTATTCGAAGCGTTCGGGCATCTTTGGGACTCGTGCGGCGTGGGCCGACCCCGGACGTGTCGATTCCCGAAGAGAGGTGTGGTGGCCATGAACCCGTGGGACGTCCGATATGGCGACGAGACTTACTTCTACGGCAAGGAACCGAACGACTTCCTGGTTGCAGAGGCTGGCCGTCTGGCTCCGGGGTCGAGGGTGCTTTGCCTCGCCGAAGGAGAGGGGCGCAACGCCGTTCATCTGGCGGAAATGGGGCATCGCGTCACCGCTGTGGACAGCTCGGCCGCAGGTCTCCGAAAGGCCGCATTGCTTGCCAGCGAGCGAGGCGTGGCCATTTCCCTCGTCGAGGCTGACCTCGCCTCGTGGCCCATGGGTGAGGGAATCTGGGACGCGGTGGTGTCCATCTGGGCGCACGTGCTGCCCGAACTCCGTGCCGTCGTCGATGCCTCTGTGCACGCGGCCATCCGGCCCGGTGGCCTGCTGATCCTCGAGCACTACCATCCGCGGCAGCTCGCCTACGGGACGGGCGGCCCCCCCGATGCCCGGATGATGGCCACGCTCGATGACCTGCGCACGGCCTTTCCGAGATGGCGCGAGCACGTTGCATGCGAACGCGAGCGCGATGTCCGGGAAGGCCGCGGCCATCACGGGCCGAGCTTCGTGACCCAGGTCGTGCTCGAGCGTCCTTGACGACTCTGGTCACGCAAGTCCGGCCACTCCGGCGTCCATAAATGGGACAGGCTCTCTCTCCCGACCAGAGCCCGCGCGCCATTTCGAGCAAGGACCGCATCAGCGTTCAGGAGGTCTGTCGTGGAGACCCGGGTGACCCGCGAGGCTGCTGCCTTGGGCAAAGGAGCGCCTCTGGCGCGGGCTGCCGCAGCTGATGCTGCTCCTAAGGACCACGTGCGCTTGCCAGGAGATGGCTTGAAGTTGACGGGCGGTCGCATCGATGCGGCGCGTGCCCAGAAGGCGCTGGCGACGGCACTCGCGGCCAGCAAGGGTGAGGAAACCCGCATCCGGTCAGGTATCGCCAGCCTGGATCCCTCCGGAGTGTCGGGGGCAGGTGATCCCGTCGTCCGCGATCTGATGGCTTCGCTGGAGTTGCTGGAAAAGGTGCGTGGCGAACTCGGTGCGGCGCAGGATGCCGTTTCTCGACCTGTAGAGGCCATTGCTGCGGCCAACCGTGCCCTGGATGCGCATGTCGAGATGTTCGACATGCTCAAGGAGGCGCGCCGCAACTTGCACGAGGGGTCCTATGGTCGTCTGGCGCCTTCGGAGGAAGCCACGCTCGAGGACATCGACGATGCCCTGCGTGCGGCGATCTTCACGCAGACGCGGATCGTGCTGGCGCAGGACGCCCTCGAGAACCCCTGACGCCAGAATACGCGAAGCGCGGGATGCCCCTGTTCGGGGTCCCGCGCTCTTCTCTCGTGGTCCCGTGACGTTCGCTCAGGGAGCGACTGTCGCTGTGACAGCCTTGTCCCCCGGGCCGTAGAAGGTCACCGACTGCAGCGTCGTGCCCGAGACCCTGATTTCCTTGACGGCATAGGTGGTGCCTTCATGGACAACCTTGCCCCCGACCAACTGCAAGGATCCTCCGAAGCCAGAGGCATTCAGGTTCACGGCCTTGACGATGCCGGCCAGCAGCTTGGCTGCCTGGGTGCCCGAGTACGTGGTCACGCCCGAGGTGGCAGCGGAGGCCTGGACTCTGGCCGCACCCATCTGGTTGCGGACCTGTCCACTGCTGGCGGAGAGCGCCTGCTGGGCTCGGGTCGTCAAGTCGCCGGAAAGCACCTGGCTCCTTGGAGCTGCCGCACCTGCCCGTGCTGCCGCGATACCGGCCAGTGTCTGCTTGTGGACCAGGACTTCCTTGGAGTAGGTGGCGACCATGGTATCGACGACGACGGGTGGATCCTCGTCCTCAGAGACGATGAATGCACTTGAACTTGCTTGCCACGGAGAGGTCACCGTGACCTCTTCGGTGGAGAGCGAGATGTCCACCAGTTCACTGTCGATCTGGCCCGAGGGGCAGGTCACCATCTGGTCCCACTCGGTGGTCTGATAGGTGCGCTCGACAATGGAGTTCTTGCGTTCTTTCCAGTTCGAGACCTCCCACATCGCGTAGGGTTGAACCGTGGTGGTCCGCTTGAACTGTCCCCACGTTTGAAGGGCGTACTGGTTCCGGAAGCGACCCTCCACCCGCTTGACGTAGCTGAAGGAAAGCAGCTGGTCCGGTAGCGATGTCGTGGTGGTTACCTGTGCCTTGTCGCGGCGTTCGAGATGGGTTGCGGGCGACAGGGACTCCGTCGTCTCACTGAGGACCGTTTCCTGAACCAAGCTCTTCTTGGTGATGTTCGGCAGGGTCTGGTCCGGATCGCAGTCGTCACCGGCGGGCCCGACCGTTGCCCCGCTGTCGGGGGCCGAGGGGGCAGGAGGGTCGTCGGGGGTCGGGTCGCTCGGAGCTTCCGGATTCGAGACGACTGTGGACTGTGTCTCGTTGCCATCGGGAACCCATCGACCTGCCATGGCGCTCTGGGCCATGAAGGTCGTCCCAAGGGCGATCGTCAACGAGAGGGGAAGCGAACGTGCACGCATCGGTCTATTCCTCCCCCGTCCGGGAGAAACGCAGGCCTAGGCCGACGGGTTCGCCATCGACGAGATGGGCCTGCCACGGATAGGCCATGACTGTCTTGCCTGAGGTGACGACGGTCTGGCCATAGAGGTGTCGGCCTTCGTCCTCGAACCAGACGCGGGTCTCCATGGACCCGTCGGGAATGGGGGTGCTCCAGGCGAAGCTCCCGGGGCCGGTGACTTTTCCGGAAAGCGGTACGGACACCATCACGTCCGGATCTGCCGCGGCCGCAGGGCCCAGCGTGGGATAGCTGCGTCCCACGATCACGCCCGCTTCGTCTCGCAGTTTGAAGTAACCGCCCATCTGGTCAGGGTCCTTGGTTCCGACCCATACGTAGATGCCCTCGGTGGGACGGGCTTGGCCGTAGGAGATCCAGTCCCAGGTCTGGCCCGCTTCCTGGCGGCCATTGCGGGTGAAGCCTCGGGTGGCATGGGCGTTGCCGAATCGGTCTCGTTCGGCTCGAACCCCGATCGAGGTGATGCCCAGGTCTCCGCAGGTCTTGACTTCCCCGGGATCGCTGACTGCATCGCCGTTTGCGTCGACCCATACACCCAATTTCTCGAGTTCGCTGCCTGCAAGGCTTCCGTCTCGATCCTGATCCAGCCGTTCCAGCGCCCGGTAGCCATCCTTGAAGCTTTCGCCCCAAGTGAAGTTGCCGAACAACTGCTTGCCGCTGGCGATGCGACCCGTGTGTTCGGGATCCCAGACGAGCAGACCTGAACCCGGACCGACCCATTCCCAGTTGGCCGTCCCCTTGCCATCCAGGTCAAAGAGCCGGAGGCTCTCGGCCGCAATCTGGCGCCCCGGGCGCAGCTTCCAAGGGCCCCGGGCCAGCAGATCGGGTCTTCCGCTGCCCGCGAGGTCCAGGATGATTGGGCTGGCGTGGAAGGTGGTGCCAACGACCTTGAGGTATTCGGACTTCTTCTGGTTGCCGGTCCCCTCGACCGACACGTCGTCGCCAGACTTGGTACCCTTGGCAAGGTTCGCGAGCGTCTTCTGGACGTCGGCGTTCAACTTCTTGACTTCGCGGTCCGAAAGCTTCTTCCCGTCGGCGTAGCCCTTGACGGGATAGGACCCGACGATTTCGCCCGTGTTCCTGTCCAGCAGGACGATTTCATTCGTTCGGGCAATCTTGTCGTCCTTGACGGTGCCGATTTCTTTCTTGACGAAAGATTCGAGGTCGTCGTAATCGACATTCTTCAAGGTTGCCTTGACATCCTTGGCGCCGGTCACCTTCTGAGCCCCGATTTTTCCGTTTTTCAGGTTCTGGAGCAGATTCTTCTTGCGCGACCGATAGATGGCCACGACCTCTCGGGGCACTTCATATCGCTCCAGTTTTCGCGTCCAGGTGACCTTCTTGCCTCCCGGGATGGCGGATTCCTGCGTGGTCGGATTGTGGCTGCAGCGGTCTCCTCCCTTGGGATTGCCCGGATAGCAGGCAGGATAGGCAGACTTGGGAATCTTGACGACGGCGAGTTTCTTTTTGGTAGCAAGCTTCTTCTTGGCTGCTTCCGCCTTCTTCTTGCCGTTCTTTTCCTTGGCTTTGCCCTGGTCGTTCTTCTTGTTCTTATCGGCGCTCTTGCTGCCCTTGTCGTTCTTTTTGCCGTTCTTGTTGGCGTTCGGGTTTCCAGCCTTGTTATTGCTGTCTTTCTTGTCGCTCTTTGCCGCGGCCTTGACGTTGTTATCGTTCTTCTTGTTGCTCTTGTCCGCAGCCTTGTTGTTGTCGCTCTTCTTGTCCTTTGCTGAAGGCTTGTTTTGCGACGGCTTGGGAGCCTCCTGCTTGGGCTGAGGCTTGGGGGCCACAGGCTTCGGCTTCGGCGGGGGCGGCGGAGGCGGTGGTGGCGCCGGCTTGGCCGGTGCGGGCTTGGGTTTTTTGTTGCCAGCCTCTGCCGGCGGGGTCAGGATGAGCCCCAGTGCCGCTGCCAAGGCGATAAGCGCTTGACCGGGACGGAGTCTGAACTTGCGAACCACGTCTGACGACCTCGGGTTACGCACACCAACTGATGCGCGTGTCGGACATATGAGTTGCCTACCCAATATCGGGGTCCGGTCGTCGGCGATCTTTCTTTTGGCATGCGGCCTCCATCATTTCGGACTGCCTGCGTTCCCGTGGATTGATGGCCCTGCGCTTGAGGGGCGCCCCGATGCAGGCTCATTCCGCCCGGAGCCGATCGTCCGGGGCATGTCGGGGGGGGCTCGGTTCGGGCGTCTGGGCCGATGGCTTCAGTGGTGCGGGATCGGAACAGGCCGGAATGAAGGGGAACGGAGCATCGTGACGGCTTCGGCCGACGCCTTGCCTGAAGTGGCAAGTACCCTTCGGATTCCCGGGCTCAGACCAAGTGCGGCGGCGGGGGGGCTGTCGCCGGGATGACCGAAGGCGCAGGTGGCAGGTGTTCCGGCGGCGGAACGACATAGGTCGGAGGCGGGCTTGCCGGCATCTGCGTGACCTCCGGTGGGGGCACCACATAGGTGGGAGGCGGTGTCGGAGCGGAGGGTGCCGGGGTAGGCTGCAGTGGCCTGTGCCCTGCCGGCGCGGCTGGCGAGGGTGTCGGCGACGGGCTGACAGGTGCCTCGTTTGCGGGCATGGGGGCGAGATGTGGCGGTGTCGGAGCCGGTGACGACAACGTGGCCGCCGGAGTTCCCGGGCTCGGTGCAGGTGCAGGAGCGGGAGACGGCGCTGGCGCCGAAGGCGCAGGAGAAGCCGGGCCGGGTGCTGGCTGAGGCGCGGATGGCCGGACAGCGTCGCCCAGCCACTCTGCCTTGCTCAAGCGCCTGTCGCCATCAAGATCCTTGTTCTTGAGGACGTTGGCCTGAATCTCCTGGCCGGACAGGAAGGCGTCGCCGTTGCGGTCGTAGTCCGAGAACTGTTCCTCGAGGCGAGCTCGCTCGTGCGCCCTGGTGAATTCGGCCTTGGAGACGCGGCCGTCCCGGTCCTTGTCCATGCCCTGGACGCCCAGCTTGGCTGCTTCCTTGCCACTCAAGAAGCCGTCCCGATTCCGGTCGTAAGCATCGAACTCCTTGGCGATGGTCACATCCTTGCGGTGGAATCGGCCCAACTCGCCGCCGACGGTCCGACCGTCGCCGTTCTCGTCCGACCCAGCCAGCGAGGCGTGGTTCTCGGTCCCGCTCAAGCTGCCGTCCTTGTCTGCATCGCGTTTTGCCATCTGAACCTGCCGACGCTTGTCGGCACGACCGAGCATGAATTCCTCCTTCGACAGCACGCCGTCACCATTCCTGTCCCAGCCGGCGTGCTGCTTGGAGATTTCCTTGGCCGTCAGGAAGCCGTCCTTGCTCCTGTCCAGCCCCTTGAAGGCCTTGTCGTCCAGCTTGTGTGCGCTGGCATTGCCCTGGACTCCGAAAGTCTTGAGATCGGCCGCCGAGACGCCCGGTACCGACGGGGGTTTGGGCGCGGGCTTGTTCTTGGCTACCGCGCTCTTCACGGGCTTGGCCGCGGCTTTGCCGACCGCAGTCTTGGCAGCCCCATTTGCCTTGACGTCGCCCTTGCCGCCTAGCCCGCCCTTGTTGGCGATTTTGCCAGCCATGTCCTGCTCCGTCTGTCGTTCAGCCCTTGCTGCCGAGCGGTCGTGCCCGATCTATTCCGCTGTCCTCGGCCCTTGTTATGGCTCTTGGCAGACTGCCAATCGCTTGAAAGTGCCGATTTAACGAGAGTCTTTGAGTCGGAACCGGAGCAACAGGACCGGGCACGTTCCGACTTGCATCGGGGTGGGAATCATACCGTCATCCGTGCGGGCTTCGCGGCCCGGAGCCAAGAACTCCAAGGGATGTGTCACGTGCCAGTACTCCCCACCTCATGGCGCAATCTGGCGGTAGCCGCCGTCTGCTCGCTGGTGCTTGGCGGCTGTGCCGTCACCATTCGCGGGGGGACGGCCGAGGGACTCGAACCCGGTCAGGTCAGGCTCGACCTGAAGTACCGCGTCATCGGCAGGGTCAAGGCGACGGCTCGAGCCGCGTATGTGCCGCTGTTTGTACCTTTCTACCTGCTCTTCAACATACCGTTGGTGGAGGGGGGATACCGCAGCATCGAGACGTCCCGCAGCCATCCCTTGGGGTTCCTCGGAAGTCTGTTTCCCGGGCCGGATCCCGTGACCGAGGCCGCACGCTACGATGCCCTGGAGAAGGTTCCCGACGCGTCAGGGCTTCTGGGTGTCCGTGTCCGGACCGAAGAAACCTCGTGGGGGCCGTTCTGGCTCGATCGGACCGTCGAGGTTTCGGGAAGTGCAATCCAGTATCAGTAACAGGTGAATCTCAGCGGGCAGCTTGCTCCCGGGGCTTGTTGGTTCGAGAAATCTCGATTAAGTCCCGAACCTCGCCTGTCGTGGGCGGTATAGAGGTGAAAGAGGGACTGACGATCATGAAGTTGCAGGGACCACGTGGAACCGGGGCGCTGGGCAGTCAGGCATTGCGAGCCGTTGTCTCCGGGCCGGAGCAGGCGGATCCCGGTGCTGCCGGGACGACGAAGGGCAAGGGCAAGAAGAAGGCGGAGGCCTCCGGCCAGCGCGCGGACTCGGATTCCCAGACCGAGTTGCGAACGTTCGGGCGAACGAATCGTCGTCAGGCCCTTGAGATGCCTGTTGCCCCGCAGCCATCGCGGGACGGTGTTCAGGCCGAGCAAGGATCGTCCGGCCGGCGAGGCGTCGGGAGGGCGAATCGCGGGGGAGTCGGCCGGGACCCCGAGGTTCGGGTTCGGTCCGGCAGCAAGGAACTTATGGCCAGAGTCGTCACCGGCATCGAGACGGCCCGTGTCTTCCTTCAGGAAGGTTTGGGCAGGCTTGGGGCCAAGCGCAAGGTTTGAGCCCGCGCGTCGACCGGTCGGTCGCGCCGAATCGTAAGATGGGCGCCTATCCCCTGTAGCGGCCGGCCCAGTCCTGAGCGGGCGCCAAGATCCGCTGACATTCCGTGTCCCGGTGTTGCCCCGAAGCACAAAGCGGGTCCCGGCGTAATCGCCGAAACCCGCTTCATTCCGAGGTGGGCCGTGAAGGGCTCGAACCTTCGACCCGCTGATTAAGAGTCAGTGGGTCTGGGGAATTACGGGCAAATACCGAACCACAGAAAACTTGATCAAAGCCAGTAGATCCGATACTTTCAGCCATGTAACCCTTGCCCTGGGGTTGCCGTCAATTCCTGCCTGTTGTTGCCCCGGCGTTGCCCCGTTGTTGCCCGGGCGTTGCCCCGAACGGAGAGTCAACCGATGCCCCCGAGTCACATCCTGAGTCGATTCACGATGGAGA
>JAYKHS010000006.1:0-65098 GCA_035285865.1 Candidatus Sericytochromatia bacterium
AAAGTAGCACCTCCACGGGCCGGACGTCAAATGTGACCTCTCGCACCATGGGGATCGTCAAGCTGCCGTTATGTTGGAGCGGATGCAGCGGTCCTGTCCCCCCGGTGTGGCCGAACGCCTCGCCGTCCGCTAGCATGCCTGCTGTCGTTCGTCAGGATTCTTTCGTCTCATGTTCCTTGTCCCGCTCGTTCCCCCGCCTGTCCCGCCCGCACTATCGGCTCGGGCTGCCGTGCTCATGGACGGTGACACGGGCGAAGTCCTCTCGGCTCTCAACGCCGATCTCGAGCTGCCGCAGGCCAGCACCACCAAGCTGATGACAGCGCTTGTCGCTGCCGAGGCGGGCAACCTTGACCGTCTGGTCACCATCTCGACCGCCAGCGCTGAAGTCGAAGGCTCGTCCATGATCCTGCAGGCCGGTGAGCAGCGGACCATCCGTGAGCTGCTCGAGGGCCTGCTCCTCGTGTCGGGCAATGATGCCGCGCATGCCCTCGCCGAATCCGTGGCCGGTTCCCCGGAGGCCTTCGTGGCCCTCATGAACGACAAGGCTCGGGACCTTGGCCTGCGGCACACGCACTACGCCAATCCCCATGGCCTGCCGGATCCGACACACCACAGTTCGGCCAGGGATCTGGCGCTCATCGCTCGTGCTGCTTTCGCCAATCCGGTCGTGGCCGGAATCGCCGCCACCAAGGTCATCGACCTTCCGGGCAACGGTCTCGTGCGCCATCGGCGCCTCGTCAACCACAACAAGCTGCTGGGCAAGTTCCCCGGTGCGTGGGGCGGCAAGACCGGCTACACCTCGGTTGCCGGCCGCTGTTTCGTCGGGTCGGCCCGGCGCGACGGCCGCTATGTCATCGAGGCTATCCTCGACAGTCCGAGGCTCTGGGTCGATGCGGCCAACCTGCTGAACTTCGGCATCCGTCGTTTCCAGACTTTCCAACTCGGGCAGGTCGGCACTCCGATGGGCTCCGTCTCGATCGAGAACGGTGAGCTGGGGGAGGTGCCCATCGCCCTCGCGCGCCCCGCCGCGCTCGTTGCCCCGAGGGGTACACGCACGCCTCGCAGCTACACCGAACTATCCGAGGTCCAGGCTCCCATTCGGGCCGGTCAGACGCTCGGCCATCTCGTGGCCGTGCGCGACGGACGAGAGCTTGGTCGCTGGCCACTGGTCGCGACGCGCGATGTCGGTGAGGCGACCTCATGGCTGGTTCGCATCCTGCAGGGTCTGGGCGTGGCCGTCGCGGGGGTGTTCGCCCTGATGTTGCCCCGGGCGATCGTCCGTGGCTACCGCCGCTGGCGTCGCAACGAGGACCGTCGCCGTGCCTTCCGGGAGCGGCGCGCTCGGGCCGCGGCCCTGACCCAGGTGCCGCTGCTGCAGCGCCCGGCTCCGACGCGCGCGCTCACGCAGCCGCTTGCAGGCCCGCGCACGACCTTCCTTTGATGGCCGGGGCATCCTGGTCGTCGCGGTGCTAGGATAGGCCCATGCTCGAGCACTTCTCGGCCGGTGCCATCGCCGCCATTCGCCAGGCGCAGGAAGAGGCTCGCCGGGCCGAGTTCAGCCGGATGAACGCCGCCCACGTCGTCATGGGCCTTGCTTCCGATCCTGCCGGCCTTGCAGGGCAGGCCCTTGCTGGCGCGGGCTTCGATGTCCGTCGCGCGCGTCTCGCGGCCGGTCGTATCTGGGGGCGTGGCTACGAGAGCGCCCAGCAGATCATCCCGGCCGATGAGGCCCGGGAAGTGTTCGAGGGAGCCGTGGCCATCGCCAGCCAGACCAGTCCCCTGCTGGTCGATACCCAGGACTTGCTGCGGGCCGTTCTGGCCCAGACCGAGGGCCGTGGCCACGAGTTGCTTCGGGCCATGGGCATCGACACGGCGGCCTTGCTGGACCGCTTGATGGCTGCCCGGGAGGCGGAGCTTGCCGGAAGTGCCGTACCCCGGGCCAGCGCCGAGGCCCTTCCGCGGCATTACCATCCCCGCCTGCTGGCTCCGCTGGCGCGCAAGGCCTTGGATCGCGCCGAGGCGGAAACCCGCGCTGCCGGCCACCACATCATCGGTACGGAGCAACTGCTTCTGGGCCTGCTGGAGACGGCCGGGGGGACGGCTGCAGCTGTTCTCGCGCATCACGGGCTCCACGTCGACGACGTGCGCGGCATCGTCCACCGCGTCATCGGCACCGGCTCGGGTACCGTCCGTCCGCCGGTCCAGTCGCGCTACCTGGGCGAGGCCTGCGAGCGGGCGTGGCAGGCCGCGCTGGCTCGCCATCACGCGCAGGTCGGCACGGGGCACCTTTTGCTGGGCATGCTGGATCTCGACACGGGTGGCGCCTTGCACATGCTCGACATGCTCAAGGCCCCGCTTTCGGCCCTCCAGTACGACCTCGAGCAGGCCTTCGAGGCCGACCCCCGGGCGGTGGAGCCCGTCTGGTAAGATGCCTTGAAGACGCCCTGCTGGCGTGTCGACGACGCACCCCCTTCTCACCCGAGGACCTGACCCGTGCCCCGTTCGCTGCCCCGCCTGCTCGCCGCCGCGCTGGCCTGCGCCATCGGCCTTGCCGCTTGCAAGGGTGAGGCGGACAGCACCGGCACCCTGCGCGTCGGGCTTGTCACCGATGTCGGTGGCTTGAACGACCAGGGCTTCAACTCGCTGGCCAACAAGGGCCTAAAACAGGCCAAGAAGGATTTCGGCGTCAAGACCTCGGTCATCGAGTCCCAGAAGGCCAGCGACTACGAGAAGAATCTCGCCCAGTTCGCAGGCGAGAAATATGACCTCGTCATCAGCGTGGGCTTCATGATGGGCGACGCCACCCGCAAAGTAGCCGAGCGCTTCCCCGATGCTCGCTTCGCCATTGTCGACTTCCGCTACGACAAGGTGCTGCCGAATGTCGCAGGTTACACCTTCGCCGAGGAGCAGGCCGGCTTCCTTGCGGGCGCGCTGGCGGCCCTCACCACGAAGACCGGCAAGGTCGGCTTCGTCGGTGGCATGGACGTGCCCGTCATCCACCGTTTCAAGGTCGGCTACGAGGCCGGCGTCAAGGCTGCGGCCCCGCAGGTGAAGATCCTTTCAGGCTACACCGGCAACTTCACCGACTCGGCCAAGGGTGCCGAGGTCGCGACGTCGCAGTATCAGAACGGCGCGGACATCGTTTTCCAGGCGGCCGGCGCCAGCGGCATCGGGGTCATCGATGCCGCAAAGCAGCAGAAGAAGCTGGCCATCGGTGTGGATGCCGACCAGAGTGGCATCGCGCCCGACTACGTCCTTTCCAGCGCCCTCAAGAAGGTCGATCTCGCCGTGGTCAAGGCCGTGGCTTCGGTCAAGGACAAGACCTTCAAGGGTGGCAATACCAAGCTGACGCTGGCGGACGATGCCGTCGGCCTCGCCCCCTTCGGCAAGCTCGAGTCCCAGGTCGGTACCGAGACGGCCGGCAAGATCGACGCGCTGCGCGCAAAATTGGCGGACGGCACGATCAAGGTCGAGCTGGCCAAGGCCGACCAGAACTGAGGTCCGAACCGATGGTCCCGGCCGTCGCCCTCGAGGGCATCACCAAGATCTATCCGGGCGTCATCGCGAATCAGGACGTGGACTGGACGCTCGAGTGGGGCCAGATACACGCCTTGCTCGGCGAGAACGGTGCCGGCAAATCCACGCTCATGAACATCCTTTACGGGATGACGACGCCCGATGCGGGACGTATCCTGCTCGAGGGGCGCGAAGTCCGCATCAGCAGCCCCAGCGAGGCCATCCGCCTCGGTATCGGCATGGTGCATCAGCACTTCCAGCTGGTCGGAACGCTTACCGTCGCCCAGAACATCCTGATGGGCATGGAGCCTCGTCGCTGGGGGCTGGTGGATACGGCTGCAGCGCATGAGCGCGTCCGGGCCCTCGCCGATCGTGTCGGCCTGCCGATCGATCCTGCCGCTCTGGTCGAGGACTTGCCCGTCGGCATGCAGCAACGGGTCGAGATCCTGAAGGTCCTCGCCCGGGATGCGCGCATTCTGATCTTCGACGAGCCCACGGCCGTCCTCACTCCACAGGAAATTGCCCTGCTGGGCCAGGTGATGCAGCGCCTCGCCTCCGAGGGCAAGGCCCTCGTCTTCATCACCCACAAGATGCGCGAGGTCCAGGCCGTGGCCACCCACGTGACGGTCATGCGGGCCGGACGCAAGGTGGGAATAGCCGATCCCCGCAAGGCCACGGCTGCCGAGCTGGCGGCACTCGTCGTCGGTCGGCCGCTCAAGCCGCCTCCGGATTCACCCGCCGCGGAGGGCGGAGCGACGCTGCTCAAGGTCGACGAGGTTTCGTGCCGCAGTGCCAGGGGCTTGGAAGCCCTCCGCAAGGTGTCGCTCGAGGTGCGCGCCGGCGAAATCGTTGGCCTCATTGGCGTCGAGGGCAATGGCCAGAGCGAACTCGTCGAGGTTTTGGCCGGGCTCAGGCCCGTGACCGAAGGCAAGGTCTCCTTGGCCCCGCGCGCCGGTGGAGCGCCCGTCGATCTCACGCGGGCCACGCCGCGCGCCCGTCGCGAGGCCGGTATCGGCCACGTGGCGGAGGATCGCTTGCGCCGGGCGGTCCTCAAGCCGTGGTCCATCGCCGACAATCTGGTCTTCGATCGCTTCCACCTGACTCCGTATGCTCGTGGCGGTCGGTTGGATCATGCCGCCATTCGCGAGCGGGGTCGCAACCTGCTCGCGCGCTATCGCATCAAGGCACCTGATGCCCAGACGCCCGTAGGCACGCTGTCCGGCGGCAATCAGCAGAAGGTCGTGATGGCCCGCGAGCTGGACGAGCGCTACCACGTCCTGCTGATCGCCCAGCCGACCCGCGGCGTCGATGCCGGGGCCGCGGAGTCCATCCATGACGAGATGCGTGCCCTGCGCGACCGGGGGGCGGGCGTCCTGCTGGTCACCAACGAGCTCGACGAGCTGCTGGCCCTGTCGGATCGCATCGGCGTCGTCTACCACGGCGAGATCGTGGCTTGGCGGGCTCGAGGAACAGTCACGCGTGAGGAGCTGGGCCGTCTGATGATTGGGGGCCGCATGACCGGCGACCTGGGGACACCGGCATGAATGCCTTCCGCAACCTCGGCTGGTCCCTGCTGGCCGTGTTCGCCGCGCTTCTGACGGGTGGCGTGGTGCTGGCCCTGTCCGGCTACGACGTGGCCGATGCGCTGGGAGCACTGCTCAAGGGCGCGCTGGGCACGCCCAACGCCGTGGCCGAAACGCTCGTGAACATGACACCGCTCCTGCTGGCGGCACTTGCGGTGGCCGTCGGTCTTCGTGCCGGTCTCTTCAATATCGGCGTCGAGGGTCAGTTCCTGATGGGGGGGCTCGGTGCTGTCGTCGCCGGCTATGCGCTGCCATCCCTTCCGGGCGGCCTGCATCTGCTGCTGGTGCTCGTGGCCGGCATGGCGTCCGGTGCCGCTTGGGCTGCCGTGCCGGCGTGGATGAAGGCGCGTTTCGGGGCGCACGAGGTCATCACGACCATCATGTTCAACTACATTGCCTTCCGCCTGGTGGGTTGGCTGGTCCGCGTGCCGCTGCACGGACCCGGCTCAATTCCCCAGACCCGGTACATCGCAGAAGGCGCGCACTTGCCTGTGCTGCTGGCCGATACTCGGCTGCATGCCGGCTTCCTGCTGGCCCTCGCGGTTGCCGGCGGCCTCTGGTGGCTCCTGTGGCACACGCCGTGGGGCATGGCCATCCGGTCCGTGGGCCTGAATGCCGAGGCTTCCGAATATGCCGGCATTCGTGTCGTGCGGACGATGGTCGGGTCGCTGGCTCTGTCGGGTGGACTGGCTGGCCTCGCGGGCGCCGTGCAACTCGCCGGTGTCGATCATCGCCTCGTCGAGGAGGGGTTCTCGGCGGGTTACGGCTATGACAGCATCGCCGTATCGCTCCTCGGAGGCAATCATCCTTTTGCCATCGTGCCTGCCGCCCTGCTCTTCGCGGCGCTGCGCAGCGGCGCCAGCCTGATGCAGATCGAGGCCGACGTCTCGAGTCAGATCATCAGCGTCTTGCAGGCACTGGTCATCCTCTTCGTGGCGGCCGAGGCCGGTCTGCGCCGGGATCGCGAGCTCAAGGCAGCACGCAAGGCCACGGCTGCTACTCCTCCCCCCCCACCGCATGACCCCGGCTTGCCCGCTGCCGCCTCGGCCAGCGGCCAGGGCCAGGAGGCCTGATGGAACCGGCGATCCTGATCGGCCTGTTGGCCGCCATGTTGCGTCTGGCGACCCCGCTGCTCCTGGGCAGCCTTTCGGGTATCTGGGCCGAGCGCTCCGGAGTCGTGAACATCGCCATCGAAGGCATGATGCTCACGGGTGCTTTTGCGGGCTATGTCGTCGCGGAGCGCCTGCTTGAGGCTGAAGTTTTCGACGCTTCGGGCATCGGCCACCTCTGGGTCGGCGTGCTGGCCGCAGTGCTCGTGGGGGCCTTGCTTGGCCTCGTGCACGCCTTCTGGACCCAGCGCTTCCGGACGGACCAGATCGTGAGTGGCACGGCGCTCAACATTCTCGCCGTCGGCGTCACGGCCTACGCCCTGCGGCTTGTCTATGACGTCGGGGGCAGCACCAAGCTGCCCGAGACCCTGCCTGCCATCCTGACGTGGTCGATCGAAGGCAAGGACGGCCCCGTCGGGGTTGCCTTCACTCCGCTGATGGTGTTTTCCATCGTGCTCTGCCTCGTGACGCACCTCGTCCTGTTCCGGACCCCGTGGGGGCTTCGGACCCAAGCATCGGGGGAACATCCCCTCACCCTGACGTCGCTGGGCCTGTCGGTGCTCAGGACCCGCTACCTGAACATGGCCATCTCGGGCGGGCTTGCAGGCCTTGCCGGCGCCTTCCTCACGCTCGAGGGCATCGGTCAGTTCAACGAAGGCATGACCAGCGGCAAGGGGTTCATCGCGCTCGCCGTCATGATCTTCGGTCGTTGGAGGCCTCTGCCTTCTCTGGCTGCGGCCTGTCTCTTCGGTCTTGCCGACGCCACGCAGATCCTCCTGCAGACCTTGGGTGTCGAGGTGCCCGCCGAATGGCTCCAGATGCTGCCCTATGTGCTCACGTTGGTGGCTCTGATGGGTCTGATGGGGCGCTCGCGGCCACCTGCCGCACTGGGACAGGTTTCCTAGGTCGCCTCTGCCTCGGCCAGCTCTTCCAGCAGGCTCAGCTTCACTTCTTCCTCGGGATCCAGCAGGACATCCGTGGGGCGGACGAGCGGCACGGCCGTGATCTCGTGCAGTGGACGATCCCGTTCGTAGTTGAGGTGGGCGTTCCGGTTGCGTACCAGATACAGCGGCAGCTGATTCTCGCGCTGTCCCTCCAGATAGTGGTCGCGCCCCATGCGGAAGTTGGCCACGCAGCCCCAGTACGGCTGCTTCGGACGTGCCGTTCGGATGCAGGCGTCGTAGAAGGATATCGAGACGTGCTTTGTCATCGGGCTGGCGGACATGACGCTCGAGATGGTCTGTGCCGCATGGCTGTATAGCGCCTCGATGGCGGGTCCTGTGGCGAGGCGCAGCGTGTGTCCGCCGCCGGCGAGCTTCTCGCCCATCAGGGCAGGGGATTCGGAGGGTGCGGTCGGCACCTCTGCCCCCTGCCTCGTGTCAGCCGACCGCTCGTCCTCCACGGGCTCCGGCACGTTGACCACATCGTCGTCCACCTCGGGAATCGGCGCGAGAGCGTCTGTTTCACTCTCGGATGCCTGGGGGGCAGGTGGGGGGGGCTGACCCTGACCAGCCGGCAGATTGAAACCGAGGCCGGCCGGTGACAGCAGCAGCCGTGCGTCGGGCAGCAGCATGTGTGCCACGACCCAGCCCTTGCCGACGGCCAGCGCCAGATTGAGCTCGGGGCCGAGTGTCTGCTCGGCCAAGAGCTCGCGGATGGCGACCAGCTCCCCTTCCTGTGCGCGGTGCTCCAGGTTCTGTTGCCGCAGGCGTGTCGCGCGCTCCGCGGCTCGGAGCTCCTTCAGGTGCTTGGTATAGGTCTGGGCCGTGGAACCCGTGGACAGTGTCACGAACGACAGGACGCCAAACGCCAGTGCCGAGAGGGCGGCCAAGGAGAGCAGGCCGGTCAGCGCCGAGAGGGCAGCCGATGTCAGGACCATCAGCAGGAGCAGGGCACGAAGGCCGGCGGTCGTGGACATGATGCGCTTGGCTCGGACCTGCACGATGGTGCTGGCAAGTCCGGCCGGCTTGCCCCCGAAAGCCTTCAAGTTCATGCCGGAGGCCACGGCGTTTCTTGCGGCCACCACGAGGCGCAGCGTAGACCGTTCCAGCCCTGCCGAGCGGATGCGAATGATGGCGTCGTGATTCAGGACCGTGCCCGCCGGGACAAGGACCGTGCCGGTATCCGGAGCGAGCAGATCGTTCGTCAGGACATCACCGGGGATGAGGTAGGGGTGCGTGCTGGCCAGGGGCTTCGCCTCAATGCTGCACGTCGAGGCCCGGAGCCTCGTCGTCCTCAAGGATCGGCACTGACGCAACTCCGTACCCCTGCAACGCGCCCGAGGTGCGGCTTGCATGCATGCCTTCGGCGCGGTTTCGCTGCATGGCTACCCGGATGCCGTGGCCCTCCCGCAGAAGCTGTGCGTTTATGGCCTGCAACAGACGCAGGGCCTCGCCACGATCTTCATGAGCGAGGGTGCCCAAGCTTGCTTGGCAGGACGCGGCAATTCGGTCGCGTTGCTCCTGGAGGGCAATCACGCCGTCCCAGTCCCCTTCCGCGATCCGTTGCACGAGGGCTTCTCCCAACTCGAGCGCACGACGGTACAGCGCGACAGGCGATTCCGGCGTGTCCGACACCTCACTGGTCATGCCGTGGCCGTGCGGGACCGCTGGCTGGCAACGTTTCTGGCAGCTTGCCCCCAAGCCTCGCGAAGATCCTTGAGATGGCCGATGACGATGTCCATCTGGCCCGTGTCTTTGCGGATGTTGGCCTGAACGGTGGTGTGGTGGATGAACTCGTACAGATCGAACAGGTTCTTGGCGATGTCGCCCCCCACGTCGAAGCGCAGGCAGGCCATCAGCTCCGTCAGGATGTTCTGGACCCGGACGCAGTTCTTATGGGCCTCCTCGTGCCGCTTGTCCGCCATCGCCTGTCGCGCCTGGCCCGAGAATCGGATGGCGGCGTCGAAGAGCATAAGCAGGATGCGCTCCGGCGGTGAGGTCTCGAGTTGAGCCGCCTGGTACTGGGCGAAGGGATTGCCTGCCATCGGGTTCATATCGGGCCTCCTCACCTCTGGGTGATCTGGTTCATCTGGCTGACGAACGCATTCTGCTGGGACTGCATCTTGGCCATCGCCTGCTCCATCCGAGTGAACTGGCGTTGCAACTGGATGCGCTTCCGCTCGATCTGTTCGTTACGACGCTTGATGGACTTGTCGAGAGCCTGGGTTTGACGGTCGACGGTCGCCTGCTGCGTCTTGAAGACGCCATCCACACCCTGGGCTTCGTCAAGAAATGAGATCAGCTTGCGGGCAACACCGACCGGCGTGGTCGTCGGGCTGGTGTCGACCCGCTGGAACAGCTCTGCGACGCGGTCGCGATTGGCGAGCAGCGCTGCATTGAGCTTGCTCTCGTCGACCGTCAGGTGTTTGCGGTCTTCCTTGCTCGCCGAGATGCCGAGCGAACCGAGCGAATCGTAGCCATCCGCGTAGGAGCCTATCCTGCCCGTCATCAGGGTTGTCAACTTCTGCTTGAGGGAAGCCAAGCGCGGGTCGCCGGCATTGGGGGCCCCTTTGGCTGTGGCATTGTCGATGGCATCCACGATGCTGTTGTAGCTGTCCACGAAGGCCTTTGCGGCATCCACCAGGCTGCCCGGCTCACGGTCTATCGTCACGGTCTGGGCCGCGACATCGACTTTGCGGGCCGTCAGCGTCACGCCGGGGACCACCGAGGTGAACTCGTTGCTGGCGGAGATGATGTCCGCGCCGCCGTTGAATCCGGCCACGGCAATGCGAGCGTCCGCGCCGCGAGCCTGCTGGGCAGCGTCGAGACCGAGGGCTGCCAGCAGGTTGCCGGAGGTGTCCGAGAAGGCAATGGCTGCAGAACCCGTATTCCTGCTGGTGAGGATGACCTTGTCATCCACCTGGCTATAGCTGGCAACGACATCTGCCCCGGCGGAGTTGATTCGCGAGAGGACGTCGGACAGGCTGTCCGTCGCACTGTCCCACGATATGCTCTTGCCGTTGATGGCGAAGCTTCCTGAAGCCGCGCTCGGGGCCGTGGCGAGGCCGGCCGTCGCCAGCGTCTTGCTGGTCGAGACCGTGCCCACCACCTGGTTCGAGGTCATGCTGCCCCCCGCGAGGCCCGCGCTCGTGAAGGCGGCGCCCTGCAAGTAGGTCGCACGCAGGAAGTTGCTGGTGTCGCCGCTGGAACCTACTTGAATGTTCGTGGCTGTCGCCGATGAGAGTACCAGGCGATTGCTGCCGATCGAGGCTGTCACCGCACCGCCGGTCGCCGTCCCGATGGCGTCCAGTACCTCCTGCAGGGTATTGGTGCCGCCGCCTGCTGGCGTGACGGTCACGCTGGCGTTGTGCGCCACGCCAGCGACGGTGTAGCTCAGCGAGAAGGTGCCCGTGGTGATGGTCGAAGCTGTTGGCAGGGTCGTGACGTCCTGAGTCAGATGCGTGCCCCCCAGTGCCGTGCCGATGCTTGCGGTCGAACTTGCCTTGGTGGCGCTGGCCAAGGCCTTGACCGTGACGGCCAGGCTACCCGGGGCCGCGTTGGTGTTGGCTGTGGCACCGAGGATGGCGGCGTCGCTCGTGCTGGCCTTCATGGCCTTGGTGGTGGTGTCGCGGGTCAGGGCCGTCGCCTTGGTCTTGAAGTCCGTCAGACGCTTGGATATTGTCTGGAAGGCATCGTTCTGCTGTTTGATGGTGAGCTGGCGCTTCTGCATGGCCAGCACAGGCTGCTGCTCGAGGGCCATCAGCTGTTCGATGACGGACTTGGTGTCCATTCCCGAGGCGAGTCCCGAAAGTTGCAGGGCCATCCTTGGTGCCTACCCTTCTAGGTCCAGCAGCGAGCCTTCCGACAGGGCCCCGCCGCGCCTCACGGCGCCCATGAAGGCCGCGCCGTCCCATTCCCGAAGCACCTGGCCGTCATCCCGACGGATGAGCCGCACCACGCGCTTGTTGCCGCGCCGCCTGAGTTCGAGCGACAGCTCGTGGCCGTCCCGTGCCAACACCCGCTCCAACGAGGTCACGGCCGAGGCGAGCGCATGGTCGGAGACGCTTCGCCCCCTGTGCAGCAAACGTTCGGGGGCTCCGGCCTGCGCAAGGCGGTCCGCGGCCTGGCCGGGTTGCGCGGCTTGTCGCGTCGGCGTCGTGACCGCTTCGTGGCCGAGAAGTTCCTTCAGGACTTCTCCGGCCACGGCCTGGGTGATCTCGATGCGCATGCTGCCCATGTCGTCGGCACGACAAGGCCCCCGCTTGAGGGCGGGGGCCGGCGGACCTGCATCAGGCGTCGAGAATTTCGACTTTATCCATCACGTCGCCGCCGTGCATGGCGCGAACGATCTCCAGACCTTCGGTGATCTGCCCGAAAACCGTGTGGACCCCGTCGAGGTGGGGTTGGGGATCGTGCACCAGGAAGAACTGGCTGCCGCCGGTGTCCTTGCCGGCATGGGCCATGGACAGCGCTCCCGCGACGTGCTTGTGGGGGTTGCCGGCGGTTTCGCACTTGATGGTGTAACCGGGGCCTCCGGTTCCAGTGCCGTTGGGACAGCCACCCTGGCTGACGAAACCGGGGATGACCCGATGGAAGGTCAGGCCGTCATAGAAGCCCTTGCGGGCCAGGGTGACGAAGTTTTCGACGGTTCCGGGCGCGGCATCCGCATGAAGGTCGATGTGGATGGGGCCGGATGCGGTATGGATGATGGCCTTGGGCATGAGGGTACTCCGGATCAATCGTCCTGGGGACGCTGGGAGGGGCGGAACTGGCGGATCTTGGAACCCGTCTCGGGCGCGGGGGGCGGGGGTGGCGGGGAGGGCTTGCGTCCCCGGCCTTCGGCGAGGCGACCGTCCGCTTCACGCACCATGCGGGCGAACTGGGCGAACTCGTCCACCGTGAAGTAGAGTGCCGCCTGAAAGGCGTTGACGACGATCTTGTCCTCGCCATCCACGTACCAGACCGTACCGAAGGGGCATTCGCCAAGGGTACGGAAGGCGCCCTGATCCATCGGGGAACTCCTTGAGCCGCGCGGGGAGTCCCATCGTAGCACGCCGCCATCAGCCCTCGATGAGCACCCGGACGGGTCCCTGCTTGCGCATCACGCGCGCCGTGGTCATCGCGCCGTGCCGTTGGAACTGAAGATCCACGGTCGATCTGCCGAGGCGCAGGCCGTGGACCGATATCTGGTCCAGCCAGCGGGGCAAGACCGGCTCCCGGATGCGCAGGATGCCAGAGGGAGCCTCCGGCAGGATGCCGAGGACGGCTTGCAGCATCATGTAGAAGGACCCTGCGGCCCAGGCCTGCGGCGCACACGCCACCGGGTAAGGTACCGGCGTCGAGGGTTCGCCCTGACGGGCGAAGCCGCAGAACAGTTCTGGCAGCCTGAGGTACGGAAAGTGCTGCGCGGCCTCGAACATACCGTCCAGAATGCGCAACGCTTCGTCCTTGAAGCCGGTCCGCGCGAGGCCGGCCGCGATGATGGCGTTGTCGTGAGGCCAGACGGACCCGTTGTGGTACGACAGCGGGTTGTAGACCGGGCTGTCCGCGGCCAGCGTGCGGATGCCCCATCCCGAGTACATGGCCGGCCCCATCAGGCTGCGGACGACGGCAGCCATCCGGCGCCGGGGAACGATCCCGCTCCACAAGGCGTGGCCCGGATTCGAAGTCCGGGTCCTGACCTGACACTTGTCGGCATCGAGCGCCAGGGCATAGGTCCCGCTGGACGGGCACCAGAACTGCCTGTCGAAGGCCCGCTGCAGCCGGTCGGCATCTTGCAGCAGGCGTTCGGCCAGCAGGCGTTGCTCCCGCAGCGCACACAACTCGGCGAGCCGTACCCGGGCGTCCCACGCATAGCCCTGCACCTCTACGAGTGCGATGGGGGTAGACGCGAGGCGCGCGTCCTCGTGCGGCACGCTGTCGTGCGAGTCCTTCCAGCCCTGGGCCGTCAGGCCGACGGGGCTGGCGGTCTGGTACTCGACGAAGCCGTCCCCGTCGCGGTCACCATAGCCTTCCAGCCACATGAGCGCGCGCTCGGCTGCATCCCAGTGCTCGTCGAGCAGGGTGGTGTCTCCGGTCCAGCGAAAGGTCTCCGAGAGCAGGATCAGGAACAGCGGCGTGCTGTCCACCGAGCCGTAGTAGGGGGTGTGAGGGATGCGCCCGAGGTTGGCCAGTTCGCCGCTGCGGACCTCGTGCATGATCTTCCCGGGTTCCGCATCGCGGTAGGGGTCGACCTCGTGCGCTTGCCAACGGGCCAGGTAACGCAGCGTGCCCCGGGCCAGATCCGGGCTCAGCCACAGGGTCTGCATCGCCGTGAGCAGGCTGTCTCGCCCGAAAGGTGCGCCATACCAGGGCAGTCCAGCCACCGCGATGGGGCCGGTATCGTAGCGCGTGGTCAGGGAGGCGATGTCCCTCCGGCATCGATCGAGCACGAGGTTCATGACCTCGTGGCTGGTGTGCAGGGTCGCCGGTGGAATCGAACCCATGCCGCCGCCGGAGAGCGGCTGGCCGCCGATGGGTACGTGTCGGTGAGGGGCCTGTACCGTCGGTGCGATCCGCCAGCTCAGGATGGTGTCGGCGCCCCTGCCCCCGACTTCCACGGCAAAGCGCACGCTGGCCCGCGCCGCTGGGGCTCCTTGGCGCTCCAGGCGTACTTCGGCCGGGGGCACGGCGAAGGTCAGCCGTGTCTCGCGCAGAAGCCCATCCGCACCGTGGTACGCGAACACGATGGTGTCGCCCTCGTGGCGCGTCCTGAGGAAGGAGCCTGGCCGTCCGCAGGAGACGCCACGCACCTCGAAGATGTCCGCGAAGTCGGCCTGGAAATCGACATCCAGCCGCAGCCGGACCGCCTGATGATGGTAGTTGATCAGCCTTACGCGTTCCTGGACCGTGTCGCCAAGCTCTCGGATGGTGCGGCCGTAGAGCGTTTCCTGGGGGAGTTCGGTACCGTCCTCGAGCGTGAGCCATGGGTTCATCCATTCGACTTCGGACCTGCGGTTCGTCTCGGTCGAATGCGACAGCAGGGTCGGCAGGCAGCCCTGCAGCGTCATGACGAGGCCCGACAGGAATCGGGTGTCCTCCATATAGAGTCCCATCCCACAGCGGCATCCGGGCTCGAGGTTGCCATCGGCGTCGCTGACCAGGAACAGGCCGCCTTCGCGCGTCACCTGGCGACGGTGCCGGCATGAGCGGAGCATGACGGGGCAGCCGGATTGCAGGAGGCGCGTCAGTTCCTCGTCGATGGCTCCTTCCTGGTCGGGCTTCATGCCTGCCCGTCCAGGAGTCGGTCATAGAGCCGTTCGTATCCACCGGTCATGCGGCGCGGAGAAAACCGCCGGGCCGCGATGTCCGGCAGCGGACGCCGGTCGAGTTCGGCCACCTTGCGGACACCCGTTTCCAGATCCTCCGGGTCCTGTCCGACCCACCCCGTCACGCCGTGTTGGACGATCTCGGGAATGGCACCCTCCGCCAGTGCCACCACCGGGGTTCCGGCAGCCAAGGCTTCGACCAGCACGAGCCCGAACGGTTCCGGCCAACGCACCGGATGCATCAGGGCCAAGGCCCCGCGCAACAGGGTGGTCTTGCGCGCACCGCCGACCTCGCCAAGCCAGCGCACCTGCTGGCCATCCACGTGGGGCAGCACGGCCTCCTCGGCATAGGCTCGGTCCACGGGGTCGATCTTGCCTGCCAGCACCACGGGCAACCCCAGCCGTCGGCCAGTCCGGATGGCCAGGTGTGGTCCCTTCTCGGGCGAGATTCGTCCGAGAAACACCAGCGCACGGCCCCATTCGTGCGGTTCCAGCACGTCACCCGTGACCGGGTGTCGACGGAGCGCCGTGACGTCCACGCCATTGTGCACGACGCCCAGTATGCGCACTCCTCGGGCCTCGCCGGCCTGGTGCCCGCTTATGGCGATGCAGGGATGCCTCCCTTCGAAGGGACGCCGATGGCGGGGTGTCATCGGGCCATGCAGGGTGGTGACCATGGGCGTCTGGCCCGGGTCGAGGCCGATGGGCATCGGCCCGTGATGATTGTGAATCAGGTCGAACTCCCTTGCTCGGGACAAGGCGGCACCGATGTGCCGAAGATCCCGCAGGCGCTGTTCCCGTATATCGAGGGCTTGAGATCTCAGGGCACGTGGTTCGGTGCTTGAGAGGTGTGCCGGCGTGCGACTGTCCCCGGTGGCGAAGAGCGTCACCTGATGTCCGCGGGAGCAGAGACCTTCCGCGAGCATCGCCACGACACGCTCTATGCCCCCATAGCCATCCGGGGGACAGCGTTCCTGGATCGGCGCGAGCAGGGCAATGCGCATGGTCGGTTCCTCCTGCCGTCGAACGGAGGTGACCATGCCCGCCATTCAGGGCGAGGCGCAAGGCCGGCCCGGACGGCGGACCGATCGTCAGTCCGTCAGGACAGGCCCCGGCAGCAGGCCTTCGTGGTCGAGCAGGGTGTTGTCCACGACACGGTTCATGCCGAGTCGCGGCTGGCCCCGCGACCGACCCGGCGCCTCGACGGACACGCCGATGCCGTTGCCGACGAGCACCGACCTGTCGAGGACCGGACGGGCACCATCCAGGATGCGCACGCCGGCCTGGCCCTGACCTCGGACCTCGAGGCCCTGCAGTCGTGGGTGGGCCATGTCCTGCACCACCACGCCATCGACGGCATGGTCCGAGATACGGCAGTTCCGCAGTTCGCCATCCGCACGGTCGAGGAACAGCACGCCCACGCGCCCGCCCTTGATCTCGGCGGAGTCCAGTGCCATCCGTGCATCCCCGATGGCAGCAGCACCGGTGCCCTTGTGCCCTTCGATATCCAGTTCCGTGGCGACGGCGCGACTGCGGTTACGCAGCAGCAGGGACACCTCCCGAAAGCCTCCGAGTCGGACCTTGCGCAGGGTCAACTGCGCCTCGTCGTCGCCGACGATGCCGTGACGGCCATTGGCCTCGAGGCGTACGCCATCGAGGGTCGCGAGGGTCCGGCCACCTGCGACGACCGCGTCTCGTCCCGTCTGGCTGAGTCTGCCTCCCAGCCAATGGAGTCTGGCCTCACCCGTCAGGACGAGGCCGTCCTCCGCGAAGCCCTCGGCATCGGCGTTCGTCAGCACCACGTGGCCATGGCCGGTTGCCTGGATCATGGGGCGTTCGAGACGGCGTACACGCAAGCCGTGGTGCGCAAGTCCGGCCATGTCAGCGATCGTGACGCCTTCGCCGGGCCATCCCTCCCACGCATCATCGCTTCCCAACCATCGGGCCTGACCGCCCATGAGCCCCGCGCGACCGGGTTGCCCGGTCCATCGGGTCCTGCGGCTCGTCAGCGTGGCGTCGCCGTTCAGGGCCAGGGCCATGCCCACGGCCGGCGATACCGTGGCGTCGGCCACGGCCAGGTCGGTCTGGTCGCCCAGGGCAAGGGCCAATCCGCGCTGATCCTTCAGGGTCGTTCCGTAGAGTCTCGCCTTGGCGCGCTGGGCGAGTTCTATGCCGACTTCCCCGCCCTCGAGGCGCATCCGGCCTGCCGTGAGTCGACTGTCGTCCTCGCCACGAATCAAGGTCCGGCGGCCCACGACGAGCCCGTCGACCATCCTCAGGGAGCCGTGCTCCGAGACGTGCACGACCTGTGGGCCCTCGCCCGACACGCGCCCGCCTTCGATGTCGGCCAGGCCACGGTCCAGGACCCGCAATGCTGGAGCCCCGAGCCCCTGCAGGATGGTGTCGTCAAGCCGTGCATGCCCGTGACCGGCGATGCGCAGGGCCTCGTCCTGGGCCGCGACGAGGCGCGTGCCCAGCAGCTGCAGACCGCCATCCCGCACGAGCACCACCGGTCCTCCGGGCAGTCCGGGTGTGTTGGTGCGCTCCAGCAGGAGCCCTGCCACCCGGACCGTGATACCTGGCCCCACGGAGAGTGCGGGACCGTCCCGACCCACGAGGCTGCCATCTTCACCGGCCTCGAGCGTGATGTCGAATTGGGGAAAGATGCGTTCTTCGTGCCGGCCGGAGAGACGCAGGCGATCACCGGGGCGCGCATTCCAGAGCGCGCTCTGGACCGTCTCGTTCGCCGGGACCTCGAGCACGCGGCCATCTGCAGCAGTGCCCGGGGCGCTCGCCGCGGGGCAAAGCAGCGCGAAGAGCGAGACCAGCCAGCCTTCCACCATGCTCAAGATTGTAGCGGCAAAGCGTGGCGGCCGGAGATCAGATCAGGCCGTATTGACGCATCATCTTTTCGAGCGACTGGCCGTAGACCGGGCTGGTGGCGTAAACGCCCGTGAGCAGGTGCGCGAACTTCACGGGATCACGGGTCTTTTCGAAGGACTCGAGGGCCTTTTTATAATAGCCGTTGTGGAACGTCCTGCCGTGGCTCTCGAGTGCCTCGGCGAAGTTGCTGTACCGCTTGAACTTGTCCTTGATGCGGATGTACTTGGAACCGTCCCACTCGGACGTGTCGACCATTACGGAGCCGGCGGGACCGGTTCCCTTGTGCCCGAATATGTTGTAGCCGCCGATGGGGCTGCGGGCCCAGCCGCTCTCGAGGGCGGCCTGAGCGAGCGTGACCTGCCAGGGCACGCCGTACTTGCGCTCGGCTTCGAGGGCCGCGGGCTTCAGGATGGCGAAGAACTTCTGCTTGTCGTGCTTGCCCAGCCACGCCAGCTCTTCAGGCTTGAGGTTCTTGAGGGCCTCGAGGTCGCCTTCCTGGGGGAGCGGGCGCGCCGGAGAGGGGATGGGAGCCGGCGGGGCGGGAGCCGGGACGGGATCGGAGGGCTTGGGCCCGGTGGGAATCCGCAGCACCATGCCGGGCAGGATGACCTCGGGATTCAGAATCTGGTCCCGGTTCATCGCGAAGATTTCCGGCCAGCGGTTGGCATCGCCGAGCACCCGCTGGGCGAGGCCCGCGAGTCCCTCGCCTATCTGGACCACGGCACTGCCGGGGGCTGCCTGCACCTGGTCGAGGTGCGCGTAACCGACGGTCTGACCGGCAGCCAGAGTGACGTGACCCTCGCTCGCCGCGGGCAGGGGCTGGTTCAAGGGGGCGAGGGGCAGGACGGCAGCCATGGTCTGTTCGGCTGCCGGGGCTGCCTGGGTGCCGGGGAGGGGGCCGAGCCACTGGGGTTGCGCGGCGGCCAAGTTGTTCCAGGTGCCGCTAGGCTGGAAGCTGTCCATCTGCATCGCGGCAGGGACCCGATTGTCGTTCCATGCCACGACCTCGGGGACCAGCGACGAACCGCCGCCAGCCTGCATCGTGCCGCCGGCGGTCCGGGGTTGGACCGCGCGGGACAGCGCGAGAAGGTCGACGGAGCTCATGATGGACTATCGCCGTGCCGACCGATCGGTCGGTTAAGTTGCCGTCATTGTCTTGCCAAGGTATGTCTAAATTTCCCCTCATGAGCAGGGGCCGCCTTCCCTCCGGAAGACGGCCCCTGGGCAAGGATTGCCTTATTCGAGGTCCTTGCGACCTTGGCTGATGACGTTGGGGATCGTGCCGCTCTGGATGATCCCGATGAGCCAGCCCGGAACCCATGTGTCCAGGTCGGTCTCGACGTGATAGCGCATCAGCGTCAGGTTCGGGCCCTTGGCGTTCATCACGTAGGAGCCTTTCATCTCGGTGATCTGGCCCCGGAAACCGTCGATGACCCCCTTGTTGTAGGACCACCAGATATCCCCCCACTCGCCCGGCTTGCCATCACCCTGCAGGTCCAGGATGAACAGGCGCTGGCCGATGGGCCAAGGCAGGCTCAGGGTGTACTTGAGCTGGCGGTAGCGGGTCCGCTCGTCATCCAGCATGAGCGGCTCGATCTTCTTCAGCGTGTTCTGGAACCGCATCGTGTTCTCGTGGTTGCGGTAGTAGTCGAAGACCTTGCCCACGGGCGCCTTGATCAGACCTGCGGCATAGAATTCGTTGGTCGAACCATCCCGCTTGTGGCGGGTGACGATCCCCCCGGCATTGACCTTCTCCTGCTCGTCGGCAGTCAATTCGTAGCGTTCGGCCGTGCCGCGGACTTCGGTCCGGGAGCCGGCAGCGTCGGCGGTCCCGATGAAGGGCATCGTGGTGGTCCCGAAGGCCAGGGCCGCGATTAGCAGGGGCTTGAGGTGCTTCACGTGCAATCTCCGAATTCTTGGATGACCGGCCTGCGCCGGGGTGGGTAACGTCGTGGTGTGCCGCTCGGGCCGTTGGTCATCATGCCAGAAGCAGGCCGAAGTCGTCGGGAATCCTCAGGATTTGGCCGGCCAGGAGCGTACTTGGAGTCGGATATCCTCGGGTTCTGCCGCATCGGGATGCTTGCGCATCCAGTCGATGATCGCGTCGCGGAGCAGAATGCCTTGTTCTTTCAGGTTCGTGGCCTCCGAGAAGGTCGTGTACTTGTCGTTCGCCTGGGCGAGGTAGTCAATCGTCGCGACCCTGTATGCGCGCCCCTCCTGCAAGGGCTGGCCACCGATGCGGAAATCCTCGACCTTGCCGTCGCCGAGCACGGCCGTTCCACCCGACATGTAGAGCAAGCCGGCGTCGCGACGGGCCACGAGACCCAGAAGTCGTCGCAGCTGGCCGCCCGTCATCGACACCGTGACCAGCGTGTTCTCGAAGGGAAAGACCTGATAGACGTCGCCGATGCGCACCGGCCCCGGGTTGATCGAGGCACGGAGACCACCCGCGTTGAGAAACGCGATTTCGGCTCCCGTAGCCTGGCGGACGATGTCTGCGGCCCAGCGCCCGAGGCCGCATTCGCGCTCATATTTGCCGTCGGCGGAAAGGCCCCGGGGGGCCTGGCCGACGATCTCTGACATCGCGACCGCAATCTTGCCGGTATAGGTCTGGACAGCCTTCGCGACGTCCTCCGCCTCCGGCGTGTCGCCGGCAACCGGCACCAAGAAGCCGTTGTGCGCGAGGACGTGGCCGTCCGGGGCCAGATCCAGCTCGATGCGACCGAGGTATTCACCCCATTGGAAGTCCTGGGCGACGAGCGTGGTCCACGTGCCGCAACGCACCTCCTTGGGATGGTCGACCCTGGTGTGGCTGTGGCCCCCGAGGATGAGGTCGATGCCGGGCACGGCGGCGGCAAGCGCCTGGTCTTCCTCGAAGCCCGAATGGGAGAGCATCAGGATGGTCTTGCAGCCCTTGTCGCGCAGCTCCTTGACCTTGCGACGCGCCGTCTCGGCGGCCGGCAGGATCGCCAGGCCTTCGCGATGCTTGCGGGCTATGGACTGCCATGCGTTGACCTCGCCGGTGACGCCGAAGATGCCGATCCGTTGACCGGCGCGGTCGACGATCCATTCAGGCGTGAAGACCGGCTTGCGGGTGGCGGCATCGACAAGGTTGCTGCTGATCAGCCGCATCGAACGGCCCTTGATCTGGGTCTTCAGGTTACCCAGTCCCTCGTCGAGGTCGTGGTTCCCCACTGTCGTGGCTTCGTAGCCTGCAAGGTCCATCGCCTCGTAGTCGGCCTTGCCCTTGAAGAAGTTGAACACCGGCGTGCCTTGGAAGGTGTCGCCGGCATCAAGCACCAGCAACTTGTCGCCGAACTGCTTGCGGGCCTGCCGAATCATGGTGGCGCGCCGCGCGATACCCCCTACGGAGCGCAGCTCCTTGCGATCGTAAGGTTCAAGGTGGGCGTGCGTGTCGTTGGTGTGCAGGATGACCAGGTCCGGTCCGTCCGCAAAGGGTACCCACGGGTTGTCCGCCGCCCGGGCGGGCGACGCCAGTGCCAGGATCAGGGCCGTCAGCAACGTCGAAGTGCGCATGCGAAGTCCTCGAACCGGATGTATGGAACGCTCGGAATGGTAGCATGCCGCTGGGAGGGCCGGTTTGCGTGCGCGTACCGACGGATGCCCTGAAGCAGTTCCTGGGAACCTGGCGTGAGGTCCGGGCGGCTTCCGCTCAGCCGGCGACGCTGGTGCTCGTCGCAGAGGCCGGACGTGCCTCGGTGCGCTGGCAAGCAGCCCTGGATCCCGGTCTTGACCATCCCGGAACGCTTGCGGTCGCGGAGCCCGGCAGCCTGCTGCCGGATGCCGACGTGGCCCTGGTGCTCTGGCCGGAGGGCCCGTGGGATGAGGCCGCCGCCGATCGGCTTGCGCGAACGCTGGCCACGCGCGTGCCGCGGATGGTGCTCCTGCCGCACGGCAACGAGGTCGATCTTGCCGTGGCTACCCGTCGCGCGGCGCGCATCGCGGAAGTCCCGCAAGCCGAGGTCCTGGTGGGCCAGGACCCCGGGCCCGCGGCCGAAGCCGTGGCGGCCGCCCTCGGTCGCCTGGTGCCCGATCATGTGGTCGCGCTGGGGCGTCAGTTCACCCTGCTGCGGCGGCCACTGGCCATGCAGGAGGTCGCGGCCACGGCCAAGCAGAACGCGGTGGTCGGCGCCTTGCCGCTGCCTGGCGCCGACATGCCCTTGATGACGGCGAACCAGGTCAAGATGGTCCTGCGGATGGCTGCCATGCACGACCTGCCGCTGGACGTGAAGCGGGCCCGCGAACTGCTGGCAGTCCTTGGCGCCGGACTGGGCTGGCGGACGGTGGCGCGGCAGTTGGCCAAGTTCGTGCCGGGCCCCGGGTGGGTCGTCGGTGCCGGCATGGGCTATACGGGGACCACGGCGGTGGGGCGGCTTGCTCTGTCGTGGTTCCAGCAGCAGGCACCGGTTCGGCGCCTTTCGATAGGCCCCCTGGACGGGCCGCGTGATGCCGGGACGTCAGAAGCGTGATTGTCCTTGGTCTGGAGTCCTCGTGTGACGAGACCTCGTTGGCGATCGTGGGATCCGACGGCAGAATCCTCGCCAACCTGATTGCCTCCCAGGTGGACCTGCATGCGCGCTATGGCGGGGTGGTGCCCGAGGTCGCGAGCCGCCGACATGTCGAGGCCATAGGCCCCATGTTGGATGAGGTGCTTGCCGCGGCCGGCCTCGGTTGGGGAGATCTGGGCGGCGTGGCCGCGACGCGTGGGCCCGGACTTGCGGGTGCCCTGCTGGTCGGCCTCATGGCCGGCAAGGCCGTGGCCTTCGCCCATGGCTTGCCCTTCGTCGGCGTCCATCATCTCGCGGCACATGTGTGGGCCAATGTCGCAGCCGACCCCGTGACGCCGTTGCCCTTCCTCTGCCTGCTGGTCTCTGGCGGACATACCACGCTCGTGCGCGTCTCGGGACCGACACGGATGGAGGAGTTGGGCCGGACGCGCGACGATGCTGCCGGCGAGGCCTACGACAAGGTCGGGCGCCTGCTCGGGCTCGGTTATCCCGGCGGCCCCAGGGTCGACCGCATGGCGCGCTCGGGGGATGCCGCGGCGTTCTCGCTGCCTCGCGCCCGCATGGACAATCCGCGTGACTTCTCGTTCTCAGGTCTGAAGACAGCCGTCCGTCGTCTGGTGGAAGGCTGGGAACCGGCCGCGGGACCCCTGCCGGTGGCCGATATCTGCGCGTCCTTCCAGGAGGCTGTGGTGGACGTGCTCGTGGCCCGGACCGTCGAGGTTGCCGAAGCCGAGGGCCTTGACCACGTGGCCATCGCCGGTGGCGTGGCGGCGAACGGGGCGCTCCGGGCACGGATGGCCGAGGCGTGCGCAGAGCGCGGCCTGACCTTTGCGTGTCCTCCCTTGGACCTCTGCACGGACAACGCCGCGATGGTGGCGGCACTCGGACGGGCGTGGCTGCTCGAGGGGATGCGGGACGACATGGGCGTTGCTCCCCGGACGCGTTGGCCGCTGGGCGAGATGTCGGTCTAGCGCGAACCCGGTGAGGGCGCTCGCCGCCAGGCGCGCACCTCGAAGATCCCCACTCCGGACTTGCCCCAGGCCAACGGCCGGATGCGGATGAGGCGCCAGGAGGCGGTCGCGTCCAACGTGACGGTGCCCCAGGTTGCCCCGTCGGGCGAACGGGCCCCTGTCCCCGTCGCGCTGCCGACGGTGAACCACGAGCGCCGATCGGCAGACACGTCGACCTCCCAAGTGCACGGGGCCGCAGGCACGGCGCAGGGCAGTACCGAGATGGACGCGAGCGGTGTCGCCTCTTTGAGACCAATGACGGCCACAGGGCCATCCAGCAGGGTCTGGGCCGCGATCCAGGCTGTCTCCGGCCTTCCGTCCGTCAGCTTGTCTGCTCCCAGGCCTTCCCGCAATTTGCTCGTGACGCGTGCGGGCGCACCCTGGACCACTTCTGCGCGGCCGTTGATCCTGTCGGTGGCTGGCCCCATCCAGGCAAGTTGGCTTGAGGTCGCGCTTGCCAGCAGCCCGACGATGACGGCAGGGGCTCCTGCCTGGATCGCCAGGGTCCGCTTGTCGAAGGCGTGATCGCCTGGAATCGGCAGGATGCCGGCCTGCAGGTCCTTGAGCAGACGTTGGCCTCGATCCCGGACTTGCCTCCCGAGCCGTTCGGCCACGTCGGGCCGACCCGCATCCAGAGCTTCGCCCGCCTTGGCCATGTCCCGGCGCATCGCGGCGAGGCGTGGCAGGGCATCGGGATGCTTGCGGATGCCGGCATCTTCCACGCGTTCCATCAGGACGGGCGTCTCGGTGCGGACAAGATCCACGATGCGGGGGCGCCGCTCCCGGGCCGACATCCAGTCGTCGAGGGCCCCCAGTGCCTTCGCGAGGTCACGATTCGCGGCGGCGCGGGCCTCCGCAGGCATGCCGACATGCGCTGACAGCGCGGCCTCTGCCTTCGCGACGGCCTCTTCGACACCCCCTGTCGTCTCATCTGCCGTAGCCGGACGCTTCCGCCCTCGGGCACGCTGCAGAAGGACGGCGGCGGTCGCCGGCAGGCCCCACGTCCGGTCCAGTGCAGCCAAGCGCTCCTCGAGGATACGCAGGCCCGTGTTCGTCTCATGAACGGTGGCCAGCAACAGGTCTAGCCTCTGCCTGGCCTCATCCCAGCGTTCTTCGGACATGGCCATCCGCACGATGGGGAGCTGGTCCATGGCCTCAGCCGCTTTCTGGGCCAGCCCGAGCACCTCGTCACCGGCAGCCCACGGCTTGCTGCCCGGCAAGGGTGGCAGATGCCCGATCTGCTCGGCCTCGGGCAGGCGGTCGGCCAGCGCAGACTCGAGACCCTCTCCCTCCTCGATCAGGAGGCGGTACAGGCCGCGCGTCTCGTCGCGCAGACGGCGCTGACGCTTCATCCGGGACAGGGCGACGGCCCCCGCCAGCAAGGCTGAGACCAGGGCCGTGATCAGGGCCAGCATGGGGGCATGGTGGCCCTTGGTGCCGGCAGGGGTCAAGCCTGGCCTTCCGGCCCGGCGCGCCGTGGCGCATCATGGCCCCCATGCAACAGCACGGTCCTTCCCTGACTACGCTGGCCCAGGCGTGCATCCACTGCGGGCTCTGTCTCGAGGCCTGCCCGACGTGGCATCTGACGGGGCGCGAGGACATGTCCCCTCGGGGGCGCATCCGGGCCATGTCGGGGGCGGCTCGCGGCGAGATGCCCGTCTCGGTCGTGCTGCCGGCCATTGATGCGTGCCTCGGCTGCAGGGCTTGCGAGACGGCCTGCCCGAGCGGGGTGCGCTACGGCGCCCTGCTCGAGACGGCCCGTTCCGAGGTCCTCGAACCGGCGCGACCCTGGTCATGGCGCAGGCTCTTCTGGCGTCCCCTGATTCGCCAGGTGCTGCCCTACCGGAGGCGGTTCGGCCTGTTGATGCTGCCGGTGCAGATCCTGGCGAGGCTGCCGGGAGCGGAGCGCCTGCCGTTCCTCGGGCGGCTCGTGGCGATGCTTCCCCCATCGCGGGAGGTCGCACGCGACAAGCCGACCGGGAGCACCAGCCGTGCGCGGGGGCGTGCCATCCTGCTCGAGGGGTGCGCCCTGCCGGTCGTGCATCCGGGCGTCGTGGCCGCGTCGGAGCGCCTGCTGGCGTCAGCCGGCTATCAGGTCGAGCGCCGGCAGACCGGTTGCTGCGGTGCCCTCGAGGCCCATGACGGGGCCCTTGACGTGTCCGGGCGCCGAGCTGCCCGCGTGCTGGGCGGCCTCGACCCGGCCACGGATGTCGTCGTCACGGAGGCTGCCGGGTGTGGTGCTCACCTGAAGGGCCATCGACCCGATGACGGGGCCGCGGTTCGGGACCTGGCCGAGGCCCTGCTCGAAGCAGACTGGCAACCGGTCGCCCCCTTGTCCGCTCCCGATGGTTCCGCACTGCGGGTGGCCTATCAGGATCCCTGTCACCTGCTGCACGGCCAGCTCCTGCACGCTCCGGCGCGAGACCTGCTCGTGCGCGCCGGAGCCACGGTGCTGCCGGTCTCCGATGCCGGCAGGTGCTGTGGCGGGGCAGGGACGCACGCCTTCCTGCATCCCGAGGCGGCTGATCGCCTCGGACAGGCGAAGTGGGTCGATCTGCAGGTGACGAAGCCGGATGTCATCGTCACGGCCAATCCGAGTTGTCAGATGCAGCTTGATGCCGCACGCAGCCGCTCGGGCGGCCGGCCCGAGGTGCTTCATCTCGCCGAGTTGTTGGCCCGGACGCTCTAGGGCAGCAGCAACATCGCGTCGCCGAAGCTGAAGAACCGATAGCCGCGCGCGACGGCCTCCGCATAGGCAGCCAGCACGCGCTCGCGTCCCCCGAGGCCCAGATGGCCGGCGAGCGCCGAGACCAACACGACCAGCGTGCTCCGGGGCAGGTGGAAGTTCGTCACGAGGCCGTCGATGACGCGGAACGGGAAGTCTGGTCGGATGAAGAGGTCGGTGCTGCCCGTGCACGGGACCACCGAGCCGTGCGCGGCGGCCACGGCCTCGAGCGTGCGTGTCGTGGTCGTGCCCACGGCGATGACCCGTCCACCCGCTGCCTGGGTATCGCGAAGGAGATCGGCGGTTTCAGCCGGCACGGTGTAGCGTTCGGCATGCATCACATGCTGGTCCAGATCGTCCGACTTGACCGGCAGGAATGTCCCGAGCCCCACGTGCAAGGTGAGCGTGGCGGTTCGGATGCCCTTGGCGGCCAATCCGGCCATGAGTTCCTGCGTCAGGTGCAGGCCGGCCGTCGGCGCGGCGATGGAACCTGTCTCGCGGGCATACACCGTCTGGTAGCGCTCGGGGTCGGCGGGTTGTTCCCGGATGTATGGCGGCAGGGGCAGGATACCGTGGCGTTCCATGCTTTCCGGCAGCGGCCCCGAAGGGCGGACGACGCGCAGCCCGTCCGGCCGGACTTCCAGTACCTCGATGGCCAAGTCGGCGACGTACAACGTGTCGCCGGGCCGCGCCTTGCGTCCGGGCTTGACCATGGCCGTCCAGCAGCCCTCGGCGACCGGATCGCAGAAGAGTAGCTCGACCTGTCCTCCGGTCGCCCGGCGGGCCATCATCCTCGCCTTCATCACCCGGGTATCGTTCAGGACGAGCAGGTCGCCGGCCTTCAGGATGTCGACGATGTCCCCGAAGCTGCCGTGCCGGTTGCCCGTGCTCCCCAGGTGCAGGAGGCGGCTGGCTTCCCGGCGCGCGGCAGGCTGCTGGGCAATCGCGGATTCGGGCAGGTGGAAGTCGTAGCCGTCGATCCGGTCTTCCGGGGCGGTCATCGACTTGCCAGCAGGCCCCACTCGGGCAGGCCGGCCGTGGCCATCATCTGGAGTTGGGCGCCGGGATAGTAATGGCCCAGGATCTGCAGGTGCCCGTAGCCCATGCGTCCGAGGCCCTTGGCACCCCATTGTGACAGCCCCAGGCCGTGGCCATGCCCGCGCCCGGCAAAGGCGAACGCATCCGGTGCCCCACCGCTTCCGGCCACGACCGCGACGTTGAAGAGGCTGCTCTTCATGCCGGTCATGTAGCGGAACCGCTCACCGGTGACGGTCCGGCTGCCAGCGGCCCCGATGATCTCGATGCGCTTCACGCGATTGGAGAAGCCCCTCTCCAAGGGGTTCAGGCCCATCAGCGTGCCCAGGCGCACGCCGTGCTTGTCGAGGGCGACCTCGACCTCGCGCCGCGTCATGCGTCGTTGCCAGGAGTAACTGGGCGCTTCCTGGTCGAAGTCCGGTACCGGTTGCAGCCAAGGTACGGGAGCCGTGCCCCACACGGTTTCGGCGCTGTCCGTGTAGCCCCCCGCAGCCGAGCAGTAGTAGGCATTGATCAGGCGTCCGTCATAGGCCAGCACCTGACCACGGGTCTCGTCGACCGCGCGGTTCGACGAGGCGACCTCCTTGGCCACGCCTCCATAAACCTGATGGTCCGTCGTCGGCTTGAGGTCGTAGCCACGGGAGGCCACGGCCCCGAGGTTGGCCAGAGTGTAGGTCCGCGCGGCCACGGCCTGGGCCTTGAGCGCCTCGATCGGCCAGCCAGCCGGCATCTCGTAGGGCACGACACCGTAGAGGTAGTCCTCGAGGGGCAGCTCGTTGACCGCCACCAGTCCAGGGCGGATTTCGAGCAGGCCGCGGTACCACTTGCGACCACAGTAAACCAATGTCGGCTGATCGCCCGTCGGCACGATTCGGACCGGTCCGTCGATTCGCAGGTCCTGCCCTTGGCCCGTCACCCTCACGGCTTTGCCGAGGCGCGTTGCTGTCCACGACTCACGGGGCAGGATCTGCCCGAGCACCTTCCCCGACGTATCCTCGATTCGTGCCCGCGTCGCGGCCGAGAAGACGACGCTGACCACGCCGTCCTGCACGCCGATGCGCACCTGCTGGCCGACCGGCACGGGATCCGCGTTGGCCTGTCCGGGCATGACCGGTCCGAGCCCGAGCAGGGCTCCGAGGACCAGTGGCCGGAGGCGGGGTCGAAAGGTCATGACGACAAGCCTAACGCATGTCACCCACCCTTCGCGAGGGTCTGCGTCACGACAGTTCTCCCGAACCCGGGTTTGTCTGTCAGTGCGCCGCCACAGGGGCGCCGAGGCGATGCGGTGGCCAGAAACGCAGCGTCGCACGCCCGATGATGTTCTCGAGGGGTAATGCGCCCCAGACGTGGCTGTCCGCGCTGTTGTTCCGGTTGTCGCCCATGACGAAGACGTGGCGGGCCGGGATCAGGCGGGGGGGCATCTCGTAGTCGGAGGGCTCCATGTTCCAGTCGTCCGCCAGAGCCTTCCCGTCGATGAGCACCCTGCCCGCGGAGACGGCGATGGTTTCGCCGGGCAGGCCGATGATGCGCTTGATGAAAGCGTTTCCCCCACCGAAGCCAGAGCCCTGCGGCGGATCGAAGACCACGATGTCGCCGCGGTGTGGCGTGTCGAACCGATAGGAGATCTTCTCCACGATGAGGCGATCCCCCTGCTCCAACGTCGGCAGCATCGAATCCGACGGGATCCATCGGGCTTCGGCAACGGTGGTACGGATCAGCAGGGCGAGGCCGATGGCCACGACGAAGGTCTCCACCGTCTCGCGCGTGCGCGATCGGGGTTGGTCCTTGTCCTTGCGCAAACTTGGGAACATGTCGGTGTCGAAAGGCTCAGCGCCTGAAGTCTACCACGCTCCCGGCGGGTGGCGGGGGTGCGGCCGTGGCTTCTGCCGGCAGCGCGCGCCATCCGAGGCAGGCGGTCAACAAGGCGCCGCACAACAGGACGATGGCCCAGGAGAAGCCGTCACGGCGCGCCAGCGTGGTGTAGCCGACGCTGCCGACCAGGGTGCCGAGCAGCCAGAGAAAGACTTCGCCGGGGACTTGTCCCGGACGCACGCCCAGCAGGGCTGCCGCGGCAGCGCCGACCATGAAGGGCAGCGCCCACGTGTTGCACCGATAGCACAGCTCGGCGAGGACCGGCGGGTTGATGACGAACAACCGCGCCGTCTTCCGGACTTGGACCGCCGGAACGGTCCGCAGTGGCAGCATCAGGCACCAGGTGCCGATCGCCAGAGACAGCATGGCCATGCCTGCGAGCAGGCCCAGCTCCGCCATGGTGGTCCAGCCCTGGCGCAGGTGGCCCACGAGGCGGTCCCCCCCGAGCAGCAAGGGGCCCAGCGTCGTCAGCAGGGCGGGCACGAGCCCGAGCAGGCGGGTCGCGAACTCGGTCTCGAGAATCCAGTAGAGGATCAGCATCGGCATCGCGAAGACGCACCACGCCGGAATGGGATGGCCTTGGCCCGCCGCTGCGGCCAAGGCCATGCAACTGGCGAAGAAGGTCGTCACGAGGCAGAGCCCCGCGAGGCGCTCCTGCGTCGGACTCGGCGAGGCCAGCTTGAGCAGGTAGAGCAAGGTGGCGCCGGCGCCGCCCCAGACCGCAAGCTCGAGACTGTAGCCCGACACCGCGTCCTAGAAGCCCACGTTCGCCGAGAGACCCGCAGAAACGGTGCTCAGGCTGGGATCTGCGCCTGCGCCAAGGTCAAGGCGCGCGATGCCCAGGTTCAGACCGGCCCCTGCCCCGATCTGGGTCGCCTGGCCACCCAGTTGCACGCCGCCGCGCAGGTACAGGAAGCGCAGGATGGATTCTTGGACACCAAGGTGCAGGGAGGGCGTGCCGAGGCTGCCGCCAGGGCCATCGAATGCCCAGCCGGCGTCCGCGTTGGCGGACAGGCCGAGGGGGCCGCTCCAGGCAAGGCCGACCCGCGCTCCCAGGGGCTCCGTCAGGGTGAAGTTCTCGCTGCTGCTCTTGCTGGCATCTTTCTGGAAGACGAGCGTCTTGCCCGGGATCGTGGTGCCCGCCGGAGCGCTGACGTAGACATCGCGGCGCCCCGGCCAGATCGTGGGGCAGTTGCGCAGCAGCACGGCGCCCGTGAGGCCCGGCAGGATGGGCATCGCGCCCCCCAGGTCGAGGCCGAAGCCGGCCCCGGTGGGGTAGCGTGTCACGAGGTTGAAGTCGTACAGGCCCTGGGTCAGGGACGATCCGGCGGAGGTCAGGCCCGAAAGGTTCGCGGTGTCCGTGGGATTGGCCGCGAAGGTGTCCAGTGCCTGCTTCAAGGCGTTGTAGGGCTTGCCGAAGTTGAAGGTGTTGACCAGTTCCACCCGCATCGGCACGGCCACGGGCAGGTTGGTCGGCCCGCCGTTGTCGACGACGCCAAGGGGCAGGTTGGCGCCCAGCATGCCGAAGGCCGAGTCCAGGGCCGGAATCGCTGCAGAACCGGTGTGAATCTTGAGGGTGGCACCCAGCGTGGCCTTGTCGAGCGGGATCGGCCCTACCTGGCGGAGCCCGAGCCGCGCCGCAGGCACCTGGAAGCTGATGGCGTTGGTGAGGTAGCCACCGAGGTTCGCGGCGATGGTGACCTTGGCGCCATCCTTCTGCACGAGGGGCTGCAGGCCTTCGTCGAGCTGGCTGCGGATCTGATCGATGTTGCCCCTGAGCTTGCCGATGTCGAGGGCGTCCTCACGAATCTGCTGGCCAAGGTCCCGCAGGGAAAGGGCGAGCTTGCGGTCGACGGCGAGGGACTGCTGGGCGGCTTCGTAGATCTCGGGAGCGGAGAGCGTGAGTTCGGGCAGCACCACGCGTGCCCAGCCTCTGGCACCCACCTGGATGTCCCCGGCGACCGAGAAGCGCAGGCCGTAGAGGCCGCTGTCCGCGCGCAGGAAGCCATTGACGGAACTGCCGAAGGGCAGAGCCGGTGCGGCCGGCGGTGCCTGGGGCAGGGCATCCTTGGCGTTCGCTTCCTTGACCGCCTCGCCATACCGGCCGATGTCGGAGAGGTAGGTCTGGAAGGCCTTCAACTGCGGGTTGGACGAGTTGCCCTGGGTCGCGGAGAGGACGTCGACGACGCCTAGGGTGTCGTTGCCCAGTTGAAGCCCGAACTGCGGGCCGAGATAGATGTTTCCGCGGGCTTCCGAAAGCACCGCCGGATTGAAGAACGGGCTGTTGACGTCCGAGCCGCGCGCCGCCATCGTGCCGCCCTGGCTGATGCCGATGGCATCCATCGACTCGGCTCGGGCCGCGACGGGCCAGGCGGCTGCCAGCAGACCGAAGCCGACTCCGAGCCTGAGGGTGTGTTGGCGCATCGCGGTTGCCAAGGGTTACCTCGTCCGATCCGCCCCTAGCGGACCACGAACCGCTTGAAGTAGCGGGGGTTGGTGAAGGCGGGCATCCGGCCGAGCCCGAAGGACCGACGATTCAGGTCGGACGCGAGCGGGATGATCGTCCAGGCGTATTCGCCGGGTGCGAGGGTTTTCACGTCGGACGAGCCGGAAGCAAGGCTCTCGAAGCCACCTTGCTTGAAAAGCTGCGCCACGAGGTCGGTGGAGAAGCCCTCGAGATCGCTAGGGGTGCCGAGCGCCACGCCCGTCTGATGCTTGGACTCGTCGAGAAAGGCCGTGTAGTCGGCCTTGAGGCCTGTGCTGCTCGAAGCGTCGTACTGGCCTACGATCACGAGATAGCCATAATGGCGATCCGATCGCTTCACGTCGGCGGGCAGTGCCTGCCACGTCAGCTGGGGCGCGCCACCGGACTGCGCTGCGGGCGCCGTCTTGTCGAGCTCGAAGGCAATGGCACCGACCCCCGGTGCCGTCAACTCGGGGCCCGAGTCGGGCGCGGCAACGGTCTCGACGAGCGTGCTGCGCGTGCCGGCTGCGCCGTCCGAGAACAGCGTGTAGAGGTAGGGGATGTCCGGCGACAGTGCATCGTCGATGAGCGGATTGGTGACCTTGCCTCCGCTGAAGGTTTCGGTGCGGACTTCGCCCGTGGCCGGGACTCGGTGCTGGCGTTCGATGCGGGTCACCTGACTGCCATCGGTGGGCAGCCACGCGATGATGGCCGTGGTTTTCGCCGTCGAGGCCGGGGGCTGGACCGTGACGCTTCGGTATATGACCGCGGACGAGAGGCTATCCTTCACGTAGTCGAAGGTATTGAAGGTCGCACAGCCGGCGCCGAACGCGGCGAGGAGGGCAAGCGGGCCGACGCGATGGGGGCGGAGCAAGGCAGGTCTCCCGCAGGGTGGGAAGGGACTCGAGCGCAGTCATCATAGCACGGCGGGAGGGCTCTCGCGGCGTGGTACCATGCCCTCCTGACCCCTGTTCGAGGTTGTCGCGATGTCCCCCGCTGCCGTGCCCCGTTCTCCCCTGCTCGACGCCATCCAGGAAGTGCTGATTTCCGAGGATGCCATCGCGGAGCGGGTGCGCGAACTGGGCGAGCGGATCACGCTCGATTATCAGGGGCGCGACCTGCTCGTCGTGGGTGTCCTGCGTGGCGTGGCTCTTTTCATGGGTGATCTCATCCGCCAGATCCACCTGCCGCTCGAGATCGACTACATGGCCATCTCGAGTTACGGGTCGTCCACCAAGTCCTCCGGAGTCGTCCGTATCCTCAAGGACCTCGACGAAACGATCACCGGCCGGCACGTGCTGATTGTCGAGGACATCATCGACACGGGCCTGACGCTGTCCTACCTGACCCGGGCGCTCGAGGAGCGCAAGCCGGCCAGCCTGTCCATCTGCACGCTCCTCGACAAGCCGTCGCGCCGCGTTGCCCCTGTCGACGTGCAATACACCGGTTTCACGGTCGAGGATCGCTTTGTTGTGGGCTATGGCCTGGACCACGCCCAGCGGTTCCGCAACCTCCCGTTCATCGGCGTGCTCAAGCCCGAGGTCTACACGCGATGACCCTCGTCGATCGTGCGACGGACATGGCGTCCCGCCTTGCCGCCGAGTTGGGGCTCGACCTGGTCGAGGTGACGTGGACCCGAGAGCATGGCCGCAGGATTCTCCGCATCACGATCGACCATCCGGACGGCGTCAGCCATACGCACTGCGAATCCCTTTCGAGGGCCCTGGATCCCGTGCTGGACACGGATGAGGCCTTCGCGACCCTCGACGAGGGGTATCATCTCGAGGTTTCCTCGCCCGGCGCCGAGCGTCCGCTGGTCGCGGATGCCGACTTCGTTCGCTTCCGGGGCCGCAAGGTTGCCGTGAAGCTCAATCGTGCCTTCGCGGGGCGCCGCCAGTGGGTCGGCCGCCTCGAAGGGGCCACCGCCGACCACATCCTGGTCGAGGCCGAAGGCCGGGTGCTGGAATTGCCCCGTGATGCCGTCAGCCGCGCCAGGCTCGCGCTCAACTGAATCCCCGGGTCCTCTCCGGACCGTACTGGTAGCCAGATCCATGAATGTCGACATCAAGGGCGCCTTCCGCACGCTGCAGGTGGAAAAGGAGATTCCCGCCGACGTCCTGAAGGAGATGCTCGAAGCCTCCTTGCTGGCCGCCTACATGCGTATGCCGGATGCCGTGCCGGCCGTCCATGCCGTACTGGACCCCGACGCCAACACCATGGTGCTCGTGCGACGCCGGACCGTCTCGGATGCCGATGAACTGGCCGCCGACGAGGTTGCCTTGGCCGAAGCTCGCCTCGTGCAGGCCGACCTCGAGCCCGGTGACATCCTCGAGGAGGACGTCACGCCGAACATGGCCACGATGGGCCGCCTCGCCGCCGGAGCCTTCCGCCAGGTGCTGCAACAGAAGACGCGCGAAATCGAGCGCCGCAAGCAGCTCGATCAGTTGCGTGGGCGCGTCGGTCGGACGGTGCTGGGGGAGATCGATCGCTTCGAGGGAAAGAACGCGTGGGTCATCGTCGAGGGTGTCGAGGCCCTGATGCCCGGCCATGAGCAGATTCCCGGCGAACGTCTGCGGCCCGGGGACCGGGTTCGGGTCTATCTGGTCGAGGTGCGCGACGGTGGTCGAGGTGAGGTCATGATCGCCAGCCGTGGTCACGCCGGCCTGGTGCGCGAACTTTTCGCGCTCGAGGTGCCCGAGGTCGCTGATGGAGTGGTGCGCATCGAGGCCATCGCTCGCGAGGCCGGTCAGCGCACCAAGGTTGCGGTCCGTAGTCGCGATCGCAGTGTGGATGCCGTCGGTGCGTGCATCGGGGCACGCGGCACCCGCATTCAGGCCGTGATGCGCGACCTGGGCCAGGAGAAGATCGATGTCGTGCGCTGGTCTCCGCGACCCGAGGAGTTCGTGGCTCAGGCGCTGTCGCCGGCCAAGGTCAGACGCGTCGATGCGATCGGAGATGCGGATGCGCGGGCGGTCGTCCCGGACAACCAGCTGTCCCTGGCCATCGGCAAGGAGGGGCAGAACGTTCGTCTGGCTTCGCGCCTGACTGGCCGTCGCATCGACATCCGGTCCGAGCGACAGGCTGCCGAGGATGCGCGTGGCGTGCCGCGTATCCGGCCCGCTCGCGGTGTCGTGGGTGAGGATGGTCGGGCCGGCACGGATGCCATGGCCGAGCCGGCCGAGCCGACGCCTGTGGCCGCGGAGGGCGAGGAAGCCGCCGAGTGAGTCCGCGACGTCAGGCCCCTCGCCTCAGGCGATGCTTGGCTTGCCGCGGTTGGAGCCATGGGCCGGACATGGTTCGCATGGCGCGATTTGCCGATGGGCGCTGGGAGTTGGTCGCCCGAGGCGGACACGGCCATTACCTGCATGCCCAGCCTGAATGCCTCGCGTGGGCGCATGCTCCGAAGGGGCTCGTGCGCCTGATGGGCCTGGCCGCCGCAGAGCGGATGCGGGCCTTGCTGCCGCTCTGATGAAGGATCGGCACGGCGCTCGTCGGCGGGGTGTGGCTGGACATCCACTCCGGTTCGGGGCATGATGGACGCTCGAGGTCTTCTTTTTTCATGCGCGTCATCGAGCTCGCTCGCGAGGTCAGCCTTCCCTCCAGGGAGGTGCTGGGCATTCTCCACGAGTTGGGTTTTGCGGCGATAGCCACCAATTTCACTCCGGTCCCCGCGGACGCTGAGCAGCGTTTTCGAGCGCGTCTGGCGCCACCGGAGCCCGAGATCCCAGTCGTGGCAGCGGTTGCGGGTCCCCGGAAGATTTCCGCACCGGCGCCGGTGGTGGTCACTCCGGCGCCCTTGCCCGTTCGCCAGCAGCCCGGCCGCGCCGCCGGCCGGCCTGGCAGCCTCGCTACTGCGGGTGCTGGGCAGGTTGGTCGGGCTCCCGCGCCCGCAGGTGCAACCGCACCCGGTGGGCGTCCGGCTGGTGGTGCATACGGTCGCCCTCCCGGTCCAAGCGGTGGTAGGCCTGGCTTCGGGCCGCGCCCCGGTGGCTTCGGTGGTCCCGGTGGGGGGGCGGGCGCGCCCGGTGGTCCGCCGCGTCCGGGCATGGGCCCCAACAAGAAGCCCGGTGGCGCCAAGAAGTGGCAAGACCGCCGCAAGGACAAGGAAGGTGAAGTCTCCAAGGTCAGTCAGCGGTCAAAGAAGAAGGGGCACCGTTCCTCGGGCCCGTCGATCAATCAGGTGGTACGTTTGTCTGGTTCTCTCACGGTCAAGGAACTCGCGGAGCGCATTGGCGTCCACGAGGCCGAAGTCATCAAGCGCCTCTTCCTCAAGGGGGTGATGGCCACCATCAACCAGACCATCCCGCTCGAAACCGCCGAAGCCATCGTTGCGGACCTGGGGCTCGAGGTCGAGATGTACGATCCCAGTCAGGAGGGACCCGAAGAGGTCGTCGAGGCGGTGGATGAGTCCCGTCTGGTCACCCGTCCGCCCGTCGTCACCATCATGGGTCACGTCGACCACGGCAAGACCTCGCTGCTCGACGCCATCCGCAACACCCGTGTGGCGGCCGGCGAGGCCGGCGGCATCACGCAGCACATCGGTGCCTATCAAGTCGAGATCCACGACAAGCCGATTACCTTCCTGGACACGCCGGGTCACGAGGCCTTCACGGCCATGCGTGCCCGTGGTGCCAAGGCCACGGACATCGCCATCCTGGTGGTGGCTGCCGACGACGGTGTGAAACCGCAAACCATCGAGGCCATCAACCACGCTCGCGAGGCTGGCGTGCCGATCATGGTGGCCATCAACAAAATCGACAAACCCGAGGCCCAGCCCGACCAAGTCAAGCAGCAGCTCACCGAGTTCGGTCTGGTGGCCGAGGAGTGGGGTGGTCAGACGGTCATGGTGCCCGTGTCCGCCAAGCAGCGCATCGGCATCAGCGAGTTGCTGGAGATGATTCTGCTCGTGGCGGAGGTCCAAGAGCTCAAGGCTGATCCCGACCGCTTGGCGCGCGGGCTCATCATCGAAGCCGAGCTGGATCCCAAGATGGGTCCGAAGGCAACCGTCCTTGTGCAGAACGGCACGCTCTCCGTCGGCGATCACTTCGCCGTGGGGGCCATCGCAGGCAAGGTCCGCGCCATGATCAACGACCAGGGGCGGCGCGTGAAGTCGGCGCCACCTGCCCTGCCCGTGGTAATTACGGGTCTCTCGGCCGTGCCTCGTGCCGGTGACATCTTCCAGGTCTATGAGGACGAGCGGAAGGCCAAGGCCATCGCGGGCGAGCGGGCCGAGGCGGAGCGCGCCAAGGATCTGGCCGAGAAGGCGAAGCATCTCACGCTGGGCGCCATCTCGGATGCCGCCAAGGGTGGCAGCCTGGCCGATCTCAAGGAGCTGCGGCTGGTGCTTCGGGCAGACGTCAAGGGCTCTCTCGAGGCCGTCACCCAGTCCTTGCTCAACCTCAACAAGGACGAGGGCCTGGCCCTGCGGATCATTCTGGCGAATACCGGCGAAGTCACGGAATCGGACATCGATCTGGCCAGTGCTTCGAATGCCATCGTCATCGCGTTCCACACGGGCGTTTCCGACCGTGCCAAGGCCAAGGCGGATGCGGAGTCCGTCGAGGTGCGCGAATACGACGTCATCTACAAGTTGCTCGAAGACATGGAGAAGGCACTCAAGGGCATGCTCGAGCCCGAGTTCGAGGAAGTCTTCACCGGTCGCTCCGAAGTCCTCAAGATCTTCACTTTCGAGAAGACGGTCATCGCGGGTTGCATGGTTCGTGAAGGCAAGATGCAGCGCAATCTCAAGGCCAAGGTCATGCGTGGCCGCCAGGCTGTCCACGAAGGCAAGCTCGATCACCTCAAGCGCTTCAAGGACGAGGTCAAGGAAGTCCAGCAGGGCTACGACTGCGGTATCTCCTTCGCCGACTTCAACGACATCCAGATCGGCGACTTCATCGAGGTCTACTCGCTCGTCGAGAAGACCCGATAGGGAGGGCCTTCATGCCGACCCATGGTCGTTCCGACAGGATGGCCGAGGCGATTCGTCGTCTCGTGGCCGAGATGCTGCAGTTCCGGATCAAGGACCAGCGCATCGTCGGCATGGTTTCGGTTACGGGTGTCGAAGTCTCCGGCGATCTTCGGCATGCCAAGGTCTTCGTATCCGTTTATGGCGACGAGGATCAGGAGGCCCTGACACTTGAGGGTCTGCGCTCGGCTTCAGGGATGATGCGTGGGGAAATCGGTCGTGAACTGCAACTGCGGCATGCCCCGGAGCTGTCCTTCCGTGTGGACCGTACCGCTCGGCACGCTGCTCATCTCAATGATCTCTTCGCGCGCATCCGCCACCACGATGCGGCCGACGGGGCCGATGAGCGCGGCGCCTGAGGGCGCCTTCCGGGAGGGTCTGGCGTGATCGCTGATCAGGATCTGGGGCTGCCCGCCGAACATCATGCGGTTGCGGCTGTGTTTCGTGCCCACCCGCGCTGGGTTGTGGCGTCCCACATGAATCCGGACGCGGATACCCTCGGCTCCGCGATCGCCCTGAAGGTGTTGCTGCGCAAGCTTGGCCACGAGGTCGTCCACGTCTGTCCGGATCCTGTGCCGCAGGCCCTGAGGTTCCTGGGTGGAACCGACGAGGTCCGCACTTCGCTGGAAGGACTCGATGGCTGGGCGCTGGCCACCTGCGATGCGGCGGACATCCGCCGCTTCGGCGCCGACTGGACGGCCCGGATGGCCGCATTCCGGCCGCTCGTCGTGGTGGACCATCACATCTCGAACCAGGCCTTCGGGACGGACAACCTCATCATGGCCGATGCCGCTGCCACCGGCGAGGTCGTCTTCCGTCTGTTCCATCACTTCGGCATCTCCATCGATCGTGAAGCTGCCGATGCCATCTATGCGGCCATCTCGACGGATACGGGATCGTTCCGCTATGACGGCACGCGGCCCCACACCCATCTCATGGCGGCCCACCTGATCGAGGCTGGCGTGGCCGTCAGCCGAATCAATCAGGCGCTTTACGAGGAGATGCCCGCGCGGGCTCTGCGTATTCAGGCGGCCGCCTTGGGTCGCTTGCGCATGGCCTTGGGTGGGCGAGTCGCACTCGCGTCGGTGTCTCGGGCCATGCTTTCGGAGGCGGGTGCGGACGACGAGGACTGCGAAGGCATCGTGGAGCAGCTGCGTTCCATCCAGGGTGTGGATACATCCGTCTTCATGCGTGAGCTCGCGGCCGGGGGCTGGAAGGTTTCCTTCCGGTCCAAGGGCTTGGTCGACGTCAACCGCATCGCGCGTGTCTGGGATGGTGGGGGTCACGTCCGTGCCTCGGGATGTACGGTCTCCGAGGGGCCCGGTGAGCTGGAGCCGCGTTTCCTCGAACAGATCGGCTTGCAGCTGGACGGCGTTCCCGCCGCGTGAGTCGGTCCGGGCTTGCCATCCTGCTCAAGCCGGCAGGCATGACCTCCTTTGAGGTCGTGTCGTGGGTGCGTCGCCGTGTCGGCGAGCGTCGGGTAGGTCACGCCGGCACCCTCGATCCTGCGGCTGCCGGCGTCATGGTCGTGGCCGTCGGCCCGGCGGCCAGATGGTTGTCGTTTCTTGACGACAACAAGGCCTATGTCGGCGAGGTCGTTTTCGGCCGAGCGACGACGACAGCGGATGCGACGGGCGAGACCCTTGCCGAGGAGCCTTCAGGCGTGACCGAGGCGGGTCTGCGCGCCCTCCTGCCTGCTTTCGTCGGGACCATCCGCCAACGTCCCCCTGCGGTATCGGCCGTGCGGATCGATGGGCGCCGGGCCCATGAACGCGTTCGCGCTGGCGAGGACGTCGTGGTGCCCGAGCGCGAGGTACGCATCGATGCGCTCGAACTGTTGGCTTTCGATGCGGAGCGCCAGGCTGCGCGCTTGGCCATCGCTTGCTCGGCGGGTACCTATATCCGCTCCTTGGCCGAGGACTTGGGCAGGGCCCTGGGAGTCCCGGCACATCTTGCGTTCCTGGTCCGGACGCGGTCAGGACCTTGGGGCCTGCAGGTGGCCCAGCCCTTGGACGAAACCCTCGAACTCAGGCTGCAAGCCGTGGATGATGGGCTGCGTCACTGGCCTCGGCTGGATCTCGACGATGTGGCTGCACGTGCCTTCCGACTGGGACAAGGCGTGTCGCTCCCCGAGGCGATTGAACCGGCGCCCATGGTTGCCGTGTGGCATCAGGGCTGTTTCATCGGGTTGGGGCGGCCCGAGGGGGACCGGCTCAGGCCCGAGCGGACGGTCTCCCAGGCGTGAAGGAATCTTCGGGCCTGTCGGCACGCAGGCCGAGTTTCCAGCGGATGATCTCGACGATGCGTGCGACGGCACGGCCATCGCCATAGGGATTCACTGCTTTCGCCATCGTCGCGTAGGCTTCCGGATCGTCCAGCAGCCTCAGCGTCTCGGTGATGATGGTGTCTCGGTCGGTGCCCACCATCCGGACGGTGCCTGCCTCGACGGCTTCGGGACGTTCCGTCGTGCTGCGCAGCACCAATACGGGCTTGCCGAGCGAAGGGGCTTCCTCCTGCACTCCGCCGGAGTCTGTCAGGATCAGCGTGGCGTCCCGCATGGCCTCGATGAAGGGAAGGTAGTCGAGCGGTGGCACGATCCGCACCTGTGCCATGCCCCCGAGGTGGCGCCGCCCCACTTCCTGAACGAGGGGATTCAGGTGCAAGGGCACCACCGCGTCGAGGTCCGGGCGTGCCTCGAGGATGGCGCGCACGGCCGAGAAGATGCCCTCCATCGGAGCGCCCCAATTCTCCCGACGATGCGCCGTCACCAGCAGGGTTCGGCCCGTGCGCGGCTGCTGAGGGGGCAAGCCCGCGGCAACCTGAAGCAGGGCGTCGATGACGGTGTTGCCTGTTTGGTAGATGGCTTCATCCGGGATGCCGTCCCGCAGGCAGGCGGCCGCGGCTGTTTCCGTCGGGGCGAAGTGCAGGGAGGCGATCTGCGAGATCAGCCGACGGTTCATCTCCTCGGGGAAAGGGTTGTAGCGTTCAGTGGTGCGCAGGCCGGCCTCGACATGACCGACGGGAATCTGCTTGTAGAAGGCACCGAGCGCCGCCGCGAATGCCGTCGTGGTATCGCCCTGCACCAGGACCATGTCGGGCCTGTGGTGCTCGAGAACCGGTTCGAGCTGGCCGAGCACGCGGGCCGTGAGGCCTTCCAGGGTCTGGCCCGCCTGCATCAGGTCCAGATCGACCTCGGGCACGATCTCGAAGAGGTCCAGCACCTGGTCCAGCATCTGGCGATGCTGGCCCGTGACAGCCACGCGCGCGTCCAGGTCCGGACACGCGGCCAAGGCCTTGACGAGGGGGGCCATCTTGACGGCTTCGGGGCGCGTACCGAAGACGCTGAGGATGACGGGGCGACGCTGTTTCAAGGTGTCGTACCTGACGTGGGCTGGGTGGATGGAGGAGGAGAGGGTGCTGCCGACACGCCGCCGCGCGAGCGTCGAAGGCGCCAGCCGCCCCAGCCGAGTGCGGCGAGGCTGGCAAAAAGCATTGGCCACGTGCCCGGATTGCCCAAAAGACCGAGGGCCATGCTGGCCAGCGCGAGGCTGATGCCGTAGATGAAGATGACGGTGGTGCGGTGCGAGAGCCCTGCCCCCAGCAGGCGATGGTGCAAGTGGCCGCGGTCTGGAGCGAAGATGGGCTGACGATTCCAGAGGCGGCGGATGATGGCGAAGGTCGTGTCGACGATGGGTACGCCCACGATCAGCAGGGGCAGGGCCAGCGCTGCCGCTGTCACCAGCTTGAAGACGCCCATGACCGAGATGCCTGCAAGCATGAAGCCGAGGAAGAGGCTGCCTCCGTCCCCCATGAAGATCTTGGCCGGGTTGAAGTTGTACCGCAGGAACCCGATCGTGCCGCCCAGCAGGGCAAGAGCCAGCGTTGCGGGCAGGAGCTGGCCCGTCTGGATGGCGATGGTGACCAGCGCCAGGGCACCGATGAGCGTGATGCCGGCTGCCAGCCCGTCCAGTCCGTCGACGAGGTTGATGGTGTTGGAGATGCCGACCAGCCAGAAGGCCGTGATGCCGAGGCTGATCAGCGGCAGGCCCGCGATGGCTGGAAAGGCCAGCAAGCCGCCATCGATCCAGGACAGGAACTCGATGCGCAGCCCGAGTTTGAAGGCCAGCACGGCTGCGGCCAGTTGGCCCGCCAGCTTCACCTTGGCCGACAGCGGATGCAGGTCATCCACGATCCCGAGCAGGAAAACCAGGCCGGCACCGGCAGCCAGCCCACGGAACGGGCCGCCGACCAGCAGTTGGCGGCCCGGGATCAAATTTTCGACGATGAGCAGGCTGGCAACCACGCCGAGAAAAATGGCAATCCCGCCCAGGCGAGGAATGGGTACCGTGTGGACCTTGCGGGCATCGACCGGATCCACGCGACCGAAGCGGTAGGCGAAGCGCGTGACCCAAGGGATTGCCAGGTCCGTGGCCAGCCACGCCGCCAGCAGGGTGACGGTCAGTAACATCGCCCCGTAGGGGCCGAAGGCTCCCGGGTCGCCGGGGGGCAAGGGAGGCATCGGGTTCAGGAGGCGGCTCCAGCCGCTGCGGGCGCGAAGACGCCCGAATAGAGGGGGTGGGCCTTGCAGAGGCCGAGGACCCGGTCCCTGCAGGAGGCGATGACGGCCGCATCATCCGGGTTGCGCAGCGCGTCGGCGATGGCTTCGCCCAGCAGGCGCACAGCATTCTGCCCGAGGCCGCGGGTGGTGATGGCCGGGGTGCCGAGCCGCAGGCCACTGGTCACGAAGGGACTCTGGGGATCGTCCGGGATGGTGTTCTTGTTGGCCGTCACCTCGATGCGGGCGAGGACCGCCTGGGCGTCCTTGCCCGTGAGTCCGACGGACCGGGTGTCCACCAGGACCAGATGATTGTCGGTGCCGCCGGTGACGAGGGTGATGCCCTGCGCCATAAGGGTCTCGGCCAGCTCGCGTGCGTTGGCGAGGACCTGCTCCTGATAGGCGCGGAAGGACGGCTGCAGCGCTTCGTGGAAGGCCACGGCCTTGGCTGCGATGACGTGCATGAGCGGTCCGCCCTGCAGGCCCGGGAACACGGCCTTGTCGAGCGCCTGAGCGTGGGCGGCGCGGCTGAGGATGATGCCGCCGCGAGGGCCGCGCAGGGTCTTGTGGGTCGTCGACGTGACGACGTCAGCGTGGGGTATCGGGGAAGGATGCACGCCGGCGGCGACGAGGCCGGCGATGTGGGCCATGTCGACCATCAGCACGGCCCCGGTCTCGCGGGCGATGTCGGCAAATGCCGCGAAATCGAGCGTCCGGGCATAGGCCGATCCCCCGGCCAGCAGGATCCGCGGCCGGACGGCAAGCGCACGCGCGCGGACGTGATCCATGTCGAGGAGGCCCGAGGCCGTGTCAACGCCATAGGATTCGGCCTTGAACCACTTCCCGCTGAAGTTCACGGGGCTGCCGTGCGTCAGGTGACCACCGTGCGACAGATTCATCCCGAGGAAGGTGTCGCCCGGTTGCATGAAGGCCATGAACACGGCCATGTTGGCCTGCGCGCCGGAATGAGGTTGGCTGTTGGCGTGCTCGGCCCCGAAGAGCTCACGGGCCCGGGCGTTGGCGAGATCTTCAGCGATGTCGACGATTTCGCAGCCGCCGTAGTAACGCTTGTGGGGCAGGCCTTCCGCATACTTGTTGGTCAGGACAGAGCCCATGGCTTCCATGACGGCGGGCGAGGCCACATTCTCGGATGCGATCAGTTCCAGTCCGTCCTGCTGCCGCAGCAGTTCACGGTCCAGCACCTCTGCAAGTGCAGGGTCGGTCAGGCGCAGGTGCTCGAGGGCGAACATGGCGGAAACTCCGGGTCAGCGACGGGGCGGGGCCGTTTCGAGGGCGGTGATCTGCTGGAGACGCGTCTCGTGCCTGCCGCCTTCGAAGGCGCCGGCAAGAAAGGCCTCGACGCATGCGCGGGCCATGTCTTCGCCGATCAGCCGGGCTCCGAGGCACAGGATGTTGGCATCGTTGTGAGCGCGGGCGAGGTTGGCCGAGACAGGTTCGTGGATCAGCGCCGCGCGGACGCCATCGACCTTGTTCGCGGCGATGGAGACGCCAATGCCCGATCCGCAGATCAGGATGCCGAGGTCGACCTCCTTGCGCGCCACCGCACCGGCCACCTTGCCGGCGATCTCCGGGTAGTGAACGGGCTCTGGGCTGTCGCAGCCGTAATCGATGACTCCGTGGCCCTTCTGGGCCACGAGGGCTTCAAGCGTCTCCTTGAGAAAGAAGCCCGCGTGGTCGCTGCCGATGCCGATGCGCAAGGCCCCCTCCTGCCGATTGTGTCGTCATTATAGCCCAGCGGGGCGTGACCGGCGCCGTGCCGGCCACGCCCCGCCGCCGCCCCGTCAGCCCTTGGTCACGGCGGGCATCTGCCCGAGCCGCCGGACGATACGGGTCACGAAGGCCCGCACCACCTCCGCCTGGAAGGTCTCGAGCCGATCCATCTCGCTCGGCAGGGTCGCGCCCAAGGCCTTGATGCCTTTCTCGTCCAGCGTGTCCAGCGCGTCGAGCTTGGCGTCGAGCAGGCTCACCAGCCGCGAGGGCTTGTCGATCATGGCCAGGAACTCGAGGTGGACTTCCTCGACGGAACGGTCCTTCATGTCTTGCCAGAGTGCGGCACGCAGGGCCTTGATGCCAGTCTCGTCCAGGGCCAGCATGCGGCTGCGGACCTGGTTCAGCGCTTCGGCGTCCTCGGGATGGCGAAGCGCCAGGGCGTCGAAGATCGCATTCAGGCGCTGCGTCCGCATGGTGGGGATTCGGGCGAGCGCGGCAATGCGTTCGCTGACGGGGAGCTCGGCCAGGGTCGTGACGGCTGGCAAGTCCGGGGACGACGCAGCGGGCTGTCCGGTGATGCCCGGCGCAGCCTGGCCGCATCCAGCCAGGCCCAGCAGCAGGACGCCCGTGAGCAGGGACTTCTTCATGACCTTCTCCTCCTCCCCGGCCGGGTAGTGCGACCCGGTCGGATACCCCGGAGCATGGCCATGGCCGCGTCGTGTCCGCGAGGCACGGTTCGAAGGCTGATGCGTCGTCGTGAGCGTCAGGAGGAGGTTCGGGGCGTGCCCGGACGTGCAGCCGTCGGTGGCCGATCATCCCAACTGACCGGACCGTAGCTGCCTTCGCGCAGTTCGGCGAGGAAGCTGCGTCCCGCGCGCTCGAGGTCCGGACCGCCGGGACCCATCCAGCCGCGCGCAATGGCGAGGTCCGCGAGGTTCCGCGGGCTGCCTGCTGCCTCGTGCACGGCGGCGGCCATCACCGGAAGTCGGGCCATGGCCACCCGGGCGACCTCCAGAGGATCCATCGCTTCAAGCGGGATGGCGCCGACAAGCGCCAGCTTGAAGGCCACCAGGCTGTCATCAAGCCTGGGTGGCACCAGCCCGGGCGTATCCAGCAGTTCCAGATCCTTGCCCAGCTTGATCCAGCCCGGGGCCCGCGTGACGCCGGGCTTGTCACCGACCTGTGTCTTGCGGGCACCCGCGAGGCGGTTGATGAGGCTGCTCTTGCCCACATTGGGCAGGCCCAGCACCATCACGCGCAGCGGCCGTGGCAATCGGCCGCGTCGGGCCATCCGGGCGTCGATGGCCTGCTTTTCCCGTTGCAGTCGTTGACGCAATGCGGGCAGGCCCTTGCCGCTGCGTCCGTCGATCAGCAGGGCCTCGTGGTGGTGTGTCCATGCGCGCGTCAGCGCAGGATCCGCCAGGTCGGTCTTCGTGTAGACGAGAATGTGCGGCTTCTGGCCGATGAACCGGCGCGCCTCGCGGAATCTGGAGCTGTCGGGAATGCGCGCGTCGGCAACCTCGATGACGGCGTCGACGAGTGCCAGGCGGTCGACCAGAGTCTTCTGGGCCTTGGCAATGTGCCCGGGATACCACTGGACCTTGGGGAGGTCCAGCGCGTGGTCATTCGGGTGTTCGGGATCCATGGAGCCTGCAAGACAACGGGGGATGACCTGATGGCCATCCCCCGTTGCGTCGATTCGAATCAGACGGTGGCGGGTTCGGGCTTGCGGGCCGCAGCAGGCTTGGCGTCACGCGCCTTTTCCTTGATGCGGGCAGCCTTGCCCTGAAGGCCACGGAGGTAGTAGATGCGGGCGCGACGCACGTCACCACGACGCAGCACTTCGATGCGGTCGATGCGGGGAGAGTGGATCGGGAAGACGCGTTCGACACCGACACCCTGGAAGATGCGGCGGACGGTCACGGTCCGGCTGATGCCGACGCCCTGCAACTTGATGACGACGCCTTCGTAGGCCTGGATACGCTCCTTGCCACCCTCGACGATGCGGGCGAAGACCTTGACGGTGTCGCCGGCGTTCAGGGCGGGGCGGTCCGTGCGCAGGTTGCCGGCGGCCACGTCCGCAAGAATCTGTTGGGCGTTGAGACGGCTCATTGGACAAACACTCCGTAAAGCAGTAAATCAGGACTCCCACTGTACCCGGACGGCGCGCGCTTGGCAAGGCCTCCTCTCCGCCCGCCGAAGCGCCCGGTGTCCCCCTTTCCGAGTCCGAGGAATCCTCATGAGTGCCTTGCAACGCCAGTTCGCCCTGTCGATGGACGAGGTGCTCGCCCGCCTGCCCGAGGCATTGAAGACCGAGGGCTTCGGCATCCTCACGGAAATCGACGTGGCAGGTACCTTGAAAACCAAGCTGGACGTGAGTTTCCGCCCCTATCGGATTCTGGGTGCGTGCAACCCAGTGCTGGCTCATCGTGCCCTGAGCCAGGACTTGGCCATCGGGACGGTCATGCCTTGCAACGTCGTGGTCTGGCAGGAGGGCGAAGAGACGGTCGTCCGCATCGTCGATCCCGTGGCGACGGTGCAGGCGGCCTGCGGCGATGCCCTGTGCGATCTGGCCGAAGAAGTACGCGGCAAGCTCGGGCACGTGCTCGACCGCATCGCCTGAGCGAATCAGCGCAGGCAGGTTCCGCAGGGCTTGAAGCCCTCGGCCTCGCCCGCTGCCGCCGACGCAAAGCCCTTGCGGGAGCCCACGGCGATGCGACGGGCCCAGCGGCAGGCGGCCTTATGCAACTTGCCGGTGCGGGTGTTGGCGACGAAGGGCGTGTCGACCGGGGTTTCGGCGTGTGTCCGACGCAGACCGGCATCCGGCACGGAGGCCGCCGGAACGCCGCCGCCGAGTGCGGGCTGTCCCACGCTTGCGGGCGCGGCGCGGCCGCCATGACGAAACTCGTAGGGACTCTGCTTCAGGCCGTCGCGTTTGCTCCAGATACCCTTTCCCGAACCCCGCGCGCCGCGTTGCGCCGCCAGCAGGCGTTCCGAGAAGCGCACGTTGGGCGGTGCCGTGTAGAGCATCGCGAGGCCCTCGCGCACCAGCGACTCGTTGACCAGTTCGTTGCCCACGAACAGATAACCGAGCAAGCGACCGTACTTGTCCCGCTCCTGCACATCCGTCTCGATGCGCACAGTCTTACCGGCCACACGACCTTGCGTGAAGGCCTTGGCCCTCGGCCCCCAGGGTGCCTGAGCCTTCTCTGGGCAGTCGATGCCCAGCAGCCGGATCTTTTCCACACCGTTCTTCGCCGCTACGGCCACCGTGTCGCCGTCGGACACCCGGACCACGCGCCCCTCGATCACCAGCGCCTCGGCGGGAGAAGCTCCGAGGAAGCCAATTAGGCTAAGCAGGAGCGGCAGCAGCCGTCGTTCAACTTTCATGGAAACGCCTGTTCTCGCGGGCCATCGCAACCAGCGTGTCGCAGGGCTTGAATCGTTCGCCGCAGGTTTCCCGCAGGCGCTCCATTCGGGCCACGACGTCCGCGGCGCCGACCAGGTCGACGTAGCGGAACGGGCCGCCCGTGAAGGGCGGGAAGCCCAAGCCGAGGATGGCCCCCAGATCCCCGTCCGTGGCGCTTGCGAGGATGCCCTCTTCAAGGCAACGGACGGCTTCGTTGACCATCAAGAGGGCAAGGCGGTCCACCATGATTTGTGCCGGGAAGGGCTTGCGGGCCGGTCCCCCGAAGAATCCGTAGACGGCAGGATTGACTTGCTTCTTGCCCGACTTGCCTTTCTTGTCGGCAGGATAAAGGTAGAAGCCCTTGGCGTTCTTTCGCCCGCAGTATCCGGCATCGACCAGTTTCGCTGCAGCCGGACTGGTCTTCCACCCCCGCTCCGCGAAGGCGGCACCCAGGTCTCGCGCGATGTGGGCACCCACGTCGATGCCGACCTCGTCCAGCAGGGCGACGGGGCCGACCGGGAAGCCGAAGTCCTTGAGGGCCTTGTCCATGGCCTCGATGTCCGCACCCTCCTCAAGCAGCAGCATGGCTTCGCCGACGAACGGGGCCAGGATGCGTGTGGTGTAGAAGCCCGGACCATCTTTGACCACGATGCAGGTCTTGCCCTGCTTGACCCCGTAGGCCAACGCGGTCGACAGTGCCCAGTCCGCCGTCTGGTCCGTCACGATGATCTCGAGCAGCGGCATCTTGGGCACCGGCGAAAAGTAGTGCATGCCAAGGACACGCTCGGGATGCTTCGCACCGGCAGCGATCTGGCTGATGGGCAGGGCCGAGGTGTTCGAGGCGAACACGGCCTCGGGATGAAGCACGGCTTCAGTGTCGGCAAGAATCTGACGCTTGAGTTCAAGTTTCTCGAAAACTGCCTCGATGACCAGTTCGCAACCGGCCATGTCCTGCACGTCGGTCGAGAAAACCAGGTTCGACCATTGCCTGTCGCGCTCGAGGCGGGTCAAGCTCCCTGACTTCTCACGCTTGGCAAGGCCGTCATTCAGGTTCTTGGCGGCCTTGCCCAGGGAGGCCGCGGTCAGGTCCTTGAGGACGACGGTGTTCTGGCTCATCGAGACGGCGGCGATGCCTTCGCCCATGAAGCCCGCGCCTAGGACCCCGAGGCGCGAGACCCGACGAGGCGGCGGCAGGTTCTCGCCGGCCTTCTTGGCGTCCGTCATGGCGAGAAACAGTTTGATCAGAGCTTTGCCCTTGCTGTCGCCGACGAGCGCCCCGAAGCCCTGCTGCTCGGCGGCGGCTCCGGCTGCGAAGCCCCGGGACTGGCCTGCCTCGATGCAGTCGAGGATGCGCAGCGGTGCCGGGTAGAGTCCCCGAGTCTTGCGCAGAACGTCCTTGCGGGCCTGGTTCAGGATAAAGGTGCGCCCTGGCGCCGTGGCGGCAACCCTGTCGATGAGCGTCGGTTTGCGCGGCTTGCGGCGCAGTGTCCCCTCGGCCAGCTGAAGGGCCGCTCGGGCGGCCACCTCGACAATCCCCCTCGGCGAGGTCAGGTGATCCACGAGGCCCAGCTTGAGTGCCTTCCGGGCCTTGAAGCGGCTGCCCGTCAAGATGGCCGGCAGGGCCGCGGCAAGCCCGATGAGGGCAGGCAGGCGCTGGGTGCCGCCGGCGCCCGGCAGGACACCAAGTTGCACTTCGGGCAAGGCGAGCTGGGTCTTCGGATCGTCGCTTGCCACCCTGTAGTGACAGGCGAGTGCCACTTCCAGACCGCCGCCCAAGGCCACCCCGTGGATGGCCGCCACGATGGGCTTGCGGCTTGCTGCGACCCGGTCGAGCAGGCGGTGCCCCTCGGTGACCAGAGCCGTGCCCTGGGCTGCATCGAGCCCCACGAACTGTTTGAGATCGGCCCCCGCGATGAAGCTGTCGGCCTTGGCACTCGCCAGGACGGCAGCCTTGAGGGAGGTGTCCGACTCGAACCCGTCAAGGGCTGCCGCAAAGTCACCGAAGAACCGGCTGGAAAGGATATTGACTGGGCTGTCTGGCGTGTCGAACCAAAGCACGCCCACGCCGTCTGGGCGCTTCTCGAGTCGGATGGCCGGGGGGATTTCTGTCTGGCTGGACATGGCTGAAACTTCCTGGGAGGTGCTGCAGATCAGGCGATGGCGTCGAGGACGAGGGCGTGGCCGAGCGCACCGGCCGCGCAGGCGCTGACGACAGCGTGGCGCCCGCCGCCGGCTGCCAGGCGCTGTGCGGCCATCATGACGAGGCGGGCTCCCGTGGCGCCAAAGGGATGCCCGATCGAAAGCGATCCACCCCACGCGTTCAGGCGCTCGTCCGGCACCTCGCCGAGGGCACCGTCGGCGCCCAGGCGGGTCTTGCAGAACGCGGCATCCTGCATCAGTTTCTGGATGGCCAGCACGGGCGAGGCAAAGGCCTCATGAATCTCGAAGACCTCGATGTCGGACAGGCCGAGCTCGGCGGCACCCAGGGCTGCTGGCACGGCGAGCGCGGGGCCCATCAGCAGCTCCTCGACAGGGTCGAGGCCGACGAAGGCCGAGCTGCGGAAGGCCGCGAGGGGCTGCAGGCCAAGAGACCGGGCCGCATCCTCGCTGGTGATCAGCACCGCTGAGGCCCCGTCCGTCAGGAATGAGCTGTTGCCCGCCGTCACCGTGCCGAACTTGCGGTCAAAGACCGGCGACAACTTGCCCAGTTTCTCCATGCTGGTGTCCCCGCGGATGCCGTTGTCCGCCGCAACCGGCTCGAAACTCGGACCCACCGGGACCGGCACGATCATCCTGGCCAGATCGCCGCGCTCGGCAGCTTGGGCGGCACGGACGTGCGAAGCCATCGCCAGGCGGTCCTGATCTTCGCGGCTGATGCCGAGGGCCTTGGCGAGTCGTTCGGCGTTGTCGCCCATCGTGAGACCGGTCGAGAACTCGGCGATGGCCGGGGCATCCGGGATCAGGTCCCTTGCCTTGAGGCCGGCCGCAAGGTTCAGCAGGTCGGCCGGCCCCCGGGCCTTCTGGGCGGCGATCAGGCGCTTGCGGACCGGTCTGCTGTAGCGGATGGGGACGTCCGAGAGGGTCTCGGCGCCGCCGGCAATCACGATGTCGGCGGCACCTGAGGTGATGGCCTCGATCGCGCTCATGATGGCCACATTGGAAGAGGTGCACGCCGCACTGACGGTAAATGCCGGGCAGGCCTGAGGCAGGCCGCAGGCCAGGCCGACCTCGCGGGCAAGGTTCGAGGTGCGGGGTTCGGAGATGACCGTGCCCAGAATCATGCGATCGACGCTGGCCGGATCGATGCGGGTGCGCGTCAGCAGACCGGCCACGGCGGCACGCGCGAGGTCGTAGGCGCGCCAGTCCATGAAGGCGGTGCCCGAACGCATGAAGGGGGTCCGGGCCCCGGCCACGAGCACGGCGCGGCGGCCACGATAGCGGACAGCGGACATGGACGGGGACCTCGTGCTTGGCTGCGGACAGGTTGCGGATGTCTTGGACGGTCGTCCTAATCTGAGCGTACCACGCGAGGGCAAGCGGGAAACGACCCCCAAAGGCAACGGACGATTCCCCGCAGAGAACCGTCCGAACGACCCAGAGCCGAAGATGGGATTTGAACCCACAACCTACGGTTTACGAAACCGTTGCTCTGCCGTTGAGCTACTTCGGCAAGCTTGGCCGGGCTCGAGACCCGGGCGTCCACTGTGCCATGGAAATGCCTGATTGTCGATGGCCGCACAGGGGGTAGCATGGGGCCGTGGGCATGGAATACAGGCTGCGCGTCCGGGCCGCGATCGCAACGGCGATCCTGGCCCTTGCGGGGTGCACGGGGCCGGCCGGTCTGCCTGACGTGATGCCCCTCGACGGCCTCCCGCCCTCGCGGGTGCCGGACCGCTTCCTGTGGGGCGTGTCGGTGGCGGGGCACCAGATCGAGGGGGGTGAGACCCCGACTCAGTGGCGGGATTGGGAGCGGTCCGGCAAGGTGCCGGACCGCACGCGGGCGATGGGCGACGGCTGGTGGCGCTGGCGCGAGGATTTGGCCCTTGCTGCGCGGATGGGCCTGACGGCCTATCGCTTTGGGGTGGAGTGGGCCCGCGTCGAGCCCGCGGAGGGGGCCTGGGACGACAGGGCCATCGCGAGATATGCCGCCATCGCGCGGGAGGCGCGACGCCTCGGCATGCGCCCCGTCGTCACGTTGCTGCACTTCTCCTATCCGGCGTGGTTGGACAAGCCCGACTTTTACGGCCGGAAGGGCTGGGAGCGTCGCGATGCACCCGAGCGTTTCGCACGCTATGTGGCCCGCGTGGCCCGGGCGATTGCCCCCGAAGACCCGCTGTGGCTGACCCTGAACGAGCCGACGATGATGGCTTACAAGGGCTATGTCGACGGCCAGTTTCCACCGGGCGAGCGGGACCCTTGGGCAGGCGTGCTGGTGCTCGGCCGCCTGTTGCAGGGCCATGTCCTCGCACGTGAGGTGATTCGGCAGGTTCATCCGGGCGCCCTCGTGGGCTTCACGCATTACCTCCTCGCGATACATCCGTTCCCTGTCCCGCCACTCGGGCTGGGAGACCTCGGCCGTCCCTTGCCTCGGATCGGCTTCGGTCCCCTCGAACCCGACATGTGGCTCATGGACTTCCTCGAGCCTCGCGCCCTGGCGGAAGTCGACTTCCTCGGCATCGATGCCTACACCTCCGTCTCGCTCGCGCAGCCGGATCCGGGGCCCTATGCCCGCTGGCCCGTGGCCCCCCACGGCCTGAAGGAGGCAGCACGCCGGGCCTGGCATCATGTCGGGCGCAAGCCGCTGCTGTTCACCGAAAATGGCATGGCGACGGACGACGGTCGCCCGCGGCGCGACGGCTGGAGTCGTTCGGCCTACATGGTGGCGCACGTGGCCATGGTCGAGGAGTTGCGGCGGTCCGGGGTGCCGGTCTGGGGCTACTGCCACTGGACGCTCTACGACAACTGGGAGTGGGGCTCGCGCAAGCCGCGATTCGGGCTCTACGCGATGGATCCCGGCGAGGACAGGCCGGTGCGTCGTCCGACGGCTGCCGTGGCCACCTATGCCCGCATCGTGCGGGATGGCGGGGTGCGCCCGGCCCTCGTCGATCAGGTCCGGCGACTGCCTTCGGCTCCGTGAGGGAACCGGACCGCCAGGAGTGTCTCGAGGGCCATGCCCGAGGCCTGGTGCCACAGCAGGGCCTCCGCTCCGGGCCCCATAAGGACTGCCACGTGGTCGGCCGTCGGACCGGCTTCCGCGGGTGGATGGTAGAGCCAGATGCATCTGCGGGGCTGGGCCATAGGGGCCTCACCTCGAGCGTCCCCCATCGTGATCCCGAGGGTTTCGGCAACTCCCAGGGCCAGTGTATCCCACGGGGGGGGCGCCATAAGGACCCGATGTCCTGCGCGTGTCCCGAGCCACCCAAGTGCGAGCGTGGCTGCTGCCTCCGGCGTCTGGCAGCAGGGCACGGCTTCGTGGGGACGTGGCATCATGCGTCCATGTCAGGTTGTCTTGGCGAGGAGCGTCCACGTGCACTATGACTGGATTACGCCTCGGTTGGCCTTGGGCGCGCGACCGGCGAGCGCCTGGGATTTGCGGGAGCTGGCGCTGGACGGCGTCACGCACGTCGTCAACATGGCAGCAGGCCTCGTGCTGGACGCCATCCTTGTCGAGGCTGCCGCCGGGGGCCTGGACCCACTGCCCCACGTGGCGGCCTTCCCGATCGGGGATGCCGAGGAGGGGGTTGGGGCACGGGGCAGGCTGTTGCGCGCGGCGATCGACCACGTCTCCGACGTGCTGGCCCGGGACGAGACGCACCGCGTCTACGTCCATTGCGTCCACGGCGTGTCTCGCTCCGCGACTGTCGTGTTGGGTTGGCTGATGCAGGCGGAGGGCCTCGGCGTGGGTGATGCCTTGGCGCACCTCAAGGCCGCACGTCCCAAGGCCTCGCCGCATCCGCTGCTGGTGGCCGAGATGCTGGATACGCTGCATCCCTGAACGTGTGGTTGCCGAAGCAACGCCCCCTCCGGCAGACCTTGCCGGAGGGGGCGGGCTCTGATGCCTCAGGACGTCAGAACGAGACGCCGGCCTCGATGAACGGACCGGACTCGAATGTGACCCGGAACGAGTCCTGGAGGGTAATGGCCTTAGCCTCCAAGTCTGCCTTTACGTTGGCAGGAACCGAGCCGTTGAGGATGGAAGTCGGATCGACCGTTCCTGGGAGGCCGGCACTTAACAGGCTGCCGAAGGCCGCGCCGAAGTCGGAGCCGTAGCCCGTCAGACGGAGGCGTTGGCCGAACTTGACCTTGACGCCATAGAGCGTAAGACCGAGGGCTACTTCGGCCTCCGCGGGTACGAGCGTCGCTGCGCTGGCCGCGCCGTCGGCAACCGTCAGGGGCGCGATACCGCCCAGCAGGTCAACGCCCCCGCTGACCGGTCCCAGGCCGAGGCCCAGCCCATAGCCCACGAGGAACTCGTTGAGCGAGACATCCTTGTCGGCGGGAACGCCGGGAAGACCCCGGTAGGTTTCACGCCGGTAGCCGGCGCGCAGGCCGAGGGCCTTGCCATAGAACCCGGTGTAGCCTTGGCTGAGCAGGGGGCCAGGAACTGGCAGGCTGCTTGCCACCGACGAGGCTCCGAAATTGGTCGGAGCAACGCGCATGCCGGCGGCTTCGAGTCCACCCGAGAAGATCAAGAAACCGAGTTCGGCCTTGAGGGTGTTCAGGGATGCGCCGCTGGAAATCTGCGTGGCCAGCTTAGGGTCTCTGATGTTGGGGGCCGTGATCGAGGTGTTGAGGCCAGGCACGGTAAAGCTTGCGTTCTCGAAGGACGGGAATTTGTTTTCGACGTTCTGCTGGTTGCGGGTACCCGCCATCACTTCCAGCCAGAAGAAGGGCGGCAGCTTGGGCGGCCAGCCGAGGTTCAGGCCGCCGGATGCCGGTGCCTCTTCGGCCGACTCCCTGGCGACTTTGCCGCTCATGACGAGCCCGTCCGTTCCGGGTGCGGCGGACTTGGCAGGGGTGGCGGCAGGCGCGGCCGGGGCCGGGACGGCAACGGGGCTCTCTGCAGGTGTGCCGGAGGGAGCCGGACTGGATCGGCGAATCTGCGCCTGCGCCGGAGTCGCGATGAGGAACGAGGCTGCAAGAAGGGCAACGGTGCCAAGCGGTCGGGTCATGGTCATGATGTCGGGGGAGCCTCCTCAGGTCTCCAAGGCATGGTCCAGCAGCAAGCTGGCTTCGCCAAGGCTCTTGCGTTTCAGGGCCGACTCCACCTTGGCGATGTCGGAACGAAGCTTGGCAGCCTTGGTCACGGTGGGGTCCGCGAGCAGTTCGGAGGTTCGCAGCAGGTCCATCGCGGCCTTGCGCACGGTAGCATGCTGACCGCCCTTGATGTCGTTGGCACAGGACTCGGCAAGGTCGGCCATCTGGTTGGAGCGGTTCACGATGAGGCCGTCGAAGACCTCGGCCGTGCGGGCCAGCACGCTCGCGCTGCGCAGCAGGTTCGGGTCGACTTCGCCCTTGAGCATCTTGCGCAGGGCGAGGCCGCCCTTGATCAGCTCCACGCCGCGCCCGAAGACCTGATCGCCCATGACGGCACTGCCGCAATGCACGAGGATGGCGAGAGGCACGACGAAGGGATACTGGCGAGCCTTGAGGGTCTCGACGAGTTGCAGCAACTGCTTGTCGATGAGCTTCCACTTGTCCTGGTTGCCCTGCGCCGAAACCTCCGTGCGGTCGGTGACTTCGGGAATCTCGACGCTTTCGCCGCCGGCCGCGACCACCGAACCGGCAGAGATGACCTGTTCCGTCAGGTCCGCCACGGCCGCAAAGTCCTTGGCCGCCAGCGCCTTGAGCAGCTTGCCGCCGACCTTGCCGAGGAAGCGGGACTGCCGGTGCATTTCCTTGTCCAGGCGCATGAGGCGGACATCGAAGTCCCTGCACCACGTCTCGATGGTGTCGGTCTCACGAGATTCAAGGGCTTCTTGCAGCTTCGGGACGATGGCGCGGACCTCCCGAGCTTCCTTGAGGATGTCGTCGCCGAGCAGGCCCACTTCGCCGACCAGACGAACAGCCAGGGGCTTCAGGGTCGCAGCGCTCCGCGTCCGGGCTGCATCGCGCAGGGCCTTCTCAAGTCCGTCCAGTGCCTCAATGCGTGCGGCTTCCGTCCGGAGCAGGCTGTCTGCCTCGGCCGTGCGGTCTTCGAGCAGCAGGCCGATGGCTGCCACGTCCCCTCGGTCGAACATAGGCTTCAGATCGTCGAAGAGCGGCTTGCGACGCTTGAGGTCCTTGGGTTCGTCCTTGCGGCGGAAAAAGCTCTCGATGCGGATGCGCATCGTCTGCGTGAGTTCGTTGGTCTTGCTCTTGGGCTCGTCACCCTGGGCCTTGCCCCACGCGCGCCCGGTCGGAGAAGCTACCGAGGCGCCCGGGCGTCGTGCCGTGAAGAAGTCCTTGGGAGGAGCCTTGGATTCGGACATCTGTCCGGGATCCAGCTTGCCTGTTCCACGGGGTGCCAGTGGGCCCGTGCCCCGCGAGCTCGCGGGGCGGCCCTGAGCGGCCATCGAGCCCTGGCGACCCTTTCGACTCTTCTTCTTGCTCTTCCGGCCACGGCCGAACCCACCTCTGAGGAGGTCCAGCAGCTTGTCGATGAGGCCCAATCTTCTACCTGACGGTCAAGGGAGCAACGAAGTCTAGCATTCCCGTAGCACGTTCGTTGTGACCGACGAACGCTCCGTCCAAGCTGTTCGGCTCAGCGATAGGGGATTGGCAGGGGCGGGCGATATCGCGGCCGATCCACTTTGGTGCCGTTGATATCGGGCAGGTAGGCGATCATCTCGCCCCGAGAGGTCGAGACCACGAAACCGGTCTCGAGTTGTTCGCGGTACATCGGCATGTAGTACTGCATCGGCGTGTCGGGCGTGTCGTCGAGCATCTGCAACTTGGCGTCCAGCACCAGGTTGTTGTTGATGAGCACGTTGCCGCCCCACATGAGGATGTAGTTCCGGGCGGGTTCCGGCGGCGCAGGGCGCTCGCGCCTCACACCGTCGTCGAAGCGCATCGTCACACGACCCTGCTGGATGGTGGCTCCGGTGCAGAAGGCCTTCATTGCGGGGGGCGGAATCATGCGGTCGGGGTAGAGGATGATGTCATTGCCGTCGATCCGGACCCCCTTGTCTTCCCGGGCCTTCATCATCTCGGCGAGGTCCACGCCGAATACATCCAGCAAGCCCTTGACCGGCAGGCCGTTGGACTTGACCCGGTCCGGACGCAGGATGAGCTGGCCTTTGCCGTTCGGACGCAGCTCACCCTCGATTTCGCAGGTGGTGGTCACGCCGAACTTCTTGAGCTTTGCGGTCTGGCGCAGGCGTCCATTGGTGCAAGAGATGCGGATGTCGCTGATGGGCGAGCCGGGGAAGTTGAAGACGTACCGGTTCATCATGGCCGCCATGGCCTGCTCGGTAAGCGTGAACTCGGCGACGTGCACTTTGACGAGGAAATCGTTGACGTTGCCCGGGACCAGCGGTTTGCCGAGATCGTAGGGGATCAGGTCCGCATCCATGGACGGCATGTCGACGACCACTTCCTCGTCGATTCTGTAGGCCACGTTCTGCATGTAGAAGCGGGTCGGTGCCCCCTTGGGCTCCTCGAAGGGCAGCCGCGTGGGCGTTGTCACGGGCACTTCCGTCCCTGAGGGCGAACCGCCACAACCGGCTAGCACCACGGTGGCCGCGGCCGCGAGGGCCTTGAGCCTGCGCAGCGTGGAGCGGGGGGCGCCGTGGGGGTGCATGGTTCGATTATCGTCGGAGAAGTAGGCGAACTGACGTCTTGGGGTTAAATCCTGCTGGTTACCCGTTTAAATCATGCCGGCACGGCGTAGTCGTCGAGCACCGTGAACAGGCCTTCCGCGGTGCGGGTCTGATTGACGGCCTGCCTCAGTTCGGCCGATCCGGGCATGCCCTTGGTGTACCAGGCCACATGCTTGCGACATTCGGGTACGCCCTGGGCTTCGCCCTTCTCCTCGATGAGCAGCCGGCAATGTTCCCGAGCAACGCCCAGGCGGACCTCGGGCGTCGGTTCGGGGGGCATGACGCCGGTCTTAAGGTAGGTGTCGATTCGCGGGATGAGCCACGGATTGCCCTGCGCCCCCCTGCCGATCATGACCCCGGCGCAGCCCGAGGCCCGGAGGCGCTCGGCAGCGACCAGTGGGTCCCAGAGATCCCCGTTCCCCACAACAGGGATGGAGACGGCCGAGGCTACCTCAGCGATGGCCTCCCAGTCCGCGGAACCCGAATACATCTGGCTGCGGGTTCGGCCGTGCACGGTGATCATCTGGATGCCGCAGGACTCGGCGAGGCGCGCGACCTCGACGTAGTTGCGCATCTGCTCGTCCCAGCCGAGCCGCATCTTGATGGTTACGGGCACCTGCTCGCCGACGGCCTCGACCATGGCCGTCAGGATGCGCCCGAGCAGGGGCAGGTCCTTGAGCAGTCCGCTGCCATCGCAGTTCTTGGCAATCTTCGGTACGGGACATCCCAGATTCAGGTCGACGACATCCGTCCCCGCAGCGACAAGAATGCGGGCCGCCTGACCCATCGTCTCGGGTTCGTGGCCGAAAATCTGCAGACCCAGCGGCCGCAGGCCCGGGGGAATGTCGACCTTGAGACGGCTCTTCCAGTGGACGAGGCCCACGGCGCTGAACATCTCGTGAAAGATCAACGATCGCTGGTCGAAGCGTCGCAGCAGTTTCAGGTACGGGACGTCGCATACGCCGCACATGGGCGCCAGGATGACCCGGCTGTCGAGGGTCAGTGGACCGATGCGGAAGGGTTGATCAAGTGTGGGGGCCATACCCCATCAAGAATACCGCTCGAGGGACGCTGGGCGCAGCCCCCTGTATTGCTGGCAGAAGGCGTCGTAGATGGGAGAGAACAGTTCGAAGGTCCCTGAGCGCATCCGTGTCGGTGGCAGGGCGGAGCCCCACCCACCAAGGTGAATCACCAGATCTGGCGAGGCCATGGACAAGTCGCGCATGCCCTCGATCAGGCGCGCAGCATCCTCGCCCGAGCAGCCGTCGATGCAGCCGAGAAATCCTTCCCCGGAGTCGGCGAGCCGGATCGAGATGCGCCCTTCGCCGAAGCGGTCCAACAGGGCGGTCGTCGTCCCCGCCATGTCACACGCATCCGCGTCGCCATCCAGCTGGAAGACGAAGGCGTGTCCACGCGGCTCGAACATCAATGGCCGTGACCCCTTTCGCCCGTGGCTACGCTCTTCTGGCCCCCTTTTTCGTACCCCTGCGACCCGGTCGTGTAACCCCGCGTTTGACGGCTGCGCTTGTCCCCTGCTAGCCTTGGCCGGCCCACAGCCAAACCGAGGTTCATCGTGCCCCAGCCCGCCCTGCGCCAGCGCATCCGTGTCCGTCACGAGGATGGCACGGTGATGGAGCTGGACCGTGATCCGGCGCGTGAGGTCGGTGAACTGGTGACGGCCGACGCCTTGGCTTGGCCCGGTGCGCCTGTGAAGTTTCTCGTGACGGCCAAGTCCTTGGCCCCGGGGTCTGACGTCGAGCCTTCCGAGATCGTTTACGAGGTTCGTCCGCTCGGAGCCTGAACGGCCGACCCGTTGCCGGATCGGCCGCTCTCGTCCGTGAAACCCGGGCCCTACTTCAGGATGAATCCTACGCCGACCTCGTAGGTGAAGCCGCCGACGTCGACCGTGTTGTCGAGACCATTGGCGGTCGCCTGACGAATCGCCTTCTGCGCCGGGAAGTTGACAAATCCCAGATTCAGGAAAGTTTCCGGGGTGAACCGGAACATCAGGCCGCCCTTGGTCAGCAGGGCGTTGCGGAAGTCGTTGTCGCCCACGAGGAAGCCCTGGCCGAGACCACCGTACAGGTTCACCACCCGATTTTTGGTTTCCTTGTAGAAGAGCGGATCGAGGGATAGCAGGAAGGCCGCATTCACGTTGTAGAGCTGCACGCTGATGTTCGGCTTGACCGGACGTCCCAGCGAGGAAAACCCGCCCTCGATTCCGAACGCGAAGTTCTCGAGGAAGCTGCTCTGGCGCAGGAGGCCCAGACTGAGGCCGAGGCTGCCGTCCGCAGTCTCGGGCGTGCCGGTGCCGGGATTGCCACGCGAGGTCGACAGGCCCTGGAAGATGCCGCTGACATACAGCCCGGAATCGCCGTAGCGACGATCCTCCTCGGCTTTCTGGCGTCGCTCGGCGACGAGGTCGCGGTTCGGCTCGGTCTGGAAGCTCTTGGACCAGACGATGGCCCCGTCCAACGCACGGACGAGCTTGAAGTTGACGATGACGTTCTTGCCCGTGCCCATCGTGTGCCACATCAGGACACCGTCGACGCCCAGCTGATGGCCGATCTCGGCGAGGCGGGCATTGCTCTCGATGGTGTTCGAGTAGCTGAAGCTCTTGTCATCGGACACCACGCGCGGAGTCCTGCATTCGCGGCATTCGACCACGCGGAAACGGTTGGTGCGGATCAGTTCGTCGGTGATGCGCGATTCAATCAGCGAGTTCAGCTCGGGGAACCGATCCTGTCGGGTTTCCCGGAAGACCACCACTTTGACGAGGCCTGGATCGACCGTCCGGATGGAATCCGGAAAGCCGGCGAAGAGTTGGTCGAACAGTGCCGGACTGGTCAGCATCGCCACGGCAGGGTCTTCGTTACCGACCTGCCTTGAGTCGGCGGCAAGGGCCGCGGGCGCTTGCAGGCCAAGGACGGCCAGACTGGTGAGGGTGAGGAACGTGCGACGGATCATCGGGGTCACCTGAATCAGGGTTTGGTGGCAGGGATCAGCGGCGGGAACGGGTGTTGATGCGGCCCAGGCTCTGTCGGACTTCCGCCATGCCGGGGTCGAGATCGAGGGCACGGGACCAGGAGATGCGAGCGAGTCCGAGGTCTCCCATCTTGTAGTAGATGGAGCCTTGGAGCGCCAGCACCTGCGCGTTATCCGGAGCGAGATCGAGGGCCCGGGCCACCTCGGCGAGTGCCTTGTCGTATTTGCCGGCATAGGCAAGGCGTTGTGCCGAGGCGTAGTGGCGCTGGATCTCGCTCGCCAGAGCGGCCACCTCACCCGGCGATGGCGTCAGGACGACCACCGGGGGTGAGGGATAGGGCGGCGGCGTCGGATACGGAGGAGGCGTCGGGTAGGTCGGGAACTTGAAGTCCGTGGGCAATTTGTTCTCGATCTCGATCTTGGAAACCGACTCGACGCGGGAGCGTTCGTTGACCTCGCTGCGTTGGGTGGCATCCGACCGGATGGTGCTGTCGCTACGGATGTTGGTGTCCGAGCGATTGTCCTGCCGTGCGTTGCTGTCCTGCTGTACCCGTGATTCGGAACGCTGCATGCCGGCGGGTCCGTAGCCTTCACCGCCCATCGTGCCCTGGGGCATGCGCACCACCGCTGGTTCGGCCACGGCGGGCTTCGGGTCAGGACTCGGCTCGGGTGGCACCACGACCTTCATGTAGAGGTCACGATCTTCCGGGAACAGCAGGCTCTCCAGGTCCACGGAGCTGCCCTTTCGCTTCAGGCGGATGAAGTCGCCGCCTTGTCGCGGGGGATCGGCCTGCACCGCAGGAGCCGCCGCCGGTGCGGCAGGTGCCGCTGCCTGCACCACGGGCCTTGCGACCGGTACGAACTCGTCCAGCCGGGGGACCCGCGGTGTCGGTTCGGAGACGAAGCGGAAGGCCGGAGCCGGTGTTTCGCCTGGCTGTCTGGCATAAGGATTCGGCCTGGGCGCCGCAATCGGCGCTGCGCCGGGGGCCGGTGGCGGAGCAAGCCTGCCGGTGGCAGGAAGGGAGCGTTGGGGTTGGGGTGAAGGTGAAGGAGTTGCGGCAGCCACCACGGGGTCGGCGATGGCTCTCCCGGGCATGACCGGGGCCAGAGGTGACGGCGGCAGGGGATTGACGGCTGCAGGGGGCACGGGCGGCGGAGCGACGGGCACGGAGGCCTGTTCCGTGGGCGTTGGCTCGAGGGGCGTCTCCGCGGGAACGGGCTCTTCAGGAGAGGATGCGGTGACCGGTCCGGGCGCCGCTGGAGCCGTCTGGGGGGCCGTTTCGTTTGGCGTTCCCTCGACTGGTTGCGGTTCGTCGGGCAACAACGCCGCCATGGCCACCTCGGGCGCAAGGGGTTCGTTGGTGGCGGCCACCGGGACTTCCGGTGCCGAAGCCTGCCCCCCGACCTCGCCGGGCTTGCCGGTCACGCCTGATGAGACGTCGACGACTTCACGAAGGCGGCCCTCCTCGAAGCGGAGGACGTAGCGGGCTCCACCGGGTTGGCCATAAGTCATCTCTTCGACCTTGCCTTCGGTGCCGCCTGTCATCTGGGAGAGGGGCGTGCCCAGAAACTCGACGACCTTCTCGGGGCTCATGCCCGGGCGGAGGTCGCCGATGTGCTCGACGGCCGGATGGGCGAGCGCAGGCAAGAGCTCGCCCATCAGGCTCGCGGCGAGGCCAAGCGCCAGCAGGGAGGAACGACGGGAACGCATCGTCTAGCCCTCCGCCAGCGTCTTCATCGAGAACCGACCTTGGCGGACCATGTCGCGGATTCGGCCGACGACCTCGCGACGGGCTGCCTCGGCACCCTCCGGGTCCACCGGCTGGCCTTCCAGGCGCTCCAGCGCGTCCATCAGCAGGGCGCGACGCTTGTCCGTCATCGCACCGAGCACGGCTTCCTGCAGGGGCTCCTCGGCGTCCCTGATGGCCTGGGCCACGATGCCCGGATCCAGTTCGCGCACGGCATCCTTGATGACGGCAGCGGGCAGGCGAGGCAGATCCACGAACGTCAGGTACAGCTCGCGGACCTTGCGCATCATGTCCGGGTTCTGGGTCTTCAGGTTGTCGAGAATGCGCTGCTCCGTCGTGGCGTCCGCATTGTCGAGGATATTGACGAGGAGGCCGACCCCATCCGTGACGACGGCGCTGAAGGACGGCGCCTGCGCCGCCTTCATGGCCAGTTTTTCGGCGATGCTCTCGAAGGTCGTCAGCGGGATCGATTCGAGTTCGCCAAGTGCGGTCGCCACAGGACCCTGCTCTTCGACGGGCCACTTGGCCATCAGGCCGGCAGCCCGCTTGTATGCCAATTGGGACAAAACGAGGGCCCGGACCTTGGCGCCTTCGTCCTGCAGGATCCAGAGCACCTGAGAGTCATCGATGCGATCGAGGAAACCAAACGGAGCCAGCTTGCGCCCGGCCTGAGCGCCTTGCTCGGCCTTGGCGGCGATCAGCATCGGATAGGCCTCTTCGAGCACGGCCATCGCTTCCTCGGAAGGTACCTCACGGGTCGAAAGCAGCGCGGCTTCCACCCGCGTGCGTTCGTCGTCCGCGAGGCCGGGGACCGTCCGGGCTGCCTGAGCCATGCCCAGCACCCGGAGCAGATTCGCGACCTTTTGCAGGCCCTCTTCCTTGCGGGCCAGACCGGCCACCATCGGAGCCGCGAGTTCGGGCTGCTCCAGCAGCATGGCCACGATTTCCTGGCGAAGCGCCTGCAAGGCCCTGGCGGCCCGCTGTTCCTCGGCTGTGGGACCCGCAGGCTGCGTCGGCTCCTTGGTCTGCTGGGGCAGCAGGGCGGAGGCCCACGCCGGCGGCGCCTCTGCGCCCGGTGTGGCGTCCGGCTTGCGCTTGCGCAGCAGGGCGAACAGCCCCATCACGAGGCCCAGACCAAGCAGCCCGAGCAGCGCAGCCAGCAGGTTGCGGATGGTCGGGTCGGTCTCGCCGGCCACCGGTGCGTTCCCTGCGGCAAGCGGGGCTGCGAGCGGCAGACCCGATGCCGCGGCCACGCTGTCCGTGCCCGTCGCCGCGATGGCTGCGGCTTTCTGCAGCGTGGGCGGGAACTGGCGGTTCATGATCTCCAGGCTGTCTCCGCGGGCGAAATTGAGATCCGCCTTCTGGTAGATGAGCTTTTCGATGAAGTCACGCTCTTCCTGAGCGAGATTCTTTTCGATGACGGTCAGGATTCGGACACGGTCGATGCGCAGACCGCTGACTTCCGAAGATGGGACGGCCGCAACCTGCTGGCCCACCGGGGGCAGGGAGGGTGGCGCCGCAACGGGCTGCGCCGCAGGGCGCGCCGCCGCCGGACGCGCCGGTAGCCCGGGCAGATCCACCTCTTCGGGATCCAGCGGTTCCGTGCCGGGCAGGTTCGCCGTCAGGGCGGGCTGGAGCGGGGGAGGCAGGACCTGCAAGGGCTTGGGTGCCTGACCGGGGAGGCGCTGCATCCTGACCCGCACCTGCACGATGAAGCGGTCATTGCCCAGATAGGAGGCCATGGCCTGTTTCAGGCTCTCCTCCAGCAACTTCTCGTAACTGAGTTCCTCGAGTACGACCCCGTCATGCCGGGCGTCCGCGGGCCCAGCAGGCAACTGGGCAAGAGCGGGCTGGGGCAGCGCCGCCGGCAGCAGGGCTGCGACCGCCACGCAGGCCGCACGCAGGGCGCCAGCGGTCGGCAAGACACTCGTCGGAAGGGGCCAAGGGGCTCGCATGCGGGTCACCGGGACAGAGGTTCGGGGAAGGATCTTTCGGCCAATCCGGACCTAGGATCAGGCGACCGGAGCTGTGTTGGACATCACCATACCCCATGCGCCATGCTCTCAAAAGCCATGAGGGAGAGAACCGTCCGCAACCGGCGGTCCCGGGGCCGGATCTGGTACCTGGATGGTCACGCCACGACGCCCGTCGCCGACGAGGTCCTGACGGCCATGCTGCCATGGTTCTCCGAGCGGTTCGGAAATCCGTCCTCCGACGGCCACGCATGGGGGTGGGAGGCTCGCGGAGGCCTTGATGCGGCCCGAGAGCGCTTGGCTGGCTTGATGGCCGTGGAGCCTCGGGAAGTGGTTTTCACCAGTGGGGCCACGGAGGCCAACCATCTGGCCCTGATGGGTGTCCTCGAGGCGGCGGGTCCCGGTGCGCGACTGATCTGCCAGCCCACCGAGCACGCCTCGGTGCTCGAGGTGGCCGAACGTTGGGCGCGCGCGGGCGGGACCGTGACGATGCTGCCTGTCGACGGCCAAGGGCGTGTCGCGCCGGAGGCCCTCGAGGCCGCCCTGCGCCAGCCTGCAGCCCTGGTATCGGTGATGGCGGCGAACAACGAAATTGGCACCCTCCAGCCCTTGGCCAGTCTGGGCCACATCTGCCGGGCAGCAGGGGTGCCGTTGCATGCCGATGCCGCTCAGGTACCCGGACGCCTGCCCCTGGCAGACGTGGCCCCCCACGTGGCGATGTTGTCGTTGTCCGCCCACAAGGCCTACGGCCCGAAAGGGGTCGGCGTGCTGATGGTGCGCCGGCGAGGGCCTCGTGTCCGATTGGAGCCGCAGGTTCCCGGGGGTGGGCAGGAGTGGGGACGACGGGGCGGAACCGTGCCCGTGGCTTTGGTCGTCGGCATGGCGGCGGCGTTGGTCCGTGCAGAAGCCGGAGTCGCCGCGTGGACCACGGCGAGCCGCAGGGCTGCCGCACTGCTGCGGAGACGTATCGAGATCGCCTGTCCGGGTGTCACGTGGCTGGGGCACCCGGAAGAACGTCTGCCGGGACACCTGGCCTTCGTCTTGCCGGACCGGACGGCGACGGACCTGATGCGTGCATGTCCTGAACTTGGCCTGTCTTCGGGTGCCGCTTGCCATGCAGGAGCACCGAGCCACGTGATGCGCGCGCTGGGCTATGCCACGGAGGAGGCTGCGCGGATGATTCGCCTCGGCTGGGGCCCCCATCTCGACGACAAGGACCCCGCCCGCGTGGCCAGGGTCCTCGAACGCGGCCTTGGCGGCCGCAGTGCGCGCTAAGCGGCCTGAGGCACGGCCACGTCCATCGTCTGGCCGCAGACACAGGCCGTGGCCTCTCCGCGGACGGGTTCGACGTGGAGAATGATGCCGCAGACGCTGCACTGGACTTCGACGGTGCCCGTCGGACGGGTGGGCAGTGACTTGAACAAGGGCGGCTCCTTCCGGAAGGGTCGCAGATCCCTTCGGCAGGGTACGAGATGCTGCGTACCAAGTTAGATTTTACCCAGCGATACGGCTCCCGAGTCAATGCATGGTAAGGATTCATGGCCCCTGACGATCTGATTGCGACGGCCTTGGCACCTGCCGTGGCCATGTCCACCGGCGCCATCCTCGCCACGAGTCTGCAGGGCAGGTTCTCGTCCATCGTCGATCGCATCCGTGATCTCGTAACCGAGCAGCGCCAGTTGAGGGCGCAGGTGTCTCTCTCCGAACCGGAGGGCGGTCGCCTGGCCCGGATCGAGCGCCAGTTGCCCCTGATGGTCGCGCGGGGACGATGGGTCCAAGCCTCGGTCGTGTTCTTGTACGGGGGCATCGCGGCCTTCCTCCTGTGCACCTTGGCGCTGGCTTTTGCGGCTCGTGGCGTCGCCGGGGCTTGGCGACAGGGGGCCGAGATGTGCTTTCTCGTTGGTCTTTCCGGGTTGCTTGCCGGGGTCATGACCGAGATTTTGGAGATGAGACTC
>JAYKHS010000007.1:0-147507 GCA_035285865.1 Candidatus Sericytochromatia bacterium
TCCCCCAGGGCAAGCTCCCGCAAGATCTCGGCCACCTCGCGCTCCCCCGCTCCGGAAGTCCTGAGAACCCGCAGGGCCACGTGCCTGACGTGCCCGGACATCAATCGTGGCAGGACTTCCTCCGACCACATCTGCCGGAACTCGACAGGCACGCCCGGCAACGCCCAGACCGTGACGCCCCCCGGCCCGACCAAGAGAAGGCCTGGTGCCGTACCCGCTCGGTTCTCGAGGACCTCGGCCCCCACCGGCAAAGCGGCCAGTCGGCAATCGGCCGCCACGGGCTCACGGCCGCGGGCCGTCACCTGACGAAAGACCTGCTCGCGCGCGAGGACATTGTCCTCCAATGGCACACCGGCCCAGAGCGCCAGTGCCTCCCTGGTCACATCGTCCGGCGTAGGACCGAGTCCACCGGTCACGATGATGGTCCGGGCCCCACCCGCCGACTCGGCTGCAAGCGCCTCTCGGATGCTCTCGACCCGGTCCGGCACGACCCTGGCACCACGCAGGGCAAGACCACGAACGGCCAGATCGCGACCGACCTGCAGCAGGTGGCGATCGAGGACGCGCCCCGTCAGCAGCTCATCACCGATGGCGAGGAAAGCGAGGCTCACGAAAGCGTGCCGAAGGTCCTGTCCCCGGCGTCACCCAGCCCGGGGACGATATAACCGCGCTCGTTCAGATGACTGTCGATGCAGACCGTGTAGATCGGCACGGACGGATGATCGGCTCGCAACCGAGCCACGCCTTCGGGGCTGGCAATCAGGCAGAGGAACTTGATCTGGGCCACGCCCCGCCGACGAAACAGATCGAGCGTGGCGGAAGCCGACCCGCCCGTGGCGAGCATGGGATCGATGACCAGCACCAGCGTATCGGGCGGAAAACGTTCGGGAAGCTTCGCGTAATAGGTGACTGGCTCAAGCCGCTCTTCGTCGCGGTACAGGCCGATGTGACGAACCTCGGCCTCGGGAAGCAGTTCCATGGCCGGTTCCACCAGAGCCAGTCCGGCGCGCAGGATCGGAGCGATGACGATGGGGCGATCGCCGATGGTCTTGCCCTTGGCCACGGCCAGTGGCGTCTCCACCTCGATCTCCGTCGTCGGCAGATCGCGCGTGGCCTCGAGGATCAGGAACTTCGCCAGTTCGCGGGCACGCTGGCGGAAGCGCGGGACCGACGTGCCGCGGGCGCGGAGCTCGGCTACGGCCGTATGGACGAGCGGGTGATCCAGTTCGTGGACCATGGCATCGGCAGAACGTGTCATGCACTCCTCCAAATCGCTCGGGTCTGCCAGATCATCGCAACTCCGGACCAGACGGTGAGCACGACAGCAAGGGCATAGAGACCGGTCGCCCACGGCAGCAGAGGGGGCCACGGCACGAGGAAGGCCGAGATCGAGCACATCTGCGCGATGGCCTTGGCCTTGCCCGACCAGGCGGCCGGACGAATGCCCTGGCCCATGTCCGCGAGCACGATGCGCAAGCCAGTGGCCAGAAACTCTCGCGCCAGCACGAGACTGACGCTCCAGCCCGGAATGCGCCCGCCCTCGACGAAGGCAACGAGACACGCGGCGACAAGAACCTTGTCGGCCAGGGGGTCGAGCCATGCCCCCATGACGGAGGTCTGCCCCATCCGACGCGCAAGCAGGCCATCGATCCAGTCGGATGCCGCGGCCAGGCTGAACAACCCCAGAGGAATCCACGACCGCCAATCTCCGGCTGCGGAAGGTGCCCAAGCCATCGACCAGACGATGGGCGGCACCAGGACGAAGCGAAAGAGCGTGACCCAGGTGGCCAGCGTCAAGGGTGGCGGCGGGCGATCCGGACGAACCGGCGAAACCTCAGAGGGCGACGCCATGGAAGTCATAATGCGCCGCTTCCGTGACGCGAACAGGGACCAGACTGCCGATCTCGAGGTCGCGGTCAGCCCGGACAAAGGTCATCCCGTCGATCTCGGGCGCGTCGCGGAAGGTTCGGCCAATCCAGTGGCCGCGGCGTTCGTCGAGTCCCTCGATGAGCACATCCATCGTGCGGCCCACGAGGCCTCGATGAATTTCGAGCGAAATGCCCTGCTGCAACTCCATGATCCGGCGCTGCCGCGCCACCCGCGTCTTCTTGGGCACCACCGGCTTCATCGTGGCCCCGGGAGTCCCCTTCTCGGGAGAGTAGGCGAATGCACCGACGTGGTCCAACCGGGCTTCCCGCACGAACTCGAGGACGTGTTCGGCGTGTTCCTCGGTTTCTCCGGGGAACCCCGTGATGAAGGTGGTCCTGAGCACGATGTCCGGGACGATCGCGCGCATGCGCGCCACCAGTTCGGTCGGCGGCTCGTGGCGCGGACGCTTCATGGCACGAAGCATGTCCGGATGGGTGTGCTGGAGCGGCACGTCCAGATACGGCAGTACCTTGGGCAGATCCCGAATGGCCTCCAGCAGTTCGTTCGTCATGTAATTCGGATAGGCATAAAGAATCCGGATCCACGACAGACCCTCGATGGCGTCGAGATCAGCCAGCAACTGGGGCAACCGGAACTTTCCCGTCTCCTTCTGGCCATAACGCGTCGTGTCTTCGGCGATGAGGACGATCTCGCGAACGCCCTGCTCCACGAGGCGGCGCGCCTCGGCCAGGATGGACGGCTTCTCGCGGGACACGTACCGCCCCCTGAACTGGGGGATGATGCAGAACGTGCAGACGTGGTCGCAACCTTCGGCAATCTTGAGGTAGGCCGACGGGCCCAGTCCGGTCAGGCGCCGGGGCAGGTCGACCAGGACGGTGCGCGCATCGGGGACCGGGGTCACGCCCTGCAGGCGCTCACCCGAGTCGACCCGCCGCACGACATCCACGATGCCACCGAAGTCCCCCGTACCGATGACTGCAGAGATCTCGGGCATCGACTCGAGCAGTTCTTCCTGGTGCCGTTGGGCGAGACACCCGGCGACGACGACCCGGCGACCATCCTGACCCAGTTCGAGGATGGTGCGGACAGACTCCTGCGTGGCGTCCCCGACAAAGGAACAGGTGTTGACGATGACGACATCGGCCGACCGCTCGTCTCCGACGACCTCGAATCCGGCCTCCGTCAGCAGACCGAGCATGTTCTCCGAATCCACGGTGTTCTTCGAGCAGCCGAGACTGACCATGCCGACGCGTCGTGTCATCATCGCCCCCTAACGGCCGAGGCCAGGAGCCAGCACCACGTCCTCGGGAATCGGCGCTGCGCCGGAAAGCAGGCTGAACAGAACGGATCCGGCCTGTTCCGTAAGCCCGCCCTGAGGCAACAGGTTCCAGGCCACGACCTTGCTCTTGCCGGGCGAAACCACCCACAACTCGGAGCTGTCTCCATTGACGGCAAGGTTGGTCGGCTCGAAGCTTCCTGCGGGCGACAGCGGCGAGAAGGTACCGCTCTGGGCGCCGGGCGGAATGGCCATGATGCCGAAGCCTTGGGGGTAGGACAGGTAGCGCCAGCCCTGTGCATCGATCGCGATGCCGCCGATGCCGCCGCTCACGCCCGAAAGCAGGACCACGGTCTCGTTGACGACCGGCAAATTGCCGGACTGCCAGGCAGAAAGGTCGCGCACCGACATGTAGGACCCGTTGATGGCATCGACGACGTAGGCGAAGGCCGACGTGCCCGCTGCATCTTCCCAGATGGCCACCCGGGACGGCCGCTGCGGATCGCGGCCGACAGCGGCATCCAGCAGTTGTCCCGAGGTCTGGACGCTGCCGGAGACGACGCTGTAGGCCAGCAGGCGCGCAACCTTGACCGTGTTGGCCACGACAGGCTTGCGCGACAGGACCAATACCGCGTGCGGATAGGCTCCGTCCGTACCCACGGGATCCTTGCGGAAGTTGCGCACGGCCACCGAGACGGGCTCGAAGTCCTCGGGCAACGGGATGGTCCGGTCGACCTGACGGCTGGCCACGTTGATGCGCCGCATGACCCGGTCTTCGGGACTGACGACGTAAAGAAACGCGCCGTCTCCCGTGATGGCCAGATCCGTCGGGTTCCGTCCCGCCTGAACGGTGGCCTCGATGTTGTTGCTGCGCCGGTTGACGAAGGCAACGGAGCCGCTCGTGTTGGAGCAGAGCACGAAGAGCAGTTCGCGATTCTTCTCGTTGGTCGTGCCCGGGGGTGCGACGACCATGCGGGACGGGAAGCCCGGAACCCGGATGGGATCGACAGCCGGACGCCGAAGCACGGTATCGATGACGGCCACCTCGTCGGAGCTGCCGGTCGAGACATAGGCACGCAAGGTCGGTGCCCCGCCGGAAGTTGGACCGGCCGCGTCAGTGCCGCGGAAGCACCCCGCGAAGAGCGTCACGAGGACGCCGAGGACGAGGCCTTCGGTCGTTCGGGTCAGTCGGCGCAAGCGGGCCACCTCCAGGCGCCCATCCTAGCAGACAGGGGCACGCGTCGTCAGGGGCAACCGCCCCTCCCGGGCGAGATCGCCGGCAGCGAGCATCTGGCTGAGCACGCCGAGGACAGCCGGATCGAAGTGACCGGATGCCTGCATCTCGGCGAGGGCATCGAGCGACGGCAATGCAGGTCGCCACGCCTTTGCCGTCGTCATGCCATCCCATGCCTCGGCCACGGCGAGGATTCTCGCCAACAAGGGAATGTCCTCGCCGGCAAGTCCGCCGGGATAGCCGCTGCCGTCGAAGCGTTCGTGATGGTGCCGGATGGCGGCGACGGCCGAGGGATGCCGACTGACGGGCGCCAACAGGCGCGCACCGACCTCGGGATGCACCTCCACCACGGCACGCTCCTCGGGCGTGAGCGCGCCGGGTTTGTGCAGGACACTCGGGGGGACGGCGACCTTGCCCAGATCGTGAAAGCGCGCGGCGACCGCAAGAGCCTCGAGATCGGCCTCAGCAAGGGCCAGCCGCCTGCCCATCTCGGCCGTCAGATGCTCGAGATGCCGCGCATGCCCTTCTTCGAAACCGTCCATGGCCTCGAGGGTGCCGACCAGTTCGCCGATGGCCGAGAGGTAGGCTTCCTGACGCCGTTCCTCGAGAACGACCCGGCCCAGCGCCGAGGAGAGCCGGCCCGCCACCGTCTGGAAGAGACGCCGCTCGCGCGCCACCAGCCGCTTGCCCTCGCGCACGGCGACCAGAACGACACCGAGCCACTGTCCCTCATGGCGCAGCGGCAGGGATACGGCCTGGGCCAACCAGGAACCGCGCGCCTCGTCTGCCGCCCCGAAGGGCGACGCAATCAGCACCGGCGCCTCGGCCGCAGCGACCCGAGCGGGCCATTCCGCTCCGGGAGGGACCACCCAGATGCCCTCGCCCCCCGACCGCGCCCGCAGCACCAAGCCATCGCCATCCCGCAGCAACAGGACGGCCGGCAGGCCACCCAGGGCCTCCCGCACGACCGCGAGGGCCTGTTCCAGCCATGCATCGAGGCTGCCGTGGGAGCGATCGAGGCGCTCGAGCAACAGCATGTCCCTGTTGGTCTGCTGGTAGCTCTCGTGCCACACGAGGGACAGCGTCAGCGTGGACTGCCGCGAGAGCCACTCGAGGCCGGACAGCACGATGAGCTTGTCCTGCGGCGAGAAGGGGCCGTGCCGGACGTGGTCCTGGAAAGCACCGGAAAGGGCAAGGACAACATTCTCCGCCTGCGTCAGGGAGATACCGGCGCCAAGCCAGTTCAAGGCCTCGGCGCGCAGGGCCTGATAGAACGAGACGGCCTCAGCCGGTTCACCGGCATCGGCAGCTCCGGCGTCCAGACGCAGCAGCAGAAGGCCACGTGCCTGAGCCACCAGGGACTCGGGACTGTCGTCGGCGGTCGACGGCGCGCCGCACAACCGCAAGGCCTGATGCAGGCGCTGGACGGCAGGGGCCTGGCCCTCCTCGAGCCACGCAGCCCATCGCCCTCGGTCCAGCACGGACGACTGACGAATGGCCTGGCGGGGCGTGCTCCCCGGCTCGGGTGCCGCCATCTGGACAGGCTGTTCCTTGTCCGAATCCCATCCGAAGACGCGATCACGCCCGCCGTGTTTCGCGGCATAAAGCGCCTGATCCGCCCGATCGAGCAGCTCATCAGCCGTGGAGCGACTGGTGGCATGATGCGCCAACCCGATGCTGACCGTTATCTGGACCGGCGTCTGGCTGCGCCCCCAGAAGGGATGCTGGCGAAGGCGGGACCTGAAGCGGGAAACCACGGCGAGGGCCGCATCCAGCGGCGTCTCCGGAAGGATAACGGCGAACTCCTCGCCCCCGTAGCGGGCCACCACGTCGGTTTCGCGGACGGACTCCTTGAGGACGTGAGCCAGAGAACGCAGCACTTGGTCTCCCAGCAGATGACCGTGTGCGTCATTGAAAGCCTTGAAGAAATCCACATCCAGCAGCAGGACCGTCGTGCCGTGACCGAGGCGCGAGGCCCGGCGCAATTCGGACTCGAGTTGGCGTTGCAGGTAACGTCGGTTGTAGACCCCCGTCAGGCCGTCCGTTATGGCCAGCAGCTGCGTGGTCTGAACAAGCTGAGCCTTGCGGATGGCGAACGTCGCATGCGCAGCCAAGGTGACGAGCAACTCGCCTTCACGCTCCGAAAAGGCTGCCGGCTCGGGATCGAGCAGGCAGAGCAGGCCCGCAAAACCCTCGTCCGTGCGGATGGGGGCCGCCAGCAAGCTGGCGTGAAGCCCTTCGGGCAGCCCCTCGCCCAGGGCATGACCGACCAGATCATCGATAAGCAGCGCCTCCTCACGGGTCTGGACTGCCTGCGCGACGCGCTGGCCCCACCCCTCGGGCAACGTGCCTTCGGCTGGCATCAGACCCTCGAGGTCCACAGGCTCAAGATCGCCCGTCTCGCGATCTTCAAGGACGAGCAAGCAGGCCCCGGGGTCGAAGACCTGCCGGATACCGGAACCGATCTCCCGCAGCGTGTCGGAGATGTCCGTGCTGCCCGAGATGGCGGCAGCGACCCCGTGTAGCACACGCAGTTCGCGGTTGGCGCCGTCTAGGTCGGAAATGGTCCGGGCCAGTTGGTGATTCGCGTCGTCGAGGTCCTCGTTGGTCCGGGCCAGCTGCCGGTTGCTGCGATCGAGGCCCTCCACGGCCTCGGCCAACGAGGCATTGCGGTCGGCCAGTTCGCGGCGGACCTGGCGGCTGCGCATCACCTGCAGGAACAGGATCGTCGACGCGAGGAAGGGCACGAGGACAAGGGTCGAGACCTGCCACGAATAGGTGTGGAGGAGCCAGGGCACCATGATGGCGATCGGCGCCTGCAGCAGGGTGAACAGGAACTCCCAGCGGTCGTCCCGCCAGATCAGCGACCATAGTGGCTGCTGGCGTTCGATGGCAAAGTAGCTATCCACCAGCACGACGTTGAGCGTCACGAAGGCCATCGCGCCAGCAAGGAAGACGGCTGGCGACGTCGCTTGCCACGCAGCGGGCACGTGCCCGCCGAGAGACAGCACCGCATGGGCACCGAGGGTAGCGAGGACATACTGCGCCGTGTTGAAAAGCCCCGCAGTCAGCGGCCTCGCCTGAAACAGCGCAGCCCCGAGGGCACCGGCAAGCACCACGAGCAAGGTCGGCGCCGGGCCATGCTCCAGCAGGCACGAGAAGAACACGGCAAAGGAGGGAGAGGTCCTGCCTCCCCGCGGCAGACGAATCTGGAAGGACTCGGAAAGCAGGCCCAGCACCAGGAAGAGGGCCAGCAGAGGATCGGCAAGGGTGCGGGCCAGATCGCCCTTGACCACCTGCCACACCAGGACCGCAACACCCGCCAGCAGACCAAGCGCCGTGATGCCGTGGAAGTAACGGCGCGCCCAAGGGGTCGCGAGCGGCGCGGTCACGGCCTCGCCTCCGCAGAGGCCTCGGACGGGACCGGTGCTGCCCCCGGCAACAGGGCTGCCTCAGGCGGGAAGGGCGCGTCGGCATCGGCACCCGCCACGACCAACAAATTCTCGACATCACGGACGCCAGGCAGATTCCGGGCGTCACGAGCCAGAACAACCTTGGTTTCGAGCGTGGGCACGGCTCCCGTCAGGCGCAGGATGTGCCCGTGCAGCGAGGCGCGCACCCCCGGCACCCCGATGGGCACCAGTTCACCGACTTCGCGCACGGCCTGGGCCAGCAGGGTCGGCTTCCAAGGCTGACCGTGTTCGTCCATGAGCGTGCAGGAAGCCTCGGACCACGCCTCGCCGACGGGCAGCCGCTGCAGGTACGCCGTGAGCGAAGAGTCCACATCGACTCTGGCCTGCGCGGGAGCGACGCCCGAACGGCGCGCATCCAGCGGCGTTACCGTCAGCAACGGATCCGGCCCGAGGGCGAAGAGGATTCCGGCAACCCCGGTCGTGGCCTGAAGCGGCCCAGGTGTCCTGATCGTGCCATCCCGGGAGATGGCCGCGCGAAGCCTGGCCCTGATTTCCGCGAACCGCAAGGCCAGTGCCCGATCGTCCGATGCCGCCAGCGTCACGACGGGACGACCGTCGAGAACCAGGCGGGCCGTCACCCAGTGCATGGCGAAGGGCGCGGCAGCAGTCCGCGAGGACACGGGAAGGGTGCCACGCACCGATGGCGCCGCCCCGGTGAGCAGGAGGGCGGACAGGAACAGCCCCCACGCATCCCTGCTCGGCCGGAGCAAAGATTCACAAAACGTCACGCTTGTCATCATAGCACAGCGCCCTGTGGCTGCGGATGCGGTCGCGGGCGGGTTTGACGGTCCCCCCATGCCCCCCTAGCATGGGTAGATGATGCTTTCTTTGCGTAACGTTGCGATCATTGCCCACGTCGACCACGGCAAGACCACGCTGGTCGACGCCTTGCTTCGCCAGTCCGGCGTGTTCCGCGAGAATCAGGCCGTAGCCACCTGCGTCATGGATTCCATGGACCTCGAACGCGAGCGGGGCATCACGATCCTCGCCAAGAACACCGCCGTTTCGTGGGGCGACACCCGCATCAACATCGTCGACACCCCGGGCCACGCGGACTTCTCGGGTGAGGTGGAACGCGTCCTAGGCATGGTCGACGGCTGCCTGCTGATCGTGGACGCCTTCGAGGGTCCGATGCCGCAGACGCGCTACGTTCTGCGCAAGGCGCTCGAGCGCGGACTCAAGCCCATCGTCGTCATCAACAAGATCGACAGACCGGGTGCCCGTCCCCGCGACGTCGTGGACATGGTGGTCGATCTCTTCATCGACCTGGGGGCGGACATCGACCAGCTCGAGTTCCCGGTGGTCTTCGCCAGCGGACTCGAGGGCATCGCCACCCCGGATCCCGACGTGCCGGGCACCGACATGAAACCGGTTTTCGAGGCCATCATTGCCCACGTGCCCCCACCGCCCGTCGACAGCGAGGGCACCCCGCAGTTGCAGGTGACGACCCTCGACTACAACGAGTATCTCGGTCGGGTCGTCATCGGTCGCATCCACCGCGGACTCCTGCGCTCCGGGCAGCCGATGGCCCTCGTCATCGAGGACGGCAGCATCCAGAAGGGCCGTATCGCCAAGCTCTTCACCTTCGCCGGGCTCAAGCGCATCGAGGCGGAGACGGCCGTGGCCGGGGACATCGTGGCCGTGGCCGGCTTCCCCGGTGCCAACATCGGGGACACGCTCTGCGATCCGGAAGCCCCCGAGCCCCTGCCGCGCCTCTCCGTGGACGAGCCCACGCTGCAGATGACCTTCGCGGTCAATGACAGCCCCTTCGCCGGTCGGGAGGGCAAGTTCGTCACCAGCCGACAGCTGCGCACCCGCCTGTACCGCGAGCTGGAAAGCAATGTTGCCCTGCGCGTCCAGGACACCGACAGCACGGACGCCTTCCTCGTTTCGGGCAGGGGCGAACTGCACCTCGGCATCCTCGTCGAGACGATGCGTCGGGAAGGCTACGAGTTCCAGATCTCGAAGCCGAGGGTCATCACGCGGGTCGTCGACGGCACCACCCTCGAGCCGTTCGAGCAGGTTCACGTCGAAGTCCCGCAGGACTATGCCGGAGCCGTCATCGAGGCGCTGGGCCGCAGACGCGGTGAGTTGCGCAACCTCGAGCAGGCCCAGCAGACCCTGCTGACCTTCGAAGTGCCCGCACGAGGCCTCCTGGGTTTCCGGTCCGACTTCATCCGCATGACCCGGGGCCAGGGCACGATGAATCATGGCTTCTCGGGATGGCGGGAATGGGCGGGCGACCTCGCTGCCGACCGCAACGGCGTGCTCATCGCGCATGAAGAGGGTGAGGCAACGGCTTACGCGCTCGGGAATCTCGAGGACCGCGGCGAGTTTTTCATCAAGCCCGGCACCAAGGTCTACCCCGGCATGATCGTCGGGGAGCACAACCGTCCCCAGGACCTCGTCATCAACGTCTGCAAGATGAAAAAGCTGACCAACATGCGGGCGGCAGGTGGCGACGAACTCGTTCGGCTCCACGTGCCCATCGACATGAATCTCGAACGGGCGATGGAGTATATTGCCGAGGATGAGCGCGTCGAGGTCACGCCGGCCAGCGTTCGGCTGCGAAAGATGGCGGTAAAGACCTGATGACACTTCCGGCAGGCCGCACGGCTGTATACCCGGGCTCCTTTGACCCGGTCACCGTGGGGCACCTTGACATCATCGACCGCGCCATCGAGCTTTTTGACCGCGTAGTGGTGGCCGTGCTGAACAACACCACCAAAAAAGGGCTGCTCAGCGTCGAGGAGCGTGTCATGCTGTTGCGGGAGGTATTGGCCAACAGGCCCTCGGTCGAGGTATGCAGCTTTCAAGGGCTGACGGCTGACTTTGCGGCGTCACTCGGAGCCCGGACCCTGATCCGCGGCCTGCGCGCCGTGTCCGACTTCGATGCCGAGCTGCGCATCGCCCTGATGAATCGACGCCTGAACCCCGATCTCGACACGGTATTCCTCATGACGCGCGCCGAGAATCTTTTCCTCGCGTCCTCCACCGTGAAGGAAGTCGCCTCCCTTGGGGGGGACATCGCATCCTTCGTGCCTGCCCCCGTGGCACGCCATCTGGCTGCCCGGTTCCGACCTGCCCCGCCCGATTCGGAGATGAGCCGTTGAACGCAAACGATATGCCGGCCGACGGCCGCCGCCCCGCACTGAAGGCCCTAGAGCTGGTGCACGCGATGGGAGACCTCTTCACGCGGGCGTGGCGCATTCCGCTTGCGCGCCTGAGCATCGTATCCGAAGACCGTTTCTATGATCTGCTCGAAGATCTTGAGGGATCCCTGCCCGGAGAGTTTGAGAAGGCCCGTGACCTGCTGGCGCGTCAGGAGCAGATTCTCGACGAGGCACGGCAGGAAGCTGCGGGCATCCTCGCGGAGGCCCGCCGTCAGGCGCAGGTCTTGGTTCAGGAGCACGAGATCGTGCGGGCGGCGATGGACGAGGCTGCTCGGATTCGCTCGGCGGTGGACACCGAGCTCGCCGTCCAGCAGGAAGGTGCCGATCGCTACGCTGATGAAGTTCTCGGCACCATGGAGGACCGCCTCGGCCGCGTGCTTGCGACGGTCCAGGCGGGGCGACAGCACCTGCAGGCCAGCTGATCGTGAAGGCGCCGCGCATCGTCGTGGCCCAGATGGCACCCGCTCTGGGTGACCTGGCCGAGAACATCCGCAGGCACCTTCAGGTCCTGGAAACCGCCGAGGGCCGGCAGGCCGATCTGGTGGTCTTTCCCGAGCTTTCGCTGACGGGCTACTTCGTGAAGGACCTGGCCCCCGAGCTGGCCTTGGCGGATGGAGATCCGCGCCTCGCCCCCTTGCTCGAGCGTTCGATGCGCACGGACATCGTGGTGGGCGCGGTGCACCGGACGCAGGATGATGAGTTGCGCCTGAGCGCCCTCTACCTGTCGGCAGGCCAGGTCCTGCATCGGCATGACAAGGTCTATCTGCCCAACTACGGCCTTTTCGAGGACGCGCGATTCCTCGGGCCCGGCCATGCCTTCCGCGCCTTCGACACCCGCCTCGGGCGCCTCGGCATGTTGGTCTGCGAGGATGCCTGGCATCCCTCTGCTGCCGGACTGCTGGTGGCCGACGGCGCCGACACCATTCTCGCGATGGCGGCGTCCCCCATCAGGGGGCTGCAAGGAGACCGGCCTGCGGCAGCCCGCGCGTGGGAGGATCTGAACCGCACCATCGCCCGCATGCACGGTGTCCACGTGGTATTCGCCAATCGTGTCGGCTTCGAGGACGGAACGTGTTTCTGGGGAGGCTCGACCGTGTTCGACCCATGGGGTCGCCTCATCGCCGAAGCGCCCCTGCTGGATGCAGCCAACCTCGTGGCCGATCTCGATCCGCAGGCACGACGGCGGGCCCGCACCGACACCCCACTCGGTCGAGACGAGCGTTACGATGTCACGCTGGCCGGTCTCTCCAGGGCTCAGGCCCGACGTATGGGCAAGGACGGGACCCGTGAGGATTGACAGCCTTGCACTGATGCTCGGCCTGCTGCTGGCCGTGCCGGTGGCATCGGGTGATCGCGCGCTGGCCCAGACACCGCCACCCCCGCAGCCCAGACCGGATCCCCAGGGTCTGGCCCTGCTGTTGAATCCCGATCCACTTGGCCTCGCGCCTGTGCTCACAAAGGTACTCTCTGGCGACGGTCGCTTCCATCTCGCCCCAGGCACGGGCATCAAACTGTCCCTGAAGGGCACCGAAAACCAGCTGGAGCCACCGCTTACCCTGCAGGCGCGAGACCAGCTCAAGGGCCGTACGCCGGGGCGATATCTGCTCGTCGGCCGCAGCCTTGGCCCAAACGACGGAGGCCCCGGGCTGTCGGCGAGGGTCGTGGACCTGAGCCTCGGTGAGGTCGGCCCTGTGTTCGAGGCGACGGGAAGCAATGCGACCGAGGTTGCGCAGCGGACTCGCCGATTCATGAGGACCAACCATCCGTTGACGGGACGCGTCAGAGACCTGCGAGACGGTCAGGTCTACATCGACCTCGGCACCCGCGCCGGTCTGTCCCGGGGAAGCGGCATCCTCATCCGGCGTATCGTGGGCATTCGCCAGGACACCGTCGCACTGGCCCGCGTGCAGCGGGCCGAGGAGTGGTTCTCGCTTTGCGACATCGAGGAACGTACGTCGGGACTCATGCCCAGGGTCGGAGACCTGGTTCTCGAGGACGTCACGGGCACGCTCGCACGACCCTAGGTCGGTGACGCACCTCACTGCCGGCCAAGGGTCCCGAGGCTCAGAGTGAGTGTTGCAGAGTCCTCCGAGGAACGACGATGGCCGACAAGAATCGCATTCACGAACTGCAGGACGCCGGAGTCCTCGACCGCGAGAACCCGGACATCGTGGCACTGTTTCAGCAGTTGCGGAACATCCGGGAAAGCGAGCGAAGCATTCGCTCCCTGCGCCGCAGTCTGACGCTCGACAACATTCCGAGCCTAGATGATGAGCCAGAGGACATCATCGAGCTTGCTGCTGCTCCCTCCGCTTCGCTGGACCGCCTCTCCGACACGGTCCTCGGGCTGAAGGATGAGCGAGACAAACTCAGGGGGCAGGTGGCGGAACTGGTCGAGGGCGTCTCCTCGCTGGAGGACACGATTCGCCGCCAGGCAGCCGAAATCGCTCGACTCCGCTCACGCGGAGCGTGACGCCGACAGCGCTGCGGTCGGCAGCCTGCGTCCGGGCTAGCGGCTCTCGTCGTCCAGGCCGGCGGCCGTGGGTCGCTCGGGCAGGGCGAGGGGCGCTTGGGGCACCGGCCTCTTCACGGGAACAGGCGTGGCCGCCGGACGGGGTGTGACTGCTCTTGAGACCGGGAGGGCTGCGGAGGCGGTCTCGCCCTGAACGGCCTTGCGCAGGCGCACCTGCCGAACTGCTGCGGACACCGTCGCCGAACCGGATGCAGGCCTGGGGCCACCCGGCGGCACGAACGCCGAAGATGAAGCCTGACGCAGGGCGTGCCCCATGAAGCGCGCCCAGAGAGGGGCACAGACCTCGCCCCCCGTGGTACCGCCAGACATCGTCGAGTTGTCGTCGTTGCCCACCCAGACCAGCGTCACGAGGTCCGGAGTATACCCGACGAACCACGCATCCCGGTGGTCCGAGGTCGTCCCGGTCTTGCCGGCTGCAGGTCGACCGATACGGCCCGCATAGCCCGTTCCCCGAAGGATTACGCCCTGAAGAACATCGTTGAGTATCCGCACCGGTCCGGGCGGCATCACCTGAATGGTCCGGGGCACACGCCGCTGCAGGACCGTTCCCCCTCGATCCGTCAGCCGGGTCCAGGACTGCGGGGGCACGAAGCGGCCATCGGCGGCAAAGGTGGCGAAGGCCGCGACCAGTTCCAGCGGCGTGACCTCCGAGGTACCGAGTGCCAGCGACATATTGGGCTGGATGTCTGACCGGAAGCCCAACCGCCGCGCTGTCTCGACCACCTTGCGCACGCCGACGCGATCGATGAGCTTGACCGCGATGACATTGTTGGATATCTCGAGCGCGCGCCGCAGAGGCAAGGCACCGTAGCGTTCGCCCCCGTAATTCAGAGGTGTCCAGGGCTTGCCATCGCCGCCGGTCCAGGTTCGCGGCTCGTCACTGATGACCGTAGTAGGCGACAACCCCTGGGCGAAGGCCGTCAGGTAGAGAACCGGCTTGAAGGAACTGCCCGGCTGTCGGTGGGCCTGGACCACGCGGTTGAACTGGGAGCGGTTCCAGTCTGCCCCGCCGACCATCGCTCGGATCGCACCCGTGCGCGGCTCCATCGCAACCAGGGCGGCCTGACTGAAACGATTGGGGCGACCATGCTTCTCGATGGCTTCCCGGACAAGAGCCTCGGCCTTGGCCTGCCAGTCCGGATTGAGGGTCGTGAAGACTCGGAGTCCACCCTTTTCCAGATATTCGCTGCCGAAGCGATCCCTGAGATCGTCGAGCAGATAGCTGGTGAAATAAGGTGCCTTGATGGCTTCCCGCTTGCGCGGCGGCTCCTTGGGAATCGGCAAGGCCTGGGCTGCAGCCGCCGTGGCTTGCGCCTGGGTGATGAAACCTGCGGCGACCATCTTCCGCAAGACGTTGCGCTGGTGCTGCAGGGCGCGCTTGAGCCGCCGATACGGACTGGCACGCTCGGGTTCCGAGAGGAGGCCGGCAAGCAAGGCACCCTCAGCCAGCCCGAGGGTCGCCACGCCCCGGCCGAAGTAGGTCTGGGATGCTGCCTCGATGCCGTAGGCGTTGTGCCCCCAATAGACCTGATTGAGGTATAGCTCCAGAATCTGGTCCTTGTTGTACCGGCGCTCGATCCGGATGGCCAGCCAGGCATCCGCGAGCTTGCGGGCAATCGTCCGCGAGGAGGAGAGGAACAGGTTCTTGGCCAACTGCTGGGTCAAGGTGCTCGCACCCTCTTCAGCTCGCCTACCGGCCAGATCCTTGATGAGTGCCCGGGCAACACCGCGCAGGTCCACACCGGGATGGCGGTAGAAACGGACGTCCTCTGCCGCGATGACAGCCTGGCGAACCAACACGGGGACCTCGCCCAGCGGTACCACCGTCCTGTTCTCCTCGCCATGAACCTTGGCGAGGACGCCCCCGTAGGCGTCCAGCACCACGGTCGTCTCGAAGGGGACATACCTCTGGAGGTCCTCGACGGGTGGCAAGCTGCGAAAGGAGTGAGCCGCTCCTGCCGCCGCCCCTGCCGCACCACTCAGGCCAACGGCCACACCGAAGCCAACCACCTTCCAGAATCGACCCGAAGCCCGACGTGCAGGCCGAACTCGCGTGCGACGGCGCCCGGGCCGACCTTGCTGGTCCTGGCCGGCCGTACCCCGCACCTCCGACACCTCAGTCCTCCATGACGAGGCGGAGGAGGGCATCGAGCCGCTGTGAGGCAGCGCCGGCTACATCCACCACTTCCTGATGGCTGGTGCCCGCCAGATCCTCCGGGCGGACAGCGATGTTCGTGATGCACGATACGCCCGCCACCGGCACACCGCGCACCGCAGCAGCCACGGCCTCCAGCACGGTGGACATGCCCACGGCCTGACCGCCGATGGCTTGCAGGAAGCGGATCTCGGCCTCAGTCTCGTAGGACGGCCCCAGCAAGCCGACGTAGACTCCCTCGTGCAACGGAATGCCCGCACGGAGCGCACCGGCAAGAAAGCGGACGCGAAGCCCGGGATCGTAAACCTGGCGGTGCCAGGGCACCTCATCAGGCCGACACGCCGCAAGCCCCGTCAGATTGATGTGGTCCGAGAGCAACATGAGGTCTCCGGGCGTCCACGTGCCAACCAAACCGCCAGCTGCATTCGTCAACACCAACCCCCGGGCACCGAGATCGGCCGCGAGGCGCGCAATGCGGGTCGCTTCCTCGACCCCATGACCTTCGTAGACGTGGTGTCTGCCACGGGCCACCATCACCCGCGTCGCGCTCCCCTCGAGGCGCCCCAGCGTCAGGACCCCGGCATGGCCGGCGACCGTGGCTCCGGACCAGCCGTCGATCCCGGAATACGGCACGTCGACGGCATCCTCGAGGCGCTCGAGGGCCTTGAGTCCGCTTCCGAGGACAACCACGTAGTCGATGCCCCCGAGGCGGGCCACATGGGGTGCAAGAGCATCAGGCAGCGTAGCGCGCGACATGGTCAGGACAGGCCTCCGGCGGAAAGGTTGGGCAACGTGGTACCGGACAGGATGCGTGCCTCAAGCGCACGCACCATGCGGCGAAGCGGGTGCCGCGGCGGTCCGGACAGGGGTCGGACGAGCACCGCATGCATGCCGAGCAGGCGTCCGCCAAGCACATCGGTGAAGATCTGGTCGCCCACGATCGCGATATCGCGGGGAGCGAGGCCAAGCAGGCGCGCCCCGGCCCTGAGGCCGATCGGCAGTGGTTTGAGGGCCAGATGCACGAACGGGATGCCCAGTTCATCGGCGACGGCAGCAACCCGGTCTCGACTGCCATTGTTCGACACCACGGCGACCCGACGGTCTTCCGCGCACGCCAGCACCCACGCACGCGCCCCGGGATCCAGCCCGTCCCCGTAGGCCGAGACCAGCGTATCGTCGAGATCCAGCAGGATGCCCCGCACGCCACGGGCATCAAGCCACGACGGCGACAGTTCGGCGAGCGAGGGGGCAAAGCCATCCGGGACGAACAGGGACAAGACCGGCCTTCCGGGCCCGACACGGGCCGAAGGCAGGATACCCTGCCGGAGCGCGCCGTTCAAGACGCCTCGGCCAGCGCAGCAGGCAAGGCCTCGAGAAGGCGATCGATCTCGTGTGGCGTCCCGATCGAGATGCGGACACACGCGGGAAGTCCGAAGGCACCGAGGGGTCGGATGATGATGCCTCGCCGCAGCAAGGCTTCCGAGAGCGCCTGGGTTCTCGCTGCATCCCCCAGCGGCACCATCACGAAATTCGCATGGCTGTCGACCGGGTCCAGCCCCATGGCCCGGAGTGCAGGCAGCAAGCGCCCGAGCCCCTCCTGATTGTTGGCGACCGTGCGATCCAGGTGCCCGCGGTCCTCCAGGGCGGCAAGCGCGGCTGCCGTGGCTGCCGTACCGGGTTCGAAGGGAAGCTTGACCTTGAGCAACGGCTCGATGAGACTTTCGGCCGCGAGTCCATACCCGATGCGCAAGCCGGCAAGGCCATGGGCCTTGGAAAAGGTGCGCAGGGTGATGACGTTGTCGTACCGGTAGAGTTGGCTGTCCGGATAGGTTTCCAACGGCGGGACGAACTCGTGGTAGGCCTCGTCCTGGATGATCAGCACGTGGGCCGGAACACGGTCGTAGAATCGCTCGAACTCCGCTCGGGTGAACATGGTCCCGGTCGGGTTGTTGGGATTCGCCAGATAGATGATTTTCGTGCGCGGCCCGATGGCATCGGCCATGGCCTCGAGGTCGTAACCCCATTGCCGCAGCGGCACGGTTCTGATGCGCACGCCCTGAGCCTTGGCGAGCACCATGATGCCGATGAAGGTGCCTTCGCTGGTCAGGACCTCATCCTCGCCGTGAAGGAAGGTCCGGACAATCCCGGCCATGATGCCTTCGGAACCGGCGCCGACGATCGTGTTGCCGAAGGCCACGCGGTAGTGCCGTGTCAGGGCCTCGCGCAGGTCACGGCTCGCCACGTCCGGATAGAGGTGCACCTGCAGCAGCGCCTCGCGCGCGGCCTCGATCGCACGGGGCGAGGGCCCCCACGGATTCTCGTTGCTGGCCAGCTTGATGACGTCGGCGAGGCCGAACTCGCGCTGGACATCGGCAATCGGTCGCCCCGGCTGGTACGGGACCAGCGAGGCGATGTGCTCGGGCACGAGCGCGCGGGGGATCGTCATCACGGGTTCCTCGGGGTATGGCCCGGCCCCGGGGAGCCGAGCTGCCGGAAAGCCCCATGGTGCCAGAACGACGCGGGGAACAGAAAGAAGGGTACAAAGGGGGCCGAATGCCCGACTCCCCCGAGACGTACGCCATCCCGCTGGCCGCCGCGCGCCTGCTGGGCCCGCTGGCCGCCGCGTGGCTGGTCGATTGGCTGCTGCTGAGGCCCATCCATGCTGCCTTGGCCTCTCGGGATCCCGTCCTCGCGCGCAGGGCGCGCCTGAGGCTGCGTGTCGTCATGGGCGCAAGCGCGGGGTGGCTGGCACTCGAGGGCCTCCGCACGATTCTGCCGGACGACTGGTGGCCGGCTGCCTTCGGCTTCTGGTCCTCGCTTGGTGTTCCACTACTCATCGTGCTGGCCGTAGAAGCCGGTAGAACCGCTCTGGTCGACGGCTGGCTACGTCACCGCCGCAGGCTTGCGGTGCCGGGAATCCTCGACGATCTCGGCACGGGACTGACCTACCTCGTCGTCGGCCTCTTCTTTCTTGCAACGGTCCACAAGGTCAACCTGACACCCTTCCTGACGCTGTCCGGCGTGGTCTCCCTCGTCGTCGGCCTCGCCCTCCAGGACACCCTCGGCAATCTCTTCGCCGGCCTTGCCATCAACCTGGACCCGCCCTTTCGCATAGGCGACTGGGTCCTCGTCGAGGGCGACACCGGCGAGATCGTGGAAATCACCTGGCGCGCCACCAAGCTGCGCACGACACGCGACGAATTCATCATCCTGCCCAACAACGTCGTGGCCAAGGCCAAGGTCATCAACTACCTGATGCCCACGCCGACTCATGCCCACTGCGTCGTGGTGGGCGTGGCCTACGAGGTGTCCCCGATGGACGTCGAGCGCGCCCTGCTTTCTTGTGCGGCGGAGATGCGCGCGATTCAGAAGGACCCGAAGCCACAGGTGTTCCTGCGGGACTTCTCCGATTCCGCGATGACCTACGAGCTGCGGGTGTGGATCACGGGATTTGGCGAGGCCAACGCCATCCTGTCCGAGCTTCGCTCACGGGTCTGGTACCGGTTCCAGCAGCTGGGCATCGAGATTCCGTGGCCGATCCGAAACGTCTACATGCGCGACGTCTCGGCAAGGGGCCATGCCCAGGCCACGGACCGGACGGGGATACTGAGCGGTCTTGAGCTCTTCGCCTGTCTCTCGGACGAGGAGCTACACCATCTGGCACTCTGCTCGCAACTGGTCCCCTGCCATCGGCAGGAAACTATATTCTCCCGCGGCGATGCCGGAGATCGCCTCTACGTGGTGGCGTCCGGGACGGTCGAGATGCACCTCGGCAAGCCGGGCCGAACGCAGCCTCTGGCCACGCTCGGCCCCGGAGATGTCTTCGGAGAACGGGCGCTTTTGACTGGAGAGCCCCGTTCGGCGACGGCCTGGACCAGCGGAGGCTGCAGGCTTGTCACCGTTGCCCGCGAGGATCTCGCTCCGCTCCTCGAGGCAAGGCCGGATCTGGCAGCGCAGATGGCGGCGATTCTCACCAGCCGCGAGGAGCGGATGAGGCTTGCCGCGGCCGACCCGTCCCTGAATCGTGGCAACACGGGACCGCTCGAGCCCCCCGTTTCTGCACCCGACCTCCTCGGGCGTGTCCGGACCTTCTTCGGGCTGGCCTGACCCGCCCGGGACGGGTGTCCGGCGGGTGTATACTGGGGCGTTCCCCAAGTACCCGGGGCCACGGCCCCAAGCGAGGTCCGCCGACGTGTCCATCTCCCGCTGGTCCGGAGTCCTGCTGGTTGCAGCAGCAGCCCTGTCGCTGCCCCTTGTCGCCACCGAACCCGCAGCCGCCGCCAAGAAACCGGTCGCCGCTGCCAAGCGGGCGGATGGTCTGGTCATCGAAAACGTCGTGGTCGGCAAGGGCAAGGAAGCCCGCCCGGGCCTGCGTGTCTCGGTACACTACACCGGTCGCCTGACGAACGGCGCCAAGTTCGACTCGTCCCTCGACCGTCGTCAGCCTTTTGAGTTCATCCTCGGGATGGGCGAAGTGATCAAGGGCTGGGACGAGGGTGTCAAGGGAATGAAGGTCGGCGGCAAGCGCAAGCTGACCATCCCCCACACGATGGCCTACGGCGAGAGCGGGACAGGCCCCATCCCGCCCCGCGCCACCTTGGTTTTCGACGTTGAGTTGCTTGACGTTCGTCAGCCCTGATTGCCCCCCCAGCACACGGAGAATCCTTTCTTGGACAAGAAGAAGACCCCGGCTCCGGCCAAGAAGATCGCCCCTAAGGCGACCGAACTGACCGCCACGGTGCCTGCCGAAAATCCCGCGACCGCACTTGCTTCCGAGCCTGCGAAGGCCGCGACCAAAGCTGCTCCGGCCGCGCGCAAGGCAGCCGCTGCCAAGGCATCACCTGCCGGAAAGACTGCAACCAAGGCAGAGGCCGGCAAACCATCCGTGACGGCCAAGGTGGCCACGCGCAAGCCCCGCGCCGGCAAGAGCGAGGCCAAGGCCGAGCAGCAGGCCGTGCTTGCCGAAGCAGAAGGCCCCAAGAGAATTCTCTGCATCGCCTGTGTGGTGTCGGGACGACCCTTCATGAAGGAAGCGGCCAAGGCAGGCCACAAGGTCATCGTGCTGACCGGCGAGAAGCGCCTCAAGGACGAGTGGCCGCGCGAGATCCTCGAGGAGGTCATCGCCGTGCCGGACATCTTCGACGAGAAGGTCGTCCGCAAAGTCATCGCCTACATTTCCCAGCGCCGGAAGATCGATCGCATCGTGCCGATGGGTGATTTCGACGTCGAGATCGCGTGCATGCTTCGCGAGCACATGCGCGTGCCCGGGATGGGCGAGACGACGATGCGCTATTTCCGAGACAAGCTGGCCATGCGCATGAAGACCCGCGAGGACGGGATTCCTGTCCCCGATTTCGTCCACGTGCTCAACCACGACGAGGTCTTCAAGTACATGCAGCGCGTGCCGGCCCCCTGGGTCATCAAGCCCCGGCAGGAGGCTGCGTCCATGGGCATCGAGGTGCTCAAGGACGACCAAGCCGTCTGGAAGAAGATCATGGAGCTTGGTGACAAGCAGTCCCACTACCTCCTCGAGAAGTACACCCCGGGCGACGTCTATCACGTCGACTCGGTCGTTTCCGAGCGCGACGTGGTCTTCGCTTCCGTGTCCCGTTACGGGACGCCGATGCTGGATCTCAACAAGTCGGGCGGCGTGTTCACCACCCGGACCATCGACCGCAAGTCTGCGGACTACAAGGCGCTGGTCGAGATCAACCGGCAGGTCGTGGCCAGCCTCGGCTTGGTCCGTGGCGTGACACACATCGAGTACATCAAGGGCCGGGAGGACGGCAAGTTCTACTTCCTCGAGGCCGGTGCCCGCGTGGGGGCAGCCAAGATCCCCGACGTGGCATGGTACGCGACGGATGTCTGCCTTTGGTTTGAATGGGCCAAGATCGAAACCCAGACGACCTACACCCTGCCCAAGGTGCGCAACGGTTATGCCGGTGGCATCGTCTGCCTGGCGCGTCAGGAGAATCCGGACATGACTCCGTACAACGATCCCGAGGTGGTCTGGGTCCAGAAGAAGAAGCACCACGCCGGCGTGATCGTGCGGTCGGACGATCCCAAGCGAGTCGAGGAGCTGGTCAACCAGTACGCCGCGCGTTTCGCACAGGACTTCATGGCCCACGTGCCGCTGAAGGCCTGACGGTCAGCAGTAGCAGAAGGGCACCCCCGCGAACCGGGGGTGCCCTTCCTGCGTGCGCCAGTCACGCCTGGACTCAGGCGAGACGCGACGCAAGCTCACACCTGGCTGCCCGGCTCGGCCTCGATGAGTTCCTCGCGCTTGTAGGCAGCTGCCTTGCGTCCGGCCTCATAAGCCTCCTCGAGTGCCCCCTGGATAGTGGAGAGCTTGCCCTCGAGCGAAACCCGAACCTGATCCAGCACCTCTTCGGTATTGCCACGAACCTTGTCGAGGACCTCCTGAGTCCGGGACTTCAGGTCTCCCATCTGTTCGGCCACCTGGTCACGCGTCCGGCTGCCGGACTGGGGTGCCATGGCCATGCCGGCGAGGAAGCCGCCAACTGCTCCCATGAGGAAACCGACAAGCAGATCTCCGGAACCACCTCTGGACGACATGGTCACCTCCTTGGATACATCGCGCGCGGCCAATGGTAGCTCCGGCAAAGCCCGGCCACAAGGCCGAGAGCACCAACAGTCAATTGCGGGAGAATCGCATTCCCCTGACGAAGAAGTATCCCTGCCCCTCGAGCGAGGCGGCAAATCCGCGGAGGCGTTCCAGCTCCTCTTCGATCCGCTCCCCCACGGCAGCAAGTCGTTCCAAGGCACCGGGACACTCCAGAAAGCGCTGCTTGGCGAAAAGATCTGTCTGCAAGGCCCAGGCAGCTACCCACGACGCACGCTCCGGCTCGTCCGGCAGCTCATCCGGAAGGGGCAATGCAGCCAGACGCCCCATCAAGGATGCATACTCGCGATAGGCATCTCGCAAGCGCCCGATCCGCTCTCCACCGCGGTCAGGCTCCTCGTCCGGCACCGCCACGACCCTTGCCTGGGGAAAGGGCGCACCCTGCACGCGATCAAGCAATCGGACCCGGTGCTGCCCGAGAGTCAGGATGTTCATCCGGCCATCGGGAAAGCGGACAACCTGCTCGATGGACGCGACGGTGGCCCAATCGAAGGCACCGTCTTCATGTCCCGGCTCGTCACGGGAGAGGGCGACGACGAATCCGGAACGTGTGTCCAGACAGTGCTCCACCATCGCACGATATCTGGGCTCGAAGATGTGCAATGGCAGGGGCATGCCCGGAAACAGCACAAGGTTCAAGGGGAAGAGCGGCAGCACACCCGCATCGGTCATGATTCAGAATGCCGCGCCGAGACGACCGCCCACCGCCACGTCAGCGAGACCGCCCGAAGCCGTCCTTCCCGGGGCGACAAAGCCGGAAGGCGTCACCAGCGAGAACAGCGTCAAATCCAGAGGCCCCAGACGGAAACCAATCTCCCCACGGCCATACAGGCCCAGCGCTGTCCTGAGCGCACTACCCTCCTGCTTGGCTACCGTGCCATCAGCCGTGGTCAAACCAGCCTGCACAATGGCTCCCGAACCGGAAAGCTCCAACGGGATGTCCTGTCGGTAATCCGCATTGGCCGCAAAGGTCTGGCTGCCCGCCACGACGGCAGGACCCAGTTCCGTCCGGAACAGCAAGGAAAATCCGGGCGCCAGGGCAAAGTGCGCCATCATGCCACCCATCAGGCCGCCCCCACCGCCGAAGTCGACGCCGGTCTTGAGGTTGGCGTCTGCAGTCGCCGCCCCGCCGACAATCTTCCCCCCCCATCCGAACCGCGCCATCATGAGCGGACCGCCGTAGAACTGGATCTGACCGATGCTGGCCACGTTGGGTCCGGTCGAACCCAACCGCAAGCCGGCCAGCGCGAAAGCGCCGTTGTCCGACAACACGGGGGCAACATTGACGAACCAATCCGAGAAGGACACGGCTGGAGCACGCGTTCCGTAGGTCGCTCCCTTGCCGTAGGCCGTGCGCCCCAACTCGACCAGAAGCCCAAGCCCTCCGAGGTCGAGGCGAGAGCCCGTTGTCGGCTCGGCCACCGCCCCGACGCCCATGGCCACCCCGTTTCCGGCCAGGCGGAAGTAGGTCGGCACGAGCGCCCCGAGGGACACGGCCCACGGCGTCTCACGACGCCAACGCGGCCCGGGATCGTTGACGACGGCATCGGGCAGCCTCGAGCGCACCTTTCCCGAAAGTTGCTCGCGCAAGGTATCGAACGCCTTGGCCGCTGCGCTGGCGAACTCGTAGCGGTTGACCTCGCGACCACCCCGGAAGAGGCCATCTCCGTAGCCGGACAAGACCTGATACTTGACCACGGTCTTCAGGATGGCGTCATAGCCTTTGTCCAGAGGAGAAACATCCGAGAAGGGGTTGACCGGGTCCTGGATCGTAGACCGTGCCAGCAAATCCTTTTTCTCGAGCAACTCGACCAGTTTGGCGAAAACTGCAGCCAATTCGGTCCGCGTGACCGGTCTCGCGGGCTGAAAGCGCGAGACGCCGACATCGGGGAAGTAGTCGAACAGATTGTACTGGCTGGCCAACTGCTCGACCTGCTTACGAAAGGAGGCATTCTCGATATCGTCGAAGTTGAACAGGGACAGGGCATTGTCAGCGAGTTTCTTGCGGGAGGTCGCCTCGATCTCTCGGATGAAGGCACCCACGGTCTGGGCCATCACGAGGCGACTGACCGGCAACTCACCCTTGAAGCGGTTATTCTCCACCGGCATCAGGCGCGACCGGATGGCGACGGCCCGAACGGAATCGATGGCCCAGTGGTCGGCAGGCACATCCGTGAATCCTGGCCGCTCGCGTCCCGCCGCCATGGCCGGGGCAAGCGGCAACCAGGTCGGAGAGGCCGCGAGCAGCACGCCGAGGATCAGGTGACGACGAATGGCGCGGTTCATGGCATGCTGCTCGTACCCCTCCGGACACTGTGGCAAACACGAGGTTTGCCGGCTCGGGCACGGGGTACGGAGAGGCGTGGCCGCGCACAGCGGTGGATACGCGTTGTGAGGAGTCAGGGCGGATGCGTCGAGCTTTGGCGGTGGTGCCCGTGGTTTTGGCCGGTTGCACGGCCAGCGACGGCCTGAAGCTCGTGTCACCCTCGGCCACGACCAACGCACCCGTCAACTGGGAGCAACTGGCCATCAATGCCGCTGCAGACGAGGGCTCCTTCAATCTGTTGGCCAATGCTGACGACGGTTCTCAGGTCGAGGTCAAGGCCGTCCAGGGCGAGGATCCGCCTGAGTTCCGCCTCGACCAGCTGGTCCTGGCAAGTACGGCCGACCTCATCACGGATGCGACCGCATCAGGACCGGAGGACACCATTGTCTTCACGAATGCGTATCGGCCCGGCAGCACCTACGCCTACCGCTACACGACCTCATACGAGCACAAGGGTCAGGCCCCTGCTGTGAGCGTGTTGGAGTTGGGTGCGGAAACCTCTGACTTGGCCCCTGCGGACGTCGCGGAGACCACGGTGTTCACCTCGATTTCCAGCAAGTCGGTCACCCTGGCGCTCAAGCCCTGCACAAGCACGGTGGAGTCGAGCTGCTCCATCAGCGGGGTGGTCTGGTTCACCGTTCCTGCGGACACCGAGGCGCAATCCCTGAGGCTCTACCTGAAGCTGCTCAACGCCGCCGGCAAGGCACAGGCGGGTCAACCGTCGACGGCTCTCCCCGTTCAAGCGCCGGTCGAGCCGGCTCCCGTCACGCCGCCAGCCACCTAGAGGCCAAGCCCGAATCCCTGCCCTTCCGTCAGCCCCACGGAGGCGGTCCGGGCACAAGTTTGGCGTGAGCCGGTGCGCGACCCGCTACTTGAAGAGCGTGTTGGTCCGCAGGAGCGAAGCCACCACAGGCAACGCCACCAAGGCGCCAGCAGCAAGAAAGGTGCCGAAGCCCCAGAGGAACGCCGCCGGGCCATCCTCGTCGATCTGGATGGGCGGGCCGATCTCGGCCTCGACGATCTTGCCGTCGTAGTCCGGATCGCGGAAGACCATCTTGTAGCGACCGGCCGGCACATAGAAGCCAAGCGTCATCTGGACGGACTCCCCCGGGCGCGCACGGACGCGCGTCGTCGCGCGAGAGTAGGGATGCGGGCGGTATACCCCGGCACCCACGGCCTCGAGGGTGAACTCGGTCGCTTCGAACTTCCGGCCCTCAGCCAGCTCGCCGAGATCATTATTGTTCGTGATTCGGACCGTGACGAGCATCAGGTGCTTGGTGGAACTGTCCCGCTGGCTGGAAACCGTACCCTTGCTGGGCAGGAAGGACGCATCCGACAGGGGATCGGCCTCCACCGCCTCGATGATCTCAAAATCGTAGGGCACGAAGGCCGAGCCCCGATCCGACTCGGCACGGACGGCCGGTGCCCCGGCCAGGACCATCAGGACGGACAGGACGACTCCGGTCAACCGGGAGAACCGTGGATGCACGAGCGATGCTCCTCCTGAACGACTGTACCCGCCGGGACCCCGGCTCATAGCAGGAGGAGCGCCCACCACCACGGAGACATCCCCCCGCCGTGGGTCACGACCGTCTCCTCGACCAGGCCTTCCTCCGCAGCGGCGTCGGCAATGCGCTCCAGCGCACCCGGCGGCATGTCCTCGGCGTGCGGGGCATCCTCCACCGGGGCGAATACCTTGGCAAACCAGGCAGCACGCTGAAGGACCAGCGGGAAATCGGGATCTTCGGCAAACTCGCCATCCAGCAGGCCGAGCACGAAGCGTGCCCGGAAGGGCTCGACGCCTGCCCGTTCCCACAACGGGATGCGCAAGTCCTCGCCATGCCCGGTGCCGAAACGAATCGTGCCGCCCGCTAGCCCGGAGACATCGGCGAAGAGGTCGAACCTGTGGATCAGTTCTTCGGCCTCGCGTTTCAGCCCCTCGGCCATGCGTCGACCGGTTTCCGTCAGCACGAAGCGATGCCGGGCGGGAGCGTGCCGCAGCAGATCCCGACGCTCTGCCAGCAACAGCAGATCCTGCATGCGCTCCACCTGGTCGGCACCAAGCGCCAACCCGTCTTCCCGGGACGCCCAGACCAGCCCCATGAGCCCATAGGCCTGCATGTGGCGGGCCTGTCTCGACGCCTCGTCGTCAGACCTCACAGTCAGCACCACCGGGCCGCGTGCATCGGCAAAGAGCTGCCGCACGGGCGCCTCGGGATCCAAAGGTTCCTCACCCGCCAGGATTTCGACACCTTCGCGAATTTCCAACTCCGGCCCCGAACCGACGAAGACCCGCCGATGCAAAGCTTCCAGCACCGTCGCGCGATCCCTGTCGAGTCCGAAGCGCCGGACGGCATCGTCGGGATCACCCAGGACACCGAAGACCAGATCGGCCGCCGTGCCCTGCATCTCCCCTTGAGACAAGACGACGGTCAACGCCAACCCTTCGGCCGGCTCACGCCACTCCAGCGTCGGCAGGCGATTCATGTTGCTACCTCCGGTCTAGCGACGCCGCCCGCCCCAGCTCCGACGGCCCCCGCCGAAGCTGCCGGAGGAGCGACGACCACCCCAACCCGAAGAACCGGACGACCCACCGCCGAACCAGCTGCGGCGCTGGGTCCGGTATCCGGAAGACGACCCCCCTGAACCCGACGAGCCGAAGCGACGCTGGCTGCCGACCTGCCCCTTCTTGCCGAACCAGCGCGACATGAAGCCCTTGTTGGCCGAGTTCTGGGTTCGCCAGGCCGGCGAGGTCCGATAGGCATCACGATGATTGCGCAGCACGGTAGTTCGCCGCCAAGGCGTGCTGTAGCCAAACCCGCCATTGAAGACCTGATTCAGGATCATGAACTGCACGAACGGACTGTCCAGAAGGCTGCCCGAGTGATACTGCGGCGGCGGATAACCCTGGAAAAAGGGCTGTCCCTGCCCCCCGCTGATCTGGTACGGAAAGCCCTTGGCACCCTCGGGGACGCCCGTCTGCTCGAGCGCGAAGAGCTTGCGATCCTTGTCCTCGCCAAAGCCACCCTCGCCGTCGACATCGACATAACCGACGACCTTGACCATGCCATCCTTGCGCCGGGCATCAATGGACACGACCTCGTCCCCACCGTGGATTTCGTTGACTCGCTTCTCGAAGGCCTGCATCCAGGAGTCAAAGTCCTTGCCTTGGGCCTTGAAGAAGGCCTCGTGCACTGCATCGAGGTTGATGGCATCGCGGTCCCCGGAGACGCGCGCAGAGACGTAGCGATCGCCGTCGGATTCGGCGCTTTCGCTTCCACCGCCGCTGCAGGCCGCGAGAAACACCGCCGCGAGCAGACCGGAAATCAACCGTCGGTTCATCTTGCTTGCCTCCTTCATGCCGGCCACAGGCTAGTGAGCACCATGGCCAGAGTCAACACCGACACCACGACCACCATCCCCCAGACCACCGCATTGTAGCCCACTCCGTTGACGTGGACCCCCATGAGGCGACGGTCGTTGACCAGCCTCAACATGTAGACGAGGATGACGGGCAAAAGGATTCCGTTGATGTCCTGCGCGACCAGCATCAGCGGCAGCAGGGGCAGACCGGGCAGCATGGCCACGACCGCGCCTACGATGATCAGCAACGTGTAGAGGCCAAGGAAAACCGGGGCCCGGCGGAAGTCCTTGCCGAGGCCGGCCTCGAAGCCGAAGGCCTCGCAGACGGCGTAAGCGGTTGCCAGGGGCACCACCGAAGCAGCCAGGAGCGAGGCCCCCAGGAGGCCCACACCGAACAGCAGTCCGGCGTGGCGACCGGCCACCGGGACGAGGGCTGAAGCCGCGGACGCCGCGTCGGACAGGGCATGCGGTTGCAGCCCCGGATAAAACAAGGCGGCCGCCGTTGCCACGATGATGAAGAAGGAGACAAGATCAGCCGTCAGCGCACCGAAGAAGGCATCGAAACGTGCAAATCCGTATTGACGGATGGTCACGCCCTTGTCCACCACCGACGCCTGCAGGAAGAACTGCATCCACGGCGTGATCGTGGTGCCGATGGTCGCTATGAGCACCAACAGATAGCCCTGGAGATGCTCCCGGTTACCGACCCCATGCGGCGGTGCCGGCCACGTCGGGACTACGGCATTCCGCAGGACCTCGGACCAGTCCGGACGGGCCATGAAGGCTGCGGCAACATAGGCGAGGAACACGAGCGCAAGCCCCATCAGCGTCCGCTCGACCCGCGCGAAATTCCCCCGTGCCACCAGCCACCATAGCCCCATGGCCGCAATCGGGATGGCAACCCATCGCGGGACGCCGAAGAGTTCGGCGGCCGCAGCAACTCCGGCGAAGTCCGCCAAGGTCGTCGCGACGTTGGCGACCAGCAGGCAGGCCATGGCGAAGACCGTCGCCCGCAGTCCGAACCGCTCGCGAATCAGCGAGGACAGCCCCTTGCCCGTGACGGCGCCCATTCGGGTCGCCATTTCCTGGATCATGGCCAGCGCGACCGTGATGAGCAGCAGCGCCCAGAGCATCGTGTATCCGTAGCGGGCTCCTGCCGTCGCGTAGGTGGCAATGCCACCGGCGTCGTTACCGGCGCTGGAAGCCAGTATCCCCGGACCGAGGGTGCCCAGCAGCATGAGCCACCGCCGCTTGTTGAAGCGGATCGTGACGAGCGCATCCGCTTCGGCCTCGGATACGTGGAGCTTGCCGGTACCCGGCATCAGGGCTCCTCCGGCTCATGGACCAGCGACAGGGCATCGAGTACCCCCACCACGCCCAGTAGCCGTCCATCGTCCTGCACGACCGGAAGCGAGAGCAAGTTGTAATGGAAGAGCTTCTCGAGCGCACTCATCGCGGGCTCATAGGCCCCGACCGTCACCATCTGAGCGGGAAAGAGCGAGGCAAGCGGAGTCTCCGCCTCGGCACGGACCACGTGCCGGAACGAGAGAACACCGGACAAGCGCCCCGCTGCATCCACGGCATAGAGATAACTGCAGAGTTCATCGGTTGCGCCGTCGCCACGCACCCACTCGAGGGCCCGTCCGGCCGTCCAGGTCTCCGGTACCTCCCAGAAGCTGGTGGTCATCAGGGCACCGACCGTACCGTCCTCGTACGCCAGCAGATCCCGGACCTCGCTGGCATCCTCGGCATCCATGCGCTCCATCAGGCCGCGGGCACGATCCTCGGGCAGTTCAGAAAGCAGGTCCGCCGCTTCGTCCGGCTCCATCTCCTCGAGGACGTCTGCCGCCCGCTCCTCGTCAAGGCCATCAAGGATGGCACTCTGCAACTCGGGACTCGCCTCCTCCATGATGTCGGCAAGCCGGGCATCATCGAGCGCCTCGAGAACCTGCGACCGCTGCTCGTGGCCCAGCTCGGCGACGATCTCCGCCAAGTCCGCAGGATGCAGGCGGGCCAGACGATCCGACGAGACCCTCAGGCGCACCGTAGCAGTCTGCTTCTCGACCGGTTCGACCATGTCCCAGCGGACCAGGCCTTCCGGTGGCCGCCAACCCAGCGTGCGGGTCATCCATGCAAGGGCCGGGGCGAGTCCGAGACGACGCGCAAGGCCCCACGGACCGATGTCCACGCCGACCACCCGCAGGCGGGTCCCTTGCCACGCCAACTGCAGGTCATTGACCCGAACGACGTGCGCCCCATCCATGTCCACGACCTGGCTGTCCATCACGTCGAGCGCAAGCAAGCGCTCGGTCGGTGCGAGGTCATCCCAGGCCGCGACGTCGCGCACCACGAACGTATCCAGCGTGACGCGCACGACGTCGGCCCACGGCACCAGCCTGCGACGGCGCCCCTGAGCCAGCACCAGGCCGGAGACGACAGGAAAAACACCCTCGGTCACGAAGGTGACGTCCCTGAGGATACCCACCTTGCCACCCGCAACCGTCCGGACCGCCCGGTTCAAATACTGGGAAAGGAAGATCACGGGGCGGTCACCCCGGAATCAGGGCTTCGAAGCGCGAACCAGCCTGAGCGAAGCCGCCGCCTGGACCATGCCGTACCCGTGGTAGCTGTCGAAGCCCGGGGCACCGAGGTCCCGTGCAGCGTCCCGCAGCAGGGTCCCGACACGCTCCTGGGGCAAATCGGGCGCCAGAGACCGGACAAGTGCCGCGACACCCGCGACGACGGGAGCGGCCTGGCTGGTGCCGGACAAGGCTGAGGCATGCGTGTCGATGCGGTTCTCGGGCGGAAGGGCGGACGGATTCTCGCGCGCCAGCCGGACCAGCGCACATTCGTAGGTGGGAAAGGTCGACCAAATGCCGTAGCCGGGAGCCGAGAGCGCCTGCCAGCGTCCAAAACAAGACCATGCCGTGCGCCGGTCCACAAGGTCGGTCGCACCGACGGCTACCACACCGGGCAGGCTGGCGGGGAAGATGCGCGGATTGCCCCGATCACCGGCATTGCCCATGGCTGCCACGACAACGACGCCGCGCTGCTGGGCTACCTTGATCGCATCTTCGATCAGGCGCGAACGCATCGGCGACCCGAGGCTCAGGTTGAGAACCTGCGCTCCGCGAGCGACGGCCCACTGGATGCCCGTCGCGACGGACTCAGCGGAACCACCCCTGTCGCCGAGCACGCGCACGGGCATGATGCGCGCCTCGGGGGCCATGCCCAGCAGGGACATGTCCGGGGCCTGGGCAGCGATGATCCCGGCCACGTGCGTGCCGTGGCCATTGTCGTCACGAGGGTCGCCGTCCCGATCGACGGTGTCGAAACCGGGCACCAATCGGCCAAGGAAGGCCGGATGGGTGGCGTCGATGCCCGTATCGACCACAGCTACCGTGACGCCCCGCCCCTTGGCCATGGTCCACGCCTCGCGCGCCTGGACGCGCTGCAGGTGCCAGAGGTCGGGCGTCTCGGCCGTGGTCGCGAACTCCGGAAGGCTGACGGACAAGCGGGGCAGCTCGTCCACGAGTTCCATCTTCCAGTTGGGTTCCGCCCACGTCACGCCCGGGGCCTGCTGCAGACGCTCCATGGCCGCTGCGATGCCAACACCGGCAGGAACACGCACCAGCCACGCATCCAGGCCCTCGACGGAGCGGACAGCCGTCCATCCGGTCGGCAGGGTCGCTCCAGCCGCAAGCCGCACGAGGATCTCACCGGGCACGGCGCGAGCAGCAAGGCCATCCGCGGAGCCTTCGACGATGCGTCCGACGGGCAACGCGCCGCAGCCCGCGAGGACGGTCACCAGAACCAGGCTCAAGACGCGCATCATCGGGAGTTCCTTCCCTGTTTCTAATCTTCGACTAATCTATACTTAACACAAATCCGGGCGGAACGCCCGCCTCAGAGGGAGATCTGACCTTGCTCGACGCCCCCTTGCCTCCTTCCTGGCCGGACGAGCCTTCCATCCGGGTTCTCCTTCTGCCCAAGGACACCAACGAACATGGCACCATCTTCGGGGGCGTGATCCTGTCCCATCTCGACCTTGCGGCCGCCGTGGAAGCGGGTCGTCACACCGAACATCGCTTCGTCACCGTTGCCCTGCGCGAGGTCAAGTTCGAGCAACCGGTCCACGTGGGGGACACCGTCAGTTTCTACACCCGCCTCGAAGGTCGCGGGCGCACCAGCCTGACGATCGGCATCCGGGTCGAAGCCCGGCGTCGCGGCCCGAGCGCCGAATCCGTCCTCGTGACGACGGCCGAAGCCGTGTTCGTGACCGTCGGTACAGATGGCCGGCCCGTGGCCTGGGACAGCCCGTTGCCCGTCAGTTGACGGAAGCCGAAGCCTCAGCGGTAGCCTTGGCCTCATCGGTGGCTGGCACCGAGCCCGAGGCCATGCGGCCCTCGGCCCACCCCTCGAGCCCGTCGAGCAAGGCCCTCTGATAGCCCTCGAGGGTGCCGATGCCCAGCCCGAAGACCACCCCGAAGGCCTTGTCCATGAAGGACTTCGGCTCGAGCCGGGTCGAGAACACCACCTTGACCGAACCGGAAGCCGCCGGTTCGAGGTCGAAGCGCATGAGCATCGGAGCGGCAGGCGCCCCGACTTTGGGCCGGTTGCGGAAGGCATAGGTCTTCCCGGGCTCCCAGACCGCCACCTCCTGCTCCCAAGTCTGCCCCTGGCCGATGGCATACCGGATAAGGGTCGGGTTGCCCGTGGCCGGTTCGACCGAGCGGGAGCCCACCGGAGGCATCATCGGATCGCCCTTGGCGGCCCAGAGCTGCCAACCCGTGACGCCCTGCCAGACCTTGTCGACCGGTGCGTCGATGACCCTGTCCGAGGTACGCGTCACCACGGAAGGCCCAAGCAGCCCGGCGAGGCCGATGGCCGCAAGCGGCAGGATCATCAGGGTAGCCGCAACGACACCGAAACGTGAAAGAGCACTCATGGCCAGACAGTGTACCGCCTGCGGCCGACAACGCGCCTGAGGGCAGCTCGATCGACCTTCGTCCGGTGGCGGGGGTCCCGAGGAATCCGCGACACCCGGACCACAGGCAGTGCGGCGAGGCCCACCCGCGAAAGGGCAGCGCCCAGCCCCGGATCCAGGGGTCCTTCCACGGCCAGGACCACCTCCCCGTCCACCGAGATCAGGCCCGCACCTCCGACCAAGCCTTGCGCGCCGAGCCACTGCTCGAGCGCCAGAGCGTGACGTATGGTCCCGAAGCTCAGGATCGGATCCCCGACCCGCCCAAGCAGCCATAACCTGCCGAATTCGTCGAGGCGGCCGACATCCCCCATGTGATGCCAAAGTACTCCGTCTGCATCGACGGACTTGCCCGCCGGCAGGCCATCCTCCCCCCAGTAGGCCCGGACGACATGTGGACCCGCCACCAGCACTTCGTCCTGCTCGGAAAGACGCAGGCCGACTCCGGGCACGGGCAAGCCGACGCAGACGCCCCCGCCCTCCAGCGTTCCGGTTGCCAGGACTTCCCAGGATGGCTCGCCCCTGCATAGGGCGACAGGTTCGGCCTCGGTCGATCCGTAGCCGATGGCGACCCGGGCATCGGGAAAGATTCGGGCGGCGGCAGGCGGCAAGGCAGGATCCACGGCCCCACCGCCCACGAAAACCGCGCGCAGGCCCGGGACAGGAACACCCTGGCGCACCCACGCGGCAAGCAGGGCAGGCGAAGCCACGACGAGCGTCGCCCCTTGCGCACGCATCTGCTCCCGAGCCGTGGCCGCCGCCGCATCGTGGCCCGCCAGCCGATGGCGAACGGGCAAGAGGACGGCGGCACCCGTCGCCAGATGATGCAGGGTGAACACGGGCAGGGTAGCCAAGGCGACATCCCCCGGTCCGTCGCCCAGCTCGGCCGCCAGCAGGCGATGCTGGGCCAACAGCGTGCCGTGGGTCCTGATGGCACCCTTGGGACGACCTGAGCTGCCTGTCGTGAAAGTCACCAGCGCTGGGTCATGCTCTCCTGCGGCTTTCGGTGCCCGACAGGCGAGCTCGGGGGAACCCGGAGCAAGCGCCGTGGCGGCATCGAGGATACGTGGCACCCGCCCGAGCGGAGGCCAGAAGAACCGCAGCGCATGCCAACGGCGAGGCAGCACCACCGCGGCGGGCGACGTCCGCGCGAGGGCATCCGACAGCCCGGAGAGGCCCATCCAGGGGTCGAGGAAGACCGCGACGCCCCCTGTCCACCAGATGGCCAGCAGCCAGACATAGAGCGCCTCGGACAACGGCGTGAAGACGACGATCCTGTCGCCGGGACGCAGGCCTTCGGCTTCGAGGCGCGCAGCAAGGCGACGCACGGCGTCGGTCAACGCACCGTAGGACACGACGCGATGGCGACGCGCCCGGGGATCCTCAGGAACGACAAGGGCCGGTGCATCCGGACGCGCTGCCGCGTGGGCCAGCAGGATGGCACAGATGCCGTCGCTCACGCCCCGTCCCACCGGCAGAGGATGTGCGTCCGCATCGGCCGACCGCCGATGCCCCGGGACATGTGCAAGGAAGGGTTGTCCTCGGCCATCAGGGCGTGGACCACTTCGGGAATCCCGAGTTCCGCCGCACGCCGGTGGAAGGCATGCGCCAGGGCGTGGCCGACCGCCGTGCGGCGATGGGCCCGCGCGACGCCAAGGGTCTTCAGGACGGCCCGCCCGGGTCTGCGGATCCGCCAGGCCAGCGTCATGCGTCCCGCAAGGCCACCGGCACGCCCCAGCCACGGGCGCAGATCCGGTACGCCTAGCAGAAAGCCGACGACCTCCCCCCGCCCATCACGAGCCACGAAGGAAAGGCCCGTGCGCCACAAAGGAGCCATCGGCGCGAAGCGGGCGAGAAAGGCCTCTGCCGAAAGGGGTGCGAGGTCCAGTCCGCCGGAGAATATTTCGGGCACCATCGGATGTAATTCACCCAGCACGTCCCGCCAGTTGCCCGGCGTCACCGGCGCAATCCGGTACCCGGCGTCCCGGGCCGGTGCAGCAGAGACGTCCAGCAGACGAGCTGCCTCCTCCGGAGCCTCCTGGACCTGGCTGATGACCCGGTGGCTCGGCCTGCCCCCGGCCAGTTGCCACAACCGCGGGTCCTCAGGGGGATTCTCGGGCTCCAGCAGGTACGGAGGGTCGTCCTCCGGCCCCACGCTGAAACGCGCACGCTCCCATGCATCTCCGTCCACCGGCCCCAGGATGGTCGTCGCCCCTTCCTCCCGCAGCCACGAGACCGACGCCCCGAGCAGTTCGGTGACGACGGCCGGATCCGGCATGGCGGCGAACAGGCCCAGGTGCCCGATCGAACCGCCCGGCAGGCGCCACGCCGTGACGGTGCCGTGCCCCTCGAGCACGAAGTGCCGACAAACCGCCCAGTCTGCAGTCCGCGAGACGATGGCGGCGAAACGGGCGGGATCCGGGGCGAGAAGCACCGGTCGGTGGCGCCAGACCCGTTCCGAGGTCTCGGTCCACGCCCGAAGCGCCTCGTTTGCGCCGGCACCGAACGCCTTCACGCTGTCGGCACCTCCGGGAGGTCCTGAGGCCGCACCGTTCCTGCACGGCCATCCATCTTGACCACCTGGCCGTCACGCAGTGCGCGCGTGAGCCCCGGAATGCCCACGATGGCCGGAAGGCCCATCTCGCGGGCCACGATGGCCGAATGGGAGAGGATGCTGCCTCGCTCGATGAGCAGCCCGGCTGACGCCGGATAGAGCGGAATCCAGCCCGGATCGGTCCGGGTGGTCGCAAGGATCTGGCCCGCCATGCCTGCCGCGTCCGCGGGACGCAGCACGAGGCGCACCGGAGCCGTCACCTTGCCCGGACAGCAACTGACACCGTGCAACACGCCTTCGGCATCCGGGCCGACGGGTCGATCCGGCAGAACCGCACGCCGGGCCGAAAGGGTCGGCACGCCCATCGTCGTGAATCGCTCGGGAACGTCCATCGCCCGCCAAGCCGCGACCTGACGGGCGCGCAAGGCAGCCAGCGCGCGCAAGTCCGTCGTCACGGAACGTCCCTCGACCCAGGCCCAGAGCTCCGGGACCGTCAGGTAGAAGACATCTTCGTGCCGGTCGAGCAGGCCGCTGGCAGCCATGTGGTGGCCGATCGCGCGGAACATGTCGCGACACACCCCGAAGATTCGCGTACGGGCAAACCGCAGGTTCTCGCGGTTGCGAACGTGCTTGCGTGCCTGTCCGAGGACGGCTCGGACCACCAGGGCGCGCAACGGAAAGCCGGCCAGCCGGCGGGCCAGCTCGGCCTCTGCGGCCTTGCGCATCGCGGACTCGGCATCGGGTGCGGGGAGGCGCCCGTCGGCCGCAAGGCGCAGATAGTTCTGCAAGGTGGCATAAACGAACGCCGGCTGGTCCTTGAGGGTGGGTTCCTCGAGCTTGAGTTCGTCCATGCAGCGGAAGCCCCAGCGGTCGAGGAAGCCCGCGACACCCGCCGCAAGCTCGGGGTCCCCGTCGCCGACCCAGTCCGGTACCTGCGCTGCCTCGCGCTCGAGCAACGCCGAGGAGCGCCGGGGGTCACGAGACAGTTCGGCAGCCGTCTCGAGCAGCCAACGCGTCGGGGCGGTCGACTCGATGCCCCCTTCTCCCGACAGCAGATCATTCTGCAGCCCCGGATCCGCATCGGGCAGCCACGAAGACAGCAATTTGCGCAGCAGGCCATAGGAGACCATGGCGAAGGTGTCCGTCAGGATGGGCGCCTGCCATCGCCAGAGCAGCGAACGCTCGATGGAGTCGTAGGCTTCGGCGATCTCGTCGGGCGGCATCGCGCGCCAGTCCCGATGCCGCCAAGTCTCGTACACCTGGTTGAAGTGGATTTGGAACCACGCGACCCGACGATCGATGGTGAGAAAAGCCCAGATCAGTCTTCCACCGACGGCCAGCATCGGCCCGAAACGCGCCATCAGGCCGGCACGCGCCGTTTCGGCACCGACAGAGGCCGAGGCCTTGACCCCCATCATCTGCTCCATGAAAGCCTTGTTGGCCTCATAGCCCGGCAAGAGCGCCACGATGCGGTACCAGTTGCGCATGTTGTAGTAGATGCGCCCGGCGTGCAGGCCAATCATGTTGCGGAAGGTCGCGGCATTGGCCTGCAGCTTGTCCGGAGGTACCCCCAGCAGGGCCGCGATCTGCTGGTAGACGATGGTGTACGCCTGACTCGCGAAGCTGAAGGTCAACGGGGAGGTCACGCCATTGTAGGACTCGACGATGTTGGAGTTGTCCCAAAGACGTTCCAGCACACCCTCATGCAGGTCCGGACGACCGCTTGGCAGGCCCGGATCGAGCGTGGTCACCGGTCGGGTCTGCAGGAAGAACCATTCCTCGGCGACCAGGGCGACCTCGATGTCCTGGGGATGACCGGCCTCACGGGCAATCCGGCGCGCCTCGCCGGCAAGCGCGCGCACCTTGACCTCATCGAGGCAGGGCTGCATCCGCCGTGCGCCGGTCACCGCGACGACTGCCGTCCGGCGCTCGCCATCGTGCTTTACGGCGGCATCCTTGTCGGCGACCTCGTAGGACACCGCTCCCAGCCGTTCCGTGAACCCGTCCGTGGGCACCAGATCGGCCACGACACCCTCACCCAGGCCCCACGCGACCCGTCCCACCACGGTTTCCCGATCACCTGTCACGGGATGGACCGTGAAGACCACACCGCTGACCTCGGCATCGACCATCTCCTGGATGACCACGGCCAGCGAAGCGGCCTCGGCACCGAGACCGCGCTGGCCAAGGTAGGCGAGAACCGCCTCGGAGCCGGCGGCGGCCCAGACATCGGGCAGGGCCTCGAGAACGCCCTCTGGTCCCCGGGCACCCAGCACGGTCCGGAACTGGCCCGCGAACGAGCTGCCCCCCCCATCCTCGCCCGTGGCCGACGAGCGGACGGCGAAACGGCGCTGGGCCACCTCGGCCCCCCAGCGTTCGACCATCCGCGCACGGACTTCCCGGGCCAGCGCCTCGGGCACCTGAGCACCGGCACCGGCATCGCGCCAGGCCTGCCACGCCTCGACCGTCAGCACCAGCCAGCCGGGGACGCGCAGGCCGTGCGCGCGCAGCCATGCGAGGTTCGCGGCCTTCCCGCCCACCAGCCTCGGCTCGACGCTGCGCACATCGTCCTCGGAGACCAGCCACCGCGCAGCCGCGGCAGGATTCTCGACGGGCGTCACAGGCTCACCCCCCGGCCAACCACCAGCCCGACGACAAGAGCGGCCTGCACGAGCACGAAGACCGCCGTCCCCATGATGCGGACGGCCTTGGCCGTCGCCGGTCTCGGCCGCACGGCGAAAAGCAGCAGCACCGCTGTTCCGGCTAGCCCCGACAGCAGCACCAGCACCAGGCTGCCGGCAGGCAAGGCCAACCGAAGCGCCAGCCAGGCCGAGCCCACGATGGCCAGGACCAGCGACAGCCATCCCGCGAGGGACGCCAGCTGGGGACCGTGCACCCGCGTGTAGGTGGCGAGGGTCTCGAGCTCTTCCTCGGGTGAACGGGCCTTGCGGGTCAGTTCGAAGAGCAGCCCCAGTCCCACGGCCACGGCGATGACCAGAGAGAACTCGACCCCGATACCGGAGGGCCCGAGGGGCAACACGCCGACGGCAAGGCAAATCAGGGGCACGATGCCCTGATGGAGCAGGGCGTAGGTCAGGACCCTGGGCCGCAGCCAGTTGCCCATGAAGAACTCGACACGCATCAGGAGGGCAAACGCCGTGACGGCGCCGAAACCGATGAGGCCCCAACGTCCCAGCGTTAGGGCCAGAACGGCCATCAGCACGGCAATGCCCCAGCCCAGGATCCGCAACTCGTCCAGCGTGACGATGCCCCGCTGGACGACACGCTCGGGATGGTTGACGGCATCGTCGGCAAAGTCCTTGAACTCGTCCATGACGCGCAACAGCAGGAAGACGAGGAAGGTCAGGCCGAAAGCCGCGGCGGCTCTTCCGTCGAGGGGGACCGCGCGATCGCCGGCCAACGCGACGGCGCCCCCGTGGGCCAGTCCGAAGAACAGCAGGATGCCGACCAGATGGGTCGCCAGCGGGAACCGCTCGGCCTGGTAAGCCCACCAGCGCCGCCAGGCGGGTGCGCGGGTATGTTGGGACAAGGTGCCCTGATTCATCCTTTCGTCATACCCCGACCGCGGCAGCCGGTCCACCCCGAACGAAGATGCCCGAGATAGCCGACGGCCCTCACGACCTGCCCACCCGCGCCATCGCGGGACGCCCCTTCCACCGCACCATCGGTTACGCCAATTGTTGGGAGGATGCCCGGGTCCTGCACCAGGGCCTGCAGCCCGAACCCGGAAACCGGATCCTGTCCATCGGGTCCGGTGGCTGCAACAGCCTCGCCCTGCTGGCGAGCGACCCGGAACAGGTCGTGGTGGTGGACATGAACATCCGGCAGTTGCATGTCCTCGAACTCAAGATGGCCGCGCTCGCGCAACTCCCCCACGAGGACAAGCTCGCCCTGCTGGGCGTGGGCGGGGCGGAGCGACGTGCGGGCCTTTACCGGAGCGTGCGCACGGCGCTCTCTCCCGCAGCCCGGGAGTTCTTCGATGCCCATCCCGGCGTGCTGCGCGCTGGGCTGCTGCAGTCGGGACGCCTCGAACGGTACATGCTGGCCTTCGGCAGCCTGCTGCGCGTTGGACTCGGCAAGGGCTTCATCCACGACTTCGTTCGCCTCGAGAACCCCCGGGAACAGGCGCAGCGGTTTGCCCGGCACTGGCAAGGCAAGGCCTGGCGGGGGCTGTTCCGGGTGTTCTTCAGCCGTGCCGTCCTCGAGCGCGCCAAGGATCCCGCGCACTTCCGGCAGGTGCCCGGGGATGCGCTGGGAGACAGGCTTCGTGCCCGCGCCGAGCATGTCCTGACGGCGTTGCCGATGCGCGAGAACCCCTACATGCGCCTGATTCTGGAAGGTACCTTCACCGATGACGAGGCAGGCCTGCCGTTCTACCTGACGCGGGCAGCGCAGCCGATCCTCGCCGCGCGCCTCGATCGGATCCGCCCGCGTCACGGCACCCTTGTCGAAGCTCTGGACGCTGGCCCCTACGACCGTTTCAACCTGTCCAACGTCTTCGACTGGATGCCCGAAGGCGAGATGCGGGCGGTGCACGCCACGCTCGGCACCGCCGCCATCCCGGGCGCACGACTCTGCTGGTGGAACACCCTGCTGGAGCGACGGATGCCGGACTTGCCGGAGCTCGAGGCGCTCGACGCGGAGGCGGAGGCCCTGCTGCTGCGGGACCGCTTCATCTACGCGAACTTCCGCATCGGCCGCTTCCGCGCGCCCTAGGATCCTGCAACCCCGCGCAGGCCCGAACCACCGGGAAGCCACACCTTGAGCGCAGCGGGTCGGATGGCAAAGGAAAGGGAGGATCCCGCTGCAAGGGGCTCCCCGTCGCCGTGGAAGACGAACGGCCGCGATGCCGACAGCGTGAAGGCCGAGCCGACGGCCTGATGCGCGGGCGGGAAGGGTCGGGCCGGCAACGGCAGGCTGATCCTCCCGACGTCGCGGAGAATGCCGGCGCGCGTGGTACCCAGCAGGGCCATCAGGCGCAGGGTTCCGTCATCGGGCCGGGCATCGGGCACCGCCCGCACGAAGCGACCGATGGTCGGCACGTTGTGCACGAAGATCGCCAGGCTCCGAAACCGATCCGGCAGGCCGTCGGCCTGCTCGATAGTCCAGTCCTGCCAAGCATCCGGATTGCCCGCAACGATACCGACCGTGTGCACCAGGTAGGCCAGAGCCCCCATGGCGCGCGTTCCGCTGCCCAGCCAGTCCGAACGCGCCTTGGCCCTGTTGACCGACTCGGCAACCGCGGCAACGGCCCCGACCCCACCGCCGGTCAGAAAGGGGCGCCCCTCAACTTCAAGCACGTCGACCTGGGCGACACGCCCCACCCGCAGGGCTTCCCCCGCCTTCCAGGGATGCCGAGGCATCCCGATGTGCCGTGCCCAGTCATTCGCCGTGCCTGCAGGGCACACGGCCACGGGCAGGTCCTGTTCGAGCGCCGGCATGATGGCCGCATTGAGTCCGCCGTCCCCGGAAACCACCACCAAGGCATCGTGCCCGCGTGCCGCCGCCCCGCGCATCAGTTCAAGGGACTCGTCCCGGCTGCGCGGGACGGCACCGACCGCACCGGGCAGGGCAAGGCCCTCCAGAAAATCCTCGAGCAAACCGCGCCGGGCTCCCCGACGTGCGGCCGGATTCACCAGCACCAGCGGCCTGAACGGAACGGACACCTCAGCCCTCGCTGCTGCGCGCGGCCCAGCGTCCGAGACCGACCCCGCCCAACGCCAGCAGCGCGGACAGGCCCCAGGCCCATCGACCCAGTCCATGCAGTGCCACACCCGCAAGCAAGGGTCCGAATGCCCTGCCCAGCGCCTCGAAGGACTGCAGGGCCCCGAGGCCGGTGCCGGCATCGCCGGGCAAGCGGCGCCCCACGCCGGCAGACAGGGAAGGCCTCATCAGGGCAGACCCGACACCCAGCAGCAACAAGCCGGCACCGACGCCGGGAAGGGCCAAAGGCAGCGCCATCAGGGCGAAGCCACAGGCAAAGGCGGCAAAGGCGAGGCTGAGGGCGCGCTCCTCACCCAGTCGGTCGATGAGCCTGCCCGCACCGCCACCGGCCACCGCCGCAGAGATCAGGCCGAGCAGGCCCAATGTTGCCCCGAGTGCCGCCGGGCCCATGCCGAATCGTTCCAGCAGGTGAACCCCGAGCACGGCCTCCATTCCGGAGAACAACAGCATCTGAAGCAGACCGGCGAGCAACAGCGGACGTCCTCGCCCCCATGAGCGCGCAAGGGCCTCGCGCAGGCTTCGGGTGGCGCGCTCCCGCTCGGGCACGAGTGTCTCGGGCAGCAGGAAAGATGCGGCAAATACCACGACCAGGCACGTCACCGAGGCCGCCTTGAAAGGCAGCTCGAGATCCCCGCTCATCGCCAACCAGCCGCCGATGGCCGGTCCGAGCACGAAGCCCAGGCCAAGCGAGGCTCCCGCGATGGCCATGCCTCGGCCCCGACCGGATGGCGCGGACAGGTCGTCGACCGCCGCAAGGGCCGCAGGCAGGAGCGCCGCAGCCATCAAGCCACCCGTCAGGCGCGCGGCGAGCAATTCGGCGTAGGTCTCGGCGAACGCCATGCCCGCAAGTGCCACGGCAAATCCAACGCCGCCCAGCAGGATGACGGGTCTTCTTCCTCGACGATCGGAGAGGCGCCCCCACCAAGGGGCCAGAATGAACTGGATGATGGCATAGCTGCCCATCAGCGTGCCCATGGCCATCTCGGGCGAAAGCACGGCAGGGCGGGGCATCTCGGCCACGCGCTGGGGCAGGACGGGGATGACCAGGGCAAATCCGGCCATCGTCAGGAAGAGAAAGGCAGCCAGCAGGGCAAGGGCGGGAGAACGCATCGCCCCCATCATAAAGGGCACTTGCACCAACCGGTGATTCGCAAGGCACCAAAGCGGACCGGGACCCGGAATTCCGTGAGGAACCCGAGCCCCGGCAGCACATCTGTTTCGCGGCAGGCGCAGGCCTGCACGGGAACTAACGGGGCTGATTCACGGGCAGGGAACCCGACGCGGGGTCTGGGACAAACTCACGAATCTGCTTCGCGCGCAGGGCATCCTCCAGCGTGTTGAACGGGACCGCCGGATCGGCCTTGATGTGCGTCGGCCCGAGCAACTGCGGCAGCGGCAGCGGCGAATCGGAAGCTGCCGGAGCAAACTTCAGCTCGACTGCACCCTGCAGGAAGGACGTGGACTGGAACTCGACCTTGCCGTCCGCCTTGCGGGAGAGGAACCAGAGACGCGCGCCGGGAAGGCGGGCCTTGTCGATGACAGGGGTCGTGCTGGCGGAGGAGGGAACCCCGGCGATCAGATTGAAGACCTGGACATCGAAAGCCAGCACACGGGCCGACCAAGAGGCTGCCATTTGCGGGAATGTCTGCCCCATGCCGTCCTTGGTGATGAAACCGGCACGAACAGGCGGCACGACGAGACCGAACGGGCGAAGATCCCAAGTGACCCGCGCCGCGATGTCCCGCTTGCGCTGCTCCTCGCTGAGCTTCGTCGCATCCCCGTTGCGCTGGAAGACCACCCCGCCCAGGCTGTCCTGCGCGATGGCCACCCGATTCACGGACGGAGCCTGCTCCCCCTCCTTGGCGACGATCGAGGTCGTGATGGCCTGATCGACATCCTTCAGGCGAATCTCGACCTGACGCGTCTGGTCATTGGCCTCGAGTTTCGTGAACCGGACCTCTCCGTTCACGATGTCGTATTCATCCGCACCCAGCGTCCGCCCGTCCACGACGACGGCTTCGACGTCCTCCTCGGCCAGCGTCTGCGCCTGTCCGTTCTCGTCGAGGAAGTCCAGCTTGATGCCGGCATTCTGAAGCAGCGTCGTGGCATTCTGGACGGCCTGCTGGACCTGCGCCGGGGACAGGTTGCAGCCGACGAGCACGGTGGCTGTTGCGGCAAGAGCAGTGAACAGGGGCCGGAAGGTCCGGGGTGCACGCATGGGGAGTTGCCTCGCGGATCGTAAGCGGACGCCTGCCGTGCAGCCTAGGGGGCCGAAGAGGACGTCCCGGGAACGACCGATATTAGCACGTCAAGGATGCTATGATGCTCCCGTCGGCCTCGCCCCCGGGCGGCGTCGAACCGCAGGCGGCAGGTGCCCGACAACATGCCGCCCCGTGCCCCTCTTCCGGAAGGATGTCACACGTGTCGGATACCTTGCTCTTCAGGCGTTTCGGCCAGCTGATCATGGGCCTTGTCGGCCTGACGGTCCTGCTGGTCTTCGCAGGCGTCATCGTTCGGGCCACGGGTTCGGGGCTGGGTTGCGGAACGGCCGGTGGCTGGCATGATTGGCCCTTGTGCCACGGGCAACTGCTGCCCCCTGGCGAGACGACCGCCATCATCGAGTTCTCGCATCGCGCCATCGCGTCGATCGTCAGCACCGGCATGCTGGTCGCCGTGGGCTGGCTGGCGTGGACCCCGCGGCTTCGCGGGGCACTCGGCGGACACATGGCCTTGGCGTGCACCTTGCTGGTCGTCCAGATCACCTGGGGTGCGCTCATCATCCGCCACATGGTGCCGCCCGAGCTGGTCGTGACGCACCTCGCGACGGCTTTGGCCTTCTTCGCCACCATGATCACGCTCAGCCTCAGGGCCTTCCGGCTCGCGAACGGCTCAGCGGACCCGCTCGAGCACGGTCGGGCGTACATGGGGCTCGCGCTGGGCACGACCCTCGCGGTGTACCTGCAAGCCCTGGCGGGTGGCGTGGTGGCCAACTTCGAAGCGGGCCTCGCCTGCCCGGACTTCCCGACCTGCCACGGAGCGTGGCTTCCGGCCATGGTGGGCAACGTGGCGCTGCAGATGATTCATCGCTTCGGGGCCTACGCCGTCACGGGACTGGTCCTGACGCTGGCCTGGCGGACCCGGAAGGAGCAGGGATGGCTGCGCAGGCTGCCTTTGCTGGCTGTCGGCGTCCTTGTCCTGCAGGTCACGCTGGGCATCCTGAACGTCCTCTACAAGCTGCCGCTCGTCGTGACGGCCGCCCACCACGGCAACGCCTACCTGCTCTTCGCGCTGCTGATCGGCTTCTCGTACCGGCTTGTCGCGGCCCGGTCCCTGGCCCCCGAGGCAAGGTCCGCGGTCGTCGCCGCCTGAAGGGACCCCCCGGGCTTGCAGGAACACCGAAGGGGCAGCCTTCCGCTCGTGAGGCGGTGGCTGCCCCTGTTCGTGTCGCTGGCCCTGACGGCCGTCAACCTGCCCGGCGAGCCGGTTCTCGCCGCAGAACAGACGGATACGGAACCCGAGGCCGTTGATGCCGAAAGCCCCCTTGCGGCAACTGACGGCTTTAACGAAGCCTCGTCCTCCGCCCTTCCGCGCCTCGAAGGCACGCTCGTGGTCCCGCTCGCGCCTTCTGCCGCGCCTCCACTGCGTGAGGCGGAGCCTTGGGAACGCCCTTTCGTCTGGGTCGGGACCGCAGGCATGGTGGGCGTCATCATCGGCCTGCTCGGACTCGCCACGCGCATGCAGGGTAGTGCCGGCGGCACGGGAGGCACGAATGCCACCGGCGGAACGGCCTCCGGTGCATCAGGTCTCGGGGCCCTGCCCATCGGTCCCTATGCCGAACCCATGATGCTGTGGGGGCTGGGCCTGGGCTTGCCGCTCTACCTGAGCGGGGCGGTGCTCTCCGCATCCCGTGAGGACGCCGAACGACGCCGGGCAACGGGCTTGCCGGGGGATGATCGGTAGATGGACCTCACGGAAGTCCTGGTGGTCGTCTTCGCCTCGGCCATCGCCGGCCGGCTGGTCGACTTTTCTGCCGTCTGGTTCCTGTTCCACCCCTATCGCAAGGTCAACCTGCCCCTGATCCGGGAGCTGGGTGTCCTGCCGAGACGTCAGGAAGCCCTCGCCGACCAGGTCGCCCTGCTCATCGAAGAGCGTCTGATCACCCGGGAACGCATCTCGGCCTATCTGGAATCCGGCGAAATCGCGACCAAGGTCCAGGGCTCCGTGCGTGCCATCCTGCACGACGTCCTGACCACGCCTCATCCTTCGGTGCGGGACATGCTGCAGCGGCACCTGGGCGAGGCCGTCGACGTCGATGCCGAGATTGCCATGCTCTCGGAACGTGCAGCCGAAGCCCTCGCCGGGTTGCTCGCCCGACCGGGCTTCCGTGCGCGCCTGACCAACCTCGCGGAGGACCTGCTGCGTCAGTGGGGACCGCGGACGCTCGACGAGTCCTTGCCTCCCGACCTTGCCGACCGCATCATCCACCATCTCTCGGGTCGGTTCGTGGAGTGGACCGACAACGCGGACGGCGAGGCCAGGCGCCTCGACGCGTGGCTTGCCTCACTGGGCCCATTGCCGGATCTGGTCCCCCAGGAGACGCTGGACCTGATCCAGGAGCGCCTGAAGGATCGCCTGCCGGACCTTGCCCGCATCCTCGAGGACGTCCTGCAGGAGCCTCGGGTCAAGGCGTTCCTGAGAACCTATCTGGTCGAGGTCGTCGACCGGCTGGTGGCCACCAGCCCGAATCTGTTTTCCGTCGAGGGTCTGCTCGGCGCGTGGAGGCAGCTTTTCCCCGAGGACTTCGCCAAGCGCCTCGACCAATTCGTCGACGACACCCTGCCCCGGCTGCGCAAGGCCCTCGAGAATCCGGACACGCTGGCCTTCGTGCGTGCCCGCATCGACCGGGCCTTCGCGGAGGCGCGCGTGACGCCGGTAGGCGCTTGGTACGGCCGTCTCGGCGATCGTGGCCGCGCAGAACTGGTCACGGCGGTGGCCACCCTGCTGCGCAGTCCCATAGCCCTCGCCGTGGCCACGGAGCTTGCCAGACTCGGTGTCCAGCGTCTGCTGGCCACGCCCATCGAACGCTTCCTGCCGGCGTCATGGCGCGAGGCTGACCCCGTCGGCCGCCGTCTGGCCGAGTTGGAAGAAGTCCCGATCGAGGACTGGCCGGAGGTGCTTCTGCCCCGCCTTCAGGAACTGCTCACCGGGCAGGAGTTGACGGACGGGTTGCTGGCGGCGGCCACCAACGGAGATGGGCGAAGCCTCGCTGCCTGGCTGCGTGCCCACGTGCCCGAGGAGACCGATGCAGGGCGCGAGTGCGCTGCCTATGCCGCCGCCCTCGAAACCGGCACGAACCGACCCGAGGGGCATGCGACCCCCCTTCGCGTGGCGGTGGATCGCGCGTGTGCGATGGCTGCGGAGCCCGCGGCCCAGGCCACCCTCAGGCGCTGGGTGGCCCGGGGCATCGAGGCCCTGGCGGGCCTGCCCGTGGGTCGGCCCGCGGACTGGCTCGACGAAGCGCGGGCCGAGCGTCTGGAATCCCTGCTGGTGACCCAGGTGCAGGGCCTCCTCCGCAGCCAGGCCCACCGGGTGGCAGAAACCCTGGACTTCAAGGACATGGTGCGGGCCGGCATCATGCGCGCTGAACCTGCGGCCATCGAGGACGTCGTCAAGCGTCGCCTCGCCCGTCGGGAGTTCAACACGATCTTCCTCATCGGCCTGATCTTCGGCGGTGGCGTGGGGTTGGCCGCGACGCTGCTCTTCAGGCAGGTCGCCGTCTGGTCCGTCTCGCTCGGCTGGAGCGGTGCGGCAGGTGTGGCGGCAGCAGGCGTGGGCATGGTGCTTGTGATGCTGAGGTTCGTCCGGGTATGAACGCGACCGTCCGTCGGATCGCGACCCTGCTGCTTGCCGTCCTGGTCCCACTCGGTCCGGTCGCGGGTCCCGCTGGGGCCGCGGGCGTCGTCACGATCGAGGATGCGGAAGGTCGCTTGCTGTGGGGCAAGGGCGTCGAGGGGCATACTCCTTGGTCCGAACGCAGCGTCTGGGTCGAGGGGGAGTGGATCTGGAGCGCCGCCCCCATCGATGCTCCGGACCCGCAGCAGCTCCGCTTCGCGTTGCCAAAACTACAGGACAACATCTTGAAACTTAGCGACCTGTTTTTATATCAACAAATGAAGTCAGGCAACAAAGATACAATGGTCAAGGAGCAGGAGGCCCTGCGCCTGAGGCTCCGGCGTCACTTCGACGAAGGGGCTGTGCGTGCGGTCCGCTACGCCGGCGGCCCCGGCGCGTGGCAAGTCCAGGTCGCCTACGAGCTCCCGGCCTTCGAATCGGCGATTGGCTTCCGCGCGTTCTCCGAGGCCCCGCGCCCGGTGGAACCGACCCAGCTCGAGAAGGTCGTGGCGGGAGAGCGCTGGTGGAACAGGGCGTGGGACATGGCGTGGCTGGCCACGATGGGCCTGGCCGTCACGGTGGCGGTCCTGCTTGTGGACGCCACCACGCGGCGCTGATACCCGGATCAGGGTGCAGGTGCCGGCTGGAAGGTCCCGTCCAGGATCTGCGCGCGCCAGCGTTCGACACGACGCTGCAGATGCCGCAGGTTGTGGATGGACAGCAGCGTGTGGGCCAGCCACTCTCCGGCGCGGACAAGGTGATGCAGGTAGCGACGGTCGAACCTGGCACACGTCATGCAGTCGCAATCCGAGTCGATGGGCAAGGCATCCTCCGCGAACCGCGCGGCCTTGATGTGGAAGCGGCTCTCTCCGGACCAGACCGTACCGTGCCGCGCCATCCGCGTGGGATGCACGCAATCGGCCATGTCGATGCCGTGGGTGATGGCGAGATGAAGATCCTCGGGCGTGCCGATGCCCATCAGGTACCGTGGTTTGGTCGCCGGGAGCAACGGGGTCGTGACGGCAAGCGTCGCCGCCATGTCGGCCCGGGACTCTCCGACCGAGAGCCCACCCACGGCATATCCGGGAAAATCCATCGGCACGAGTGCCTCGGCCGACCGACGCCGCTCGGCGGGATCGATGCCGCCCTGCACGATGCCGAAGAGCGCCTGATCCGGACGATCGTGGACGGCAAGGCAGCGCTCGGCCCACCGCGTCGTTCGATCGACGGCGCGGCGAACCTCGGCCGGATGGGCCGGTAGCCGGATACACTCGTCGAAAGCCATCGCGATGTCCGCTCCGAGATCCATCTGGATCCGCATCGAGGTTTCGGGGTCCATGAACCATCGCGAGCCGTCGATGGGGCTGCGGAAGCGGACGCCCTCGTCGCTGATCGAGCGCAGCGCCGCCAGAGAGAAGACCTGAAAGCCGCCGGAGTCCGTCAGCATCGCCCGGGGCCAGCGCATGAAAGCATGCAGACCGCCGGCCCGCGCGACGCGCTCGGAACCCGGACGCAGCATGCAGTGGAAGGCGTTGGCAAGGACGATGCCCGCTCCGGTATCGGCCACCTGCTCCGGCAGCAGGGTCTTGACCGTCGCCTGGGTGCCCACGGGCATGAAGGTGGGCGTCGGAATGTCCCCGTGGGGAGTATGCAGGATGCCCGCACGCGCCGACCCGACCTGGGCCAGCACCGTCATGCGGACGGGTGGCTGAGTCATCGACCGACTCCCATCGGCCGCGGCGCACCGGGAAGCGAAGCCGGCGTCGGCGTCGGCGTCGGAGCCAGCGTCGGGTCCCCGAGGACGAAGCCGGGAAACTCACATGCCGCGAGCGACACCGCGACGACACACAGCAAAGCTGCCGCCATCGACCTGCTCAAGGTTGCCAAGCCCGGACTCCTTCCCGCGTCGCGAGGCGACGTGCCTCGACGACAGCCCCCGCACGCCGGAGGCGCTCCAAGGGGTCTCCCACCATGGTGCCATCCACAGGCGACAAGCGCATGGCATCCGGATCAATCTCCTGCCACAACCGCAGGCTGCGGGCCTGCTCGAGGAAGGCACCCAGGCGCCCGTGCCAGATGGTCGCCACGGTGGCCTCCCGAGCTGCCAACGCGTGGTCGCCGTGATGCCAGGCCCATCGGGCGCGCGCACGACGGGCCAGGGCCTCCTGACGGCGGTCCCCGGCCGCGAGGGCCAGCCGCAGGGATTCGTCCAGCGTGGTGCCGGCACCGGCCATGTCGCCATCGAAGGCAAGGGCGATGGCGCGGAGCCGCATGTAGTCGCTCCACGGGGCGCCGACCGCCATCTTCCTCAGGAGCACGGCGGCCCGCTCGAGCGCAGGTTCGGCTTCCTCGACCCGAGGTTCCGTGAGCGCCGCACGGACCTGCAGCAACGCGAGACAAACCGCCGTCAGCGGGTCGCCGGCCAGCACCGCACGCCGTTCCCAGTCCGCCACGAGCGGACGAATGGTGTCCCACTCACCGAGTTCGAGGCGTACCACGCCCATGTTGAGCTCCATCGCCAGCCACCGGCGGGTCGCCGACTCCTGCAGGTAGAGCCGGCGACATCGATCGAGGGCGCGCGCCGCCGCACGCAGATCCCCGCGCGCGTGCAGGATCGTGCCGAGGTTATGCCACGCATCGCCCTCGCCCAGGCGATCCCCCAGTGCCTGCCGCAGGACCAGCGCCTTCATCGCGTGGCGACGTGCGGAACCGACGTGGCCCACGAGGCGCTCGTGCACGGCCAGGTCGTGCTGCAGGCGCGCAAGCAGGGCATCGCGCGCCGGTCCAGCCGGCTGCATCCTTACGCGGTGGAGAACGCTCCGGGTCCGCTGACGCGCCTCTCTCCAACGCCCGAGACGCATTGCGAACCAAGCCCGCTCGGCAGCGACCCGGTCGGCCTGCGCACCGGGAGCGAGGCGATCCTGGATGCGCTCCAGCAAGGCAATGCCGAGGCCATACTCACCCAAGGCATCCATCACCCGCAAGACGGCCAACAACAACTCCATGTCGGGCGGATCGGCTTCGAGCAGGGGCAAGATACGGGGCCACTCGCTGACGACCGACGGCGCCTCGCCCGCCGCCAGGCGGACGCGAAGCCAGAGGGCCCAGTCCCGGGCGTCCTGTGGCGGGCCCGAGCGCTCGAAAAAGACCAGCGCCTCCCGAGGGCCACCGGCATCCAGCGCCTCGCGGGCCGCATCCAGCCAGGCCACGCGAGCCTCCTCGGAATAGCCCGCAGCCGCCCACTGGCGGGCACGCCACGACGGCGGCAGCAACGCCATGGCAGAGCACGCTGCCACCCGGGCATGCCGTTGGCGACGCTCGGGTTCGAGCATCTGGCCGTACAGGGCCTCCTGAAGCAGGGCGTCAGCAAAGCCCCATTCGTCATCACCGCAAGGGCGAATGATGCCATGCGCGGCCAGGCGGGCTGCGGCACCCTGCTCCTCGGGCCGCAGGAGCGCATCCCAGAGCGGGCGCGGCCAGCGCGGCCCGAGCACGGCGGCAAGCAGGGCAACCTCCCGCACCGCTCCGGGCAGATGATCCAGACGGGCCTGCATCAGGCCATGGAGGCCCGGGGGGGACTCTCCACCCCCGGCCTGCAACAGCTCGCGAAGATGCAGCGGATTGCCCGAGGCCCTGCGGACCACGCTGCGGAACGCCTGAAGCTCATCCGGCGTGACCCGAGCGACCTCCACGCCGGTCCACAGGCGCAGCAGGTGCAAGGCTTCAGCGTCACTCAGGCCCGCCAGTTCCACGCGCTCCGCTTCGAAGCCGGCGAGGCCCTTCGGGTCCCTGCCGGCGAGTACGACAAGGTCCTGCCCGGCCCTCCGTACAAGGGCAGCTGCCAGGACACGCTGCGTCCATGCATCCATCCACTGCACGTCATCGAGCAGCCAGACCACGGGGTCCATCCCGGCAGCACCAGCGACCCGGGCTTCGCCATCCTTGGCACCGGGTGCCGGACAGGGGGACCCGGGAGCAAGCAATGGCCAAAGTCGACCGAGATAGGCCCCGGGCTCCTCCGCACGGTGTGCCGCCATGCCCGCACGGATGATTCTCACGCCCGGCGACCGCCGCGCAAGGGAGTGCAGCCGGGCCAGCAGGGCTGTCTTGCCGATCCCTGCAGGCCCATGAAGCAAGATCGCCCGGGGGTACCCTCGGCCGTCCAACAGAGCGGTGAAGCGATCCAGGAGCTCGGTGCGGCCGACGAAGGGACCGCGATGTCCCCAGCCGGCGCTCTCCGGCCGGACACCGAGTACCCTGTGGCAGGCGACAGGCTCGGGAAATCCCTTGAGAACGGCCGGTTCCAGCGGCAGGAAAGCGAAGCGCCGGCGCGCCATGCGCCGGGTCACGTCGCACGCGAGGATCGAACCGGGCGCGGCATGGGTCTCGAGGCGCTTGGCAAGGTTGACCGTCGCCCCGAGCACCGTCCACGTGCCCTCGCCCCCCGCCCGGACCGGCCCCGACACGACGTGACCGGTGGCGAGGCCGACCCGCATGGCCACCGCGCGCGCGACATGCGGGTGCGCAGGCAGCGCCGCCAGCGCGGCCTGCATCGCCACCGCGGCCTGCACGGCCCGGGCTGCGTCGTCTTCGTGCCCGACGGGGTCCCCGAAACAGGCCAGCAGACCGTCCCCGAGAAAGCGATCCACCCTCCCCCCGGCAGCCTCGACGGGGGGCACGATCGCACCCAGGACGGCATCGAGCAGTTCCAGCAACGCCTCCGGCTCGAGTTGCCGGGCGAGACCGGAGAAGTCGACAAGATCCGCGAACATCACGGTCATCCAACGTCGCCGGCCCTGCGACCAGAGCGGCAAGGACTCGGTCATCACATGCCCCCCGGCAGCGATCCTGCTACGGGCGGGCGAGCACGCCTAGCGCGGCACGGACGACGACGGTTGGCCGGAGGTGCCACGCGCGACCAGCGCGCGCACCTTGGCCGCATCCGTCCGGCCGTCCGCACCCTTGAGCGCGGAGGCCACGATGGCGCCGGAGGCACAGGCCATGAATCCGGGCAGGGATTCGAGGGTCAGTCCGGACCCCACCAGCAGGGGCACGTCGGGCAGCACGGCTGCCACGCGCCGGAAGTCTTCCGGATTGGCTGGCAGACCGGTACCTGCCCCCGACAGGATCAAGGCATCCGCTCCACCGCGAAGGACGGCGTCGCGCGCCTGATCCTCGAGGCCGTAAGGAGCCAGCGGCACGGCATGCTTGACCGCCACGTCAGCGAACAGCGCGACATCGGTGCTGAGGGTACGCCGCAGTTGGGCCAGTTCCCACGCTTCGCCCTGGATGATCCCCTGATCGGCGAGCACGGCGCCGACGAGGACGTTAACGCGGATGAAGTCGGCCCCGACGGCATGGGCAACGGACAAGGCCGACGCCCCGTCGTTGCGCAGGACGTTGATGCCCCAGCGGACTTCGGGAAAGCGGACGCGCAGGCGCTCGGCCAGCACGGTCATCGCCGCGACGGTGGCCGCGGAAACCCGACCCCGCACGAAGGGCCGATCCCCGTAGTTCTCGAGGACCAGAAGCCGCATGCCCCCAGCCACATAGGCTGCCACCTCGGACTCGGCATGTGCGAGAACGTGCTCGAGGCTTTCGGCAGCATCGGGCGCCCCGGGCAGGGGCAAGAGATGCACGACTCCCACCAGCGGCCAGTTACCGCCCGACAGCCAGTCCGGCCTCATGCGCCCTCTCCCCTTGGTTCCGGAGCCAGGACCCGCTCGCCGGGAAGCCTGAGTTCGCGTCCATCCTCGTCCAGTTCCACCCTGACGGCGATGTTGGCCGGATCCACTGCGAGGACGATGCCCTTGCCATGGGGTGTGGTGACGGCCGCACCGACCATCGGCAACTCCTGACGCACCTCGAGGACCATCTGATGCTCGTAGGAGAGGCAACATTTCAGGCGGCCGCACATGCCGCTGTTTTTCGAGGGATTGGCGGGCAGGTTCTGGTCCTTGGCCATCTTGACGGTGATGGGCATGAAGGTCTTGAGAAAGGTGCTGCAACACAGTTCCTTGCCACACGCCCCGACACCGCCCAGCAGCCTCGCCTCGTCCCGCACGCCGATCTGGCGCAGTTCGATGCGTGTCCTGCGAAACAGCCCCGTCAGATCCCGCAGCAACTCCCGGAAATCGACGCGACCCTCCGCCGTGTAGTGGAAGGTCAGCCGGACGAAGTCGAAGGTGTAGACGGCATCCACCAGGTCCATGCCCAGCCCGTGGGCCGCGACTCGCTCCGCACAGGCCTTCAGGGCCTTGGCTTCCTCGCGCCACTTGGTCTCCAGCTGAAGCCGATCCGCCTGCGTCGCGACGCGCAACAGCGGCACCGCCGGTCCGTCCACGCGCACTTCGGCGACGGAATCGGGCAACAGCAGTACCGGACCGCACTCAAGGCCCCGATCCGTCTCGTAGACCACGAAGGTCCCGGTGACGAGGTCGCCTTCGACGCCGTCGAGAGGACGGAGATCGCCTGGGCGAAGGCGGACGGCGGGCACGGGCATCTGCAGACTCCTCAGGCCAACCGGGCGAGGCCGTGCGCACCCGCCATCCACGCGTTCGGAGCCTGGACACCTGCCTCGAGACGCCGACGCACCTCGAGCAGCAGGGACAGCCTCTCCATGACGCCGTCCGCGCCACCGCAGGCCTCGATCACCGGACCGCAGTCTGCCGCATCGTCCGAGCGCGGGACCTGGCCCGTCCGGGCCCACCACCAAGCCTCGGCCACCCGATCGATCATCGTGTCGACCAGCCGCAGATGCACCTCGAGGACGTCCTGCGGGGCCTTGACCTCACACTTGTCCGGCCATGTCCTGATGGCTTCGAGTGCCGCGATGCGTCGGACGGGATCCCGCTCGAGCAACCAGGGCCGCGCGATGTCCCGCCACTCGTCCCCGGGAGGCCCGGGCTGACCGTCCTTCCGCTTGGAAGGGGGCTGGGCCAGGGCGTGCGCCACGCCCGGCCTGCCGGCCGAGACCCGCACGGCACGGGAACGAAGGGGGCTTTCGCCGACATTGTCCGCATCCAGCCACGTCCGGATACGCGCATCCGGGACAGGCCCGAACGTCACGCGACGACAGCGGGAGACGACGGTGGGCAGGATATCCGAAAGGGCAGACCCCAGCAGGATGATCACGGAAGGCCCGGGAGGTTCCTCGAGCACGACCAGCATCGAGTTGATCGCGGGGATGCTCATGCCGTCGATGCGCACGACATGGACCTGAAGCCTGCCTCGGAGCGGAGCCAGCTGCGCGCGACCCTTCAGGGTGTCCTGCGGGCCATCGACCAGCTTGGAGCCCGTCGAGGAAGACGGGGATATCTGTTCGATCGAGACGCCCTTGCGTCCGCCCAGCGGGAGATAGAAATGCAGATCGGGATGGTTCCCGTTGTCTGTCAACCGGCAGCTCTGGCACCTGTCCGGTTGCCGCGGGGCGCAGGGCGTGGCCGTCCCCAACCGATCACACAGCAGGGCCGCGGCCCAGCGCCGAGCCGTCGTGAGCTTGCCGGCACCCCGCGCACCTACGAAGAGCCAAGCATGATGGGGTTGTGACAGCGAACGATCCAGTTCGTCGAGAACCGTCTCGTCCACGAGCAGGCCCTCGGCCCACGGGGGGGTCGGCACGGCGGCCGTCCTAGCCCTCGACGTGGTGGAAGTTCATCCCCTGGCCGGGCGCGGCGAAACAGATGACCTTGCTGCCGCCTTCCTTGCGGGCAAGATCCAGACGACGGGTCGCCATCTGCACGAGGGCGCGGGGCGAGGTCGTCTCCACCGTGGACGACACCCCGACGGCAGGTGCCATGTAGGGCGCCAGCTGGAGCATCCGGCGGGTGAACCGCTTCAGGACCTCGACGGCCGCCTCGGCAGAGGTCGAGGGGAAGTAGAAGAGCAGGTCGAAGCCGTCCCAGCGAACGGCCCAGTCCGTCTGGCGGACCACCTGACGGACCACCTGGCCGACGTCCCCGAAGCGGGCATTGGCCTCGTCGGGGGTCATGGTCCTCGCCACCGCCGCAAACTCGGGCAGCCCCACGACGGCAACCGAGCCCGTCTCGCGACTGCGGACCAGGCGCTCGCACTCCTCGCGGAAACGCTCGTTGAAGTAGACGCGGTTCCACAGGCCCGTCAGCCTGTCCGTGCTGGTGCGCTTGTTGACTTCTTCCTCGAGTCGGGTGGCGTGGACCGACAGCCCGAGGGCCGGAGAGACGAGCCGGGCAAGGGCACCCGCGAAGGCGAGATCTTCGTCGGCGACGAGCAGGGCACCGTAGACCTGGCGATTGGCGAGCACCGGCACGCGCACGGCACCGGCGACGTCACCGAGGGGCACCGGCTCGGGATCGGCCGAAGTCAGGTCGGCCATGCGATCCGACGCGCCCTTGAAGAGCTTCTCGGCAGCCTGGCCGGACGGCATGAAGCCGTCGGGACCGTTCAGGCGCAGGGCCACGGAGGCCGTCGGCCGGAACTCGGAAAGGGCCTCGGCGAGGCGGCCCAAGACGAAATCGAGGCTGCTGCTGGCCGGGACGGCCCTCGCGATCTGGACCAGAGCTTCGTACTGATTGGGCGCGAGCGTGGCGGACGCTTCCATCGGGTTTCCTCGAGCAGGGTGCGGCAAGTGCATCATACCAAGCCCGAGCGCTGCATCACCCCATCGACGCGCAAGGACGGGCAGCCTAGACTTGGAGCCATGTCAGCGCAGCCCTCGCCAGCCGCACCCCGGCCCGTGCTGGGCGTGTACGACTCCGGCGCGGGCGGCCTGTCGGTCCTGCGCCACTTGCGCGTGCGGCGTCCCGACGTCCCCGTCCTCTACATGGCCGACACGGCCCGCGTGCCCTACGGGGGGCGGCCGGCAGACGAGATCCTGGCCTTCAACCGCGAGATCACGGACGGCCTCGTGGCGCGCGGGGCGCGTCACCTCGTGGTGGCGTGCAACACTTCCTGCGCGCTCGCGCTTCCGACGGTGCGGCACGAGGCCAAGGTGCCGATGACGGGCCTGTTGCCTGTCGCCGCTCGCGCCGCACTCAGGCACGGCAGGCGAATCGGCGTGCTGGCGACGGAAGCCACCATCCGCAGCGGGGCCTACGTCTCGGCCGTCAAGGCGCTCGATGCGGGTGCCACCGTAGCCCCGCTCGCCTGCCGGGACTGGGTGCCTCTGGTCGAAGCCGGCATCACGGAGGGTCCGCGCGCTGAGCGGGCCGTCGCCCAGGCCCTGCAGGCCTGGGCGGACGAGCCGCCTCCGGATGCCGTGATCCTGGGCTGCACGCACTTCCCGTTCCTGGCCGACGTCATCGCACGGCACCTTCCCGGCACGCCTCTGGTCGACCCGGGCCCACTGGTGGCCGATGAGGTCCTGCAGGACCTGCCGGAAAAACCGGGGGAGGCGGCGCCCCTCACCCTGCTGGTCAGTGGCTCGCCCGAGGCATTCCTCGCTACTGCCGAAATCCTGGTCCCGGGCCTGGATCCTGCGGAGGTCCTCGCCTGGCAGGTCCCGCTGGACGCGCAACCCGGTGGCCCTGACGCCCGACCGGGTGCCGCCGGTATCGCCCGGTTACGCTGACGCGTCGGCACGCGGGCAGCAGGCAGGGAAACCGGGAGTCTTCTGCCCGGATGGCTCAGGGCTGGCCGGACAAGCGCGTCACGGAGGCGTCGCGCTGCAGGCGTCCCCCGATCCCCGCGACCGTGTCCACCCACCAGCCCCACTCGGCCGCGTGGTCGTGGCCATCCGCCCATCGGCGTGCCCACGGGTCCCCTTGCTCGGCCACCCCGACGAGATAGGCGCAACGACGGGCTGCCGCATCCAGAAACATCCGGCCGGCCAAACGCTCGGCGGGCGGCAGGTCCGACCAACCGGCGGCCGGCAAGGCGGCCGGCAGCATCGACAATTGACGCGCGACCCGGGCAAGGTACTCGTCCTCGAGCGGCCCCGCCCCCGCGAGCGCACGTCGGATGCGTACCCCGCCGGTGCCTGCAGCCGCCGGATTGAATCCGCCGCCTTGTCCCTCACCCAGAAAGAGCATGCCGGCGCCCCCGATGGTCAGTGGCCGGTTGGTACCTGCGGCCGGCGCGAAAGCAGGTGCAGGCGCGGCGTCGGACGGTGACGACGCAGGCTCCGGAGCTCCATGGGGCGTCCCGGCACACCCCCCGGTCAGGACCATCAGGGAAAGCCACGAGCGGCGCATCAGGGACATGGTCCCAGACTGTCGGCGACGGACCGGCGCCAACCAGTCCCTCGTGGAGGGGACGTTTCGTGCCGAACGGCCTACCGCCGCTTCCGCACGGGGTCCCCGTACAGGAAGCGCATGGCGGCAGGCAAACGGCGGCGCCAGGACCGCTCGTCGTGGCTGCCGGTGCGAACTGGATGCCACGTCAGATCCCGGCCTTCGACAAACCCCTTGCGCCGCAACAGCTGGGCCATCCATTCGGCGTGTTGCAACGGATAGCCGCCGGCCTCGCGTCCACCGCAATCCAGCCAGATGCGCGGCTGCCCCCAGGCGGGTGCCTTGGCCACGAAGGGGAAGGCTTCACCGTCCGCGACCCAGAGCGAGGGCGACATGCACAGGAGGCGCGCGAACCGGTCGTTGTGGCGAAAAAAGGTCACGAGCGCCGCGAGTCCCCCCATCGAGGATCCTCCGATGAGCCAGTCCTCCCGGTCCTGGGAGACCTGCAGGTTTTGCCTCGCCCACGTCGCGAGATCCGCGGCGATCCAGTCCGCAAGCACCAGCCCGTGCGCCGGCTCTTCCGGCTCGACCGGCCACGGCGCCAGTTCCTGCACGCGCGAGGCCCCGCCGTGATGCAGCGCGAGCACCACCGGCACCACCAGGCCGCGTTGCGCGCGGCGATCGAGGACGCGGTGCAGGTGCCATCCCCCCGCAAAGGTGCCGTGGTCCTCGAAGAGATTCTGACCGTCGAAGAGGATGGCGAGCGGCCACTGCCGGTCGACTCGCCCGTATCCGGGTGGCGTGTAGAGCGTCGCGGGCAGTTCGGCCGGCAGACCCGGAATGCGGAACCGCGGCCCGGGCCGAAGGGTGCCGGGCGGGGCCGGCGATCGCAGCTTGCGGGGGGGCGTCATGGGGGTTTCACGCTACCATGGGCAGGTGAGCGGGGCCAAAATGGGCGCGGACGGCTGGGAAGTCGCCGTGGTGGGCGGCGGGGCGGCAGGCATGCTGGCCGCCCTCGAGTCGGCGCGCGCCGGTGCACGCACCATCCTGCTCGAGAAGACGAGTCGGCTTGGCACCAAACTGCGCATCTCCGGCGGGGGCCGCTGCAACATCACCAATGCCTTGGACGACCTGAAGGCATGGGAGCGGATGTTTCCGGGAAACGGGGCCTTCCTGCGTCATGCCCTGCGTGCTTATCCCCCGGCAGCGTTCCTTGACCTGATGCACGAGGAAGGAGTTCCGACCCATGTCGAGCCCCCCTACGGCAAGGTCTTCCCGGCCAGTGGCAAGTCCGGCGACATCCTCGATGCCCTGATGCGGGCCATGCGCCGGGCGGGCGTCACGATCCGGACGGATGCCCCCGTGCGGGACGTCCTGACAGGAGAGGACGGCGCGGTTTGCGGCCTGCTGCTGGACGGCGGTCGCCAACTGGCTGCGGGTGCCGTCATCTGGTGCACCGGCGGGCGTTCCTTCCCGAAGTCGGGAAGCACGGGGGACGGCTATCCGGTGCTGCGCAGGCTAGGCCACACCATCGCACCGACGTACCCGTCGCTCGTCCCGTTGCGGGTCTCGGGCACGACCGAACATGCGGGTGTGGCGCTGCGTGGCATCCGCGGGAGGGCTCGGGTCCCCGGGCAGGGTGAGCCCATGCCGTGGGAGGGTGACGTGCTCTGGACACACTTCGGGCTCTCCGGGCCGATCGTCCTGCAGTTGAGCCGAGCACTCGCCGAAGGCTGGGTGCGGGGCACCGCCGGCCGGCTGGAGCTCGACCTCGTCCCGGACCGCTCGGCCGAGCAGCTTGACCAGAGCTTTCGGCAGCTGGTGACGTCGGCCGGTGGGAGGACGGCCCGAAGCCTCGTGCCGGACCTGGTGCCCCGGGCGCTCGTACCCGAGGTGCTGGCATCGGCCGAAGTCCCCGCCGAACGGCGTCTCGCGGAGATGACGCGTGCAGAGCGGCAGCGCCTGGTCTCGACCTTCAAGGGGTGGGCCTTCGCACCTTCGGGCTGGCACTCCTTCGAGGCGGCGGAAGTCACGGCCGGTGGCGTGGTGGTCGCGGAAGTGAATCCGCGCACGATGGCCTCGCGCAAGGTGAATGGCCTCTACCTCGCGGGCGAGGTGCTGGACGTGGACGGCTTCGTGGGGGGCTACAACCTGCAGGCCGCGTGGTCGACGGGTGCGGCTGCAGGCAGGGCCGCGGCCGCCCGAGCCGTCACGTGCCGATCCGCGTCCCCGTCTGCTACGATCCGCTGACCTTTTCCGGAGACACCATGCGCCATCCCCGCTCCAGCGGCCTGCTGCTGCACCCCACCTCACTGCCCGGTCCGTTCGGGATCGGCGACATCGGTCCCATGGCGCACAGCTTCGTCGACTTCCTCGCCATGGCCGGGCAGTCGCTCTGGCAAGTCCTGCCCCTGGGGCCGACCAGCTTCGGGGACTCGCCCTACCAGTGCCTGTCCTCGTTTGCCGGCAACCCCAACCTGATCTCGCCCGAGGCACTTGCCGAAGCCGGTCTCGTGACGGCCGAGGAGTTGGCGGCCTATCCGCGATTCGATGACGGCCGCATCCGCTTCGGCCCGGCCATCGAGGCCAAGCAGGCACTCCTGCGCGAGGTCCATCGCCACTGGGAAGGGCGGGCGAGCCAGACGCTCAAGGACCGCTTCTCCCGCTTCGTGCGGGGGCACGCACAGGCCGGCTGGCTCGAGGATTTCGCCCTCTTCATGGCCCTCAAGGCCGCCCATCAGGGCGCTCCGTGGCCGCAATGGCCGGCTGCCATCCGGGACCGAGATGCGGGAGCCCTCGACGACGCACGGCGCCGCCTCGCCCACGACATCGGTTATCACCTGCTCTGCCAGTTCCTCTTCCGCGAGCAGTGGGATGCCCTGCGCCAGCGCGCGGCCCTGGATGGTATCAAGCTGGTCGGGGACATCCCCATCTTCGTCGCCTACGACTCGGCTGATGTCTGGCGCGACCGCTCCCTTTTCCAACTGGATGATCAGGGCCGTCCGAAGGCCGTGGCCGGCGTCCCGCCGGACTACTTCAGCCGGACCGGCCAGCTCTGGGGCAATCCCCTGTACGACTGGCAGGCGGTGGCGGATGACGACTACCAGTGGTGGGCCCGCAGGCTGGGTCATGCCCTCTCGCTCTGCGACATCCTGCGCCTCGACCATTTCCGAGGCTTCGAGGCCTACTGGGCCGTCCCGGCCGGTGCCCCGACGGCCGAGAGCGGAGCCTGGGAACCCGGTCCCGGGCAGGCGTTCCTCGATGCGATGCGGCGTCATCTGGGCCACCTGCCCCTGATCGCCGAGGATCTGGGCGTGATCACCCCTCCCGTTGCCGCGCTCCGCGACGACAACGAACTGCCGGGGATGCGCATCCTGCAGTTCGCCTGGGATGGCAAGGCGACCAACGACTTCCTGCCGCACCGCCACGACCCGCGCAGTGTCGTCTACACCGGCACGCACGACAACGCCACCACGCGCGGCTGGTGGCAGGGTGCGTCCAAGGAGGAGCGGGCGCGGGTGGCGGCCTACCTCGGCAAGCCTGTCGACGATCCCGCCTGGGCGCTGATTGAACTGGGCATGCGTTCGCCGGCGGACCAGGTCATCATCCCGCTGCAGGATCTCCTCTCGCTCGGGGACGAGGGGCGCATGAACCTGCCGGGCGCAGCCGAGGGCAACTGGGGTTGGCGCCTCGGGCAGCCCGGACTCTCCGAGGCCATCGCCCGGAGGCTCGGCGACCTCACGAGAACCTACGGACGCTGGCCTGCCTAAGGTCCTCAAGGCCCCGTGACGTGCTAGATTGAAGCCATGAACTTTCTTGACCAGCTCAAGAATCTTGCCAACAAGGGCAAGGACGAGCCGAAGCCTGCCGCCGAGGAAGGCGGTCTGCCTGCTGCGCGCCCGCGGAAGCGGCGCAAGCAGAACCTGAACCCGCTCGATCCCAAGAACCTGCCGGCCCTGATTCCGGTTGCCATCGCGGCCATCGGCGGGCTGGTGTTCGTCATCTATCTGGCGATCCAGAACATCTTCTTCGCGCCGCCTCCCATCCCGACGGATACCCCTCCCCCGCTCCAGACGCCGCCCCCGGCTACCGACAGCGTGCCGGCCGGATCCGCGACGGGCACCTTGCCGGTGGCGATGGATGCTTCTGCCGCGATGGACCCTGCGAACCCGGTCACGAGCGTGGCGACCTACTATCCGCCACCCCGGCCCATCAGTCTGCCGCAGGCCGGAGCTACCGGCCAAGCCGCCCAACCCGCGGCCAATCCCGCGATGATGCCGGCCTCCAGCGGCAACCAGATACCCCGTCTTGACGTCCTCTACGTGCCCGAGCAGCCCAATGCTCCGGTGCACCTGGCCAGCACGGCAGAGGAACTCGGGCAAACCGACCTGATCTTCTGGCAGATGATTCCGGTCCGGGACATCCGCGTCAGGGTCCACCAGCGCCAGCGCTTGTCGACCACCGGCGAGGCCGTGGTCCTGATCGAGTTCGAGGATGACCCCGCGGCCATGGCCGGGCGCGTCACCCGCAAGAAACCCGACAACACGGTGGAGACCTACATCCTTGCATCGCGGGACACGGCGTGGGTACCCGAATCGACGACCCTTCGCGGGGCACAGTACCTGAATCTGGTGTCCCCCGTGACGGCTGCCCGCGCCGGTGCCGTGCTGGCCGGATGGGAGGATCTGATCAGGCGAGCAGTCGAAGCGGCCGCGCTCACGGCCTCGGGGTCCGGAGCCGCCCAGCCTGCTGCCGGGGCGCTGCCGCAGCGCCCCTGAGGCCCGCTAGCCAAAGAGCCCGTGCGCCAGCTGGCGGCGGGCTCTTTGGCATGGGGGAGAGAGCGATGGCCTGCGCGACTCCCGGAGGCTTCACCAAGTCTTCCCCGCGCCCGCCCTGTACGAAATCTTGACAGCTCGTGCACGGCCTAGTACGGTTGTCCTATTAGGACGCTCGTACCAATGGCTCGCATGTCTGCTCCCCCGTCCGCGACACCTTCGGCGATTGTCGCGGCGGCTGCGGAGTTGTTCCGCAAGCACGGGTATGCAGGGACCTCCATCCAGCAGGTTTCGGCTGCCGTGGGACTGTCCAAGGGCAACCTGACCTACCACTTCCCCAGCAAGCGCGAGCTTTTCGATGCGGTCCAGCACGAGGCCCTGCGCTACGTTGAAGAGCGGGTCATGGACCGGTCCTTTGCCGAAGGCCCGGATACCCTGTCCGGCCTCGAGGCGTTCGCGCGCCGCCTGCGCCGCCTGTTCGTGGACGAGCAGGACGTCTTCGTGGGGTGCCTCTTCACGAATGTGGCGATGGAGACGCGACACGCGGATCGCGCCGTGGCCGACATGGCCCGCCATCCGCTGGTGGTCCTGCGCGAGCGCGTGGCCCATCATCTGGCCCGCGGTCAGGCGCTGGGCGAGGTGCGCACCGATCTTCCGCCCGAGACGCTTGCCCGGATGTTCTTCTGGCTGTACGAGGGGGCCCTGACGATGGCCCGGGCTCTCGAGGACAGCGCCGAATACGACCTCTTCCGCAGTTCGCTGCGGCAGTGGTTCGCCCCTGGTGCCGCCCGTCCGGATGGGGCGGCCAAGGTTCCAACCCACACGATGCCTTCAGGAGGCCAGTGACGATCATGGAAGCAGCAATCTGGGGGGGGATGGCCGTACTGGCCATCGGCCTCCTCTATGCCAGACAGGGATACTGGGCGTGGGTCGTGCCGGGCGCGGCCGGCCTGACGTGGTGGTGGCAGCAGGGTGGCGTGGAGACCACCGGCTTCCAGGCTGCGGCCGGGCTCTGGGCGTCGGCGGCCGTGCTCTTCGGCGTCGCGCCGCTGCGTCGGGCCCTGTTGTCGGGCGGCATCATGAAGTTCGTGACGACCATCCTGCCCAGGATGGGCGAGACCGAGCGCATCGCACTCGAGGCCGGAACCGTCTGGTGGGATGGGCAGATCTTCTCGGGCAACCCCGACTGGAGCAAGCTCCTGAACTTCCGGGTCCAGCCCCTGTCCGCCGAGGAACAAGCCTTCATGGACGGACCCGTCGAGAAGGTCTGCTCGATGATCCACGACTTCAATGCCGAGCAGGCGGGTGACCTGCCCAAGGAAGTCTGGGACTATCTCAAGCGCGAGAAGTTCCTCGGGATGATCATCCCCAAGGCCTACGGCGGACTTGAGTTCTCGGCCGCCGCGCAGTCGGCGGTGATCGTCAAGCTGGGCAGCCGCAACGGCACGGCCGCCGTAAGCGTGATGGTGCCCAACTCGCTTGGCCCTGCGGAGCTGCTGCTGCACTACGGCACGGAAGACCAGAAGAACTACTATCTGCCCCGCCTCGCCATCGGCGAAGAAGTCCCGTGCTTTGCCCTGACAGGTCCCGAGGCCGGCTCGGACGCGGGTGGCACCCAGTCCACGGGCGTCGTCTGCCGCGGGATGTGGGAAGGCAAGGAAGTCCTTGGCATGAAGCTGAACTGGCGCAAGCGCTACATCACGCTGGCCCCGGTGGCCACCGTGCTGGGCCTCGCCTTCAAGCTGCTCGATCCGGATCACCTGATCGGCGACAAGGACGATCTGGGCATCACCTGCGCCCTGGTTCCGGCGGACCTGCCCGGCATCGAGATCGGCGAGCGCCATGACCCTCTGGGCAACAGCTTCATGAACGGTCCGACCTTCGGAACGGATGTCTTCGTGCCGCTCGACTTCATCATCGGCGGACAGAAGATGGCCGGCCAGGGCTGGCGCATGCTGATGGAGTGCCTGGCGGCCGGACGGTCGATCTCGCTGCCCGCCTCGGCCTGTGCCGCGGCCCAGGGTTGCACGCGGGCGGCAGGTGCGTACGCGACGATCCGCGAACAGTTCGACATGCCCATCGGTCGCTTCGAGGGCATCGAGGAACCTCTGGCGCGCATCGGTGGCCTCACCTACCTGATCGACTCCATGCGTCGCCTGACGGCGGGTGCCGTGGATTCGGGCGAGAAGCCCAGCGTCATCTCGGCCATCGCCAAGCGGTGGGCGACGGAAACGCAGCGGCAGATCGTCAACGACGCGATGGACATCGTGGCGGGGGCCGGCATCAGCCAGGGCGAACGCAACGTCATCGCCCGGGCCTACCTGAGCACGCCCATCGGCATCACGGTCGAGGGTGCCAACATCCTGACTCGAACGCTCATCGTCTTCGGGCAGGGGGCCATCCGCTGCCATCCCTTCGTGCAAACCGAGATGCGGGCGTGTGCCGAGAAGAACGTCGCGAAGTTCGACGGGGCCTTCTGGGGCCACATCAACTTCGTGTTCAGCAATGGGGTCCGGTCCTTGCTGCTGGGCCTGGTGGACGGTGCGTGGGCCCGGCCCGGGCATCGGCATGCCAAGGTCGCGCGGTATCTTGGCCAACTCAGCCGGATGTCCGCAGCCTTCGCGCTCTGCTCCGATGCCGCGATGGGTACGCTGGGCGGCTCGCTCAAGGGGGCCCAGAAGCTGTCCGGCCGCTTGGCGGATGCGCTGGCCTACAACTACATGGCTTCCGCTGCCGTGAAGCGCTTCGTCGACGAGGGCTGCAAGCCCGAGCACGAGCCCTTCATGGACTGGAGCGTGCAGTTCGCCCTGTACCAGATCCAGGAGGCCCTCGACGGCTTCCTGCGTAACCTGCCGCTCCGGCCGGCCGCGTGGGCCCTCCGGCTGGCCGTGTTCCCCTTGGGTCGCCGTTATGCCCTGCCGGGCGATCGCGTCGGCGGCAAGGTGGCGCGTGCCCTGCTGGATGACCGTCAGGAGCGTCTGGACCTCACCCGGGACATCTACATTCCTCGGCTGGGCGAGCCTGGCCTCGGACTGTACGAAGAGGCCCTCGACGCCGTCGTGGCCGCACAGCCTGCCGTCCGCAAGTTGAAGGAAGCCCTGCGCAGCCGCAAGCTGAACAAGTTCCCCGAGCAGACGCAGGTGGAACGGGCGCTCGAGGCCGGCATCCTTACGGCCGAAGACAAGGCCCTGATGGATCGGGCGGATGCCTTCCGCGACGACGCCATTCAGGTGGACAGCTTCCCGAAGGAGAGCTTCCCCCGGCGTCCCCGGGAGATCCACTCCAGCCCGGTGCGGGAGGCGGTGTCGGGGCGGCGGTAGCGCGCCTTCGGACCAAGACACCCCCTGTTTCCGGTTTCGGGAGCAGGGGGTGTCCTCGAAAAGCTGCCTCTGCACGACCATTCATATGGTATGCTTATCTCAGCCAGCGTTTAGATAATTATCGGCTATCTTTGAGCTATAGGAGTCTCCTTTGCATCGAGTCAACATCGCACTGCGCAGTGTCGTCCCCTTTGCCTTGGCGTGCACCATCGGCCTCGCTGCCTGCGCTCCTGCTTCGACAACCACCACCACTTCGACCCCTGCTCCCGCAAGTAGCCCCTCGCCCGCAAGTAGCCCCTCGCCCGCAACCAGCCCCTCGCCCGTGGCACAGGTCACGCCAACCCCGACCCTCACCTTGGGAACGCCTTCGATCGTGGCGAGTTTCGACGCAAGCCAAAGACAGTTCGCTGAGGGCCTCGCGTTGGACAAGTCAGGTGCTTATGCCTACACTGCCACGCTCGCCGGCGAGATTTTCAGGGTCAACCTGCAGGATGGCAAAAAACTGCGGGTAGCCACCCTTGAAAACTTTCCGCAGGACACCGAGGAAGGACAACTATTTGTAGCGGGGGTTGCCTTCGATGCTGACGAGAATCTTGATATCGCCGTCGCCTACTTCGCCGAAGACGGCAAGTACGAATCTGGTATTTACCGCATGGCGAAGGGCGGTTCGGTTGCCAGCCTGCGCACACGAGTGCTGGGCTTTCCGAACGGCATTGCCTACGCTCCAGATGGCACGTGCTTCGTCAGCAACTCTTTCGGCCAGATCTTGACAGTCTCCGCATCAGGGGAGGCTTCCGAGTGGTTCAAAGAGGCTGGGGTGACCAACGGAGATGAGGATTCTGCCTGTGCCACCGGCTTGGTGATCGGTGCAAATGGCATTCATGTCACCGGTGATGCCGTGTACTTCACCAATTCCGACCGGGCTCAGCTGGTTAAGGTGGTCCGCAAATCCGACGGCACGGCAGGAGAGCGGTCCTTCGTTGTGTCCTCCAACTGCGCCACATTCAACGGTGCCGACGGATTGGTCCTGGGTCCCGACGGTAACTTCTACGTAGCATCCAATAACCAGAATGCCCTGCTCAAGGTCACACCAGCCGGCGCTGTCAGTGTCGTAGCGAGCAGCTCGGTGTTCGCGTTCCCGACCAGCCTGGTCTACAGCGCCAAGGACAGCGCGATTTACCTTAGTAATTTCGCCTACGGCGGCGATGTCAATAAGCCGGGTATCGTAAAGGTTCCCGTCCAGAGGAACTGAGACCATTGAGGTCGATGCTCCCGCGCCCCGCGTTCCTGATGGAACACGGGGCGCGGGATCTCTTGGGAAGTGTGTGAGCGGATGCGCGGACCGTCCTTCAGACGAGTGCCGTGTCGAGGAACGGGAGTAAGTCCACGATGGCCTGTTCCCGTGGAGTAGGCGGCAAGCCCCGCCGCATCCGCATCTGCACCCACCAGGCGCGCCCGTGAACCTCGAGCCGGATGCCGAGGCGCACGAGGGGCACGGCCCACGGGTGGTGCTTGCGGGCCAGAAGCACACTACCCGCATAACCCTCACGAATGGCCTTGGCAAGAACCGCAGGGTCCGACCGCGTGGCCACGCCCTCGTGATGACGAACGTGGATCGCGGGCGCACACGCGATCGTCCAACCCGCCTTGCGCAGCCGCCATGAAAGGTCGAGGTCCTCGTTGTAGAAGAAGAAGCCCTCGTCGAGCCAGCCGATGGCGTCAAGCGCCTCGCGCCGAAGCAGAAGACAGGTCCCCGGCAGCCAATTCATCCGGACAAGGCCCCGGCCGCGTCGCCTCCACGGCGCCATCGGCGGCCCCTGGACCCGACCGTCCGGCCAGTGCATCAGGGGCGACAGGGCACCGAGCGTGGGGTCGGCATCCATGACCGCCACCAGCCTTTCGAGGGCTTGCGGCAGCATGGTGACATCGGAGTTGAGCAGCAAGACATAGGGCGCAGCTACGTGGCGACCGCCGCGGTTGCACGCAGCCGCAAACCCCACGTTCTCGGCATTCCGCAGGATGACGGCATCCGGTGCCGCCCGCTCCACAACGGCCAGACTGTCATCCGTTGAGGCGTTGTCGACCACGACCGCCACATAGGACTCGGGAACTGCTGCAGCAGGCAACGCGGCCAGAGTGGACGAGAGGACGGAGGCACCGTTCAGGTTCGGGATGACGACGACGACCCGCGGTGACGCCTGGAGAGCGGCTGGCGGGACGGATGGTCCGGGGGCATGGGGCATGGGCAAGCCCATGCTAGCAGGGCCGCCCGTTCAGAAGCCCCACTCACCCACATAGGCTGCGAAGGCCTGCCACTGCCGAAACGGGATGATGCCCGGATCCGCACCCTCAGGCGTATCCCAGGCCTTCAGGAACTCCCTCCGCAGGCGATAGGCAAGCGGTGCCCCTCCGATCATCAGGTCGTCCAAAGTGCCCACCCATTCGGGAATCTCCTCCCATCCCGTCACGTGCCGCAGGGTGCGCAGCACGGCAGGGTCACCAAGCTGATCGACTCTGGTCTCGTGCAGCCACCGATCGAGCAGGGCAAGGCGACGAGGTTGCTCGGCAGGATCCATGAAGGAAACCGTCGTGCGGCAGGACTCGGCCAGATCTTCGAGTGAGCGGAACCAGAACAGCACCGGCCCGACGTCCGGCAGGTCCGGGAGCCGAACGCAATAGCCCACCAGCGTGGCCGGTGCCACACCGTCCCGGACCAGTTGCGCAAGGGCCCCGAGGGCAATCGGCGGGGCCGGGGCGCGGACGGGCGTGATGCCGAGATCGGTGACGAGCGTGTCCTGCACGATGAACTCCTTCCGGAACCCGGTCCGGCCGCGATGCCTTGCATCAACATCTTCAGGGATTTCTCCTGCCGAAGAACACGTCTTTTCCGGACTCTTGAAAATCCCGGAACATGTTGCCTTGAGCTTGCCGAGACCCCCTGCACGGTGGAAGAAACGAAGCCACTGGCGGCGTGCTTGTCAAGGAAAGCACCGGTGCGTGCGGCCGGTCAGCGGGGCATGAACCGAGGATTCTCGAACGGATCGGCGACTCCCTCTTGACGCTGACGCCGCGGCTGCCTACGATATCTTTAACGCCTCATTAATGCGTTCTTCATCAGATACCTTTTACGGAGTGCCCGTTCATGAATAAGTTTCGTGCGGTGGTGATGGCGGTTGCCCTCGGCAGCGTGGCCGCCTGTGGCCAGGTCTCCCCCGTGGCTCAGGGACAGGCCGTCACGGTCCTGTCGGCCCGCTCGGCGGCGACCGAAGCGCGGCTCCTCGATGCCGCAGGCAAGGGTCAGACCGAGTCTGTCCGCGCCCTGCTTGATCAGGGTGCGCGGGTCGATGCCCAGAACGGCAATGGCTACACGGCCCTCGCCCTCTCGGCTTGGCGCGGCCATCAGTCGACCGTCGCCCTGCTGCTGTCCCGCGGTGCGCAGGTCAACCTCGCGACCGAGGACCGCAAGACGCCGATCCACTGGGCGGCCGTGGCCGGCCATGCGGGCATCGTCCGGGATCTCGCCGCGGCAGGCGCCCTCGTCGACAACCGTGACAAGGATGGCTGGACCCCCCTCGCGTGGGCCTCGTTCAATGGCAAGGTGGAAGTCGTGCGGGTCCTTATCGCTGCGGGAGCAGACGTCAATGCCCGCAACGACCGCGGCACGACGGTGCTCGAGCTGGCGCGCAACGGCGGCTTCCTGCTGCCCAACTTCGAGTTGCTGCGCATCCTCCGCGAGGCCGGCGCACGCTAAGCCCCGCCTCTGGGGGGCCGGCTCTCGCGCAGGGGGCCGGCCCTTCGTCCGTTTTGCGGACAGGCAGGGCACTTGACCAGTCAGGGAGTCATCCCCGATGATCTCGCCTGTACCAGAGGAGTCTGCCCCGATGTCCCATCCCTTTCGCAAGGCCGGAGCGTGGTCCGCCGCTTTGATGAGCGTGGCTGCCTGCACCGCCACGCCGCCCGCCCTCAAGCCCGCGACCGAACTCGCCGGGACCGGCTCCCCCTTGGTCGTCACCCGCGAAGAGCAGATCCAGGCCATCAAGGACACGGTCTCTGCCGCACAGGGTCTCAGCCGCAAAATGTCGGGCGGCGGTGCCTCGGCTCTGAACAGCGCCCCGGGTAGCCTCAAGGACAGTGGCACTTCGGCGCTCAACAATACGGCAGCCCTGAACAATACCTCAGCACTCAACAACACGGCGGCACTCAACAATACGGCCGCCCGCAGGATCCTTGCGGCGGATGTCGCCGGTCGCCTGACGCAGGCCGCAGCCACGTGGAAAGCCGATGCCTCGGCCTCGTTCTCCGTGGACTACGACGCGACCACCCGACAGATCACCGCGCTCTCGGGTTCGGACTGGCGGATCGGCATCGGCATCGAGGGCGGTGGCACGCCCGCACGCCGCGCCCAGGCCTCCCTGCAGAACCTGCCGGACAACTCCAGGGTGGACTTGGCCCTCGGCATCCGTGCCGACACGTGGACGGCCTTCCCCTTCGGTGTAGAGACGGCGACGGATGGCAGCACGTCTTCCGTGATGCCGTTTGAACTCTTCTACAACCAGCTGCCCGACCTGGGCACGCTGCAGCAGGTGTCCGTGGATGCCGGCGTCCTCTTCGGGGGGGATGCCGACAAGAGCGCCAGCCTCAAGGTCGTCGCCGAGGAGTTCAAGGACGCAACCGGAGTGCTTGCGGATTCACCCTCACCGGATGCGTCGGCCTCAACCGCTGCCGCACCGCTGCGTCTGCCCCACCGGCTCTCGGTCAGGATGACCAGTTCAGGCAACGCCATGGACATGGCCATGACCATGAAGCCGACCGATACCTACGTGGAGATGGACCTGAAGGGCACGGTGGCCCTGAAAATGCCCAATGGCAAGGCACTCGAGTGGACCGTCGCCAACCGCATCCAGATCGACCCGAAGCGCGAGGCCAGCGACCGCCTGGAGGTCGACTGGACCCTGCCCGCCAAGTCCATCCGCTTCACCGGCACGGGCACGGCTGCCCCCGATGGCACCGTCACGATCGACGGCCGCTTCGTCTCGACGATCGATGGCACGGAGCTGGGTCGGACCCGCTACACCACGACGGACAAGGACTCCTCGGGCGGCGTGCTTTCTCCCGCGGTCCTGTTCCCGGACGCGAGCACGCTGGAGCTCAAGGGCGAGGACTTCGTCGACCTCGGTCCCTACGCCGACAAGCCGGCCTCGGGCAGCTTGAACCCCATCGAACCGGCCACGACCAGCGCGAACTAGCATTCCCGTATCGACAAGAGCCCCTGCAACCCATATGGATTGCAGGGGCTCTCCCGTTTCAAGTCAGACTCAGATCTTCGGCACGACGGCCACGCGCAGGCCGCCCATCTTGACGTAGCTGTAGGGCATAAGGAAGTAACCACCCGCGGCCCAATCGCTGCCCCACGAGTTCCGGATGACGAGGACCTGCTTCTTGTCGTCGTAACCGACGGCCAGAACCGCATGGCCGCCCATGAACTTGTCGTTTTCGGTCGGGATCGGCATCAACCCGTCCTTGCCAGTCTTGCCGATGCTCTGGAAGACCATCATGCCGAGCAGCACGGGCATGCCCTTCTCGAGGCTGGTCCGCACGGCAGACAACTTGGTGGCCACGCTGAAACCCGAGACGATCCGCTTCTTCTTGGCTGCGGCCACGAGATCGGACCCGGGCTTGCGAGAGAGAAAATCCTGACGCAGCTTTGCATCTTCCTGGCCCTTGGCGTCCAGATAGGGGAACGCGGCCTCATCGACGGTACCCAGGTTGTCGAGCATCTTGGTCGCCAGCTCCATCGGAGCACCCGAATCCTCGTTGCGCATGCCCATGGCCGCACGCGTCTGGTACCACGTGTAGGCCGGGGACTGGGGCTCGTCGTTGCCGCGCTTGCGCAGCAGGAACTCCTGCAGACCCTTGACGGTGGCGAAGGACGTGCAGCTGCCGAACTGCCCCTGATTGGCCACCGGACTGCACTGACGCCGCAGGTCGACGCTCACGGGGCGGCTGGCCATCGTCTCGAAGCCGATGAGACCCCTGCCATCCTCGCCATCGAGGCTCACGCCCTTGGCACCCTTGAGGTCGGCACCGAGCCCGAACTTGAATCCAGCCCGCCGCCTGCCATCAAGCAGGGAGAGCTCGTCCATCTCGGCTGCGCGCGACATCATGGCCGCAGAAACGGGCTGGCCGAGGCCGGGTGCCATGGTGGCCGAGGGCGCGCCGCAACCGGCAAGGGCCGAGAGGGCGAGCAAGCCGGGAAGCATGATTCGGGTGCGGGTCTTCATATCGGGTCATCGCCCGGGATGCACCCGCGGATTCTTGTCCCGAGGTTAACTCATGGCCAAGGATGAACCAAGGCGACGACGTCCCGCCTCGGCCCAGTCATCCCAAAGCCCCAGCCATACCGCGAGGATCGCCGGACCGAGGAACAGTCCCAGCAGCCCGAAGATCGCAAGCCCCCCCAGGATGGCGAAGAAGGTCTGCAGGTACGGCAACCGTGTCGCATTGGCAATCACGAGGGGACGCACGAAGTTGTCCACGGTGCTGACCAGCAGGAAACCCCAGGCCAGCAACGCCACACCTTGGAGCAGGTTGCCCGTCACGAGCAAGGCCAGCGACGTCGGAATCCAGACGAGGGTCGCCCCGAAGGGCAGCATCGCCATGACGGCCGTCGCCACGCCGAGCAGGGCCGGAGCCTTGATGCCCACGAGACTGTAGCCGACGGCCGCGACCAATCCCTGGGAGATCGCTGCCCCGATGACACCGGCGAAGACGGCACGCAGCGCATCCCGCATGGGCTGTGCGAGCCGCACTGCCCGCTCCCCGAGCAGATGCGTGGCCACGGCACGGGCCTCGCGGGTGTAGCGCTCGCCGTTGCGGAAGATGAAGAACAGCGTGAAGAGCGCCAGCCCCCCCTGCAGGAAGCCCTTCAGGAAGCTGGCCAAGATGAGGCCACCCGGTCGGAGCAACGGCAGCACCACCTCGCGTCCCATGAAGCCACCCTTGCGAATGGCTGCCTGAAGATCCTGATAGCCCGCGGCGGCACCCGGAAGCTGCTCAAGCATGGGCGGCAGGGGCGGGGGAGCCTGCCAGTGGCGCATGAAGGCGTCATAGGTCGGCCCGACCTCCCGTGCCAAGGATGAAACGATGACGCCCGCAGGCAGCAGCAACACCGCCGCCACGAGCAGCACCGTCGCGCCGGCGGCGAGGTTGACCCGCCCGCGGAACATGTCCCTGATGCGGCTGTAGAGGGGCCAGCTGATGGCCGCCAGCACGAAGGCCCAAGTGATGGCCTCCCAGAGCGGCCGAAGCAGGATGGCCGTCAGCAGGATCAAGGCCCCGATGGCCACCGGCCAAGCCAAGGTTGGCGGCAGCAGCCTGTCACCGAACGGTCGCAAGCCGGTCGTCGGGGCACCGGGCCCGGGGGTCACTTCGGGTTGTTCCATGGGGTTCCTGTCACGATGCACCTCGGCACGGGCCCATCGTACCCCCTCAGGGGCGAGTCCAAGGCGCGGCCCCCTGCATCATGTCCCCGAGGATCCCCGACACCAGGGCCGGCTGCCGCCACGGCACGGCGTGACCGCAATCAGGCGCCACGACACGATCGGCCAGGCCAGCCGTGCGGGCCATGATCGTCTCGTCATCGCCACCGATCAGCAGGCGAGTTGGACAAGCCGGAGCTTCCGTGACGCGGGTGCCGCGATGGTCCGCCCAGCACACCAGCAGCCTCCCGAGCGCCTCCCCGCGCACACGCGCAGCCATCAGTCCGACCGTCGCACGCTCGCGCCCTGCGAGCAACGGCTGGGCATCCCAATCGGCAAGCACGGTGACGCGGTCCTCCGCACCGAACCGCGAGGCCCACGCCTCGAGCCATGTCTCCCGACCGGGCTGGCCCTCCGCAGCCGAGCGGCCAGGAGCACATGAGACGCCCAGCACCCCCTTGCATGCCGGTCCGAGGCGGCGGGCCAGATGCCACGCGACGCGTCCACCCATGGAGTAACCGCAGAGCAACGGTTCGCGCAGGCGGTCCCCGCAGACCCCGACAAGGTCGCCGAGGAAAGCTGCCGGGCCATCCTCGTCGGCGGCAAGCCAGGCCGTCGCACCCGACCCAGGCAAATCGGGGGCGAGGATGGTCCAGTCGACCGGCAGACGTGAGGCGACTCCCTCCCACATGCCCCCCGGCCAGCTGAAACCGGGGAACAGCAGCACCGTCGGGCCTGCGCCCCCCTCGAAGGCCCAGAGGCCGATCCTGCGCCCGCCGGCTGCGAAGACCTCGGAAGGCCGCAGGCGCGGGGAGGCTTCAGCCGCCAAGCAGCTTGGTGACGACGCCCCTCAGGCCGTCGCCGAACAGGCCCTGGAACATGCTGTTGCCCAGCATGTAGCCCAGCGTGGTGGCGGCGAAGCCGATGGCGAAGAAAGGCAAGCCGGCCGTGATGCCGAATCCGGCGGCGACGGCCAGAGCGCCGCCCGAGAAGATGGCCCCGAGGCCGCCCCCCACGAACCCCCCCGCCGTATCGGCGACGACCGCCCCGATGGTCTCGGGCAGGCCCTGACGGCCCGTCAGCATCATGTAACCGTTCTGCACCAGCGAGAGCACGCCGGCGAAAACACTGGAAACCTTGGCGGCCTTGAACGCGCCCTGCGCGATCTGCTTGAAGCCGGCCTTGATGACATTCCAATTCCACGGCTTGGCGGCCTTGGCCGCATCGCCGGCTGCCTTGGCGGCATCCCCGGCAGCCTTGGCTGCGTCTCCCGCCCCCTTGACCGAGCGCCCCGCCTGACCTGCGGCAGCACGGCCGGCATCACCGGCTCCGCGGGCGGCACTCGTCGGGCCACCCGCCCCGCCGGGGGCAGCCCCGCGCGCGGCACCGGACGCACCCCTTCCGGCCGCAGACGCACCACGGCCTGCAGCAGAAGCGCCGCTTGCGGCACCACCGCCCGCAGCACCCGACCCTCCACCGGCGGCCATGGGCGGGGATCCGGAGGCCGCACCTGCTCCCTGCGGGGGACGAAGCCAGCGCGCACGCACGACCTCGACATCCTGAATCCGTTGCATGCCGGCCGGCGTCCTCAGGACACGGCTGTTCGTTACGACACGCTTCCCGAGGTCCTTGGGCAGCGTGGCCATGCCATCGAGCGCACCACGAACGGGCACGGCACCAGCTGCTCCGCCACGCGCGGCACTGCCCGCCGCCGAGTGCACGGCCCGTCCGGCGTTGCCCGCAGCCTCGCGAACGGCGGTCGCAGCCCCCCCGGAGCCTGCCTGCCGGGCGGCTTCGACGGCGCGTTCCGCCACGTCACGGATGGGCTGGGCGCTGCCGCCCACCGAGCCTACGCCCTTGGCTACCGTCTGCCAGCCCTCGATGACCTCGCTGGGCGTGAATACGTCGCGGGCGTGCTGCATCAGCTTTTCGCCGCCCGGCCCACGCGCGAAGTCGCCCGCCCGTCGACCGGCAGCACCGGCGATGTCCTTGAGCCTCGCCCAAGCACCTTGGGCGAAGTTCGAAAGGCCTTGGCTATCCATCACATGGGTGCTATCCCCGAAATGGCCGGAGAGGTCGGTTAACGAAGCCTCAAACCTGCATTAAGGCTAACCGGACCGAGGTTTGCCGACCCCGGCAAAACCGTGTTAGCATCGGCCTTGGAGGGCGTCGCAGCCGTGCGTCCGCCCGCGTCGCCCCCGCAGGTCCCGTCCCAGGAGCGCCCCATTGTCCGTCTCGGAAGTCCAGCGTTACCACACCCTCATCGACGAGGCAGCCTTGCCCGCCTCCGAACTGTCCGCTTTCCTGGACCGCATTCGCGAGGCGCGGGTGACCTTCGGGGAGCGGGTCAGTTGCCACTACTTCCGGCCCCAGATGCTGACGCCTGCCCAGTACGAGCAGATCCGCCGGGTGGTCCGGCACATCTGGTCCGCCCTCGAGAAGTTGGCTCCCGTCATCGCGGGGCGCGACGACCTGCAGGATCGCCTGGGCCTGACGCCCCGCGAGCGCGAGTTGGCTGCGATCGACCCGGGCTACCGTCGGGTCAGTCCGATGGCGCGCTTCGACAGTTTCCTCGTGGACGACCGCCTGAGCTTCGTCGAGCTCAATGCCGAATGCCCTGCCGGGCCGGCCTACACCGAGGTGCTCGCGGGCGTGTTCCTCGACTGGCCGCTGATGCACAGCTTCCAGCAGGACTTCGACGTGCGTCCATTCGAGACGCGCAGGCGCCTGCGCGAGACCCTGCTCGCGACCTATGCCGAGTGGGGCGGAGATGGCAAGCCCGTCATCGCCATCGTCGACTGGAACGACGTGCCCACGTACTCCGAGTTCGAACTGTGCAAGGAGTATTTCACCTCCGAGGGTCTCGAGACGCACATCGCCGATCCACGGGAGCTGACCTACGACGGCGAGCGCTTGCGCACCAAGGACGGTGTCGCCATCGACCTCGTCTATCGGCGGGTCCTGACCAACGAGTTCCTCGAGAAGTTCGACGAAGTGCAGCCGATGCTCGAGGCCTACCGCGACCGCAAGGTCTGCGTCATCAACCCCTTCCGCAGCAAGTACCTGCACAAGAAGGCCATCTTCGCGCTACTCACGGCCGAGGACCTGCAGCACCTCTTCACGCCCGAAGAACAGAAGGCCATCCGGGCCCACATCCCCTGGTCGCGCATCCTGACCGAGATCCGCACGGAGCACGACGGCGAGGCCATCGATCTCGTGTCGTGGAGCAAGGCCAATCGCGAGCGACTGGTGCTCAAGCCCAATGACGAATACGGCGGCAAGGGCATCCACATCGGCTGGACGCTCGATCAGGCCGCGTGGGAACAGGCCGTCGACGATGCGGTCGACCAGGATTATCTGGTCCAACAGGCCGTCGAGGTCGCCTACATGGACTTCCCCACGTGGACGGGGGAAGGCCTCGCCTTCCAGCGCCAGCTCGTCGATCTCGACCCTTATGTCTTCGAGGGCGAGGTAGAGGGCATCCTCACCCGTCTGTCCGCCTCGGCCCTGGCCAATGTCACGGCAGGCGCCGGCATCGTCCCCACGTTCGTCGTCTCACCACGGAGCTAGACCCATGTTCGAGCAGTTCACGCTGGGCGTCGAAGAGGAATACCAGATCGTCGATCCCGTCACCCGGGAGCTGCGCAGCCACATCTCGGTGATGATGGACGAGGGGAGCGTCCTGCTGGGCGAGCACGTCAAGCAGGAGATGCACCAGTCCGTGGTCGAGGTGGGGACCGGAATCTGCAAGAATGTCGCCGAGGCCCGGGCCGACGTGGTCAAGCTGCGCCGCATCGTGTCGGACCTGGCCCGCAAGAACGGGTTGGGGATCGCGGCGGCCGCGACGCATCCGCTCAGCGACTGGGCCCAGCAGGACATCACGGAAGCGCCCCGCTACCACGCCCTCGTCGAGGATCTTCAGGACATCGCCCGCGGCAACCTGATCTTCGGGCTGCACGTGCACGTGGGCATCGAGAACAACGACCAAGCCATCGAGTTGTTCAACCAAGCCCGTTACTTCTTGCCGCACATCCTCGCGCTCTCCTGCAGCTCGCCCTTCTGGGTCGGCCGTAACACCGGCCTGAAGAGCTACCGCTGCTCGGTCTTCAAGCGCTTCCCGCGCACGGGCATCCCGGATGCCTTCGAGTCCTACAGCTCGTTCGATCGGTACGTGAAGACCCTCATCGAGACCGAGTGCATCGACAACGGCAAGAAGATCTGGTGGGACCTGCGGCCCCATCCGTTCTTCAGCACCATCGAGTTCCGGGTCTGCGACATCCCGACCAGCGTCGATACGACCATCGCCATCACGGCGCTCATCCAGGCCCTCGTCGCCAAGCTCTACACCTTGCGGACGCAGAACATGCAGTTCCGCGAGTACCCCCGTGCCCTCATCGAGGAGAACAAGTGGCGCGCCAGCCGGTACGGGTTGGACGGGAAGATGATCGACTTCGGCAAGAACAAGGAAGTCCACACCAAGGATCTGATCCACGAACTGATCCAGTTCGTGGACGACGTGCTGGATCCGCTTGGCTCGCGTTCCGAGGTCGAAAACATCTACCGCATTCTGGATCAGGGCACCGATGCGGACCGTCAGCTCGAGGTCTTCAGGGAATCGGGCGGTGACGTCAAGGCCGTCGTCGACCACATTCTGGCACAGACCATGGTGGGCGTCCCCGAGCGGGCGGAGATTCCGCTGCTTTGAAAACCCGTCTCGACCTCGTGGCCTTCGACGAGGATCTCAGGCCTGGTGCCGCGAACGCGGTGCGGACCTGCCTGAAGGTGCGTGAGGGAGAGCGGGTCACGCTGATCACCGATCGGGACACCATGACGGTGGCCGCGTGTCTCTTCGACGAACTCAAGGCCGTGGGCGCCGACGTGTCGGACTTCGTGGTTGAGGACTACACGCTGCGCCCGATGGGGCATACGCCGCGGGAGATCCTGGAGAGTGTCGCCCAGAGCGGGGCCACGCTCTACGCAGTCAAGCCGCGTCCCGGCGAGGTGCCCAGCCGCGCCGAGGTGATCAACCTCGCGACCCGCAAGAAAGTCCGTTATGGGCACATGGTGGGCATCACGGAGCAGATCATGCGCATGGGCATGCGCGCCGACTTCGATCGCATCAACCGGATGTCGCTCGGCCTGAGAAGAATGCTCTCGGAGACCCGCGTCATCCGCGTGACCTCACCGGCGGGCACCGACCTCGAGGTCGAGCACGATCCCCTCAAGTACACGTGGATCAAGACCTCGGGGCTGATCTCGCGGGATGCCTGGGGCAACTTGCCCGGTGGTGAGATTTTCACCCATCCGTCCCTCGTGCGTGGCGTCTGGGTCTGCGACGGCCCCGCTGGGGACTATTTCAGTTCCAAGTACGGAGACCTGGTCGCAACCCCGATGAAGGTCGAGATCACGAACTCACGCATTCGCAAGGTCTCCTCCGACCTCGAGGGTCTGGCGCAGGAGTTCTGGGACTACGTCAACGACGCCCCCAACGCCAACCGCATCGGCGAAGTTGCCGTGGGCACCAACATCGGCGTCACCGAATTCACCGGCAATCTGCTTCAGGACGAGAAGATTCCCGGTTTCCACATCGCCTTTGGCGAACCCTGCGGGGTGCTGACCGGTGCAGACTGGTCCAGCCCCGCCCATATCGATCTCCTGGCCCGGGGATGCAACATCTGGCTGGATGGCCAGTGCATCATGGCCGACGGGGTGTTTCTGATCGACGGTTGATTGGCCCCAACGGGCACGGAGGAAGCATGGCGAAGCAGAAGAAGACAGTTGCGCTTCTGGTGGGCTGGGAAGAGACCTTCCCCAAGGCCTTCATCGAAGCTGTGAATACCAAGGGCAAGGGTGAAGTCGAGGCGGTCTTCGCCAAGGTCGGCGTCACCAAGATGAGCGATGGCAAGGCCTACGACGTCATCGTGGACCGCATCTCGCACGAGATCCACATGTACAAGCCGTGGCTCAAGAACCAGGCACTCAAGGGCGCGTACGTCATCAACGACCCCTTCTGGTGGCTGGCCGATGACAAGTTCTTCGACAACGCGCTGGTCGAGCAGCTGGGCGTGGCCGTGCCCAAGACCGTGGTCCTGCCCTCGTTCACGCCCAATCCGAACACCTCGGACAAGAGCCATCGCAACATGATGCTGATGGACTGGGAGGACATCTTCAACTACGTCGGCTTCCCCTGCTTCCTCAAGCCCTACGACGGTGGCGGCTGGAAGCACGTCTACAAGTGCCGCACGCCCCAGGAAGTCTTCGAGAACTACGCCAAGAGCGGTCAGCTCGTGATGGTCCTGCAGGAAGGCATCGAGTTCGACAGCTACTGCCGCTGCCTGTGCATCGGCAAGGACACCATCATCCCCATCAAGTACGATCCGGGCGCCAAGGAGCGCACGGGCTTCGGGGCCTATGTCCAGTCCGACGAGTTCGAGAAGGGACCGCTGGCCGAGCGCATCCTGCGTGACGCCCGGGCGATCAACCACGCGCTGGGCTACGACATGAACTCGGTCGAGTTCGCGATCCGCGACGGCATCCCTTATGCCATCGACTTCATGAACCCCGCCCCCGACATGGACTTCTACTCGCTGACCGAGCCGTATTTCAAGAAGGTCGTCGACGCCTTCAGCGATTACGTCATCGAACTGGCGAAGTCTGGTGCGGGACCCAACACCCGGCACTATCCGTGGCGCGAGCTGCTCAAGACCGGAGGCAAGCTGCCCGCAGTCAAGACGTCCGTGACGCCCAAGGCGCGCAAGGCCGCGGCTCCCAAGGCCGAAGCCGCCGCGACCAAGTAAAGCCGTCAACCGGCCGCCCCTCGTCTGCCCTCAGGCCGGCGAGGGGCGGCCTTCTTGAAACGGGAGTTGGCCTCGTGCATCGATGCACCCTTGCGGACTTGACCCACAGGTGGTACCACGACGCTCCATGAGCATCGACATCCAGCATCACGCCCTTGCCCACCTGACACTCCTGTCCGAGCCTCAACCGCCTGCCTTGGTGCAATCGGTCGCACGGAATCCGGGCACCTCTCCGTGGATGGCCGCGGCAGCGCCCGTGGTGCTATCCATCGGTTCCGCCGTCGCGTCCGCTCAGGTATGGCCCAGGATGTTTTCCAGCGACGGCAGAGAGAACTGGGCGGCCGCCAACGCCATCGGAGCCGTGACGGATACGCTGGCCTTCGGTTCCGGGCACTTCCTTGCCGGAGACGTGCCGCGCAGCATCGGCATGGCGCTGGGTGGCATGGCCGTCAGGCAACTGGCGTGGGCTGGCTTGATGTCGAGCATCTCTCACAACTGGACGGGCGGGTCCACCAAGCAGCCTTGGGACGATGCGGTCATGGTGGGCTCCCTCGGCTTGCTCGGCCTCGTCTACATCGGCATTCCCGTGGACGCTTGGCAGACCGCTGCCGCAGCACGCTAAAGGCAACACGCACGGCGCGCCATCAAAGCCTGCCAGACCGATTGCTGGGCTGATCCAAGGGTCTTTCTGGAGCGAGCGCGCTTTCTGTCCGCAACAGAACCACAGGTCGTGCATCGCCGTGGGACCCTCGAGGCAAGTTGCTTGATAGCCACCTACTGAACCTCAACGGCTCAGGGCAGGGTCCCCCCGCCGAACGCGAGTGCGCGAGGCAAGAAAGCTGTCCCCTTGGATGCATCAGGCGCTTGTGGATAACCGACCGCCGTGTCACACCGACGGTCCACAGGAACCCTTGCCAGAAGTTGGAACCACCCGAACAGACAAGGTCCCCGCAGGCAGGCCACGGAAGCCCTCCGGTCGACGGCAGCAACTCGCCTGCGACGCAGGATTCGGCGATCGCGCCCAAAAGCCGGACAATGGGCGGGCGAGCCACCCTCCAGACGGCCAGGCCGGTGCAGGATTCGCCTTCTTCAATGTTTCTTTTCAGCAGCATAACCTCTCCTTAACGACATTCGTGTCCTGACACCGGATAGTGGAAAGGTGCGGCGGACCTGCAACGTTGCCGGCGACGCTTGCCCTCGGGTGTGTTATTAAATTTCCATTGTCCCGACCTTGGGTGCTTTTCCTGATGCGTGGTTCTCTCTTCAAGTCCCTGCGGCACTGCGGCAGCCTTGCCGTCGTGGGCGCCGTCCTTGTCGGCTGTGGCACGGGATCGACCCTGGGCGGACCGGATCCCTTCGCCGGCGCCACACCCCCCGCGCCCGAACCGACCATGCTGCCGACGTTCCCCGGTATCGGGCGTGGCGTGCCGGACAATGGCGCGGCACAGTACTGGGCCCGGGCCGTCAGCCAGGCGCACCAGCAGGTACCCGCCTACACGGCGCAGATGACCTACCTGCAGATTGCCGGCAGCAAGACCGTTCGTGGCGTCTACGACCTGCGGGGCAAGCGGCCTCGGTTGCTGCGGATCCAGATCCTGCAGGGCGAAGGCCAGGGGACCAAGCTGTCGTGGTCGGGCGGCAGGACCATCAAGGTACGCGCCGCAGGCCTGCTGAGTGCCATTCCTCTGGATCTGCCCCTGACGGACCCGCGCATCATCTCCCCGCGCGGCTACACACTCGACCAGACGGATATCCCGGGTCTGCTCTCCCTGTTGAACCATCCGGCGGCCCAGGTGCAGTTCCTTGGCGAGCAGGGGGGAATGGCAACGCTGCGCATCACGGGCAGCCACCTGCTCAGCGGCGTGCGCGACATGACCGCCCGTATCAACACCCGCACGGGCTTCGCGTCGAGCGTCGAGATGTCGGACGGACGACAGGTCGTCTTCCGCATCGAGCTGATGAACTTCCGTCCCGTTCAGGACGTCTCGGTCGAGATCTGATGCATTGATTGCGGAGATGTCGCCCGAGGTAGCCCTCTGGTGGGGCCTGATGAGCCTTGCCGGCGTGCTGAACATCGCCCTTTGGCGTGGCTGCGGCCGCGAGGGGATGACACGGGCGGCGAGGACCTGAAGGGTCTTCTGCACTACCGCGTGTGGCGCTGGATTCTTGCGGGCGGATTCGCACTGGGTTGCGCATCCCGTTCCCGCGCCGATGGCCAGAGGATCGCGATGCTGGACACCCCGATCGCCAGTGTGGCCGTCGGCCGCAGCATCGCGGCGATAGCCGAGACGATGTTCGTCGCGCAGTGGGCCTTGTTGCTGAACATGTTGGCACGCCATTCGGGCTCTCGGACCACCCGCGTGCAATCAGGATGTTGGTGCCCATCATCCTGATTGCCGATACTTGCTCCTGGACGGCGGTCCTGACGACCAACTACCAGAGCAACGTCGGCGAGGAGTCGTTGCGGGCCGCAACGGGCACGCTTTTCGTCGTGGGCTTGGTGGCCTCATGGAGGCGGACACATGCGGGAGCTCGCCCCTTCGTGACTCCGGCCATCACCCTGAGCGTCCTCTATGTCCTGTACATGGTCACGGTCGACGTGCCCACGTACATCACGCGGTGGCACGCCGACACGCTTGCGGGCAAGCCACATCTGGATTTGGCGGCCAGGTGGCTCGACGCGACGCGCGTGGTCTTTACCGGACGATTAGAGGACTGGCGGGACGAGATGCCGTGGATGTCCCTTTACTTCAGCTGTGCCGTCTGGATGAGCCTTGCCATGGTTTGCCTGCCCCGCTTTCCTGGACAATCGCCGAGCAGTGCCACACCGGACTGAAACCGGCGCGTCTGCCTAGATGTCCAGCGAGACATCCGAAACGGAGCGGAACTGCTTCAGATCATGCGAACCACCGGCTCTCTCGGGTCGCTCATTTCGACGAATGCCGCATGACCCGAGCGCGCGTCGATGCCCCGTAGTCATCGATACCATCCCGGACAGCAGGTGGGAGCCGGTGACCTTGAGGTGGGCCAAGCCCGCCTGTTCACCAAGGAAAGTCACCCGTTCGGACGGATGATTCAGGAGACCGAGCAGTCCGGGAATGTCTATCTGGTCCAAGGTGTCGCCTCGAGGCGAGTTGATACGCGGATCGGTCAGGGGCAGATCGATGGCCACGGCACCCAGCAAGCCTGCGGCACGGACCTTGATGGTCTTGCCACCGGCCCACGAGAGTTTGGTGCCATGGCCGTTCCCCTGAAGAATCTGGATCCGCATCTGGCGGGGACTCTTGCCCCTGAGGTCATAGAGTCCCCGGTACAGCTGACCGTTGGCCTTCTAGAAGTAGGACATCTGGGCGGTGTAGGCGCGCACGGCCCCGTGCGCCTGGTTCACTCGGCCCCTCCAGTAGGACACGGCCTCTTGGACCGGCGCACCGGGCATCGACGGCTGGCCGCCGAATTCCGGCAAAGGTGTGGCCACGGGAAGCGTGAGCACGGGATCCGGACGGGCGGGGGACTGACCGCAGGCCGAAAGCAAGGTGGCGGCCAGTAACGGCCAACCGCGCACCCGCACGGTTGCGAAAAGGAATCTCACGCAAGGTCTTTCACCCTTGAAGGCCGCGCCTTAACACCGTCTTATACATGCAATTTCGCTGTTACAAGCCTGTTGCAACACCTTGCAGGTTGTCGGCAGCCCATGGGTTCATCTATATTTAACAATCCATGCGTTACCCGACCACCGTCGTCCTATCGGCAGCACTGACCCTCGCGCCCCTCGCAGGGTGCGCCAGCGCGAGCCTCGCACCGCCCCCTGCAACGACTGGCGAGATCCGCGTGGCGGCAGCGGGAGCGGATGCCGTCGAGAGCAAGCTTGGGGTGACTCGCGTGCTGGTCTCGACGGCCGGTGGCACGCACCTCGCTTGGCGTATCCAGGGCGACGACAGGCCGGTGCTGACTGAATTGTTGACCAATGACTCCCGGACCGACGAACTGGCTTCCGGACTCGCGCTGCTCGCGGCGGACATGTTGATTGCCGGGGCGCGGGCGTGGCTGGTCTACGCCGCGACGCATCCCGGTAAGGAGTTCGATCGCGAGGCCTGCGTCCGTGCCATCGTGGCCGCCATGGTCGCGCAGGCCGTTTCGACGATTCCCGTCGTCGGGGGCGTCCTGAGTGGCCTTTTGCTGCCGATCGTCTTCGCCTGGATCGCGCGGTCTGGCAAGTGGCCGTGGCAGGTCAGGATGCGCGGCCTGCTCGAGATCGGCGCCCACCTGCACGCGGCCATCGTGAAGGCCCTTGCGGGAGCTGACGCACGTCCTCGTCCCGTGCCCGCCTCGTGAAGACCAACGTCAATCGGTACCGGACGCTCTGGCTTTCGGACATCCACCTTGGCACGCGCGCCTGCCGTGCGGAGGCGCTCAAGAGCTTTCTCAAGACGCACCACGCCGAGACCATCTACCTTGTCGGGGACGTGATCGATGCGTGGATGCTCAAGGACAAGTGGCACTGGCCCACGGCCCACAGTGACATCCTCCGGATGTTGGTGAAAAAAGCCAAGAAGTGCCGCATGGTTTATGTCCCCGGCAATCATGACAGCCTGCTGCGCCCGTTCCTGCCGCTCGACATCGGTGCCATCGAACTCCGTCACGAAGCTGTCCACGTCACGGCGGACGGCCGTCGCTTGCTGGTGATGCACGGCGACATCTTCGACGGTGCACTCTCGCGCGGCAAGGTCCTGACGACCGTGGGCACCTGGATTTACGACGCCCTGATCGAGATCAACGGCTGGCTTCATCGATTGAACGCTCGGCTCGGTCGCCCCCACTTCTCCCTGGCGCAGTTCCTGAAGGAGAACAGCAAGGATGCCCGCGTCATGATCGCGCGCTTCCGCGAGCTGGCAATCGCCCACGCGGCCCGGCGGGGCTTCGACGGGATCGTGACCGGGCACATCCACCACGGCGAGTTGGCCATCGTGGACGAGATGCTCTACGCCAACTCGGGCGATTGGGTCGACGACTGCACGGCCATTGCCGAGACGTGGACGGGCGAACTCGTGGTGCTGAGACAGACCGCGGAAGCGGTCACCGCCGAGACCGAGACCAGTTGATCGGAGCCCCCTGGGCCGTAGGCGGTGTGGACGGCTGCAAGTCCGGCTGGGTCCTGGCCGGGATGGGGCCAGACGGCTCGCTCGGACTCGAGCTCCACTCCGCCATCGACACTGTTTTGGAACGGGTTTCCGGGGTGGTCGCCATCGACATGCCGATCGGGCTTCCGGAAGCTGGCCCCAGGGCGTGTGACCTTGCGGCCCGCGGCCTTCTCGGTGCGCGGCGCCACAGCGTGTTTCCAGCGCCTCTGAGGTCGATGCTGGAGGCCAGAAGCCATGCCGAGGCCTGCGCCTTGGGACGTCGGACGGACGGTCGGGGCCTGTCGCTGCAATCGTGGAACCTGATCCCCAAAATCAGGGAAGTCGACGAATACGCCAGTCGGGTTCCCGCAGGACGCCTCATCGAGGTCCATCCGGAACTCAGCTTCAGGGGCATGCAGGGCGGGCATCCCTTGTTCGCGTCCAAGAAGACAGAGGAAGGCCGTCAGCAGCGCGCCAAGCTTCTGCGTCAAGCCTTTGCCGATTGGCTTCCCCAGCGGGCGCCCGCAGGATCCGGTGTCGACGACGTGCTGGACGCGTTCGCCGCCCTATGGACGGCGCTCAGACATCGCGACGGCTTGGCTGTCCCGACGACAGCAGCCGAAGAACGGGACGCACGAGGCCTGCTCATGCAAATCCACTGGTGACGGAGGACCACGAAGCCACATTTTGCCAAGAAGAAACATTCCGCAAGAACGCGTATTTCCAGCGATGACTCGATTTAGCAATCAGACGGGCAGCAGAGAGGGAATGGATCGTGAGCAGCAGGCACGCCGCGCATCATCACGGTAGGCACCACGGCAGCCACAGGTCGCATCACGGCCATCACCACGGCTCGCACGGCCATCACAGTTCGCACGGCCACGCCCACGGACCCCATGCGGCCCGCTCGGCCGCCCGTCACGCTGCGGATGCCGCCCACCGGAAGGCCGAGGCCGCGCGCATCGCTCGAGAAGCCGCAGACAAGCAAGCGAAGCGCGAAGCAGCGCGTCACGCCGAAAAAGGGCACGGCGACCGGCACCAGCACGCGACGCCCCGGGGCCTGCGCTCGTCGGTCAAGCTGGATGAAGGGCACCACACCCGCCACTCCGAGCCCCACGCCCTCAAGGCTGCCTCGACGCCCTCCGGCCACGGGAGCAGGGACGTGTCCCCGAACGCCAAGGCGCAGATGGATCGCCTCACCGAGACGGCCGGACGGTCGGCTGCCCATCGCCGTCCCGGTGGCTGGTGCTATCGCGCGGTCAAGAAATTCATCGCCTCGACCCCGGGCGGATACGGCGGCCTGAACGCCGGCAACATCTACAAGATTCCACAGGCCCGGGCCCGGGACTTCGCGGACTTCATGAACCGGGACGGCAACGCCGCCAAGTACGGCCTGCGTAAGCTGGATATTTCCAATCCCTACGACGCGCCCAAGGGTGCCCTGGTGGTGGTGGCCCCGGGGACTCCGGGGACCCGCCATCCGACGGCGGGCGACATCACCATCGCCGCAGGCGGCGGGCGATTCTACAACGACGGCAACATGGGTTACGGGGGTCCGAGGAACTTCCCGCCCGGCAACCGGCATGTGCTGGGCATCTACGTTCCGGCGAACTGACGCGGCTCAGGCCTCGGCCACCTCGAACGCCACCACGTTGCGTTCGGCCCGGCCGAACTCGATGCCGACCAGCGTGACGTGGGTACCGGGCTGGCGAACCTTGTCGGCATAGCCTCTGGCCAGAATCTGGGCCAGCGCTTGGCCCTCTGGCTGGTCGTCGACCACCTTGAATTCGAAGACATACGCGCGTCCCGGCACACGCAGCGTCAGGTCGATGCGTCCCTTGTTGGTGGCGTCCTCGACCCTCAGGTCCAGGCCAAGGGCTGCGAGGTGGCTGTAGAACACGCTGGCGTAATACCCCTCGAAGCGGGCGATGGGATTGTTGCGCAGCCAGTCGTGCGGGATGCTGGCGAACAGCCGATAGGTCGCGTCACGCAAGGCATCCAAGTTGCCGGCCAAAAGAGCTTCGGTAAGCTGTATCGTCAGGTCGCTCGCAGCACCGGCAGTCTGGCCCAATGCGGGCAACAGGCTGAGGTTCAGACTGGCTTCGACCTCGCGATTCGGATAGCCCAAGGTGTAGACCCAACTGCCCGTGGCGATTTCGCGCGCGTCATGAATGGTCAGGTACCCCGTCTGCCAGAGCAGCGCCTCGGGCTCGATATGGTCGACATCGAAGGCCGACATGATCTCCGCACGGGTGCGGCGCTTGGCCAGATCAGGCGAGAAGAACCCTCGTCGCGCCAGCAAGGCGACCAGAAAGCTGGGCGTCCCTGTCTCGAACCAGTACGGCCTGAACTGCTTGCTCTCGAGGAACAGCAGGACGTCAAAGGGATTGTAGACGGCCGTCCCGAGCCAGTTGTAGCCGTTGTACCAACGCCGGACGGCATAGAGGTCCACGGCGTCCAGTTCCGGCGCAAAGACGGTCTCGAGGTCCTCCTGCGTGTAGCCGCACAACGCCGACCAGCGGGCATCCAGCGTGATGTCGCGCAAATGGTTGAGGCCCGAGAACAGGCTCACCTTGCTGAACTTGCTGACGCCCGTCAGGAAGACGAACTTCAGGTGGGCATCGGCGTCCTTGAGGACGCCATAGATGTCGCGCAACGCGTCACGCATCTGGCGTGCCAGATCGGGCTGTTCCAGATGGTCCAGGATGGGCTTGTCATACTCGTCGACCAACACGACCACCCGCTGGCCGGACTTTCGGTGAAGTGCCTGAATGAGCTGGTGCAGACGCCCTCGGGTATCCTGCGCCCGGCCAATCAGGCCGCATTCCGTCTCGACTTCTTCCAACTGCCGCAGGATCCAGCCCTGAAGGTCTTCACGCGAGAAAGCCTGCCCACCCCCAAAGCTCAGGCGAACGACGGGGTAACGGACCGACCAGTCCCATCGGCTCTCCGCCGCAAGGCCCGTGAAGCGTTCGCGGTTCCCCTCGAACAAATCCTTCAGGGTGTCGAGGAAAAGGCTCTTACCGAAGCGGCGAGGACGGGACAGGAAGAACGCCTTGCCGGACTGCACCAGATCCACGGCCATCCCCGTCTTGTCGACGTAATAGCAGCCGTCCTCGCGAATCTCGCGGAACGTCTGGATGCCGATTGGCAGAGTCTTGCGGGTCATGCCACCCCATCGTGGCCGACTCATCGGTGGTGCGCAAGCCTGCGGGCTGGCAAGGCTGGCACGCCTCGGCGACAGCCCTCAGAAGCCCTGGACCATCCCCAACGTCAGCGTGTCCTGGACGGGCAGGCGCGCCCCGCCAGCACCGGGATAAAGGGCAGCCGCCGCCTCGTCATGCCGGGCCTCGAGCCGCCAGAGCCAATCCCGATGGGCCCGCCAGGAAGCCGTCGCCGTCACGGACCGGACCCAGGGCACGGGCCAGAAAATCGCACCCGGCACAAGGGCGCTGGCCGCCAGAGCTTCCTCGCGGAAGCCATCCACCCGCAACGCCAGGTCCAGCCGTTCCAGGGGCGTGGCCCGGACCGTGACAGCCGCCGCCTGCCACTGCGCGAGGCCGGTATCCCCACGCTCGGAACCGATGTCGACATGGGCCTGCAGCGCCCAGACCCGGTCCAACTGCCACGTCGCATGGGCATCGAGCAAGTGACGCCAGGGCCGCCCCTCCGGAGCACCGAGGGGCCTTTCCTGACTGCCGGCCCACAACACCGAACCCGACAGGCCCTCCCGCAGCTCCCACGCCCACTGCACCATCGGGGACAACCCCGGCACCCCATCCGTCGCCGCGTTCCAGCCATTGGTCAACCAGAACGCCAAAGCATGGCCCGGCGCCAACGACCACGTGGTGCGCACGCCCGAGTGGTAGTAAGGCAGGGCATAAAACAGGTTGGATCGGGACCACGTCCAGTTCTGGCGGACAGCCACGGTCTCTGGCCCGATGGGTGACAGGAACAGCCCAGCATCGACCGCCCAGCGGGGAGCCACCGTACCCCCGGCCCACGCTTCGAGCAGATGCCTCCAGAGCGTCGCGTCGCTCGCTCCCTCGCCGGCCGCGGCGCGCCATTCGGGTTCGGACCCGTAATAGGCGGACGGCATCAGGCCCGTCTGCAGCGCCAGTCGTCCCCGCAGGGCACCGCGATCCCACGGCAGGTCCAGCACGGCATTCGCCACGCTGAAGCCTGTCCGCCCGTCCACCACGCGGTACGCGTTCACGAGGCCGTCGGGCGCGGTCAGGTTGGCCGAGGCCTGGACCTCCATCCAGCCCGCGGGCGCTACGGGTGGCGTGTAGGGGAGGTCGGTCATGGGCGGTGATCGTACCAAGCGAGGAGCATGGGCGAATGGCCAGCGTGACCAAGCGCTTCTGCGAGCCTCTGCCAGGAAGAGAAACTGCTCCCCGGGAGTCCTGAGCCGCGTGCGGTTGTTGCCGGATCCGCACGTCCCGTCCTGGTGGCCTGCCGGGGATGCTTTCCTGTCGTCGGTGGCCATGGCATCTACCCCCGACCGCAGACACGAAGGCTTCGTCAGCGCAGCCTCGGCTTGCGAGACTTCAACCAAGCACCGGATTGGCAAACCTTCGGGCGCCGGCCCACTTGTCCTGGACCTGCGGTGCGAAGTCGTAGCGCATGGATTCATGCCGCTTCCGGTCACGCTTGAGCAGGGGCAGTCGGCAGGTTCTCTGGATTGGGCCCACCGAGAGCCGTTCGATCGCCTGCTGGTGGATTAGGCACGCGATGAGAGACTCGCGTTGGTTTCCAGCGAAACCGCCTTTGACGGGCTTGGCAGCGTGCGGATCTAGTCGGTGGGGGGTCAAGGCAGGCCAACTCCCGGTCTCACGGGATTGCGCCTCTGGCCGCCACCGGCTGGGCACTGAGATCTCCCGAGGCGAATCTGTCCGGAACCACGTCCACCGCAAGCGACCGACAGAAGCGACAGGCTCACCTTCATCGCCCCTGAACCCACCGCCATGAGGGACATTCTCTTGCACGAGTAAGTGCTGCGCGATGTCCAGGACGCGATGGGTGTCCCTGAACGTCACCAAGGCCCGGGTTTGCTGCGCCTCGGCTGTGGTTCCGGATCGGATGCGAACCCAACATGGACAAAGGGTTCCAGAGTCACGGGACAAGCCCTCGCCCTATGGCATCGACCTGACAAGGCGGAAGCCAAGGTTGCCGTAGCGGAGGCTCGGGACGTTGAAGTTGCGATTCGCCGCACGCGTGCTCGCGGCATCGTGGAGCCACGATCCACCCCGGATGACTCTGTATCGAGTCGGCCCCAGAGGCTCAGCGAGCGATCCTGGATAGCTGCCGTACCAATCCTGGCACCACTCCCAAACGTTGCCCGCCATATCGTACAGGCCCCACGGATTACATTGCGTCAGGCCGACCGGATGGGTCGTGCCGTCGCTGTTGCCGCCGAACCACGCATGGGTCCCCAGCAGGTTGCTGTCCGCTCCGAAGACCCACGCTGTCGCGGTACCCGCCCGATACGCATACTCCCACTCGGCCTCCGTCGGCAGACGCCAACCGGTCGTGCTGTCGGGCGCGGGCGACGTCAGCGTTACCCTGCTGCAGTTGTAACTGCCCGTCCCCGGCTTGCCGGTACAAAACGACAGGTCATAAGCCTTGGGCAGGCCGTCCTTGGCCGACAGGGCGTTGGCGTAGGCCACGGCGTCGAACCAACTCAATGTCTCAACCGGGCGATTGTCATCATCTGCAAAGGTCGAGGGATTGTTGCCCATCAGCGCACGCCACTGGCCCTGCGTCACCTCAGTCGTCTGCATCCGGAAGGTACGGGTCAAGGTCACCGGATGTTGCATCTCGTCCGAGGAGCGGCCCGATTCCGATGACGGGGAGCCCATCTGGAAGGTACCGGCAGGCAGGTCGACAGACTGCATGGTCGCGACTCCGGGGAGCGTCAGGTTCTCGCCCAAGTGGCCAGCATTCGCGACACCAGCAACAGAGCCTGCCGCGACCAGACTGGCCGTGAACAATATTCTGGCGCGCCAAACCCGCATCACATCATCTCCTTCAACCATCATGGAAACATGAATCCGTTCGAACCCAGGATTCGCACGCCATAGGATCGCCACGGGTACCGCGACCTTGCCCTTGGGGTCTTTCCCCTTGGCCAGAGTGTGGCGCCACGTGGCCAGATCAGGCGGCCACAGCGGCTGTGGAGTCCGAATCCATCAAGCCAGTGATGGCAGAAACCGGAACATCCGGAGAAGCATCACGCCCAGGCAACGGCGGTCATCGATTCCGACCGCAGCCAGCGGCTCTTCACATGGCATCTGGTCGACGCCCTGCTCTACGGAACCCGAGACCTCGGCTCCCTCGCCAACCGCGTCCGGGAAGGCGTCGCACGGGCCTCACGCGCGCGCGGGCCGATCTACGAACAGACGCCGGCGATGGAAGGACGACGGGACGGGAATTTCTGACGCTTCCGCGTCAGTGCCCCGCTGCCGTCAGTCCCCCTCGTCCAGCAGCTCCATCGTCTCGTCCGGTTGCCCGTCCTCGTCGGTATCCACGTGGACCGTCATCGGGCCCGAGCCGTCCCACGCCGCATAGTCCAGCCAGAGCGTCGCGGTCTTGTCGAGCGAGTTCGTGAAGTTCCGGAAGACGTGGTCGCCCGAATCGTCGATCCGGTGCACCACCACGTCGAAGCCGGTCTCTCCCGTGACGCCGCGAGCCTCGACGCGCAGGCGCCCCTTGGCCTGTTCGATCTCCACCTCGACCTCATGCCCGTCGCTGTCGCCGCCGGCGATGACCGCGAAGGCGTAGTCCGCCTGCTCGGTCTGCAGACCCAGCGTCAGGAACGGGGTCTCCGAGGTGCGGGTCACGTAGCACAGACGCCGACCGTTGGCATGAAACTTCACCTGATCCTGCTGTCCGGGATCCAGACGGATGTCGTCCACGCTCATCTCGTAGCCGGGGCCGACCACCGTGATGCTCGAGTCCTCGTCGTCCGACAGGGTCCGGCCATCCAGCGTGACCGTGAGATCGCCCTGTCCGGGGACCAGGAACACCGGGGGCGTGTCCTGCCGCCAGAGGTCTCCGCCCTTGGGCGACATGACCTGGCTGCCCGGGAAAGTGTTCACGAACTGGCCGTCCGCGAAGCCGACCTGATGGCCGGCATCGTCCTCGACCAGCGCCCGACCCTTGCCATGGGTGAAAACCTGTCGCCCCCGGGCGGCCGGAGGCTGTTCGTCGGCGCCCAGGTCCTCGCAGAACGGGCACTCCTGCGTTTGCTGGCGCACCGACAAGGGCGTCAGCGTCAGCGTGCCCGTGGTCGCGTCACCCTCATAGACGCTGTCCGGCTCGTCCGGATTCGTGGCCGCCATGTATGACCAGGTATTGGCGCCCGTATCGACCGTCACCCGGCGCTCCTGACCGGGATGGTTGTTGTCGTAGACCTGCACGTAGCGGAGCGCACCCGCACCCGCGGCGACGCCCCACGGCGTGATGGCGTGACCGGCCTGGTACCCCCGCTTGTAGATGCCCATCGTGTAGGCCTCGGCAGCACCGGCCCTGAAGCTGTCCAGCAGGGCGCGCATGACCTCGACCGGCGTCAGGTCCTTGCGTTCGGCCGGCTGGGTCGGGCTGACGGCCTGCTGGGCAAACCAGTAGGCGATCTCACGCTGCAGCCCGGCATTGTTGGCGAACGGCAAGGCGTAAGTGGTGTCGACGGCGCCAAAGTCCGCCGGACTGGCAAGCCCCTTGTGGAACATCAGGCTGAGCACGGCCATGCCTTCGCAATGCCCGCCGGACATGCTCTGGTTGGTCTCGTCCATCCACGACTGCGCAGCCGGCGTCAGCACGCAATCGTCCCCGTTACCCGAACCACAGACACCCGTCCCGAACAGCCGCACCATCTCGGCCGCCGTCAGGTTGACCACGCCCGCCTCACCCCCGTAGTTCTCGAAACCGAAGCCGTCACGCCCCGGATCGAAGGCCAGGGCCCCCACCATCGGGTCGGGCGTCTTCCCCGGCGAGGCCGTCACGACGGGCGTCGGCGCGGGCGAAGCTGTCGGCTGGGCAGTTGCGGTCGGTGAGGCCGTGGGCGTTTCCGCCAAGGTGGCCAGCAAAGTCTGCGCCGCAGGTGTGCACGCGGCGAGGGCCAGGGTGGCCGCAACGGGTGCAAGGGCCGGAATCCATCGTTGATGACGCTGCATCGCCGAATGCTACGCCCCGGCGAGGATGCCTGTCCAACTCGGCCCAGCCGGCGTCAGGGAAGGGCTCCCCGAAGCACCCGCGGATAGGGCCCCCCGGGCCCGGTCCAGGCGCGCACGTCCTCGCGCTGGGCCAATCGCGCCGCCACGACGAGCGTGCCATCCGTCTGGACGACCACCCAGCGCTCGCCGACCTCCCGCGCGAGCAGCCACGAGCGGCCACTGACCGCCACGACATCCGGGGCATCCACCGCAGTAGCCAGATCATCCAGCCGGACACCGGGGGCCTCCATGCGAATGCGCCGCCAGCCATAGCCCCCGCCCGACGCAGACGGTGCCACGCCCAGCCTCAGGACCAGCAAGTCGCCGATACCTGCGAACCCCGGGCGCATCGCGGCGACGTAGCGATCTCCGGCGGGCAGCGCCGGCAGCATGGCGACAGGCGGCGGGGCGGACGGGGTCGGGGCCGCCACCGATCGAGGCTGGACGGTCGGACGCGGCAGGCGCGCCTTCCGTGCGGAACCGGAGAGGGAAATGTAGGCAATCTCGCCGGGAGCGGGCGAGGCCGTGGGCCGGGGCCTGGGCGAGGCCAGCGGTCGCGGTGGGGCAGGCGAGGCCACGGCCGTCGGCACGGGGCGGGGTGCGGGCGTTGCCGTCGGTCTGACGACAGGTGGACGAGGGACTGCAGTGGCAGCCGGGGCAGGGGTACGCGGGACAGCCGCCACGAGCGGCGTCGCGGAGCGGGCCAAGACCGCACCGGAACCGGTGGCAGCCGCCTGGCCCGACGATGCGGGGCCCGTTGCTGACCGAGCCGGACGCGCCGGCAGGGGCGGAACCAACGCTCCTGTCCGCTCGAAGGCCACCTGCGTCGCCTCGGAGCCCGGCGCATCCAGGAGAATGGCCGCCTGCCGGTACGGACTGCGCGCCTCGCCAATCACGAGCAAGCCGGGCCTCGTGCCCTTGGGCAGGAAGAATGAGACCTCCCACGACCCCGTCGCGAGGGGTGACAACTGTCGGAAGTCGGTCGAGGGCGCCTGACGATTGCGGGGGGGCAAATAGGTATACGTCTGGGGGTCCCGCTCCTCCGGTGCGTGATGCACGAACAGCCTGTCGCCTTCCGAAAGGTTTTCGACCTCGAGCCTTACGACGAGCCGATCTCCTTCTCGGGTCATCTCGATCAGAGTCGCGCCGACGGCATCGTTGCCGAACGAACGCCAGACACCGGCGGCCCAAGCGGGAGCCGCGACCAGGGCAGGAAGCAGCAGCCCGATCGCGAGGCCCCGTCGACGCCACGCCATGCCACGCATCCTGACATGCCCACGACCCCGGACGCCGTGACGACGGTCCATGTCGTGCAGGCACCCCTTCCAACGGCTACGCCTCGGCCCCTACAATACCGGACATGGACGAGACCCTCTCCGTCGCCCTCGCCGCCGCGAATGCAGCAGGGGCCTTGCACCTCGAGGGCCTTGGCCGGGTCCGGCAGGTCCGCACCAAGGCCCATAACGATCTGGTCACGGATGTGGATGTCGCGGCCGAGGCCGCCATCAAGGCCATCATCCGCGAGGCCTTCCCGGACCACGCCATCGTCGGCGAGGAGAGCGGCGGCACTCTCGTGGACGGTCCCTGCTGGGTCATCGACCCGCTCGACGGCACGACCAACTACGCGCACGGCTTCCCGTTCTTTGCCGTGTCGATCGCCCTGTGCAAGGACCGGCAACCGGTGCTGGGCGTCATCCACCAGGCGACCAGCACCGAGACCTTCTGGGCCCTTTCTGGCCGCGGGGCCTTCCTGAACGGCCAGCCCATCCGCGTCAGCACGGTGCCCGAGCCGTCGGGGGCCCTCGTCGCGACGGGCTTCGCTCCAGACGTGGGGCGCGACCCCAAGAACACCGCCGAGTTCCTCGCGGCCCTGAAACAGGTCCAGGCCGTCCGGCGTCCCGGATCGGCCGCGATTGACCTCGCGGCCGTCGCCTGCGGGCGCTTCGATGCCTTCTGGGAATACGGCCTCGCAGCGTGGGACGTGGCAGCCGGCGCCCTGCTCGTCACCGAGGCCGGCGGACTCGTCACGGCCGTCGATGGTGGCCCCTTTGCCCTCGACGCCCGCACGATCCTCGCCAGCAACGGCCTGCTCCACGAGACCTTCCGCGAGGTTCTGGCAGGCAGGACCGAGGCGCGCCCTTGAAGAGCCGATCGATGAAGAGGCGCAAACCCGTCGACCGAAAGTCCCGGGCCTTTCCCGTGGGCTGGGTGGCCGGTCTGCTGATCGTCGCGGGTCTCGGCGCGGGCGCAGCGACCTTGCGAGCGCAGGCGGGCACCGGCATCTCGGGCCATCCGGCATCCGCCGGGGCGACACCCGTGGTCCCGACCGACCCCGAGGATGCCTTGGTCGCCTTCCATGCCGCCCGACGCGACCTCACCGAGGGCGACCCGAGCGGGGGCGCTTCCGTGGCGGGCGCTTCCCCGGCACGCGTGCGCCTCGAAGGCCTTGCCGAACGGGCACCGGGTCGTGCCCGGACACTGGCGCGCATCCTGCTCTCGGACCTCGATCGACAGACCGGAACGGCCGGGGCCGCAAGGTGGCTGGAGCAAGCTTCCCGCGAGGGACCCGACCTCGAGGCCTGGTCTGCCGTCGTTGCCGGTGGCGCCACGCTCGAGGCCAAGGCGCGGAGCATCCCTGCGGATGATCCCCTCGCCACGCTGGTATGGCTCGAGGCTGCGCGGTCCCTCAAGACTGTACCTGCGGCCGACCGCCTCGGGTGGCTGAAGCGCGCCGCGGCGAGCGGTCCGGGTGATCTGGCGGGTGCCACGCTCGCCCTGCGGTTGGAACTCGGGGATCCGGACGCGCTGGATGAGGCCCTCGGCCGACGGGACCTCGCCAGCCAATGGGTGCCGAAACTGAGGGCGATGGCCCCCGCCAGCCGTTCCCCGGAGGCCCGCATGCGGGTAGCGGGTGCGCTCATGGATCAGGGCCAATACGGACCAGCGGCACGCTGGCTGGAAGGCCTGCCCGATGCCCTCGCCCGCTATCGACTCGCGCGGTGCGCCTGGAAGACCGGGGACCTCGCCCGTGCGCGCCGTGGCCTCGACGAAGCCCGGCGCCTCGACCCGTACCTCGCCCCCCGAGTCCGGATGACCGAGGCCGAAATCCGGGCCTCGGAAGGCAAGGGCGACGAAGCGGTCCGACTGGTCCGGGAACTGGCCCGGGGTTCGGGCAAGACCGCCCGGTACGCGCTGGTCTTCCTGCTGAAGGCGCATCTTCGGGCCGACCGGCTGGACGAGGCGGCGGCCGTCGACGCCGAGATGATCCGGCGATTCCCCGACGACGACGTGGCAGATGACGCCCGCTGGCGGTCGTTGTGGCGCGCCCACGACGCGGGACGAATCGCAGACGCCCGCCGCTGGGCCTCCGCGCTCGCGGCCCGGAGTGGCGGCTACCGTCCCCCTGCGACCTTCTGGCTGGGCCGCATGGCCGAGGACGCGGGAGACGCCGCCGCGGCGCGGCGCCACTACTCCGAGGTGGCCCGACTCACCCCGACCGGCTATTACGGCTGGAGGGGCCGCATGAGGGGCCTCGCGCTCGACGGCGGCACGGACCCCGGCTTCCGGATGCTGCCCGGAGACCTGCGCGAGCCGGCAGACCCTCTTTCTTCGTGGGTGCCTGCCACCGGATCGCTGCCCGCCCCATCCGGGCCGGATACCCGGGCACCTGCCGGCTGGGCGCCCGCCGTGCGCCTGCTCGCGGCGGCCGGCGTCTATCCCCCCGGCCTGCTGCCCGAGGGTCAGGCACGCATCGGCCTGGCCTATGCCCGTGGCCAGTGGGCCGAAGGGGCATCGTGGGCCAAGGACGACCCGGCGAGCGGCTTCCCGCTTGCCTACGCCGCACCGCTGTTCCGCGCCGCCGGCCGCGAAGGCCTGGACCCGCTGTACTTGCTGGCTTTGGTCAAGCAGGAGAGTGCCTTCGATCCGCTATCCCGCTCTTGGGTCGGGGCGATGGGCCTCGCGCAGCTCATGCCCTTTACCGCCGAGTGGGTCGGCAAGCAGTTGCCGGGACCACCGCGGCCGCTCACGGACCCGGACTGGAACCTGCAGCTGGGTGCCTGGTACCTGGCGCATGCCGGTCGGGAAATGACGGGGGACCGCATCCTGCAGACGGCCGCCTACAACGCCGGCATCGGAGCCGCCAAGCGCTGGCGCGGCATGCTGCCCAAGGATGCCGAGGTCCGCATCGAGCACATCCCCTACAAGGAGACCCGCCACTACGTGAAAAAGGTCTTCGGGTACTACTGGACCTACGCAGCCCGGTACAGGATGCCCGACCTCGCTTCGTGGCCCCGCCAGGAAGGCACGTCCGAAGCCAGCCGCTGAGCTTTCCGGACGGTTGCCCGCAAGCGCCGGAACCAGTATCCTTGCGCCATGTTGTCCGCTGCGACACGCGCCCGCCTCGGCGTTTCCGCGGGTCCCGACGTGGCCCGCCGCTGGGACCGTGCGCTTGCCGATCATCCCGCCCTCCTGGGGCGTATGACGACGGCCGAGCGCCTGTTCCTGTCTGAGAAGTTCGTCGCGGCTGCCCTCGAACTGTCGGACATCCCCGAGGCCGAGGTCGCCGACGCCTGGCTCGCGACCCCGGAAGTGGCCGCTTTGCAGCACCTGGTCTCGGACTGGCGGGATCGCCTGCCCATCGACCACTTCCACCTCGCCGTCTCGACGTTGCAGTTCGCCGTCCGGACCCACGTCGCCGAGGATGCCGCGACCCAGCCCGAAGAGGCGCTCTCGCTCTACGAGGCCATCAACCGCATCCTCGATGCCGTCATGCGGGAGACAGCCCAGGAGTGGGCCTTCCAGCAATCCGAAATCCGCCGCCTGAAACTGGAACTCGAAGGCCTCTACCGTATCGCCGATGCCGCGACCGGCGACATCGAAGCCTCGGGCCTGCTCGAAGTGGTGGCCCGCGAGGTCGCCACGGCCCTCTCCGCCGATCTGGTCGCCATCCTCGTGCCCGACACGGACGACGAGGAACCGGACACGGCCAGCGTGACGACCCTCGCCATCCGCGCGATGAAGGCACCCGAGGGCATGGATCGCCTGCTCGCCGGGATGACCTTCCGGCTGGCGGACGGTGGCGCTCTGGCCGAGGCGTGGAAGTCCGGCAACCTGGTCGTCAGCACGACACCGGCGACAGACCTCCATGTCACCCTGCGGCGACGCCAGACGCTGGAAACCTTGGGCTTCCATCACATGCTGGTGGCCCCCCTGCGCATGCAGAACGAAGTGCTGGGCCTCGCCTTCGTGGCGAACAACGCACCCGAGCGCACCTTCGATTCCGAGGCACGGCACCTCATCGGCACCATGGGAGCCCAGGCTGCCTCCGCCATGCGCAACGTGTCGCTCATCGCCCGCAACCGCGCCCTGTCCCGCGACCTGGTCTTCGCGCTGTCGCAGGCGCTCGATGCCCGGGACTCATACACGCACAACCACTCGGCCAACGTCGCGACGCTGGGCCGCCGCATCGCCGAGGAAATGGGCCTGTCCACGCAGGAGTGCGAGGACATCTACATCGCGGGCCTGTTGCATGACATCGGCAAGATCGGCATCGCGGACTCGGTGCTGCACAAGCCGGGTCCACTGAACCGTGCCGAGCGGCAGTTGATGATGCTGCACCCCGTCAAGGGCGCGGACATCCTCGGGCCCGTCCGGGGCCTGGGCCACCTCGTGCCCTGCGTCCGCCACCACCACGAGCGCTGGGATGGCAACGGCTATCCGGCCGGACTCAAGGGCGACGAGATTCCGCTGGGCGGGCGCATCCTCGCCATGGCCGACGCCTACGACGTCATGAACAACCACCGCGTCTATCGCCGCAGCAGGAGTCCCGAGGAGATCCTGCGCGAGATCAAGGCGATGAGCGGCAAGCAGTTCGACCCTCGTGTCGTCGAGGTCATGCTGCGGCTTGTCGAGCAGGAGGGCATCACCAACCTGACGCCGAACTCCGGGTCGGTCATGCCCGAGGAAGGCACCTACTACCCCGTCCGGGGCAACGAGATCGAGGGCGAGCATGACCTGTTGCCCGTCAACCGCCTGCTGGAGCAGATGACCCGCTTGGGCGCCCCGGACATCCGCCTCGAAAGCCGGGGCAACGCTGCCGACACGCCCGACGATCCGTGGCGAAGGGTGCCCCTGACGCTCGGGCGCGCCTCCATCGGCGAGATGTGCGTGCCCCGCCAATTGGACAGCGCGACCGTCGAGGAGCTGACGCATTCGGTGCAGGACCTGGTGGGTCGCCACGGCAGTCTCGAGACGCAGCTCCGGCAGTTCCGCGAGCTGGCGGCGGTCTCGGCGCGCATGAACTCGGCCAGCTCGGCCGAGCAGGTGCTGCAGTACGCCGTAGAAGCCGCCAAGAAGCTGGTTGGGGCCGACACCGCCGCCTTTTGGGAGGCGCGCGACGAGCACCACCTGCAGTGTGCGGCCGCCGTCGGCAAGAGTCGCTGGTCATGGCAGGGCACGGTGCCCCTCGGCCACGACGGGGGGATCGAGGCCTACGTCGCCTACCGCCGCATCACGACGGCCGTCGTCGACTACCTGACGGAAGACCGCTTCAAGGTGCCGTCGTGGGTGCAGGAGGACGGCATTCGCTCCGCATTGGCCACCCCCGTCGAGCTGGGCCTTCGGCTCATCGGCATCCTGTCGGTCATGACCTACGAAGAGACGGCGTTCTCGAACGAGGAGATCGAGTTGCTGAACGCGCTGGGTCACGCGACGGCCTCAGCCTACGAGAACGCGAGGCTGCGCAACCAGGCCCGACATCTTGAAGCCAGCGACCCACTGACGGGCTGGCTGAACCACCGTGGCCTGCAGGAACGCCTCGCCCGAGAAGCAGCCCAGGCCTTGGACCGCAATGCCGTGCTCGCGTGCGTGCTCTTTGACGTCGACCACTTCGCGGGCCTGAATCTCCAGCACGGCTTTGCCGTCGGCGACGAGCTGCTGCGTCAGGTCACGGGCATCGCCGCGCACCACGCCCCGCCCAAGGCCGTGCTGGGCCGGGTCGGCGGTGTCGAGTTCGCCATGGTGCTGCAGGGGGCCAATCGCTCCGAAGTCTTCGATGCAGCCGACAAGCTGGCGGATGCCTTCCGGCAGTCCATCGCCACCAGCCACTTCCCCGGACCGCAGTCGTCGGCCGTCCGGCTGACCATCTCGCTCGGCATCGCCGTATGGCCCGACTGCGGGGCAGACATCCAGTCCCTGCTGCTGGCTGCCCGTTCGGCCATGCGCCAGGCCAAGGCCAGCGGCCGCAACCAGACAGCGCGCTGGCAACCCCGGAACTGAGGGCCTCATGTCCATCCCGCAGGTCGATCTGCATCTCCATCTGGACGGCGCTCTCCGGCCCGCAACCATCGTCGCGTTGGCGGAACCGCTGGGTCTCGACGGCGCGGCCATCCTTGACGGCCTTGCCGCCATCGGCGCCGGCAGGCTCGATGCCTACCTCGCCCACTTCGATGCGGTGCTGCCCCTGCTGCAGACCCCGGAAGCGCTCGCCCGCGTGGCGGAGGAAGCCGTCCTCGATGCCGCTGAACAGGGGCTGGGCCACGTCGAGATCCGCATCTGCCCCTGGCAACACCTGAAAGGCAACCTCACGCTGGAACGGGCAACCCGAGCCATCCTCGAAGGCCTCGATGCCGGCAGCCGCAAGTCGGGCATCCCGGCCCCGATGATCGTCTGCCTGCTCCACGGGATGTCCGAACAGGAGGCCGAGGATCTCGCGACGCTCGCGGTGCGCCTGCGTCCGGAAGGCGTTGCCGGCCTCGACCTCGCCGGGAACGAGGGCGGGGGCTTCCGCATCGAGTCGTTCCGCCGTGCCTTCTCCATTGCCGCCGAGGGTGGCCTGCGCCGCACGGTGCACGCCGGCGAGGCGGGACCGGGCCTGCACGTCCGCCGCGCCATCCTCGAACTGGGCGCCGAGCGTATCGGCCACGGCACCGCCATTCTCGAGGACGAGGAGGCCATCGCGCTCGCCCGGGACCGGGGGGTGCTGCTCGAGTGCTGCCTGTCCAGCAACCTGCACACGGGTGCCATCGCCCGCCTCGAGGACCACCCCTTGCGCGCCATGATGGAGCGCGGCCTGAAAGTCTCCCTGAACACCGACAACCCGACCCTTTCACGCACCACCCTGGCCCGCGAATGGGAGCTCGCACGCACCCACCTGGGCCTGACCGAAGACGAGGAAACCCGGATTCGGCAGTGGGCGTGGGACGCGCGCTTCCAGGCCGCGCCCCGCCTGCACCGGACCGGTCCCCTGAAGGAGGCCTGAAGATGGAACGGTTGATCCTGAGCGATGCGCAGTGGCGGGCCCGGCTGACACCCGAGCAGTACGACGTGCTGCGGCATGCCGGCACGGAACGCCCCCACACCGGCTGTTTCGTGGGCACCAAGACCCCCGGTACCTACGTCTGTGCCGGCTGCGGCAATCCGTTGTTCCCGAGCGGCACCAAGTTCGAGTCCGGCACGGGCTGGCCGTCTTTCACCCAGCCGGTTTCGGATGATGCGCTCGCCACCGTCGAGGACCGCAGCCACGGGATGGTGCGCACCGAGGTGCGCTGTGCCCGCTGCGACGGCCATCTGGGCCATGTCTTCCCGGACGGTCCGCCGCCCACGGGCCTGCGCTACTGCATGAACTCGGTGGCGATGAATCACGTGCCCGAAGGCGCCCCGCTGACCCTGGCCCAGCCCTGAACCACCCGGTCGAGATCCCGAACATGCTGCCAACCCGTCGCCTGCGCCTGCCGTCCTTCCTGCCCCTCGTGCTGCTTGCCGGGTGTACAGGGGCGGGTGGCGCGACGGTTTCGGCCCCGACGCCCGGACCCGCCGGTGAACTTGTCGTCGAGATCAGCAACTTCGCCTTCAAGCCCGAGTCCGTCACCCTTGCCGTCGGGCAGTCCGTCCGCTTCGTGAACAAGGACTTCATGGCGCATACCGTGACGCCGCTCGATGCTGCGGCGTTCCCGGCCGAGGATGACATCCGCCCGGGTCAGGAGCGTCTGGTCACGCCGAAACGCGCCGGGTCGTGGGCCTTCCGCTGCGACTATCACCCCTCGATGAAGGGTGGCCTGACGGTGACGGGGGATGCGGCACCTGCAGCTTCGCCGACCCAGGCGCCCCTGCAGACACCGACACCCCAGCCAACGGCCATGCCGAGTCCTGCCGGCAGTGTCACGCTTTCACCAGCCATCCCGCCGCCATCGCCCTCCCCCTCGCCGACGCCAATCCCGACGGACTTCGTCGAGGTCAAGATCAGCGCCTTTGCCTTCGTGCCCGCAACCATCCTCGCGCGCCCCGGCCAGACGTTGCGCTTCACCAACGTCCACACCGGTGTCCCCCATACCGTGACATCGGTCGTGACGGGTTCCGAGGCACGGGTCTTCGATTCGGCGCGGCTCGAGACCGGACAGACCTACACCGTCTCGGTCCCGGCCACCGGCAGCTATCCGATCGTCTGCAACTTCCACCCGAGCATGACGGCGACGGTCAGGGTCGAGTAGCACCGGAGCCTTCCCCTCGCCTCAGGGATAGCCCTCGGGCACCAACCGCGCCAGATGCCCGCCCACCTGCTCGAGGCGCGCCGAGGCCTCTTCGGCCGAAAGCCCCAGCAACCCCATCGCGGCCGCCAGGCGGACCTTACCCCCGGCCGCATCCAGCAGGCGTTCCGCTTCGGGCATGCCCTTCATCACGATCTCGTCGATGATGCGGATGGCACGGTCGCGCAATTTGCGGTTCGAGACGTTCACATCGACCATCAGGTTGCCCCATGTCTTGCCCGTGAGCACCATGATGCCGGTGGATAGGGTCCCCAACACGACCTTGGTCGCCGTGCCGGCCTTCAGGCGGGTGCTGCCCGTCAGCAATTCGGGGCCCGTGACGATCTCGATCAGGTGGTCGACCGGGGGCTTGCCCTCCGGCCATCGGCCCTCCTGCGGCACGCACGTGACGAGCGCCGTCAGCGCTCCTTGGGCACGGGCGTGGGCGAGACCGGCACGGACATAGGCAGCCCCCCCTGAAGCCGACAGGCCGACCACGATGTCGTCCGGCCCGACGCCTGCTCCCTGCAGATCGGCCACGCCAAGTTCCCCACGGTCCTCGGCCCCTTCGACGGCACGCGTGAGCGCCGACGGACCACCGGCCATGAAGCCGAGGACGCGCTCGGGAGCCGTCGAGAACGTCGGCGGACATTCCGCCGCATCCAGCACGCCCAGTCGTCCCGAGGTACCGGCCCCGAGGTAGATCAGCCGGCCCCCGCGCCCGAACCGCTCGGCCGCATCGGCCAGCAGGCTCGCCAAAGGCGCCCGGGCACTGCGGACGGCAGCCGTGACGCTGTCTTCCTCGGCCGCGAAGTGCTCGACGATGTCCCCGGCGGAGGCTCTGTCGAGGTAAAGCGTGCCCGGATGACGGCGCTCGGTCGGCGGCAGGTGGGGATCCAGCCTCACCCACGGCATCTCGACCAGCAAGCGCTGATAGTTGGCGCCCGGGGCAATCGTCCCGAGGATGGTGGCGCGACGGGCGCCCGTAGCCTCCGGAGCATGGTTGAGGCGACCGAGGACGGCTTCGTAGGCAAACAACGCAAAGGCCACAGCTTCGCGGGCCGCCGCCTCGGGCAACTTCTCGAGCACGAGGCCATGCTCGGCGATGAGGGCCTTCAGGCGACGCATCAGCGTCCTGTTGCGCACGCCACCGCCGGCAACCCTGACCCGCGAGGGCCGGAACGACCGATTCGGGGGCTGCTCCATCCACTGCACCAGCCCCCGGACGACCGTCCGGGCCGTCAGTTCGGTCGCCGTGGCCAGCACGTCCTCGACCGACAGCTCCAGTTGCATGGCCCGCTCCAGAAGACGCGCGACATAGGGCTGGCCAAACGCTTCGCGTCCCGTCGACTTGGGTGGAAGCTGCCCGAAGTAGGGGTTGTCCAGCAGCGCCCCGAGCAACACCGGATGCACCTGGCCACGGGCCGCCACCGCTCCGTCCCTGTCGCAAGGCAGGTTCAGCAGTTCCTGAGCCAGGCCGTCGAGGACCATGTTGGCCGGACCGGTATCGAAGCCCGCGGCCGGCCCCTGCCGCGGAAGCAGCGTGAGGTTCGCGATGCCGCCCAGATTGAGCAGCACCTCGTCGGCCTCTTCCGAGCCGTACAGGATCTGGTCCGAGTGGGGGACCAGCGGTGCCCCCTGACCGCCCAGCGCCAGATCGGCCACGCGAAAGTCCCCGACGGTCGTCAGCCCGGTCAAGGCCGCGATTCGCGATGGCGATCCGAGCTGCACCGAGGCCACGCCCGGCAGATGCAGCACGGTCTGGCCGTGGCTGCCCACGAGCTGGATCGTCTCATCGGGCGTCTTGCGCCACGGCAAGGGCACATCCGCGACGGCGGTGGCAAAGGCATCGGCCACCTCCACCTCGAGGCGCGCGACCTCCTCGAGGGGCGTACCGGGGCCCACTGCCCGGATGCGCGCGCCCAGTCCCTCCGGGTAGCGGACGGTCATGTGACCTTCGACGCGATGCCGGATGCGTCCCCCCGCCGTCCAGAAGACCACCTGCGCCACGTCGATCCCGTCGGCCGACGTGCCGGACATCAACCCGAGGACCCGCATCCTGTAAGCCATGGCCCTAGCATAACCTTTTCTTATCCTCCGCCTGCCGATTTCATGGCAAACTGAAAATGGCTCGCACCTGACCGCATCATCGCCGCCCGTTGCCGGGCCAACCCCTTTTTGCGATGAGCACGCTGCGTACCTTCGACCTCGAACTGAGGCCCCTCGATCGGGCCCAGCGCGAAGGCCTGCGCCGAATCCGCACTCAGGTCGAGTCCTGGTCGGCCCTCTGGAACGAAGCCCTCGCCCCGCTCGGCTGGGTGGATCTGGCCCAGTCCGTTCGGGATGAAGGCCTCGCCCGAGCCCGCACGATGCTCGACAGCGCCCGCGCGGGTGTCGAAGCCCTGCCCGAGCCTTTCCGCGGCACGCTCCTGGGCGCCCTCAGGACCCAGTACCGGGCGCTCACGGCCGGTGTCGCGGCCACCCGGGGCGAAGCCTGGACCTGGGCCGTATTCGCACCGGGCACGTGGACGCTCGTGCCTGCCGGGGATGACACCCTGCGCCTGCACCTGCCGCTGCTGGGCCGGGATCTGCCTGTCCACGCCCGCCTGCCCCAGGGCCTGGACACCGAGACGTTCCGGCGCCAGACGGAGGGTGCCCGCTGGCTCGAGGCGCGCATCGGCCGCAGGCAGGGCCGCTGGGTGCTGCGCATCCGTTGCCGCCTCGCTGTCCGCACGCCCGTGGGCGTGGATCTCGGCATGCGCCACCGGGCGGTTGTGGCCGATGCCGACGGCCGACTCCTGCTCGATGCAACCGGTCGCCGTGAACGCGGCAAGGTTGCCCGGATGGAGCGCGTGATGGCCTCGATGCAGCGCAAGGGCGCCCATCGGGCCGCACGACGCCTCGCCGCCCGGCGTGACCGCTATCAGGCCAACTGCGACCTCGCGGTGGCCGGGGCGGTGGTTCGCGCCGCCAGCAAGGTCGCAACGCCGGTCCTGCATCTCGAGAACGAGGCCACCTTCGCGACCTTGCCCGACGCCATGCGTCGCCGTCTGGTCCGCACCAGCCGGGCCATTCGCCGCAGCGCCAGCCGCGCCGGCGTGCCCGTCCGCTTGCTGGACGGTCGCCAGTCCACCCATCGCTGCGAAGCGTGCGGGACCCACGTCCCCGCTTCGTCTGCCCCCCTCGTGTCCTGCCGGTGCGGTTCGCGCCCGCGGGATCTGCAAGCGTCGCGCAACCTTGCGCGTCTCGCGTCGGCACGGGTTCGCCCGTCCGGCGAAGCTCCCCGACCGGATTCGGGGAGACAGGCCGTCGGCACGGCTGCATCCCCGCCTCCTGCCCGTTACAAGGGCGTGCAGGAGCGCGCGGGAAGGGGCACGCAAGTCCCCCATGCCTGGATGAACAACATCCCGTCCCTTGGTGCGCCCGCAAGGCGCCAGAAGGAGAAACCCCTCATGACGACCATCGTCAAGGATCTCGGCGAGACCACCCAGAAGCTCGTCGTCCACTCGCTCGACAACCTCAAGACCTATGTCGAGAAGACCTCCCAGGAACTGGGCGGCGTCAACCTCGTTGGCGCGACCCGGAACGTCCTCGACACCGCGATTGACGGCGCCAAGAACGTCGTCAAGGCGGCCGAGACCCTCTCGGACGATCCCTTCACGGCCATCAAGGTCGTGGCCGATCGCTCCGTCGAGGCCACCCGGGAAGTCCTCAACACCATCGCCGAGGAAGGCCGCAAGGCCGATCTCGTCGGGGTGTCGAGCCGCATCGCGATGGAAGGGCTCAACACCCTTCGCTCCGAAGTGGATTACGGCCTCGAGACGGGCAAGGCGCTCGTGAACCGGCTTCAGGCCTCGGCCACGCCGACCCAGCCGGTCGTGACGCGTCCGCCTCAGGTGACCCGTGTCGAGATCGAACACGAGAAGCCCGCGAGGAGCAGCGCCAAGAGCACCGAGAAGGCCGCCGCGGCTGAAAAGCCCGCCAACGCCTGATCGACGGCTGCAGCCGCCGGGTCCGGACCAGTCCGGGCCCGGCGGTCCGCCTTTTGAGGTCAGGCGAGGTCGGCGAGCGCCACCCCTGCCGCTACGAGAACCGCATCCGGATCGGCGGTGCCATCAACCCGAACAATGCGTGCGCCATGTTCACGTGCAAGCACGGCAAAGCCTTCGCGCACCCGCTCGTGGAAAGCCACCCCGGCACCCTCGAGCCGGTCCGGACCACGCGAGGCGGCGGCGCGGCGCAGACCTTCCGCAACAGGCACATCCAGCCAGAGGGTGCGATCCGGCACGAGCCCGGCCGTTGCCCACGCATTGACCTGCTCGACCATGGCGCGGTCGAGCCCTCGACCGAAGGCCTGGTAAGCCACCAGCGAATCGACGTGGCGATCGCAGAGCACCCACGCACCCCGCGCCAGAGCCGGACGAACCACCTCGGCCAGATGCTGGGCACGGTCTGCGCCATACAGCAACAACTCAGCCAACGGGTCCACATCGTGCCCCGGTGCCAGCAACAACTGGCGAATCGCACCCCCAAGACCCGTTCCTCCGGGCTCGCGGGTGACGACGACCTCCCTGCCCTCGCTGCCCAGCATCTCGGCAAGCGCGCGGATGAGCGTCGTCTTGCCCGCGCCCTCCCCGCCCTCGAAGGTCACGAAACGGCCCTTGCCGCTCCGAGGCAACGGGGATAGCCGGTCCACGCCGCTCAAGGGACCGCTCCCGGAAGACGTGGGCGCAAGGGCGCTTCAGACGGCGACCAGACGGGCATCGGCAGCACCTGGGGCGACGACGACGCAGGCGACGACGCAGGCGACGACGCAGGCGACGACGCAGGCGACGACGCAGGCGACGGCGCTTCCGTGGCCCCTTCCGAAACACTGCTTTCCCGCGCGCCTGGCAACACGACGGGTTCCGCATCCTGGAAGGGATCCCAGGTGGGACCAGGTGACGGCAGACCCGGTGGGGGGCTGGCCTCGGGGAAGTTCCGCACGGGCAGGCCGGAGTGCCAGTCCTTCATGACCTTGCGCCAGATGCGGGCGGCCACCCTCCCCCCGAAGGCCCCGTCCTTCATCGGTGCGCGATCGTCGTTGCCGACCCACACGGCCAGGCTGACCTGCGGCGTGAATCCTGCGAACCAGGCATCGCGGAACGCACTGGTCGTCCCCGTCTTGCCCGCGGCCGGCCGACCGATGCCCTGGCCCTTGGCCGTGCCGCGCTCGAGGACGCCGGAGAGCACCGAGACCAGGCGGGAAACGGCATGGGGCGGGGCTACCTCGGCCCGACGGGGTGCCGGACGCTCGTCGAGGCCGCCGCCCACGACCCGCACATGCAGCTGTGGCTGGACCCACTGGCCCTTGTTGGCGAACGCCGCGTAGGCGGCCGCGAGCTCGATGGGGTTGGTGGCTCCCGAGCCCAGTGCAAGCGTCAGGTCCCGGGGATGCGGTCCCCGCATGCCGGCCGCCTTGAGGATGGCCTCGACCGGCTGGCGCCCTACCTCGGCATAGGTCCGGACCGCCACCGTGTTGACCGACTGCTCCAACGCGGCGCGAAGCGTCAGCGCACCATAGATGCGCCCGTCGTCGTTGCGCGGCTGGTACCAGCGCCCGTTGCCGGCCGGGTAGCGCGCCGCCGCGTCCACCACCACGTCCTCCGGCGTCCGGCCGGAGGCGAAGGCCGCAAGGTAGACGAACGGCTTCATGCAACTGCCCGGCTGCAGGTTCGCCATCGTCCGGTCGTAGTCCGTCGCCCCGACGCCACCCACAAGGGCCAGCACGTGGCCCGTGCCGGGTTCGACGGCCGCCATGGCCACCTGTCTGAAGCCCATCCGGGCACCATCCGTCCGCACGGCCTCCTCGGCCGCGGCCACCGCCAACTCCTGCAACCGGGCATCCAGCGTCGTCTGGACCACAAGCCCGCCCTCCTGCACGCGCGCCGGCCCGAGACGCGCCTCGAGCACGCTCTGCAGGCGACGGCGGAACCAGCCGTGGTCATCCCGGGGCGAACGCTTGATGCCAAGGTGCCGACGCAGACCGTGTCCATCGATCTCTCCGGCACGCCAACGGGCCACCTGTCGGGTGCGTGCCTCGCGAACCAAACGATCCGCCTTGAGATGACCGGCATTCACCATGCGGCCAAGCACGAAACGCTGGCGATCGATGAGTCGGTCGAGTCCATCGTCCGAGAAGGGATCGTATTGTGACGGTCCCTTGAGCATGGCGACAAGCACGGCCCCTTGGCCGGGATCCAGTCGGCTCGCCGGCTTGCCGAAGTAGACCTCCGCCGCTGCGGCAACGCCGTACGCACCCCGCCCCCACCAGACCTCGTTCAAGTAGCGTTCCAGAATCTGGTCCTTGGTCATGCCACGCGTGAGCTGGACCGTGACCATGGCCTCGCGCAACTTGCGGTCCAGGGTCTTGCGTCGGTCCTGGATCAGCGTCTTGGCCAACTGTTGCGTCAGCGTCGACCCGCCCTCCCGAGCCTCTCCCGCGAGCAGGTTCTTGAACATCGCCCTTGCGAGGCCCTTGGGATCGAAACCGACATTGCCGTAGAAGCCGGGATCCTCGGTATCGATCAAGGCCTGCCGCAGGGACTCCGGCACGTCGGCCAGAGCCACGGCGTGCTGATGGCGTTCGCCCCGGATCTCCCCGAAGACCCGACCGGCCCGATCCCGAAGGATTGAGGGGGGACCGGGAAAAGGACGCAGCAAATCGGCCAAGGTATCGGCCGCGAGGCCCGGGCGGGCCAGGACCAGCATGGCCATCGTGGCGACCACCCCGGTCAGAGCCGAACGGCTCCGTCCGAAGGACCCCACCCTAGACGCCCTCGGCCACCGCAGGCACGAGCGGGTGGATGAGCACACGGCGGTGCGGCTCCTCGCCAGCCGACTCGCTGACGAGACCGTACTTCTCGATGACCTGGTGCTGGAGGCGCCTGACGACCGCGGAACGCGGCATCAGCTCGACGGCCTTGCCGGTCTTGAGCACCAGATCCACCGCTTCGCGGGCCTCGCGCATCGCGGCGTCCTCGTCCCCGTTGGACGGTCCGTCGAGTTGCATGACCTCGCGCAGGGTCTTCTGGATCTGGGGAATGGTGTTGCTCTTGACGACGTGCACCGGAATGCCCCGGGCCTCGGCCTCATGGAGCATGCCGCCCGCGGACTTGAGGTAGGCCTTGAGCACCAGAATGGCACCGGCCTCGGACATGCTGCGGGTGACCTCGGCGTGCATGCGCATGCTGCGGATGACGCGCTCGAGTTGGCTGCGGCTGACGGCAAAGGGATAGATGCGCAGACGCGGCCCGGTGTGCGCAGGCACGGCTTCGACGGCCCGACCCGTCTCGACGGTCGCCTCCTGCACCACCTTGATCTGGCCCGAAGCGTCCATCTGGCGAATCTCCGGATTGGGCGCCAGGCCACGCAACATGTGGTCCACGACTTCGGCCACGTCGGGGTGCACGGCAATGCGGTCCCGGTCCTGCAACTCGAGGCAGATGTCGAAGGTCGGCGGGGCCTTGCGCTCCAGAATGCTCTTCTGGGTACCGCGACGACGAGCTTCCTCGTCGGACAGCGTCACGCTCTGGATGCCGCCCACGAGGTCCGTCAGCGTCGGATTGACCAGCAGGTTCTCGAGCGAGTTGCCGTGGGCCGTCCCGATGAGCTGGACGCCCCGCTCGGCGATGGTCCGGGCCGCGGCCGCCTCGAGCTCGGTCCCGATCTCGTCGATGATGATGACCTCGGGCATGTGGTTCTCGACCGCCTCGATCATCACCGCATGCTGCTCGGCCGAGCGGGCCACCTGCATGCGTCGGGCGCGACCGATGCCGGGGTGGGGAATGTCACCGTCCCCGGCGATCTCGTTGGACGTATCGATGACGATGACGCGCTTGCGCAGGTCGGTCGACAGCACGCGGGCGATCTCGCGCAACTTCGTGGTCTTGCCGATGCCGGGACGCCCCAGGATCAGGATGCTGCGCCCGCTCTCGACGAGATCACGGATGAGGTCGATGGTGCCCTGGATGGCACGGCCGACGCGACACGTCAGGCCGATGATCTGCCCCTGCCGGTTCCGCATGCACGAGATGCGGTGAAGCGTGCGCTCGATACCGGCGCGGTTGTCGTCCGAGAAGGCTCCGACGCGCTGGACGACGAAGTCGATGTCCTCGCGGGTGACCGTCAGATCGAGGTCGACGGCCCGACCGGGAAACCGGCACTCCGGGGGACGACCGAGATCCAGCACGACCTCGAACAGGTCCTCGACGTCGGGTTGGTGCTTCAGGTACTTCACGACCGGGATCGGCAGGATCCCGAAGAGTTCTTCGAGGTTGTCGACGACCTTCTGTTCGCGGCTGGACAACTACCGGGCCTCCAGGGGTTCGAGGGCAGAGGCCACCAGCTTGCGGGCGCGGGAAAGGCCTTCGGACATGCCTGCGTTCGGGTCGCCGAGCCCGCGGATGTCGCGAACCAGACGGCGGGCAAAGCTGCCGATGGCCACGCCGGCAAGGCCCAGCCCCATCTCGCGGGCCAGCTTGCCCGTGAGATCGTTGGTCCCGCCGGCCACCTGGACATGCGGCACTCCCGCCGCCATGAGGGCCTCGGCAAAGGTCAGCGCCGGCCGGGTCGAAGCCTCGCCGGCCGTACCGCTGATGGGCTTGCCGTCCGCCTGCAGGAGCAGGGGCCCGTCCACCCACCGGGAGGCCGTCCGCCACGCCCCGACAGCCTGGTCGACCGTCATCTGCACCGCGTTGACCGACAACGAGAAGACTCCGCCCTTGGCCGTCCAGGCCCGGACCTGCCCCTCATAGGCCTCGAGTCCTGCACCGGTCCCGGCATGGAGCTCGAGCGCTCGGGCGCCGGCATCCCACAAGTCATCCAGTGCGGCAGGAGGCGCCGCGGGCACCATCTGCACGGCCTCTTCCGGGCAGGCCGCCACGCACTGGCCGCAGCCGACGCAGCGCTGGGCCACGATCTTGAACTGAGCGTCGATGGCGCCGTGGGGACAGGCATTGAGGCAGTGCGGGCACTCCCAGGTGCAGCGCGCGTCGATCTTCTCGGCAATCTGCACATGCGGGTCGTCCTCGGGACCGATGGACACCATCACGAGCGGCACGGGGGCCTGCGGCAGCCAGGCCGAACCGAGGCGTCGGGCCCGGCGGACGCCCGACAACGCGGCGTCCACGGCGTCGGGGCGCGCGGCGACGTCCACGAGGCGTGCACCGGCCAGCGTGAAGATGGTCGCGAGGTGCGCGAGTTCGGAGGTGTCCTCGAAGGTGGCTCCGCACACCAGCTTGAAGTACGGTCCCTCCGCGACGAGTGGCTGTATGAGCTTGGACAGCGTGGTCATCGCGGCGAGCGCCTCCTGGACGGGACGTGATCAAGGGCACGGCCATGATACAAAGGTTTCTCCTTAACCGCCAGATAACCCTCGCCCACCTGCCGGAGTCCGTCCATCATGTCCGCACCCGAAACCCTGCTCGGCATCGACCTTGGAGGCACCAAAGTCCACCTACGCCTCGCGGGCCCGCAGGGCGTGGTGCTCGATCGGCGCCTGCCCACGGCGGATCATCCGGATCTCGAGACGCTGGTGCTGTCGGCCCTGGGGGACAGGATGCCCGACGCCACGGCCGTCGGCATCGCCGGCCCCGTTCAGGGCGATCGGGCCCACGTCACCAATGTGGGCTGGAACATCGAAGCCGGTACACTTGCCCGGGCCCTCGGCGGCGGCAAGGTCGTGCTGGCGAACGACATGGCCATCGTGGCCCATGGGCTGGCGACCCTGCGGGCGGAAGAAACGATCGTCCTGCAGGAAGGGAGCCGCGAGGAGCGTGGCCCGATCCTGATCGTCGGGGTCGGCACGGGCATGGGGACCGGCCTGCTGGTGCCGGAACTGGGCGGAGCGGCCGATCGCTATCTCGCCGGCGAGGGCGGGCACGCGACGTGGGCACCCCGGACGGAGGAAGATCGGGAATTGCAGGCCTGGCTGGCGGAACGCCATGGGCATGTGTCGCTCGAGCGCGTGGTTTCGGGAACGGGCCTCGCCACCGCCGCACAGTGGGCCGACGGTTCGGGAAGACCGCTGGCCGAGGGCGTCCGCGAGGCACTCGCGTCGGGCGAGGGGGTTGCCGCCGCCGTCGTGGCCGCGGCCGAATCCGGCACGTGTCCGACGAGCGCGGGCATCCTCGGGCGCTTCGTCTCGACGCTGGGAGCAGCCATCGGCAACGCCGCCCTGACTACCCTGCCGACCGGCGGCATCTTCCTCGCCGGCGGAGTCGCCCAGAAGCTGGCCGGGCATCTGGGCCAAGGCAGCCTCTTCCTCGAGAGCATGCGGGACAAGGGGAGGATGCGAGGCCTTGTCGCCGGCCTCCACGTCGCGGTGGTCAAGGCCGAGGACGTCGCCATCCGTGGGGCGCTGGCGCTCGCTGCCCGGGCCTGAATCGAGGGCACTCCGCTCCGGGCGGTATACTTGGGTCATGCGCGGGTTCCCGGCGGTGTGCGCGGCCATCCTCGCGATCTTCCTCGCCGGACCGCGCACGGGCCCCGTCGCGCCCGTACCTGCTGCCGAGGCCCAGGTGCTGTACTGCGCCTACTGCGGCCGGCAGATCGAGGGGCGATACCTGCAGGACCAGGGCCGTGCCTACCACCCGAAGTGCGCCGCCCAGGTCGCCCCGCGCTGCGTCATCTGCACCAAGCCGATCCTGACCAGCGCGCGCGTGGACATCTGGGGCTTCCACGCCCATTCCGACCACGGCTGGGACATCGACTGGTGCACCTATTGCGGGCGCATCATCGGCCAAGCCAGCACCGGTGGCGGAGTGACCTACACCGATGGCCGGGCGGTCTGCAACCTTTGCCGCAAGACGGCCATCGACACGCCTGAAGCCGGTGCGCGGGTAATGGCCCGGGTGCGCAAGCGCTTGGTCGAATGGGGTATCGTGCTGGACTACCCGCCCATCCCGCTGCAAGTGGGGATGAAACCATGGTTGCGGCAGGTCCAGGGGCAGGGCAGCAGGCACATCGGGGAGACGGCCGAGGGCCTGATGGAGGCCGAAGTGACACAACGGGTAAAGAGGGGAAAGGGCCTCGGCCGGCGGGTGGTCCTGTCCATCTACGCACTGTCCGGCATGCCCGAGGAGAAATTCGCCAGCGTCATGGGCCACGAACTGATGCACGCGTGGGGCTATCTGGCCGGCAGCCAGCGGCGACATCCCCAGCTCGAGGAGGGAGCGGCCAGCTATGTCGAAGCCCTCATCCTCGCCGAGGCACGAAGCCCTGAGGGGGCCAAGCGACTCGAAATGATCCAGAACGAGCGCGATTACACCTACGGCACGGGCTTCCGCCGGGTCAGGCGCTTCGTCGAGACTCGGGGATGGACCGCCCTGCTGGACGTCCTCAGAACGCAGGAGGATCTGCCGCCCGGCTATTAGCCGGTGGGTCGTCGGACTCTCCCTGCTGCTGGGCCGGACCCTGCCGTCCGTCAGCACCTTGCGGGCCAAGGGCCGCATGGAGGGCCTCGTCGCCGGGCTGCATGTCGCCGTGGCCATGGCAGAGGATGTCGCCGCGCGTGCCCAGGGCGGCCAGGAGCGTGCCGGGCGGGTATCCTTGGATCATGCTCAGGGTCTTACTCGTGGGGTTGGCCATCCTCGCGACGATGTTCGGCGGCCCGCGCACGGGCCCCGTCGCGCCCATCCCTGCTGCCGAGGCCCAGGTGCTGTACTGCGCCTACTGCGGCCGGCAGATCGAGGGGCGATACCTGCAGGACCAGGGCCGTGCCTACCACCAGGCGTGCTACGCCGGCAACGTCGCCCCGCGCTGTGCCGTCTGCAGCCAGCCGGTCCTGACCAGCTCGCGCGTGGACCGCTGGGGCTTCCACGCGCATGTCGCCCACGGCTCGGCCATCAACCTCTGCAGCTATTGCGGGCGCATCATCGGCCAGGCCAGCACCGGGGGCGGCGTGGCCTACACCGATGGCCGGCCGGTCTGCAACCTTTGCCGCAAGACGGCCATCGACACGCCTGAAGCCGGTGTGCGGGTGATGGCCCGGGTGCGCAAGCGCTTGGCCGAATGGGGGGTCGTGCTGGACTACCCGCTCATCCCGCTGCAACTGGGGATGAAACCGTGGCTGCAGCAGGTCCAGCGGCAAGGCAGCTTTGCCTTCGGGGGGGAGACCGTAGGCCTGACGCGGGCCGTCGTGAGTCAACGGGTACGAGGCCGGGAGATCCTCGACCGGCGGGTCGACCTGTCCATCTACGCGCTGGCCGGCCTGCCCGAGGAAGTCTTCGCCAGCGTCATGGGCCACGAACTGATGCACGCGTGGGGCCATCTGGCCGGCAGCCAGCGGCGACAGCCCCAGCTCGAGGAGGGAGCGGCCCGCTACGTCGAGGCCGTCATCCTTGCCGAGGCAGGCAGCCCCGAGGGGGCCAAGCGACTCGAGATGATCCATTATGATGACGATCCCACCTACGGCAGGGGCTTCCGCCGGGTAAGGCGCTTCGTCGAGACCCGGGGATGGACCGCCCTGCTGGAAATCCTCAGAACGCAGCATGATCTTCCGCCCGGCTATTAGCCGGTGGGTCGTCGGACCCGCCCTCTTGCTGGGCTGTGCGCTGCTGTCTCCCGTCGCCGAGGCCGCACCGGACGATACGCTGGACGCTGCCGTCCGTCAGCATGGCCGGGTCCGGGCCGGGTGGCAGAGACTGGACGAGGCCCGCGCGGCCGCCGGACAGTCGCTGGCCGCGCTGCTGCCGGCGCTCAGGCTGGGTGGCGATGTCCGCTGGGCCACCCCCGAGGATCACCACGGTGGCCCTCCCGAATGGATGTGGGGTCCGCTCGGCGATCTCGACTTGCCCTTGCCCCTGCCGTGGACGGTTTCCGGGACCCTGGCGGCAGCATCGGGTGAAGTCGAGGTGGCGACGGCACGCTGGGCTCAGGACGTCCGGGCTGTCGGCCGGGAGCTGACGCAGGCCCTGCTCGACCTCGGGCTGGCGAGAGTCCGCCTCGCCGCCCTCGAAGATGCCGAGTTGCGAGCGGGTGAGTTGTTCGAAGCCGTCGGTCAGCTGGAGCGACAGGGACTCGCGACGACGGCGCAGCGCCTCGAGGTGGCGACGGCGCGGGATCTGGTCCGCGCCGAGCGGCTGATGGCCGATCCCGAGGTCCGCAGGCAGGAGGCCAGGGTCCGCTCCTGGCCGGGCATGCAACCGGCCGCAGGCCGTTGGCCCGGACCCGCGTGGGCTGCGGAACTGACGCTGCCGGCCACGGCCGACGTGTCTCTCGTGACGGCGCTGGCCCCGGAACTGCTCGAGCCGGCGGCAAGGGTGCGGCGCGCAGCGGCACAGGGCGAGGTGGCCCGGTCGCGGGTCTGGCCCCGCCCCGAACTGTTTGCGCGGGGACAGGCCATGAGCTATGCGGGCCAACTGTCCAGCGGCCGCTGGGTGTCCGGACAGGCACCCCTCTATGCCGTCGGCGGGCGCCTCGTCTGGGAACCGCGCGAAGCGCTGGTGCAGACACTCGCCGACCAGCGGAGCGGGGCTCAGCAGCAGGCCGCGGAAGGGGACCTCGATGCGGCGAGACGGCAACTGGGAGCCGATGTCGCGGCCCGGCTGGCCGAGGCCGAAGCATTGGCCATCGCAGGCCAGCGAGCCGGCGAGGCGCTCGAGGCCGCCGAAAAGCGCGAACGCCTGCTGCGGGCGGCACTGGGCACGGGCCTCGCCACGGTCCGGGACACCGTGGACGCCCTCTCGGGCATACGCCGGGCGAGACAGGCCCGGGACGAGATCGAGGTCCGCCAACTGGCCCTGCGTCTGGATTGGTGGTGGCGAACCCGCACGCTCGAGGCACTCGTCCCCACGGGAGGAACCTTGCCATGAGCCGCCTTCCCGACACCACGCGCCTCGAGATGATCCGGGACGAGTGGTTGCGCGCGCTGGGTCTTCCGGCTGGAAGCCTGCCGCTCGACTCCCAGGGCCGTCCGACGCTGCCCGAGCCGCCCTGGCAGGACATTCTCGCTGGCGATCTCGAACTCTGGCAGGCCCGGTGCTATGGCCTGTACGAGCGCCTTGGCATGATCGACCCCGCCGCCCTCGGCCCGGAGGATGCGGCGTGCCTTTCCGTCCTCCTGCCCCACGTCCGGACCACTCTGCAGCGGCTCCACACCACGTCCTGCTGAACGGCGCCCCAAAGCGCGAAGCCCCGGGGAAATCCCCGGGGCACGCGGTGGCTTCGTGCTACTTCTCGCCGAAGACCTTGGCGACGTTGTCGCTGATGGTCTTGCGGAAGCCGAACTTCTCGTCGAGCTTGTTCAGGCCGCGGTTGACGCCCCAGCTTACGGCCATGGTGCCGATGATGGCGGGTGCACCCAGCAGGACGGGAGCAGCAGTCAGGCCTACCGCGGTGATGGCCATGGTGGCGCCGGTGACGGCGAGACCGGTGACCACACCGTTGGCCGTGCCGATGGCGAGGTCAGCCGCCACGTTGCCGACGGCGCGAGCCGGGGTCTGCTGGTGCTTGGCGAGGGCCACGACGTTGCGGACCGTGGAACCGACGCCGTTCCAGAGAAGGTTGCCCTTGAGATTGCCCTTGAGCGTGCTGAGCCCCAGCTCCTTCCAGAAGGACCCCTGGGCGACGGCCTTGCCGGTCTCGCGAACCACGGCGGCGACACCGGGGACCACCACGGCCTTGATGTCTTCCATCAAGGGATCCGGACGGGTGAGATCCTTGGGGGCCACGGCCGGACGGACGGCCTTGGGTGCGACGACGGGCTTCAAGCTCTGGACGGCCATCTTTGGACTCCTCTTCCTGCGGACGGCTGGGTGACAAAGAGGTCATCGCCAGCTCCGCCGCCCGGGATTCTTAAGGACGGCTCAAGCTTCCCCCAAGATCAAGGGGCCACTGCCACGGCTTCCCAGTGCGACCCGCGAATCGGCCCGAAGGCCTCCACGCCCTTGCCCGCATCGAGGAACAGGAACTGCCCGACCAGGATGAACGCATGCTCGCCTTCCATCATGCCGCCGGCCTCGGGGACCGAAGACACGCGCAGCATCCGATTCGCATCCCAGCGCGGGTAGGGACCGAAGCCCACGAGGGCGGCCCCCAGTGGCGGCAGGGAACGCCTGCGACCGAAGTCGGGGCTGGCTTCGAAACGGACCAACCGGAAGGCCTGCCGGGCCGGTTCGCGCTCGAGCCACGCCGTGCTGCCGCAGGCAAGCGACAGGCGCAGGTGGGAGGGGGTGGAAACGTTACCGGCCATCTTGCCTCGCAGGAGTCGTGACAGGGGTGGGACGAAGATTCGGTGAGGACGTCGCGGCGGCAGGCGCCAGTTCGGTGACGGCAGCCAGAAGTCGATCTGCCTCCGGCATGCCCTGAAGAACGTGCCGGATCCGGCGATCTCCGTCGAGGACGAAGGTCACCCGATCGGCCATCGGCATGAACCCCAGCCATCTGGAGCGGTAACGGTCGGCCACCCGCGCCCCCGGGTCGGAGAGCAGGGGGAAGGGCGTGGCACAGTGCAGGGCAAATCGCCCTTGCGTGGAGGGGTCGTCGGCGGAGAGGCCCAGCACCTGGGCCCCCAGCGCTCTCAGCTTCGGATAAAGGCCGGAGAGCAGCTTCATCTCGGCCTCTCAGCCGGGGGTGAAGGCCTTGGGGAAGAAGGCCAGGACGATGGGACGCCGCGGCAGGGCGGAGAGGCGCACGGGCTTCTCGTCCTCGGCCAGCAACGTGAAGTCGGGCGCGAGGTCCCCGATGGCCAGTCCGGCGAGCAGGACCGCAGCGTGCAACAGCATGCCGCCCATCATACCAAGGCCGGTCAGGAGGTCGCCCGTTTGCCGCCCCGGGCCGGGGGGGCTAGACTGACGGGACACACATGTTCGTCGTCATGCGCCCTCACGCCACCCCCGCCGAAGTCGGCGAGGTCATCGCACACGCGAGGGCGATGGGCTACGAGGCACGCCAGATCATCCAAGGCGAGCGCGTCGCGGTGGGCCTCTGGGGTGGACCCGACGGCCAGCCGTCCGGCCGACTCGCCAGCCTGCCGGGCGTCGTCGATCTGGTTCGCGTCTCCTCTCCCCACCCGCTCGCCAGCAGAGCCCTCGACACGGCGACCACGCATGTGACCGTCGCGCCGGGCGTGGTCTTCGGCGGCCCCTCCATCGTGGTCATGGCCGGCCCGTGTGCCGTCGAGAACGAGGACCAGTTGCTGGCCGCGGCGCGGGGCGTTCGGGCAGCCGGTGCGACCGTGCTGCGCGGCGGGGCTTTCAAGCCGCGCACCAGCCCCTACAGCTTCCAGGGCCTCGGAACCGAGGGGCTCGCCATGCTGGAGGCCGCCCGTCGGGAGACCGGGCTCGCCATCGTGACCGAAGCCGTCGACGTGGCCAGTTTCGATGCCGTCGAGGCGGTAGCGGACATCGTCCAGATCGGCGCGCGCAACATGCAGCACTATCCGCTGCTGCGCCGTGCCGGCCGCAGCACGCGCCCCATCCTGCTCAAGCGAGGCCTGTCGGCGACCCTGAAAGAGCTGCTGCTGGCCGCGGAGTACATCCTTGCGGAAGGCAACATGAATGTCATCCTGTGCGAACGGGGCGTCCGGTCCTTCGAGGACTACACGCGCAACATGCTGGACCTCGCCGCCATTCCGGCCCTGCACGAACTCTCCCACCTGCCTGTCGTCGCCGATCCCTCCCACGGCACGGGTCGTCGATCGCTCGTCGGCCCGATGGCCCGGGCGGCCCTTGCGGCAGGTGCCGACGGCCTGCTGATCGAGGTTCATCCCGAACCCGGCATGGCCCTGAGCGACGGGCCGCAGTCGATGGATCTCGAGGCCTTCCACGCCCTGATGGCAGACTTGCCCGCGGCTGCGGCGTCCGCAGGTCGCGACGTCGCCGGCGGGAAGCCCTCGGCCGTGAGCTGAACGGAGTCACCGGGCTCGCACGAACCCGACGCTCCCGAAGACCTCAGGGGGCCGAGACCACCCGCCCCGTGACGACAAGGCCCTCGCCCGTCACGCGGGCTTCCAGACCCTCGAGACGCGGCGCCGACTCCACGAAAGCGTGCCCGAGTCCGCCCACCAGCGAGGGCGAAGCGGCCCCCCCGAGCAACGACGGGTGCAGGAACAGCACCAGACGGTCGACCAGACCGGCCTCGAAGGCGGCATCCGCGAGCGTCCCGCCTGCCTCGACGAGCACCGAGGCCACGTTGCGGCGCCCCAGCAGCATCAGCAGGCGATCGAGGTCGATGTTGACAGCCAGCGGATCGCCTGTGGTCGGAACCTCGAGAATCTCGGCCCCTGCCTCGCGCAGGGAAGCGACCCGATCCTTGGGCGCATAGCGGCTGGTCACCAGCAGGGTCGATGAGCGTTGGCCAGCGATCTGAGGGCGCGAGAGAATCCGGGCACCCAAGGGCAAGCGCGCCATGCCGTCGATGACGACACACAGCGGGCTGCGCCCGCGGGAGCGGGTGGTCTCGGGCAACACGTCCTCGGCCACCAGGTCCTGCACGCCCAGCAGGACGGCATCGTGTTCCGCACGCAGGTCATCGAGCAGGGAGGCCGGCGCGGGCGGGCGCTCCCCGATGCTGGTCGCGGTCTTGCCATCGACGCTCATGACGGAAAAGACCGTGACGAAGGGGCGTCGCGTCCGCAAAAAGACCTCATGGGCCTCGTTGAGGCGGGCTGCAGCCTCTGTAAAGGGGCCGTCCTCGACCTTGACGCCGGCCTGGATCAAGGCATCTCGGACCTGACCCCGGCTGGCCGGGTTGGGGTCAGGGGCCGCCATGACGACTCGGGCAATCCGGGCGCCAAGCACGGCCTCGACGACCTGTCCGGGGGTACCCCCGGGCTCCGTCGTCAGCACCAACGTGGCACCCCGCGCGGCGTCGCCCGCTGCCGCGAGCGCGTGGAAGATGGCGTGACGTCCGCCGGCATCCTGCGTGAAGCCCTCTGCCAAGGGCACGCCGTCAAGCAGGACCACGGCCCCGGCCAAGGGTGAGGGGGACGTCCATCCCCGGCCCAGCTCGGCAAGCTGCAGCGCCCGTTGCATGGCGTCGGCGACCGAAGCCCCGAGACCTCGCCCCTCCGACTCCGTCGCGCTGGACAAGCTTTGCCGTTCCTCCCGAATGAAGGTACCCGGTCCGGGCACGGGCTAACCTCTCGGCATGGACATCGCGTGGTGCACGGACGGCAGTCCGACGGCCAATCGGGCCCTGCGGGACGCACCACGGCTGCTTCGGGACGAGGATCGGTCCGACCATGTGCTGGTCGTGGTACCCCCGATCCAGAGCACGGGCATGAGCATGACCTTCGGCAGCCCTTACCTGCCAGAAGCAACCCTCCTCGAGGCTGCCGAGGTAGAAGGACGACTGCAGCTCGCCGAGGGCATCGGCGTGCTGGAGGAGCAGGCCGCGGGGCGTCTCCCTGTTCCGGAAGGCCATCTGCTGCACGGTGATCCCGGTGCTGCGCTCATCGCGTGGATCAGGTCCATGCATCCGGCACTTGCGGTCCTCGGCACCCACGGTCGGGGAGGCCTCGGGCGGCTGCTGCTCGGCAGCGTTGCGGACCACCTGATCCGGCACGCCCCGTGTCCGCTGCTGATTCACCCGGCGAAGGCACCGGAAATGCCGTCAGCAGGCCCGATCAGCATCCTTGCCGACAGTGCTGCGATGGCCGGTCGGTTGCTGGCGCAGGCCGCCCCCCTGATCCGTCTCGCAGGCCACGACCTCGAGGTCGTGCTGGCTCTGCATCCCCCTCCGGGGCCGCTACCGGGCCAGATGCTCGGGGACCCGCTGGTGGACTGGGCCGAGTTGGAGGCCCTCGAGCATGCGAGGGCACGCGACGAACTGGCAGCGGCAGCGCGAATGGCCGGGCCCGGCACGGCCACCCACCTGCTCGTCGGCCATGTCCCCGACACGCTGGCCGAACACCTGCGTCGCACAAGACCGGCCCTGGCGGTCCTCGGCACGCACGGACGCAAGGGCATCGAGCGCGCACTCCTCGGGAGCGTCGCCGACCACCTCATCCGCCACGCCCCCTGTCCGATGCTGCTCATTCCGGTGCACGCGCGGTCCGATGAGGCAGACTGAGGCATCCGGGCGGCAGGGTGCAGCCGACACTGCCTCGTCCCCGGGCGCGTGCCATGCTCCCTGCATGTTGCCCAAGGCCACGGTCCAGGCCATCTGTCACGACGAGGCGGCTGCTGCCGTGCTCGTGCCCGTCCTGCGTGGCCTCTCGCCGGACAGGACGCGGCCCGAGATCGTCAGCCTCCATCGTTGGGGCAGGCGGCGCGGCATTCCGAGCGGCCCCGGGCCCCTGCTGCGCTCGGCCTTCCTGAGGGCGGCCGGCCCGCGTCCGGACCTGCTGCTCATCCACGCCGATCCCGGCCACCCCTTGCCGGACTGGGCCCAGACGCAAGTGGACCGCGAGCGGGGACGCGGCGCCCTCGTGCTGGCCGTCCAGCGCGGCAGTTTTCATCCGCCGGCCCATGGTGGCATAGACCCCGACATGGTCGTCGAGGGACAGGTCCCACCGCCGATGGCTCGCCCCGCAGATCCGGGCTGGGATGCCCTCGCCATCTGGGGTGAGGGCTTCCGCGAGGCCCTTCCCGCAGGCAGTCGGGCCGTTGTCACGGGATCGCCGGCCCTCGAGGAGTTGCTGGCGGCCGTCGACCCTGAGGGGGATGGGCTGCCGGCGCGCCACAAGGAGCTGCGCTTCAAGATGGCCCAGGCGGTCAATCGCGCCGTAGGCCTCGCCCCGCGAAGCCCCGTGGCCCTGCTGCATCTCGGGCTTAAGCCGCACTGGTGGCCCGAGGCGCGCATCCAGATCCTGATGGGCACCATCCTGACGACCTTGCGGGACAAAGGCCTGCATCCGGTCGTCTGGCCCACGCCCGGGGAGGACGCCACGGTGATCCGCCTCTACCGCGAGGCCGCGTCGGGCATCCTGCCCGCCGGGCTGCCCGTCCTGAAGCCCCGCACCCTCGCCAGCCTGCCGCTCGGCACGTGGCTGCTGGGCAGCCACCTCATCCTGACCGGGGGACACACCCCAGGCCTTCAGGCCGCAGCGCTCGGCGTCCCGGCGGTGGCCATCGTGCCGCCGGACGCCCCCTATGCTCCCGACTTCCTGCACGCCACGGGGCATCCGGTCCTCCGGGATCCGCTCGCCTATCTGGGCGAGGCCCTGGGCTCCCGGATCGAACAGCTGCTCGAGATGCCGCCGGACCCGGTGCCGTTCCGCGACTTCCTCGCCCGCATGGACGGTGGATCGTTGCCGCGGCTGCTTGCGGCCGCCTCGTTCCTCCTCGAGCAGGTCACGGGTCCAAGATCTCCCGCATGACGCCGCTTCGTGCGATCATGGCGAGATGACGAACCTCTCCGCACTGGGCCAGCAGGTCCCCACCCCGACGACGCCATCCGTCTCGATCCTCGAGCGTTTCGACAACCCGCGGCCCGGCCGGGACTACACCATCCGCTTCGACTGCCCCGAGTTCACCTGCATGTGCCCGATCACCGGCCAGCCAGACTTCGCGACCTTCACCATCACCTACGTCCCGGATCGGCATTGCGTGGAGCTCAAGTCCCTCAAGCTCTACATGGCGAGCTTCCGCAACACCGGCGCCTTCCACGAGGATGTCACGAACCGCATCCTCGACGATCTGACCGCGACCGTGTCGCCGCGTGCGATGCAGGTCGTCGGTGATTTCGCGGTGCGCGGCGGCATTCGCACCGTGGTCACGGCCCTGCACGGCGACCGCACCCTACTCTGACGACGGTCTTGCCGGCGGGACATCAACAGGCCCTTGCCGTCCGCTCAGACTCTGTTAATATACTGTTGTCTGATTATTTTTTGGAGGTCCAGCCGATGTCTCCCGCACCGCTGCCGGCCCCTGCCGGACTCGAACTCCTGTTGACCCCCGAGAACCTGCTGCGTGCAGGTCACGACGAGCTGCCCGTCTACAGCCAGCCGGAAGATCTGTCGCAGTTCACGGACGAGCCTCGCCCGGTCCGTGAACTGCGTCAACGCCAGGCATACCACTGGTACTGACCCGCGCGGAGAGCCCGGCTCAGCGGGCCTCGGAGCCCGTCCTGCGCGTCCTGCCCACCAGTGCCGCCACCAGACCGGCCTCGTCCGGTGCGAGCGGCAGGCGGTCCAGCATCCTGCAAAGCAGCATCGTCTTGGCGCGGGCCGAATCCTCGTCGGTCGCGAGGTAGCGGGCCAGCGCCCCGGCAAGCGCCCTCCGCGTCGTTTCGTCAGCCCAAGGAACAGCTGCGTGATTCGGCCTCACGGGTGAAGGCTCGGGTGCCGGACGCTCCCGTTCCATGGCCACCAGCGTGATCAGGGCCGTGACGGCCTGGGCGAGGTTGAGACTGGGGCCCGGAGCCGGTAAGCGGACCAGCCACGGCAGGTGCGCGCGCTCGGCCACGCCGAGGCCCGTCCGCTCGCTACCGAAGACCCACGCGACAGGGCCGGGCACGGGTGCCATGGCGAGCGCCTCGGCCGGACCAATCGTGACGCCGGCGGGACGCACGTAAACTCTGGCCGTCGTCCCGAAGACCCGCCCCGTGCCTTCGAGTGCCTCGGGCAGGGAGGCCACGACCCGGGCGCTCCGGAGCACGTCTTCGCCTCCGGGAGCCGCAGCGAGGGCCAGCGGGTGGGTCGGAGCCACTCCCCCCACGAGCACCAGGTCCGTCCATCCGTATGCCGCCATGGCCCGCGCCACCATCCCGACATTGTCCGGCAAGGTCGGATGGACGAGGACGACGCGATCCGTCAGCCCACCCACTGGCGCAGGTCCCCCTGACGTCGGGTGTGGCCTCGGGCATCGAGCGCTTCCAGCAACGGCACGATGAACCGTCGGCTCAGGCCGAGGGCCTCGCGTATGGCCGCCGTCGAGGCCCCGGCAGCATCCGGGATGGCGGAACGCACGCGCTCCTTCCAGACATCCCAATCCTCGGGACGGACCATGATGTCCTGTCCCAGATCCAGCCATTCACCCAGGACGGCAGCCTCATCGAGCAGGTCCGACCACTCGGGCGGCTGGCCCCTGAGGACCTCGCCCCGGTCGACCAGTCCCTGCTGCGTGCCCGCTGCCGCGCGGATGCTGCCCCAGGCCGCGCCGACCCAGTCGGGTGCCGTTCGTGCCTTGCCCCCGGGCACCAGCCAGCGACCGACGGCGGTCCAGCCCGGAATCCGGGCCAACACCTCGCCCAGGACCCCCGCCTGCGCGGGGATTCTGGCCTGAATCTCCTCGCGCCGAAGCAGGCGACGATGCGCGGGCAACTGGTCCCACAGACCATCGAGCACCGCGGCAAGATCGCCCATCCTGTCCGGATGCAGCCCGCCCGCCGAAACCGGCAGCCACTGGCCAGCCCCGATGAGCTGCGCGAGGACCTCCCCGCGGGCATGCGCCGGCACCATGGCGCGTGCGGAGGCTTGGGACAGCGGCTCCCATCCCCCCTCCCCGAGCGTCAGCGCGATGCGTTCCGGCCAGCGTTCCTCCGCCGCGGCGGCAAGGCGCGCCCATCCCGTCCGGTCGCGACGGCGCAGCCGTTGGCCCATCGGTGCCACGACCGTCGCCCCGGCCTTGACGTAGCCCGGATCGTAATGACGCAGGACCACGCGATCGCCGAAGTCCGCCCACAAAGGCTGCTCGAGCAGCAGTTGGGCAAGACACGCCCCACCTTGCGCCAGGACCTCTCCCTCGTGCAGGGCGACACGCGCCAGCACCTCGCGCGTCCCGTGGTGCACGCGTACCCGCTCGCCGTGACGGACCTCGTGTCCGGCCGCAGACAACCGCACGTCAAGGACTTCCGAAGGCCCCAGCGTATCCGGGTCCAGCAGCCAATGGCCGCGCGCGACCTCGGGATTGCCGGTCACGGCCAGGTTGACCGCCACGCGATGACCGGCCGGCACCTCGGGCATCGCGTCCCCATGCACCTGCAAGCCGCGCACGCGCACCCGATGGCCGCCCGGCTCGAGCACCAGCGCCATGCCCTCCCGAAGGGTCCCCGCCGTCAGCGTTCCCGTCACGACGGTGCCGAAGCCCTGGCGGACGAAGACACGATCCACGGCCAGCCGGACCGGAGCAGCGGCCGGCCGCGACGAGGGCCGGGCAGTCCGGGCATCGATGGCGGCCACCAGCGCCTCGAGGCCCTCGCCCGTGACGCTGGAAACCGGCAGGATCGGGGCCTCCGACCACGCCGTGCCCGACAGGCCCTCTCGGATGTCGGCCTCGGCAAGCTCGACCAGCTCCGGACCGGCCAGGTCGATCTTGGTCATCACGATCAGACCGGGTGGCAGCCCGAGCAATTCCAGGATGGCCAGATGCTCGCGGGTCTGGGGCATGACGCCGTCGTCGGCCGCCACGACCAGCAGCACCAGGTCCATGCCGCCGACGCCTGCCAGCATGTTCTTGAGGAAACGTTCGTGCCCGGGCACGTCGATGACACCGGCGACCCTCCCCGATGGGAGGGGGAAGGCTGCAAAGCCCAGATCGATCGTCAGCCCCCGGCGCTGCTCCTCGGCCAGGCGATCGGTGTCCACGCCTGTCAGACGGCGGACCAGAGACGTCTTGCCGTGATCGACATGACCAGCGGTGCCGATGACTACGGGCACGAGACCGCTCACGGACGCTCACCCTGCAACTGCCGGAAGGCCGCGACCACGTCGTCCGCATCCCCGGGCAGCAGGGTCCGGACATCCAGCCACCACGCCCCGTCGCGCAACCGCCCGATGACCGGGCGCGCACCAAGACGCAGGGCCGTGGCCAGCGCATCCGCCGACCAACCGCCCGCAGGACAGGGGACGCGCACGGCCCAGCTTGCGACCTCGGTCGCAGGCAAGGCCCCACCACCCGGCATGGAGACTGTTGCCACGGCCTCGGCAGGCCAGCCGGCCTCCAGCAGGCGCGAAGCAAGGTCCCGGGCGAGGGGCTCGAGCTCCTCGGCCGTCGCCGACAGCATCGCGAGGGCCGGCAGGGCCTGCTCGGGCGGGATGCCCGTGCCGTATCGCCGCAGCGTGGCCTCGAGCAGGGCCAGCGTGACCTTGTCGCAGCGGAACGCACGCAGCAGGGGGCGACGCCGCAGGCGATCGATCAGGTCCTTGCGTCCGGCGATTATGCCCGCCTGGGGGCCACCCAGCAGCTTGTCCCCCGAGAAGGTCACGAGGTCCAGACCGTCGGCCAGCACGCGCGGCACGGTCGGCTCGTCCGGAAGTCCGAGGGGCCCCAGCGGCACCAGGGAACCGGAACCCAGATCCTCGACCACGGGCAAGCCATGCCGGCGTCCGAAGGCCACCAGGTCGGCACGGGGCACCTCGGCCACGAATCCGGTCATGCGGTAGTTCGATGTGTGGCACTTCAGGACGAGCCGGGACTGCTCGGAGACGGCCGCTTCGAAGTCCGCGAGACGCGTGCGGTTGGTCGCTCCCACTTCCCGGAGCACGGCGCCGGAGGTCGCCACCACCTCAGGAATGCGGAAAGAGCCCCCGATCTCCACCAGCTCCCCGCGCGAGACGAGGACCTCGCCCGACCGGGCCAGCGCGTCGACGACCAGCAGGACGGCTGCGGCGTTGTTGTTGACGACCAGCACGGCTTCTGCGCCCGTCAGTCGTCGCAGGTGTTCCTCGACCACGAGATGCCTGTCTCCCCGGGAGCCGGTCTCGAGGTCGAACTCGAGGTTGCAATAACCCGTGGCCTCCGCCAGAGCCTCGCGGACCACGTCCTCGGAAAGTGGAGCCCTTCCGAGATTCGTGTTGAGGACCACGCCCGTTCCGTTGACGACCCGACGCAGGCGGGGTGCCCACGTCCGGGCCAGTTGCTCCTCGACGAGGGCCACCCAGTCGGCGGCTTCGTCCGGCACGGATGTCCCGGCCTGAAGGGCGGCACGGGCCCCGGCGATCACGATGCGGACCGCCTCGGCAACCGCCTCGTCCCCGTGGCGTGCGCGACTGGCCGAGAGCGCGGGCGAGGCCATCAGGCGACCGACGGCAGGCAGCGCCCGCAGGGATCCTGATGCAGAGGGGTCGGGCATGACCTGCCCATTCTATCCCTTGACACCGGGAATGCCGAATGCACACGATGAATCCGTGCTTCTGGACGTGCTTGCCTGGGTCGCCCGCCGCGAGGGTGCGCGGATGACCGAGATCCGCAGTGCCTTCGGCCTGAGCCCGTGGATGGCGGGCGCGCTGGTGGTGCAACTGCAGGATGCCGGATGGCTCGAGGACCCTGTCCTCGGTACCTGCCATCATCTGGGACCGGATGCCGACGCCGGTTCCTGCGGCAACTGCTCGGGCGGGGGCTGTTCGTCGCAACGGAGTGTCACGGACGACCACGGCGCCCTGCTGGGCACGGAGATGGCCTTCGAGCAGGGCTGCTGCGGCATGAACCAGCCCTACAGGGTCACGGCAGCAGGTCGCTCCGTGCTCGAAACGGCCACGCCCACCCCCGCGGACGAGGCCCGGAGCGAACGGCCCACCGCCGAGCATGTGGCCGCTGCCTGGGTGGCCCGGGCGCAGGCGCGCTCAAGGCTGGACCGCCCCGGAAGCTGACGCTCGGGATCCTCGGGCTCAGTCGAGGCGCACGGGCAGGCGGCCCGGGAAGCGCCCCTCTTCCCAGAGGGCGTCCACCACCGCCTGCTGCTCGGCAGCGCCGGCGCCGTAGGCGCAGATGTAGGCGGCTGCTGCCGGGCACTGCTGAACCAGATAGGGACTGGAGAACGAGACTACGGTCGTCGGGACCGCCTCCGTCAGCTCGCGCGCCACGGCAGCGAGGTCGGCCCCGAGGTTGCTGCGGTCCTTCCACGCCTTGACCAAAGAGAAGATCGCGAGGAGGGCGGCCCCCTCCTCGCGGGCCGCGGCCACGATGGCCGCCCGGGCCTCATCCGACACGCCGGGTGCCACGAAGGTCGGCGCGAAGCCCCGTTCACGCAAAGCTGCCACGAGGGGGGCCGATTCCCCGATCTCGCCATCGTCGTCCAGGATCACGACCTTGCAGGCACCGGCCAACGGCGGAATGGGCGCGCCATGAACCAGTGTCAGGGCCTGGCGGGAGATCCGCTCGGCCACGGCACGTCCCTCCTCCGGCGAGGGCGCCGGCAGCATGGGCAAACGGGCCAGCCCTTGCCGGAAACGTTCCACGCGGCGCAGAGCATCGGCGACGCGTGCCTCCGTGACGCGACCGGAAGCCACCGCACGCTCGAGGGCAGCGAGTGCCTTCTCGGGATCAGGCGGCATCAGCAAGACGTCACAGCCCGCCTCAAGTGCCGCCGTGACGGCATCCTCCTCGGACCAGGTCTCCGTCACACCACCCATGATCAAGGCGTCCGTGACCACCAGCCCGTCGAAGCCCAGCTCTTCCCGCAGCAGTCCCGTCACGATCGGCCGGGAAAGCGTCGCGGGCAAACCCTGCGGGTCCAGCGCCGGAACAGCCAGATGCCCGACCATGACGCTGTCGACCTCGGCCTCGAGGGCCGCACGGAACGGGGGCAGTTCGATCGCCTCGAGATGGGCTCGGTCCACGGACAGGGTCGGCAGGGTGGTATGCGAATCCACCTCGGTGTCGCCGTGGCCGGGGAAGTGCTTCGCACAAGCCATCAGGCCAGCCTCACGGGCTGCCGTCACCCAGGTGGCGACGCAGTCCGACACGGCCGCGGGCTCGCTGCCGAAGCTGCGCATGTTGATGATGGGGTTGCGCGGGTTGCTGTTCACGTCAGCGACCGGGGCGAAGGCCCAGTTGACGCCGCGCGCCCGCGCCTCGACAGCCGTGAGGCGCGCCGCAGCCCTGATGGCCTCGGCATCCCCGGTGGCCGCCAACGCCATCGCACACGGCAGAACCGTGGCACCCGCCAGTTGCTGACCGGCCCCGTACTCGATGTCCGAGGCCACCAGCAGCGGCAGGTCACTGACGGCATTCAGGCGCGCGATGAGTTCGGGAAGCACCGCGGTGGCCCGGAAGATGATGTAACCGCCCCAGCCAAAGCGCCTGTGGCTTTCGATCAAGAGCTCGAGGTTCCCGTCCTCCGGCAGGCGGAGGACGGGACAGATCAGGGAGGCGAGCGATGAAGGCACGGGCTAATCCGGCGGCACTATCGGGAACGACGGATGAGGCCACCCGACGGCTCGGCAGGCGTCGGGGCTGAACCGGGCAACATCGGAGCCATCGGGACATAAGGCTCCACCGACGAGCCCAGCGAAGGCGTGAAGCCGAACCCGGCCATCACGGCCTGGCTGCGCTGGCCGTAGGCGTCACCGGGCACGGTAATCCAAGTTGCCGTGAGGTAGGCGCTGTTGCCCAGAATCAGGCGTCCGCCGACGCCCCACTGGCTCTCGAGAGGATTCTGGGACTGGCCCGCAGTAGTCGCGGTCGCAAGCGCCCCGTTGTAATTCCAGCCGAGGACCAACTGCCCAAGGTCCAGATCGGACCCGACACCAAGCCCGACCCGCGTGCCGTGGGACATCATCCGTAGGCTGGGCACCCCGTAGAAGCGCATGTTGCCCACGTTCTGCATGAGATCGACGCGAAACTCCACACCCTGGCTGGCCCGAAAGCCGGGCGCACTCACCAGCCCGAAGAACGGCGCCACCAACTCGGGACGCTGGGACTCCTCGGCCGCCGTCGTCAGGTAGGCATCACTTCGGTACAGCATCGCGATGCCGGTCGACCCCCAGATTGATTGGGAGATTCGGGCACGCACACCCGCGAGCGTGACGGGACCGAGCAGAGCCGCCAGCTCGACGCCATCCTGAGGTGCCAAGCGCAGGCCGCCAACAGGGGCGATGCTGCCGGCAGGAGCGGTCGACGGACCACCCAGCAGCGTCATGCCGCCCGCACCGAACTCGACCCCGCCCTGAGCAAGGTAGCGCGGCGCGAAGAGCAGACCGCCGCCCGTCCAGATGTCACCGGGACGTTCCGGCATGGCAACGGGCATCAGGGCCGACCCGACCGCGGCGCCTGCAGGAGCGGAACCGATCGGACCGGCCACGACCTGCGCGACCGCGGGCATCTGGACCAACGTGGTAAGACTGGCCGCGGTGGCGGCCGTAGCGAGCAAGCGTGCCATGGCTGGAACCGACTCCTCATCGTGGACGGGGGAACGGAGGAAGGACGGACACCCATTGTCCGCAGGCAACCTCCAGACCATCATGCCACGCTTAGGGGGTCCCGAGCGGACATCAGTCCCGGCCATGGTAGGCTCATGACCATGAAATCAGGTACCTTCAGGCGCTCGGTCGCGGCCCTCGCCACGTGGGTCCTTTCGGGGACCGTAGCACTGCCGGCCTCGGCCCATGTGGTCGAGGAAGCCTACAAGGACGTGCCGGGAGGGCACTGGGCAGCCGATGCGGTGGCCGAGATGAGCATCCGCCGGGTCCTGATGAAGGGCTTCGAGGACAACACGTTCCGTGGTGAGGCCGCCTTCTCACGCGGGGACCTAGCCTGGGCGCTCGAGGACCTCGTGCAGGAACTGGAACTGCTGTCGAAGACGTCGTGGGCGCTCGAGAAACCTCGGGAAAAGGTCTTTGGCGACCTGCGCGGCAGCGAGGCCAGGACAGCCGGCGTCCAGAAACTGGCCAACCGCTACGGACTGTGGGATGGCGTGCCCGGCATCGAGGACGATCGCTTCCACCCGGAAGCCCAGGTGACCCGAGCCGAGATCGCGATGGTCGTCAGGAATCTGCTCGCCGCCGGAGAAGCACGAGGCGTGGTGCTGCCCCGAGATCCCCGGTCCCCCGACAATCCCTTCAAGGACGTGCGCGAGTCCGAGTGGGCCTATCACGCCATCCTCGAGGACAATCAGCGCTACAGGGTGATGGTGGGCTTCCCGGACATCACCTTCCGTCCGGACGGTCTGCTGGACCGCTTCCAGTTCGCCGCCATCGGCTCGGCCAGCTTCGGCATGATCCGGGAGTTGATTCGGCGCTCTGCCGTCGAGCGCGCCGCCATGGCGGAGAAAGGCCAGACCGAGCGCTACCTGGAGAAGCTGCCCCTCGTGGTGGCCGGAGGCGCAGGCCTTGCCGAAGGGACGACGCCGGGCACCGCCGGGGACCTCTTCCTCAGGGCGGGCCTCCACGGCGCCTTGCCTGAGGCGCTCGGGGGGACCAAGTGGTTCCACTATCTGGATGCAAGCGTGGGCCTGGCCCCGACTGCCGGTGCCTTCTCCCTGCTGGCATGTACCGGCCCTGCCGGCCCGATCTTCTCCGACGTGCTCTCCGGTTCCCTGCAACTGCAACCCTACGCAGGCGTGCGCGCGGCCATGGCCGGAGCCTTCTCGGCAGCCGCACCCGTCGTGGGCGGCTTTGCCTACTGGCGCCGCGACGCCATCGGCCTGCAGTTCCAGACCGACCTGGCAGCACTGGAGCCCGTGGGCCAGCCCTTGGGGCTGCTTGCCGCGGCGGGCGTCCAGGGAGACTGGCGCTTTGGTGAGAAGCAAGCCCTGGTGCTGGGTGCCCACTGGGACAGGCGGCCGGGCACCAACGCCGTGCGCGGTCTTGCAGGCTTGCAGTTCGGCCTCTGAGCGAACGGACGGTCCACGGACGGGGGCAACCGGAAACGGTTGGCCCCGTCGCTCTTTGGGAGTTGCGCGCCATCACCCGGTCGGCCTGAAAAAGACCGAGGACCGGACAACAAGTGTCCGGTCCTCGATGATGGTACCCCCTAGGGGATTCGAACCCCTGTTACCGCCGTGAGAGGGCGACGTCCTAGGCCTCTAGACGAAGGGGGCCTGGCTAAGGAGTAGCCCCAACGGGATTCGAACCCGTGTTACCGCCTTGAAAGGGCGATGTCCTAACCGCTAGACCATGGGGCCACGGCCTGAGAGCTTCAGTATCCCAAAGCCCCCCCGATGCCGTCAAGAGGAAGCGCCTCGGTCCCGGAGGATCAGTATTGGTTGAGCGTGCCCAGATCCCGCGCCTTGCGCTCCGCGAAGGCAAAGACGACCAGGCCAGCAACCAGCCAGGTGGCGGCACCCGCCAAGAGGCCGGGCAACTGCCCCGCGGCCCAGAGATGACCGAGGCTGGTACCCCCTACGGCCACGGCCCGGAGCTGTTCCAGGGCATTGGTGAATGGAAAACCCGCGACCAGTGGACGGGTCCAAGCCGGAAGCTCCGCAAGCGGCACGATGGCCAACCCGAAGACCAGCATGACGGCGAACTGAGCCAGTGTCGTGATGCGCTTGGCGATCAGGCCCGCACCACCCAGCATCAGGCCGATACCCTCCATGCCCAGATACATCAGCGTCAGCAGGACGATATAGGCCGGCACGTCGAGATGCAGGCGGACTCCCGTCACGAGACAGGCTATGGCAAGCACCAGCGCGAAGCGCAGCAGCATCTCGACATAGCTCGCGAGGTCCCGCAAAAGGACCACGACGACCAGAGGCGGGGGGGAGAGCGCGGCCTGCTCGAGCGTCCCGGTCTGGACCTCCTCGGCGATGAGTTCGGCCGCGTTGCCGAGGCCGTTGATCGCGATGTAGGTCGTCAGCAGGCCGAGCAGACGGCCTACGTTGCCCTCCTCGAAGCCCGGAAGGGAGGAGGCCTGGCTGCCAACCGCCGCCGAGAACCCGAAGAAGATCAGCAGGGCAAAGCCCAGGTTCCAGACCAGTCGGGAGACGGTCTCCAGGGGATAGCGCACCAGCAGGATGGCCTCGCGACGAAGCTCGGCCACGAAGAGACGCCAGAGATTCATGCCGCAGCCCCCGTCACGATGCGCAGGTACAAGGCCTCGAGATCGACCTCGCGGGCACGGACCCAGGCCAGCTCCAGCCCCGCCTCGATCAGGAAGGCCACGACACCGGGCAGGTTTTCCGGTGAGGCCACCACCCCCTGCCAGGCCCCATCGCCCTGGACCATCTCTTCGAGACCAAGCACGCGCAATCGCTCGGGGACATCCGCATCGGGTTCTCCCCGGAAGGCCACGAGATGCCCCGGCGCCCGGTAGGCCGCGCGCAAGGCCTGCAAGCCATCGAGTGCGCGCAGATTGCCTGCGGCCATGATGGCGATGCGGTCGGAGAGATCTTCGGCCACCTCCATCTGATGCGTCGTCAGGACGATGCCGCAGCCTTCGCGTGCGATGTCCCGGACCACGCCCCTGAAGGTCACGGCCGCCTCGACATCGAGCCCCAGCGTGGGCTCGTCCAGCAACAGGGTGCGCGGGCCCCCGAGGAGCGCGACGGCGATGGCCACGCGTTGCTGCAAGCCGCGCGACAGCTCGCCGACCCGCTTGCGGACGTGCGGCCCCAGACCGAGGCGCTCGATGAGGGCCTCGCGACGCCCGGCGATGCCGGACACACCCTTGAGGGCGCCGAAGTAGTCCAGGTTCTCGCGTGCCGTCAGCTTCCAGTGCAGGTTGCGGTTGCCCTCAAGGACAGCACCCAGACCGCGTACGGCACGCATGCGCTCCGTGGCGACATCCTGGCCATCAATCAGGATGCGGCCCTCGGTCGGCCGGACGAGCCCGGCGATCATCTTGAGCGTGGTGGTCTTGCCCGCGCCATTGGGACCCAGCAGCCCCAGGATTTCTCCCGGTCGCACATGGAAAGAGACGTCCTCCACGGCGACATGCCGAGCGCGCCCGGCACGGGCCGGAAACACCTTGGAGACGCCGGAGACGTCGAGGCCGGGGGGAGAATCCTCTATCACGTGGCGATCGGCTCCAGACGGGTGGTGGCGTCAAGGCGCCCCCGGAGCGCATCGGCCTCCGGCAGCAATCCTACACGATACCCCATGGCCCACCTCAGCCACGACCGGGCATAGCGCCGGAAACCGACACCCGTGAAGGCACGCAGGAGTCGCAATACGCCCACCCACACCGGCAGGTCAGGATGCACGACCAGAAGGGAGAGCTCGAGGTCCGGGCGGAAACGACGCTTGAAGGCTGCCAGACCAGCGAAAGGGAAAAGCCCCTCGAGCGCAGGCCGGACACGTGCCAGCAGCGGGGGCACGGGGCCCTCGAGCGGCATCAGGCCGAGGGTGACCCACCTGGCTCCGTCGCCAGCCAGGGCGCGCATGCCCTTGTCGACCAGCAGTTCAACCGTACCCTGCGGTGCCTCAGGGTCGCGGACGAGATGCACCAGGCACCAGACACCCGGCGCACGCGGCAAGGCCAGCGCTGCACCGACGAGACGCTCCCCGCACCACGCCAGCCCCAGCCACGCGCACGCATGCGGCTCCTCCCAGCGGGAAGAAGCCGCAAAGGCCATCGGCGGCATCCGACAGGCAGCACGCCAACGGGCCAGCAGCGCGGCCAGTTGCTGTCCTGCCGCATCAAGGGATGTCTCATCACGCAACCACGACCAGCTCACGACGACACCGCAGCGCCCAGCCCTCCCGAGCTGGCGACGAAGGCCCCGCAAACTACGGGCGTGCGCATCCCACCGCGTGACGTCCCACCACGGCTCGAGCCCGGCAACCCACGCACCTGCAGGCAGACGGCCAGGATCCCCCAGCAGCTGGCCAAACACCAGCCCTGCGGTTCGAAACTCCTCACCAGGCAAACCCCCACCCGACCCGTCGGATGCGAAGGGCAGGGGGGCTTCAGCGTCCGTCATCGTCCCACCAAACATCCTCGAACCACGAATGGCACCTGCCCTCATGATAGGCCACGACCTCAAGCCGGCATCCGATCGGCCCTCGAACTGTTCTGGTGCGCCACAAACGCACCTGACCGACGGGAGCTACCCCGGACTCCACGAGCACGGTGCCAAGCTCGATCTCAGGTTCCGACAGGATGATCGCGGGGTCCCGACTGCGGGCCCGAATCACCACCCGCGTCAGGAGGACCTCCTGACCGACGGCCAGCCCGACTGGCAGCGTGGCCAGCCGCCCTTCAGCCCGATCCTCGAAGGCAGGCGGCTCGAGCACCACCGCACGAGGACAACCCGCAGGCGGCGTGGCAAGCGGAGTCAGGTCCACCATCCCGAGCGGCCAGCTGCCCCCGCGCGCCTCCTTCAGGCTGGCCCAGGCTCTCAGGTGCCCGCCATCCTGACGCGGCAGCGGCCAGCGCGCCACGACGGCATCCCCTGAAGCGAGCCGCTCCCAGACCTGCCCCGGGCCAGCCATCTCGGGCGGCGGCACCATCGTCCAGGCCAGATCCACCCCGACGTCCCGGACGGGCCGTCCCCCTGCGTGCACGACACGCACCAGGACCGCATCCGAGGCCGTCTCCGTCCCGAACGACCAGACAGGAAACTGCTCCGGCAGAAGCGGTACTCCACGCAGCCCCCGAGGGAGGCTCCAATGTGCCATCGCGCGACCATCACGCAGCAAGGTCACCGAACGGGCCCCGGAGACGCGGTGGGCCGAGGCCGGGAAATGGGCGTCCAGGGCGCCATCCGCCTGGGCCACGAGCGGCCGGAACTCCGGTCCCTTGTCCGTCGCGAGCATCAGGGCGTCGCCACGCACCTCGTGCAGGCCCGGAAGGCTCTGCAGAAGAAACCCGGCCAGAATAGCATCAAGCGCCATCAGCGGGCCTGCATGCGCGAACAACGGCAGTCCCGTCAGCCACTGCACGCCCCCAAGCAACAGGGGCTGTCCCAAGAGGGCATAAGCCGACAAGGTCCCCTCGGCACCACGAAGAACGCCTGTCTCGCCCGGAAGCACGCGCATCCGGACGGACTCCGTGCTCTCGGAAACCTGCAGATGCGGGGGTTGCTGCCACGCCCTGTCGGCGATGGCGGCGACGCTCATGCAGCCGCCCAGCAAAGCGAGACAAAGGGCGGTCAACAAACCTCGCCAGAGGTTCATCCGAAGCGACCAATGCTGCATGAGCCCAAGCATAAGCTGTATGGCCATCCGAAGGCCAAGTCGCCATGCCACACGAAGCCTCAGGGAGTACCATGCAAGACATGGCTACACCCATTCGTCCAGGCGTCGGCCTCTGGGCCTGCATCATGGGCGTGCTTGTCGGCATGACGGGGTGTGTGACACCGCGAATCCAGCCCTTCACGGGGACCCGCATCCTCACGACGACTCTTCTGCCTACCCCCGTCCGCGCACGTTGGCGCGAGCCGGAGGGTCTCATCGTCGCCATGTTGGCGGCCGGTTCCTCCCGCGTGGCCATCGGTCGACAGGACGGGCGGGTGACCCTGCACGCCCTGAACACGGGCGAGGCCTTGCGTGAGTGGACGATTGAAGGCGAACTCACGGCGCTCCTCCCACTGGACGGGCCGCGGACCGAGCTGGCTGCCGTCACATCCGAAGGGGGCGTGGTCCATCTCGATGTGGACGAGGACGAGCCTGTCGCGACCCTCTCGACAGGATTGACCGTGGAACGCGCAGGGCGATGGTTCGGTCCGGCCGAAATCTGGGTTCGCCAAGGCGATACCGTTGTCCTGCTGGACCTCGATACGGCGGAGTTGCGCACGCCGCCGCTGGCCGGCCCCTGGTGGGCGACGGCACTGAGTCCCGATGGGGAAAGGCTGATCCTGACTCGTGAGGATGCCCCGCCCTCATTCGTGGTCTTGCCAACCGATGCAGCAAACGGCTCCACACCCGAACGGACCACCATCTGGGAAGACCTGCCCTTTGCCTTGATGCCTGCGTGGAGCAGCGACGGGCAGGGCTGGACGTTGGCTGGCGAAGGCAAGGTCTGGGTTGAGACGCCCACGACGAACGGCGAGATGTTCGCGTACGTGGTAGGTATCCCCGAGCCACAGTCGGTCGCTTTCCTGCCGAGTGGGCGCACGATTGGCGTGGCCGGTGAAAATCGCCTCCAATTGGTCAGCGCGCGCAGCGGCAGGGTGCTGCACTCCTTGCAGGGCTCGGCAGCACCGGTTTGGCTCCCCGTGAAGCATGAGGTCGTTCATGCCCTTACTCCGGGTCTGGTTTCCATCGTTGACGCAGGGGCATACTGACCGACCGAAGCCCCCCGGTGCCAAACCAGCAGAAGGCATCATCGGACGCCTAATCAGCCAAGGGTAGCTCCACCTGTTCCTCGCGCGTCACCACCTGGCTGCCACGCTTCAGGGACCACTTCACGTCCAACAACACGGGTTCGTCGAGGGATACGTCGGGGGCAGCCACGAGGGTGCCCCGGAAGACCATGTTCTTGCCTGCCGCCAACTCCGTCGGCATCGGCCCTCCAGATGCATCGAGAATCAAGATGCGCGGATCACGCGAACGCACGCGAAAGTCGAGATCGGAAACCTGGAGCATCTCGGGTGAGACGAGGCCCATCCTGAACCCGCAGACGATCTGCCCAGAAGGCTGCTGAAGCACCGGCTGACCATCCAGCATCGGCATGGCCATTTGAACCCGCTCCAGCAGCGATGCGCGGACGCGAACACGCAAGGCCACGGGGGCACTGGAGACACCGGCCACCTCGTGTGCCCGCAGGCGATATTGAAAAGCACCGGCAGCGGCGTATCCGGGAATCTGGAACTTGAGCGACAGGCGATGCGTGCTCCCCGACGGCAGGCTCTGCAGGCGCTGCGGCCAAGCAACCAGCCAATCCCGATGCGGCCCCGACAGAACCGGCTCGATGGCAAGATCCACATCCGACGCCGAACCGCCCCCAGCGTTGCCAACGAGCAGGTCGAGTGTCACGCTCGCGCCGGAATCCACATCCAGATACCAGCCATCCGCCTCAATCTTCAACGCTCCCTCGCCATCGCTGGCCTGGCGTGAAGTGGGAGCGAGGGTCAATCCAGGCAGGCGAAGCGGATCGCGAGGATTCAGAGGCGAACGGCGCCGCAGGGCACGCCCTACCAGCGGTGCTTCCTCCCGACCCATCCAGAGTTTCAGATCTTCAACGGCCTCATGCGGATACATCGGGATCTCAGCCACGAGTCGACCATCGGTCGTCGGCTCGAAAGGGCGGGCCTTCCAGCCCAAAGAGCCCTCCAACCACGCCTCGGCCGGCATAACTGGCATCACTTGCCTCGCCCGCCACGCACCGACCAGACGCTCGCCCAGCAGGTCGAGGGCCAGGAGACCGACACCTCCCAGCACACCGCCAGCGGCTGCATCCAACACGTGGCCCCAGACGAGCGCACCCATCAGGGCGTTACCCCCAACCCAGGCCGACACGACCGGGAGCGTTCCGAGCAGCCCATCCGGTAGCGGAAGGGCGGCGTCACCGGCAGGAGGAATCACCTCGATACGATAGCCAGTCGGGCGTTCTTCCACCGTATACCGGACGGCATCGGAGGGCTGTGCACGAACCACAGCGGCCAACGACGCGCAGGAGGACAGCGTGGCCGCCAGAGTCAGACCGGCCACCATCCTGCTTGCCGGACCCGACGGGGTCCACGGATTCATTGCTGGAAGTCGACCTTGGTGGTTGAGATGGATTCGGCAGAACTGAGCGGCGTCACCGACACCGTGGCATCCGTACGTGCGAAGCGAGTCCAGATATAGAGCGTCTCGGCCATCTCGCTGGCGTACAGGAAGGAGCCGCTGGCTGCGTCTGCGCCCAGGATCTGGGTGCCATCCGCACGGAAGACGCGGACGGCGGATTTGCGACCCCAACTCTCATCGTCATTACACATGTTTCCGATGCAGCCATACTCCGAATAGATGGAGTTGAAGTGGCTAAGCCGGAAGATCGTGCTGTCGGCCGTGGTCACACGCCAGAACTCGCCACTTTTCGGGTCGTCCCAGATGCGATCCGAGTAGGGGGTTGAGGAGAAGGTTGCCTGCCCCGCGCCGGTCAGCACCAGTTTGGACATGTCCGCGTCGCGCCAGACCAACTCGGCCTTCCCTCCCTCCTCAACCACAACGCTCGAGCCGTCAAAGACACTTGATGAAGCAGGAAGCATTACACGAACCCAAGGTAGTGCAGTCACGCCCGGATAGACACTGATACTCCAAACACCGGGTTCAACTGCCACCGATTGACTGGATGAACCTTGCAGATAAACAAACTCAGGAGCTAGTGGAGAGCCCAGATTAAGCTGGCAGTAATCGGAATCACTAGGAATTAGGACAATACGACGACTTAGATAAGAACCATCACGAACCGCCAGAGAGGCATCTCTGTATCCAGGATAGCTATTGAATGGCCGCACATCCCCATTCAGATCCACAACCGAAACCTTCACAGATCCCTTCTCGATCTTCTTGCTCTTGCCATAGAGCGCAGCAGCCAACACCGCCCCATCGATCTGTTCGGGCGCCTTACCGGCATTCAACTGTGCCGTTATGGCATCGACAAATGCGGACTTCCGCACCAGCATCGGATGTGTCATATAAGAAGAAGGCGTGCCAGCTGGACGCGTGACGTCTTCAATGGCCGTCTGCAACGCCGCCAGGTTAATCCGCGGCACCACCTCGACAGGAAGCGCCTCGAGAATCTCGGCCGCAGGCGTGCTACCGTACCGGACGACAACCTCGCTGACCTTGCCCGCCTGCGACGTGGATGCCGCCTTCACCGTTGCGATGACGTTACCCTGCGCATCCCGCCCGGTGGCGGTGATGATCTGGTTCCGACCCGCAGGCAGGATGATCGTCCCAGCAGCAGAGCTGCCGCCTGAAATCTCGACGCTGGTCGCGAGGGGCGCCGGAAGATTCTCGCCCTTGACCTCGATGTCCACCTTTCGGATGTTGCCGAACGGGATCGCCTGCGTCGTCCGGTTATTGGACTCGGATACACCACCCGGCAGACTGACCAGGACGGTCACCGCAGCCTTACCCGGCGACAGCCGAACGGGCTTGCCCGGTTCCACGAAGGCCACGACTTCAGGCCGCACCCCCTGATAGGCCGAGGCAAAGGACTCCCCTGCTCCTCCGGGCATTCGCGTGGGCACGACCACATCTGAGGAGACGTGGCAGGCCGACACACTGATCGCCACCGCGCACGCCGCGAACAGCCAAGACATTTGCACGGGTACTTTACTCATCGAAGCGTACCTTGATGGTGATGGTCGCGTTGCCCATCGGGCCGGGACCAGGGGCTAGACTTGTCATCGTTGGACTGGGTTCAGGAGTCGCGGCACCAGGTGTCGCAGCTGGCATTGGTGTCTCAATGGGCGCTAACGAGGGAGTGGGCGATGGAGGAGCAAAGGGTGTAGGCGTGAGCCAGCCCCCACCATTCCCGGGTGCCGGGATCACGGTAGAGGTCGGCGATGGACCCGGAACCGGAGGAATGGGCACCGGCGTGCCAACCGGAGTCTGATACGGTGCCGGCGTACTGGACGGCGCCAGCGGCAAGGGTGACGCGGGAGGCAACGTCCCTAAAGGTACCGGCGTCGCCCCGGCCCAGGCGGACCAATCGAAACCCGAAGGATAGGGAACCGGGGCCGGAGTCTGAAGCCCCTCGGGACCACCGAAATCCCCTCCCACCGCGGAGGCCACCGTCACGTCCACTTCCATCGACACCGTAGCACCGGCCGCGAAAGGCACCACCACAACACGATCAGCACGACCCGGTGCCGAAAGCCAGACCCTCCACGTCCCGGGCAGAATCGGGCCCAACGCAAAGGCCCCGTTGTCCATGCCGGCATAGGGCAAGCTCGCAGGGTCATGAATCCGCAGCAGCAACTCCTCGCCCGGCCCCAACCCGCGGACACCGACGACCAGAGCGGACGGCTTGTGCAGGGGAACCTCGACCTGCCCGGAAAGATGATGCGAACCCCCAGAAGCGAGGATCCGATCTGCCCATGTGACGTGATCCACGAAGGAGCCATGCAGCCCCGCCGCCAAAGCCGCATCCAGCTTCCCTTGGAGCGCCACGAGGTCCAGCGACGCCACACGCTGCCGACCTTCGCTGCGATCACGACGATGAATCTCCCCCACCATTCGAGCCAGAGCCGTAGCTGACCATGCCAGCCGAACCTCGCGACCCTCACGAGCGACATCGACAATCGCGGCGAGAACGGCACCCGGAACGTCTCGACCCTCGGCATCCAGCCCGACGGCCTCGACGACGCGACGAGGGCCAGGCACGAGTCCCGATAGGGAGACGGAGAACTGGCCGTCCACGACAGGAGCTACGACAGCGGGGAGATCGAACTGGCCAGCCCCCACGATGGAGACCCGAACGGAACTCACCTGGTTGAGGTCCAGACCCTGCACGGTCCTGCCCTCGACCTTCACGCGGGGCGCGAGTCGCTCCCCCGTGACCAAGAGTGTCGCAGTTCCGGCAGCAAGCCCCGTCAACGAAACCTGAACGCCGGCCTTACGTGGCATCGACGGAATCATCGCGTCGGATGTCAGAGCGCCGACGACCTGGCCCAAGACACCGCAGCCGGGAAGCAGAAGGGCTGCCGTGACAGCAAAATGACGCCATCGCGAGGTCGACATGATCACATCATAGCCGACAATGACCCGCAGGCATATGGATAGCAACAAAAAGTCCCCCACCCTTGCGGGCGGGGGACCGTCAGACCAACGCTACTTGATCAGCTCACGCTTCACGTAGCTGACGAGCGCCCAGCGCTCCTTGATCGTCAGCTTCTTCTGGTACTTCGGCATGATGGGCTCGATACCGGGACCGAACGGGTGACCATTCGTGATCCGGAGGTACCATTGGCCATCCGACATGGCCTTGTACATCGGCTGCTGCAAGTTGAACGGCGGGATGAGGAGAGCCTTGCCCACTTCACCGTCACCGTTGCCACCCAGGCCGTGGCAGGAACCGCACTGAGCCTCGTACTTGCGCTTGCCCAGCGTCAGCAGCTCCTTGGAAGGAGTGCCAAACGGGTTGGCCGGGCCGCCATTGATGTCCATCGGATAGTCCAGGTTCACCTCTTCGTCGTTCTGCGCGACAGCGGAAGCCGGCACCGGAAGCGGACTCTCCTGGGCACGGTAGCTGATCTGGTCACGCATCTGACCCTGGCAACCGGCCACCACGAGTGCGGCGGGCACGATGCCGGCGACGGCAGGAATCAGGTTCGACAGGCGGCGGCTAGACATGACGAAGAACCTCATCGGCGTTGCTGGCCTTGAGCACCTCGTCGACCTTGGAGGCCGAGGACTCGTCGGCGCAGCGCACCGAGAGGACCACGTGACCATCCGAAACGGCGGGATGATAGGGCAGCTTCTTGAAGTTGGGCAGCTTGCTCTCGATCAGCGTGGCAACCGCCACCGAGAAGATGCCCATCAGCATCGACATCTCGTAAATGATGACGGAGGCAGTAGGCAGGGAAACAATCGGCTTGCCGCCGGTGGGCAGGGGGTACAGCCAAGCCGTGCCGGCCGCGAGCGTGAAGCCGCAGCAAGCGCCGATGACCCAGAACATCGCGGCGACCTTGCGGATGTTGCTCTTGCTCTCGGGCAGGCCCCACACCTCTTCGGGGTAGGGAACGCCCGTCATCACGTCGATGTCCTCGGGCTTGACGCTTGCACCCAGCAGGCGCTGGATGCCGGCGGCGGCAGGGTCGACCTCGCGATAGCGGGCCAGGACGTACGTATCGGCCATGGTTCTCTCCTACTCCGCCACGATTGCCCGCAGCTTGGCCTGGCCCATCGTCTTGTAGGCCTCGGCCACGCGATCCTCGCGGATCTCCCAGATCGAGATGAAGGGCGCCATCTTCACGAACAGCACGTACAGCATCACGAAGCCCGCGAAGGGATAGATGCTCATCATCAGCTCGACCCAGGTAGGCGAGTAGGTCGTCCAGGTGTAGGACGGGCCCTTCTGCACGAGGGTCGGGACCGCGATCAGGTAACGCTCGAGCCACATGCCGACGTTGATGAAGATCGTCAGGAACATCAGCGCCCACGGGCTGGTGCGCACCTTCTTGAAGGCCAGCATCGGAATCGCGACGATCGTGTTCGCCAGCATCATCGTCAGCTGGTGCCAGAAGAAGGGACCACCGTTCTTGATGTCGATGATGACCTTTTCCTCAGGCAGACGGCCATACCAGGTGATCAGGTAGTCGCCGCACCAGAGGTAGGTCCAGAGGATGGCGGCCACCAGCATGATCTTGCTGAGCTTGTCCAGGTGGAAAGGCGTGATGTAGTCCTCCCACTTGAAGGCCCAGCGGATGAGGACCGTCAGCGTCACGACCAGCGCCATGCCGGAGTAGATGGCCCCGAGCACGAAGTAGGGTCCAAAGATCGTGGTGTGCCACTGGGGCGCCAGAGCCATCGCGAAGTCCCACGACACGATGGTGTGGACCGAAACGGCGACGGGCAGGACGAGCACGGCCAGCATCAGGATGGCCAGATTCATCCGGTGCCACTCCTTGCGGGTGCCGCGCCAGCCCAGCGCAAGCATCGTGAAGAGCTTCTTGCGGACAGGGGTGGTGGCGTAGTCACGCGCAATGGCGAAGTCGGGAACCGTGGGCAGGTAGAGGTAGATGAGCGACCCGGACAGGTAGGTCAGGATGGCCATCAGGTCCCACGCCAGCGGCGAGCGGAAGTTGCCCCACATCTCGCGCTGGTTGACGTACGGAATGATGTAGTAGAAGAACCACGTCCGCCCGAGGTGAATCAGCGGGAACTGGGCCGCCATCAGCACCGTGAACACCGTCATGGCTTCGGCGGCGCGCGTGATGGGCCTTCTCCAGTCCGCCTTTGCCAGGCGCAGGATAGCCGAGATCAGCGTCCCGGAGTGGGACAGGCCGACCCAGAACACGAAGTTGGCGATGAACACGCCCCACATGACTGGACGGTGCAGGCCAGTCACCCACATGCCGGCGCCCAGCATCCACATCCAGGTCACGAAGCCGGCACCGAAGCCGGTCAGGCAGAGGCCGAACAGGGCCCACCAGCGCCAGCTCGTCTCGAAGAGCGGACGCAGGATGTCCCGGTTGATCTTGTCGTCGCCGTGGACGAGCGGAGGATGCAGCTTCATGCCTGGCCACCCTTCAGGTAGTAGACGACGGGCTCGGTGCCAAGCCCCTCGAGGAGGCGGAAGCGCCGGGCGGATGCGACGGCCTTGGAGACCTTGCTGTGCGGATCGAGCAGGTTGCCGAAGGTAATGACATTGGCCGAGCAGCTCTGGGCACAGGCCGTGTCGATCTCGCCATCCTCGACGAGGCGACCCTCGGCCTTGGCATCGGCCGCAACGTCACGGATGCGGTGGACGCAGAAGGTGCACTTCTCCATGACGCCGCGCGAGCGGACCGTGACGTCGGGATTCAGCTGGTTGGCCAGAGGCTCGGGGAAGTTCAGAGCCGCCTCGAACCAGTTGAAGAACCGGACGTTGTAGGGGTCGTTGTTCTGGCAGTACTGGGTGCCGATGCAACGGTTGTAGACCATGCCGTTCAGGCCCTCGGGCGTGTGGTAGGTCGCGAAGACGGGGCAAACGGGCTCACAGGGCGCGTTGGTGCAGTGCTGGCACATCACGGGCACGAAGTGCGCCGTGATTTCGGGGTAGTGACCTTCCCAGTAGCGCTCCACACGCATCCAGTCCACCGAGCGGCCCTCGTCCGTATCGATGGGACCGGCGATGGGGAGGTTGTTCTCGGCGTGGCAGGCCACGACGCAGGCCCCGCAACCGGTGCAGCGATCGAGATCGACGGACATGCCCCAGCGATAGGGCGAGCCGGCACCCTCGTAAGGTGCGGCCGCCGCACCCTGGGCAGCGCCATGGGCTGCTCCATGGGCAGCTTCGTGGGTGGCGGTCATGAGATCGGCCATACCTTGAACTCCTGCTCAACGCGCGCGGGAACCGCGGGCGACTCCTGCGGCTGGATGCTCTTGGACACGAGCACCAGACGCTTAGACTTGGCACCGGTCGGCGTGATGGACACCCGGAACGAACCCCAGGCAAGCCCGCCGCCAGCCTGCTCGGCCTTGGCACCAAGCAGAGCGCGGGCATCCTCACCGCGACCCGGATCCTTCTTCATCGTGGCTTCCCACGTGCTGCCGCCCTCGACGCTGTCGTAACGCGTACCGTTGCGACGGCTGAAGTTCAGGGGCATGCCGACGACATCCTCGGGCAGACCGGGGTACGGCACGACGCCGACCTTGACCTCGCCGTGAAGGCTCTTGACGATGACCTCGTCGTACTGGGCAAGGCCAAGCTTCTCCATGGTGTGGGGATTGACTTCGAGCCAACCACCCCACGCCGCGGCCGACATCGGGTCCGCCATCTCCTGAAGCCAGGGAAGATGAGCACCCTGGCCCTCGCGATACTTCATCGACTTGACGGGCTGCAGGACGAAGGGGAAGTCCTTCTCCTCGCCCTCGAACCGGGGCGCGGGCAGAGCATTGGCAGGCATGCGCGCCGCGAGCGGTGCGCCCAGTGCCGGCTTGTGGATGCCTCCGTTGCGCAGAGCCTTCTTCCATGCGCTCTGCGCGCCGGGCACCTGGTTGTCGTTGGCCACGCCGGCCCACATCGCCTTGAAGAAGGCATCGGCCGAAGCAAAGCCGAGGTCCTTGCCCGCAGCCTTGGCCGCAGCAAGCAGGACGTCTTCGGCGGCACGCGTCTCGAAGAACGGCACCACCAGAGGCTGCATCAGGGTCGCGACCGACGAACCGGACCCGACGGCCGGCGTCGCATCGCCCCAGCGCTCGAGGAAGGTGCTGTCGGGAAGGACCATCGTGGCCAAGGCGGCCGTGTCATCCGGCACCGTCGCGAACGAAACGACTTCGGGGACGGCCTTGAGCGCGTCTTCGAGACCGGCATCGCCGGGCAGAGCCATGAACAGGTCCACGCCAGCCACCACCAACGCCTTGACCTGACCGGCCTTCATGCGATCGACCAGAGCGAGCAAATCCTTGTAACCGATCGGCTCAGGCGGCGCCATCCCGGCAATGGGGGCGGGCGCTGCCGGCAGGATGCCACCCTTGCGACCGACCATGCCTGCCGCGACATTGACACCGTTGACCAGCGAGAGCGTCTCGACCGCGTTGGTGTGCCCCAGGACCTCGCCGCCACCGAAGGCAACCTTGAGCTCGGTCCCGGCAACCCAACGCACGAACTTCTCGAGGCGCTCCACAGGGGCACCCGTCTTCTCGTGGGCCTCGGCAACCGTCACGCCACCCTTGCCCAGGGCATGCAGGGCCAGCTGGGCGATGACGCCGTGGGTGCCGGGGCGGACCGGGATCCAGAGATCGGCGACCGCAGCCGCCTCGCCCATGCGGGTGCTGACGACGACGAAGAGGCCGCGGACCAGTTCACGACCCCGGCGCATCTCGCCGAAGCCCCAGTTGAACAGCGTGGGCGCCGGTCCCGTGGTGAAGGGCTCGTCGCCGAAGCACATCGCAAGCTGCGTGTTGGCGAGATCGACATGCGGCATCTCCGGACGACCGTAGACAGCCTTGTTGGCCGCGCGAAGCGCCTCGTGACCGAAGGGTTCCACGATGACGGGAGCCGGTGCGCCGAACGCCTTGGCCGCCTTGGCGAACAACTGGTAGCGATGACCCCGGACCTGCGGACCCAGAACCATGACCGCACCGGCACCGGCAGCCGCCAGGGCCTTGCCAAGCCGGTCGGAAGCCTGAGCCCACAGCTCGGCACCGAACTTGCGGGCCTCGGCTGCCTTTTCGTCAGCCAACGCGAAGTCGGGAGCGGCGAAGCTCGTCAGGCCGACCTTGAAATTCTCGGGGACGGTCGTCGGCCGCTTCTTGGCCTTGAACACGTCATCGAAGAGCATCTTCAGCTTGAGATGATCCGGGCTGACTTCGCCAGCCTTCGCCCGCAGGTCGGGCCCGCGGAAACGATCGGGATGGTACTGATGCTGGACGCCGGCCTGGCCGAGCGCACACAGGCCTCCGTGGCTCAAGGGGTGACCCTCGAGACCCTCGACCTTGACCGAGCGGCCTTCGACCACCCGCACCGACACGCCGCACCCGGCGGAGCAGAGGTCGCAGGTCGTGGCGAAGTGGTTGCCCTCACCGGGCTCGAGGGCGATCGGGCGCTCCACATAGGCGATCAACTGGGAGCTGTAATCTTCGCAGCCACCCAGGACCATGGCCGTCCCGGCCAGCCCCGAGAGCTTCAGGAATTCGCGGCGTTCCATCGGGGTTCCTCGGCAATCAGTAGTGGCAGGACCAGCAATCCTTGCTGGCGCCGTACTTGTCGTGACAGGAGAGACAGGTGCCCATG
>JAYKHS010000008.1:0-32810 GCA_035285865.1 Candidatus Sericytochromatia bacterium
TACAACGGACAACGCCCACACAGCTCCCTCGGCAACCTCACACCAGAGGAGTTTGCAACACGTCACCGACAGGTGGCATAACCATGCATCCCGGTTTTGTGTTGGACGATAAACGGGGGCAGGTCAAAGGGATACGTGTAATTCACCGGATTTCCTGACGGATTCCGGAGCGTGCTGGCCGTGCCGTCAGGTGCGATGCGGCGGATACGGTGGCCGTCGTGATCGGCCTGCCAGAAGTTGCCGCTGGCATCCATGCAGATGCCTATGGGCTCGGTGTAACGTGCGGTCGCTGCAGGACCATCCTGGCTACCTCGGATTCCACTACCCGAGAACGTCGAGACCAGCCCACCCGGTGTGATGCGGCGGATGCGGTTGTTCCAGTAATCGGAGATGTAGAGGTTGTCGGCGGCGTCCACGGCCATGCCCGCCGGCCGATTGAATCGTGCCGCCGTGCCTTGTCCCTCGGCGAATCCGGGAGTGCCATCGCCCGCAAAGGTCGAGACCGTCCCGTCCGTGGCGATTTTGAGGACCCTGCATCCGATGTGCTTCAGTGCGTAGAGATTGCCTCTGGAGTCGATGCCAGCCAATGCCGAGTCGAGGAGAAGGGCGGATGTGGCGATGGTCTGGCTGCTTCCGTCCGGCAGAACCTTCACCACGGTCGTGCCGCTTGTTCCGTAGCGATTGCCTGAACCGTCCGTGACGATCCCGCCAACCGTGGATAGGGTCGAGATGCCGGGTGTCGGTGTGGGAGCGGGAGTAGGTGCGGGTGTCGGCGTCGGCACGGGGCCGGGCGTCACGCGGGCCACGCGCGGGGTTGGTGTGGGGAGTCGCCGCCTGGGCGGAGGAGTGACCTTTCTCCGGGACTGCACGTGGCGCGTGAGGCTGGTTGCCATTTCCCCGGCCGCCGTGAATGGTGCTGGTGTGGTTGGCTGAAGGCCGCTCATGCAGGCTGCCAGCAGCAGGGTGCACGACATACCGAGGAGTGCCGGCATCGCTGTCGAAATTGTCGTTTTTAAGGCGGTCATATGAACATGTCATGCCCAGAAAGGCCTTCTCTGCGTCGGGCTCTTGCATGATTTGGTTTCCGCCGCATGGCTGAAGTGGCCGTAGACGCCCCGCCATGTTTCCGTCGTGTCGCCGCGGCTTGCTGGGGTACCATGACGACAGCGTCATGACCCCGCAGCTTGCCTTGGACATCGGCACCCGCAACATCGTCGGGTTGCTGGTCGAGCGCAATGCCGAGGGGCGTCTGCGTATCCTGGATGGGGAGGTTCTTGCTCACGAGGATCGGGCCATGCGCGATGGCCAGGTTCACGATATCCCCCGCGTGGGCCAGCGGTTGCGCGATGTCGTCATGGCACTGTCCCGGCGGAGTGGGGTGCCGCTGCAGGCCGCCACGGTAGCGGCGGCGGGTCGTGCGCTGCGTACCGTCGAGGTCGAAGTGCGTGCTGCGGTTCCTCGCCCTGGGCGGGTCGGGCATGAGCTGCTGAAACAGCTGGCCTTGCAGGGTATTGGTGAAGCCTCGGATCGCCTCGGTGGCGAGGTCAGGTCGGGTTTCCACTGTGTGGGGTACACCCTCGGGCGACACGTGCTGGACGGTGCCCCCCTCGACCAGCCTGTCGGTCAGACTGGCTCCGTCCTGGAGGCTCGTCTCATCGCCACGTTCCTGCCGAGGGTGGTCACGGACGCGCTCGTGGCTGTCGTCCGCGAGGCCGGCTTGGCCCTCGGGGGATTGACGCTCGAACCCATCGCGGCCGCCGAGGTCGCGATGCCGTCCACGATGCGTGCCCTGAATCTGGCCCTGGTCGATGTCGGTGCCGGTACGTCGGACATTGCCGTGACCCACGGTGGTGCCGTCATTGGCTATGCCATGGTTCCTCTTGCCGGCGACCTCGTCACGGAAGTCCTGGCTCAGCATCATCTTCTGGACTTCCCCGAAGCGGAAGCCATGAAGATCCGCTGGCAGCAGGCCGTCAGCCCGGTCGGCCCCCCGACCGTGCTCCTTGCCCGCGACGTGCTGGGTCTCGAGGTTCGTGTCCAGGCGGAAGACCTCCAGACGCTCGTCCGTCCCGCGCTTCAGCGGTGGGCCAAGGCCGTGGCCGAGGAGATCCTGCGATTGAACGGGGGGCGTGCACCTGCCGCTGTCCTTGCCATCGGCGGTGCTAGTCAGACGCCAGGCCTCTCCGAAGCCCTTGCGGAGGCGCTCGGCCTCCCCGCGCCCCGTGTGGGTGTCAGAGGCAGCGACATCGTACGGGATGTCGACTTCGGACTACTGGGGGCAGGTACCTCACTGACGGAGCTCTTGCGGGGACCGGCTGGGGTGACGCCCCTCGGTATCGCCTTCACGGCGGTGAGTGGACCCGGTTTCCGGCTGCGTGAAATCGGGGTCCGTCTTTCCCCGCCGTGGCAAGCTGGAGACCCCCTTGTCGAAAGGTATCGAGAGGAGCGCACCGTTCAGGTTCTGGATCTGGGTGCAGCCACCGTGTCGGATGGCCTGTTGGCGGCTGGTTTTGCGGCCCGAGACCTGACAGGACGACCTGGTCTGGGCCTGACCGTCACGGTGGACGAAGCACTCAAGTTGATCCCGGCCCCGCCGGGCCGGCCGGCGGAAGTTCGCCACGCCGATCGTCTCCTGACGCTTGACGAGCCTTTGCCCGAGGACGCGCATCTCGTCCTGAAGTTGGCGGTGGCGGCGCAGGGGCCGTCCGCCACTCTGGGAGACGTCTGGGGCAGAGAGAGAGAATTGACGGTTCTGGTCGAGGACCAGCTCGTCCGCCATGTGCTGGTCCCCCGCGTGGAGGGTCGTGTCGTGGACTGGGATGAGCGTCTGTCGGATGGCCAGGTCTGCCAGATCCTGCCGACGCTTTCCGAATTTGCCGCAGGCCTGTCAGTGCCTGCGGATGCCGAATTGTTGTCCTTCGAGGTCGAGGGGATTCCTCAGGTGCTGCGGTTGGCTGATACGCGGTGGCTGGCGGATGGCCGTCCGATCGGCGATGCGGAGCGTGTTGTTCCCGGCATGGTCCTGTCGCGGAGTCGTGCGGTTCGGGACGTGCCTCGAGTTCGCGACGTGATGCCCGAGCCGCGCATCGTCGATGTGTCCGTATGGTGGGAGGGGCGTGTCCTGCGGGTTCCCGGCAGGCTACCGCCCATCGTGGACGCTTCGGGGGAAGCCATCGACCCGGATGGACCGGTACGCGAAGGGGGACGTTACCGGCATGGCGCGCCGCCGTTGCCGATTCTTGCCGACCTTTTGGCTTTGGTCCGGGATGACGTCACGCCGACGTCTCCCGGCGGTCAGCTCCGATTGGAGGTGGACGGCGTGCCTGCAGAGTTCACCACGCCCCTTCGCGAAGGCTGCAGGGTACTGGTTCGCTGGACCGAGCAAGAGCACCAGCCTCAATCCTGAAGCTGCTCTCGGTGCCAAGGCACGGGCGTGTCGCCAGAGAGGCCTTCCTGGCAGACTACTCGCCCTGGGCCTTGGAATACATCGCCTTGCCATCCATCGTGCGCAAGCGCTCGATGTGGACCCAGGTGCACACGTTGGCCACGGCTGAAAGGGCTGCCATGACATCAGCCTCGGATACGGCAGCGTCCGACACATACCGGCAGCGATACCAGTTGACCATCCGGATGTCGGGCAGGGGCCCCGGCCAGACTTTGGTGCCACGGTTCGAAATCATGGCGAGGCGCATCCCGCCGGCTTCAGGAGGCACCGGCGGCAATACGGCCAGGTCCTGATGTTCGACGAAGATATCGAGACCGCGCGTCTCGAGCAGCCCAGAGTTTGGCGTGCGGGCCTCGGCTCGGCGCTGCATGACGGAACCGGCAGGCGTTGCAGGCAGGATGGCGGGGATGGACGTAGCCGGCAGATTCTCGATGAGGTTTGCCGTGAATGCGGCGGATGTGGCGCTGCCCCCCAGGTCTGCCGTCCGAACTCCTTCTGCCAGCGTGGTCTCAAGGGCCTTCTCGATGCGGCGGGCCGTTTCACCCAGCCCGAGATGGCGAACCATCTGGATCGCCGCGAGCAGCAAGGCGGTCGGGTTGGCCACGCCCTTGCCGGCGATGTCCGGTGCGGAGCCGTGCACGGCCTCGAAGACGGCGATGCCATCGCCCAGGTTGCCCGACGGAGCCACGCCAAGGCCACCGACCAGCCCGGCACAGAGGTCGCTCACGATGTCTCCGTAGAGATTGGGCAACACCACGACATCGAAGCGGGTCGGGTCTTTGACAAGCTGCATGCAGAGGTTGTCCACGAGGATGTCGTCGGCTGCAATCTCCGGGAACTGGGCGGCGACCTCACGGAAACATTCGAGGAAGAGGCCGTCCGTCAGCTTGTGGATGTTGGCCTTGTGCACGCAGGTCACGCGCTTGCGGCCCTGGTCCCGCGCCATCTCGAAGGCGCGCAGGCAGGCAGCCGTCGAACCTGGGCGGGTAATGATCTTCAGGCCCTGGGCCACGTCCGGCGTCTGGAAGTGCTCGATCCCGCCATAGGTGTCCTCGACATTTTCCCGAACCAGCAGAATGTCGATGTTCTCGTAGCGGCTCGGGATGCCCGGCAGCGACCGGATGGGGCGGACGTTCGCATAAAGTTCGAGCCCCTTGCGGATCGTCACGTTGACGCTCTTGTGGCCGCTGCCCGATGGCGTTTCGGTCGGTCCCTTGAGCGCGATGCGGTGCTGTGCGATGGCGGCCATGGTGCTGTCCGGGAGGCCGGTAGGATGCACGTCGGTACAGCAAAGGCCTGCAGGATGGACCTGCCAATCGATTGGCGCACCGGCGGCTTCGAGGATGTCCCGGACGCACGCCGTGATTTCCGGGCCGATGCCGTCGCCGGGGATGAGCACGACCGGAACGGTGGTGACGCCCCGGGGCGAGGTCGTGGCCGGATCGGATACGGACTGATCGGGCATCGGGCACTCCTCTCGACTGGCCGTTGAGAGCGTCATGGTAAAGCCTGCACCGATCCCGGCGTCAAGCCGAACACGACGCTGGTGCGTACCCCGCTCATGTCGGCTGGGCTGGAGCCGCCAGGGCTCAGGCGGTATGATCGCACCATGAGAGACGCGCTGGAGCATCTCGTAGGCCGCGTCGGCACGGCAGACGCCCAGGTTTCCGATGCCTGCACTGCCGTATCGCAGGGGAGCGGGGCCTTGCCGCTGCTTGCGACGTCGCAGCTCGTCGCGCTCGCCGAGCAGGCCGCCGTCCAGGCGCTCGCTGGCGTGCTGCCCCTCGGCATGACCACGGTCACGACCCGAGTCAATCTCCAGCATCGTGTGGCTACCCCGCTCGGGCACCACGTTCAGGTCAGGGCGACCCTCGTCGCTGCAGAGGGCCGTCGCCTCTGTTTCGCCATTACGGTGGACGACGAGCGTGACCGGGTCGCGGAGGGCGAGGTGGAGCGATTCATGCTCGAGGCCGAGCGTCTGATGGCACGCCTGGCCGACAAGCGGCCAAAGACGTGAGTCCTGTCGAGGTCGTGCTGCAGGGCCGGATGGACGGCAAGGCGCTTGCCGCGACGTGGCGTTCGGCACTAGGGCATGAAGTCGCGGCGTGGACGACGGCCGGTGGTCGGCTACCCGGATTGGCCGTCGTGCGTGTCGGCAACGATCCTGCATCTGCCGTTTACGTTCGCCAGAAGACCGTAGCGGCGCGCGAGGCCGGTTTCTTGGTCGAGGACGCCATCCTGCCGGAGTCGTCCAGCATGGATGAGGTCCGTGCGGCGTTGCTTGCGCTGGCCGACCGGCCGGACATCGATGGTCTGATGCTGCAACTGCCTCTGCCGGGTCACCTCGATGCGGATATCCTGACGGCCTGCATCCCGGCGCACATGGACGTGGATGGGCTTGGCATCTGGCAGGCGGGTTGTCTCGGCGTGGGCCAGCCCGATCTCGCCCCGTGCACCCCGGCAGGAGTCATGGCTTTGTTGCGCGCGCACGGGGTGCGCCTGGCCGGAGCGCGGGCGCTGGTCATCGGGCGCAGCCGCATCGTCGGGCGGCCCATGGCCCAGTTGCTGCTGCACGCCGATGCCACCGTGACCGTGGCGCACAGTCGTACCCGCGATCTGCCTGCACGTGTGGCCGAAGCCGACGTGGTGGTCGTTGCGGCGGGCCGTGCCGGGATGGTCAAGGCCTCATGGTTCTCCCCGGGAGCCGTGGTCGTGGACGTGGGCATCCACGCTGTCCCTGGCGGAGGGTTCAGCGGCGATGTGGATTGGGAGGGTGAGGCGCCGAGGGTGGCGGCGTGGACGCCTGTTCCCGGCGGCGTCGGGCCCATGACGGTGGCGATGCTGCTGGTGAACGCGTGGCGGGCGCATGGCCGCCGGGAAGGCCATCCCCCACTGAATCTGCCGGCAAGCCCATGAGATTCCCGACGCCGACGTGGTGGCCCTTCCGGGGCGGAGGGCAACGTCAACTGCTTGCACTCCGCACCGATCGCCTCGATGGTCGGCCCGTGATGCTTGCCTTCGCGGAGCTTCCACCGGAGGAACATCTCTGCGTGGAATGGGATGCCCCGGGGGGGACGGTTCTGGTCGAGGGGGCTTGGACAGGCAAGGCTTGGGTCCTCGAGGGGCCGCCAGAGGTTGCAGGGGCCGTGACCTTCCGGCTCAGGGCCCGTGCGGCTTCGGCGCTGCGGCGGGCCGCAGGTCCTCATGGTGGGCACCTTCTGGCAACGGGAACCTGGCAGACCGACGTTCACTGATTCGGGCCCGCAGAAAATCCCAACTTGGGGATTGATTCTTGCTATCTGATATGCATATATCTATACATCTGCATATTCGAGGAGCAGTCCGTGCCTCACAGAGGACTGGTAAGCAAGGAGTTTGCCGCTCTGCTGTCGGTCCTGTCCCATCCCGGCCGACTGCAGATTGTCGAAGAACTCCGCAACGGTGAACGGGATGTGGCGACGCTGCAGTCGGCATTGGGTCTGAGCCAGCCCCACACGTCGCAGTTGCTGGGGGTGTTGAAGGCGCATCGACTCGTGGCCGAGCGCAAGGAGGGACGCAAGGTGCTTTACCACCTGACGCAACCCGAACTTGCTGCCTGGCTGGTGGCAGGTCTGGCTTTCGTGGCAGGTGCCGGGATTCCTTCCGAGGAGCTTCTGGCAGCCATCGAGGCGGTGCGGCAGTTGTGGTCAGACAGTCAGAACTGAGCTTGCGGTACTTACAGGAGGCGCGGCGGACATGAGAAAACTGGTCGAGGGTGTTCAGAAGTTCAAAAACCAGGTGTTCGATGAGCACCGGGAGCTGTTCGCCAAGCTGGCCTTGGGACAAGCGCCCGAAGCCCTCTTCATCACGTGCGCCGACTCGCGCATTAGCCCCAGCCTGCTGACGCAGTCCAAGCCGGGCGAGATTTTCATCATCCGCAACGCCGGCAACATCGTGCCGCCACACGGCGCGGCCAACGGCGGGGAAGGTGCCACGGTCGAGTATGCGGTGGCGGTGCTCGGAGTCAAGGACATCATCGTCTGTGGCCATTCGGACTGCGGAGCCATGAAGGCCGTCCTCAAGCCCGAGACGCTCGATGAGCTGCCGACCGTGCGGGCTTGGCTGAACCACGCCGAGACCACCCGTCGGATCGTCCGGACCAAGCACGCCCATCTGGAGGGTCAGGACCGGGTGGATGCCGCGATCGAGGAGAATGTGCTCGTCCAGCTCGAGCACCTGCGTACCTTGCCTTCCGTGGCCGTCCGGCTTGCCAAGGGAGACTTGCGCCTGCACGCGTGGGTCTACCAGATCGATACGGGCGCGATTCGTTCGTTCGATGCCATGACCGGACGGTTTGTTCCGCTGACTGACTCGGGCACCGAAACGGATCGCGTCGCGGCGGGGGTCACGGCGTGAGCATGGTCCAGTCAACTACCGGCGTGCCGCGGACGGGAGAGAAGAGCTACGCCCGCGATCTCCTCGCCTCCGTCGTGGTGTTCCTGGTGGCCTTGCCGCTCTGCATGGGCGTTGCCATCGCGTCGGGTGTGCCGCCTGCTCTCGGTCTGCTTTCGGGCATCATCGGCGGCATCGTCGTCGGCAGCCTGGCCGGTGCGCCCCTGCAGGTCAGCGGACCTGCAGCCGGGCTGACGGTCATCATCTGGGAGATCGTCCAGGAGCACGGCTTGGCCGGGATGGCCATCATTGTCGTCCTGGCGGGCCTGATTCAGATCGCGGCTGGTCTGCTGCGCGTGGGCGGGTGGTTCCGAGCCGTCTCGCCGGCCGTGATCCACGGCATGCTCGGGGGTATCGGCTGCCTGATCATGGCCAGCCAGATCCACGTCGTCATGGACTCTAGTCCGAAGGGTGGCGGCATCGCGAACCTTGTCGCGCTGCCCGAGACCCTGGCCAAGGCCATCCTGCCGGTCGATGGCTCGACCCATCACCTGGCGGCTGGCATCGGCATCATGACGGTGCTCACCATGATGGCGTGGTCCAGGTTCGCCCCGCGCAGCCTGAAGCTTGTTCCGGCGCCGCTCCTTGCCGTTGCCGGTGCCATTCTGGCTTCGTGGGCGCTTGGCCTCTCGATCAAGCATGTCACGGTCCCGGCCAACCTGGCCGAGGTCGTGCGCTGGCCGTCGTTGCAGGATCTTGGCTTGTTGAGCCAGATGAACATCTGGGCCGAGGCCCTCGCCGTCGCGGTGATTGCCAGTGCCGAGACCTTGCTGTGCGCCACGGCCGTCGACAAGCTGCATGACGGGCCTCGGACGAAGTACGACCGCGAGATGCTGGCGCAGGGCGTGGGCAACACGTTGTGCGGCCTGGTCGGGGCCATCCCCGTCACGGGTGTCATCGTCCGCAGCTCGGCCAATGTCGAAGCCGGCGGCAAGACGCGTCTGTCTGCCATCCTTCATGGCGTGTGGATCCTGGCGTTCGTGGTCCTGCTGTCTCCGGTGCTGGAGCGCATCCCCGTAGCGAGTCTCGCGGCCATCCTGGTCTTCACGGGCTTCAAGCTGCTGAACCCCAAGGCCATCAAGGAACTGGCCGCCTACGGCAAGGCCGAGGTCGCCATCTACCTGGCGACGGTCGTGGCCATCGTGGCGACGAACCTGCTCGAGGGCGTCCTGATCGGCATCGGTCTCGCGCTGGTCAAGCTGCTGTGGACCTTCAGCCGCCTCGAGGTCGCGGTTCAGGGCGAAGGTGACGAGGGTGGCCAGGTCCTGCATCTGGCGGGCATCGCGACCTTCCTGCGCCTGCCCGTGCTTGCCCGGGCCCTCGAGGATGTGCGCCCCGGATCGCGGCTGCGTGTCGAAAGCGACGCGCTGGAGTACATCGACCCCGCGTGTCTCGACCTGATGCGGGATTGGGCTCAGCGGCACCAAGCCATGGGCGGCCATGTCGAGGTGTCGTGGGAGCACTTGAGCGAGCGCTACCACTCTCGGCGCAGGACGCTGCAGGTGCGCGGAGCCTGATCCGCGACGGCGTGTCTCGATCGTCAGGGGGCCAGCGTGGCTGTTGCCAGGCTGGCCCCCGCCGCGATCAGCAGCATCAGGAGCAGGACGGCGTCACCCAGCGGCCGGATCAAGGCGGACAGGCATCGATCCGCGCCAACGCCTGAAACCACGGCGAGGTCCCGTGTGGCTCGGGTAACTTGCAGCGCCAGCAGGCCAAGCGCGAGAGCCCAAGTGCCCGGACCGGGCAGCACCCCCGAAAGGACAGGCCAGAGCAGCCATGGCCACGTTGCCGTGGCGAGGACCTCGTCGACCGCCTCGAGCGGGGCTTGCCCACCTGCCGCGAGCAGCCGCCGATAGACCTGCGTGCCGTGGGCACCCATAACCAGGAAGCCGAGGAGGGTCGTTGCCAGCGTCCAGACGACCGCTGCCGGCACCGGCAACCGCAGCACGGTGGCCAGGTGGAGGGCAGGCAGACCGAAGGCCAGCGCCGTGAGCACGCGCACGGCCAGCCAGGGCTTCTCGCCAGGCTTTGCCCAAGGCTTCCCGAGGCCGTCCCAGAGGACATCCAGCAGCATCATGGCCACACCGCCAGCGGCACGCCCTTGGGCAAGGCAGAGACCTGCAGGCCGAGCTGTGTCGCCAACGGTCCCCCGATGCCACCCCGGCTGTCCATCTCGAAGAGGTTCTCGAGCCAGGAGCCCTTGTTGTAGCGCTTGATGCTGGGCGTCCCGACCACCCCTGCCAGGGCAGCCGCCTTGTCCAGAGCCTCTTGGGTCGTGCCCAGCGCATCCACGAGGCCGACGGCCTTGGCCTGTCGGCCGGTATAGACGCGGCCATCCGCAAGGCCGCGCAGCTTGGCGAGCGGCAACTGCGGCCGGCCCTTGCGGATGGCCTCGAGGAACTGGTCGTAGCTGTCGTTGACCAGCGCCTGCAGGCTGGCCCTGTCAGCGGGTTCCATCGGCCGGAAGGGAGAGCCGACATCCTTTCGGGCGCCGCTCTTGATGGTGTTGTCCCGGATGCCGATGCGGCCCATGAGGCCAGAGACCTCCTGGACCTGCAGGATGACGCCGATGGAGCCGGTGGTGCTTCCGGGCAGGGCGACGATGTGGTTGGCCGCCGACGCGATGTAGTATCCGCCGGAGGCCGCCACGTCTCCGAAGGATGCGACCACGGGAATCTTCGCCTTGGTGCGCAGGCGCATCAGCTCCTCATGGATGGCCTGCGAGGCCGCGACCGTCCCCCCGGGAGAGTTGATGCGGATCAGGATGGCGCGTGCCCCGTCTTTCTCTGCCTGCCGCAGCAGACGTACCGTGCGCTGGGCGCCGATGCCCGCGCTGCCACCGGTCAGGCCGCCGTCCGGCCCCGCATCCGTGATGGGGCCTTGCAGGTCCAGCACGGCCACGTCGGGCGTACCGACCGACAGCTCCTCGCCACCCTTGATGGCCGGCACGGGCGTCCGCAGCCAGTTGCCGACCGTGCCGACCACGGCCAGCACGAGTATGGCACCGGCCCAGATGCGCTCCTGCAGGGTTGCCAAGGTGTTCCTCCCATCCCGGACGTGCCGGCAGGTTATCATGCCCAAATGAAGGCCGCCGTTTTCCTGGACCGCGATGGCACCATCAACGAAGAGGTGGGCTACATCCGCGCATTGCCCGATCTTCGCCTGGTGCCGGGAGCCGGCCGTGCGATCTCTCGCCTGAATGCCGCGGGTGTTCCGGCCATTCTGGTGACGAACCAGTCCGGGCCGGCGCGGGGTTACTACCCCGAGTCGCATGTGCAGGCTTTGCATGAGCGGTTGCAGGAGCTGCTGCTGGAGGACGGTGCCATACTCGACGACCTCTTCTACTGTCCGCACCTGCCCCCCGAGGAGGGAGGCACTGTGGCCCCCTATGCTGCATCTTGTGCGTGCCGCAAGCCTGGCACCGGCATGGTCGACGAGGCCTGTGCGCGCTGGGGCATAGACCCCGTTCAGTCCTACGTCGTCGGCGACAAGGCCTCGGACGTCGAACTCGGTCAGGCCTGCGGTGCTCGCACGGTCCTGTTGCTCAGCGGCTATGGCGAGCGTGTCGTGGCGGGCACCTACCAGCATCCGGTCCGGGCTGACCACGTTGCGGCCGACCTGCCTGCCGCCATCGATTGGATTCTTGCGGACTTGGGCCTTGCCTGACGGAGCGCCTGCTCGCCCCGGCCTGCTGCGTGCCGCCTCGATGGTGGCGGGCCTCGTGCTCGTCAGCAAGGGCTTCGGTTTCGCGCGCGAGGTGGTGATCGCGGGCGTGCACGGTGCCGGCGAGGTGCGCGATGCCTACAACCTTGCCTACCAGTTGCCCGCTTACGTTCTGGTGATGCTGGGTGGCCTCAATGGCCCTTTCCACAGCGCCGCGACCGCAGCCCTGACGCGTGGGCGTGCCGAAGGGCGGACCGACGGCGATTCGCTGGTGGCCTCATTGCTGCTCTGGGTGGGGCTCCTCATGGCGGGTGTGGCGGCTGCCGTGGCCTGGGCGGCCCCGTGGATCCTGAAGCTCCAGGGGCCGTGGGTCGATCCCGCGGTGCTCGAGCTCGCGGTGCCGATGTTGCGGTGGATGGCCCCGATCCTGGCACTTGGCGCGTGGATCGGCCTGCTGTCCGGATTGTCGCAGGATCGTGGGGACGTGGCCCTGCCCAGCTTGTCGCCCCTTGTCTCTTCGGTGGCCGTGGTGTTGGCCCTCGTGCTCCGGCCCGGCGATCCCATGGCCCTCGCCTGGGGCACGGCTGCAGGTGCCGCCCTCCAGGCACTCCTTCAAGGCCTGCCCGCATGGCGCCTGCTGGCCGGTCGCGGCGGACTGGAATGGATTCGCCCGGACGATCCGCGGATGCGCGCGCTGCTGGCCCTGCTCTGGCCTGCCATCCTGTCCTCGAGCGTGGGGCAACTCAATGTCCTCGTGGGCACGTTTTTCCTGTCCCGGGCCGGGACGGGCGCCATCGCGGCCTGGGGCTACGCCAACGTCATCTACCAGTTGCCGCTCGGTACCTTGCTTGCGGCGTTGCTCGTGCCCCTCTTCCCGAGGCTTACGGAGGCCGCGGCCAAGGGAGACATGGACGGTCTGCGCCACTGGCTGGCGCGCGGGGCCTCACTGGTGGGCGGGATTTGTCTGCCGCTTGCGGCCGGTCTGGTGGTGCTGGCCGGCCCGCTGGTCTCCGTCGCCTTCGCGCGCGGTGCGTTCGGGGCGCAGGACGTCGCACGGACGGCCCTGGTCCTGGCCTGTCTCGCTCTGGGTCTGGTGGCGTACGCCATGCGTGATTTGATGGTTCGCTGCTTTTATGCTTTGCATGATTCACGGACTCCGCTACGAATCACTGTTGTATCTTTGTTGATAAATGTTCTTGTCAACGCAATTCTGACGTTTGCCTTCGACGCCGGGCTTGCCGGGATCGCAGCCGCCACCGTCCTCGTGACATGGGCCAACGCCCTGCAGGTCGCTTGGGCGCTGCGGCGTCGGATCGGCTCGCTGGGCCTAGCCACGATGTTGCAGCCCTTCCGGGACGGTCTGGTGCATGCCTTGGTCGCGGGAGCGGCCTCGTGGACCCTCATCGCTTGGCTCGAGGCACGCACCTGGTGGCCCGTGGGCTTCTGGGGGCAGCTCGGCCTGCTGACCCTCGGAGGCGGTCTGGGCATGTTCCTCGTCGCGGCCGGCCTTGTCGGGGTGCGGATCAGGCGAGGTGCTATGATGGCCACTGCGCCCATCGGCCGGGGCCCCGGTGACCCACCATGAACCTGAGACTCTCCAGCGACGACCCCGATGTCGTCACCCGCTGCGTGCTCGAGCTCGGGACTCCGGTGGATCAGGATGGCCTGTGGCTCCCCTACGTGTTGACGTTGCAGTCCGGTGAACGGGAGATCCGGTTGGCTGACCCGGTCGAGGGAACCGTCGAAGGCCGCTGCCTGCTGGGGCTTGCGCCCCGGGACGAACTGGCGCTGCTGACGGAGGGGCTGGACGACCTGCTGGCCGGCCGCAGGACGCGCTGGGCCTTCGAACCCCAGGAGCCCAACTTCTCCCTCGAGTTCGAGGCCGTGCCCGAGGGGTACGTGGTGCATGTCTGGGTGGATGCCGGCAACCAGCGATCCGACCACTTCACGTGGGATGGGGTGGGCATCCGATTCTTCACGACCGCGCAGGCGGTCCAGCGGTTCATCATGGACGGGCGCGCCGCCCGGGCCAAGACAGGCGCGGAGGTTTGATGGGCACGACCCTGCTCGAGGGCAACCTCGCATCGATCAGCTTTCCCAATCTGGTCCAGCTGATCAAGATGGAATCCAAGACGGCGCTGCTGGAACTGAACCGCATCGAGGTCAACCAGCAGGCCGAGATGTACTTCCAGAACGGGACGCTCAAGTACGCGGCCGTCAACGCCCTGCGTGGCGAGGATGCGATGTTCCGGATCATCTGCTGGTGGAACACGGGCGACTTCAAGGTCGTGTCCTGCACGCAGGAAGAGTTGCCGGCGGCCAACGTCACGCGGCAGATTGACTGGATTCTGCTCGAGGGCATGCGCCGGATGGACGAGTGCAAGCCCTTCAAGGACCTGCTGCCTGACCTGACCAGCGCCGTGAGTTTCACTCAGGAAGCCCTCGATGCCTTCGAGTGGGACCGCAACGACCCGCCCGAGTGGATTCCCCACTGGATGCGTCGTCTGCCGCGCAGCTTCTCGATGGCCCAGCTCTTCGAAGTCTCCTCGCAGGGCCACAAGGAAACCTGCGACTCCCTGAAGGCCATGCTCTACACCCAGGGGTCGATGGCCCACTCCCGCGACGGTGGTCTCGACCCGGCCCACGCACCCATCCAGAAGACGCGCTTCGACTCGTTCGCGCTCATCTGCATGGAGGTGATGGGCTACGAGGCCGCGCGCCGGATGGTCGAATCGACCCTATCGGAGATGCCCAATCAGGACATCGACGCCTTGGGCTTCACCCAGATGGTGGACTTGGCCGACCGCATCAGCATGGCGGTCTCACGTCAGGTCGGATTCGATCAGGGGCAGGAAATCAACCGCAAGCTGCGGGCCCGGATCACGAGCCTGCTCTGAGTCCGGCGTCATCGCCGGAAACGTGGGGTGCCCGAACCCCGGGAGGTCATGGGATGCGTCGTCTGCTCCAGTCTGTCCTGCTGGTCTGCCTGTCCGGCGTCCTTGCGCTGCCCGTCGATGCGGCCGGCACGTGGAAGCTGGGCGTGGCCGCTCCGCTGACCGGACCGTTGGCGAAGATGGGTGCTGACATCCGCCAGGGCGTGCAGGTGGCCGTGGACGAGGTCAATGCGGCCGGGGGCATCCGGGGCCAGAAGGTCGTGTTGGTGGTCGAGGACGACAAGGGCGATCCCCGCGAAGGCATGGTCGTCGCCAGCAAGCTCGTCCAGTCGGGCGTGCTGGGCGTGGTCGGGCACCTGAACAGCGGCATCTCGATCCCGGCCTCCAAGGAGGTCTATGCACCAGCATCCGTGGCCATGGTGACGCCGGCCTCGACCAATCCGCAGTTGACTGAGCGCGGCCTGAAGAACGTCTTCCGCACCATCGGTCGCGATGACCAGCAAGGCAAGGATGCGGCGGAGTATGTGCTGGGTCGGGGCTTCCGCAAGGTCGCCGTGCTCGACAACAAGAATGCCTACGGCCAAGGCTTGGCCGACGTCTTCCGCCGGACCTTCGTCAAGGGTGGTGGCGAAATCGTGCTTTCGGACAGCGTGACGACCGGCGACAAGGACTTCACGCCCATCCTGACGCGGATCAAGGCCAAGCGTCCCGATCTGCTCTACTTCGGCGGCGAGTATCAGGATGCCGGCTTGCTTGCCAAGCAGGCTCGCCGGGTCGGCATTCGTGTCCCGATGATGGGCGGGGACGGCATTCTCGACGGCACTTTCGTGACTCTGGCCGGACTCAAGGCTGCCGAGGGCACCCTGGCCACCGGTCCGGGCGGCACCTCCCAGAAGGGCTTCAACGTGGTCTACAGCAAGCGGTATGGTGAGCCCGGCGCATACTCGGCCTACTCGTATGACGCGGCCCACGTGCTCATGGCGGCGATGGGTCGTGCGGGCAAGCCCGAGCGCAAGGCCGTGCTTGCGGCCGTCGCCACGACGCGGAATCATCCCGGGGTCACGGGACGGATCACGTTCAATGCCAAGGGTGATCAGCCCAACTTCAAGTTCTCGGTCTGGACGGTCGCGGACGGCCGTTTCCGGCTCGTGCAGTAGGCGGCCGTTCCGATGGAGTGGGAATTGCTGGCCCAGCAGGTCTTGAACGGCCTGACCATCGGTTCGATGTACGCCCTGATCGCGCTGGGCTACACGATGGTCTACGGCATCCTCCAGTTGATCAACTTCGCCCACGGCGAGGTCTTCATGGTGGGATCCTTCGCCGGCCTTGGCACGTTGCTCGTCATCGAGAAGGTGGCGCCCGGCCTGAGCCTGGTGCCGGCGTTGGCGCTCGCGCTGGTGGCGGCTATGGCCGCCGCAGCCGTTTTGGGGGTGCTCATCGAGCGGGTGGCCTACAGGCCTTTGCGACACAGCCCCCGTCTGTCGCTGCTGATCACGGCACTGGGGCTGTCCATCCTTCTCCAGAACCTCGTCATGTTGCTCGTGGGTACCGAAGACCGCGCCTATCCCGACCGATTCACAGAGGCCCTGCAGGAAGGCTTCGACCTCGGTGCGGTCCACGTGGCGTGGCAGCAGTTGCTGACGCTCGGTGTCGCCCTGGCCTTCATGGCCGGACTGACCTGGATGGTGCAACGCACGCGCTTGGGCAAGGCGATGAGGGCGACGGCGCAGGACCCTGTCACGGCCGGACTCATGGGCATCGAAGCGGATCGCATCGTCGCGTTGACCTTCGCGATGGGCTCGGCCCTCGCCGCGGTCGGAGGCGTGCTTTTCGGCCTCAACTACTCGATCAACTTCTTCATCGGCACCCAGGCCGGCCTGAAGGCCTTCATCGCGGCTGTCCTGGGCGGTATCGGCAGCCTGCCGGGTGCCGTGGTGGGCGGGTTGCTGCTGGGCCTGATCGAGGCGCTCGGAGCCGGCTATGTTTCCGGTACGTGGAAGGACGTCTTCGCCTTCGTCATCTTGGCCGTGGTGCTGGTATTCCGGCCTGCCGGGCTGCTGGGGCGGACCGTGGTGGAGAAGGTCTGAGATGCGCGCCCTGGTTCTTCGTGTCCTGCTCGTCGCGGGCTTGCTGTTCCTGCCGGCGGTCCTGCTGGCCCTGCCGCAGGGCGAGTACCAGCTCGACGTGGCGATGACGATGCTGCTCTACGTGGCGTTGGCGCTCGGCCTGAATGTCACGGTAGGCCTCGCAGGCCTGCTGGACCTCGGGTACATTGCGTTCTTCGGACTCGGGGCCTATGCCACGGCAATCCTGATGCACGGCGGGCCTGCGCAGGCCGAGGCGTCCTGGGGGTGGTCCTACTGGATGGCCGTGCCTGCTGCCGTGGCCGTGGCTGGTCTCGCGGGCCTGGTCATCGGCCTGCCGACGCTGCGCCTGCGCGGCGATTACCTGGCCATCGTGACGCTGGCCTTCGGCCAGATCGCCAAGCTCACCGAGAACAACTGGGATGCCCTGACCAACGGCCCCCAGGGCATGGAGGTCGGCAAGCCGATCCTGTTCGGACTCGAGCTGCGGGCAGGGTGGCAGCTTTATTACATTTTGCTCTTGTTTGTTTTGCTGGTGTGGTGGTCTGTGCGCAATCTCAACAAGTCAGCAATTGGACGTGCGTGGGTAGCCATCCGCGAGGATGAGATCGCCGCGGCTTCCACGGGTGTCAACGTGCCGCGCGTCAAGCTGCTGGCCTTCGTGACGGGTGCGGCCATAGCCGGCCTCGTGGGCTCGTTCTTCGCCGTCAAGCAGGGTTTCGTCTCGCCCCCCTCGTTCGACTTCATCGAGACGGTGACCATCCTCGCCATGGTGGTTCTGGGGGGTATCGGCAGCCTGCCCGGTGTCATCCTGGGCGCTGGCCTGCTGGCGGCGCTGCCCGAGTTGCTCCGCAGCCTGCCCGGATTGCTGGGGCTCGAGGGTCAATTCGACGTCACGCCCTACCGGATGCTGCTATACGGGGCGGCGATGGTACTCATGATGGCGTGGCGGCCGGAGGGGCTTCTGCCTGACGCCCATCGTCGGGCCGAACTGCATCCCGAGGACCCCTCGGCGCTCCCGGACAAGACCGAGGAGGTGCGCGCGTGACGGCGCCGGTCCTGCTCTCCCTGAGGGAGGTCACGCGGCACTTCGGGGGGCTGGTTGCCGTCGACAGGCTGAGCTTCGACGTTCCCGAAGGCGGCGTGTTCAGCGTCATCGGCCCCAACGGGGCAGGCAAGACCACGGCCTTCAACCTGATCTCGGGCCTGGTGCCGCTGTCTTCCGGCGAACTCGCGTTCCGGGGGCAGGCGATTGCGGGCGCGAAGCCTTATCATCTGGCCGAACTTGGCCTTGCGCGCACGTTCCAGAACATCCGGCTCTTCGGTGGGGCCACCGTCTGGGAGAATGTGGCCATCGCCGCCGCGTTACGGGCTCCGACGGGCTTCTTCCAGGCGATGTGGCGGCTGTCGGGCTTCACGGAGTCCCGCGAGGCGCAAGAGAAGGCGGCGCTCGAATGGCTCGACTTCGTAGGCCTTGTACACCTGCGCAACGAGCTCTCGCGCAACCTTGCCTACGGCCAGCAGCGTCGCCTCGAGATCGCGCGGGCGCTCGCCACCAAGCCGTCCTTGCTGTTGCTCGATGAACCGGCTGCCGGCATGAACCCGCGTGAGACCGAGGACCTGGTCGCGCTCATCGGTCGGATCCGGGAGCTTGGCCTGACGGTTTTGCTCATCGAGCACGACATGCCACTCGTCATGCGCCTTTCCGACCGGATTGCCGTGATGAACTTCGGCCAGAAGATTGCCGAAGGCACGCCTGCCGAGGTCCAGGCCCACCCCGAGGTCATCCGGGCGTACCTGGGCGACGGAGACGAGGGATGACGGCCATGGCACTGCTGCAACTTCGCGGCCTGACGGCACGCTACGGCAAGATTCAGGCGCTGTCGGACGTCACCCTCGACGTCGGCGCGGGCGAGATCGTCACCCTCATCGGAGCGAACGGTGCCGGCAAGAGCACGACGTTGCGGGCCATCACCCGCATGATCACGACGACGACAGGCGGCATCCTCTTCGAGGGGCAGCCTCTCGACCGCCTGCGTGTCGCCGAGGTCACGGCTCGCGGAGTCATTCACGTCCCCGAGGGGCGGCGGGTGTTCGCGCGGATGTCGGTCCTCGAGAACCTCGAACTCGGGGCCTACCTGCGGACCGACAAGGCCGCCATCGCGCAGGACCTCGCGGCCCAGATGGAGCGTTTCCCGATCCTGGGCCAGCGTCGCAACCAGCCTGCGGGGACCTTGTCGGGCGGCGAGCAGCAGATGCTGGCCATGGCGCGAGCCCTGATGGGACGCCCCCGTCTGTTGCTGCTGGACGAGCCCTCGATGGGCCTTGCCCCGCTCATCGTGAGGCAGATCATGCAGACCATCGTGGCCATCAATCGGGAAGGCATGCCGATCCTGCTGGTCGAGCAGAACGCGCGCCAGGCGCTCGCCATCGCGCACAGGGCTTACGTGCTGGAACACGGCAAGGTCGGGCTTTCGGGCACCGGGGCCGAGTTGCTCGCCTCGGAGGACGTGCGCCAGGCGTACCTGGGCGCGCATGCCCACGACTGAGGGCCGCCTCGCTGCGGCAGCCCGTCGCTTGGCCGGGGCGGAGGGCGTGGCCGAACTCTGGCCTTTGCTTCCGGAGGACACCTGGCTGGTCGGCGGCTGTGTCCGCGATGCCGTGCTGGGGCGGCCGCTGCATGACGTGGATCTCGTGGTGCCGGAGCCGGTGGCTGCACTCTGCCGGGGCTTGGCGCGACGACTTGGCGCGACGCATGTGGTGCTCGACGAGGTCTTCGACAGCCATCGGCTGATCCTGGCCGGGGGGAGCCATGTCGATCTGACGCGCCAGCAGGGTGTCACTCTGGACGAGGACTTGAGGCGTCGCGACATGACCATCAACGCGGTGGCCTTCCGATGGCCGTCGGATCGCGCGGTGGGGTACGGCTGTTGGCAGGATCCTTGCGGAGGCCTCGACGACATGGCGGCCGGCCGGCTCCGGTCGGCCGATCCCGAAAACTGGCGGGCAGACCCTTTGCGCCTCGTGCGCCTGTACCGGCTGGCTGCAGAACTGGGCTTCGCTCTGCCCGAGGACACGCGGGCCGAGGTGCGGTCCCTTGCGCCGCTGCTCGAAGCCGTGCCTGGCGAGCGGCTGTGGACCGAACTGCTTCGGCTGGTGGCGGCTGCCGATGGGGAGCGGTGCTGGCAGGCGATGGGCGAGGACGGGATGCTGGCAGGCCTCGGTTGGCCGGAGGCTGGACGTGCGTGGCGCGCCGCCGACCCCCCGTTGGCGCCCGTGGCACGCATCCGCATCCAGGCCGTGGCTCCCGAGGCCGTGCTGGAACAGCTGGCGGATCGTTTGCGCTGGTCCCGCGCCGAGCGTCGGGGTGCCTTGGCTCTGGTGCGTGCGCTCGAGGGTTGGCAGGCTTTCCCCCCCGAGGGAGGTGTCTCCAGGCTGCGTTGGCTCTACAGATTGCGGGAAGCCCTGCGGCCTCTGGGGCTTGAGAGTGCCGCCGAGCTCCGGGCCGTGGCTGGTGGCGACCAGGCGCTTGCGTGCTGCCTCGCCGAGGTTGCCGACCCCGCGCTCAGGCCGTTGCAGCCCCCCTTGCTGCGCGGGGACCAGATCGTGGCGCGCTCGGGTCGGTTGCCGGGCCCGTGGCTGGGCCGCTTGCTGGAGGCGCTGGCCGAGGAGCAAGCCGTCGGCACCCTTGTGGATGCCGACGGCGCGTGGACCTGGGTCGAGGCCCGCCTTAGCGGAGCGTCGCCTGAAGGCGCTGCATGACCACCTCGAGGGTGCGGCGGTCGGCGTACTCGTTCACGGCTGGCTGCCCGTTGGCTGCCAGATAGCGCTGGCTGATGCCGTTCGCCCGCTTGAAGGCGATGACGGCCTGTGCCGTGGCACCGTCGTACTGGCCGGAAGGCGAGACGGCATAGCCGAGGCGTCCGAGCGCGGCCTGCAGGTCGCGAATGGCGTCCGTCTGGGGTGAGCCGGGGCCCAGGGTGCCGTCCTGGGTGTAGCTGCGGATCTCGCCTTCGAACGCTGCCACGTTCGCTGCCGTCGCCAGCAGTCCGTACTGATTGGCCAACGCTTGCTGCCTCGCGTCGATGCCGCCGGAGGGCGTCGAGGGCATCGGGGCCGAGGGCGGAGTCGTGCTGGGCACGAGGCCCGAATCCGCGACGGGGATCATCGGGTTCGCCGCAGGGCGGGAGGGCGTGGGCGTCGGAGCCGGGCTACCGGTCGAAGGCACCATGCTGCCGACGGCCACGGGGATCATCGGATTGACCGGAGGAGCCGAGGGGGCCGGCGAGGGCACGAACGGAGCCTGGGGTTGCGTCGGCGGCTGGATCGGAGCCTGAGGCACCATCGGGGCTTGCGGCACGACGGGTGCGGCAGGCGCGGCCTGCAGCTTCTGGATCAGGCGCTGGAGGACCACCGGGCTGGCGTACTCGTTGATGGCCCACTGGCCGTCGGCTGCCTTGTAGGTCTGGCGCAGGCCCTCGGCCCGCTTGAAGGAGATGACGGCCTGGATCGTGGCGCCGTCGTACTGGCCCGTGACGGCGACGGGGAAGCCGAGGCGGGTGAGGGCCGTCTGCAGATCGCGGACACCATCGGCCTTCCCGGTGCCGGGCCCGAGCGTGCCCTCGGCCTCATAGCCCTTGACCTCCGAGAGGAAGGCCTGGACGTTCTCGGCGGTTGCCAGCAGGCCATACTGCCGAGCGACGGCCTGGAAATCCGTCGCGCCGGGTGTGGCGGGCGGCTGGGTCGGTTGGGTCGGCGCCACAGGTGGTACGGGGGCGGGCGTGACGGGTGCAGGTGGCACGGGGGCCGGATTGGTCGGAGCAGGCTGCGTCGCGAGGGCGGACAGTTCACGCATGATCGACGCCAGCGTGTTGGGGTCGGCGTACTCGTTGATGGCCCACTGGCCATCGGCGGCCTTGTAGGACTGCTTGATGCCCCTCGCCTTCTTGTAGGCAATGACGGCCTGTCCGGTCGCGTCGTCCCACGTCTTGCTGTCCGGGGCGGCGAACCCGAGCCGGCGCAGCGCGGCCTGCAGGTCGGCGACAGCCTGCTTCTGCGAGGTTCCGGGGCCGAGGGCTCCGCCAGCCTCGTAACCCTTGACCTCCGTCAGGAAGGCCTGGACGTTCTCGGCGGTGGCGAGGAGACCGTACTGGCGGGCAACGGCCTGGAAGTCGGTGGCACCGGGCGTTGCCGGAGGCTGCGGCACGGGCTGGGGTTGGGGAGTCGGCTGGGGCTGGGGCTGCGGCGCGGGCGAGCCCTGAAGGCGCGCCAGAATGGCCTGCATCGTGCGGGGCTCCACGTACTCGTTGATGGCCCACTGCCCATCGGCACTGCGGTAGTTCTGCTGGATGCCGTTGTCGCGCTTGAAGCGCATCACCGCATCGGCCGTGGCTGCATCGAACTGGCCGTTGGCCTGCAGGGGATACCCGAGGCGCGCGAGGGCCGTCTGGAGGTCACGGACGGCTTCGGGGCTACCCGAGCCGGGGCCGATGACCTGCTGCTGCTGGTAGGATGCCACTTCGGCCCTGAAGGCCAGGATGTTCTCACGGGAGGGCCACAGCTTGTACTGCGTGGCAAGCGCCTGCTCCTCGGGGGACAGGGCAGGCTGGCCGGGCTGGGTCGGCTGCGCGGGCGGGGTCGCCGGCTTGCCGAAGAGGCCGGCAATCCAGTTGAAGATGCCGCGGAACAGCGAGACGATGCCGTTGACGATCGACGCGAAGACGTCTCCCGCGCCTTGGGGTGCCACGGCAGGCGGCTGCTGCTGGATGAGGTTCTGGTCGCCCGGGATCTGCCCCGGGGCGCCCGGCTGGGCCGGCATGCCGGCGCGGTTGTATCCGTACTGGGGGTTCGGCGAACCGCCGGGCGTTCCGGAAATCATGCAGGGACCCTCGGGATGCAGGGGGAAAGGGGACTTGTCCAGTCTATAGGCTGCGCAAGGGCGCGGCCCGGTAAATCAGGACGGAAGAAGAGGTTAAGCTTCCCTGTGGATTGACGGCCGGCGGCCGAGGGAGTCCCATGCCCGTCATGGGGGCGGAATCGAGCGGATGCGCGCGGGGGCGGGCCCCGGCGGGTACGCTGCGCGCCTGGGCTCTGGCGGTCGCCCTGGCGTTCTGCACGGGGGTTCTGAACCTGCCCGAGCCGTGCCGTGCCGCCACGCTGTACGACCCGGCGCTCGGCTGGCGGACGCTGGCCACCGAGCACTTCCGCATCCACTATCCCGCAGCGGAGGAGCAGCGTGTCCAAGGCTACGCGCGAACGATGGAGCAGGTGCACCGCCGGCTGGTGGCGTGGCTCGGTGTCACGCCCTCGCAGCCGACGCAGGTGGTGTTGCTGGACCACGAGGATGTGGCCAACGGCTTCGCGCTGCCTCTGCCCAACAACGCGGTCTATGCCTACCTGACGCCGCCCGATGCGGACAAGCGCGAGTTCGGGTCCAACGCGTCCTGGTTCGAAGCCCTGTTCACCCATGAGTACACGCACGTCCTGCATTTCGAGACGACCGGCGGCCTGCCTGCCCTGGCGAATCGCATCCTTGGTCGGGTGCTGTACCCCAATCTCTCCCTGCCCTTCTGGATGTTCGAAGGCACGGCCGTCCTGGGGGAAACGGCCTTTTCGCAGGGGGGGCGCGGCGCAACGCCCTATTACGACATGGTGGCCCGGATGGCGGCACTGGCCGGTGATCTGCCCGGGTTGGATCGGGTCGGCTCCTACGGGGTCGGCCATTGGCCACAGGGCCTCGGCGTCTATGCCTTCGGGACGTTGTTCATGGAGTGGGCCGTCCTGCGGTGGGGGCCGGGCTTTCCGCGGCAACTGGCCGAAGCCTACGGCAGCGAACCGTGGCTGACGATCGAAGGGGTCTTTCGCAAGCAGACCGGTCTTTGGCTGTCCGAGGCTTGGGAGGCGTGGCGCTCCGACCAGCTCCGCCGGGCCACCCGCCAGCGCGACGCCTTGCTCGCGCAAGGCTCCCTGACGTCGTTCACGCGCGTGACGGACAAGGGCGTCCATCAACGCCGTCCCTTCCATCTTCCGGACGGGACGCTCGGTTGGCATGACTGGGACGGTCACGACTTTGCGCGCGTCGCGGGCGAAGCGGCATGGCCCGAGCGCCTGGCGCAGTGGGGCAAGGTCTTCGACACGCCGGTGCACCGCGATCCGGACGGCAATCGCCTGCTCTACACGGGCTTCGCGTCGCTCGATCGCTTCAGGCGTCATCGGGATCTCTTCGCGCTCGACCTGGCGGACGGGACCGTACGGCGTCTGACCCATGGGCTTCGGCTCGTCGATGCCTTGCCGCTGCCCGGCGGACGGATCGTGGGGGTGGCCATCCGGGACGGTCGCCATGAGGTGGTGCGCTTGGACAGGGGAGGCAGCGTGCTGGGCTGGTCGGCCCTGCCCGAAGGCACCCAGCAGGCAGATGGCCTCGCGTGGGATGGCACGGCGGGTCGGGTGGTGGCCTCGCTTGCCGTCTCGGGAGTCCGGGACCTTTGGACCTGGACGCCGGGGGACGAGGCGTGGCGCCCGCTCACGCGCGATGCCGCGACAGACCATGATCCGTGCGTGGCCCCCGACGGTACGGTGTTGTATGCCTCCGACCGGAACGGGGTCTGGAACCTCTACGCCCTGCCGCCCGGACAGTCCGCGTCCCTTCAGGTTACGCACGTGCTCGGGGGCGCGTTCGAGCCAGCCATTTCCCCGGATGGCCGGACGATTGCCTTCGTGCACTACGACGCCCGCGGCCACGACATCGTCACGGTGCCCTACGCGCCGTCATCCTGGCGACAGGTTCCGGGCCCCGTACAGGGTGTGCCCGACGGGGAGGGCGTCTTCGCCCCCCGTGCGGGAGGGGAAGCCGGGGCGGCGATCGCGGCCCACGTGGGCGTCGTGCGTGGGGCTCCCCCGGATGAGTCGGCGTGGCGCGTGGCCCCGTATGATCCCTTAGACTCGCTGCTTCCTAAGGCGTGGGTCGGCATCCTCGGCCAGGCCGACGAGGGTGGTGTCGGTGCAGGGGTGCAGTTGCTGGGCTCGGATGCCTTGCTGCAGCACGCACTCAGTCTGTCGCTGGGTGCCGGCCTGCTCAGCGGCCGCCCGTTCGCCGGGGTCTCCTGGACCTATGACGGGCTGCCGCCAACCATCGGCCTTGCTGCCGGCACAGGGACCCAACTCTACCCCGGTACGCCCGAGGAGGCCCGGTTGCAGGATCGGCTCGGGGTGTCCGTGACGCTGCCGGGTCTGCCCAGTCGCCTGCTGGCGATTCTGCGCCAGGACGGGGGATTCTGGACGTTGGCTGCCGATGCGGTCCGCAGCCGGGTCCTGCCCGGACGCGAGGCGTTGGTCAATCCGACGGATGGCCTGCCGATTCCGGGCACGACGACGACACTCTCCCTGCGGTACCAGTACGGGGACTCCCTGCGCTTCCTGCGATCCGTCTCGCCGGAGCTCGGTCGCCTGGCCGTTGCCGAGGTGACGATGTCGGATCCCCTCTGGGGTTCCGTCAGTCGGTACCTCAGGGTCGGAACGGAGGGCCGGGCCTTCGTCCGACTTCCGTGGCCGCATCACGTGCTCGCCTTGCGGGGGCTGGTCGCCGCGACGGAGGGGCCACAGGCCGGGCAGTTGGCCGTGGGGGGCTACGGTGCTTCCTCGGCGCTCGACAATGTGGACGTCCGGGCCATGGGAGACGTGCGCGCGCTTCCGGTCCGGGGCCATCCGGCACGGGCGGCCGGGCGCGTGGCGGGGGGCACCATGGAGTGGAGGATGCCCTTGTTCGAGGTGCAAGCCGGCCTCGGCATCCTGCCGGTCTTCGTCGATCGCCTCGCGGGTGCCCTGTTCGTCGACGGGGCCTGGTTCCGGTCCGACAACCGACCGGATGGCGCCTTCCTGGTCGGCGGGGGGGGCGAACTGCGCCTGAAGATGCAGGTCAGTTCCGTGCCCATCGAGTGGCGTCTGGGGGCGGCGATGCCCGTGCCGGAGGGTGGCGTGCCGCAGGTATTCCTGCAACTCGGGACGTTCTTCTGACGGAAGAACCGCGTGCATCCGGTTCCCCCGGCCGGAGTCGCGGCCGCTTGCCGCGTCGTGACGATTCCCGGTCTGCAGGGCACAGAGGGTAGGTGCAGCCAACCGGTGGTCACGGCCACCCGTGCGTCCTTTTCCGGGAGTCCAAGGAAACATGCTTGTCGGCAGATCGGTGCCGTTGCGATTCGTCATTCGGCACTCCTGGCGACGGCAACTCCTGCTCGTCGTGCTGTCGGCGTTGCTGATTCTCTCGGGTGTGGCCGGAGAGGACCCGTTGGTCGCCATCGTCGGTCGCATCGAGTCCATCCTGGGTACCGCAGTCTCGATTCTGCTGGGCTTCCGGGTGAACGCGGCCTATGACCGCTGGTGGGAAGCACGCCGGGCGTGGGGTGCTTTCGTCAACGAGTCGCGGACCCTGGGCCGACAGGTCGTGAGCCTGCTTTCGGGCCATTTTCATGCCGATGCGGACGAGGCTGCCATCGCCGAGACGCGGAGGACCCTGCTGCTGGGCCAGGCCGGGGTGGCCCATGCCCTCAAGAACCATCTCAGGCGTCAGCCTGACCTGCAGGCCACGGAACTGGGCCGGTTCCTGCCCCCGGACGCGATGGCCCGTGTCCTGTCGTCACAGCACGTGCCGTTGGCCATTCTGGTCTGGATGGCCAAGACGTTGCAGTTCGCCTTTGAGGACAGGCACACCGAGGATTTTCGCCACATGCAGATTGATGCGACCTTCAGTCGCATCACGGATGCCATCGGGGCCATGGACCGCATCAAGACGACCGTCTTTCCGCGTCAATACGCCGTGTTCGGGACGATGTTCACCGCCTTGTTCGTCTACCTGCTGCCCTTGGCCCTCGTGCCCTCGGTCGGCTGGCTTGCCGTGCCCTTTGTGATGAGCGTGGGGTTCATCTTCTTTGCGCTGGACGGGGTGGCATGGGGTATCGAGAGTCCCTTCGAAAACACCTACAACGACACGCCCATGGCCAGCCTCGCCCGTGGGGTCGAGATCCACATGCGCGAGTTGCTCGAGGAGACGGATCGACCCCAGGCCCTCGAACCGGTCGATGGCATCCTGATGTAGCACGCCGCCCGGTCCGGATTGACGGAGGCTCCGCCGGTCGCTACGATGCCCGGAATGAGCGATGCCCCGTCCCCCCTGCGGTTGAACCTCGACGAGGCCGTCATCCTGCTCATCGGTGTCCGTCTGCTTGGCGAGATGGTGGAGACCATCGAGATCAACGGCCGGTCGCAGGAGCGCCTGATTCCCGCCCTCATCGACAAGCTGGCGGGTGTCGTCCCCCAGGAGCTGCAGCGGATCACGGGCGAGATCATCGAGGAAATCCTCGTCAGCCACTGGGACGAGAGTGGCGGGCGTCCCGCCCAGGATGACGAGGAATCCTTTCCGGGCCCGATGTACGCCATCGAGGAGACGCTGCCGGTGCTGTTCGAGGCCATCGCTGCCGGGCGAACGGTGGCGGTCGACTATTACTCGATGGCCAGCGAGGACGTGGGCACAGTCCATCTGGACCCTTACGGCATCAAGCAGGTCGGCGATCTCTACTGGGTGGTCGCCTATGCCCACGAGCGGGGCGAGCGCAGCGTCTTTCGCGTCGATCGCATCAAGTCGCTCGAAATCACGCAGAAGACCTTCGACAAGCCTGATGCCTTCCGCATCGACGAGTTCTTCTCGGACGAATCCGCAAACTGAGGCGGGAATTCCGGCAGGTGACCTGCGGCTGGTCTCCGGCGGGGCTGGCCCTTCACCCGGGCGTCTGTGGCGCAAGACGAAGCCCCCCGGCCGTCAGGCCGAGGGGCTCCGGTTCTTGAAGGCTACTTCTTCTTGAACTGCAGGACGTAGGCGACGACGTCCTTGCGGTCCTGCGGCTTCAGGAAGCCCCAGGCGGGCATCTGGGCGGAAGCGCCGCCACCGTAGCCGGCGCCGCCCTTCTCGACCATCTTGGCCACGTTGGCCTCGACGCCCTTGGTGCGCTTGAACTCGCCCTTCCAGAAGTTGGCCGCGTTTGCGAGGACGGGCTTCTTGGTGGCCTCGCTGCCGTGGCAGGTGGCGCAGTTGGCCTGGAATACCTTCTTGCCGTTGGCGACGTTGCCACCCGCGGCGTGGGCGGGCTGGACCGTCAGGGCGAGGGCGATGGCCAGGGGCGTGACGACGCCGCTGGCGGCAAGGATGTGGCGCATGATGCTGGCTCCTGCTAGGTGGGTGCGACTGTCCGCGATTGTACACCACGCTTGCCTGTCGGTGGCATCAGCGGGCCGTCTCCGTCGGCGTCGTCCACGCGGAACGGCTGGTCAGGTGAAGGCCGAGCCAGCTCCGCAGACCTCCGGCCTCATGGATGGCAGCGTGGATCGTATCCAGAGGGTCCGTCACCCGCATCCGCTCGGCCGGGCCGCCCTCCGGCCGGCGCAGCACCAACTCCTGGTTTCCGCCTCGGGTCCACGGCCGGACGCCCGCTCCGGCAAGTGCCTCAGGAACGCCGGGGGCCCATTCGTCCGCGATGACGACCACCACGCCCAAGGACGCGAGCGCTTGCGCCCAGGCCTCTGCCCGAGGCCCGAGATCCAGGGTGCGCGGCAGGCGCAGGGCCGCAAAGACCCCGGGGGGCGGACCCAACTGCCCCTGCAAGCTGCGGGCGGCGTCCGTAACCGTCACGCGCTGTTTCTCGGCAGGCACCACAAGTGTGCATTCAGGCTCCCAGAGCACGGGGGGATCGCCGGCATCGGGCTGTCGTGCCTCAATCCACGTGCCTCGATGGCTCGGGAGATGCTTGCCTGACCACGGCACGGGCAAGGGCGACAGGTGGGGCTCCCCGGACCAACGAGCCAGCATCCATCGCCCGATTGTCTCCGGAGAGGCCAGCCAGGCGTCGGTCCCGGACCATGCCCCGGTGCCCAGCCAAGTCCCGCCGGCCGGACCAGGAGGCAGCGGTTCATCGGCGCCAGTCAGCATCCCGCCTGCCCGCAGCCACGCATCCAGATGGCCGACGGCGGCCACGCGGCGCAACTCGAGCGGGCTGGCCATCATCAGGCGCAGCGGACCCGCCTGCCAGGGGGAACGCGGTGCGCTGGCCTCCAGCCATCGGGCCACGAGGTCGGCCGTGCCGGTTCCCGACTCGCCCAGCAGGACGCCGGCATCCGTCAGGCCATCGAGCGCAGCCACGCCTTGGGGGACCGCAGCCGCGCCGGGTGGCAGCACGCGCGGAACGCAGGCTGACCAGGCAAGGCTCAGGGCGTGTTCCGGTCCTTCCCGCCACGGCGTGGGCGGGGTGCCGCGTCCGAGTGTCTCGAGCGCGTCTCCTGCCATGCCATCGCCCGGGAAGACGACCGACACGGCGCCCCCGCGGATTAATGCATGGATGCACCGGACCCGGTCCTCGACGGGAAGGCCTGCGGCACCCGGTCCCTCCATCAGCACGATGTGGCCTTGCCAGGCCCCCGGATCAGCCGTCGCCCACAGCGCGAGCGCCAGATCCGTGCCATCCGGACTTTGTGCGCGATCGGCCCTGACATGCACGGGGCAGAGCGGTGGCACGGTCACGGTCATCGGGAGGCCGCGATCGAGGTGCAGCAGGTCGGCGGTCCGGGCCGGTAGTACCAGGCACCCGAAGGCACCACCGGCGGTCAGTTCGGGATGGTTGCCGACGATCAGGCGCCCCGGGGCCGCGAGATTCTCCAGCACGACGCGACCCGGCGAAGCACCGCCGGCCTCCGTGACCCACCAGCCTTCCTCGCGCAGCGTCACGGCTGCACCGACGATCTCGGGGCGATGCGTGCCGCGATCGAGGATGGCGAGGCGCAGCGCGCCGTGCAGCGGGCTCGGGTGTCGGGCCGGCAACTCCCCCAGGCCCTCGGCCAGATCCAAGGAACCCGCGGCATCGACGACCACGGCGTCCGGGCTCAGCGCCACCGGTGCCCCGGGGATCAGGATGCCCCCGGCCCAGGCCCGATCCAGGATGCGGTCGACGCTACGCATGCGCAGCCAGCTCCCGGAGGCTGGTCGGCAGGGGGGGCAGGTCGTCGGGCCAATGCGCCTCGAAGTTCGTCGCCGCCCCGGTGCGCGGGTGGGGGAACGTGAGGCGGTGCGCATGCAGCGCCATTCGTCCCGCGGAGCCTCCGGGACCGTAGCGCGTGTCCCCGACCAAGGGGTGCCCCAGGTGCGCCATGTGGACACGGATCTGGTGGGTCCGACCGGTTTCGAGCGTCAGCAAGAGCCACGTGCCCGAGGTCCGGGGACAAGGGGCCGAGGCGAGGATGCGGGTGCGGGCCTCCTGCCCGCCCGCAGGATCGACACGACGGTCGCCCGTCTCGGGATCACGGCCGATGGGGGCATCCACCTCGGCGGGCCAACTGGTGCGCGTGCCGGGGACCAAGGCCACGTAGGTGCGGCGGATCTCGCGTCGGGTCATGGCCTGCCCCAGCAGGGAAGCCGCCCAAGGATGGCGCGCGGCCAGCAGCAGGCCCGAGGTCTCCCGGTCGAGGCGTTGCGCGAGGTGCGCGGCCCCGTAGCGTTCGGCCAGGGCATCCGCGAGCGTGCCGGAGGCCACGCCATGCGTCGGGTGGCAGACGAGGCCCGCCGGCTTGTCGAGCACGATGACGTCCTCGTCCTCGTGGACGACGGTGAGGGGGACCACGGTCTGTCCGGAGGGACGGGCGGGTTCCCAGCGCACCTCGATGCGGGCTCCGGGGGTCGGGCGATGCCAGGGCAGGGCCGACACGCCGTCCTGAGTGATGCCTCCCTCGGCCCAGATCCGCCGCAGCAGGCGCCGCGGCAAGCCCACGCGCTCGCGCAGCAGGGCGTGCAGCGTCAGCGCGGCCTCGGCCTCGCCCGCCGTCAGCTCCAGCAGCCTCATGGCGCCATTGTACGTGTTACGCTGGGCCTGATGAGGCAGGTCTTCGTGACGGGCGCGGCAGGCTGCGTGGGTCACTACGTCCTGGAGCACCTGCTCGACCTGCCCGACTGCCATCCCGTGGTGCTGCTCCGGGACCCGAGTCGCCTGCGGGCCGACCTGCGCGAGCGGGTCACGTGCATCGAAGGCGATTTGGCCCGGCCGGAACCGTGGTTGCCCCGCCTGGCCGAGGTCGATGCCGCCGTGCTGGTCGCGACCAGCTGGGGTGGTCCCTTGGCCCGGCAAGTCAACGTGGAGACGACCCACGCGATGCTGAAGGCGATGCCGCGCGCCGGCCGGATCGTCTACTTCTCGACGGCGAGCATGCTGGACCCCGACGGTTCGCTTGACCCGGCTGCCGGCGTGCTCGGCACCGACTACATCCGCACGAAGCACGAAGCGATCTCTACCTTGGATGACGGCCGGGTGGTGCCGGTCTTCCCCACCGTCGTCCTCGGGGGAGACGATCGGCATCCCCGTTCGGCCGCAACGGCCGGTCTGCCTGGCCTGAAGCCTTGGCGTCCCCTGCTCGCCCGGTTGTCCTTCGACGGGGTTTTTCATGTCATCCATGCCAGCGACCTCGCGCGGTTTGCCGTCTGGTTGCTGGATCATCAGCCTCCGGAGGGTCGGCTGGTCGTCGGCCTGCCCGCCCTGACGGTCCGGGAGGTGGCGAGCACGCTTGCCGGAGTGCTCGGGGCACGGCCTGCGGGACCGTGGGATCTGTCCGCCCTGCTCGAGCGCCTGCCGCGCCTGATTCCCTGGAAGTTCACGTCCTGGGACCTGCATTGCCTGGCGAGACGCCACTTTCGCTATCCCGTGGTGGATCTGGCTGGCCTGACAGGGCGGCTGGATTATCCGGACCTGATGGCGATCTTGAGGTCGGATCCGCGGTTGGTTCCCGAGAAGGGGTGACGGGGCGGCCAGTCACTCGCCGCTCAACGAGGTCGAATCCTCGGACCGTTGGCGAGGGTAGCGCGTGAGATGACGACCACCTGCGGGGAGGTTCGGTCAATCCCGGTGAAGTTTGGTGGCCGGGGGGCCGATCCGTTGAACGCCTGCAGGTGCCGGAAACGTCGACGGGCGTAACCGGCAGCACGCTGGTGGCCGAGATTCCTGCAGCAGGTTGCTGCAGAGAACCGCGGTGACACGCCATTGGCTGAAGCGTTCCTGTCGGGCAAGGCGTGGGTGAACGGCCCCGCCGGGGCAGTCCTGCCCCGGCGGGGCCGACTTCGCTGCTGCGGGCCTCGGTTCAGCGGCCACACCGAACGAGCGCCGTTTCGTGAGGAGCTTGCCCGTCCATCTGGATCGATGTTCCTGCCAGATGACACCAAGGAATCCGAGGTCAAGTCCCAAGACGTGGTGTAACTTCCGCAATCCTCTCTGGGGATGACTGTACCTCTCAGGCCACGAGCATCATCGGCTCCTCCTTGGCGTTGCCGTCCAGAAGCTCGAGACTGACGAGGCTCAGGTAGCGCTTGCCCACCAGCCACTCGTCCGACTGCTCGGCAAGCACCATCCCGACGAGGCGCGTCATCGCCTGACGGTTCGGGAAGATCCCCACCACCGCACATCTGCGGCCGATCTCTCGGTTCAGGCGCTCAAGGGGATTCGTGGACCGAATCTTCCGCCAATGCGCTTGCGGGAAGGCCATGTACGCCAGGATGTCCTCCTCGGCCTCGTTCAGCAACCGGGACACATTGGGGAACGACCGCGCAAGCTTGTCCGCCGTCCGCCGCAACTGGGCACGCGCAGCCTCCTTGTCCGGCTGCGAGAAGACCGTCCGCACCGCCGCACCCACCATCCCCTGCTGATGCTTGCCCACCCGCGACAGCACGTTGCGCATGAAGTGCACCGTACAACGCTGCCAAGTCGCCCCGGTGAGCACCTCGGCAATCGCACGCTGCAGTCCGGCATGGGCATCGCTGATGACCAGCTGCGTCCCGTGCAGCCCCCGTCCCACAAGCCCGCGCAGGAAGTTCACCCACGCCTCGTGGCTTTCTGCTGCACCCACCTCGAGACCCAGGACCTCGCGGTATCCCTCGCTGTTCACGCCATAGGCCACCACCACGGCACTCGAGACCACCCGCTTCCCCTCACGGACCTTCTCTACCGTGGCATCCAGCCACAGGTACGGATACGCCTTGTCCAACGGGCGCTCCCGAAACGCCGATACTTCCTCATCCAGTCCTTGGCAGACCCGGCTGACCTCGCTCCGGGAAAGGCTCTCGACTCCCAGAGCCTGCACCAGGTCCTCCACTGACCTGCTCCCCATAAACCGCCCCATCCAAAACTGGGATTTCCCGGGCACAAGCCCAGAAGGAGATCCAGATGAAGACCAGCAGGTTCAGCGAGGAGCAGATCATCAAGGCCATCAAGGAGGCCG
>JAYKHS010000009.1:0-17497 GCA_035285865.1 Candidatus Sericytochromatia bacterium
TCGGCCTCGATGACGGCCACAGCCATACGCTCGAGGAGGTCGGCCAGCGCTTCAACGTCACGCGTGAGCGCGTCCGCCAGATCGAGGCCAAGGCCCTGCGCAAGCTGCGTCACCCCAATCGCAACAAGCGCCTGAAGGGCTACGTCGAGGACTAAGCAAAAGTCCTCCACCTGGGTGGCGACGGTACGCCTCAATGGGTTTGTACGTGGCAACCAGAGGCAGAAAGCAATTCCCCTGAATTCCCGGCCACTGTTGCCCCGGCGTTGCCCCAAAGAAAAAGCGGGTCCCGGCGCAATCGCCGAAACCCGCTTCCCTGTTAGCTCCGGCAACTGGACTCGAACCAGTGACCCGCTGATTAACAGTCAGCTGCTCTACCAACTGAGCTATGCCGGAATGACGAATGCGATGGTAGGGCCGGAGGCGGCGCTTGTCAATGTCGCGAGGCCTGCAGGTGCTACCATGAGCCTTCCATGGGGACCCAGCACTTGCGTACCCGCCGGCTTCGCAAGGCGGTGGCGCAGGAGCGCGCGCGGCACCGTCGGGTCGCCGTGGCCTTGCTGGCGATGGCGCTGCTCGTGGTCGGCGGGTTCGTCGTCCGCCACGTGGTGGCGAGCCGTCCCAAGCCTGGACTCTTCGACGGACCGGCGTGGATCCTGATCACGCTGCTCGATGGCGAGGGCCCGACGGCTCGGGGGGCGTTCTTCGGGGTGCTGGGCCTCATGCCCGATGAGACGCGTGCCCGGATGGTGCTGTTCCCGGCGTTGACTCAGGTCACGATGCCCGGCTACGGCGTCGGGCGCCTGCGTGATGTGCCCGCCGTCGGTGGCATGACGCTGCTGCGCCAGTCCGTGGAAGGCACGCTCGGCCATCCCGTCAATCGCGTGGTCGCACTGACCCCGGCCTCGGCCCGCAAGGTCTTCGGGGTGACGCCGGGAGTCGTGCCGGCGGCTTGGGCGGGTGCCACGGGTAGCGCGTTGCCCCTGGATGCCCTGACGCTGGCGCGTGTCGGCAAGGTCCGCCCGAACGAGGTTGGCGAACGACCGGCGCTGGTGCGCCAGATGCAATTGCTGGGTTTGCTCATGAGGCGCGCTGCCGATGATGCGTCCGGATGGGGCGAGGCCTGGAGCAAACTGGGCCCTTCGGGAGGTCTGGCGGCAGCAGAGCGTGTGGCCTTGTGCCGCCGGATGGGGACCGTGTCGGGCATTCGTGCTGCCGTGGTGCCGGGTACGCAGGGTTTCGATGGCGTCTGGATTCCGGATGCGGCCCGGCTCGAGGTGCTCTTCGAGCGTCTGGGACGCCCGCAGCGCGCCAAGGGCGGTCGCCCGATGCAGGTCGAGGTCCTGCACGGTCCCGGGCAGCGTGACCGGGCCGTGAAGCTGGCCGAGTCGCTGGGTGCCGAGGGCCTGATGGTGGTTCGTCTGGCCACGGGGGATGCCGACATCGCGAACCGCGTGGTCTCGCGAGACGTGACGCTCGAGTCCGATGCCGTCTTCGAGCGCCTGTTGCCTGGCTTGCCTTGGCTCGTCACGGATGATCCTTCGCCCTTCTCGGCGGATTATTCGGTGTTCCTCGGACCGGAGTCCTGACGATGCTCGAGGCCCGGGCCGTTCGCAAGGTCTTCGGGGAGCGCGATGCCCGGTCGGGTGCTGTCCTGGACGGAGTTGACCTCGAGGTGCCCGAGGGCCAGTTCGTGGCGCTCACGGGGCCGTCGGGCAGCGGGAAGTCGACCCTCCTGTATCTGCTGGGTGCGCTCGACAGGCCGACATCCGGCGAGGTGCGCATCAAGGGACAGTCCACGACGGATCTGCGTGACGATGGCCTGGCGCGTCTTCGTCTCGAAACCATCGGCTTCGTCTTCCAATTTCATTTTTTGAACGAGGTCCTGACAGCAGAGGAGAACGTCATGGTGCCGGCCCTTCTGGCCGGTCGTTCGGATCGGGAGGCCCGCGCGATGGCCCGCGCCGGCCTTGAGGCCTTGGGACTGGGACATCGGCTGTCTCATCGACCGTCGCGCCTGTCGGGTGGCGAACAGCAGCGGGTCGCCATGGCTCGCGCGCTGGTCAATCGTCCGAGGCTGTTGCTGGCGGACGAGCCGACGGGCAATCTCGACGGGGCCAGCGGGGAGCGGGTGATGGAGACCCTGCAGGAAGCACATCGGCGGGATGGGCTCACGATCGTGCTGGTCACGCACAACATGGAGCTCGTGGCTCGGGCGGAACGACATGTGGCGATGCGCGACGGCCGCCTGCACCACCCTGAAGGTGATCCAGGCGGCCCGTCTTCCGCCGTGTCCTGAAGCGGACTTAGCCCTGAGGCGCGGTGCTCGCGTCCTCGGTCATGTTCTCGCTGGCGATGAGCGACAACTTGGTGCGGACGACCCGGTCGATTTCCGCAGCCACTTCAGGCTGCGCCACCAGGAACGAGCGCGCCCCATCGCGGCCCTGGCCGATGCGCTGGTCGCCATACGAGTACCAGGCGCCGCTCTTCTGGATGATGCCCATTTCGGTTGCGATATCCAGGATGCAGCCTTCGGTCGAGACCCCCTGGCCGAAGAGCAGATCGAACTCGGCCACCTTGAAGGGTGGCGAGACCTTGTTCTTGACGACCTTGGCCTTGACCCGGTTGCCGACTTCGGTGCCGTCCTTCTTCAGGGTCTCGATGCGTCGGACCTCGATGCGGACCGAGGCATAGAAACGCAGGGCCCGACCGCCGGTGGTCACCTCGGGATTGCCGAACATGACGCCGACCTTCTCGCGAAGCTGGTTGATGAAGATGACGATGGCCGAGCTCTTGCTGATGGCTGCCGTCAGCTTGCGCAGGGCCTGGCTCATCAGGCGGGCCTGAAGGCCGACATGAGAATCGCCCATCTCGCCCTCGAGTTCGGCCTTGGGTACCAGGGCCGCCACCGAGTCCACGACGATGATGTCCACCGCGCTGGTGCGCACCAGCGCCTCGGCGATCTCGAGGGCCTGCTCGCCCGTGTCGGGCTGGGCCACCAGCAGGTTGTCGATGTCGACGCCCAGCGCCCGGGCGTATTGCGGATCCAGCGCGTGCTCGGCGTCGATGAAGGCGGCGATGCCCCCGGCCTTCTGCACCTGGGCCACGACCTGAAGACTGACGGTCGTCTTGCCGCCGGCTTCGGGGCCGTAGATTTCCACGACGCGGCCGCGGGGCAGGCCGCCGACGCCCAGGGCGACGTCAAGCGGCAGGATGCCGGTGGGGACGGTGGCGATGCGCATCTTGGCGTTGTCGCCCAGCTTCATGATGGAGCCCTTGCCGAACTGCCGCTCGATGCCGCTGATGGCGAGGTCGATCGCCTTCATGCGCTCGGCCAGAGCTGGGTCGCGGCCGGTGGTCTGGGGGGCGGGGGTGGATTCCTTGGGTGCCACGATGTGGGGTTGCTCCTCTCGTACGCTTGTTCGATGCAGGTATCGTAGGCCACCCCGCTCCCCGGGTCAAGGGGGCGTCATGACTCCTCGAGGTAGCGCTGCATGTCGCGGTCGCCCATGGCGAGGCGAAGCCGGCCGAGTGCGCGTGCCTCCAATTGCCGGACCCGCTCCCGGGTGATGCCGAGGTCCTTGCCGATGTCCTCGAGCGTCCGCGGGTCGGTCGCATCCAGGCCGAAGCGTGCCACCACGATGCGGCGCTCCCGTTGCGGCAGGACGTCCAGCACGGCGTGCACGTCGCGGACCAGTTGCTGGCGAAGCGTCGCCTGGGCCGGGTCGGGATGGTCCTCGTCGTGGATGAAGTCGGCGAGGCGGCCGTCTTCCTCGGTCCCCACGGGTGCATCGAGCGAGACGATGTCCCGGACGACGCGCCGGATTTCCTGCAGGCGGGCGAGGGGCACCTGCGCAGCTTCGGCGATGCGCTCGTCCGTCGGCGGCACGCCGTTTTCCTGCGTCAGGCGCTGGCCGACGGCCCGCAGGCGGTTGAGCGTCTCGACCATGTGCACGGGCATGCGGATCATCCGCCCCTTGTCCGCCAGGGATCGGCTGATGGCCTGCCGGATCCACCACATGGCATAGGTCGAGAATTTGTAGCCCCGGCGGTGGTCGAATTTGCCGACGGCCCGGATCAGGCCGATGTTGCCTTCCTGGACGAGGTCCAGCAGGGGCAGGCCGCGCCCCGTGTATCGCTTGGCGACGCTGACCACGAGCCTCAGGTTGGCCCGGATCATCCGCTCCCGGGCGCGGGTACCGGCTGCTCCACCTTCGGCCATCAGCCGACCGAGCTGCCATTCGTCGTGGGCCTTGAGCAGCGGTATCTGGCCGATGGCGCGCAGGTAGCGGTCGACCGCATCGCCGTTCGTGCCGCCGTCCGTTGTCCCGCGTGGCTGTCCGCGTTCGGCCCCGTCCAGGTCCTCGAGCAGGTCGAGGTCCGCGCCCGCAGAATCGTCGCTGGCTTCCGGTTCGGTGCCGTCCAGACCTGCGTCGGCGCCCTCGAGCGGCAGGAAGCTGACGCGGAGGGCGGGACGGGCGTGGGCTGCGCCGAGCGGGTCCGGCAGCTCCTCCGTCGCGAGCGTCTGGCCTTCGAGCCAGGGGGAAATCGAAGGGTTCCCGTTGTCCATTGCCCCAGGGCCTCCCGTGGTCGTGCCAAGGGCGACCATGGCGCGCACGGCGTCCGGCGACAAGGTCCGCACGATCGAGGCCAAGCCATCGAGGGCCGTGAATGCCAAGCCCCCGGCGGCTTTCCGGACCTGGCCGGAGAATCCTGTCAGCAGGCCGGCGTCCGACGTTCGGTCCTAAAGCAGGTTGACGGCATCGACATCGACGGTCCAGCGGACCTGGCTGTCGCGGGGCATCGCCTCGAGGGTCCGACGGATGGTGGCGGTGGTGACCGGCAGATTGTGTGCCTTGAACAGCACCAGATGGCGGAAGCGACCGTGGACTTGCAGGAGCGGTGCCGGGGCCGGACCCAACACCCGCGCCGGCACTTCCGGAAGGGCCTCGCGAAACCGGCGGGCGGCACTTTCCGCGCGGGTTTCCTCCGGCGAGGAAGCGGTGACGACGACCACCCGGGTGTAGGGCGGGTAGTCCAGCAGCCGTCGCTCGGCCAACTCTTCCGTCGCGAAGCCCTCGTAGTCGTGCCGTGCCGCATGCCGGACCGCGGGATGTTCCGGGGCCAGTGCCTGCACGACCACGCTGCCGGCCCGCGCCCGCCCGGCCCGGCCCGCGACTTGGGTGATGAGCTGGAACGTCCGCTCGGCAGCACGGAAGTCGGGCAGGCTGAGTGCCGCATCGGCCGAAAGCACGCCCACCAGCGTGACATCAGGGAAGTCCAGGCCCTTGGCCACCATCTGCGTCCCCACCAGGATGGCGGCTTCCTTGCGGGCGAACGCACCCAGAATCTGGCCGTGGGCATCCTTGCCGCCGGCGGTGTCGCGGTCCAGGCGCAGGACGGGAACCTCGGGGAAGAGGCGCTCGAGGCGGGCCACGACCTGCTCGGTGCCCGCGCCACGTGATCGCGCGCAACTGCCTCCGCAGCGGCCGCAGGGCCGGTCAGGGGCCTCGGCGTGGCCGCAGTAGTGGCAGCGCAGCTGCTGGGCTGCGCGGTGACGGGTCAGGGCGATGGCGCACGTCGGGCAACGCACCAGCTCGCCGCAGGCCCGACAAAGCACGGTGGGGGCCCAGCCCCGGCGGTTGAGCAGGATGATGGCCTGCTCGCCGCGCTCCAGGGTTTCCTCGAGGCGGGCGAGCAGGATCCTGCTGAAGATTCCCTCGTGGCCGTCCAGCGTTTCCTCGCGCATGTCGACCACCGTCACGGGTGGCAATGGCAGGCCGTGGACCCGATCGGGCATGGCCACGCGCCGGGCCCGGCCCGTGAGCGTCGCATGCCACGTCTCGAGGGCCGGGGTGGCGCTGCCCAGCACCAGCCTCGCGCCGGCGTGCACCGCGAGCCGCTGGGCTGCCAGGCGGGCGTGGTAGCGCGGCGCCTGCTCTTGCTTGTAGGCCCCGTCGTGTTCCTCGTCGAGGATGATCAGCCCCGGGCGCGGCAGGGGGGCGAACAGGGCGCTGCGGGCACCGACCACGATGTCCGCCCGGCCATCGGCCGCACGTTGCCAGCCTTCCTGGCGCTCGCCATCCGACAGGCCCGAGTGCAGGACCACGACGCGCCCCCCGAAGCGCTCCCGGAAGCGCGCCTCGGTCTGGGGCGTCAGGCTGATCTCGGGGACCAGCATCAGGGCCTGCCGGCCCTCGGCCAGCACGACGGCCATCGCCTGCATGTAGACCTCGGTCTTGCCGCTGCCCGTGACGCCGTGCAACAGCACCGGCTGGCCGGGATCGGCCCCGAGCACCTCGGCAAGGGCCGTGCGCTGCGTGTCGGTGAGTTCCGGCGGGGGCGCCGTCGGTGGCGTGTCCGCAGGAGGCAGGCGGGGGGCCTCCTCCTCCACTGTCCGCCACAGGCCACCCCGTTCGCCGGCGGCCACGGTCGCCCGGGTCGTTCTGGCCTCGCGCAGGAAGTCGGCGAGGGTCATCCGTCCACCGGACTGGACAAGGGTCCTGAGAAGCAACTGCTGGCGCGGAGTACCGGCAGCCGTGGCTTCGGGATCGGCCACCACCCACGTCCGGGTTCGGGGCGCAGCCTCGCCGCGCGCGTGGGCCGCGGGCAGGATGCCGGCGACGACGGTCCCGATCGGGGTGTCGTAATGGCGCGCCAGTTCGTGGCAGACGGCCAGCAGGTGCGGGGGCAGGAGGCCACGCACCAGGACCTCGTCCACGGGACGGGCCGTGATGCCTTCGGGCGGGGGCGGGGCGGGTCTGCGGATGACGACACCGGTGGCGCGCCTGCGTCCGAAGGGTACCCGCACCAGATCCCCGGGACCGGGACCATGCGCCGAGGCCGCGCGATAGGTGTAGTTGCCGGGAACCGACTCCGAGGTCAGCACCACCGCGACGAAGTCGGGGCAGGACGTCGCCTTCACGAGGTGGCTTGCAGGTTGGCGAGCGCCTCGGCGAACCGTGCCCAGAGCCGGTTGGCGAGGATGTCCTTGGGCAGTGGCCCGATCTCCTCGGCACCGGCATCCGAAAGCAGGATGACCGCATTGTCCGGTGCATCCATCGCCCGTACCGCATGGTTGGCCACCAGCAGATCGCAGTGCTTGCGGCGCCGCTTTTCCTCGCCGAGCGCATGGACCGCCTCGGTCTCGGCGGCGAAGCCCACCAGCAGCTGGCCGGGACGCTTCCGGGCACCGGCCTCGGCGAGGATGTCCCGCGTCGGGACGAGGCGAATCTCGGGGGGGCCATCCGCTTTCTTCAGCTTGGTCGCGACGGTTCGTTCGGGTGTCCAGTCGGCCACGGCGGCAGCCATCACGAGCACGTCGACTTCGGCCCAGAGGCCCAGGGTGGCCTCGGCCATCTGGGCGGCGGTCGCGACGTCGATGCGGCGCACGGTTGGCGGCGTCGGCAGGGCGGATGTCGTCACGAGCGTGACCATGGCCCCGAGATCGGCTGCCGCTGCCGCAAGTGCGTGCCCCATCCGTCCGCTGCTGCGGTTGCCGATGAAGCGCACGGCATCGACCGGTTCCCGAGTGCCGCCTGCGGTCACGAGGACATGCCTGCCCTCGAGCGGGGCTGATCCGGGTGCCGCGAGGCGCGGGGCCAGCATGGCCATCAAGTCCGCAGGTTCCGGCATCCGGCCTTCGCCCTCCTCGCCACAGGCCGTCACGCCCGCAGCCGGCGGGACCACCGTAATCCCGCGGGCCGACAGCGTGTCCACGTTGGACCGGGTCGCCGGGTGCGCCCACATGGCGGGGTTCATGGCCGGGACCACCACGACCGGGGCTTTCGTCGCCAGCAGCACCGTCGCGAGCAGGTCATCGGCCATGCCGGAGGCGTGCCGCGCGAGCAGGTCGGCACTCGCGGGTGCCACGACCACGAGGTCCGGCCAGCGCGCGAGGTCGATGTGCAGGATGCCCATGCCGGGCTCGAGGTCCGCGACAAGGACATTCCGGCGCGTCAGGGCCTCGAAGGTCAACGGGGCCACGAATCGCGTGGCCGCCGGGGTCATGACGACCTGCACCTCATGGCCGGCCTTGACGAGGCGGCTGGCCAGATCCGAGGCCTTGGCCGCCGCGATGCCTCCTGAGACGCCCAGCAGGACCCGCGCCACGGTCTGGCCCTAGCCGATCGTGACGTCGTCGTCCTGAAGCATCTCGTTGATGGCGAGAGGAATGGGCTTGGCGGGATCGGTCGACTGCATGCGCTTGATCTCGTCCTTGATGGTCTTGGCGCGCTTCGCCACCGTCAGGACCAGATCGTACTTGTTGGGGTGCTTCTGCAGCAGGGGCGAGTAATCGGTGGTCTGGTGCTCGCGGCTGTCCATGGGCATGTCCTCCTTGGGGGTCTCAGTGACGGGTGCTGCGCCGGGCTACCCGGCAGCGCTCGGCGGTGATGATGGCATCGAGGGTTTCTGCGGCCCGCTCCAGGTCGTCATTGACCACCTGGTAATCGTACATGGGCAGGAAGTTGATCTCGTCCATGGCGACGGAGAGCCTTTGGCGGATGGCTTCGATGGCCTCGGTCTGCCGCTTCAGCAGGCGATGTTCGAGGGCCTCCATCGTGGGGGGCAGCAGGAAGACGAAGACGGCGGTCGGCCAGCGTTCCTTGACCTGCATGGCCCCTTTGACATCGATCTCGAGGATGACGTCTTCACCCGCCGAGAGGCGCTCTTCGACGAAGGCCCGCGGTGTGCCGTAGCACAGGCCCGTCACGTAGGTGGCGTACTCGAGTAGCGCGCCATCCTCGACCATCCGGCCGAACTCGTCCGTCGAGCGGAAGAAGTAGTGGACGCCATCGACTTCGCCCGGGCGGGGGCTGCGGGTGGTGACGCTGACCGAGGCCACCAGGCGCGGGTCGCGGCTGGTCAGCTTGCGGACCAGCGTGCCCTTGCCGACACCGGACGGGCCGGACAGCACGACCAGCATGCCCTCGCGCCGACGCGCGGTCGCCCGGGCCAGAGGCCCGGTGCCGCCGGCGGGGTTAGTCTGCACTGTGGCTTCCACTGTCGGGGGCGTCCTTCTGGGAGAATCGGTGGACGATGGTCTCCGGCTGGATCGCCGAGAGGATGACCCGCTCCGTGTCGGTGACGAGAACCGCGCGCGTCCGGCGGCCACACGTGGCATCGACCAGACGGGACGCGTCCCGTGCCTCCTGGACGAAGCGCCGGATCGGTGCGGATTCGGGACTGACGATGGCCACCACGCGTTGGGCGGACACGAAGTTCCCGAAACCGATGTTGATCAGGCGAAGATCCAAGGGGCACATCCCGGAAAAGGGTTGTCCAGCATAGCAGGAGCGGCCCTTTTGGACAAGATGGGGATTGCCTTAAATCTCCATCATGAATAGCCCTCGTGGGGGAGGCGAGGGCATGGTCCATGCAGGAGGCATCTGTCATGTCCCTCGTTCCCCAGGCCAGCCCCAGCGGCCTTCCGGTCCGCACGGCCAGTCCGACGCAGGCGTTGGACCCCGGGGTGGTGAAGGATTGGTCCACGGCCCGTGCAAACACGGCGCCATTCGATGAGGGCGCCGTGGCCCGGCTCAAGGAACGCCTTGCTGCCGTCGGCCTCCTCGACATCGTTCGGCAGTCGGGCATGTTCGACAAGCTCAAACCGGACACCACCGCCGAGCAGGTCAAGGAGATGCTTGTGCCGCTTCTGGCCAGGTTGGGGGCAGGCAACATCCTGACGCCCGAGGAGCTGCTGGCCAACCGTACCCGCACCTCCGAACTGACGCTCGAGACCGCGGACCAGCCCAGGACAGGGTACCGGGCTGCCGTGGAGCCTTCCACGCCCGCCTTCGACGATGCGCCCGCCGGCAGCGTGTCGCTGCCCTCGTTCGATGCGCCCGGACTGCCTCGTCCGCTGCCTACCCCCTCCCCTTCGCCACGACAGGAATCGGGCGGTGGCAGGGCGCCAGCAAACGCACCTCCGCCGAGCTTCGTCCCCTTCGCCGGAGGGATCGGGGAATGGGGCGGCCTCGCCTCTGCCCCGACGGTCGCTCCCGTCCGGGACGAGGGCTTCGGAGTGCCCTCGATCGGCGGCGGTAAACCGCCTGCGGCCGGGCCTTCCGCAGGAGAGCCCGTGGTGGGCAAGCCCCCCGCTGGCACACCTGCGGCTAGCAATCCGCCCCCCCCTGCCGACGCGCCAGCGGACCTCGGTGCGCGTCTGGCTCGTCTCTCTGCCTTGCTTGATGCGCCGGGTCGCGCCGCCCTGCAGCGGTTGCAGGCCGCCGGCCGTCTGGCTGAAGTGGACACTTCGGGGCGCACGGTGCTCGACAATCTCGAGGCCTTGGCGAAGGGGCCGCTCTCCGAGCAGGCGACCAAACTGGGTTACTCGGCTGCGTCCGTCGTCCGGGAAGTCGTGATGGACATCGACGACCCGACCCAGATTCGTCAGGACGGAACGTCGGACTGCGTCCTGACCAACCTGCGCGTCATCATGTCCAGGGATAACCCCGGACAGTACGCGGCCTTCGCACGGGACCTGTACCTGAACGGCGCCGCAGAGGTGGCCGAGGGGGCCACCGTCAAACTGCAGCAGGCACTCCAGCCGTTCGATCTCGGGGGCAACTTCGGCAAGTCCTTCTACAAGGACGGCCAGCTCATGTTCGACGTCAATGCCGGCGCCGGGAACCAAGGCGTGTTCACCGTCGAGCAGATCCTCGACAAGTTCCTGAACAGCGCGCACGCATCCGGCGAACCGTGGATCGACAGGCTCCTGAAGAGCAACCCGGCCTTCGACAATGCGTTCGTGCGCGGCCTGCTCGACACGGCCAAGGGCATGTGGAACCGTGGCGAGCGGGCGGCCGTCATCGAGTTTGCCAAGCCCTACCTCTCCCTGTTCGTGGACTTCAAGGCCGGCAGCGACGGCGAAGCAGCCTCATATCTCGTGGACAACATGGCCACCGCCCTTTCCGGGGGAGCACAGGCGGTCGATGCCGTGCCCGCAGGCTTGCCCCTCTCCAAGGTCGGAGCTTACCTGCCCGGCCTCAAGGCATTCGGGCCGGCACCCTCGATGAACGAGATCATCAAGGTCGGGGCGATGAAGGGTCTCCAGATTCCGGTTGCCGTGCGGGCCGACAACGGCAACGTCCTGCATCTCGCGACGGTGGTCGGGCGCACCCAGGAAGGGGCCTACATGGTCTACGACCCCAAGGGTGGCCTGCAGGTCTTCGACGAGGGCGAATTGATGAACCGCATCGAGGCCGTCTATCTGTCCGACAGGCTGACGCACAACCTGCCTCCCATCTCGTCGACGGACGGCCGTCCTGTGGGCGGTGGCGTCTTCCGGCCCCAGCGTCGGCGCGCCTGAGGTCCATCCCGCCGGAGCGGTGTAGCATGGACCTTGTCCGTGTCCAGCCCCGGAGGTATCCGTGTCGCGTCCTGTCCGTGCTCCCGATCTGATCCGCCTGAAGCGGGAAGGTCAGCGTGTCGTGGCCGTCACCGCCTACGATTACGCCTCGGGCGTGATGGTGGATCGGGCCGGTGTGGACGTGGTGCTGGTGGGGGACAGCCTGGCAACCGTCATCCTCGGGCATCCGACCACCCTGCCGGCCACCATGGACGTGATGGTGCACCATACCCGTGCCGTCTCCCGCGGGGTCCAGCGAGCCCTCGTCGTGGGCGACCTGCCCTTTCTGTCCTGTGTCACGGTCGAAGATGCGGTGCGTAACGGCGGGCGCCTGATGCAGGAAGGTGGCGCCGGTGCCGTGAAACTCGAGGGGGCAGGCGAACTGGCCCTTGCTGCCGTCCGTGCCCTGCGCGTCCAGGGCATTCCGGTACTCGGGCACATCGGCTTCACGCCCCAGAGCGTCCACGTATTCGGGGGGCACAAGGTGCAGGGCAAGGACGACGAGGCGGCCCGCCGACTTCTGAAGGAGGCGCGTGCTCTGCAGGAAGCCGGCGTTTCCGCGGTCGTGCTCGAATTGGTCCCGGAGGCGCTGGCGGCCCACATCAGCCTCAACCTCGACATCCCCACCATCGGCATCGGAGCTGGCCCCGGTTGTGACGGTCAGATCCAGGTTTTCCACGATCTCGTGGGCCTCTTCACGGATCATGTGCCGCGCCATGCGGCGCGCTACGCCCGGGTCGGCGACGTCGTGGGGGAAGCGGTCGGTCGCTATGCTGCCGATGTTCGCGCGGGGCGTTTCCTCGCGCCCGAGGGAGTGCACGCGTGATGGGCAAGGTCTTCGTCAAGAGCTTCGGCTGCCAGATGAACCTTTCGGATGCCGAGCGCGTCGTCGGCCTGATGGGCGAGCAGGGCTACGGGCCGACCGAGGCCATCCGTGATGCGGACGTGCTGCTGGTCAACACCTGCGCCATTCGCGAGCGGTCCGAGGACAAGCTCTTCTCGCTGCTGGGCGAGTGGCGGCAACTCAAACGTGAGCGCCCCGACATGGTCATCGCGGTCATGGGCTGCGTGGCCCAAGCCATGAAGGACGAGATTCGGCGCCGCAATCCGGCCGTCGACGTCGTGGTGGGCACGCACAATTTCCATGAACTGCCTGATCTGGTGGCCGAGGTCCGGCGGACGCGACAGCCCATCACCCGTATCGGCCGTCTGCGCGACGCCATCCCCGACGACCTGCCGACGCGGCGCGAGGGCGGCTTGCACGCGTGGGTGCCCGTCATCTACGGATGTTCCTACTTCTGCACCTATTGCATCGTGCCGTACACGCGCGGTCCCTATCAGAGCCGCGAGCCGGACGCCATCGTGCGCGAGGTCGAAGGTCTGGTGGCCGAGGGTTACAGGGAGATCACGCTGCTGGGCCAGACGGTCGATCGTTACGGGCGGGAACTTCCCGAGCCGACATCACTGGCCGCCCTGATTCGGCGGTTGCATGCGATCGAGGGCCTCTGGCGCATCCGCTTCCTGACCAGTCACCCGCTGGATCTCGACGAGGAGTTGGTGCGCACCGTCGCCGAGTTGCCCAAGGTGATGGAGTACTTCCACGTGCCCATCCAGGCCGGCAGTGATCGCGTGCTGGCCGAGATGAAGCGTGGCTACACGGTCGCGCAGTACCTCGAGATGGTCGCGATGATCCGCCGCCATGTTCCGGATGCCGCCATCACGGGCGACCTCATCGTGGGGTTTCCCGGCGAGACCGACGAGGACTTCGAGGGCACCCTGGCCCTCCTCGATCAGGTGGACTTCGACCTCAACAACACGGCGGCCTACTCGCCACGTCCGTGGACACCCGCAGCCAAGCGGGAGGACCAGATCGAGGACGTGGTGAAGTCCGAGCGCCTGCAGCGCCTCAACGAGAAGGTGGCCGAGGGTTCCTTCCGCAATACGCGCAGGCTGGTCGGGACGGTGCAGGAAGTCCTGGTCGAGGGACCTTCGAGCCGGGATGCCGCGGTCCTGACGGGCAGGACACGGGGCAACCGCGAATGCTACTTCCCCGGCGGTCCCGAGTGGATTGGCCGCATCGTGCAGGTGCGCATCACGGACGCGCGGCCCTTCACCTTGCGCGGTGAGTTGCTCGTCACGGCCGGCACCCCGGTCTGACCGCTCCCGGTCGCGTCAGCGAACGGGCAGCCGGTCCAGTTCCTCCGCCTTGGAGCGGATGGCGGCACGGGCCTCGGGCAGGTCGGACTGGCTCTTGACCGGGATGAAGCGGCTTTCGCGCCGTACCTCGATCAGGCCCAGGTCCAGCACGCAGGACAGATCGCCGGCAAGACGTTCGAACTGCAGTACCGGATGGCCGTCGAGGTTCTTCTCGACGATGTACCACGGCAGTTCCAGATCTTGGTCGAGGGCCGTGGCGTCGAACATGTAGGTCGCGGTGTTGAAGTGCGTCAGGCTGCCGTGGTCGAAACCCTCGGGCAAGGCGAAGCCCTCCACCAGCTGCAGACGGCCAGACACCCGCGCCGGGGCGCCACCCTTGTCGCCGGCAGCCTTGCGGGCCACTTCGGCCGTCATGGTCTTGCCCGACTTCAGGTGCATGCCGATGAGCAGCGGGTCGGGCGTCGCGCCCAGGTTGTCCACGTTGGAGAACAGCAGGGTGCGGCCCCCGTTGGCGAGGAAGGCATCCAGCAGCCCTGAGGACCGGAACATGGGGCCGAAGTCCCCGTGGCCGGGTGCCGCTTCCGCATCGTGGCCCGGCAGCCCGGCAAAGGGCGATCCGTCCGGATCCAGCCGGGGCATGCGGCCTTGGCGGAAGAGGTGGACCTGGTCCGGTTCGAGGCCGAACCACCCGTTCTCCTCGAGGTGCGCAGCGATCGCATCGTGGGTGTGGAAGCTGGTCATGATGTAGCAGGGCGCGCCGTCGCCCATCTGGTCGTGGGCCCACATGAGCTTCCAGCCGAGGAAGCTGATGCCCTCGTGGATGGGGAAGAGCGCCTTGGGGTGGTCCCACTGGAAACGGGTCGCCATGCCTCCGGCCAAGACGACGAGGCCGACACGGCCCTCGTCCAGTTCCTGCCGGCCGATGGATTCGAGCAGGCGCCAGGAGTCCGTGCCTTCCGCCGGCACGACGGCGAAATCATCCGGATAGGGCGGAGACACCTCTGCGGTCAGTCGGTTGCCGACAGGGGTGAGCGTACCGTCGAGATAGCGGTCGCGCAGGGCGCGGAACAACGAGTCCATCAGGCCATGATACGCCAAAAGAAGGCGAGGGCCGGCACACGGCCGGCCCTCAGGTGGCTGGAACCAGTCAGGTGGCGGGCACCTTGAGGCGACCGCGTTCCTCCTGGACGATGCGCAGGGCGCGGCCGGGGCTGCGGGGAAATTCCCGTCCACGGCTCACGAGCTGCTTCTCGAACCGCTCCGCCTTGAACTCACGGACGATGTAGTCCGTCGCGTAGTCCACGTCGAAGTCCCGGCACGAGAAGATGTCGACGCTGATGTAGCCCTTGTCCGGGAACGTGTGGATGCTGATGTGGCTTTCCGCAATCAGCACCACGCCGGAAACGCCCCAGTCATCGGGCACTTCACCCGAATACTTGAAGACGTAGGGCGGCATGATGCGCGTCATGTCGATGGCCGCGGGCAGTTCCTCGAGGATTGAAGCCACGAGGCCCACGTCTTCGAGCTTGGCGCGATCGCAACCGTAGGCATCCAGCATGAGATGGGGACCGAACACCGAATCACCTCCTTCCAATCACGAGATTCAGGGAGTAGCGATTATACGAAGTCTGGCCGGGTTTTCAAGAACCACGGCAATTTGTTTTTTTCGGGCTGTAGTCCGCGTGCCCACTGCATTTGGGTGGAATCAGACCGGCATGGTGTTCCAGTGTCCGATCTCGCGATTGCGCGAAAATGCTGCGTTTTGCGCAGGTTTTCGACGTTCTTTAATAATTCCGAAATGATTCCGAAACAAGTGCTACGAATTGTGACGCGCCCCGGCCAGCAGGCGACGCGTTTCCCGGAATCCGTGGGGTGCCAGAAGCCCGGGAAGCAAGTGCTGAGCGGCATGAGGGTGGCGCGCGAACCATCGTTGCAGCCACGGCCATGCAGCATCCGGCCAGCGGTCTCCGCCCGTCAGCAGCCATTCGAGCGCCCGATGCAGGGGCGTCATGCCGGTCATCAGCCGCACTTCCCATGTGGGCCGGCGCGCCAGAAAGACTGCGGCCATCCGGCCCCGTTGGGCCTCGGTCTCGATCCAGCGCGGCAGGTCCTCCGGCTTGTAGGCCGGATGCACGTGAAAGCCGATGGCCTCCGGCGCGCGGACCATGCGGACTCCTGCGTCGCGCAGTCTCAGGCCCAGCTCGAGATCTTCCCACCCGTATTCCGTGAACGCGGGGTCGAACCCGCCTGCATCCCGCAAGACTCGTGTCGCCACACCGACGTTCTTGGTGTCGAAGAAAGCCCTGGACGGGTCCCGGACGGACACGCCCGGGTTCCGGGGGGCGACGGGATGAGGCACGTCGACGCTGATGCCCTGGGTGAAGGCTCCCTCTCCGGCCCGGCGCAGGACGTCGGCATGGCCCCTGATGAAGCCCGGGGTGACGAGCACGTCGCTGTCGACGTAGACCAGCCAGGTGCCGGCGGCCTCGGCGATGCCGCGGTTTCGTGCCGCCGACCGTCCGGCATTCGGGGCCCAGGAGTGGCGCACGCGGGGGTGGGCCAGCTGGGGCAGGTCCGCCGTGCCGTCGCTGGACCCGTCGTCGATCACGAGGATCTCATGGTCCGGAGCGCCCTCCTGATCGAGCAGCGCATCCAGGCATCGCGCCAGCATGGCGGCCCTGTTGTAGGTGATGACGACGATGGATAATTCGGGTTCGGGCATCGGTCCACGGTTTGACGCGAGCGTGGGGGCGTGGTATCGAACATGATGCGAAACGTCGATCCCAGCGGGTCCCGTTCCTGAAGAGGGCGGGTCCTTCATTATAAGGGGGCAGGCGGTTCGCAGCCCTGTTGGTTCCGGGCGGCGTTAGTTCAGGTGGTAGAACGGCGGTCTCCAAAACCGCATGTCGTGGGTTCGAGTCCTACACGCCGCGCCTCCAACTTTTTCCTTTCGGGTGTTCCCTTTGTCTGATTCGTCTTCCCTTCCTCCGTCCGGTCCTGTCGAGACCGGCTCGGCTTCGCCTGCGGAGCCAGTGGATCGGGCGCTTCAGCTCAAGGGCTTCTCCCTGCCGGCCTTTGGCCCTTCGATGGGCAAGGCGGGCACTTTCCTCTCCGAGGTCGGCGCCGAGTTCCAGAAGATCAGCTGGCCGACCCGGCGTCAGGTCGTCGTGGAAACCTTGGTCGTCATCTTCGTCTGTGCGTTCCTGACGGCGCTGGTGATGGCCTACGACTGGGTCCTCACGCGCCTGGCGAACGCCGTCTTCTATGGCCAGTAGGCCGTCCCAGCACCAGAGGTCCGATCATGCAGGCCGAGCGCAAGTGGTTCGTCATCAACACTTACTCCGGATACGAGGAGCGGGTTCGTGAGAACCTCATCCGTCGCGTGGAGTCGATGGGGATGGAGGATCGCATCTTCCACGTCGAAGTCCCCGAGGAAATGGTCGTCGACTACAAGGATGGCAAGCGCGTCGAGCGCCCCCGCAAGGTGTTCCCCGGCTACGTCCTGGTCGAGATGAGCGTCGCCGGCGGCAAGATCGACGACGAGGCATGGCACGTCGTGCGCAACACGCCCGGCGTGACCTCGTTCGTGGGGTCGTCCTCGGGCGCCGTCTCCAAGCCGACGCCGCTCTCCCCCAGCGAAGTCCGCAAGATCTTCCGGCGCTCGGCCCAGAAGGCCCGTGCCCAGGTCGATTTCGAGGCGGGCGATCACGTCAAGGTCATCGGTGGACCCTTCGCCGACTTCGCCGGAGACATCGTCGAGGTCAGCCATGAGCGCGGCAAGGTCAAGGTCACCGTGCCGGTCTTCGGTCGCCTGACTCCGGTCGAACTCGAGTTCAGCCAGATTCAGAAGGTCGCCAAATAAGTTTCCCTACCCCCCAAGGTCCAGAAGGCAAGGATTGAACAATGGCCAAGAAAGTAACCGCCAAGGTCAAGCTGGCGCTCCCCGCCGGCAAGGCCAATCCCGCTCCTCCGGTCGGTCCCGCGCTGGGTCAG
>JAYKHS010000010.1:0-69861 GCA_035285865.1 Candidatus Sericytochromatia bacterium
GATGGCTGCCATCGAGTACGGTTTCAGTGTGGGACTGGACATGGGGCCGATCCTGGAATCCGATTCTGGGGGGACGCCGGGGGGACGGTAGCAGTGAATTTCAGTGACTCTGAGGGACCACCCGTGAAATCCACGATAGGCTGAAATGCCCGTCAAATCAAGCAGCGTGGGTGAATCGAGATGACTCGAAAATGCACCACCGTGAAACTTTTAATCAGAGGGTCCTGGGTTCGAGCCCCAGCTGTCTCATGTAGGTGGGAAGCGGGTTTGGGCGATTTCGCTGGGACCCGCTTTCTGCTTCGGGGCAACACCGGGGCAACTTTTGCGGGGAATTCCAGGGATAGCCGGGGCGATGGTTGCCCGAAACCGGTCCCCCGAAACGGCATGCCGAAGAACCATGGCGGCTTGGCAAAGCATCGAGTCGGTCAAGGCAACGCCGCACCCTCGGCAGTCTGAGAAGTTGCCTCCCTGAGGCCGAGTGGCGACTTCTGACGTAGGGGCAAGGGCCTACTTGGGAGAGAGCGGTCATCCGCAGGACGGTTCTTGCATTCACCCGGCCTAAGGGTGTGGTCGACCCCGGCCACTATCCGAACGCGCATTTCAAGGCCTTGTTGCGAACCTGTTTCTGCGCCCCGGTCCGGCTTCGCTACGGACCGGGGCGGTCTGGCCAAGGGACAAAGGGTTCAAGCGCCAAGGGACAGCCCTCGGCCTACGGCCTCGACCTGGCAAGGCGGAAGCCGACGCGGCCGATGCGGATGCCCGGGGAGTCGTAGTAGCGGGACGCCGCCCGCGTGCTCGACGCGTCGACGCGCCACGACCCACCCCGGATAACCCGGTACCAGGTATACTCGGGATCCGCAGGATCCGTCACCGCACCGCCCGGGTAGTCGGCAGCCCTGTCCGTCCACTGCCAGACGTTGCCTGCCATGTCATACAAGCCGAAGGCATTGGGCTGCTTTTGCGCCACCGGTTGCGTCTTGCTGCCGCTGTTGCCATCGAACCAGGCAATGTCCCCCACCTTGCTCTCGTCGTCGCCGTTGTACCAGCGCGTCGTCGTGCCCGCCCGATAGGCATACTCCCACTCGGCTTCTGTCGGCAGACGATAACCCGTCGTCGCGTAGATGTCGGTTCCAGTCTTGAGCGTGCCGTCGGAGTTGTAGACCTCGGGCAGGCCTTCTTTCCGGGACAAGGCATTGGCGAAACCAATCGCATCGTACCAATTGACCCTTTCGACCGGACAATCGGCGCAGCCTTGGAAGTCGGAAGGGTTGAAGCACATCAACGCCTGCCACTGCCCCTGCGTCACATGCGTCTTCTGCATGAAGAAACCGCGCGTCAACGTCACCGATTGCGTCGCCCGGGGCCGGTCACTGGCATCACCCATCACGAAGGTGCCGGGGTCGATAGCCACGAAGTCCGTAGCGGTAATTGGGGCCGAACCCAAGGGCCCGGGCTTGCCGGTAGTCGAGGTCGGGGTCGGACACGGCACTACCGCAGGATTCGCAGATATATCCCTTGGCCATGGCCAGGTTGGCCATGACCAAGCGCAAGCTGCGAGGACGGACGGCAACAACAGGGCCGGCAGGAGACGAATCGGGGGCTTCACTTCGGATGCTCCTTTTCAAAGACGGGTGTTCAAGGGGCCGAGAGGACGTACGTCTCGGCCTACGGCCTCGAAAAGGTGCCGTGGGGCAACCGTTGTAGGGTGCTGCCTGAGGCATCAATGCCGGCCGGAGAAGCACTTGGCCGTTTCGCGACGGCAGGCTGGACAGACACCACCGAAACCAGAAACAAGGCCAAGGGTATTGCCTTCATCTCGTCCTCCCCCTGACCTGCCCCCGTTTATCGTCCAACTCAAAACCGGGCTTCATGGTTATGCCACCTGTCGGTGACGTGTTGAAACTCCTTGGGCGTGAGGTTCTCGAGGGTGCTGTGTGGGCGTTGTCCGTTGGAGTTGTTTCGCTAAATCTCGATAGGTCCCGAGCGTGACACCTTGCTCACAGGCCCAGGCGTCGAGGACCTTGCCCGCGAACTCGGGGCCGTTGTCGGCGGCGATGGCCTCGGGCTTGCCGCGCAGTTCGACGAGGTAACCCTGACCCAGAGAACCGCCCCGGCCAGAAGTTGAATTTTCGGGGGATATCTGGTCAAGCGATGATAAGGAGGATCCCCGGTGAAAGGGAGCAAATTCACGAAGGAGCAGGTGGCCTTTGCCTTCAAGCAGGGCGAACTGGGTACCGCCGTCTCCGAAATATGCCTCAAGATGGGCATCACGGAAGCGACCTACTACCTCTGGAAATAGTGTCCGGGGCCGTCTTGCCCATCCCGGCTTTCTTGCATGGCCTTCATCTCCTCGTCCGGCGATCCCACCGCCCTTTGCCGCGAGCCAATCGGCCGGAAGGCCCCTCGTTGGTCCCCCGGCCGATTGCCGCCAATCCCTTGGTTCAGTTGAGCTTCAACTGGCTGATGCCCCGGCTCACCTGATCGAGCTTCATCTGGGCACGGGTCGACTCCTTGCGGTTGAGCCCCGCACCGTCCCAACGATCTGCCACGATATGCTGATGGGTGCTCCGCAGGGCTGAACCCGCCTTCTGTGCCTCGGACTGCGTCAGCTGGCCATTCCGAACGCCCACCTCAATCCGCTCACGCTGCACCTTCTGCCGGGCCACGAGATTGACTGCCATTTCGTTTCCTACTCCGGGTGGGTGACGGTGCCCCTCGCACCGTCATCCACACCACAAGAAGGTCATCCGGAGGGCTGCTCACCGCACGCTCACCTACCCTTCTGTCGTTTGCCAACTTGGCCGCAGGGGTGGCTGACGATGACCCACGAACATTCGAAAGGCCTGCTCAGGTCATGATGCCCACGGAAAGCGCGGACGCGACCCCCTGCAGGCGCGGTGCCTTGGCTACCCCCTGCCGGGACGCTCCTCAGGAGGTTCTGCTCTACAATGAGACGTGCCCCTCCGGGCGTGCCCGCTGCCAGCAGCATTCTGCAGGATTGCACCCATGGACCAAACCAGTACTCCTGCACACGGTCCCGAACCTTCCCGGGAGGAACTCGAACGGCGTCTGGCCCAGCTCCGCGCCGTGGAAGGCGCCACCGACGGCCGGCACGCCCTCGATCTGGCGCGGACCCTCGCGATGTTGGCTTGGGAATACTCCGTGGCGGACCTCCGGACTGCGGAAGCCATGGCTACGGAGGCGCTCGCTCTTGCGACCCCGCTGGGTGAAACGGCCATCGAGGCGATCCCGCACCTCGTCCTGGCCTTCGTCCAGAGGGCCAAGGGCTCGTTTGACAATGCCGTCGAGCACGCCGAGGCTGCACGCGTCCGATTCGCGGCCATCGAGAACCATCGCGGTGTGGCGGGTGCGCTCGGCGTTCTGTCCAGTGTCCATGACACCTTGGGTGACATTTCCCGCGCGTTGGAGTTGGCTCATCAAAGTGTCAAGGAGGCTCGGCTCTCCGAGGACCGTCTCGCCCAGGCGTGGGCGTTGCACGCGCTCGCCACGGCCCAGGCCAGCATGGAAGACTTCGACTCGGCTCTGGCCAATCTGGATATCGCCCAAGCACACTTCGAGGCCATGGGTAGCGTCAATGGTCTGGCCCGTTGCTACGCTTCGCGTGCCTATGCCCAGACGGATCTCGGGCGTCCGGATGAGGCGCGCCGCAGCTTTCTTGCCGCTCGTCCGCTCTTCGAGGAGAACGGCAGCATGCGCGGGCTTGCGGCAACGGACCGTAATCTTGCCGAGCTCGCGCTCGCCGATGTGCCGGCCAGCACAGGGGAAGCCCTGGAGCGGGCGTTGTCCAGCATCCGGATTGCCGGCGACCATGATATTGCGGACATTCGACTGGATGCCTTGATCCTGGCGGCTCGGGCCTACCTGGCCAGTGGCGATCTCGACCAGGCAATCGCCGCTGCCGAAGAGGCGCTTGCCTTGGCCCGAAGCGGCCGCCCCGGTCCTGCCGAGATGCGTGCTCTGGAGGTTCTGGCTGCTGTCGCGGCCGAGTCCGGCAACTACGCGCGTGCCCATGCCCTGCTGCTGGAGCGCCTTGCTTGCGATCGGGCCTGGCAGGTGTCGCAGAAGCCCATCCGCATGCGTGACCTTGAATTGGGTCAGAAGGCTGCGGAAGCCGAGGCCACGGATCGCCTGCTGCATACCGTTCTGCCAGCCCCCGTGGTTCAGGAGCTCAAGTTGCACGGGGCCGTTCGACCTCGCCGCGTCGAGGGAGCGACGGTCCTGTTCACGGATCTCGTCGGTTTCACGGACATCGCAAGCCGCATGGCCCCCGAAGCCCTCGTCGAGGAGCTGGAGAAGCTGTTCGGGGCCCTTGACGAGGTCGTCCGGCAGCACGGCCTCGAGCGCCTGAAGACGATCGGCGATGCCTACATGGCTGTGGCGGGCGTACCGATACCGGACCCGCTGCATGTCCCCAAGGCTGTCCTGGCAGCGCTGGGTTTCCGCGATGCCGTCGCGCGCATTGCCGGCGAGGCCGCAGGGACGGGCAAGGGACCGGCATGGCAACTGAGGATCGGCCTGCACGCCGGTCCGCTGGTGGCTGGAATGATTGGCCGGGACAGGACGGCCTTCGACGTTTGGGGCGATACGGTCAACGTGGCTTCCCGCATGGAATCGAACGGCCAGCCCGGTCGGGTCAATGTCTCCGAGGAAGTCTATCGGGCGATTGCCCCGTGGTTCGTCTGCGAGGCCAGGGGCAGCCTGCCCGTGAAGAATCGCGGCACCCTCGAGATGTGGTTCGTGGAGCGGCTGCGGCCGGAGTGGTCTGCGGATGCGGACGGCCTTGTTCCCAATCCCGAGTTCTGGGGGGCGCTGCGGGCAGGTGGCTAGGGGCTACGAGCTCGTGAAGCCATCGAGGGCTCAGGCAGCGGGGATATGTCCGGCTACTCCATGACCTTGCGGAACACGCCCACACCGAGGTCGTAGTCGAGTCCGTCCGGATCGCGCAAGCCTTCGGATTCACCCCACGAACGATCGGCCTCCGGGTGCGGCGAGATGACGCCGACCTTTCCCGTTCCGTAACGGAACATGGCGGCCGCGACCGTGCCGTCGTGTTCGAATCGACTCAGGATCTCGATGGGGGCCCCTGCCTCGGGATAGAAAGCCGGACCGTCCTGGAAGTAGGTCCATCTTGCCGTCTTCTGGCCGGCCCAGCGGGTCTTGAGATACATCGTCTTCTTGCCGAGGACATAGTTGTCGACTTTGCCGGGGAAGATGTCGAGACCTTTGATGCCTTCCTTCTGGTCGATCCACGTTTCCGTCAGGTAAGCGCCGGAACAGATGCCGACATAGCGTCCCCCGTTACGGATGTGGTCCTTGAGCCACTGGAAGGCCCCGGCCTTCATGAGCTCCTGCTTGACGGTCCACTCGCCGTAGATGTCGGGCTCGCTGCCACCGATGACCAGCAGGTCGCGCGGACCCACGTGGCGCTTCAGGTCCTCGGCACCCAGGATCTGGCTGGAGATTCCGTGAGCGAAGAGCATCTTCGAAACGCCCTCGGCACATCCGTCGCAGACGCCCTTCGACTTGAGGACGAATATCTTGGGAGTCACCTTGGCGGCTTGCGCCGACATCCGATTGGGGGTAACGACCGGACCGGAGGCGAGCGCGGCTGCACCGCAACCTGAAACTACCAGGAGGACCAATGGCACCAGTCTGGACAGAGCGGTTCGAATGGACACGGTTTTCTCGGGAGGTGCTTAACGGATTCTTGCTATCCTATTAACAGTAGCAGGGCTGTGGTCAATGGGAAAGGCCTCCATCAGGAGTCCAGCACATGCGGTCTGGGTGGCCTGTGGCTAGCGCGAATCGGTTCATCAGAGGGAGCAGGTGGCCTCATGCCTCTGGTGGCGAGAGCCTTACCTTGAGGCTGACCGTGTTGAGCCAACCCGTTTCACTGGTGAATGCTGCGCCAACTGCATTTCCAAGTCCCCCCGGTCCTGGGGCGATGACCGGATTTCTTAATCAGGATTTCACGGGACTCGTCGTTATCCTGAAAGTCAAGCAGCGCAAGCCTTTGGGGTATCTCCAAAAGAGTTTCCCGTACTCTCGGCCAGGCGCACCACGCAAGCCCTGACCTCTGTGGGGGGATAGCCTGTCAGGGGGAAGCCATGATTGGACGCTGGGCCAAGTTGCTCAAAGCCGTGCGGGTGGCGCGTCCGACGCGTGCCGGCGGACGGCTGCTCGACGCCGCGGACCTTAGCCGACTTGAGAGCCGCTTGACGCCCTTGTCGGGCCTGCGCTCCGGTAGGGTGGCGGCGAGACGCGATGCCTTCCACCGGGCGCTCTATCGATCCGACGACCTCAAGACGCGCTCCGGGACCATGCTCCAGGAGTGGGTCATGGGCGGGAAATCCCAGATGACGATCCGCAACGCCTACGAGCGCCTGCTCGACGCACGGGGGCAGGTCAAGCCGGGAACCGCCGAGGCCTCCATCGGTGAGCTCCTCGCGACGCGAAAGACGCGCTGGGAACGGCTGGCCCGTCGCACAGGCATCGAGACACCGGACACCTTCCGCCTGCACAGAGGGGTGCGGGGCGTCGGGCCTGTCGAAGACGTGGTGCGGGCGCTCGAGACGCCGGGGAAGGATTCCCTCAGGCTGAACCACCACACGGTGGCCTCCTGGTCCACGGATCCCGACGTGGCCCGCAAGTTTGCCGCCGGAACAGAACCCTCCGTGGTCTATCGTGCCGACATTCCGATGGAGAAGACGCTGGCCGACAAGTGGGTGGACGGCGGTGCCTTGCTGACGTTCGGTGCCGATGATGACGAGGTGCTCGTCGCGGCGCGGAACATCGAGATTCCCCTCGGGCGCTTCGAGGTGAACTTCGGCGGCAGGACCTACACGGCTGCTGACCGCCAAGCCCTCGTCAGGGATTGGCGCGCGGTCCATCCCCGGTTGCCCGAGTAACCGCTCTGTCAGGAGCGGGACGGCAGGCCGCGTCTCATCACTCCATCTTGCGGAGGGTGCCGTCCCATCCTTGCATGAGGTAGACATCCCCCTCAGGTCCGATGGTCAGTGCACCCGGGCGAACGACCTTTGCTTCGGTTCCCGCACCATCCGCGGGATTCCTGCTCTCGGCCGTGCTGCCCGTCAGCGTCGTCACGGTGCCATCCGGGCTGATCTGCCGTATGGCGTCGTTCCATGAATCCGAAACGTAAACGTAGCCGTTGTCATCGGCCGCAATGCCCGAGAGAGCCTCAAAGGAAGCCTCCGCACTCTTGCCGTCGGCAAAGCCTTGCTTGCTCCCGGCCAACGTGGTGACCTGACCTCCAGGCGAGACCTTCCGCACCCTGAAGCCCGCTCCGGCCTCAGCCTCTGAATAGCTTCCACCCTCGGCGACATAGATGGTGCCGTCCCTGCCCACCGCACAGGCATTGATGCGGGTGAATCGGGCCTCGCTGCCAAGGCCGTCCCGGCTTGAGGGAGTGGCCTCCGGAACGGCATCGGGCGGCATGCCGGCGATCGTCGTGGAGACCATGTCCGGCCAACTGAGCCGCCGCAGACATTGGTACGTGTAGTCGATGGCGACCAATCCGCCTCGACCATCCGGGTGCACCGACTGGATGACCCCCCAAGTCGCCGTGGCGGCCTGGCCATTGGTGTAGGTCGGATCATAGGTTTCCTGGCCGAACGGCACGCGTGACGTCGAACCATCTCTGCGCACGACTCTGATGACCCGTTCCCTCAGCACTTCGTCGGCCGTCAGGTAGTCCCCTTCCGGGGAAAGCCCCAGCATGAACGGAGAAAGATGAACGGACGCTCCCGCCGGGCCATAGGAGACAAAGCGACCTTCTACGGGTGCCACCCAGGCCGGATTCGCCACGCCCGAGAGGGTCGACAGCAAACCGTCCGGCACCGGCGGATCGAGCATGTATGGTGAGGACCTGCCCCCCTCGCGCGTCGGTGTCCTGACCCAACCCATGCGCTCGGCAACCCGGACGGAGCACGTTGCCACCAGGCTGCCACTACGGACGGTCAGAGATGCCGTGCCCTCTTGAAGTCCGGTCAACTATCCCGCTTCAATGGTGGCTTTGTCCCCCGTGACGGCCCACTCCACGCGTGGACGGTCCACGCGCAACCCCTCCGTGTCCCAGACATGGGCCTGCAACTGTCGGGGCCTGCCCGGCATGACGGTGGCCCATTCGCGTCCCAGCGACAATCGGTCGTCGACGACGACGAAGGGCCAATCATTGCTCAGTAGTCCTCCGACAAGCACGACAACAGGTCCGCTCAGGCTTTTTGTGGGCACGACGAACCTGAGCTCGTTGTCGGAAACCCTGCGAACCGCTGTCAACAACGCCCCGTTCAGGGTCAGTTGGAGCGTCGTACCCGCAGACGCCCCGAAGTTCGTTCCGTACACGATGAACTCGGTGCCCTTGGCTCCGTTGGGTACCGACAGCCCCGTGATCGTCGGCATGTTCAAGGACAGCCCGAGCGAGCTGACCTTGGTCACGCCACCGGCCGACACCTGGACGTCGTACGTGGCCGCCCGCCCGAGACCGGGCTTTTGCGCCACCAGGGTGAAGCGTCCTTCCGGAACCCCGGTCAGGGACCAATTGCCCGCGCGATCCGCCTTGGCGCCATACGAGGAACCGGGGATGAATACATCCACGCCCTCGAAGTCCGTGACCATAGGTTGGTCGGGGGCCGAGACGCCGCCGGAGAGCGTGCCTGTGGGCTTCAGCGCCAAGCTTCCGACCTGTCTGGTTTCGCCCGGCGAAGGACACGTTGCCGAGCCAGGCCTTCTCGGTGGCCGAAGACACTGCCTCGAGGTTGTAGCTGCCATCGCTAGTCAGGCGACAGACGAACTGGCCGTCGGCATCCGTCATGCTGTCTGGGGATCTTGGCCAGGGTCCGCCGAGCTGCCGTGGTGTTGAGCACTGAAGTGTTGTTGAGCCACGCCGTCACCACCACCCCGGCCCGCGGCTTGCCCTCGGCATTCACCACCCGCCCGACCAGTGCCGACAAGGAGTCGGCAGCGATGGTGGTCGCGGTGGTTTGCGTGGCCCCCGGCAGGAAACCCTGACAGGCTCCGAGCAGGCTGGCCAATACCAGGAGCGCAACAAACGGACCACGCCGGAACAGGAGCATCAAGGGTCGATTGTACCCGTGCCGAGCCAGTGACCGGTGGGCCGCAACAGCTCCGCAAACAACCCCGGGGTGGGGTCAGTCGCGGTGTCCGGGAGGCCTTCCCGAGGGGAAGGGTGGCAAGCTGACGTCCGATCCGTCTGGCCATTCGCGGCCCAGTGCAGCTCCCACTAGGCGTTCGCGACTCTTCGGGTCGATGCCGTGGAAACTCACGACCGTCAGGATATGTTCCAGATCCCGCCGGTTCTTGCCCAGCGCGATGGCGCGATGAATGGCCTGCTCGAAGACCGGACCGCGCTCCTTGGGCATCGTGATCAGGAACGAAGCGGACCGAGCGATATCCAGAGCCTCGGCCGTGTGGCGTGCTTTGGGCAACGTTTCCGCCAGCAGGCTGCGAACCTTGGCGTCCCTGAACGCGGGCGGGGTGGTCGAGAAGGAGATGGCACGGGCCAGATCGAGGGCGTGTGTCAGGGCGGCGCCATCGCTTGTGGCTGCCGAAAGTTGCAGCCTGTCACCGGAAGGCCGGACCGGCGCGGCGCTGATTGTCGCGGGGCGCGGCATCGGTCGGCCTTGCGTTGACCGGGCTGACGCCGGAACGGGTGCGGGCAAGTGCTGACCTCACGGTGGTTGTGTCCTGATGGATCTGTCGGGCCAAATGCGGAGATTCCGGTTATCCGGCCGTCAAGGTCTCGTGAAGGAACAGCTCATTCCAACCGCACGGTCTGGGCAAAGGAACGTGGGTATGCAAACTACATGGCCCGGTTCACTTTGACGCTTTCTCGTGCGCTGCCGCACTTGGCCGTGTTGCTCGCCGGATGTTCCGCCGCCACGGTTCAGGCAGGTACTGCCTCGTTGGCCGGCGCCCCAGGCAATCCTGGTGTCGAGGGCAAGCGCGTGGCCGTGGTGCGGGATGCCTCCGGCGCGGCCGTCGTGGGTGCCCGTATCCGGGCCTTCGAGGCGACGCAGGTGCCTGCGGGGCTGCCCGCCAACCTTGTCAGCAATGCTGCGGGTGGGCTTGTTTCGAATGCTGCCGGTGCATTCCGGACCCTCGGCCTCCTGGTTGCAGGACGTTTGCCGAGGCGGATCCAGGCCATTGCCGAAACCACGACCGATGCCAACGGGACCTATGGGCTCGACCTTCCAGCCGGAACCTACAACATCGAGGCTGCCGCCTCCGACGGTCGCACCAAGGCCTGGCGAGGTGCGGTACGGATTGGGGTCGATGGCAGCTTTGCGGGGGAACCTTTCGTCCTGCAACCCGTGGGCCGTATATCCGGTCGCGTGACGGTGGCCGATGCGACCGTCACGGACCTGCTCCGAACGCAGGTTTTCGTGCCGGGGTCTTCCTATGTCGCCAACACGACGGCGGATGGTCGGTTCATCATTTCCGAGGTGCCTGCCGGTACCTTCCCGCTCTTTGCCTGGCATCCGACGCTGGGAGAGGCCATGGCCACAGGTGCTGCGGCCGTCCAGGTGGCCCCGGGATCCACGGCCGAGGCCGGCCCCCTGCGTCTGGGGCGTGAGCGACCGCGTGTTGACGCGCTGCTGGCTTCCGGTTCCGATCGCACCGTGGTCGCAGCAGCCCCGGGGGCATCGCTCGCGCTCGCTGGCGAACACTTCGGTGCGGCAAAGGGCCGTGCCTACAAGGTCGAGGTCCAGGGAGTGACCGCACTTTCCGCCACCAGGGACTCGGATTCGCGTATCCGCTTCGACGTGCCCGCCGGTGCGCGCAATGGCAACGTGACACTCGAAGTGGATGGTGTCTTCGCGGAGCCCCTGCCCTTGCGGGTACTCAAGTCGGTGCAATGGAAGTCCGCTTCCCTGATGCTTGCATCGGGTGCCACGGCGGACCTGCACGTTCTGTTGGAAGTCCGGGACACCGATGACATTGCCGTCGTGCCGGTCCGCGAAGGCGGCGGTTGGGCCGTCCCCCCTGCCGAACTGGCCTTCAGGACGGACGTGCCTCGGGTGCACCTCGGGGCGGACGGCGTTCTGAGGGCCTTGTCCGAAGGCGAGGCCGCCGTGACGGTGACCGCCGGGAGCTTGCCGCCCCGCACGCTCGTCGTCCAGGTACTTCCGGAGGGCCAGCCCGTGCCGACCCCCACGCCCGCGCCCACCGCGACTCCTGCGCCGCCACCCACGCCGGTGCCGACTCCCGTCCCCACCCCCGCACCGACGCCGACCCCGGACGTCTCGACCCGCTACACCGTTGCCGGCACCTTCGCGGTCGCGGCGCGCGCCCCCGATGGCGCGACCGTCGTGTCCGGAACGCCCCAGGGGCAGGTGGTGATCGCTGATGGCGCGGATGGGGGCAACGTGATGCTGACGGGGCATCCCAACCGCGTTCCTGCACCTGTTGTCGCGGTGGCCGTTGCACCCGGAGGAAGCTACGTGGCCGCAAGTTGGGCGGACGGTGTCCTGGCCTTATTCGACCGTTCCGGGAGAGTCGTGGCCTTCACCTCGCTGGGGGCACCGGCGCGACACCTGATGTTCGACCCGCGTGCCAACGGCCAGCTGGTCGGCGGCCTGCTGTCGGGCCATGTGGCCGTGTTGAATGGTGGCAGCGTGCTGCGGATGGTGTCCCTCGGCTCGGAGGTGCGTTTCCTCGATATTTCCGGTGCGGCTTCGGGCGGCAAGGCTGTCGTGACGGCCATTGGTGCCTCCGGTCGCCTGCTGGCCTTCGATGTGGACTCCAGTACCGTCAGCCTGGATACGGACATCTCGGGCGGGCGCGGTGTCTTTGCGGCGGCGGCCGGTCCGTACGCGTCCGGAAAACTGGCCTGGGTCGATGGAAGCGGCAACCTCAGGCTGCGAACCCTCCTGTCTGCCGAGCAACCGGGTTCGGTCCTCGTCTCGCCCTCTGGCCCGGAGGCCATCGGCCAGATAGGCTTCGAGCCCGACGGTCAGCACCTGCTGATTGCACGCGGCACCAGCTTGCGTCGGCATCGATTGGCCGATGGTGGCGAGGTTCGCTCGTGGACCCTAAAGGCCGTGCCGGTGGGCGTCCTCGGCGCGGCCGGCGGGATGCTGGACCTGATGCTGGCGAACGGCAGCGTCATCGGCGTTCCCGCGCCCTGACGCCGCGAGCCCGAGGGTTCAGGGCATGCGAACCTTGAGGAAGCTGCCCCCGCCTCGCCAATCCTCTGCCCGGCTGACCCCTGTCTGGTCCTCTCCCGTGACGATGGCACCGAGCCGCTTGTCGATGTGGGTGGTGGCCTGAGGCCCCGACTCGATGGCGATCCACGACCTGCCGGTCTTGTGCGCCACGGCGGCCATCGTCCCCGAACCAGCGAAAGGATCGAGCACGAGGTCTCCTGCCATGGTGAACATCCGGATGAGTCTTCTCAACAGGCGTTCGGGCTTCTTGCCCTTGGCGAAGGCGACGCCGCCCTCGAGGCGGATGTTGCCCATGTCCAGGTGAAAGCCGTCCCACCAATCTCCGAGCAGGTTGGTCAAGGCCAATCGATCGCGACCACCGGGTACCTCGATCGGCCTGACCTTGAGGGAGAGCGGGATGAGTTGGTCCACGCCAGTGCTCGTTCGCCGAATCAGGTAGGTCTGACCTCGGATGGTCAGGGGCGCAACCTCGGACGACGAGGAAGCCGTACTTCCCAGAAGGTTGCCGAGCTTCCAGGCTTCGAGGGCCTTGGCCGGAGCCGTATGGGAGCGACAGATGAGATCCGCTCGATTGAGGACCCAGTCCCGGAAGAGATTGCTGGTCTCGTGCAGGGCCACGAGGGAGGAGTTGCGCGGGGGCAGGCCAGCAGCCGCAAGCATGGCCGCGACCTCGTGGTCCTCGGTCAGACGGCCGAACTGCCGCCGGTCTGCCGAGAGCAGGTACGCATAGTGCGCGTCGAGCCGGTCGAGGGGCTCATAGGCCGCCTCATGCAGGACCAGATTCCTGGCATGGACGTGGATGAACTCGGTGTTCTTCACCAGCGTCCGGTGGGCGTGTTCCAACTTGTAGCCGGACGTGGCCGACATCCGGACCGCGATGGTGGACACGTAGCTGGCGCGACCGAGCACTTCGTCCAACAGGACCTTCAAGTAGGCGGATTCGTGGCGATCCGTCTGCGACACGACGACTCCATCGGGCCGCAGCAAGGGAACGATGGCCGAGATCACCTCGCGCATCATGGCGCACCATGCGTCGTGGTCCCGGCTGTCGTCGTAGTGGTCGAAGGTGCGACCCGTGTTGTACGGCGGATCCAGATAGACCAGCCTGACACGGCCGGCATGGGTGGAGCGGAGTGTCTCCAGCGCCTGCTTGTTGTCACCATGGATGAGCAGGCCAGTCGGGGCTTGCGCCCCAATCGGCTCCCCCGTCACTGCTCCGCGCCGCGAAGAGCGGCCAGACTGCGGGCATCCAGGATGGCATTCGAGGGAAGCACCATCAGGTTCTTGCCCTCCTTGAGCGCTGAGGCCATCTCCTTGGTCACCTCGAGGCGAACATACTGCTCGGGATTGATCCCGAGGGCCGCCCGGGCCGCCGCCTCGCCCTTGGCCCTGATGACCTTGGCATCGGCTTCTGCATGCGCCTCGATCTTGACCCGCTCGGCTTCCATGCGGGCCTTCTCCAGATTCTGGCGCGCCGTCAGGGTGTCCTGCTCGATCTGGGCCTTGCGCTCCACGGCAGTCTTGATGGCGGTCGGCAGCACGATGTTGCTGATGGCCACCGTCTCGACCAGCACGTGATCGTCGCCGATGCCCTCGATCTGGACGTCCTTGTCCTTGAGGCCATCCTGCAGCACCCGCCTCATGAGGGCCGCCGCGCGCGCCCCACGGCTCTGGTAGACATCGACCACCCGGGACTGCGAGAAGGCGTAGCCCGCTGCTTGCTGGATGACCGGGATCCAGCGCGTCTCGACCAGCCCATGATCGCCCTCGAACGGCTTCCGGTACCGCTGGAAAAGTTCGACCGCGGCACCGTTGTCCTCGCTGAGCTGGGGTTTGTACTGCACGCGGATGTCCACCATGATTTCCTGGCCCTCGGACGTGTTCACCTTGAAGTCGTCGAGGTTGATGCTGTCGACGATTCCGCTGGGAAACTCGTAGACCTTCTTGAAGAACCCCACGACGTGAAAGCCTGCACCGAGCGGCCGGCCGGCCACCTTGCCGGTCAGCGTGTCGGTGACCACGCCGACATTGCCGACGGGGATGCTGGTGGTGAACCCGGCACCCATCGACACGAGCACTCCGAACAGGGCCAGCGCACCCAGTCCCATGGCCACCTTGGTCGCGGAACCCGCGATATCGGGATACTTGTCGCTGAGTTTGTTCATGGTGGGAACAGTCTAACAGCAAGCGATCGGGAGCGTGCGATACACTTCGCCACGGAACCAGTCCCGACCCCCGGACCGTGCAGGAGGTGTGTCATGAGCGAGCCCATCCGCGATACCGCAGATATTTCCGAGGACGAGGGAAACGCCCAAGGCGTCCCGTCCCTGGCGGAGCGACTCCGCGACATGCCGGCCGCCAACCTCCGGGTCGTGGGCCTGGCGCTCTTGACGGGGTCCTTCGTTTTTCCTGCCGTGGGCCTGTTTCTGGCTGGCGGGCTCGACTCCTGGACGGATGTTTTCCCCGGCATGATGGCGTTCTGGTTCTACGGACCTTCCCTCCTCGCACTGGTGCTCGCCATGGGCACCCGGACTCGTGCGGGCTGGTTAAGGGCTATCACGATGGGCATGGCGGCAGAGGCCACCATCGTCCTGTTGCTGGTCGAAACCGTGGCTTCAACGCAAGACAGGCCGACCGAGTTGCTCCATCTTGCGGCACCGTTGCCCGCGTTCGCCCTGCAGATGCTCGCGTGGACGATCGTGGGTCGTTGGGCTGATCGCCATCTGCCCGATTCGTCACCGATGCCGTGAATCCTGGCTGTCCTGTACCCGGTGTACCATGAGGCCTTGGTTGGGTGGTGGCCCGGTTGGGGGCGAATCACTCGGTACGAGGCAGGCGTCATCGGGAGACTTGGACATGGAAGAGCCCGTTGATCGCGCGTCTGGCGCAGACGCTTCGCTGGCGGACAGGATTGCCGCGATGCCAACCTACGTGTTTAAGGTCTTGGCTGCTGCGGTGGCCTTGGGTTCGGCAGTGGCAATCGGAGCGGTACTCTGGCTGCTTGCGGGTGATACGGGCCCAGAGTCTTGGAAGTCGGCAATCCCCGACGTGCTGGCACCCTGGCTTTACTCGCCCGCCTTGTTGCCTTTGCTGGTGGCTCTGCTGGCGCGGACACGCGCGACGATTGCTGCTGCTGTCGCAGCTGCACTGTGCGCAGAGGTCGCCTTGGTGTTGCCGGCATTTGAGCTGCTTCAGCCTAGCGTCGACGCCCAGTCGGGTCTCGTCGTTCTGTTCGCACCGCTGCCTGCCTTGTTCGTCCAAGCCGTCGTCCTTCTGTTGGTGCGCCGCTGGGGCCGCAGGGCTTGGCCAGAGGGCCGCATCATCCGCTGACGTCTGCCGGGCGTGCTAGCATGCCCCGTCCGGTTTTCGCGAAGGAGCGTGCCATGGCCAAGATCAAGGTCCAGAATCCCGTCGTCGAGCTCGACGGAGACGAGATGACGCGGATCATCTGGCAGTTCATCAAAGAGCGGCTGATCCTCCCGTATCTCGACATTGATCTGAAGTACTATGACCTCGGCATCGAGCATCGCGATGTCACGGACGACCAGGTCACCATCGACGCGGCCAATGCCATCAAGCAGTACGGAGTGGGCGTCAAGTGCGCGACTATCACGCCGGATGAGGCTCGGGTCGAGGAGTTCGGCCTGAAGCAGATGTGGAAGTCCCCCAACGGCACCATCCGCAACATTCTCGACGGGACGGTGTTCCGCGAGCCCATCATCTGCCGGAACGTTCCCCGCCTTGTCCCTGGCTGGACCCAGCCCATCGTCATCGGCCGCCATGCCTTCGGCGATCAGTATCGCGCCACCGACTTCCGGATTCCAGGCGCCGGTAAGCTGACGATGCGCTTCGAGGGCGCGGACGGTCAGGTCATCGAGAAGGAAGTGTTCACCTTCAAGGGTTCAGGCGTGACGCTGGGCATGTACAACCTCGACGAATCCATCAAGGGCTTTGCCCGTGCCTGCCTCAACTACGGTCTGGCCAAGAAGTGGCCGGTCTACCTCTCGACCAAGAACACCATCCTGAAGGCCTATGCCGGCCGATTCAAGGATCTCTTCCAGGAGATCTACGACACCGAGTTCAAGGCCCGCTTCGATGCCGCCGGCATCACCTACGAGCACCGCCTGATCGACGACATGGTTGCCGCGGCCCTGAAGTGGAACGGAGCGTTCGTCTGGGCCTGCAAGAACTACGACGGGGATGTCCAGTCCGACACCGTGGCCCAGGGCTTCGGCTCGCTGGGGCTGATGACCTCGGTGCTCATGAGCCCGGATGGTAAGACCGTCGAGGCCGAGGCGGCCCATGGCACGGTGACGCGCCACTATCGCGAGCATCAGAAGGGCAAGGAGACCTCGACGAACCCCATCGCCTCCATTTATGCGTGGACGCGGGGCCTCTACTACAGGGCCAAGTTCGACCAGAATCCCGAACTCGAGAAGTTCGCGACGACGCTTGAGGAGGTCTGCGTGGAGACGGTCGAGGCCGGTTTCATGACCAAGGACCTCGCCATCCTCATCAGCAAGGACCAGCCTTGGATGACCACCCAGCAGTTCCTCGCCAAACTGGACGAGAACCTGCGCGCCAAGATGGGGCTAGCGGTGATGGCTGGCTGACACTCCGTTAGCCCACGGGCCCTGCAGTACGAGACGAGTGCAGGGCCCGTGCGCTATGGTTACCGGTTACCGAACCGTGACGCGACCGCCCCCGCCACCACCGCCCGCGCCAACTGGCTCAGGATCAGGCCCGAGCGCTGGCCCGAGGGCTGGACGCTTGAAGATTCGGTTGAACTCTTCTCCGAGCGACGCGATCAGGTCGTCGGCCCGCTTGCGCTTGCCCTCCATGAACTCGCTCTTGCTGATCTCACCGTTCTTGTCCGTATCGTACTTCAGCTCATTATTCGTGCGATCCGTGCGAATCTCATTGCCGCTCAGGACGCCATCCTCATTGATGTCGCGCACCGCAAACTCCACTTCGAGAGCCTTGTCTCGAGCGGCAGCCGCATCTGCCTTCCGTCCCTGAGCGAACTCGCCCTTCGAGATTTTTCCGTCCTTGTCGCTGTCGTAATGCTCGATACCTTTGGTCTCTGTACCTGACAGAATGCCATCGGCGTTGATGTCGCGAGCGCTGAACTGGGGGTTCTGTCTCTCGCGAATACGACCAAGGATGGAACTCAACTCCGCTTTGTTACCCTCGAGAAACTCCTCTTTGGTAATCTTGCCATCCTTGTTGCCATCGAACTTGTCCAGGCCCAGTTTCTCTGTGCCGGTAAGGACCCCGTCTCGATTGATGTCCCGCTTCTCGAAGCTGGCGGCACCACCCAGAGGTGAGGTCGGCAGGGCGGGGCGGGCCGGCCTTGAGGCGGCGCCAGGACCAACTCGGTTGAACATGGGGGGGAGCCCTCCTTGAGCACAGGCGATGTCAAGACCCTACCCGGGGCAACTCGGTTCTGAAACGTTACACCTTGTCCTCTCATCAATCGGGCGTGGCAAGGGGGGTGGCCGACGTCAAGATGTCTTCGGAAGCGCCCGGATCGCGAGATTTAATGCGCCTTTGAACAAGTGCCGCCTTGCGTGGGGGATAGCCATGTCAGGTGTTATCGGGAGGTCGGAAAGATGAATGTGGGACCGATTCGGCAGCGTACGGCACCTCTGGCCGGGCGTGCCCCGGTCGAGCAGCCCGTCCGGTCACTTGAGCCCTCGCCGCGACCCGGTACGGACGTGTTCCGTGCTGCGAACGCCACAGCGACACGGTCGGCGTCCACGTCTCCGCTGAGTGTCTCGGCTCCTGTTGCGCCTTCTGGCTCTGCCCTGGCATCGCCCGTCCAGGCCCTGCGGGCCATGACGTCCCAAGGAGCCGTCGATCTCGGCCAGACCTGGGGTGACTGGCAGGATCCTCACGCGGCGGAGTTCAACTTCGGCCACAAAGCCGTCGATGGCGAGCTTTGGCGCAAAGACGATCAAGGTCGGCTGGTCTGGGCCGACAACGGCAAGGCCATCAGCTGGGACCAGGTCAACCTGATGCCTGAACCCCAACGCCAGCGGTTCTTCGCCGAGGCGGGCATCCAGCCGGCCCCGCCCCGCGAAGTCATTGCGGGAAACCCGGCTTTGCGCGCTGCACCGGAGGGCTGGGTTGCCGGCAAGGGCTGGGCTCCGGGGCAGTCCCTCGAGGAGCGGCGAGCCGCCGAGGCCGCGTCTGCAGGACCCGTGACCGAGGGTGCTGCCCGGCAGATGGAGGCGATTGCCGATCTTGCGGAGCGAACCAATGGCGGCAAGCGCCCCCGCGGTCGCTGCTACGAGCACGTCTACAAACTGATCGAGCGGTCGGGCTACGGCAAGATGCCTGCCGTGGGCATTCCCGCCAGTCACTCGACCTATGCCCGCAACTTTGCCGAGTATGCCAACGCCTCGGGCAATCTCGAGAAGCTGGGCCTGCGTAAGCTCGACATCACCAATCCCTACGACGCTCCGCGCGGAGCGATCGTGGTCGTCGGTCCCGGTACGCCGGGTACCAGTCATCCCACGGCGGGGGACATCGTGGTGTCATTGGGTGGTGGCCGCTTCATCAACGACGGCGAGATGGGCTACGGTGGGGCTGGTAACTTCCCGCCCGGGAACCGGCACGTCCTCGGCATCTACGTCCCGGCCTGAGAGCGTTCACGGCGAGGAGTAGGCATCGGACCAGCGCAGACTGGGTGCCAGAGTGCCATCGGTCAGCCATGTGCGCCTTTCTCCGGTTGCGAGCAGTCGCCTGCCGTCGGGCCGGACCGACAAGGCCCACTGGTGTGATCGGCCATCTGCCCAGCCCGTGAAGCGGATGCGCAGATGCTGCCCCGTGAATTCCGCGCGCAACCGGACCGGAGCTGCCCCGCGGTTCACGAGGACCAGGTCCTGGCCGCCTTCCCAGAGCGTGGCATCGAGCCCGGGGGGCATCGAACGGACAGGCTGGCGGTGGCCGTGGCGGTCCAGCGGATCAAGGCCTGCCCGCAGCGCTGCAAGATGGACGGTCGAAGCCAACTGGCAAAGCCCGCCGCCAGCCGTGGGCACGCGCGCTTCGCCGAGGCGGGAAATCCCGGCCACGAATCCCCGGTGCCTTGTCCGCGCTCCCAGGCGAGCCGACAGCGACCACGGCACGTTCGGCTGGAGCGTTGCCCCGTCAATCAACGCGAGACCCCGACTGAGGTTGATGCGTTCGGCTGACGATCGATCCGCCATGGTCGTCATGGCCGTGCCCACGACATCCGGGAAAGGTCTGAGCAACCACGCGGCTGCAGCCAGCATCGCTGCTGCCGCCGCAAACCTGCCACACACGGCCGGGCGTCGTTTCACGGCTGGACAACCCGGGTCACGGGAGCCAGCGTCACGGCCCCCCCGCGTGCATAGAACGGGCGGAAACGGGTACCGCGGTGGACAACGCTGCCCGGCAGCAGGGCCCGCCAGTAGAAGCGGAACACGTGCTTGCCCTTGGGCAGGCTCTGGATCATGAGCACCACCCTGTCGTCCAAGACCTGCGTCCCGGACCAGACCGTCCCGTCGGGGTCGTGCCAGACTTCGGTTCCGGCGGGCAGGGGCTCCTCCAGCACGACGTGGCGGAGGGTCTGACTGGCCTCGAGTGTGACGATGGTGGCCATCGGTGCCCGAAGCGGGATGGCCGTCACATCCGGCATCCTGCTCCAATTCGGGTGGTCCGGGCGGGCATCCTGGTTGTCGTAGAGGTGGCCCGTCAGGCCCCCGAAGAGTCCCTTCACCATGATTTCCGGCACGGCGACGACGCGGCGGGTCACGACTGGAGTCCCTGTCTGACGGTAGCCGTCAGGCGCCGGCCGCGAGACCAGCAGCCGAACCGGGACAGGAACCGAAGTGCTTGCGACGAGCGACGCGGATTGGCCGGGACGGATTGCGACAGCCGTGAAGTCGGCCGACACCAGATCCATGGGTGCCGTGCGAGACCCGGAGGACAAGAAGCGGACGTGCGCCCCGGCAGCCTGCCCGGTGGCGGGATGCAAGTCGCGAAGGGTCCTTATGGTCTCCGCCGTCTCGAGCGTGGAGGTCCAGCCCTGCTCGCCTGACGCTCCGACTTCCGCCAACAGGGCACCGAGACCGGCCTGGACCAGGGGATGGTCCGGAAGGTGTCGCGCCAGGGCGCGGACCGTCCGCGCCGTCGTCGGCACCTCCAGGTAGGCCCCCAGACTCTCGCGCATCGGGGCTGTCCAGTAGGCTTGATCACCCGTGGTCTGGGCCTTCTTGAGCACGGTCCGCAGCAACGCCTCTGCCGCGGGATGGCCGGGTCTGAGGGCAAGCAGGCTCCAGGCCCGTCCGTCGTCCGTCAGTCCGGCCTCACCGGGTTGCCAGCCGGGCAAGCGGTCTCCCCATCGAGCGAGCGTGGCCGCAACCATGGCGCGACCATCCGGCCCTGCCCCCAGGACGATTCCTCCGCGGACCTGCCACGTTCCATCCTGCTTGCGGCCCTTCCCTTGTAGCCAGTCGAGCCCGCGAACAATGGCCTCGGGGTCCATGGGCAGTCTGAGAGCCCGCACGTCCGCCAAGGTCGTCAGGACAATCGAGGTGACCTCGGGATCACTCTCGTCGTCGGGAAACCAACCCCAGCCACCATCCGGATGTTGTCGGGCCATAAGGGTTGCGAGGATGTCCCCGGCACCAGCGCTATCGCCGGAAAGTGCCTTGCCGAGCAGGACCCCGGCCATCTGCTCGCTGCAGACATAGGGCTCTTCTGACAGCCGTCGCAGGGCAGCCGGCAGCACGGAAGCCGGATCGGGCACGCCCACGGCGACGGCCAGCAGGTGCTGGTCCGGCTCGGAGGGCTTCCACGTCCAGGCGCGACCCGGAACCAAACGGGTACGGACCACCGAGGTTTCGGCCGGATGAGCCGCGAGGATGGGCAAGGTCCTGACCAGGCCATCCGTCAGCCCTTTGCCGCGCCCACCAAAGGCAATCTCGGCAGATGCGGCAGGCGTCTCGGATGCAGTTGCCGGAACCTCAAGCCGCATCGGCACGACGACGGGGCGACCGGCCTCGGCTGTTCGGGGGCCATCCTGCTCCCCTTGCAACGTCACGCCGCGACCTCGCCACCACGGAGTTACCGTCTGCTCGCCGCCAAGTGTGGGCAGGAGCGTACCCACGACTTCGAGCCTGTCGCCAGCCACGAGGAAGGCTGGCAGACCCAGCCGGGCGACCAGGGGCTTGCGCGTCAGCAACTGCCCTCGGCCGAGTCCGCCCGCGGCGGAACGGGTCAACCCCAGAGCCGTCATGCGCCACGTCGTCAGATCCTCGGGCATGCGGAACCGGACGATGGCCTTCCCGGATTCATCCGTACGGATGCGCGGCAACCACGCCGCGGTGTCTTCGAAGCGGCTGCGGGTCTCGGGTGGCAGCAGGTCCTTGGGTGGGCCGGCCGTGAAGGACTCGGAAAAGGACAAGGCCGTCTGAACCGCATCCCATCGTGGTCCGAAGAAGGCGGGACGGGGATCCGGAGTCCTGTCGGGCTCGAGATCCAGCACGGCTTGGTCCACGACTGCCAGCGCCACGTCTGCCGCCGTCGGTCGACCCTCGTCATCGAGGGTCCGGACTTCCACCTCGGCCATCGCGCCGGGGAGCACCGTCTCGCTGCGCGGGGTCAACCGGACACCGAGTTCGGCCCCCTTGGGCACCAGATTGAGGTAGGCCAGGTCGTCCCGGCCCACCGTACCGAGGACACCGGTGACGCGGACGGCCACGTTCGGGGCCCAGTCGGGCCTCGCTTCGATCACCCACTCATGCTCCAACCTGCCCGCGGGAAGGCGCCGCACCTCGTGGATGTGGCGACCTTCGATCGTGACGAGCGGCGAAAGACGCGCATCGGGCAACCGAATCAGGACGGAGGTGGTGGCCCCCGGTCGAACGAAGGGATCGCGAACGCGGACTTCGATCGGCCCGTCGGTGGCATCCGACGCAGCCGTCTGGCCGCCCCCGACAATCCAGGCCCAGCCTGAGCTGCGGATGGTGTTTCCATCCGGATCGGTCAATACGGCGCGGACTTCGACGTCTCCTGCCTGCCGAAGCGGCGGAAGGTCGATGCGGAAATCCGGGGAGCCTTCGATCTGGAGGGGGATGGTCCTCTCCAAGGTGCGCACCTCGCGGGTTTCCGGGCCCTGCCTGACCCACTCGACCCGCTCGACCACGACTTCACCCGACACGCGGCTGAGGCAAGGCTTGCCGTCCCAGGTCCGGAGACCGAGGTCGACGGCCCACGGCTGACTGTTTCGGATGACGCCGGGCGTTGTCACGGTAACAGCCACGCTGCCCTGCACCCGTTCCAGATGGCCGCTTCCCTTGACCGTCATTCGGCTCGGATCCACGATTTCGGCCTCGAAGGTCCACGCCTCGTCCTCGAAGGGCCCGTCCGCATCCACGCGGACGATGGCCCTGCCTTCCGAGTCGGTCCGGCCCTCTCCTTCGGCACGCAACATGCCACGGGACCCTTCGTGGCTCCATCCGCTGCTCATGCCGTGAAACCACGACGGTCCCGCGACGGCGGCAGGCGCCTGCAGCGATTCGCTCCAGGCACGCCAAGTGAAGGGTATTTCGGCAAGGATACCCCCGGTCATGTCTCTGGCTTCGACTTCCATGACCAGAGGGCCGGGGCCGGCCTGCCGTGGCTTCGACGGCCGCAGCACGACCTTGGCCTCGGGCTTGCGATAGGCCGCCACGCGAAAGCCGTGCACGTCCACCTGCCGGTCGGGTCTGTCCGCTTCGGCGATGCGAATCTGCCACGGACCGGGTTCGGCTGCAGCAGGCAGGCGCATCGAACCGGCCACCGTGCCCCAGGCATCGACCGTGAGGGTCTGCTGGTCGACCTTCCGTCCGGCCGGTGACTCCAAGGTGGCCAGCAGGCGCGTGCCTTCCGGCGCCTCCCAGCGGCGACGATCCGGCTCTGCCTGCCTTCGGATCGCCGTCTTCCAGCCGACGACGTGTCCGGGCCTGTAGAGGGGTCTGTCCGACCACGTGATGGCCCGGAACGTGCCGGTCTCGACCTCGGGTTCCGCAAGGATCGCCTCTGCCAGATCGGCCCCCCGTTGCCCCTGGACCAACAACGCCCCCACGGGAGAGGCGCTCGCGCGCCAGAGTCCCTCGGCATCCGTCGTGCCCAGCGGGCGCTGCGTGCCCTTGCGTGGCGCACCGGATTCCTGCTGCACCCTGACCGCGGCCAAGGAGACCCCGGGCATCGGCAGGCCCGTGGTCATGTCCGTGGCCATGACCAGCAGTTGCCTGCTGTCCCGTTTGGCCACCAGGGCCAGCTTCGTGACGGTGAAGACGTGGCTGTCCCGTAGCGGTCGGACGGGTCGAACTACGTCCGGCAGTGGCTTTGCCGTGACCGTGACGGAGTATCGCCCGGACTCCAGCAGCCCGGGCACGCGGATGCTGCGGATTCCCCATCCTTCCACGTCTTCGGCCTGTTCCACGAAGGGCCGGGTCCAACTGCCCAAGGGGATGCTTCGACTCCCTTCCAGCCGATGGAGCGTGAAGTCCATCTGCGCGATGGCAACGGCACGGGCCGCAAGGCGCACCGGTTCCCCGGCCGTGAACACCCGCTCGGGTGACGTCAGCGCGACTTCCGGGGCTCGTGGTTCGAGGGCCACGTCCGGCAGCCGAAAAGGTGTCTGCTCCTCGATGTAGGCTGGCGGGGAAATCCATCGGTCGACCCGGCCTCGGGACGAGACATGGACGTCATAGGAGCCTACCGGCAGGCGTTCACCCCGGCAGCGGCCATCTCGGCCAGTACGCAGGACACGCCGTAGCGGGCCCTCCAGCGTGACGCTCGCTCCGGCCAGAGGTTTGCCCGCATCGTCCACCACCCGGCCGACGAAGGTGCCGGTCGGACGCTCGGACAGCACGACGGCGACAAGCATCGCCACCACCAGTCCCCACGCACCCCAGACCTTGCCGTTCATCCCTTGCCCTCCGACCACGCGGTTCGGGTCGTGAAGCGCCACAGCCGCCCTCGAGTCCTGCGACTCACTCCTGCCTTGTCCCTGCAGCGAAGCAGCATGCCCGTGGGGGTGCGCGCCTCGCCGGGGAGCACCAGGGCCTGCCTTCCGGCCGCCACGAGCAGAAGGCCGTCCCGGGCCGGGGCGAGCCACTCGAGACGCGTCAATGGCAGCGGTCGATCAGGCAGCGAGACCAGCAGCCCCAGGCTGCGCACCTCCCGACGTGTCAGCGGGGGAGTCCGCGGGTCGTGATCGAGGGAGCGGATGGCCTCCTGAGCGATCTGCTCACCAAGGCTCGGCCTGTCGGGATCGAGCCTCCCCCAGCAGGCTCGGGTCTTGCCTCCGAGCACCCAGCTGATGAAGACGCCGCCCGGCGGCAGGCTGCCGAGGTCCGCCGGCCGCAGCGGAGGTTTGCCGTCGAGATGACGCAGGGCCGACTCTCGAGCGTGCCTGGTGATTCTGGTTGCAAGGCTGTCCGGGAGCGGCACTGCGGCCGCTGGTGCACCGTGGCCGAGCAGCAGGCAAGGGACGGCCGCGGCCGTTGCCAAGCGTCGCAGGGTCGCCCAAGGCAGGTAGTGTCTCAGAATCTGCTGCCAGGTCCGACCGTTTTGCCCCATCACGGCTGCACCTTGCTGGCAGAGTCCCTTCCCATGGCCGCGGCCCGAGCCGGATGCCCGCCAGCCATCGCCCATGGCCGTGACCGAGAACAGGGTCGAGGGGACGGCGTGCCAGCCATGCCGGCGCCCCATCCGTACGGCGAACACATCGGCATCCTGCCAGGATCTGCCTCGGCGCACGCGCCACGCCCGGCCATCCGGCCCGACTTCCACCTGCAGAGGTCCCGCGTCCTGCAGGATCGGATCCAGCCACGCTGCGGGCCAGTGCCGCTCCCAGTGTTGTGCCCTGCAGGCCGGATCGAGGACCCCCGGAAACCCGGCAGGCCAGGCGGCGGTATGGCCCCCGCACGAAGCGTGACAAGCAGGGAATGCCGGCTTTGCGCCGTCCACAAGAATCCAGCCAGCCGTGCGGTTGGCCGCCTCCCTGGCCCCGGAGTCTGCAGTTGCTGTCCAGGCCATGCAATGTGTTCTCGCGCAAAGGGCTCCATCCGGATGTGCGCCACCTCGGGCAGCCAGCGTCCGGGCCAGCACGGCCTGGGCCTCGCGGGCCGCCTGCGCGGTGCCCGGCAGGGTCTCGGCCGCGACGACGCCGGCCACCCACGCCTCGACCGGAACCGATGTCCGCAAGGTTCCCTGCAGCAATCGGACCGAGGCAGGCAGTGGCGGCAGGCCGTCCATCACGATCCACTTCCCAGCTTTCGGCCGAGGATTCCGGCCACGCTGCGGGCCGTCTCGTAGCCCGTGCCACCTTGCACCCACGCCACGACCACCCAACGACGGGTCCAGCCTGCGAACCAGCCGTCCCGGCCCCCGCGACCATCGCTGGCCGTACCGGTCTTGCCGGCGAGATAGCCCGCGCCGTACAGGCCGGCGGCCGTTCCCCGTCGCACCCCAAGCCGCAGGCCTTCCAGCACCGAGCGCATGGGTTCACCGCGAACACCGCTGTCCTGAGCGGCCAGGGCCATCATCATTCCGGCTACCTGAAGGGGCGTGGCTGTCAGGTTCCACGCTCTGCCGGAGGCCAGAAGACCGGCAGGGGCATCAGCGGGCAGATGGCCGGTCTCCTCCGCGTCGAGCCCGGAACCGGTCGCACGACCGAAGCCACACTGTTTCAGGCTCGCAAGCAACCGCGGCTTGCCCGCCTGCTCACCGAGGCGCGCTGCGGCAGCACTGCAGGATGCTGCGAGCAGGCCCTTCGTGTCGAGCCGCCCATGCCGCTTCCAGCAGGGAGGCTTGCCCTTTGGACCGTCACACGTCCACGAAAGCGCACCCGGGTCCCGAGCGAGGGCCAGCACCGCCGGTATCTTGGCCAGAGAACCCAGGGCGTGTGCCGCGCCTGCGTGGCCCTGCCCGGCGATTGCCGCGATGCGACCCGAGTCCCGGGCGCGGATGACGAGGCAACCGGCCCGACCCAGCAAGGCTGCCTCGGCAGCCTGTTGGACCATCACGACCGGATGCGGGACGTCAGACAGCAGCATCGGCTGGCTCCGCAGCCTGATGCCAGGACCAGGCCGCAAGCACGATGGCGACCGATGCGAGGGCGAGGCGCCACGGCCGTTCCAGGCCTCCCAGCGTGACCATGGCCGGACCGGCGAGCGTCGCAACGGCGACCAGGCCCGTCAGGAGCCCCACATCGCGAGGTCCTGACGGGGCCCCGATGCCGGAGCCCAGGAGCAGGGCCATGGCAACCAGTCCCATCAGCGCGGCGCCGGCTGCCTCCAGGCCCAGGACCGATCCGACGGCAACGATCGCCAGCCAGGCAGCCACAGGGCGCATCAGGCGGCGGATGTCCGAGGGCGCTTCCCCGATCCCGCCGGCACCGGGTATCGCCAGAGCGGCCATGCCTGCAAGGAGGCCCGCAAGGGCATAGGGATGGGTCAGGTCGACCCCTTCGCGACCCAGCCACGAACGATCCAGATGCTCCTGCACCATCAGGCGCGTCCACCACGCTCCGGCGACCAGCAGGCTGGCACCCTCGATTCCGGTGGCGACCATCGCCGCCAACCCCGTGGCAAGGGCGGCGGCACCGCCCAGACGAACCAGCAGCAGCATCACGCCTCCCGCGACCACCAACCTTGCCACGCGCAGAGCCGCTGCCTGTCCCTCGCCGGCAAGCCCGAGGGCACCTGCCGACAGGGTGCCCACGACCGGTGCCCAGCAGGCAGCAGGCGGCATCTCCAGGAGCCAGAGGCCCACGGGTGCCGTCAACGCCGCCAGCGCGACCGGACGCGAGATGGCGGCACCCCGCGCAGGCAGGCGATCATCCAGCCATACGGCGGCGGCAACCGTCAGCATCACCCACGCCCAGCCCAGCCCGTCGGCCGTGAACCTGCCGAGGACGTGCGCCGCCGCACCCGTGGCTGCAAGTCCGATGGCGAGGCGCGCAAGGACCGCGGTCGGTACCATGGCGGCCGCCGAGGCCGCCGGGAGCACCGCTGCGGCAAAGGCATAGCCCGACTCGATATCCGGTCGACCGGCCCATGGCGCCAGAACGGCCACAGGCAGGGTCGACAGCAAGGCCGCGGCATGCAGCCCGCCTCGCGCCGAGGCCACGGGCAGCAGCATGACGAGTCCGAGCGCCAAGGCCCCCGAGGCCCAGCCACCCACCGCGAAGAACAGCTTCGGACCGAAGGGAGCCAGCATTGCGGGCAGCAGGCCCAGGCCGGCTGCCGTGAGCAGCATCCGGACCGGAGGCCGCTCACCCCCGCCAGCGGCGCCTCGCCAGACCTTGACCAGCCCGGAGGCCACCAGCGTGAGGGCGAGGATGCGTAGCCAAGGCAGCCAATCTACCGGGGTCACGGCTGGCCCTCCTGAAGTGCGGGACGGCGACCATGCAACCCTCGCCGGGTGGACGCGTCAAGGCCAAGGATGACGAGGATAGCGCCGCTTCAGCTCGCGCTTGATTTCCGGATAGGCCGTGTGCCAGAAACGGTCCAGATCGTCCGTCTTCTGAACGGTACGCATGTTGGGGGCGAGGATATCGAAGCGCAGGGGCAGGCGGCCCTCGAAGATGCGCTGCGGCCCCGTCAGACCGATCAGGTCGCCCAGGCGAGCCGAAAGCTCGGCTTTCCCGTCCTCATCGATCGTGATCCGACCATGGCGTCCGTTCGGCAGGGGCCAACGCGCGGGCGCGAGGCGCTGCAGACGCTGGGCCAGCCACGGACCCAGCAATTCGTCGATGACGCGCCGCAGGGCCCCGGGATCGAGATCCTCGGGTCGTCGCAGCCCTGCACAAGCCTCGTGCAGAATGAGCGGCCAGTCCTCGTCAAGATCCGGCCAGCCCTCGTCGGGTAGCAACCGCGCGGCGAGGCGGACACGCCGCAGCCACTGCACAAGATCGGCGTCCTCGAGTGCGGCAAGCCTGAGGCCACGATTCATGATCGCTTCGGCGAGGGCCTGCTGGACCTCCGATGGTTGCCACGCCGAGGGCGGCAGCGGTTCATGACGCAACAGGAGACCCACGAGTCGGACGGCCCGCTGCTGCACGACCCTGCCATGGCGCTCATCCCATCCCGTGACGACTGCCGTCTCGAGCGCCTCCGGCCACCAGGACGCTTTGGCCTCCAGCCATGCATCGCAGCGCGTGACGCGCTGGCCTGTGCCATCCATCGGCTGCCGGTGCAAGAGCAGCACGAGGTCGGGACTCCCTTCCGGCAAGAGGACGCGCTCGTCGGCAGCATCGCGATGGGCCCTTTCCGCCCTTGCGGCAAGGGCATCCGGCAGGGCCTCGAGCCAGGCAATCGCCACGGCGCGTCTGGCCTCGTCCCCGGGCACGGCAGAGTTCTCCCACGGGCCGGACTCCGCGTGATGAAGCCCGCAAATGCGGCCAATCTGGCGGAGCGTCCGGGCGGAGTCCCCGAAGCGAGACGGGGCACGCAAGAGCTCCCAGGCATCCTGAAGCAGGTCCCCCCCGGGATGCCCCGGTTCATGCCTGAGCACGGCGGTCGCCGCGAGCAGCCAGGTCCAGGGGGAATCGTCCCGGACTGCAGAGGCGACCACGGCAGCACCTTCCGGGTCCAAGGGCAGTTGGGCCATCTTCTTGCCCTGGTCGGTGAGGGCTCCGGACGCGTCCGTCGCACCGAGGGCACGCAGCCGTGCCGTTGCCTGCTGGACGACGGCCTCGGGCAAGGGCGTCGGGAGTTCCTCGCGGATGCCGAGCTGTCGCAGGCGCAAGACCGTCTGCAAAGGATTCTCCACCAGGATCGCGGGATGGGGGCGCTCGTCCATCGAGGCCGTGAACTCGGGGCTCCAGAGTCGGATGCATCGGCCTGGGGCCGTCCGACCTGCGCGGCCTGCGCGCTGGATGGCGTTGGCGCGGGTGATCCACCCCAGCCTCAGTGCGGCAGGTTGGCCCGGGGCTCCGGGCATGGTCCTGCGGGCCTTGCCGCAGTCGATGACCGCCGTGACGCCCGGAATCGTCAGCGAGGTTTCGGCGACGTTGGTGGCGAGGATGACCGAGCGCTCCCTCGAGGGTACCTCCAGCGCCTCCCGCTGCAATTCGAGGGGCATGGCGCCGTGCAGGCGCAGCAGCTTGATGCCGGCATCCCGGACAGCCGGGCCCAATATTTCCGCGACGCGTTCGATTTCCCCTTTGCCAGGCAGGAACACCAGCACCGAGCCATCGAGGCCTTCGGCCCTGAGGTCGCGAAAGGCGCGCGCGACCTGGTCACCAAGGGATTCGCGGGCCATCGGCGACTGGTGGCGCATGGACACGGGATGGGCCGTTCCGGGAACCTCGATGACAGGCGCACCGCCCATCCATCGAGCCACTTCGTCGGCCTCGATCGTCGCCGACATGACCAGCAACCGCGGACCGTGCGGTCGACTCAAGGCCCAGGCCGCGGCCAGGTCGTTCTCCACCGTCCGCTCGTGCCACTCGTCCAGCACCAGAATGTCCGGTTGCGTCTGGCGTTCCGACTGCAACAGCTCCTGCAGGTAGACGCCAGCGGTCGCGAACAGCAGGCGCGTCCGAGGACCTGCCTTGCGATCATGGCGTACGGCATAGCCCACCTCATCGCCCAGAGTGCGGCCTTCGGCGGCCCTGCTGGCCAGCATGCGCGCCGCGACGCGCCGCGGTTGCAAGACCGTCACGCGGTGGCCGAGGCTCATGAGATGGGCGGGAACCAAGGTGGACTTGCCGGTGCCGGGTGGGGCGACCAGCACGAGCCGATCACGGTCCAGCAGGGTCTTCGTGATTGGGTCGAGGTATTCCCGGACAGGCAGCATCACCGGCATGGTAGCCGGGAGCACGCACGCCGTCAGGCCCCGATGGAGATCAGGCCGTGCGTGCCGCGGGCCTTCTGCGCGGCAAGAAACTGCGCGGTCGTGATGACGATGGGGCCCTTGCGGTTGGCCGGATCGTTCAGATACACCTTGTTTCCTTCGACCTTCCAGACGACGGCGTAGTGGCCGGTCCGCGTGCCCGGGCGCAGGTAGGTGGCGCAGACGTGGGCGATGACGAGGCGGCCCTGGGCCAACTCCGCCCGCAGCTTGTCCAGCCCACCCCACACCACGCGCGTGTTCAGTCCGTAGCTGGCTGCGCCCTTCTCCAACTGCTTGAAACTGGTGCCCTTGAATTCGTCGCTCTGCCGGGTGCCCGCGCCCATGCGGCGCCGGGTCTCCTCGATGGCGGCGTTGGCGGATTCCGGCGTGACTTCGACCTTGCCGAAGGCGCGGGCAATCATCGTCAAGCTCGTGGGTCCGCAGTTGCCGTTGCCCGGCGCGTCCTCGCGCGAGTTGAACACTCCGCGGTTCTGCGAGATGAACCAGCTTTCGGGATTGGCCGGAATCCCTCTCGGAGTGGTCCGGGGCAACGGAGGGGGAGCCGGTTGCTTCTGGACAGGCGGTGGCGAGACGGGCATCGGGGCACCCGGCATCGGCGCCAGAACGGGCGGACTCGGGATCGGGTTGCTGACCAGGGTGTCCAACTGCGCCAGCAGGTCGGCATACGGTGCGGGAGCGAATACGGTGGTCACGGCAGGTTGCCAGGAGGACGGGGCGTGGCCAATCCACGCATCCTGCGCGACAGGCAGAACCGGTGCCCACGGACTGCTCGACGGGGGTATGGGACCCGGTCCGACCGGCACCAAGGCGACCGGCACGAAGCCACCACCAAAGGACGGTACGGTCGGCATGCTGGACGATTCCCCCTATGGTGTCTGTCGGCTGCTTGACCTCCCGTTCGGTAAAGAAGTCCGGAACAACAGGTTAATTGTCCGACCGTTCAGAACACCCATTGACCGAGCGTCCAGTTCCGGGACCACGCGAGCGTGGCCATGAAGGACAGCGCCACGAGCACCGCACACGTTCTGGGGCGCCCGGCCAGTCCCGGTGCAACCAGCCACCAGAGGGCCGGCGAGCCGTAGAGGTAGCGGTCGCCGCTTTCGGTCCATCCCGTCGCCAGGACCAGCAACAGGTGGCTTCCTGCTGCCGCCGCCGCTCCTGGCTGCGCCTGCAGATGCCTCAGGACCACGGCGAGCGTGCCGTACGCCATGACCGCCTTGAGCAGGCCTTGGTGGCCCATGGGCCCGAGGCATCCCAGGCTGAGCGGTCCCGCCCAGCCCCAGCCGCCCGGGGGCCGACCGTCATGCCAGTGCCGCTGGGCATGCAGGAAGGCCAACGCGTCGCCGAACTCCAGATACTGCCAGGTCATGACACAGGCAAGGCCAAGCGCCGGCGCCATCAGCACCGCCCATCTGAACCATCCGCGCACTCCGAACGCCATCCCCCCGAGCGCCAGGCCCGACACACGAAGGCCGCCGCTCAACGCGAGGGCCAACAAGGTGGTCGGGCTCGGCCGGGATGCGCTGGCGAGCGTGTAAAGCGCCACCGTCCCGCAGGCCAGGAAGAGCGGTTCGGTATAGGCGATGCGTCCGGTGATGCCGTGGGGCCACATGGCCACGGCGAGCACGGCCAGGAGTCCGGCCCGGACTCCATGACTGCGAGACACCCATCTGTGGAGCAAGACCAACCACACCCACTGGCACGCGACCGGAAGCATGAAGCCTGCCGCATCGGGCGGAACCCCGGCGTGCATGGCGGCCCGAAGCAGGAGGGGCCAGAGCGGCAGGAATGCGGTGCCCTGCGGGACCTGTCCGTCCGTGGGCGCATCCCAGCCCTCCTGCGCAAGGCCCAGATACCAGCCACCATCCCAGCCCCACGGCCAGGCCAATGGCGCGACCGCCGTCCCGGCCGTGGGCCACAGCCATGCGGTCAGCACACCAAGAGCCGTTGCGCTCCAGCCAGCGGCAACCGCCATCAGGGCTGCGAGCACCGATGGGCGCCAGGAGCGAGCAAAGGGCTCCGCTTGTTCCACCCCGGGTGCCGCCATCCGTCCGCCTTGCCCCGCATGGTATCCGCACCTAACATCATGGCATGGTCGTGCGCATCGGAGGAGTCGCCTCCACAGACGCCGCCCCCTTCCTGAAGTGGGCCGGCGGCAAAGCGCGTCTCTTGCCCGTCCTGACCGCCGTCTACCGAAAGGTGGCGCCGACGGGGCGGTACTTCGAGCCGTTTCTCGGCGGCGGGGCGCTGTTCTTCGGCTTGGTTGCCGAGGGCCTGCTGCTGCCCCGCCGGGCCGTGCTCTCGGACTTCAACCCGCACCTGATCGATGCCTACACGGCGGTCCGGGACCAGCCGGATGCTCTGCTGGACCTGCTTGAGGAGCATCAGTCCCGTCACGACTCCGAACACTACGCACGTGTCCGATCCTCAGTTCCACGCGACAGGCTTGGTCGTGCGGCCCGGATGATCTACCTGAACCGAACCTGCTTCAACGGGCTGTACCGCGAGAATGCCAAGGGTGGCTTCAACGTGCCCATGGGGCGCTACCGCAATCCGCGGATTGCCGACCGCTCGCGCATCGAAGCCTCCTCTCGCACGCTTCAGGAGGTGGCGCTGTCGTGCCGCGGCTTCCTCGAAGCCGGACGCGATGTGGTCGCCGGGGACTTCGTTTACTTGGACCCGCCCTACTTCCCCTTGTCGCGGACTTCTTCATTCACGCGCTATGTCGGGGACGACTTCGGCGCGGATCAGCAAGTCGCCTTGCGCGATCTTTGCCGCGACTTGGCGGCGCGTGGCGCAACGGTCCTCGTCTCGAATTCCGATTGCGCCTTCATTCGCGATCTCTACGGAGATTGGCCGATGCTTTCCGTCTCGATGCCTCGCTCCATCAATGCGCAGACCAGTGGCCGCGGCGACGTCGCGGAGTTGCTGATCTGCAACCGGCCAGCCTTCTGCTAGATCCGGACCGAAAGCCCTGCGCGGTCAGCCTTCACCGTCCGGGCCGGATTGGCGGCTGCGCTTGATGGCACCACGAGACTTCTTGCCCGTGAGCCGGCGTTCCTGGCTGCCCCGCGTGGGGCGGGTGGCCCTGCGCGGCCTTGGTCGCACCAGCGCCGCACGCACGAGGGCCACGAAGCGCTCTTCGGCCAACTGCCGATTGGCGGCCTGATGGCGGCTGTCCGCGACCGTAAGGGCGAGGATGCCGCCCTCCAGCCAACGATGGCCTGCCATGACCTCGAGACGCTCGCGGGCATCGGCCGGCAGGCCTTCGATGGCGTCCACCGGTACCCTCAGCTGGATGCGGGTCGCGACCTTGTTGACGTTCTGGCCACCCGGCCCGCCCGCGCGGGTCGCCCGCACCGCCAAGGCTTCCGTCGGCACCCGGATGCCGGGAGCGATGTCGAGGTACTCGGGCATGGTGGTCGTCCTCTGTACGGTGCCGCAGGCGGATGGTAGGGTGGAAGGGCGGGAGTGGCTTTGTGCCCCCGTCCTGATCGTTACATTGATATTTTCTGATTGTGAGGATTTTTTGCCCTTTTCCGATTTTTCGCTGAGTCCCGACGTCCTTGCAGGCGTGGCACGGCTTGGCTTCACCGAGCCCACTCCCGTTCAGCGCCTCGCGATTCCCGCCGTGCTCGAGGGACGCGATGCCGTCGTCCGGGCCAAGACCGGCTCCGGCAAAACGCTGGCCTTCGGCCTGCCGCTGCTCACCATGGTCCCGAGTGGCAAGGGCAAGCCGACGGTGCTGATTGTCCTGCCCACCCGCGAGTTGGCTCTGCAGGTCAGGGATGCCATCGAGTCGGTCGCTCAGGGTAGTCCCTTGCGCCTGACGCCCGTGTTCGGTGGCGTGGGTCTGGAACCTCAGGAGCGCGCCCTGCGACAGGGAACCGACATCGTGGTCGGCACGCCGGGCCGCCTCAAGGACCTGCTCGGGCGTGGCAGTCTCGACCTGTCCCACGTCTCCATCCTTGTGCTGGATGAAGCCGACCAGATGCTCGACATGGGCTTCCGCAGGGATATCGAGTTCCTGGTGGGTCGGCTGCCGGCACGCCAACAGACCATCCTGTTTTCGGCCACGATGCCTGACCCGATCCGCCAGTTGGCCGACCGCTACCTGAAGGATCCGGTGAACCTCGAGGCGCAGTCCGAGGAAAGGATCCCCGCGCGCATCGTCCACCAGATGGTTCGCGTGGATCGCGGTCAGCGTGTCGAGGCCCTGTGGGCCCTGCTGGCGTCGGATCGCCCGGGTCGCACGATCATCTTCACGCAGATGAAGCACGAGACCCGGCGCGTGGCCCAGAAGCTCGAGCGTTGCCTCGAGCGGCCCGTGGGCTTCCTGAACGGAAACATGTCCCAGGCTGCTCGCAACACGATGCTGGCCCGGTTCAAGTCCGGTGAAATCGATGTCCTCGTCGCGACCGACGTTGCGGCGCGCGGCCTCGACATCGAAGGCGTGGACCTGGTGCTGCACCACGGCGTGCCGACCACCGTCGAGACCTACATCCACCGCAGTGGCCGCACGGGCCGTGCCGGGCGCGAGGGTACCAGCGTGCTGCTGGTTACCCACGATGACCACGAGGCCTACCACCCCATCGCGAAGCGCGTCGCCATCCAAGAGCGGCCGATGCCCCCGCTGCCCGGCCCCATGCCGGCTTCGGCGCCGGATGAGCGGTCGCGCGGCGATCGCCCGCCGGCCCCGAGGGGTGGGCGCCCGGTCGAACGTCGCGGAGTTCAGCCTGCCGGGGCACCGCGGGGCGGTCAGGCCTCGGCGGATCAGGTCTGGAAGGTCGTTCGTCTGCGCCTGTCACCTCTGCCGGAGCAGAATCCCAAGCGTCTGGTTCAGTGGTTGGCCAAGCGAACGGGTATCGCGGCGCACGAGCTGCGCGGGCTGTCCATCATGCCGGACCACGTGCGCCTCGAGGTTGCGGCATCACGTCGCGATGCTTTCCTCTCCCGTCTTGCAAAGCCTGCAAGGAGCGGTTCCCGCGGGGCATGATGCTTCCGTGCATCGCGCCCCTCAACTGCTGATCCTGCTCCTCTCGGGCTGTGTGGCCCAACAGGAGGTGCTGCCGACCGAGACGATGTCTTTTCGTGAGCACGTGGCGCCGGTGTTCGAACGCTCCTGTGCCGGTTGCCATGCTGTGGGCGGCAGCAATGCCCGGGATGCTGTCTATCTCGGCGCTTCGGGCAAAGCTGATTACACCGCGATTCGGGGGGGGATCGCCCTGGCCCTTCGCGAGATCGAAAGTGGTCACATGCCTCCTCGCGGTGGTGTGGCCGTGACGACCGAGGAGCGCCTCCGCATCAAGGCATGGGTTGCTCAGGGCAGCAAGGACAACTGAATCTTGCGTACGCCTCATCTACGATTCGTGGCGACCTTGGCCGTGGCCATCGCCCTGGCCGTGCAGTTGCCGGCTCTGGCCGCCACGACGAATGTCGCGGCGGAGGCCGCGGCCGGAGACCGCTTGGAACTCTCCCTGTCTGCCTTGGAACCGGCCACGGATCAGGCCGATGACGGGGTGCTTGCGGTCATCGAGGATCGTCGCCACCATCAGCTCCAACTACACCAGGGCCTGGCTCTCGGCACACTTGGCACGATGGCTCTTGCGGCCGGCATGGGCCTCTGGAGCGCGCATGGCTATCTCGATCGTTCCGCAGGAACGGCCATCCATGCCGCCTTGGGGGGGATTTCCGCAGGCCTGTATCTGGCATCTGCCGGTCTGTCCCTGTCGGCGCCCGCCCTTCCCCCTGACCCCGGGTCGGTGGCCGCAGGTTGGGACACCGTCGACGTTCATCGCGCGCTGGCCTGGGGGCATGGGGCAGCCATGGCCCTGACGGTCCTGACCGGCGTGGCCAGGCTCTCAGGACGTCTGGACAATGAACCGCATCAGGCAGCCGGTCTCGCTGCCGTGGCCCTCATGGGGTTTTCCGCCGGGGTCATCGCCCTTGTTCCCTAGGCTGGGCGTCCTCGCGGCCATCCTCCTGGCTCAGATTGCCGCTCCGCCCGCGGCCCAGGCCGCAGCTGGCGTGGTCTATGCCTTCGGGGGGGAGTCTCATCTCACCTATCGGCTCGCGCACCCGCTTCACGTGACCACAGGGGAGTCCGACCGCCTGCAGGGCACCGTGCAGGTCCTGGATCCCGCCGAGGGAAGCCTCCAACTTCCTCTCCGGTTGACGACACCCGTCCGTTCCTTCCACAGCGGCAACCGCAGCCGCGACCGGAACATGGCCCTCGTCATGCAAGCCGAGCGGCATCCGTTCGTCGAACTGCTCGTCCAGCAGATCGCCTGGCGTACTCGGCGGCCGACCGGTGCGGGGCTCGACCTCGTAGGCGAGGGGACGGCCTCCGTTCGGATAAGAGGTGTCACCAGACCGGCTGTCCTTGGCATTCGTGGGACGCTCCGCCCGCAGACCCTCTCGGTCACGGCAAGCTTTTCGGTCAGTCTTGAGGCCCACGGTGTCGAGCGACCCAGCCTGATGCTGCGGCCTGTCGACGACTTGGTGGAACTCACGATCGAAGCGACGGCCACACCTGCCAATCCGATGCCCTGAGGAGGGCCTGAGGCCCTGCCGCCGGGCGGTACCTGCCGACGGCGTCAGCCCACGCGCACGGTGTATTCGGAACCGGGCATCTTGTGCCCGGACTTTTCCAGGAAATAGCCCAGTCCACCCGGATAGTCATGGGTCTGGCCCCTGTCGACGAGAATGACGCGGGTCGCCAGTTCGCGCAGGAAGTGGCGGTCGTGGCTGACGAAGACCAGCGTGCCCTCGAAGTTCTTCAGCGCCTCCAGCAGAACCTCGCGGCTGCGCATGTCCAGATGGTTGGTCGGCTCGTCGAGAATCAGCAGGTTTCTCGGCTTGGCGATCAGGCAGGCCAGCACGACCCGGGTCTTCTCTCCACCCGAGAGGACCGAAATCTTCTTCTCGACATCATCGCCGGTGAATCGCAGGGAGCCCAAGAGATTCTGGATGACCCCCCGACCCGTTGTCGGGACGATGTCCTGCACCGTGTCGAAGACCGTCTTGCCGGGATCCAGTTGCTCGGCCTGATGCTGGGCGAAGTAGCCCATCTGCAGGCTGGCGCCCAGTTTGCAGGTGCCGGAGTCCGGTTCAAGATCCCCGGCAAGAATCTTGAGCAGCGTGCTCTTGCCCGCACCGTTGATGCCGAGCAAGGCAATACGTTCGAGCCGCTTGATCTGGAAGTCGACGCCGCCGAGGACCTGCCTTGAACCGTAGGCCTTGGCCACACCTTGGACGTCGGCGATGATCTCGCCGCTCCGCTGGGCGGATTGCCAGCGAAAATCAACGGCCTTCCCCTCGCGGGGGACTTCGATGCGGTCGATCTTCTCGATCATCTTGACGCGGGACTGGACCGACGCGGCGTGGGAGGCCCTGGCCTTGAAGCGGGCGATGAACTTCTCCTCCTTCTCGAGGAAAGCCTCCTGCCGCTCGGCAGCGGCCTCGAGATTCTCGAGGCGCTGGGCGGCCTCGCGCTCGTAGAAGTCGTAGTTGCCTGAATAAACGTTGATCTGGCCCCACTCCAGCGCGACGATCCGGCGTACCAGGCGATTCATGAAATCGCGGTCGTGGCTGGTCATGAAGATCGTGCCCTTGTACTGGTTGAGGAACTCCTCCAGCCAGACGATCGACTCCACGTCGAGGTGGTTCGTCGGCTCGTCCAGCACCAGCGCGTCGGGCTGCCCCAGGAGGACCTTGGCCAGTTCGATGCGCATCCGCCAGCCGCCGGAGAAGGCCCGGACGGGCTTCTGCATGTCTTCGGTGCTGAAACCGAGACCACCCAGGACCACCTGCGCACGGCTCTCGAGGTCGTAGCCGCCAAGGCTCTCGAAGCGCGTCTGGGCTTCGCCGAGCTCCTCCAGGATGGTGTTCATCCGAGCTTCGTCCAGATTCGGGTCCCCGAGCTGTTCGGAGTAGGTCTGGATGGCCTTCTCCAGTTCGGCGACCTCGCCTGCGCCGGCCAGGGCCGAGGCAAGCACGGTGGCCTCGGTATCCGCGGCGGGCTCCTGCGAGAAGTAGCCGATCCGGAATCGCTCGGGAATCGAGATGCTGCCCTCGTCCGGACGCTCCTCGCCCATGATGAGGCGGAAGATGGTGGTCTTGCCCGCACCATTGGGGCCGACGAGGCCGACCCGGTCACCCGGGTTGATCTGGAAGGAAGCGTCCTTGTAGAGGTGGCGCTTGCCGTGCGTCTTGGTGACGTTGGTGAAGGCGATCATGGCTGCATGATCGCACGGTGACCGGCCGGAAGGCTAGCCGCTCGTCTGTTTGGCTTCCAGTTCGGCCCAGCGGGCATACAGGCGCGCAACTTCGGCCTGTCCCACCTCCAGGGCGGCATAACGCTGCTGTAGCTCCCAGGCGTCACTCACGATCCCGGGATCGGCTGCGGCCGCCTCGAGGCGGGTCACCTCTGCCTCGGCCTTCTCGATGGCGGATTCCATGCCCTGCCACTCCTGTTGCTCACGCCAGCTGAGACGTGTCGTCTTCTCCCGGACACGCGGTGCCGAGCTCCGGACCGTCTCGACGGGCTTGGCTCGCAGGCGTTCACGCTGTCGCCGGGCATCCTGCCACTGGTCGAGATCCTCATGCCAAGTCGCCTCTCCCTCGCCATCGAGCGCCAGCAGGCGCGTCGCCAGCCGACCCAGCATGGCTCTGTCATGCGTCACGAGGACGATCCCGCCCGGGAAGTCCAGAAGGCTGTCCTCCAGAACTTCGAGTGTCGGGATGTCCAGATCGTTCGTGGGCTCGTCCAGGATCAGGATGTCGGCAGGCTGCAGCATCAGGCGGGCCACCAGCAGTCGGGCTTGTTCACCGCCGGAGAGACGTCCTGTGGCAAGCTCGAGTTGGTCCTTGTGGAACAGGAAGCGCTGGGCCCACGAAGCCACGTGGATGGGCCGCCCGAGATACTGGACGAAGTCCCCGTCCGGGCAGAGGGCACGCCGAAGCGTCTGGCCCGGATCCAGGCTGGACCGATCCTGCGTGAAATGCACCGTGACGAGGCCATCGGCTCGCGCCAGCGTCCCTTGGTCCTGTTCCAGCCGACCCTCGAGGATGCCCAGCAGCGTCGACTTGCCCGAGCCGTTGGGGCCAAGCAGGCCGATCCGCGTGCCCGGCGACAGCAGGATGTCGACGTTCGCGAAGAGGGACCGGTCCCCATAGGCCTTGCCCAGGCCGCGGGCCTCGATCAGCTTGCGGGTCTTGCGTTCGGTCGCGGCAAACTGGACATCGGCCGTGCGCTGGATGGCGCGTGCGCGGGCCTCGGAGAGGTCGTCGATCATGGTTTCGGCCTGCTGGACACGAGCCTGCTGCTTGGCCTGCCGGCCTTGAGGCATCTTCCGCAGCCAGGCAATTTCCTGCCGGACCCGATTGGCAAGCGCGGCGCGTGCCGCATCCTGGCTGTCGAGCGCAGCCTCGCGCTCCTCCAGGAAACGACTGTAGTTGCCGCTGACCGACAGGACACCCCCCGGGTGCCGCCGATCGATCTCGACGACACGATTGCAGACGGCCTCGAGGAAGGCCCGGTCGTGGCTGACGACGACGAAGGCCCGGGTGGTGGACTTGAGCAACCCCTCCAGCCAGAGCACCCCTTCCAGGTCGAGGTGGTTGGTCGGTTCATCCAGCAGCAGGATGTCCGGCTCCAGCACCCACTGCCTGGCGATGTCGAGGCGCTTGCGCCAGCCGCCGGAGAGGACCGCGACGGGTTGGTCCGCCTCGTTGAAGCCGGCGCGCCCCAGGGTCTCTGCGATCCGACCCTCCTTCTCGTATTCCTCGAGTGGCAGCCCGCCCAAGGCCGCGCGCAGAACGGCGCCGGCCGTCGCCTCTGCAAAGACGGCCTCCTGAGGGACGTAGCCGAGGACGGTATCTCTCTGCACGACACGCTCCCCGGAATCCGGCTCATCGACACCGGCCAGAAGGCGCAGCAGCGTTGATTTTCCCGAGCCATTCGGACCTACGATGCCCACCTGGTCTCCCTCGTGGACGCTGAAGGACAGACCGTCGAAGAGCAGCCGGGCACCCATGCGGTGGCTGAGTTCGCGGCAGGAGAGCAGGGCTGGACGATGGGACACGGAGGGACTCAGGAGAGGGCGGAGAGGAGCAGGTTCCGATACGGGGCTATGCCCTTGTACCTCAAGGCATCCGGGGAAATCGACAGTATGGCGTCGCGCAGCAGGTCGCGACGGTCGGCATCCTTGGCCACGCGAGCCACCGGCAGAAAGTAGGTGCGGATGGTGAAGAGCGCGGCATCGTGACCGGGAAAGCCCCTGAGCGTCTGGCGTTCGATCCGAAGCCAGGTGCCTGCAAGCGCCCCTTCCGGAGTCATGTCTCCAAGCGCTCTTCCGGCCGGGCTGTCGGGGTGGTGGTCCAGCACGGTGTCGGTGGCCACGCCCCACGCGAAGCGGATGAAGGGGCCCTTGTGAATCATCGCGTCCAGAATCCTGTCTGCGGCCTTGGCGATGTTGCCAAAGTCTGCAACAGGCTGGTGAACGGCCAGGAAGTCCTTGCCCATCTTCTCGGCCGCGCTCCAGTGGTTGGGGCAGTTCAAGTGGATCCAGACCAGCCGATCCCGTCCATCCGGGGGCTCGCGCCGAACGATCGCCACGTCCTCCGCGACCAGACAGGCGAGGGCATCCAGCGCGCTGCGACCGGCGAGCATGCCAAGGTCAAGCCCCTCGAAACCCTGCCGCGGTTCAGCGCTGCAGGAGGCGGCCACGACGTTGTCCGCCTCATCGAATGTCAGCTGCCAGCCCGTCCACGAATCCTGCAGGCGCAGAGCGCCTGTTGACGCACGCTCTTGGGCGAATCGACCCGGGAAGTCTTCGTTCAACTTTCCGAGCCACCACGACAGGACTTCGGCTCCGAGCGCGGCCGCCATCTCGTGCGGCGGGTGATAACGTTCCGGAGCCAACTGCATGTTGGCCTGCTTGTTGCGCAGATACTGTGGCAGGAGGCCGTCCTGCGTGAAGTGGTGATGCTCCACAATCCCTTGCACGGATTGCTGGCCGAGAATCTTCAGGCCGGCCTGAACCTCGTAGCGGCCGCGTTCCAACGGAAAGTAGTCGGCTGGCTCGGGCAAGCCGGGAGCACGATCGCTCAGGTTGACGGCTAGGGGCGACAAAGCAGACCTCCGGGCTCTTCAGCCTGAAGGTAGCACATCGGCCGGTTGAGGGACGACGGCCTGATTCAGCTTTGCAGACTCAGGTTGAATAGAGCGGTCGGGAGACCCGGCGCTGCAGGTGGATGCAGGACCTCGTATGGCAAGGTCATGAACTCGACGTCCTTGAGAAACCGACCAATGGGGACCTGGGAGGTCGCGCCCGTCTGCGGGTCGACGATCTCGACCTTCGCAGGCAGGCCAGGTTTCTGGCCATCGACCTTCTTGTCCGGTCGCGTTGCATCCCTGCCTGCCTCATCGACCAGGCCCACGATGCGCACGGCATGGTGCGTCTGCTTGCCTGTCTGCGGATCTTCCCCGATGACGCCGGCCGGGATATGGCCGCGACGCAGGGCGGCCCGCATCAGGCTGCTGGTCTCCTCCCGCTCCAGCGGGGCCCCGGGTTGGGGGCGCAGCATGTCGTGCCGCTCGCCGAAGACCTTCGAGACCAGATAGGTGTAGCCCTCCGCTGTCAGAGCCCGCTTAGAGCCCTGTGAATCTGGAGTGGGTTCGGCTGAACCTCCCTCGCCATCGCCGCCATAGCGCTTGACTGCCGAATAGCGACCATTGCCGTAGCGCCTGGAGCCGCCGTACGCACCGCGACCGACGCGGTCCTCGCCGCCCCCGAGAGGTGCCTCCTTGCCGACACCCTTGCGCGACTTCTCCCAATCCTGTACGGCCGACTGCATCGACTCTTGAAACAGGTCCTCGATCGGATCACGCTTGTCCGTGTCATCGGCAAGGCCCCGGTGATCAGCCTTGATGAGAATGTCCTTCTTGCCCGGTGTCTTGGTCTGGCCGGTGGTGGCGAGGTCGATGACCATCCTGGCGTAGCGTGCCGGAGCCAACTCTGCCGTGGTGGCCTGGAGTGAGGCCACGGTGCAGGACCACGTGCCCTCACCCTGGATGATCGACTTCGGGTCCGCAAGGTGCTTGACGAGATTCAGCAGCAGCTTGCCGGCCTTGTCCTCCTTCGGCGGGCCCGCCGGCGCGCTGCCACCGGCAGCGAAGGCACCGGGCACCGCCTGAGCCTCTGCAGGATTGGCCTCCGCCAGCAATCTGTTGAGCTGCTTGCGCAGCTTCTGGCTCATGGTGCCGTTCTCCTTCAAGGTCGCCATGGCCGCCTGGAACTCGGGATTGGCCTCGATGGCACGAGGAGCCGGGGCCTCGACCTTGCCCTTGTCCTTGCCTTTGGCTGGCGAGACCTCGACCAGAACGGGATTCTTCTGCTGACTCCCCTGGCCTTTGCCTGCCTTGGCTTCCTTGGGAGCATCCTTCGGGGCTTCCTTGCCGGCGGCCTTGTCCTTGCCCTTGGCCTTCCCCTGGTCGCTGCTGCCACCGATCTTGGCCTTGGCCGTCATGCCCTTGCCGTTGCTGACCTTGAGACTCATGAGACCCCCGGATGGCTACGAACCTGTCGATTTCGTACCCATCCGGGGGCGACAGGCATCAGAACCAGCGGGTGATGACCACCTTGCGATCGGTGTAGAACTCGATGCCGTGCTTCCCATGCGCCTTCAGGTCGCCAAACATCGACCCCTTGGCCCCGCCGAAGTTGAAGTAGCTCATCGGGGCCGCCACGCCGACGTTGATGCCCATCATGCTGGGTTCGGCGTGGTAGGCGAAGGTTCGGGCATGCTTGCCGCTGGTCGTGAAGATCGAGGTCGTGTTGCCGTAAGGATGCGCATCGAGGATAGCCAGGGCCTGTTCGAGGGTGTCGACCTTGAGCCAGGCCATCACGGGACCGAAGACCTCCTCGCGGGCGATCTCCATGTCCGGCGTGACCTTGTCGAACAGCGTGGGGCCGAGGAAGTACCCCTTGTCCTGACCGTGGGTGGTGCGGCCATCCAGCAGCATCTCCGCCCCTTCTTCGATGGCCCGCGCAATGAGCCCGTGGATGCGGTGGAGCGACGGCTTCGAGATGACGGGGCCCAGTTCGACATCCTCGTCGAGACCGTTGCCGATCTTGATCTTCCGGATGCGGTCCAGCATCGGGCCCTTGAACTTTTCGTAGGCATCACCCACGAACACCAGCGTCGCCCCGGCAAGACAGCGCTGGCCCGCGCAGCCGTAGCAGGACTCGACCAGGATATCGACGCTCCTTTCGAGGTCGGCGTCCGGCATGACGACGATGAAGTTCTTGGCCCCCCCAAGCGCCTGCGCCCGCTTGCCGTGGCGCGTGGCCGTCTCGTAGACGTACTGGGCCACAGGACTCGACCCCACGAACGAGACGCCCTTGATGAGCGGATGTTCGCACATGCCCGTGACGATCTCACGCCCACCGTTGACCAGGTTGACGACGCCCGGCGGCAGGCCGCACTGCTCGAGCAGCTCCCACATGCGCTGCTGGGAGAGGGGCACCTGCTCGGACGGCTTCAGCACGATGGTGTTGCCAGTCGCGATGGCATATGGGATGAACCACATCGGGACCATCGGGGGAAAGTTGAACGGCGCGATGATGGCGAAGACTCCCATCGGCCTGCGGTAGGAGACGCAGTCGATACCCCGTCCGACGTCCTCCAGCGCTTCGCCCTGCATCAGCGAAGGGATGCCGACGGCAACGTCCAGATTGTCGATGCCACGCCGCAGATCCCCGCGGGCCTCGGCAAGTGTCTTGCCGTGCTCCATCGTGCAGATGCGTGCGATCTCTTCGAAGTGCTCCTCGAGCAGGTTCTTCCACTTGAAGAGCACTTTGCACCGCTCCGCAGGCGGGGTCTGTCGCCAACCCTGAAAGGCCCTGTCGGCAGCCCGCACGGCGGCATCGAGGTCCTGCGCGTTCGACAACGGCACACGCGCGAGCACCTCCTCGGTCGCCGGGTTGACGACATCGAGGAACTCGGTGCTGGTCGACGGAACCCACTTGCCGTCGATGTAGTTCCCAAGGGTACGGACCTGGGTGGTGGTCGCAGGGGTCATGACGTTCTCCTCTCAGACGTCCGCCGGGGGAAGCGAAGGTTGGCCCGGCGCTGACGGCGTCTCGGGCAGGCCCGTCTCGAGCGTAGCCCCGAGTGCCGAGGCCCGGGCCAGCAGGTGGTAGGCGAAGGCAGCACCGAAGAATCCGGCAAACCAGCCGTAGGGCACCACCGGGGCCATCGCCGGGATCAGGCGGCCGCCCCACGCAAGGAAGCAGCCGATGACCGTGGCCAGCAGCGCGGCCGGATGCCAGCCGCCTCGATAGCTGTAGGCTCCGTCGGGGCTGTAGAGGTCGGCCAGCGAGAGTCTGGTCCGGCGCAGGACCCAGTAGTCCCAGACAAGGACGCCCGCGACAGCCCCCAGGCCACCGGCATAGAAGCCCAGCCAGTCGAAAATGTAAGCGCTGGCATCGGACAGCAAGCGCCACGGCTGGATGACGATGCCGAGCACGCCGGTGATGAGCGCGCCTCTGCGAAAATCGATGCGGCTGGGCCAGACGTGGGCGAAGTCGTTGGCTGGCGAAACCACGTTGGCCGCCACGTTGACCGAGGTGGTCGCAAGCGCGATGGTGAGGGTCGCGAAGGCCACCACCCAGGGATTGCCGAACTTGCCGACCAGCACGATGGGGTCCCAGATTTCCTTGCCGAACAGCACCCCGCTCTGCGACGTGATCAGGATGCCCAGGGTCGAGAAGGCGACCATGGCCGCCGGCAGGCTGGTGACCTGGCCCCGGACCTGATCCCGTTGGCTGGCCGCAAACCGGGTGAAGTCCGGCATGTTGAGCGAGAGCGTCGCCCAGAAGCCGATGATGGCCGTCAGGCTTGGGATGAACACGGGCAGGAAACTGGCCACGTCGTTCAGTCTGCCGCCGGCCGTCAGGCCGGGTCCCCAGGACCCCGTCGCCTTGACGGTCCAAAAGTACAGGCCGAACGTCATCGCCAGCACCAGTACGGCCGAAATGTTGCCGAACCTGCGCAGCGCCTCCATGCCCCGGAAGACCACGAGCATGTTGAGGGCCCAGAAGGCCGCGAAGGCCACCCACTGTCCCGGGGGATAGCCGCCCACCGTAGCGCCCCAGGTGGCCCACCCGGGCCAGAAGGCACGGATCATCGTGTCGAGGGCCATGCCCCCGATCCAGGCATTGATGCCGAACCAGCCGCATGCGACGAGGGCCCGCATCAGGGCCGGCAGATTGGCCCCGACCGTACCGTAGGAAGCCCTGGCAAAGACCGGGAACGGAATCCCGTAGCGGGTGCCGGGATGGCTATTGAGCAGGATGGGGACCAGCACGATCAAGTTGCCCAGCAGGATGGTCGCCACGGCCTGGCCCACGTTCATCCCGACGGCGATCAGCCCCGAAGCCATCTGGTAGGTGGGGATGCACAGACACATCGCCACCCAGAGTCCGGCAAGGTTCACGGCACGCCACGTCCGGGCCGCAATTGGCGTGGGTGCCAGGTCATGGTTGTAGAGCGGGCTGCCGGACAGGTCGCCCGTCAGCTCCACCCTGCCATCCGTTTCCTCGCGGGTCATGGCCATGATGGCGTCAGGCCCCGGAGGCGGCCGCAAGCGCCTTGTCGAGCTTGCTCACGGCTTCGTCCACGTCGGATTTCGAGACGGTCATGGGCGGAGTCATCCGGATGACATTGCCCATCAGCCCCCCCTTGCCGATCACGAGCCCCTCCTCGCGGGCCGCTTCGATGACCTTCTGAAGCTCCGGCTTGGCCGGCTCCTTGGTCTGGCGGTCCTTGACCAGTTCGAGGGCCTGCATCAAGCCCATGCCGCGGACATCGCCGATGAGCGGGTACTTGTCGCGCAGCTCCTCGAGGCGGCTGCGGAAGTGAGCACCGACCTTGGCGGCGTTGCCGGGCAGGTCACGCTTCTCCATGGCTTCCACGGTCGCGAGGGCCGCCGTCGCACTGATGGGGTTGCCCCCGAAGGTGTTGAGGTAGACCTTGCCGTTGAGGGCATGGCTGATGGCATCCGTCGTGATCATCCAGCCCATCGGCAGGCCGTTCGCGATGCCCTTGGCGCCAGTCATGATGTCGGGCGTCACACCCCACTGCTCGATGCCGAACCACTTGTCGCCCGTCCTGCCGAAGCCGGACTGGACCTCGTCTGCAATGAACAGTCCGCCGTACTTGCGGGCGATCGCCGCCGCTTCCTTGAAGTAGTCCGGCGGTGGCGTGATGAATCCGCCCACGCCCTGGATGGGCTCGGCGATGAAGGCGGCGATCTGGCCGTCTGTCGTGGTCTGGATGGCCGTTTCGATGTCCTTGGCACATTCCAGATTGCAACTGTCGGGCTTCTTGCCGAACGGGCACCGGTAGCAGTACGCGTTGGCGGCGTGCGTGACCGGGAAGGCATTGGGCTCGTTGATCCGCCAGGTGCCATGCGCCGTCAGCGACATGGCGCCTGCCGTCCCGCCCGAGTAGCAGTGCCGCAGGGCCACGACCTGCTTGCGACCGGTGTGCGCCTGAGCCATCTGGATGGCCTTTTCGTCGGCCTCGGAGCCCGAGTTCGTGAAGAACGAGCGCTTGAGGTCACCGGGCGCAATGGCCGCCAGCTTCTCGGCGAGATCGGCCTGAGCCTCGATGGGGAAGAGCGTACTCGTGTGCTGCAACGTCCTGAGCTGGTCCACGATGCGCTCGGTGATCTCCTCGTCGCAGTGACCGACCGAAACCGTGACGATGCCGCCGAAGAAGTCCAGATATTCCTTGCCGTCGGCGTCCGTCAGGTGGACGCCCTTGCCGGACACGAAAGGCAGGGGATCCGCGTAGTGCGAACCCAGGGACGGCAGCAGATACTCCTTGTGTTTGCCGACGATGTCCTTGCGTGACTTGGCCTTTGTCTTCGAAGTCGTGGAAGACATGCGGGTTCAGACCTCCACCATCGCGCCGTAGGTTTCTGGGCGACGGTCCCGGATGAACTGCCACGTGTTCCGGACTTCCTTGATCTGGTCCAGATCCAGGTCGGCCACGATGATCTCGTCCTGGTCCCGGCTGCCGACGGCAAGGAACTCGCCCTTGGGATTGACGAAGTAGCTCTGGCCATAGAATTCGCCGATGTTCCACGGTCCCTCGGTGCCGACGCGGTTGATCGCCCCCACGAAGACCTGGTTGGCCACGGCGTGGGCGGGCTGCTCGAGCTTCCAGAGGTATTCCGAAAGTCCGGCCACCGTGGCTGAGGGATTGAAGATGATCTCGGCACCGTTGAGCGCGAGCAGGCGCATGCCCTCGGGGAAGTGGCGGTCGTAGCAGATGTAGACGCCAATCGTGCCGTAGGCCGTCTTGAAGGTCGGATAGCCCAGGTTTCCGGGCTTGAAGTAGAACTTCTCCCAGAAGCCGGGGTTGCAGTGGGGGATGTGGTTCTTGCGGTACTTGCCGAGGTAGGTCCCGTCCGCGTCGATGACGGCTGCAGTGTTGTAGTAGACCCCCGTCAGGTCCTCCTCGTAGATGGGCACCACGATGACCATCCGATGCTTCTTCGCGAGGTCCTGCATCAGCTTCGTCGTGGGGCCATCGGGGATTTGCTCGGCCGAGGCGTACCATTTGGTCGTCTGCTCGGCGCAGAAGTACGGGCCGTTGAAGATTTCCTGCAGACAAAGGACCTGGACGCCCTTGGCCGCAGCTTCCTCGATGAGCTTCACGTGCTTGTCGTTCATCGCCTGCTTGATTTCATCGACCGTGTGGTCGGACGAGAGGCAGTTGGCGGCCTGGATGAGACCACACCGGACGATACGGGCCATTGGGGCGTTGCTCCTTGGATGGGGTTGCGGAACGAGGGCAGCGGAATTCAGTGCTTCCAGGCGTATTCGGGCAAGGTGGCCTGTCCGCTGGTGAACTGCTTCCACGAGACCTCGGGCAAGCCGCGGTCGACCTCGACCATCTCGATGCAGTTCTCGACCGGACAGACGAGCGAACAGAGGTTGCAGCCCGTGCACTCGTCCGCGGCCACGTGCGGCACGCGCCCGCCGTCGTCCGGTGCCTTGCCGGTGCCGTCGCCTGGCAGGTAGATGCAGTGGTGACTGCCGTCTCGACAGGCAACGAAGCAGAGTTGGCAGCCGATGCACTTGTCGGCGTTGATCCGGGCCACGACCTTGAAGTTGAGATCGAGGTCCTCCCAAGGTCTGAAATTCCGCGAAGCCAGACCTGCGAAGTCCTCGATGGTGCGGTAGCCCTTCTCGTCCATGAACCGGGAGAGGCCGTCGGCCATGTCCTCGACGATGCGGTAGCCGTGGTGCATGACCGCCGTGCAGACCTGGACGCTGGTGCATCCCAGGGCGATGAACTCGGCAGCGTCCCGCCAGGTGCTGATGCCGCCGATGCCCGAGATCGGCAGATTGAATTCCTGATGACGGGCCAGTTCACCCACCATCCGCAGGGCAATGGGTTTCACGGCGGGGCCGCAGTAGCCGCCGTTGGTCGAGGCGCCGCCCACGTTCGGAACCGGGACCATGGTGTCCAGATCCACGGCCATGAGGCTCTTGATGGTGTTGATGAGGCTGACCGCGTGTGCGCCACCGTGCTGGGCCGCCATCGCAGGGGGGACGATTTCCGAGATGTTGGGCGTGAGCTTGACGATGACGGGAATCGTGCTGGTGCGCATGACCCAGTTCGTGATCCGCTCGAGGATCTTGGGCTCCTGGCCGACGGCAGAGCCCATGCCCCTCTCGCACATGCCGTGCGGACAGCCGAAATTCAGCTCGAGACCCTTCGCTCCAGCCTCAATCGACCGCTCGATGTTCTCTTTCCACTCGTCCTCGGTCTCGAACATCAGCGACACGATGGTCGCACGGTCCGGATACTTGCGCGTGACCTCCCGGATCTCCTGGTAGTTCACGTCGAGGGGCCTGTCGGTGATGAGTTCGATGTTGTTGAGGCCCATCATCTTCTGGCCTCCCCAGTTGTTCGCCGCGAAGCGCGCCGAGACATTGCGGATCGGGGTGCCCAGCGTCTTCCAGACGGCACCGCCCCAGCCGTGGTCGTAGGCCCGCATGATCTGGGCCCCGGTGTTGGTCGGCGGCGCCGATGCCAGCCAGAACGGATTCGGCGCGGTGATGCCTGCGAAATTTACGGACAGGTCTGCCATGTCGGGCTCCTAGCGGGCTGAGGCCGAGGCGGTGTCGGTCTTGCGGGTCAGCAGGGCGTGGATGCCGTGGGCGGCACGCTTGCCCTCGGCAGCGGCATTGACCACTTCCTTGCCGCCGTTGGCGCAATCGCCGCCGGCAAAGTAGCGGGCATTGCCGGTCTGGCCTGTCCCGGCATCGACGCGGATACGGCCACGATCGAGGTCGATGCCGGCAATGCCGGACACGAGGGCGGCGAGTTTCTCCTGTCCGGTGGCCTTGAGGACGAGATCCGCCTCGATCAAACTGGCTTCCGCTTCGTCGACCACCAGCCGTCCCTCGGCATCGAGCGTCGTGGGGGCGACACGCAGGCCGACGACCCGCCCTTCGCCCGCCAGAGCCAGAGGAGCTGCCCAGTAGCGAATCCTGACGCCTTCCTGCAACGCCTGCGCCAGTTCGTGGGCGTAACCGGACATTTCCGCTTCGCCCCGTCGATAGACCATCGTCACGTCAGGAACACCCAGTGCCCGTAACTCGCGGACGGCGTCGATGGCCGTGTTGCCACCGCCGACGACGACCGCGCGGCGGATGCCTTCGAGGCTGCAAGACGGGTCGTTCTTCATCCGCTCGATGAAGGCAACGGCTCCTTCGCACCCCTCGAGGTCCTCACCGGGCATGCCGAGGCGAGAATCGGGCCCGAGGCCGATGCCGAGGAAGACGGCGTCATGGTCCCGTTCGAGGTCGGCGAACGCGATGTCCCGACCGATCTGGACGCCTGTGCGGATTTCGAAGCCGATGCTCTGGACGTAGGCTACCTCGCGCAGGCTCTCGTCGGCCTGAAGCTTGTACGGGGCGACACCCGTGGTGTTCAGGCCGCCCGGCGTCCGGCGGCCTTCGTAAACGATGGCTTCATGGCCGAGCCGCGTGAGTTCGTGGGCACACGCAAGGCTGGCTGGCCCCGCCCCGACCAAGGCTATCCGGAAGCCCGTAGATGCCCCCTTGGTGAAGAAACGCAGGTCGGAGTCGTAGGCGTGGGTGGTTGCGTAGCGTTGCAGGCGACCGATCTGGATGGCCGGCTGCTCCATGTGGTTGTAGACGCAGGAACCGGCGCAGAGGACCTCGACCGGGCAGACGGAGGCGCACGAGTGGCCGAGGATGTTGGCTTCGAGGATCGTCTCGGCCGAGCCCGAGAGATTTCCCGTCGCGATGCGGCGGATGAACTCGGGGATGTTGATGCCCGTGGGACACGCCTGGATGCAGGGAGCGTCGTGGCAATACAGGCAGCGATTGGCCTCGGCCACGGCCTGCGTATCCGTCAGCAGGGGCTTGTGGTCGGGTATGGCACGCTCGAGTCGGTCATCGGACAGGACCGCTCGTGGCTGGAGCGTCATGGGCGCAGGACTCCTGGGGTCGGTCGGGGGGACAGGAGAAGCTTGCTGCGTGCCTGCCGGCCGCACTGCTGGCAGGGGAGTTCAGATTGCGTTAGCATCGTACCAAGCAGCCACGGCAACCCGTCAAATTGGCGCCTCGGCGTGGTGGCCCGGCGAGGCACCCAAGGGCCTGAGGCCCGCTTCCCGCAACCGTCCCAGTACCTTCATCCGGAGACCTGTCCCATGAGCCTCCTCATCCGCAACGGTCGCATCATCACTGCCGTGGATGACTACCACGCGGACATCCACGTTTCCGGCGGCCAAGTGGTGCGCATCGGCAAGGAGCTTGAGGTCGAGGGCGCGCGTGTCATCGATGCGGCTGGCAAGTACGTGTTCCCGGGAGGGATCGACCCGCACACGCATCTGGACATGCCCTTCGGGGGCACGACCAGTGCGGATACCTTCGAGACCGGGACCCGTGCCGCGGCTTTCGGCGGGACGACCACCATCGTCGACTTCGCCATCCAGACCAAGGGGCAAGCGACGCTCGAGGGTCTCGAGGCTTGGCACGCCAAGGCCGCAGGCCAGGCTGTCATCGATTATGGCTTCCACATGATCGTCACCGACATGCCCGAATCGCGCCTGAACGAGATGGGGCGCCTCGCCGACGAGGGCGTCACCAGCTACAAGCTGTTCATGGCTTATCCGGGTGTGCTGTATAGCGACGATGCCACCATCTTCCGAGCGATGCGGCGCGCCGGCGAGGACGGCACGATGATTTGCATGCATGCCGAAAACGGCATCGTCATCGACGAGATCATCAAGCGTGCGGTGGAGGAGGGCAAGACTGCCCCGAAGTACCACGCCGCGACGCGGCCCACGCGCATGGAGGGCGAGGGCGTGCACCGCGCCATCGCGATTGCCGAAGTTGCGGGCGTGCCTGTCTACATCGTGCACCTGTCCAGCGCGGATGCCCTGGAGGAGGTCAAGCGGGCCCGCAGCCGCGGAGTCCAGGCTTATGCCGAGACCTGTCCGCAGTATCTGTTGCTGGATGAGAGCTACTACGACAAGCCCGACTTCGAGGGGGCCAAGTACGTCATGACTCCTGCTCTTCGGCATAAGGACAATCAGGACGTGCTCTGGAAGGGGCTGCAGATGGGCCATCTCGCGACGATCGCGACGGATCACTGCCCCTTCTGCTTCGGGGGCCAGAAGGAGCTCGGCCGCGAATCGTTCACGAAGATTCCCAATGGTGCTCCGGGCGTGGAGAACCGCATGGCCCTCATCTACCATCACGGGGTCAACGCTGGCCGGATCAGCCTGAACAAGTTCGTGGAGCTGACCAGTACGGCCGCCGCGAAGATGTTCGGCATGTTCCCCCGCAAGGGCACCATTGCCGTCGGTTCCGACGCGGACCTCGTGGTCTTCGACCCGAACCGCCGCGAGGTCATCAGCGTGGACAACCCCGCGACCCACCACATGAAGGTCGACTACAGCACCTACGAAGGCTTTGCCGTCACCGGCTATCCCGACATCGTCATCGCGCGCGGTGAGGTCGTGGTCGAGCAGGGTGCCTTCCATGGCCGGACCGGGCGAGGCCAGTTCATCCGGCGTGCGCGTTACGGGGAGCTGTTGCGAAACTGAAGCCGGGGCCATTGTCGCGGGTAGTGCTGCTCCGTCGGCATTGGGCTGCTTAGGGGCTTGCGGATGGCGTCACGGCCGATCCGGACGTCGGAGTCCTGGCGTGCGCATCGCTGCGCACGGCATCCCTTGCCGTCAAGCCCGCGAGTGCGAGTGCACCGAGGCTCCCGACGAGCTTCAGGCCGTCGTCCGCCCCGAGGATGGATTGGCCCCGTGAGGCGCCGATCAGGCTGGACTGGAAAAATCCCCCGACCAACCCGATCAACAGAGCCCGTTGGAAGTCTCCGGACAGCGTGTAGCCCAAGCCCAATGCGGTCGAACTTGCAATCTGCGTGGCCCCGGGGTCACTGACAGAGAATGCCAGCAGGGAGGCCGGCGCCGGCAGGCCTGCCACTCACGGGCGCAGGCTGAAGCTCTCCGTGCGAGAGCCGCCATCCTCCGCCAAGGGACTCGCTGAAGTGTTCTGACGCAACCTCCCTGCCGTTGCCGCTGCATCCAGTGGGATGGCCACCGCCGGGGCGACAAGCACGGCAAAACCCGCGATGCCGAGAAGTTCCTTCCACGGACTGGGTGCCATACCGTACGAGGATGCGAGAGACATGGCTGCGCCTGCCATAGATCCGGTTAGGCCCAATGCCACAGCAACCAGTCCTCTTTTCGGGTCACCCGCATAGATGTGGCCGGAGGCCATGGCAATAGGAATGGCCAACCCCGAGAGGCCCCCTGTGGCAGGGGACATGACCATCAAGAGTGGGTAGCTGGCAAGCGAGAGTGGCGTCAGGGCAAGCGGCAGCAGTGCCGCAACGAGCGGCTGGGGGGCTGGCATTCCGGTCGCACGAGGGGAATCCTCCGGTACCGGTACGGTTACTGTCTCGGTCGGGACGGAACCCGAGGCCGATAGCGTATGGCCATCGGTAGGCAGCGAATCGGAGGCATGGGCCGGACCGGCAGCCATGAGCGTGATCGCCAGGGCGGCAGAAATTTGACGATGCTGGATCATGTGGGGTCTATGCCCCGACCCATGCCCCAATATTCCACCTCGTCCTCGTCTGCGTGCGTCGATGACATGCCGGTTGTCTTGCCTGACTTGCTCGCGCCGGGCCTGCATGTCGTATTCTGCGGAACGGCCCCTGGCCATCACTCCGCGAGGAAGGGCGCCTACTACGCGGGGCCCGGCAATCGTTTCTGGCCGACCCTGCACCTCGTCGGGCTGACTCCTCGGCCTCTCTTGCCGGAGCAGGCGCTGGAACTGCTCGCTCTGGGCCTGGGGTTGACGGATCTCGTGAAACATCGTGCCGGCAGCGACCATGAACTGGCCCCGGAAGACTACGATGCCGCTGCCCTCGAAGATCGTCTTCTGGCCGTTGCGCCGCAGATCGTGGCCTTCACCAGCAAGCAGGCAGCCCGCATGGCCCTCGGGCTCCGCCACGTGGCCTACGGATGCAGTCCAGACCAGCGCTTTGCCGGGGCTGAGGTCCACGTTCTGACTTCACCTTCCGGGCGGGCCACATCCTGGTGGGACGTGGCTCCCTGGCAGGCCTTGGCGGAACGCGTGCGCGTGCTGCAGGGCCTCGGTGACAAAGCCTGACCTCCTGCGAGCCGACGCCATTGGCGGCTCGCAGGAGGCGATGTTCCAATCCGAGTCGGAGGTGTCAGCGCGTGGCGAGGTCCGCGTTAACCAGTCCGTGGCCATAGATGTCATCCTTGCCGGCCTTGCCCATGTCGCTGGCGGTGCGCTGGACATGGTCGCGCACCTGCTTCCAGGTCCACTCTGGATGCATGGACCAGACCAGGGCGGCGACGCCCGCGGCGACCGGGGCGGCCATGGAGGTACCCCTCAGGGAGGCGTAGTTGAGGGGCACGCCCTTCTCGTTCAGCGGGACACGGAAGGTCGGTGTGGTGTTCATGATGTCGACTCCGGGGGCTGCCACCGCGATCTGGGGCCCGAAGCACGAGAAGGCAGCCTTGGCATCCTGCGGGTCCGTCGCCGCCACGGCCATGTAGTAATCGGTGATCCGGGCCGGGCTGCCGACTTCGCCGTTGTGGTTGCCGGCAGCGGCCACGGGGAGCGCCCCCTTGTAGGTGGCGTAGAGGCCAGCCGCGCGCGAGATGGGATCCTCCGTGGTGGTCGCGGAACCGAGGCTGAGGTTGATGACGACCCGGACCTTGTGGGTGACACCGTAGTCGGCGGCATACTTGATGCCCTGTGCAATCGAGAAAATGCTGCCGCCACCTTTCGCGCCCAGCACGGCCACGGGCAGGATGCGCACCTCGGGGGCCACGCCCGCCACGCCTTCCGCATTGTCGGCGACGGCGCCGATGATGCCTGCCACGTGGGTGCCGTGTCCGAACGCATCCAGCCCGTCCGCCTTGCTGTCGGCATAGGAGACGCCCGTTGAGGCCATGTTTGCCATCAGGTCGGGATGACGGTAGTCGACGCCGGTATCGACCACCGCCGCGACCACACCCTTGCCCCGGGTACGGGTCCAGGCTGCCTCGGTGCCGATGCGGGGCAGATACCACTGGTCCTTGGAGAGGGGATCGGCCGACAGGGGCATCACGAAGCCGGGCAGGGCGGGCAAGGCGATGGGAGCGGCGAGCACGACGGCCCGGTTCGGCGTCACGCCGACCACACCGGACAAGGCCGTCAGCGCGAGACGGCTTCCGGCCCCGGGGGCCTCGTCGGCAAGGACCTTGTGGAAGGTGCCCGCAGGACCGAGATCCAGCGACTGGCGGACGGTAACGCCCTTCAGCACGGGCGGGGCGGCAGTCCGGGTCTGGACAATCCATTCGCCCGGGATGGCCTGCCCATCGATGATGGGCTGGCTGCTGCTCTGGGTCAGCGGGATGCCTGCGGTGCCGCAGCCCGCGACCAGAGTGACCGCAAGGGCAAGGGGGCGAAAGGAGTGTGCCACGGGGTCTCTCCGAAAATGCTCAGAACAACTTGGGAACGGACGAAGCGTGTGGCACCCACCTCCCAGACTTCTCCCAGCTTCAGGGTGTCCCGGCTGGGAGGTGCTTGTCGGGTCACGGTTTCACGCTGGACGTGTTGCCCCCCGCACGTCCCAGGTCAGCACATCATGAAGTCGCCCGCCCTTGCCTCCGCTCTGTGCATCGCCCTTGGGGTCCTTGGTTGTGGCCAGGAGATGATCCCGCCGGGCCTCACGGTGTCCGGAGCCGATGCCGTGCGCCTGAGGGCCCGAGAACTGCGGCAGTGGATCGTGGGCTTCGCCGATGATGCCTCCATGCGGGGTTTCGTCAGCCGGGCTGCGTTCCACGATTGCACCGTGGTGAAGGTGCTGCCCCCGCTCCGGATGGTGGTCGTGACGCTGGACCGCGTGACGGACGGAAACCTGAGTGTCCTTCGTGCACTATCCGGAGTGTCATTCGTGGAACGGGATGCGGTGAGTCCCGATTGGGAGCCGCCGTCACCGAGCCGCTCGACGCCTTTTCTGCCGGCCCTGTTCGGCGACGGGGATCCGGGACGTACGGAGCAGTGGTATCTGGACCGCATGAACCTGCCCCGTGCCTGGGCGCTCGTGGGCCAGGCACGTACGGTGCGGGTGGCCGTCGTCGATACCGGTGCCGACCTCGCCCATCCTGATTTGCAGGGGCGGCTGCTGGACGGCTACAACGCGGCCGAGCCCGGCAAGCCGCCGCAAGACTTCGAGGGGCACGGCACCTCCACGGCTGGCTGCATCGGCGCAATTGCGGGCAATGGCGTGGACATCGCCGGTGCCGCACCCAACGCGATGCTCGTACCCGTCAAAGTCAGCTGGACGGCTTCCTCGATCGCCGAGAGCATGGTCTGGGCTGCCGATCACGCCGACATGATCTCGATGAGTCTCAGCGTCAAGCCCGCCAGCAGCGAGTATGGCCTTGCCCGGGAGAGCCTGCTTCGGGCCGCGCGCGTGGTGATGGACAAGGATGTCCCGATGGTCTGCTCGACCGGGAATACCTCGACGGACTCGGCCAACGTGCCTGCCGCCTATGCAGGTATCGAGGTGCCGGATCTGATTGCCGTCGGTGCAACCAACACCTCAGACTGGGTGGCGCGCTTCTCGACAACGGGACCGTGGGTATCGGTCGTGGCGCCCGGCGTTCAGATCCTGACGCTGCAGAAGGGCGGCGGGACGACCTGGAACAATGGTACTTCGTTTGCCACGCCGCTCACGGCAGGAGTGGTGGCCTTGATGCTCGGTTCGGGACATCCTCGCCAGCCTGCACGAATCAAGGCCACGCTGACGGGCACCGCACGAGACATCGACGCTCCCGGTCGCGACGTGCGATCGGGCAGCGGACTGGTCGATGCCGCGCGAGCCGTGGCTAACCGGTAGCGTCTTCGGGCACGCCTTCCGTCAGCCCAAGCGTGAGTTGGGCCTGGGGTTGCACGAGCCTCTCCTTGGCCAGATCCTTCCGGCGGATCCGGGACGAGGGTCGACGGGGTGCTCGCGAAGCATGCTTGCGGATGACCTCGGCCTTGCCCGCGCGGACCTCTGGCCTCGCGCGCCACGCATGGATGCGAGACCTTGCCTCTCGCAGTGCGGCCTCGAGGTCGACGAGGGGCGCGGGCAGCCCCCCGGTTTCCGAGGATCTGATGATGTCCGGCACGCGCCACGGCTCGAAGAGCCACGGCTCCGGAACCTCGCGCATGGCAGGCAGCCATCTGCGAACGAAGACTCCTTCGGGGTCGTGGTCCCGTGCCTGCTTCACGGGATTGTAGATCCTGGGCAGATTGATCCCGGTTGTCCCGGCCTGCATCTGCACTTGGCTCCAGTGGATGCCCGGCTCGTAATCCACGAAACGCCGTGCCAGCCAGAGCCCGACGGGGCGCCAGTCGAGCCAGAGGGCCCCCGTGGCCGTCGAGACGAGCATCGCGCGCATCCGGAAGTTGATCCAGCCCGTCTGCCGCAGCATCGCGACGCAGGCGTCCACCATCGGCCAGCCGGTACGGCCGGCAGTGAGGGCCTGAAAGCGCTCGGGATGGGCTTCTCGATCCCACAGGCCCTCGTACTCCGGATGCATCGTCGCTTCGGACAGGCTTGGCTCCGTCTCGAACTTCTGGATGAAATGGGCCTGCCAATGGAGGCGGCTCTCGAAGGCCTCCAGATCACGTGTGGAGCCACCAAGGCCATCGCGTATCTGGCGGCGTCGCCTGCGGACGGCCTGAACGACCTCGCGCATGCCCAGGCAACCATAGGCCAGATAAGGCGACAGGCGCGAGCAGGCCTCCGGCGCGGACAGGGGCGAGGACATGCCGCGCCTGTAACCCCGTCCACCGGACTCGAGGAACTCCCTCAGCAGGGGCACGGCCATCGTCCTGCCGCCTCTCTGGCGATCAGGCGGATCCCACGAATCCAGGACTGCTGGCCGAAATTCGGAGGGAGGATCCGAACGCAGCAAGGGACCGCCAGAGACCAGTGCCGGTACCGGAACCTGAGGTTGCGCCATCCGGGCTTCCCAGATGCCGTGCCAGCGATCCCTGTCGCGCAACCTGCGCACGACGCCGCCCGAGGGCAGTTCGTGCCAAGTGACCGATCGCGCCTTGCACCATGCCTGGACGGCTTTGTCCCGGTCCCAGGTCGCGAGCGTGCCACTCTCCTCGTGCGACCAGAGATCCGTGAAGGGCTCCGCGGCATGCAGCGCCTCGAAAATCTCCACCGCCTCGCCAGTGATGACCTGAAGCGGGACGCCACGCCGTGCCAGAGCACGTTCCAGGTCTCTCAGGCACTCGCGCAGGAAGCCCAGATGTGCGCCCGACATGTCCGGTTGGGCCCAGAGGGACCGCTCCAGACAATGAATGGCAAGCACCGGACCACGCAAGGCCGCCTCGGCCAGCGGCGCATGGTCGTGCAACCGCAAGTCACGCTTGAACCAGACGACTCCGTAGCCCAGAACGCATCCCCCTTGAACAGGGACAGGAAACCGCCGGGCCGGACTCTTATCTTACCCCGGACCGAGCGGCAATCCTGAAGGCTCGAGGCGCGCGGGATTCAGGCGTGGACCAGATGTCCCATGTGGCGGGCGATGAGTGCATCGGCCGCCTCGGGGTCCCGCCTGCACTCCAGGAGCGCCCGCAGCATCAACGGCGCCACGATAGTGGCGTCCGATTCGATGACGAACATGGGCGTGTCTTCCGTCAGCTTGTCCCATGTGATCTTCTCGTTCGGTGTGGCGCCCGAATAGGACCCATAAGAGGTGGTCGAATCGCTGATCTGGCAGAAGTACGCCCAAGGCTTTGCCGGACGCTGCATGTCGTACTTCAGCGAGGGCACCACGCAGATGGGGAAGTCGCCTGCGATACCGCCGCCAATCTGGAAGAAGCCGACACCCTTGCCCTCCGAGAGGGCCTCGTAGCGACCGTAGAAGTCGGCCATGTATTCGATGCCCGACTTGACGATGGAGGCTTGGCACTCTCCGTTGGCCACGTAGCTCGCGAAGATGTTGCCGAAGGTCGAATCCTCGTATCCGGGTACCACCACGGGCAGGTCCGCCTGGGCGGCGGCCAGCAGCCAGCAGGCCTCCGGGTCACCCGCATACGTGCCTGCATCCAGCTTCTGGATGAGTGCATAGAAATACTCGTGCCAGAATTTCCGCGTACCGGCTGCCGAGGCTTCGAGCCACATCGGGACGATGTCCTTCTCCACGACCCGGAAGGCCTCGTCCTCGGGGATGCTGGTGTCCGTGACCCGCCGCATCCGGGCTTCGAGAATGCGGGTGTCATCCTGCTTGGTGAAGTAACGGTAGTCGGGAAAGTCGCGGTAGCTATCGTGGGCCACCAGCCGGAAGAGGGACTCCTCCAGGTTCGCGCCCGTCACGGACAGCCCGTGGATGAGGCCCGCGCGAATTGCCGGCGCAAGCACGATGCCGAGTTGAGCAGAGGACATGGCCCCTGCCACGGCCCAGAACATCCGTCCTCCGTCCTGGATGTGGCGCCAGTAAGCGAGGGTGGCGTCACGGGTCGCGCGTGCGTTGAAGTTCTTGTAGTGGGTCAACAGGAAATCGAGCATCGGCAGGGCGCGATCAGGCATCGGAAAGCTCCAGAGAGAATCAGGTCGGACCGGTCGGCGGGCGAAAGCTCCATTGTCGCATGCCGCTGCTCCATGCGTTCCCAAATGCGCGACGGCCCCGGCGCTGAGCCGAGGCCGTGCAACAGCACTGACTACAGGACGGTCCGGGCCACGTTGATGCGGCCGTTGCCGAAATTCGGGTCGAAGCCCTTGGCACCGAGATCATCCGCGGACTTCTCGATGCGCTCGCGGATCTGCTTGGCGCTGTAGGCCGGGAACCGACTCTTAACGAGCGCGGCCAGACCCGAAACGTGGGGACACGCCATGGACGTGCCATCGAGGCTCTCGTACTTGCCGCCCGGTACGGTCGACAGGATGTCCACGCCAGGAGCCGCGACCGAGACGTGGCTGCCCGTGTTCGAGAAGTAGGCAAGGCGGTCGTCGCGCTGAGAGGCGCTGACGGCCATGACACCGGGGATGGCTGCAGGGTAGCTGGGCTCGTCGCTGCCGTCGTTTCCGGCTGCAGCCACGATCAGGCTGCCCTTGCGGATGGCGTGGGCGACAGCATCCTCAAGCACCTTGGAGGACCGGGCACCGCCCAGGCTCATCGAGATGATGGGCGCACCCTGGTCGGCGGCGTAAACGATGCCCTCCGCGACGCCGGCATAGGACCCGCTGCCGTTGGCATCGAGGACCTTGACGGCCAGCAGCGACACGTTGGGAGCTACCCCGACGACGCCACCGTTGCCCAGACCCGCCGCGACGGTGCCGGCGCAGTGGGTTCCGTGGCCCTGGTCGTCCATGGCATCGTCATCGTTGTTGACGACGTCGCGACCCTTGTTGACGCGGCCCGAGAAGTCGGGATGCGTGTGGTCGATGCCGGTGTCGACCACGGCGACCGTGACCTTGCGATCGCCGGGGACCTTGGCCCAGACCTTGGTGGCGCCGGTCTTCTCCATGCCCCAGAGGCTGCCGAGCATGTCATCGCCAGCCAGGGCCGCGACCGGACGGCGCGCCACGGGGGCGATGGCCCGCATCACGTAGTTCGGCTCGGCGTAGACGACGGCCGGGTCACGACCGAGGCGTGCGAGCGCGGCCGTGGTATCGGCCGCCGTGACGACCACCGCGCCGAGGCCACGGACGGTGCGAACCGACCGCAGGCCCTGAGCCGCGAGCCACCCGGCTGCGGCCACCTGCGGACGCAACTTGACGACAATCTGGCCCGGGACGGTCTGGGCGGCCAACGGCGCGGCTGCCCGGTCACCACCCACCGAGGGCAGGCCAGCGGTACCGCAGCCGGCCAGCAAGACGAGACCGAGAGAGAGGGACACGCTGTTGCGAAGGTTCGCCATGGGGAACGCCTCCTGAGAATGAATCAAGGGTCTTAACTTTACCTGAAGCTTACCTTAACACCTTCTGTCCGTTCGGGGCAAGGGGGAAGATCGGGTACAAGGTCCCTCGATGCTGTCTCCCGTGACATGCCGAATCGTGACGGTGCTGGCGCTCCAGGCGTGCGTGCCTCTGGGCCGTGCCATGATTCCCGATCCGGCAACCCGCTGGGTGACCGGGCCTACGGAGGTCGGCCTGCTGGACGTCAGTGGGCCGCGCTGTGCGGGGGGGACCCTCGTGGTGCGCGTCATGGCCGTCGTGGGCAGCAGTTCCTGCAATCGGGCCGGTGAAGTGCGCGCCTTCGTGGATGCGGATCGACGCCAGGTGACCGTATCCGGGACAGTCGACACGCAGGTCTCGGACGCACCTCTGGGGTGCACGGCAGACTTCGGCGTGAAGACCTCGACGCTCTCCGTGGTGCTGCCGCAACCCGGTACATGGTCTTTCGTGGCCGAACGGCACTCCGCCGCACTGGGAGGTCTGGACGGACCGGCCGCGGCACGGATTGGGGTCGAGATTGCCGATTCCTGTGCGGGGCGTGGGGACGAGTCCGCGAGGACGCTGGACTGAAGGTCCGGATGTTCCGACGGGCGTGGTCCTTGGCTTAACCCCGGCCCATTCCTGCATGAAGGTTTGCTTAACCTGCTGCTCGATGGCACGTGCGAAAATCGAACAAGCCTGTCCCGTAACGTGCATTCATCTGCCTCGAGGCTACCTGATGCGTTCTCTTTTCTCTTCGATATTCGTGCCAGCGATGGTCCTGTTCGCGGGTTGCGGCTCCGCCCCCCCGATGACGATGTCATCCCTTGAGGTCCGTGATGCGGCCATTTCGGCCTCAGGGCTCTTCCCACGTCCGGAGGAGGCCCTCGTGCGGAAGGCTCTGCTCAAGGTTCCGGGCAACAAGTCCGTGCGTTCCGTACGGCTGACACGAAGCGCGCAGGGTCGGTGGACCTGGAAGGCCGTCGTGCGGGTGACCAACATCGGCGCAGGACCTTACACGCTGGAACAGCCATGGAGCGGGGAACTCTCCTGGCAGACCGGCTTCGTGACAGCCCGCTACGACGTGGCTGCGCCGGGAGATCGTCCTGGGCCGGGGCCCTTGGTGCATCAGGCAATCCGGGACCTCTAGGTCCTGCTGCAAGGCGCTGTCCGGGTCAACCGAACCGGTGGTTGGATACGGTCCAACCACCGAGGAAATCGTCTTCCCGCCAGACAAGACTGCCGAGATCCTCTTGTGCGGCCCCGGCAGCCACGAGCAACGGCAGCAGGTGCTCCTCCCGCGGATGGGCCGAGCGTGCCGCGGGAGCGCCGGCCCAGTCGAGCAGCTTGCTGTTTCGCGCGTGCGGGTCCGGGCAGGCCACGACCTCCTCGAGCCAGGTATCGAAGGTCTGAGACGGGCCGCGGCCTGCGGGTCCCATGAGGCGCAGGTTGTGGAAGCTGAGGCCGCTGCCGAGGATGAGCACGCCCTCCTGCCGCAAGGCGCTCAGGGCCCGCCCCGCCGCCAGATGTGCCCGCGGATCGAGGTCGGAGCGCATGGACATCTGGACGACCGGGATGTCGGCCTCCGGCCACATCACCGAAAGCGGTACGAACGTGCCGTGATCGTAGCCGCGCTGGCCGTCCAGGCGGGCTTCGAGGCCGTGTCGGCGCAACAGGTCGGCTGCCCGTGCCGCAAGCTCGGGATGGCCAGGGGCCGGATAGCGCACCGCATAGGTATGGGGCGGAAAGCCACCGTAGTCGTAAATCATCCCCGGCTTCGCCGCGCTCGAGAAGGTGAACGCCGATTCTTCCCAGTGGGCTGTGGCAATCAGGACAGCCGAAGGCGCGGGCGACGTCCTCCGGATATCCCTGAGTGATGCCGCTAGGCCCGAATGAGCTTCACGCAAGCCGTCGACCCAAGGCCATGGTCCGCCGCCGTGGGACAGGAACCAAGCTGGCATTCGGCTCATGTCCCGCCCTCCTCACTCCCCAGCTCGCGAACGGCGGGGAAGCCTGCCGAACGCTCGACGCGCCAGGACAGGGCATCAGCTCCGGGCAGCACCCAGAGTGCGCTGTAGCCTGAATAGGCCTCCAGATGGCGCTTGCCCAAGGTCGGGCCTTGGACATAGAGCGTCGTGGACAGGGTATCGGCGACCTCGGCCGTCGGGCCCACCACCGTGACCGAGAGGCAGCCGCGCGCCGGCCAGCCTGTCCGTGGGTCGACGATATGCCCGTATCGAACCCCGTCCTTCCAGAAACCGCGTTCGGCGTCGCCAGAGGTCGAGATGCCGCCCGATGCAAGGTGGAGCGTACCGAGCACCGTGTCCGCCCGGGCAGGGTGCCGGATGCCGAACTGCCAAGCCTCGCCTGAAGGGGGCTGGCCGAAGACCCCCTGATTTCCCCCGGCATCGACACGCCCGGAAAGGGCCCCGCCGCTGCGCATGACCGCAAGGGCCCTGTCCACGGCGTAGCCCTTGGCGATGGCCCCGAGGTCGACCTCAACCCCCGCTCTGCTCAGCCGTGCGCGATGGTCGGGTTCGAGCACCAGCAGCCGGTACCCGACCCGGGCTCGGGCCGCTTCAAGCGATGCCCTGTCGGGCAGACGGTAGTCCATCCCCTTGAAGCCCCAGGCCTTCATCAGCGATCCCACCGTCGGATCGAAGGCCCCATCGCTGCGCGCGGCATGATCGCGTGCCCGTTGCAGCAGCTCCCACGTTTCGGCAGAGAGCCTGACGGCCGTGCCACCCGCGCCGCGATTCAGCGCGGACAACTCGGAGTCGGCCTTGTAGGTGCTGAGCAGCGCGTCCAGACGACGAATCTCGGCGAAGCCCCGATCGACCAGCTGCTCGGCGCGCGGCCCGCGCGCCTCGACGGTCCAGAGGGTGCCCATGGCCATGCGCATCCCGGAGTGCCAAGAGGAGTCGGTGCCGGCGGGTTCGGCACCCGCCCCAAGGGGAATGGTGAGCAGGCAGGCCACCAGCAGCGGCAACGCGCCGCGGCGAAGGCGGGTCATCCGTGCTGCCCCGAAACGGTCGCCGCCCCGGGGACCGAAACAGGGGCTGCCGGCTTTGGCAGGCCGAGTGCAAAGTCCCGGACCGAGGGCCTGCGACGCGGGCGCCGACGAACAAACCTTACGGCATAGAGCGCATAGCCCGTCATCACGAGCACCACGAGGGCCACCGACACCCCGTCCGTCAGGGGTACGCCCCATGCACCCCAGAAGCGGCCGTCATGCAAGGCATAGGCGAGCTGGACCGCGGGTGTGTCGGTAGCCCCGCGACCCGGTGCACGATGCTCGTGCCACGCGCCGTCCCGCCCTCGCGACCAGACGCCCACACGCGTCATCACCGCCAGACCGCCGCTGGCATCGACCCCGAGGCCGGTGATGCGCACGCCTTCGACAGGGTTGAAGGGTAACGTGACATCTTCCCAGGTGTCGCCCCGGTCGACGGAACGCAGCACGCCAATGCCGGCAAGGGCGAGGTGGACCTCTTCGGAACGTCCGGGCGTGTGCTGGATGGCGACCACGTGTTCGGCAGGCCACGGCAGGACGGCTTCCTCCCACGTGCGGCCCCCGTCTTCGCTGCGGAAGAGCCCGTCATCGGTACCCGCCAGTTGCAGGTCGAGATTCTCCGGGTCCACGGCGAGCACGCGCGGCGTGCGACCGAAGGGCGACTGGCCCATCGTCGTCTCACCGGCCCACCGGCGGACTTGATCCTGATGGTTGAGCGCAATGGCCGTGACGGCGGCAACCAGCACGAGGCCGCCGAACAACAGCCCCAGCCAGCGATGGAGCTTCAGCATCAGGGGGGTCATGGCTGGTTCTTCTCCTCGCGCAGCATGACGTCATGGATGACGACGGCCTTGCGGACACCGGCAGCGATGGACCACGACGATACCGTCGCGCCAGTAAGATGGACGATGTCCCGGTTGACCATCAAGGGATCCTCGATGGTCTTCTCTTGGAACTGGTTCAGGAAGCGCCGCCGATGAACGGCATCCCCCCGCTTCTCCCGATAGACCATCACGGCTACGTCACGCACGGAGCCTTCCGGCGTCAGGCCCACGATGAACGTGATCGGATAGTATTTGCCCTGCTCGTCCATGGCGAAGGCCCAGCCCGTCGTCTTGCCCTCGCTGCTGCTGCGGTGAACGCGCCATTCGGCCTCCGGCAGCTTGCGGCCGAGCGTACGCTCGATCCGCCGACGCTGTCCCCTCGTGGGCACGAGAATGCGTTCCTCAACGGCATCCCCGGGCGGAAGGGCAATGGCCAGCGCTTGGGGCAGCGTGAGGTAGATCTTCTCATACGCCCCCGGAGTCTGATCTTCTGCCAGAGCGGAGGTGGGCGCGAGGAAAGGAATGAAGGCCAGGACTCCGGTGATCAGGAAGGCCTTCACGAATCAGAACCCCACCGCAATCGAGCTCCAGAGAGCATCCTGAGGGCCCGTGACCGGGTCGGCGCGACGCACCAGCTCCCACTTGGCCACGAAGGTCTGGATGGGGCGATAGTTCAGCCCGATGAGCATCTCGGTCCTGTCGGTGCGTCCGCTGGCGAGTAGGTCCGTGTCGGCTCCTCCGTAACGACCCACCAGTGCCATCGAGGCCTGCGGATAGCCACCATCCCGCCCCATGAAGGTCCCGTGCAGCCACTCCGGAAAGAAGCGCCAGCGTCCTTCCAGATACCAGCCTTCCATCCCCTCGGGTACCGGGACGAGGTCGGCACCGTTGAGCCAGCTTCCGCCCTCGGTCCGGATGCGTGCATACTCGCCGGCCAATTCGAAAGCCCCGAGGGACCAGGTGATGTCCGTGCCCAGAAGGGACAGAGCATGGACGTCGTCATAGCGACCGAAATAGCCGCTGGTCCCGAGTTCCAGCCCCAGCCACGGGCTCAGCGCGACCCGACCGCTCAGGGCTTTGTTGCCGTTGTTGTCATCCTTGAAGCTCGGCCGCGCGCGCTTCAGGCCGTCGGTCGCGCTGATCCGCTGCGATAGACCGTTGGTGACGTAGGCCTCGTATGTCAACTGCATCTCGTCGTTCGGGTAGGCCAGGCCGTGAAAGCCCGCGCCGCTGTCCATCCAGGTGGAGGGGATGACCTGTTCGGTCATGAGCGGCCGGGTCGTGGTTTCCCGGAAGTCGGAGTCGTGCAGGACGTTGATGATGCCGATGGGCATCAGCACGATGCCTCCCCTCAAGGTGAGCAAGTCATCGATGCGGTAGTCCGCCCAGGCCTGTTCGATCTTGAGTTCGCCGTCTCCCGAGTTGGCCTGGATCTGGGCCCCGTACTCGTACTCGATCTCGCTGCTGAAAAGCAGGTTGTCGTGCAGATAGCTCGACGTCTGCAAGATCAGGCGATGCGCCTTGAAGGTGCTGCGGCCACTGAAGGGCTGGACGAACTCGTTGTCGAAGTACCCGCCGATGCGGGACTGGGCGCGACGGTCGAAGGAGGTGATGTTGCGACCGCCAGGTCCCGAGGCCGAGGTCCGATCCTGCAGCGACCCGGGGGCCGGCACCGATCCGGAGGTGCGCCTGGCCGGACGCGTTGCAGGCCCGGAGGGTTGATCATGCAGAGCAGCCTCGGAGCCCTCGGACTCATCCACGTCCTCATCCTCGGAATCTCGGGGCGGCAGCGCGAGTCTCCGGGCATCAGGGCCGTCAGCCCCCGGATCATCGGGACGAGAGGGAAGAACCTGTGCCGAGGCGGGCGCGAGGCAGAGGCCGGAGACCACAAGGGCGAGGACCAGGCAGGGACGCAGCATTCGGAAAACCCATCGCCAGAAACAAGCGACCAAGTCAGAGGACGTCAGACGTTTTACTGCAAATGCGACTCATTCGCAATAGCGGCATGGCTGCCAAGTGTCAGGGCGAAACCCGGATTCAGTCTCTGGAGACAGCCTCCCAACGGCATCCCAGGATGGCGCCAAGGGGCTCGGGAATCGCCGTGGACCCTACAAGGTCCCGGCTACCGGTCGACCGTGCACGGACTCAGAACAGCCCGTGGTTGAGCAGCAGGTGCACGGCCACGCTTGCGGCATAGCCGAGGGCGATGGCCCACGTCCAGCGAAGGTGCCCCATGAAGGTATAGGTGCCTTTGGCCTGACCCATGAGAGCCACTCCGGCTGCACTGCCGATCGACAACAGGGATCCGCCGACACCTGCCGTGAGTGTCACGAGCAGCCATTGGCCAAGAGACATCTGGGGAGCCATGCCGAGTACGGCGTACATGACGGGGATATTGTCGATGACGGCCGATACGGGGCCGAGGAGGATGTTGGCCGTAGTCTCGCCCCAGGCGCCATACAGCCACGCTGACAGGCCTGCCAGGTAACCGAGGAAGCCGAGTCCGCCCACCGCCATGATGACGCCGTGGAAGAACATCAGCGTGTCCCATTCGGCCCGCTCCAGCTGCCGGTAGGAGTCGAACGAACGCGCCTCTGCCCTGCCGTCCACGGCAGGTGCCGCGAAAAGTTCATCGGGCTCGTTCGGCTGCAGCCCGTCACCGCGCAGTTCGGCTCGCTCGAGGAGGTACGCATAGATCTTCAGCAGGGCAAGGCCCAGCAGCATGCCTGCGACAGGCGGCAGGTGCAGCCAAATGTGGCCAAGGACTGAGGCCCCGATTGTCAGGGCGAAGAGCACGACGACGGCGAGTGCCCCGGTTCTCGGCTCCTCCCGCCCGTCTTCGACTCCCGCAGGCTGGGAGGGGATGGCGCGGGCCATCAGCAAAGCCGGCACCAGCCAGTTGACGAGCGCCGGAAGAAATAGCCGGAAAAACTGGGGGAAGGCCACGACACCCTTCTGCCAGACCATGAGCGTCGTGATGTCTCCGAAGGGACTGAAGGCCCCGCCTGCATTGGCGGCCACGACGACGTTGATGGATGCCAGCGTCAGGAATGTTGCGTGCCCTCTGCCTGTCGCCATGATGACGGCCCCGAGCACCAGGGCGGTCGTCAGGTTGTCGAGCACGGGTGACAGCAAGAAGGCCAGGGCACCGGTTGCCCAGAACAACCCCTTGAGTGTCAGGCCCCTGCCGACGAGCCACGTGCGCAGGGCCGCGAAGACCCCTCTGTCGTCCATCGTGTTGATGTACGTCATGGCTGACAGGAGGAAGAGAAACAGTTCGCTGAACTCGAGCAGGGTATGGCGGAAGGCCGCATTGACGGCCTCGGTCGCTCCGTGTCGGACGCCGAGCACGCCGACGAGAACCCAGATGAGCCCAGCGGCCAGCAGGACCGGCTTGGACTTGGCGAGTCGCAGGCGCTCTTCGGCAATGACCGCCGTGTAGGCCAGCACGAAGAGTGCGAGTGCCAGCCACGCCAGTGGTTCGGCGGTGAGGGAGAGGGCGTCGCCGGTTTCCGCCGCCAGCGCAGGCTGGGCAACAAGAACTCCCGCAAGGGGAGCCATCGTGGAATACGCCATGACACCGGGTTCAGGAAGTGCTCTTGCGTTCATTGCTCTCGTCTCGACACCAGCCTACCGCAAGCGTAGCCGTCCCCATTTCGGGAGGGCCGCAAACATCCGCTCATGGTGCGCCCTGCAAACGGACCACGGGCTATTCCAGCGGTAGGCATCACTTCCCGTGTCCTTGATCGCCGAGAAGGTCAGATCGGGCGTAGCCTCGAAACGCAGCAAGGTCGCCACGCCATCAAGTGAATGCACGAAGCCTTCGACATCCGCCTGCGGCAGCAGCCGCACCACCACGGTGGCGGTGGCCGGCCTCAGACCAAGGTGCAGGGGACTCCCCCGTTGGATGTTGTAGTCCGAGAGCGTGCGGTCATACTCAAGCTCCTCGCCCGCGAAGATGAGCCTTTGATCCTCGGGAGCGATGCCTTCCTTGTCATGGATCTTGGCCTTGACGTTCTCGATGGTGTCGGAGGGTTCGACATCCAGCGTGAGGGTCTGTCCCTCGAGGGTCTTCACGAAAATCAGCATGGCGTCTGCAGGGAGGGCCCCGCTGGCAAGCCACAGGCTGGCGAGCAGCAGACATCCGAGGAGACGGGTACACGGCGCATCGATTCGGGCACCCCTTTCATGGATGATGCAGCGAGTCTAACAGACGCTATGCGGCAGGCGAGCGAACAGGTATGCAGCGTGCGCCAAGGATTCGTTCGGAACCGGAGAAATCCTCGGCCGGTGAATGCCGCCCGAAGTACCAGGGGCTTCGGCTTCACCGGGGGCCCTGCGAGGTGGGCGTGACTGGATGCGAATCGGTGGCCTCGTGCCTGCCGGCGGTGGAGCCGGATTCGCCAAACCATGTACAGGCCATTGCGCAGGCCACTGAGAATTCCTTTGACGCGCCAAAGGGTGGACTGGCCAGCCTCGCCGGCACGTTGCACGATGCCGAGGATCTTCTTGGAGCCTTGAACGGCCAAGGCCGACTTGGCACGCGACTCGTTCCTGAGTTGGGGTAGGTCCGGGTGTCGTATCTATTTGAAACCGATGCCATGTCCGAGGTCTGGCGCCCCCGTCCGCTCCAAGCCTACATACGATGGCTCGAGGCCATTCCCCTGGAGAGTCAGTACGCGAGTGCCGTCACGCTGGGCGAACGCCACAAGGGTGCCTACCGTAGCGCAAACTCAGCGCGCTATCTCACCTACATCGAGGAACGCCTGCTGCCGGATGTGACCGTACTGCCCTACGACGCTGCCCTCGCGAAGGTCTTCGGGAGCGTTCGCGCTGCACTCGAGGTTCAGGGTCGCACCCTCGAGGATTCGGATCTCCAGATTGCTCCAACGGCCATCCATCACGGTCTTGAACTGGTGACCGGAAATATCGTGCACTTCCAGCACGTGCCCGGATTGAAGGTGAACTCCATCCTCGCAAAATCCCGATGAGGGTCCTGCAGTTTGCACTGGGCTGGTCCCCCCGCCGGATCCAGTGCCGTGATGGCGGTGCCAGCCAAAGGGGTGCTGCCTCCCGTGAAGCCCCGGACGGCCTCTATCGCTGCACGACCGTCCACCATGCGCTTGCGGATCTTCATCCACTCCCGCTGGGCAAGGGCCGCGAAGAGCGCCACTTTGAAAGGGTGGTCCGGGGCTTCGAGGTCGCACCGGAGCGCGCCACCATCTTGTGCGCACCACCCAAGCATCAAGGCCCCCGGCTTCACCGGGGGCCTCGCGAGGTGGGCATAACTGGATTCGAACCAGTGACCTCATGCATGTCAAGCATGCGCTCTAACCAACTGAGCTATACGCCCGAGACAGACCGACGGATTCCCCGA
>JAYKHS010000011.1:0-192171 GCA_035285865.1 Candidatus Sericytochromatia bacterium
AGCTTTTGCAGAGCTCTGCCTTACCACTTGGCTATGCCGCCGAGGAGAGCGGGCGACGAGGTTCGAACTCGCGACATCAAGCTTGGGAAGCTTGCACTCTACCAACTGAGTTACGCCCGCAACGCCGTTGGCTCAATACTGATAGCACACGCCGCCGACCCTGTAAAGGCGATCACCCGGCACGTCGCTGCGTCCACGCCACCATCAGGGCCAGCGAGGCCCACGCATGCATCGTCACGATGCCCACATCCGCCAGCGCACGCAGGAAGGGCTCCGGCACGAACAGGAGCGGCAGCATCAGGAGATCACCAAGTCCTTCGATGGTCAGGATGCCCAGCACGACGCCCGGATTCCGCCGCACGAATTCCGCGCTGTGCCCGAAGGACCGGAAAATGCCGAGGCGATCGGCCACCATCGCCTGCTTCCACGCCGTCAGGAAGAGCGTGGCCAACAGGAAGACCAGCGCCAGGCCCGTCATGCACCACGCCCACGGGAGCAGGGCCTCCAACTGCTCCGGCAGGGGCATCTGGTTGGAACGCAAACGATTGCGGACACCTTCGAGCAACACTTCCGAGGGCAGGGGAAAGCGCGCCGAGACCGTGCGCACGACACCGCCAACCAGAACAAGCGCTCCGAGCAGCAGCATGCCGTGCCCGACAGCCATCCCCGTGAAATGACGGCCGACGCCAACCAGAAAGGCCTCACCCGGGGTTTCTGGAGAGCCTGAATCATCATCCGCGCCATTCGCTTTCGCCGGGGGCGGAGCTGCGTCCTCGACCGCCTTGCCCGTCTCAGGTTGCTCGGATGCGTTGGCCAAGTGGTACGCCGAGCCCATGAAGCCTGCCGTCAGCGCGAGGTGCAGCAACATCGCGGCCGTCAGCAACATGGGCTCAGGCGCAGCCGCACCATCCGTGACGAGGCGCAGGGCCATGCTGCTGACGAGAAAGGGTGCAGGAAGCCAGGGAGCCTTGCGGAAGGCCTGGTTCGTCTGGTGCAGCACGTGGGTGAGCGGTAGCATGACAATCCTCTGCGATCGGGGCACGGGCCCGGACCGCTACCCCAAGCAAACCATGAACGTCGTCGACGCCCTTGTCCTGGGCACGCTGGGCCTGCAGATCCTGCGGGGCATCGCCGGTGGTTTCGTGCGTGGCTCCGTAGGTCTTGCCGCCTGGGTCCTCGGCGGTCTCCTCGCGTGGCAGGACCCGGCCATGCTGCCTGATCTTGCGCGGGCAATCGGGATCTGGCCCTTCGGAAGTGGACCGGCTGACCGGGTATTCAGTCTCGTCGCCGTGGTTCTGATGCTGAACCTGGTGGCCATCTTGCTCAAGTGGGCCATCCACCGTACGCCTCTGGCCGGGGTGGATCGATTGCTCGGAGCGTTCCTCGGCGCCGTGACGGGGTTGGTCATCGTGTCGATTCCCCTGCTTGCCGTGGCCCAGTTCCCGTTGATCTCCCAGATACCGGCCGTGCGCGAAACGTTGCGCCAGTCGTGGGCGGTAACGCACCTCGAACCGCTGATCGGTGAGGTGACGGCTGCAGCCACGGGATGGATCAGTCCCGTCTCGCCGCCTGCATCCGGAACGCCGGCGCCAGTCCGGAAACCCGCTTCCGTACCCCCTCGGCGCGGGGGATGATCAGGGTCCGCATGCCGTCGCGTACGAGACAGACTTCCTCACGGACCGGCTTCAGGCCTTGGTCCAGGCACGCTTCTCGCTTGGCCGGGTGATGGCTGGCGACGGCCACGCGGGCCGGAGCGGGGGTGTACCCCCGCAAACGTCCGAGGGCATGGGCCAGCACCGCGCCGTACAGGCCCACGTGACCGGGGTGGACCGTAAGGTGAAGCAGGTGAGCACCATCGCCGCGCAGGCGCGCGAGGACCTGCAGATGCGCCACGATGCCCCGTTCCGGGTCGTCCACGACGAAGGCAAGCGGTTCGACGTCACGCCAAGGCGCCTGAATTGGGCCTGGAACACCCACGTCGGCAACCTTGCCGAAGACCTCCGGTCGGCGGCTGTCGATCCAGCGGACAGGCGCGGGTGTCGTGATCCGCTCCAGGTCGAGAATGGACATGCGGTCCACGCCACGGACAGGGCGCCAACCGACCGGGGGCTCGACGGGACTTGCCTGTTGGACATGCTCGTCGTGCGCCTCGAAGCACGTCACTCGGGCGTAACTGCGAAAGCCTCGGTTGCGGCAGAGTCCCAGCAGCGCGTCCTGACGGACGTCGGCATGCAGGGTCACGGCTACGGCGCCTCGCTCTCCGTAATGGGCGACGAGGCCGTCCAGAAGGTTGCCGCCGAAGCCGAGGCCGCGCACGTCGGGCCTCATGACCATGCCCTCGATGTGCCAGCGACATCGGGTGCGATTTCCGGGCACGGTCCGCGCCAACCCGACAACTTCGCCCTCCTGCAGGGCAATCCAGACGTGGCCAGCCTGCCGGTCGGGTCGCGGCAGCCACTGGAGCACCTGCTGCACGGGGTCCCCGGCCACGGGCCACGACGCAATCGCCTCGCGTTGAACGCCTGCTGCAAGCGGTTCGTGCTCGGCCACCCTCAAGAGCAAATCCCGGATGCCGGGCAAGTCGAGAACACCGGCTCGACGCACCACGGGCCCGCGAGGGGAACCGGACGAAACGCTCAGTCTGACCTCCGGACAACACCGCGCCTCGTGGGGCGGTTCTTGACCGTGTCCCCTCGCAGGCGGATCATGACTCGGGATGGGCCCAGTGCCCTGACGGCATCCTAACGCAGGGAGGGCGTGGTGGGCAACGCAGACTCCCGCACGATCAGCGAACATCGGCGTGCGCGCTTCGAATACTTCGTCCTCGAGACCTTCGAAGCGGGGCTGGTCCTGACCGGAACCGAGGTCAAGTCGCTGCGCATGGGCAAGGTGACGATGTCGGATGCCTGGATACGCATCGAGGATGGTCAGGCCGCACTGCTGCAGTTGCACATTGCTCCTTATGTCCTGGGCAATCGCTACAACCACGATCCCCTGAGGCCGAGGCCGCTGCTGCTCCACAAGGCCGAGATCCGTCGCCTGTACGGGACCATCAAGCAGGATGGGCTGTCTCTCATTCCGCTGCGTCTTTATTGGAAGGGCCAGCACGCCAAGCTCGAGTTCGGCCTGTGTCGCGGAAAGAAGCTCCATGACAAGCGCGAGGCGATCGCCGGACGGGACGCGCGCCGCGAGATGGAACGCGCCCTGAAGACCCACGGTCGTTGAGCGTCCTCGCCTTGACCCGGTCCTCGCCGGCGCGCTAACATGGGCAATCCGCCGTTGTTTCGGCGGCTTTTCTGGTGAGGCAGTTTGATGGTCGTCGACGTGGCATCCCTGCATGCCGCTCCTGACAGGGAGTGGCGGGGTGCCTATCGCGAGAGCATCGAAGTGACCCCGGATACCGGCTTGATGAAGGGGCCGGTTGTCGGGGGTCTCGTGGTCACCCTGTCGGCCGACGGCAGCACCATGGCCTTTCATGGTGACTTCCAGACGTCGATGCAGGTGGTCTGCCACTGGTGTGCGGAATCGTACGATCTCGATCTCGATGTCGTGATTGACGAAGTCTTCTCGGTCGTTCCCGAACCACCCTCCTCGACTGAGGTCGATGAGACGGTCTGGGCGCGAGGGGGGCTCGATGTCGACGATCTGGTTCGCCAACACGTGATCCTTGCGTTGCCCGCCCGACAGCATTGCGGTTGTCCGCTGCCGACGGCCCAGAACCAGCCCCCCCTCGATCCCCGCTGGCGGAAACTCGCCGACCTGGGGAATCCCCGCCCGGAGGAGACCGAAGACCATGGCACAGCCTAAAAAGAAGACCAGCAACTCCAAGCAGTGGAGCCGTCGCGCCCACTGGAAGGCCAAGGTCACCAATCTGGCCACCTGTTCGAACTGCAGCGCCAAGGTCATTCCTCACACGGTCTGCGCCGCCTGTGGTTACTACAAGGGCGAGCAGATCCTGAAGGTCGTCCAGGCCTGACGGCACTGGGTCGTCCCGTGACCGTCGCGCTCGACGCGATGGGTGGGGACCACGCGCCTCTCGAATGCTTTCGAGGGGCGCGGCTTGCCGTTGGTCGTGATGCTGCCCTGACGATAAGGGTGCATGCCCGGCTCGACGTACTGGCTGCGCTGGCCTCGCCTGCGGACTCAAGGCTTGTCGGCGTTCCTGCCGGGGATGCGCCGGGCATGGATGAGGCAGCGGCGGCTGTGCGTCTTCAAGGGAGTTCGTCCGTCAACTCCTGCCTGCAGGACGTGCGCGACTCCCGTGCCGAGGCTGCCGTTTCGGCCGGATCTACCGGAGCATTCGCGGCGGGCGCCGTGCTGACGCTCGGACGTCTCGAGGGGGTCCAGCGGCCGGCACTTGCGGCCATCGTACCGACGCTTGGCCGGCCTGCCGTGGTCCTGGACGTCGGCAGCACGGTCGACCCTCGGGCGGAATGGTTGCTGCAGTTCGCGTCCATGGGCACGGCGATGGCACGCGTGGCTCTGGACTTGCCTGAACCTGTCGTCGGCGTGCTCAACATCGGCGAGGAATCCGGCAAGGGAGACGCCAAGTCGGCCGCGCTTCACCGCGCCCTTGCGGACAAGGCTGCGTCGGGTCAGTCCCTTGGCGGAGGAGCGTGGCGCTTCGTCGGCAATGTCGAGGGTAGGGGGGTATTTCTGCCCGAGGCAGACGTGGTCGTCTGTGACGGTTTTTCCGGCAATATTCTCCTCAAGACGGCAGAAGGCGTGGCCAGCCTCGTGGCCGCCATGATCGAGGACGGGATTCGCCAGTTGCCGTGGTGGCGGCGCGTGGCCGTAGGGCTTGGCCTTCCCGCCATTCGCGGCGTCAAACGCCGTCTGGACCCCGCCGCGCACGGGGGAGCGGTCCTGCTGGGCGTGCGCGGTCTTTGCATTGCGGCGCATGGAAGCAGTCGGGCCGAGGCCGTGGCCTCGGCCGTGGCTCTTGCGGCGCGTGCTGCCAGAGGAGGCCTTCATCAACGTCTGGTGGACGGTCTTGCTGGTACGCCGTCCGCGGCGGCGGCCGAGATTCCGGAGGTCGAAGCCTGATGCATCACGTAGCCATCACGGGTGTCGGTTGTTACATGCCGACGCGTGTCGTGACCAATCGGGATCTGGAGTCCGTCCTCGAAACCACGGACGACTGGATTGCGTCGCATACCGGCATCCGCGAGCGCCGGTTCGTCACGGACGACGTTCACCTCAGCGACATGGCCACGGTTTCGGCACGACAGGCTCTGGCCCATGCGGACGCGGACCCCTTGTCGGTCGACCTCGTCATCTGCGCCTCGAGCACACCGGACTACCTGATGCCGGCGACCGCCGCCATGGTGGCCCATCGCATCGGTGCCGTGCGCGCTGCGGCCTTCGACATGGAGGCAGCCTGTTCCGGCTTCGCCTATGCCGTGGTGGTGGCGAGCCAGTTCATCCGTTCCGGCATGTACCGCAGGGTGCTCGTCATCGGCGGAGATCTGCTCTCCCGATTCCTGAACTGGAAGGATCGGGCCACGGCAATCCTGTTCGGAGACGGTTGCGGCGCAGCCCTGCTGGAGCGCAGCGATGTTCCGGGTATCGTGGCCGCCCGTCTGGGTGCGGACGGCAGCGGTGCGGAGCACATCGTCATTCCGCTGGGCAGTCGCGTACCGCCCGGTGACGACCCGACGCGCCATGAGGTCCGGATGAAGGGCCGAGAGGTCTATCGCTGGGCCGTCGGCCTTGTACCGCGTCTCGTGCAGGAGACCTGCGCCGAGGCGGGGTGGGAACTGCCCCAGGTCGATCACCTGGTGCTCCATCAGGCGAACCTGCGCATCCTCGAAGCCGTTGCCGAACGGCTGAGTGTGCCGATGGAGAAGCTGGTGCTCAATATCGACCGGATGGCCAACACCAGTGCCGGTACCATCGCCGTGGCGCTGGCCGAGGCTGCCGGTGCCGGAAGGTTCTCTCCCGGAGACCGGCTCGTCCTTGCAGGTTTTGGCTCGGGACTCACGTGGGCTGGCGTCGCGGTTTGCTGGACGATCACCCGGCCCCTGCCCCAACATGACCCGAGATGGTCGGAGCCCGCGCACGCATGACCGCCTTTGTCTTTCCGGGACAAGGGGCGCAGTTCGTCGGCATGGGGCGCGACATGTGCGCCGAGTGGCCTGAGGCCCGCTTCGTCGTCGACACCGTCGCGGAAGTTGCCGGGGTGGATCTCTGGCGGTTGATGCGCGAGGGTCCGGCGGAAGAGCTGATGATGACGCGACATGCCCAATTGGCCTTGCTGGCCTGTGGCGTGGCCGCAGCCCGCGTGCTCCGCAGCCTTGGCGTACCAGCCCCGGACGTGGTGGCGGGTCACTCCCTCGGGGAGTACACGGCTGTCCAGGTGGCCGGAGCCTTGGACCTCGAGACGGCGGCCCGGCTCGTCTCCATCCGTGGAGAGGCCATGGCCGCGGCTCCCGAGGGGACGATGGCCGCCGTTCTCGGCATGGATGACGTCGTCCTCGAGGACCTTTGCCGGCGCGCCCCGGAGACCGTCGTGCTGGCCAATCGGAATGCCCCGGGCCAAGCCGTTGTGTCGGGCACTCCCGGAGCCGTCGCGTGGATCGCCTCAGAGGCCCCCGCTTGCGGAGCGCGCCGTGTCGTACCCCTGCAAGTGTCCGGTGCCTTCCATTCTCCCTTGATGACGGGCGCCCTTGCCCCCTTGTCGGCGGCGCTTGACAGCGTGGCGTGGTTACCGCTGTCCTGCCCGGTCGTCCACAACGTGGATGCTTCGGCCAATGCCGATTCCAGCCTTTTGCCCGCCTTGCTCGGTAGGCAGCTGGCGGCAGGCGTGGATTGGGTGGGCTGTGTCAGGACCTTGGAAAAGATGGGTGTGACGACCTGCGTCGAGTTGGGGGCAGGAAGGACGCTTTCCGGATTGATTCGCAAGATTGCGCCCGGAATGCGGGTGCTTTCGGCCGCGACTCCTGACGAGTTGCGTGCCGTGACGGCCAACCTGCAGGCAGCCGAGGTTCCGGCGTGACGGCGGATCGTCCGGTCGTCCTCGTGACGGGAGCCAGCCGCGGCATCGGCAGGGCGGTGGCCTTGGCCTTTGCGGCGGCAGGTCACGCCGTGGCCATCAACTATGCGAAGTCGGCCGATGCTGCCGAAGCCGTGGTCTCGGCCGTGGTCGAGGGTGGCGGTATGGCGCGTGCCTTCGGTGCGGATATCTCACGAGGCGCGGACGTGGATGCCCTTTTCCGTGATGTGCTCGCGTGGTCGGGGCAACGCCTCGACGTGCTGGTCAACAATGCCGGCATAACGCGCGATGGTCTGGCCGTCCGCATGTCCGAAGAGGCGTGGGACGAGGTCCTCGACACCAACCTCAAGGGTGCCTTCCTCTGCTCTCGGGCGGCGATAAGGCCCATGATGAAGCAGCGCTCGGGCTGCATTCTCAACATCTCCAGCGTCGTCGGGCAAGACGGCCACGTGGGCCAGGCCAACTACGCCGCGTCGAAGGCCGGCATGGTCGGTCTCACCGTATCGCTTGCCAAGGAGCTGGGTTCCCGGAACATTCGGGTCAACGCCATTGCCCCCGGCTTCATTCTGTCGGACATGACCGAGAGCCTCGATCAGGCTGCCCGGGATGTCCTGTTGCAACGTCTGCCCCTGTCGCGTTTCGGGGAACCCGCGGAAGTCGCCGATTTCTGCGTGTTCCTCGCCACGCGCGCCCCCTACGTGACCGGCCAGCTCATCCGTGTGGATGGCGGCCTGCACTTGTGATGGAGGAAACCCTGATGTCCGAGACCGGAACCGTGAGCGGCCAGGAGCTGTTCGAGCGCATTCGCGCCATCGTCGTCGAAAAGCTCGGCGTGACTGCCGATGTCGTCACCCTCGAGGCGAGCTTCCAGGAAGATCTGGGCGCCGATTCGCTCGACACCGTCGAGCTGGTGATGGCCGTCGAAGAAGCCTTCGACCTGCAGATCCCCGATGAGGCCGCCGAGGGTCTGACGACCGTCGCAGCCGTCGTCTCTTATGTCGAGGCCAACAAGGCCTAGGAAACGTCCGGTGCCGGGGACGCTCAGTCGGGCCTCCCCGGCAAGGAAGCAAGGCGCATGAATCGGGAACCCGTCGTCATCACCGGTCTCGGCATCGTCAGCCCTCTGGGCTCTACGGTCGAGTCTTTCTGGTCGTCCGTGACGGCAGGCCGCTCGGGCATCGGCCCGCTCACCCGGATTGACGCCTCCGATCTTCCGGTCCGTTTCGGGGGCGAGGCCCAGGGCTTCGACCCCCTGCAAGTCCTGAATGCCAAAGACGCTCGTCGCCTGACCCGGTTCATCCAGTTCGCCGTCTGGGCCTCGGTTCACGCGTGGCGGGACGCGGGTCTCGACGGAGCTTCCGTCGACTTGGATCGCGCCGGGGTCTTCATCGGATCCGGGATGGGCGCCCTCGACATGCTCGAGGACGAGCATCGCACCCTGATCGACAGGGGACCCGATCGGGTCTCGCCCTTCCTCATTCCCGGGGTCATCGTGAACATGGCCTCGGGTGTACCGGCCATGCATCTCGGCCTGCGCGGACCGAACCTGAGCCCGGTGACAGCCTGTGCGTCTGGGGCTCATGCTCTTGGCGAAGCCATGCGCACCATCCAGCGGGGCGATGCCGACATCATCCTTGCGGGCGGTGCCGAGGCTGCCATGACGCGTCTGTCCATCGCGGGCTTCGCCTCCGCGAAGGCCCTTTCGACGCGCAACGATGACCCCGCGGGTGCCTCGCGCCCCTTCGACCGCGGGCGCAATGGCTTCGTGATGGGGGAGGGTTCGGGCGTGCTGGTCCTTGAACGCCTGAGCCACGCCAAGGCGCGGGGCGCGAGAATTCTGGCCGAGGTGGCGGGCTACGGGGCCTCTGCCGACGCCCACCATCTGACGGCTCCTCCGCCCGAAGCAGACGGCCTGCAGCGGGCCATACGTGCCGCTTTGGCGGATGCCGGCATGAAGCCGGCGGACATCGGCTACGTCAATGCCCACGGGACCTCGACACCAGCCAATGACAAGGCTGAGGCTGCCGGCCTGAAGGGCGTTTTCGGAGCCGCACTGGATGAGGTACCGGTTTCGTCGACCAAATCGATGACCGGCCATCTGCTGGGTGCTGCAGGGGCGGTCGAGGCTATCGCCACGGTGCTGGCCCTTCACCACGGTCTCTTGCCCCCTACCATCAACTACAGCGACCCGGACCCCGATTGCCCGCTGGACGTGATCCCCGGTGTTGCCAGGACAAAGGCCGTTCGGGCTGCGCTTTCCCAGAACATGGGCTTCGGGGGCCAGAACGCGGCCCTGGTGTTCCGCAGCCTTGCGCACTGATCGCCTGTATCGCCCCCTGCATGACCTGCTGGCCACGCTCGGTCTGCCGGTGGAGACCGACGTTCGCCTGCTGGAGCAGGCCGTGACGCATCCCTCCTATGCTGCCGAACATCCGGATCGCCCGCATTACGAGCGCCTGGAGTTCCTCGGGGATGCCGTCCTGAAGCAAGTCGTCGCGGAGTGGCTCGTCGAGCGCTATCCCGAGGATGCCGAGGGCATGCTGTCCAAGGTGCTGCATCGAATGGTCTCCAATGCCGAACTGGCAGAGATTGCCCAAGGCCTGGAGCTGGCCAGCTATCTGCGTCTGGGTCGGGGTGAGGATCGGACGGGGGGGCGTGAGCGCCCCAGCAACGCCGCGAGTGCCTTCGAGGCCGTGCTCGGTGCGCTCCACCTGACGGTAGGCCTCGGGGTCGTCCGCGTGCTGGTCCGACGGCTGCTTGCGGACCGCATGGCCGTGATTCACGAAGCACCGGACGCCGACAATCCCAAGGTCGTCCTCGCGGAATGGTGCCAGCGGCGCCATGGTTGCTTGCCGGAGTACCTGATCTTGCGCGAGGAGATGCTCTCGGCCTCCCAGCATCTCTTCGAGGTCGAGGTCCGCCTGCAGGGTCGTGTCATCGGCCAGGGCGAGGGGGGCAGCCGACGTGCTGCCGAACAGTCGGCTGCCCGTCGGGCACTGGAGGCCCTGGATCGGACAGCATCGGCACGTCGTGCACCCCGACGTACCCGTACAGGACGCCTGGAAACCCCATGACCCTGATTGCCCCGTCCCTCCTTTCCGCTGACTTCGCGCGTCTTGCGGAGGAGCTCCGTTCCATTGAGGAGGCCGGTGCGGACTGGCTCCATCTCGATGTGATGGATGGCCGATTCGTGCCCAACCTGACGTTTGGTCCGCCGGTCATCGCGGCCCTGAGGCCCCTTACGCGCCTGCCGTTCGATGTCCATCTCATGATCGAGCAGCCGGAATCGAGCCTCGAGGCCTATGCCCGTGCCGGAGCCGACCGAATCACCATCCATGCCGAGGCTACGGTCCACGTCCAGCGCACGTTGGCGGCCATCCGTGGGTTGGGCGTCGCCGCGGGCCTGGCGCTCTGTCCGGCGACGCCACTCGAATGGCTCGAGGATGTTCTGGATGATCTGGATCAGGTGCTTGTGATGTCGGTCAATCCCGGCTTCGGGGGGCAGGCCTTCCTGCCCGCGACTTGGGGCCGATTGCAGCGGCTGTCGCTGCTCAAGGGTGACCGCCCCATCCTGACGGTCGTGGATGGCGGGGTCGGTCCTGCCAATGCGCGGATGCTGGTTGAAGCCGGTGTTGACGTGCTGGTGGCCGGCAATGCCGTCTTCGCCCAGGCCGACCGCCAGGCGGCAATCGCCGCCCTCAGGAGCTGAGCCGGATCATTCCGGGGCGCCCACGGCAGGATCGTGCCCTTGTGGCAGCGGTCCGAGCAGCTGCATCGTGGTCCGGGCCGAGGCGGGACGCCTCGAGGCTGGCGCGGAAACGGCCGGGGAATCGGGCAAGTCCGCGAGCTCGGGCAAAGGCCTGGTCAGCGGGAGGACCGTCGTCTCGCCCGGCAGGAAGCCCGTCAGGGGCAGGACGGTCGTCGTGGGGTCTGCGTCAGCGGAAGGCACCGGCCAACCAGAGGGGGCTGCCTCGGACGCCACCCACGCACGCAGGGCTGCGGCCGCCACCGCCGCAAAGGGAATCGCCAGCAGGAGCCCCAGCAGCCCGGCCAAGCGGGTCCCGGCGAGAATCGCCATGATGATCACGACTGGATGCAGACCGGTCGTGTGTGCCATGACGCGCGGCGAGATGAGGTTGTCCCTGATCTGCTGGATGATCACGGCCACGACGAGCGCCTTCCACCAGATGCCCCCCCCCTCGAGCAGGGCAAGCAGGACGGCCGTGCCGATGCCGACGTAGCTGCCGAACATCGGGACAATCTCGCAGAGCCCCCAGAATGCCGCCGCGACGACACCATAGCGCATCTGGACCGGCGGCAGGTTGAAGGCCACCATCGCCGCGACGAGGACGATGGAAGCATTGATGAGTTGTCCCCGGAAGTAGCCGGCAAGCCCGCGGTCCATCTCGCGCCCAAGAGCGTCGAGACGGTCCCACCAGCGCTGCGGAAGAAAGGGACGGGCCTCCGCCCACAACTTGTTACCGTCCTTCATCAGGTAGAAGGCACAGACCAGGGTCATGGCGAGGTTGAAGAGATTCAGGACGCCGGAAGCCACCACACCTCCCAGATTGCCCGTCAGCCAGCTTGTCACGGACTCGATTCGGGGCAGCAACCACGCCGAAGGGTCGAGCCGGACGCGTATGTTCCTGTGGGCAAGCGCCTCCTGAAGGTCCGCCATCGTGACCTCGAGACGCCCGACTGCACCCGGAAGGGCGTTGATGAGCTCCTGGACCTGATGCACCACCAACGGCACGAAGAGGTAGCCGATCGCAACCAGCACCGTCACCACACCAAGTAGCACCACGAGGATGGCCGAAAAGCGCGACATGCGGCGCGACAAGGGATCCACGGCCATCTGCAGGACGTAGGCGAGGAGCAACGCAGCGACCAGGATGGCCACGGTATCCCCGAGATAGCTCAGGGCCTGCTGCGCCATCCAAGCAAGCCCGAGCCACAAGGCCACGGTACCTACGTGATGGAAACGCCGGGACCACGGTTCGTCGGATGGTGGCACGTGCATGTCCTTCCTTACCCCGGGACGCTCCCGTTATCGGTGGTCGGCAGGCCGAGTACCCTGGTCCGCACTGCCTGGCCGCGCAAGGGACGGTCTGCGGCGGCGGCCAACCAGGATGCCACGATCCCGGACAAGCTGCGGCCTTCGGGTGGCATGTCCCCTGCGGGATGTCGCAGCCACGATCCAAGGGTTTCATGCGGGGCGCAGCCCGCGGGCAATCGCGTCACGTCCAGATCGGGGCCCTCGCCCAGCCCTTGCAACAGCCTCCACTGTGCTTCGACCAGCAGGGCCTCCGGGTCGCCACCCGAAGCGAGGCCTTCGAGCAGTTGGTCCAGACGATCGAAGAGATCGGGCTGGGGCAACCCTTCGGGCCAGACGGCCAGCACCGCCTCGGCCATCCCCATGCCCGCCATGAGTCGCTCGAGATCGCGGTAGATGCCCGTGCCCGAGGCCCTTGGGGCTGACCCCACCAGCACCGGCGGCCCGCCTCGGCGCCCCCCGGCGAGCGAGAGATACCGGCGCGCAAGCGGCTCCAGCCTCCCACCCCACCGATTGCCCGGCTTGGCTGCTCCCTTGGCAACGGCGGACAGGACTCCTTCCTCGCGGGAGAGCGCAAGCACCAGCTTGTCCTGCTCGCCCCAGAGGCGCGTACGCAGGACGATTGCGGCGACGTCGCGCGAGCCCATGAATGGATCGTACTGCATCGCTCCTGCTGCTGTCCGATCGTGTATCGTGAGACCGCCGAAGATGCTCAGATCCACCCTTGCGGACCGTCTCTTGCCTTGGTTTCTCCGGAATGCCCGGTCCATGCCGTGGCGGGGTAGTGCTGATCCCTGGGGCATTCTCGTCTCCGAGGTCATGCTTCAGCAGACGCAGGTGGCGACGGTCATGCCTTATTGGCTGTCCTTCATGGCGCGCTTCCCCGATCCGGCTTCCCTCGCCCGGGCACCCGAGGCCGAGGTGCTCAAGGCGTGGGAGGGCCTCGGTTACTACAGGCGGGCGCGCATGCTGCAACGCACGGCGCAGGCCGTCGTGGCGCGCCATGGCGGACAGTTGCCCCGGGATGCCGCGGCACTGGGCCAACTCCCGGGCATCGGAGCCTACACGTCGGGGGCCGTCGCCTCCATCGCCTTCGGGGAGCGTGTGCCTGCGGTGGACGGCAACGTGCTTCGCGTCTGGTCCCGATGGACGGGGAACGATGCGCCGATCGACCAAGTGCGCACGAGAGCGCTGTGTGCCCAAGAGCTGCAGGCCGAGATTCCCGAATCCGCACCCGGTGCCTTCAACGAGTCCCTGATGGAGCTGGGGGCCACCGTCTGCACGCCGCGGCGTCCGGCCTGCGACGCGTGTCCGCTCGCGTCCGATTGCGTGGCGAACCGGGAGGGACGGCAGGGTGCCCTTCCGGTAAAGCAGGACCGTGTCCGCGCACGTCCTGTCGTCATGGTTCGGGTCGTTCTGGAACGGGAGGACGGAGTCTGGATCGCCTCGGGGCCTGAGGATGGTCTGCTCGGTGGCCTTGTTGCTCTGCCCGGCCTCGTGCTCGAGGGCTCCCATCCTGCGCGGGGACTGCTGGTGCCGCCCGCGCACGTCCTTGCTGCGGCAAGCCGGGTTCGGGATGGCCTTGGCGGATCGGGTGCAGCTCCGCCGGAGTTCTGGATGCGTTACCCCTTTCGTTTCACGCACCTGCACGCTGACTTCTGGGTGTTCCGCTCCCGCTGGCTTGACAAGGGTCATCTCCCATCGGGGGAGGGTGGGTGGTTCCCGGTCGGCGGTTTGCACGAATTGCCCTGGCCGACGGCACTCGTGCCCGTGCGGGACGGGCTGCTCGAGCGGGCAACGTGCTGAAGGACGCTCGCATCCGCGGTTTGCTCCTTATGGCCGGTGCGGCGCTGTCGTTTGCCGTGATGGCTGCTGCCGGCAAGCAGGCGGGCAGCAGCATGCCCTTGCTTGCCGTCGCCTTCTGGAGGTCCTTCGGCTCCTTTCTGCTGCTCCTGCCTCTGGTCCTCGCAGGCACGCTCCCGTGGCGCATCCGGGACCGACGCGGGCTCGGTCTGCGGGCACTCAGCGGTACGGCGGCCATGGCCTGCTACTTCTGGACGCTTGGGCAACTGCCCTTGGCCGAGGCCCTGCTCTGGTCCCACACCAGCCCCCTGTTCACGACCCTGCTGGCCTGGTGGCGTCTCGGCGAGCGACCGCGGATGCGGGGCCTTGCAGGCCTGCTGCTTGCAGGACTTGGCATCTGGGGCATCCTGCGACCCGACCTCGGGGAAGTGCGGGCCGATGCCTTGATCGGCCTCCTCGGCGGTGCACTCGCAGGACTGGCCTACACGCAGGTCCGGGCTCTGCGGGAGGAAGCAACATGGGCGGTGGTGTTCGGCTTCATGGGCCTCGCCTCCCTGTTCCTGGCACCAGCCGTCATCCTGCAGTCCGGCACGATGCCGGCTTCTGGAAATGTCGGCTGGCTGGCGCTGGCTGCCGTGGCGGCGACCGTGGCTCAGGGCCTGATGACCGCGGGCTACGCCCGAGCCCCAGCCGGGCCGGCATCCGTTGCGCAGACCTCTGCGGTCTTGCACGCCATGTGGTTGGGCGCTCTCGGGTTCGGCGAGCCACCCGTGCCGGGCAGCGGCCCGTCGGCCCTGATGTTGCTGGCGGGGATCGGCCTTGCCGCTTGGCCGGCGCGTGACGAATCGTCCCTTTCCCGGGTAAGGAAATCGTGACACGCATCACGGGGTATGCGATGGCCACTGAATCGGGATTGGAGTCGGCGTTCGCTGCAGAACGTCGCAGGCGGGCGGGCGACTATCTGGCCCTTGGCCGTCGTCTGCAGGCGGATGCCCTCTGCTGTTCCGATGACGAACAGCGGCGTGGTCTGTTTCGGGGCGCCGTGGCCCAGTACCGCCGCAGCCTCGAATTTCATCCGCTGGCGGAAACGCTCGCCCTGTTGGCCTGGTGCCACTGCCTGCTGGGCAATCTGAAGGCTGCCATATCGTGCGGCGAGGAAGCCATCCGCATGGACCCGGCTTCTGGCCATGCCCACGCGGACCTTGGCGTCTACTATGCCGAGGACGGCCGTCTGGACGAAGCGGCCGACGTGCTCAGGCTGGCGCTCTCGTTGCCGGCTCAGCCAAAGCCCCACATCGTGCACTACAATCTTGGGAGGGTCCTGCTTCGGCTCGGGGGCGTTCCTTTGGCCATACAGGCTTTCGAGGATGCGCTCGACCAGGCACCCGGCTTCGAGATGGCTGCCGCCGGCCTCGAGCACGCTCGCCATTTGCGCTTGCTTCAGCGCGAAGGAAAGGGCACCCCGTCCCTCCCCCCAGCCCCTGACCTTCCCCCCGGATTCTGAGCGCCATGTCCGTCGAGAGCCTGTCCGTCCTTCCCTTTTTCCAAGGCTTCACCTCGGATGACCTCGAGTCGCTGACCGTGGTCATGCAGGCGAAGACCTATGCCCCGGGCGAAGCCGTGTTCTCGGAGGGCGTGCCCGACGACGGGGCCCTGTTCATCGCCCTGCGCGGCGGCATCCGGGTATCGATGGCAGGCAAGGACCACCAGCAGTTCACCATCGGCCAAGCGCGTGAAGGCACCGTTTTCGGGGACATGTCCTTCGTGGACGGCCAACCGCGCTCGGGAACGGTCACGGCCGTGACGCCGCTGGAGACGCTGTCGCTGGCACGGGCATCCTACGAAGTCCTCTGCAGGACGTCGCCCTCGGCAGCGCTCAAGCTGATGCGGCGCTTGGCACAGCTCATCAGCATGCGTCTGCGGAATGCCGACAAGTTCGTCGTCGAGGCCAAGACGATGGCGACCGCGGCCCCCCCGAGTCCCCCGGAACCGCCGAAGGCCAAGGTCATCTCCCGCGGCATCGGTGAGATTGACGAAACCAGCCAGCCCAGCATTTTCCAGCCGGTCTCCCGGTTGGAGAGGACGGAGAAGGCCCCCGCCGGTGGCCTGACGGAGCGTGACGTCACCGAGCGACCGGACGTGTTCCGCCGATCCTGACCGGGAGGAGGGCGCGCGTCAGGGCGACACCGGCCACCAGCAGGACGCCGGCCGTGGCCGGGTCGCCCCAGGGACTGCTTGCCACCCGATTCAGGGCATAGGCGACTGCATGCCAGCCGGTGCCCGTTCCGTGGCCCCAAGCCGCCAACCATAGAGCCCATACAAGCACGCCGACAAGCAACGGCCGCCGCATGCCCTGCTGTGTCGTCCGGCCCAACAGGAGGATGACCGGTCCTGTACCCAGCAGCGCACTCCACGGCGCGACCAAGGCCACTAGTCCGTGGCCGATCACGGCCGGAAGCACGGCCATCGGCGAACTCACGCTTAGGCCATCGCCGCTCCTGGCATCGAGGATCCCCTTGCGTGCTAGCGCGGCCGTGCCGAGGAGCACGGAGAGAATGAGCACGGGATAAGGGGAGGCATCCGGCGGAAACCAATCGATGCCTGGGCGTCCGGTCTCTCGCGTCCAGTCGCTCCGCTCGGCAGCGACCCTGAACAGGAACAGTGCCAGCCAGGGCAGGGCCAGGCAACCCATCATGAAAATCGATCGACGACGCAGCGACCGGCTCCGGCGGGCGGCGGCAAGCCCGGAAATGGATTGGACAAGTAGAGGCAGAGCCAGCAGGAGCGCCGCAGCAACGAGGCGTGCAGGCAGCCGACCGGACGACGGCGCGGTGGTCGCGACCGACGTGGCCGCAAGCCATGCAACTCCGGGAGCGAGGCGTGCCGCCTGATCCTCGAGAACAGGTGACAACAGGACCTCACGAGTGCGCTCCGTGGGGAGCGGTCCCAAGGCCGCGAGGCGATGTCTCCCGGCAGGTTGGGCACCGGACAGGATTCCCGGTTCGAGCAAGCCGAGCCCGAGCACTGCCGTGGCCAGCAGCGGGAGGCGCGGCTGCTCGGTCAGTCGCAGGCCGACGCGATCGACCGTGAGTTGCAGTCCGGCCGGTACGCTGGTCGGATGTCCGCCGACACCGCCGGTACCGTGATGTCCGATCGGTCGCTTGGGCCAGCCACATGAGGCGTCGATGACCCAGACCTCAGGATCGCGTTCGAGGCGCCCAAAGGCTTCGGGTGGCTGCCGCAAGCCGAGCGAACGCCTCTCGCGACCCGACGCGAACCACCAAGCCACAGGCTGGCTAGACGACGCAGGCGGCATCCAGGCGGCCACGGCCAGCATAGCTGACAAGGTCACGAGTCCCATCGGCTCCGGTGCAGCCACGTCGAGTGCGATGACGCGGCTGGGGCTACGGTTGCCGGGGGCCAGCGCAAGCAGGCTCGTCATCTCGATCGGCTCGGGCCGGCTGTCATCAGGCACTGGCTGCCTCAGCACGACCCACCCGGCGTCCCTGAGACGCTGCTCTGCCCAGTCGAGATGGACGCCCTTCCCCTGCACGCCCGCAGCAGCGAGGACATCCTGCCCTATGCGAAGATGCCGTCGCGCACGCCGGGAAACGATTGCTGCATCGGCAGAGGGCAGTGCCCGGCTCTGGACCGCCTCTTCGGGGGCGGCCACGTCCGTGAAGGCGAAGGGCCAGGCGCACAGGATGCTCGTCAGGACGACGGCAACCGTGAAAAGAGGCAGGCTTCGACGGGACATGGATGTCAAGTGTAACCCGGCGCGCCCATGCTAGGATGACGGCCTGTCATCCGTCGGCCTCAGGTGTCCCGATGTCCCGACCCTTCCTGGCGATGCTGGTCGCCACCTTCACGGTTGTTGCGGCCCTGCATGCGTCTGCCTTGCGGGCCAGCGCCGCCCGAGAGCTGATGCTGGGCCTCCAGGCGCCCATGACGGGTCCACTTGCCAAGCAGGGCAAGGATCTGGATGCTGCCGTGCGCATGGCCCTCGACGAGGATGCGGCCGCCGGGGGCACGCCGCGCATCGGCTTGCGCGTAGCGGATGACAAGGGCGACGCCCGTGAGGGCCTGCTTGCTGCCAGGCAGTTGGTCGCGGCAGGTGTCCTCGGGGTCGTGGGGCCCTGGAACAGCGGGGTGACGTTGCCCGTGACGGCTGAGGTCTATGGCCCTGCCGGGGTCGCGGTACTTACGATGTCCACCCATCCACGCATCACGGAGCGCGGGCTCCGCAACGTCTTCCGCGTGATCGGCAGGGATGACCGTCAGGGACGTATCGCTGCGACCGAAGCGTTGAAGCTGGGGTGCCGCACGGCCGTGGTTCTGGATAACCGGGCTGCCTACGGCAAAGGCCTGGCGGATGCCTTTGCCGCGGCCTTCGTGGCAGGCGGTGGCACGGTGCGCCTGCGCGAATCCCTGACCAGTGGGGACACGGACCACACGCCACTGCTGACTCGGGCACGACGAGTCTCCCCGGACCTCCTGTACATCGGCGCCGAGTACCAGGATGCCGGACCTGTGGCGAGGCAGTGGCGTCGCCTCGGTGGCGGCAAGACCCGGCTCATGGGCGGGGATGCCATTCGCGATCCGTTGTTCGTCCGTCTGGCCGGTGGTGCGGCCGCTGAAGGCATGATCGTCACCTTCCCCGATCCGGCCGACGCCCGTTTCGAACAGAGGTTGCGCCAACGCGGCGTAGAGCCCGGGGCTTTCAGCGGACACGCCTATGATGCTGCTCGACTGCTGATTGCTGCCATCCGAAGTGGTGGTGGAGCCGTGGACCGTGCCGCCGTCGTTCGCCGTGTGGCTGCCGTGACGACATACCGGGGGGCAACGGGACGCATCGCATTCGACTCCCGGGGTGACCTCCTGCGGTCGGGCTTCGCGCTCTGGCAGGTCCGTCAGGGACAATTCCAGGTGACGCGATGACGGTTGCCGCACCGCCGGTGCTTTCGGTCCGCGGACTCAGGAAGGCGTTCGGGGCGGTCAGGGCGCTCTCCGGCGTCGATCTCGAGGTCCGTGCCGGTGAGGTGCTGGTGTTGCTCGGCGAGAACGGAGCAGGCAAGTCCACGCTGCTCAAGACCCTCTCGGGCATGCACGTGCCCGATGCAGGAGAGGTCCGGATTCGGGACAAGGTCCTCCCCTTCGGGAATCCGGCGGCATCCGAGGCGGCAGGCATCGTCACGATCTACCAAGAGTTCAATCTTGTTCCGGATCTGACGATTGCGGAGAACCTTTTCCTGGGCCAGGAACCTCATCGTCTCGGCCTCGTCGATCACGCCCGGATGCGTCGCGAGGCCACCGGGATGCTTCAGCGTGTCGGTCTGGCCGTGGACCCCGGACGCAAGGTTCGGGAGCTGGGGGTGGCCCACGCACAGCTCGTCGAGATTGCCAAGGCACTTTCCCGGCTGGACCGCAGCGGAGGGGGCGTCCTGACGCTCGACGAACCGACGGCTGCCCTTGCGGATCACGAAATTGCCGTCCTGCACGGTCTCGTGAGGGATCTCAGGCAGCGTGGGCAGGCCATCATCTACATTTCGCACAGGATGGCCGAACTGCGGGCGATCGGAGACCGGGTCACGGTCCTTCGCGACGGAGCTTCCGTCTGCAGCGGCCCGCTCTCGGACCTCGACGACGATGCACTCATCAGGGCGATGGTCGGACGCGATGTCGCGACACTCTACCCGGATCGCACCCCCAGCCTCGGTGAGCCCGTGCTGGAGGTGGTTGATCTGGTTGCGCCGGGCTTCGGGCCGGTCACGATGACGGTCAGAAGGGGCGAGATTGTCGGGCTTGCAGGGCTGATGGGGTCGGGGCGCTCACGATTGCTGCGTCTGCTGTACGGTGATGAATCCGGTCGGGGGGGCAATGTGCGCGTGGCGGGTCGCGAGCTGCAGGCTCGTCAGGGTCCTGCCGGGGCGGTGGCGGCCGGCATCGGTCTGGTTCCGGAGGACAGGAAGAACGAGGGACTGGCGCTTGGCATGCCCGTACGGGACAATCTGGCTCTGGCCTCGCTCGAGCGCCACGTCCGTGCTGGCCTGCTGCAATCGGAAGGCCTTTCGCAGAGTGCCAAGAACCTCGTGGAGCGGCTGCGCATTCGCTGCAGTTCCATCGACCAGCCCGTGGGCCGACTGTCCGGCGGCAACCAGCAGAAGGTCGTGCTGGGACGTTGGCTGGCGCGCGGCGGAGCGGTGCTTTTGCTGGACGAGCCTACGCGCGGCGTCGACGTCGGGGCACGGGCTGAGATCTACCGCCTGATGGCCGAATTGGCTCAGGAGGGACTTGCCATCGTGATGGTTTCGAGCGATCTGCCCGAAGTGCTGGGCATGGCTGACCGCGTCCTCGTGATGCGTGAGGGTCGGCCAGCCGGGTGGATGGCGGGTGATGCCATGACCCAGGAGGCGGTCATGCGCCTCGCGACGGGTCAGGAGGTTGGGGCATGACGACGACGGGTGTGGCTTCGGAAATGGTTCGGGGCTGGCTGCAGCGCTCGATGCCGCTGGTTGCGCTCCTGCTGCTGGTCGTGCTGTTCAGCGTGCTCAGTCCGCGTTTCCTGAGTCTGGAAAACCTCGCGAACATCGCCGTCCAGTCCTCGCATATCGGCCTCATCGCGGTGGGTATGACCCTGGTCATCGCCACGGGTGGCATCGATCTGTCCGTGGGTTCCGTGCTGGCCCTGTCCATCTGTGCGGCAGGTCTTGCCATGGCTCCGCCTGATGCCGGGGGCGCAGGCCTCGACTTCGCCTGGGGCTGGGGCATCGGCTTGCTCACCGGTGCGCTCGCGGGAGGACTCAACGGTATCCTGATCTCTGGGCTCGGCCTGTCCCCGTTCATCGCGACGCTTGGCATGATGAGCATCGCCCGGGGCGTCGCGAATGTCATGACCGACGGCATGCCTGTCGAGGACATGCCTGAAGCTGCGTTGGCGCTGGGTGCCTCCTCCGTGGCAGGCGTACCGTGGTCCATCCTGCTCTGGGCCCTGCTCGCAGGCCTCGGTGGCGTCGTGCTCGGTCGGACACGCCTCGGGCGCTACGCGTGCGCCATGGGCAGCAACGAAGAGGCGCTTCGGCTTGCCGGCGTCCGCATCGGCCCGTGGAAGACCGCGCTCTATGTCCTTTCCGGCCTGCTGTCCGCTGCCGCGGGTCTGGTCTTCCTCGGACGCGTCAGCAATGCCCAGCCCACGGCCGGAGTCGGATTCGAATTGGATGCCATTGCGGCCGTCGTCATCGGCGGGGCCTCCCTGATGGGCGGGCGAGGCTCCATGGCGGGGACGGTCGTCGGGGTCGCGCTGATGGGCGTGCTGCGCAACGGTCTGGTGCTGATGGATGTTTCGGCGTTCTGGCAGCAGTTGGTCATTGGCGTCGTGGTTCTGGTCGCCGTGCTGCTGGACCGTTGGCGGACGACATAGCCCTGCTCGGGCTATGATGATGTGCCCCAGCTCGCTCGAGGAGATCTGCCGGTGTTCCGGATAACCCGCGTCCTGCTTGCCTCCCTGCTGTTTCTCGGTGCGGTCGGCACGCCGATTTCCTCCGAGGCGCGGGAGTTGCGCATCGCCGTCGTGGGCAAGGGCATCGGAGGCGAGTACTGGTCGGCCGTGCGCAAGGGCGCCACGAAGGCCGGGCGTGACGAGGGCGTCAAGGTGACCTACCAGGGGCCCCCGACCGAAACGGATGTTTCCGCCCAGATCGCCATCTTGGAGAATCTCATCCAGTCGGGTGTCGACGGCATTGCGGTGTCTCCCTGCAATGCTCGGTCACTGAACCGGATCGTGCGCAGGGCCTTGGCCGCCGGCATCAAGGTCGTCACGATAGACTCAGACACCACGGACAAGGATCGGCTCTGCTACATCGGCACGGACAATGCCGAAGCAGGTGCTGTTGCCGCACGGCAAGCGTTGAGGCTCGTGCGCCCGGGTTCGACGGTGGCCATCGTGACCGGGGTTCTCGGGGCCCAGAACCTGCAGCAGCGCCGTGAAGGCTTCACCCGTGAGGCAGCGGGACGTCTCAAGCTGCTCGAGGCCCAGCCCGACAACGGGGACAAGGCTCGGGCCGTCGAGGTCACGGAGAACATCCTGACGGCACATCCCGAGGTTGCCCTGTTCTTCACGGACAATGCCATCAGTGGCCCCGGAGCCGGTCAGGCCCTGCGCAGCCGCGGCAAGGCCGGCAAGATCCGTCTGGTGTCCATGGACGTGACGCCCGACCTGCAGGGCCTGCTGAATCAGGGCGTGGCCGATGCCTTGGTGGCCCAGCGACCGGAGCGGATGGGGGAACTCGCCGTCCGGACGCTCAAGGCCGCCATTGCCGGCAAAGCCGTGTCCAAAGTGATCGACACCGGCGTGGAAGTCGTCCGCCGCAAGTAGCGCACGCGCGCCCTGAGCGCGGGCTCAGGCCTGCTCGACCGAGGCCCCGTCGGCCGTGCCGCAGACCAGCATCGACACCCTGGTCTTCGTCTGGCGTTCGATCAGGGGCAAGGCAGCCTCGACTGCCGCCATGGCCTCATGCCGGACCAGGGCCACGGCACAGCCCCCGAAGCCAGCCCCCGTCAATCGGGCTCCTTCCACTCCCGGCGTGGCACGCAACACTTCCGTCAGCACGTCCAGCTCGGGGCAGGAAACCTCGTAGTCCGAAGCCAGCGAGCGGTGCGAGGCATTCAACAGTGCTCCTGCCTCGGCTGCATCTCCCCTGCCCAATGCTTCGACTGTCTTTCGCACACGATCATTTTCCGACACGACATGCCGCACTCTGCGCATGAGAACCTCCGGCAAGGCCTCAAGAGGCAGGTCGTCAAGCGTACGGAACTCGGAAAGCCAACGATGCGTCGCATTCAGCAGCCGATTGAGCATGGCCAGCGCGCCCTCGCCTTCGGCTCGGCGCTGGTTGTAACCGACGGACGCAAGCGTGCGCGGGACGCCGCTGTCCACGATGACCCAGGCATGCGTGCCCTCGAGGCCGAGGGGTACGGTCCTGTGGGCAAGCGTCGCGCAGTCGATGGCGATCGCATGATCCCGTCGCCCGAGGGCGCTGGCCAACTGGTCCATGGCACCACAGGCCACGCCCACTTCCGCGATCTCGACCTCCTGGGCCATCAGGGCGAGAGCCTCCGGCCCAAGCCCCCAGTCACCAGCCGCATCAAGGACGCGCAAGACGGCCAGTTCCAGCGCAGCAGAACTGGAGAGGCCACCTCCGAGCGGTACATTGCCCGAAAGGATCATGCGGCCACCGCTGACAGGCATACCTCGCCTGCGGGCAAGCCTGATGCAACCGCGAACGTACCGCGCCCAGCCTGTCGCCGCATCCCCGAGGTCCGACCGTTCGCCCGGCACGGTCGCAAGGACGTCCCAGTCCTCGCCGGCCACGGGCAGGAAACAGGCGGAAACGACGCGATCGATGGCCACGGGCAAGACGGATCCGCCGTGGTAGTCGACGTGCTCGCCGATGATGTTGAACCGCCCCGGGGCACGACTTACCCAGGCCGGCTTGCCGCCGAAGGTCGCTGCGAATGCGGCGAGGCCATCGGCAATCGGGTCGCGAGGCAGGCTCACAGCCGACATCCGACTCCCCCGGCCACGGAGGCTTCACGCGCCTGAGCGATCTGTGCCGTGGCCGACAGGGCCAGATCGCCGACCAGCCTCCAACGCGCTCCGAGCGCTGCCGACCAGCCGGCAGTCGGTCCGGGTTGCCATGCCACGTTGGCACAGCCAACGAGCCCGGGCAACAAGGTCATGTCGTAGGCCGCAAGCGCCCGAACGTTGCCCGCCAACCATCCCTGAGCGAGTCTCGGAGTACCCCAGGGCGTGACCAGTTCGAGGACTTGCCAGAGTCTCCAGTCCTCGAGGGCCGGCTGGCCGGTGGTTCCCGCGACGAGGTCGGCCTGCAGCTTGTAGAGCCCCGGTATCACGGACCACGCTCCACCGAGATGCACCCCCGCTTGCGTGGTCGGCACGGCGTTGGCCGGTAGTGGCGCGCCGGGGAGCCTCACACCCGCGAAGGCCTCGATGCCGCCCTCGAACCCGGTGCGCCAGTTCACCAACCGTCGGCCGAGACCAGGGGCGGCCGCGGGCTCCAGAACGAGCGCCAACTCGTGGATGCCGACCGGCATGACCTCTGCGGTGGGGTGGTCCAGCGTCGGAGCAAGCGTGCTCAGGGGGGCCAGTGCCAGAGGGGCCTCGATACCGAACATGGCGCCATCCTATCACGGGGCCTGCCGACCATCCGGTAGAGTGATGGGATGTCCGAACGTCGCAGGGACCCCTTGAGCGGCCAATGGGTTGCTGTTGCCGGGGAACGCAGTCAGCGCCCCAAGGTCCTGCGGCTGCCGGATCCCCCTGCACCGCCGCCTCGGGATGGCTGCCCCTTCTGCCCGGGGCACGAGGAGCCCGATACGGGCATCTGGCAAGAGAATGGGGCCACGGGGTGGCTGGCCCGGATCGTGCGCAACCGCTTCGCGGCCATGGACGCCCCGGGCCGTGAAGTCGCCCCCCTTGCCCCGGAGGGCCTGCTTCAGCGGATTCGGCTGCCGGGTGCGGCCGAGGTGCTGATTGAGGGTCCCGACCATGACGCCCGGGTTGGCGGCATGGCACCTGGCCATCTTGAGGCCGCGATGCGGGGACAGGCTGTCCGCCTTCGCGCCCTGCGGGATCAGGGATTCGCCCATGTGGCCCTGTTCAGGAATCAGGGAGCCATGGCCGGGGCATCCCAACCACACCCGCATAGCCAACTGGTCGCCTCGTGGGATGAGCCGCCGGCGCTGCAGGCCGAGAAGGAGCAGTTCCGTGAGCACGAGAGCCGGCACGGCAACTGCCTGCTTTGTGCCGTGGCAACTGCCGAGCAGGCCGGGGGGCGCGAGGTCGGTCGGGCAGGAGGTTACCGCCTGATTGCGCCGTGGGCGAGTTCCCACCCGATGGAGCTGCTGCTCGTGCCCGAGGCCTGCAGCCCCGACATGACGGAGATCGTGATCGAGGGCTGGGCGGCCATCCAGGCACGCACGGATCGGCTGATCCAGGCCGTCCTGCCCGGGGCTGCAGCCAATCTGTGGGTTCACCAGAGCCTCGTTCCGGACGGGCCTTTCCACTGGCACGCGCATGTCGTGCCGAGGCAGGACGTGACGGGCGGCTGGGAGCTGGCGACGGGCTGGAAGCTGGAGCCCCTGCCACCCGAGATTGCCGCCGAGCAGTACAGGTCCTCCTGGTCTGCTACGGAGTGACCCGCACGGCCCTGAGCTCTTCGGCCTTGACCTCGGGGAGCGTGTCGTTGATGTAGGTCCCGGCACCGGACTCGCACCCGGCCAGGTACTTGAGCTTCTGGGGAGTTCGCATCGGCGGATAGAACTCGATGTGCAGATGGTCGCCCGGTGCGGCCGCGTCTCGGGTTGGTGCCTGGTGCATGACCATCATGTACGGGAAGGGCACCTGCCAAAGGCCGTCAAATCGGGTCAGGAGGTCTTTGAGTACCCGGGAAAGGTCGAGGACCTCCGGCCCTGACAGCTCGGAAAGCGAGGCCCGATGCTGCTTGCTGACGAGATAGGTCTCGTAGGGGTAGCGCGCGAAGAACGGGATGAAGGCGACGAAGTGCTCGCCCTCCACCACCAGACGACGACCATCCGCCCTTTCGTCGGCAACGATGTCGCACATCAGGCAGTGGCCCGTCCGATCAAGATGTCGGGCGGCCTGTTCCCGCTCTCGCGCGATTCTCGGTGGCACGAACGGAAAGGCATAGATCTGACCATGGGGATGGTGGATCGTGACTCCGATGGCCTCCCCTCGGTTCTCGAAGATGAACACGCACTCCATCCCGGGACGCGCCCCCAACTCCTCGTACCTGTCGGTCCACACGCGCACCAGGCGAACGATGTCGGCCACAGGCAGGGCCCCGAGGCTACCCTCATGGCGCGGGGTGTAGAGCACGACCTCGCAGACGCCGTCGGCCGGCGCGACAGGATGGAGATCGTGGCCTGCGACTGCCGGTTCCGGAGCTGGCTGGCGCATGCTCGGAAACTTGTTGTCGAAAACCACGAAGCGGTAATCTTCCTCCGGAACTTCGGTCGGAAAGCCACCGGGCTTGGTCGGGCAGAGGGGACAGTAGTCCGGTGGAGGCAGGAAGGTCCTGTCCTGACGGTGGGTGGCCGTCACGACCCACTCACCGAGCATGGGGTGCCAACGACGTTCCGACATGCTCAGTTCCCCGCCGTCGCGCCCGCGGGCTTCTCGGGTTCGAAGTCGTAGAAGGTCATGCTGCGACCGTCCTCGAGCATGATGGTGCGGCGCGTCATGGTTTCGTTGCCGGGGGGGACGGCATCCGATGGGACCGGGAGCGGCGAAGGTACCTGTTCGCGGGTGTGGTCGGCTTGTTGGGTCATCCTGGCAGCTCCGAGGGGTCCGGGAAGTCGATGGTCAGCCACCACGACCTGCTTTCGCCGGCCGGCAGCAGCGTGGCCTCAGGGGCCAGTTCCCGGGCACGGAGAAAACTGTCGGAGGGTCCGAGGCAAGGCTCGAGGGCGAGGTTGTGGTAGGGCGAGGCACCCGGGACACCAGCCCAGCCGCCCGCATTCATCCAGACACCGACGTGGGGAATCAGGACCGGGTCCCACGTCAGCCTGAGCGCATGGGGCCCGTCGACAAGGCCTACGGCACCGTCAGGCGGCGATGGGGCAAAGGCCTTGCACGCGATCCCTGCCCCGAGATCGGGCATTCTGCCTTCGTGCAGTGCAGCCGGCACAGGATTTTCCGGGGATTCAGGCCACCAGGCCAGAGGCGCTGTCGTGACGATTCGTGCCCCATCGGCAACCGAAAAGAGCGGATGCGCGGCCCACGTGAAAGGCACCGCCCGATCGGACAGATTGGTCAGTCGGTACGCCATGTGGATCTTGCCTGGGGCCAGCAACTGCACGGTGCGGTGAAAACGCAGCGGCAGCAACCGTGAGGTCACGGCGAGATCAAACCGAACGGCCGAGACCTCGAGCACCTCCCACGCCCGACCCCACAACTCGCCGTGATCGGGCCACGGCAAATCCTCCGAGGCCTGATGCGCGGCCAGATTCGGGAATATCTCATCCCATCCGCCATCGTCGTGGTGCGAGACGTAGGCCCCCGGTTGATGGACCGAAAAGGGGGGCTGGAGCCAAGGATTGCTCCACAGCCACGACCGTCCTGCAGCTTCGAGTCGGACCAGTCGTCCACCCTCGGCTGGAGTAGCCTCCAGAAGAACGCCGAAGCCCTCCAGCAGGATGCTTTCCTGCCGGAGGGCTTCGGAGAATGACGGGGACATGCCCCATTCTAGCGTCAGACGGCAGCCGGGACTGGCAGGGACTCACCCGGAACGCGCACCAGATCCACGATGTGCAGGTTGGCCTCGACAAGGTCCAGTGAGGCGTCCTCCACCAGGACAATCGGACGTGTGCAATCGGAGCGGCGATCCTCCGACACCACGGCACGACGGTGATCGCTGAGCAGGACCGGTGCTCCGGGCGGATAGGGAGAGTAACTGTCCGCGAGTGCCTTCACGACAGCCTTGGGGAAGCGTTCGGCAGCCATGAGCGCCAGCTTGAGCGCGTAATCGGGCGCTGTTGCCCCTCTTGCGAAATGGGGCGTCAGGCGAGAGTCGACAAGGTCGCAGAGCCCCACGATGGCCGCCAGGATTCCGGGTTCACGGCCACCGGGGCCGCGCCCGCCCAGGCGTTCGTGGTGATCCCGGATCCCCTCGACCACGGCCGGAGCAAGGCTTGCACCGGCCTCCGACAGGAGGCGCTCGGCCACGAGACCGTGGTCGTCTGCAAGCCGAAGCGCAGGAGCTTCCGGATGCGTGGAGGGCACTTCCTTCCCGAGATCGTGCAGCAATGCGGCAAGGCCCAGATCCCGCAACTCCTGGCCGAAGAGGCCCATGGCCTTGCCCACCCCGATGGCCAGCGCAACCATGTTGACGGCATGGGCCACCGGGTAGGGACCGTGGACCCGCAGCCAAGCCGCCGCCGTCGCCGGGTCGCCCGGTACCCGCGCGGCGATGCCATCCACGACGGCCCGGCAGCCCGGTACATCAAGACGGCCGGTTGAACGCCACGCATCCAGGATGCCGGCCCATTGGTCGCGAAGGCCCGAAAGGGCCTCCGCGACTGGCGCGAAGCGGTCAGAGGACATTCGTCACGCCCCCTCCACCACCGGCGGTTCCTCCGCCAGGGGCTCCCCCACCCGAAGAACCGGATGCACCTGGAGACGAGCCTGAAGAGGTGGACGGCACCACGGCCGCCTTGATCGTGGGAGGCTTGACCTCTCCCGTGGTCGGATCCACTTCCGGAGGCGCCATCGTGCTGGCCTTCCCCGCGGCCTCGAGCGAGGCATCGCCAATCTTGTCCGTCAGGTCCGCGACCTTCTTGACCTCGGCGTCACGAGCCGCCTCCTCTTCCTTCTTGTCCGCATCGCGCTTGGCATTCTCGCGGGCGTTCCAGGAAGACCAGAAGGCATCCCAGCCGGCATCGCCGCTCGATCCGGAGCCCGGCGTGAACTTGCCGGTACCCAGTGGCGGAGTTCCATCGGGAATGCTGTCATCGAACGTGCCCACGAGGCCACGCATCGACCCTTGGTCGCGCTCCTTGGAGAGGTCGCCTTCGATGTTGATGGTCGGCGGCTCGCAGAAGCTCTGGTACATCTTCATCGTGTCGCCGTCCGGCGTCGTGATGACAACCTGATCACCGTTCTTGGAGATCTTGGTGCCCAGGGGGGTCGTCATGTCCCCCGTGACCTCGACACCGTTGACGATCAGGCGATTGTCATTGGTGTAGGTGATCTTGTCGTAGTGGTAGACGTCCGAACCCTGGAAGTCGCCTTTACCGCCGAACTGCATCGTGACAGAGCGCAATTCCTTGTTGACGAACGTGCCCTCCATCAGGAAGTTGCGCACGTTGTCGCGGTTTTCGAGCAGAGTGTACTTGCCGTCGATGCTGACGGGGAAGGAACCCTGGGGTCCCGAGATGGTGGCCGCGCCCACGGCGCCGCCGCACATCTCCAGTCAGGGGTCGCCTTGCGGCGGCCCCGACGTTATGGCAAAACGCGTCTCCGTGAGCGGTTTGGCCGCCGGCTTTTCCTGAATGACGGCAATGGGACTGACCGGAGCCACGGGCAGCGTCACTTCCGAGGGCTTCGCTTCGGCAACCTTGACGGGTGCGTCGAAGCTGGGAAGGACGGTGTTCCGATTCATCTGGATATCGCCGAAACTTGGAACGCTCGGTCCAGTCTGCGACGGTCCGGATGCCCCTTGTCCGGGGCCCGAGACCTTGTCTATGGGTGCCATGCCACATCTCCCCCGGCCTGCAGGCCGACAAATGCGATGCAGTAGGTATGCCCGGCATGTCAGCTCGTGCTGCATTCTTTCACGAAGCCTTCACGACCGGGATATCCCGCGGCCGGGTACACTTGACCCGATGTCCACGTCCCAGGGCCGCATCTTTGCCTTCAATCAGGAGCGCGACGCCATCCTTCAGGAGGTGATCCAGCGCCGACTCGTGGCCCACGGCCGCAACCCGGACCGTTTGCGGCTGGATCTTAACGATGCGGCGTTCACGGAGATCACCCGGATCGAGGAGGCCGGGCAGACCTCGGGCAAGGCATACGGGCACTGGCGGGAGCTTTACCGCCGCATCGGCCGTCTGGATGCGACGGGACTCGAGGCCGAGCTGGCGAGGATGGTTCGGCATTATGCGCGAGACGTGGTCGGCAACTTCGACCCTCGGGTCTATGCCTTCGCGACCCGGATTGTTCCGCCGGCGCTTTCCTTTCTGTGGCGGCCACAGTTCAACTGGTCGCGCCTGCTGAACCTGTCCACGGCCCGGGAACGCATTCTCGTCCAGGGCCCCATCGATCGAATCCGCTCCCTTGCGGGCAAGGGCACGCTGATCCTGGTGCCCACCCATCTCTCCAATCTGGACAGCCTCGCGATCGGCTTCTCGCTGCTGACGCAGTCCCTGCCCCCGTTTACCTACGGTGCGGGCAAGAACCTGTTTTTCAATCCTTTCATCAGCTACTTCATGCACAATCTCGGGGCCTACAGGGTAGACCGTCGTCTGCGCTTCCCTTTGTACAAGGAGGTTCTGAAGACCTACAGCCAGGTCCTGCTGGAGCGGGGCTACCACAGCCTGTTCTTCCCGGGGGGGACTCGCTCGCGCAGCGGAGAGGTCGAGCGTCGTCTGAAACTCGGCTTGCTGGGCACGGCCTACAGCGCAGCGACGCGAAGGCTGCAGGCTGGTGCCTCGGCACCCGGCATCTGGGTCGTGCCCTGCACGCTGAACTACCAGATCGTCCTCGAGGCCGAGACGCTGATCGACGACCAGTTGAAGCGTGAGGGCCAGCATCGCTACATCATCGAGGACGACGAGTCGAGCAGGCTGGGACGGATTTTGAGCTATGGGCGGCAGGTCATGAATCTGGACGCTTCCATGGTCGTGCAGTTCGGGGACCCCATGGACCTCTGGGGCCATCGTGTCGATGAGGACGGCGAGAGCCGGGATGCACACGACCGTCTCGTCTCGACCCGTTCCTATCTCTGTCGGCGGGGCACGCCCCACGAGGACGCGCAACGCGACCACGAGTACACCGAGGAGTTGGGGCGGTCGATCGTGGCGGCCTTTCATCGCCATACGGTGGCGACGGTGACTCAGGTCGCGGCGCACGCCGTCTGGCGGTTGCTGGAGGCCAGATTCCCGAACGCCGATCTGTACGGCATCCTGCGTCTCGGACAGGGGATCGGCTATTCGGAGCGGAGGGTGCTCGAAGCCATCGAGCACGATCGAATCGCCCTGCATCGGCTTGCCGAGCGTGGGGAAATTCTGTTGGGCAGCCGGGTTCGCACGGGAACCAGCGAGGCCATTCTGGCGACCGCTCTGGCGAGCTTCGGCATGTACCACCAACGGGCTGCCCTCGCGCGTTCCGGCAACCGAATCGTCATCGAAGACCCCAAGCTGCTGCTCTACTACCGAAATCGGCTCACGGGGCATGCCTTGCCTGCGCTGCCGGAAGAACTCGCCCGGGCGGCTGCCGAGGAGATTGCGGATGGCGCGTGAACCCGTTGCGGTCGTGGGTGGAGGCAGTTGGGGAACGGCCATCGCCCAACTCCTGGGCCAGGAGGATCGTCCCGTGCGCATCTGGCTCAGGGATGCCGCGTTGGCCGAGCGCATCAACACCGAACATCGCAACCCGAGGTACTTGCCTGAGGCACGTCTCGGAGAGGGCGTCGTGGCCTCGACGAATCTGGCCGAGGTCGTGGGGCCTTGCAGGACCATCTTCCTTGTGGTGCCGTCCAAGGGCCTGCGTGAGGTGGCACGGTCCCTGGCCGACCATGTCGACGGGGACCGGATTCTGATTCACGCCACCAAGGGCCTTGAAGGGGATGCATGCATCCGGATGTCCCAAGTGCTCCGGGAGGAGACCTGCTGTCGCAGGATTGGCGTGCTTTCCGGACCCAACCTGGCTGGTGAGATTGCGGCTGGGCATCCTGCAGCAACGGTCATCGCTTCACGCTATGCCGAAGTGGTCGACGTCGGCCGTGAGGCCTTGGTCGGGCCTCGCTTCCGTGTCTATGCCAGCAGGGACGTGGTCGGGACGGAATGGGGAGGCGTGCTCAAGAACGTCGTGGCCATTGCCGCAGGCGTGTCGCATGGCCTCGGCTTCGGGATGAACACGATGGCCATGCTGGTGACCCGAGGATTGGCCGAGATGACCCGATTCGGACTGGCGCACGGTGCCGAGATCGAGACCTTCCAAGGCCTGTCCGGCATCGGCGATCTGGTGGCAACGGCCTTCTCCCCGTTGTCCCGGAACTACCGGGTCGGCGTCGCACTTGCGGAAGGTCAGTCTCTGGATGCCATCACGGAGGGCATGACCCAGGTGGCCGAAGGCGTGCGGACCACGCGCCTCGTTCACGCACTCGCGCAACGTTCGGGCATCTACATGCCCATCGTCGAGGCGGTACACCGCCTGCTGTTCGAGGGAGTATCGCCGGATGTGGCGTTGGCCGACCTCATGGCCATCAACCGCAATCCCTACGAAGCAGAATCCGTGCGCAGCCGCGTCGGGTGACGCCGCTGCGCACGGTCCGTCGCGATCGCCGATCTAGACGCCGAGGCGGCGCGCGATGACGACGCGCTGAATCTGACTGGTGCCTTCGCCAATCTCGCACAGCTTGGCATCGCGCATCATGCGCTCGACCGGGAAGTCGCGGGTGTAGCCGTAGCCACCGAGGACCTGAACAGCGTCCGTCGTGATGCGCATGGCCGCTTCGCTGGCGAACAGCTTCGCCTGAGCCCCCGCCACCGTATGCGGCTGGCCGGCATCCTTGAGGCGGGCTGCCTGGTACACGAGCAGACGTGCAGCCTCGAGCTGGACAGACATGTCGGCCAGCATGGCGCTGACCAACTGGTGCTTGCCGATGTTCTGACCGAAGGCAATGCGGTCCTTGGCATAGGCCAGCGCTTCCTCGAAGGCGCCCTGCGCGATGCCCAACGCAAGCGCGCCGATGGAGATTCGTCCGCCGTCGAGGGTCTTCATGGCCTGCTTGAAGCCCGTGCCCTCACGATCCAGCAACATCGAGGCCGGAATCCGGCAGTCCTGCAGGATGACCTCGCAGGTCGGCGAGCCGCGCATGCCCATCTTCTTCTCGAGTTTGCCGACCGAGAAGCCCGGGGTGTCGGTCGGAACGATGAAGCTGGATACACCGTGGTTGCCCTGACTCTTGTCCGTCATGGCCATGATGATGCAGGCCTCGGACCAGTTGGCATTGGTGATGAACTGCTTGGTTCCATTGAGGACGTAGTGATCGCCGTCCCGCACGGCCGTCGTCAGTTGGCGCGCGGCATCAGAACCGGCCTGCGGCTCGGTCAGGGCCCACGAACCGACACTGGTGCCGTTGCAGAGGTTCGGCACGAAACGGCGCTTCTGATCGTCGGTCCCGAAGGCCACGATGGGGCCGGTGCCGAGGGAGACGTGCGCCGCGAAGGAGAGCCCGGTCGAACCGCACACCCGACCAAGTTCCTCGACCGCGATGGCGTAGGAGAGCGTATCCGCCCCGCCACCGCCGAGTTCTTCCGCCCAGGGCAGGCCCATCAGGCCCAGCTCGGCAAGCTTGGTGAACGTCTCGCGGGGGTAGGTCTCCGTCTCGTCGATGTGCGCCGCGATCGGCTTGACCTCGCGCTCGGCGAAGGCGCGCACCATCTCCTGAAGGGCGAGATGATCCTCGCTCAGGCCGTAGGGGTTGGCGGCGGTCGGCGACACCAGCGTCGCAGGGCTCATCGGCAGGTCCTCCGGTAAAAAAGGCGCAAAGGCAACAGGCTCTTCATGATAGCTGCGAGGCGCGTTGCGCGTCCAACCCTGTCGGCCCTGATTGACACGTCCTCGTTCATCCTGATTCGATCAGAGCCATGATTGCCGTCGACACCTTTCGCAACTATCTGATCCAGGCCTTCCCGGACGCCGATGTGCGCATCGTGGACAACCGTGGCACGCTGGACCACTTCACGCTGTTCATCGCCACGGATGCCTTCGAGGGCGTCGGGTTGCTGGACCGGCACCGCCTCGTGCAGGCCGCACTCAAGGAGCCCATGGACGACGGCAGGATCCACGCCCTCGAGATCCGCGCCGAGACTCGTTCCGGCCGCTGAAATCCCCTACAGCACAGGAGACAGGTTCCATGCAAGACATGCCTATCGTGGGTATCCCGACAGAGTCCGGCGCCGCTGCCCCCGTGCGCGACGTCGAGGCCATCCGCGCCGAAATCCAAGCCGAGATCGCGGCCAACCGCATCCTTGTCTACGGCAAGGGAACCATGGAACAACCGATGTGCGGCTTCACGGTCGAGACCAAGGAGTTCTTCGCGAAGTACGGCCATCCGTTCGCCATCGTCGACGTGCTGCGGGACATGGACAAGCGTCAGGTCCTGACCGAGATGACCAACTGGCGGACGCTGCCCAAGGTCTTCATCGACGGCCAGTTCTACGGTGACACGGACATCTTGGGCCCGATGGAAGAGAAGGGCGAGCTTCAGGCTTTGCTGGCGCGCGTGTTCGCCTGATCGTCGTCGGCCTCGAGCGTCTCCACCCAGTGAATGTCCCTCGGGCCTGGACCATCACCCTCGTGTGTCGTCAGCCGGACGGAGACGACTCGATGGTTCCACGTCATCTCCGGATGATGGTCCTGCGTCATGGACTGGGCCACGATCCGCAGCACGAGTTCTACGGCCTCGGCAGCCTCAGCGAAGGTCCAGGTACGCACCAGATGTCCGTCAACCAGGCTCCAGTCCGGGTAGCGCTTGCAGAGGGCCTCGATGCCAGGGTTCATCTCACGCTCCTTGATCTTGATTTGTCCGCCCATGAACGTGTAGAGGAATGGCCATGAGCAAGGAATCCGTTCCCCTGGAGCAAGGTCGTCTCTCCATCCATGCCGAGAACCTGCTGCCCATCATCAAGAAGTGGCTGTATTCGGAGAAGGAAATATTCCTTCGGGAATTGGTGGCCAACGCATTTGATGCCACGACGAAGGCTAGGCATGTGGCCCTGGTCGAAGGCCTGGGTGACCTCGGTCCCCTCGGGATCGACATCGACATCGACAAGGATGCGCGTACCGTCACCATCCGTGACGCGGGCATCGGCATGACGGCCGACGAGATTCGCGAATACCTGACCCAGGTCGCATTCTCCGGGGCGCAGGCCTTCGCCGAGAAGTACGAAGTCCGGGGCGACGGACAAGGCATCATCGGTCACTTCGGCCTGGGGTTCTACAGTGCCTTCATGGTGGCGAGCAAGGTCGAGGTACGCTCCCGGGGGATCCTGGAGGGGGACGGGGCCGGAACCCGCTGGATCTCGGACGGCGGGATGACCTTCGAGATGGGGCCAATGTCTCGGGCGACAAGGGGCACGGACATCATTCTTCATCTGGACGAAGAGTCCGGTGAGTATCTCGAGGAGGTCCGTCTGGCCCACCTGGTGCGTCGGTATGCCAACTACCTGCCGCTGCCTATCCGGGTCGCAGGCAAGGAGATCAACCACCAGGCCCCGCTCTGGACCCGCTCTCCGCAGAGTCTGGCGGATGAGGACTACAAGGCCTTCTATGACAAGGCTTTCCCCTTCCAGGGCGAGCCGCTATTCTGGGTCCATCTCAATACGGACTACCCCTTCAAGCTCCAGGGCATCCTGTACTTCCCTCGGCTGCGTCACGAACTGGACGTGTCCAAGGGTGAGGTGCAGCTCTACTGCAACCAGGTCTTCGTCGCCGACCACAGCGAGGCGGTCATACCGAAGTTCCTGACCATCCTCAAGGGCATGATCGATTGCCCGGATCTGCCGCTGAACGTCTCCCGAAGCGCCCTGCAGAACGATCCGCAGGTTCGGAAGATTGCGCAGCACATCGTGCGCAAGGTCGCCGATCGGCTGGTAAGCCTGCACAAGGATGACCGGCAGGCCTTCGAGGCAGCCTGGGCCGACATCCATCCGTTCGTGAAGTTCGGGTTCATCGAGGATGACCGTTTTCACGAGGCGTGCAAGGAGGTCCTGCTGTTCCGGACGACGGATGGTTCCTGGCTGTCGCCGACCGACTGGCTGGCCCGCTATGGGGACAAGACCCAGGGCAAGATCGTCTATGTGCTTGGCGAGGACCTGAAGGGCACCACCCGTTCCTTGCTCGAGAGCAAGGACATTCACGCGGTTCATCTCGAGGGTCCGTTCGATGTCCACTTCATCCAGTTCCTCGAGGGCAAGCAACCGGAGCAGCGGTGGGTCCGGGCAGATGCGGTCCTTGGAGACCTGCTGGCACGCGAGAGCGATGACCCGGGCGTGGTCGATGCCAATGGCCTGACGCGTGACGATCGCATCATGGCGCGGTTCCGCATCGCCCTTGGGGAAGCGGCCCCGGAGATGAAGGTCGTCAGCCTTGATGCAGCGGAGGTCAGTGCGCTGCTGGTCTCCGACGAGGAGGCGCGGCGCTTGCACCAGTTTGCGTCCCTCTGGGGGCAGGACGAGCGTGCGTCGGGAGACCGGACCTTGCTGCTCAATCGAGACCATCCGCTCGTGCAGCGAGCGCTGGACGCCGAGGAAGCAGCAGGTCTCGAACTCAGTCGCCACGTATACGATCTGGCCCGGCTTGCCGTGGGGGACTTGCCCCCTTATGACCTTCAGGCATTCATCCAGCGTGCCCAGGATCTGATCCGCTGATCCCACGGCTGCCGGCCTTTCGCCCTGCGCCTTGGCTATCGGGGGCCACGGCGCAGACGATCCTGCCCGAGTTCCTGCCCCGTCGAGGCCTGCCTGATGCGGATGCGTGGGCACGGGCCAGCGAGCCTGTTTCTTTCCTTGCAGCCGACGGTGAACGACTGAGCGGATGGTGGCACTTGCCCGGCGGCGACCGGCCCTTGGGTGTGGTGATCCACCTCCATGGTCTGGAAGCCGAGGCCGAGGCAGGGCACATGCGCGGGATCAGTCGCCTCGCGCATCACGCGGGCTTTGCCTCGCTGCGCCTTGACTGGCTGGGGTGCGGGGCTTCGGCTGCGTATGGCGGTCGGATGTACAACGCAATCCGCTGGCAGGACATCGAGGCGGCGGTAGGCTGGGTGTCTCGCCGGCTGCCGGGTCGTCCGGTCTACCTGACCGGATTGAGCCTCGGGGGAGCCATGGCCTTGCGCTGGCTTGCCCATCTGGGAACTGCTGCACGGTTCCTGGTCCGCGGTGCCGTGACGATTTCGGCACCGATCGACCTCGGTGCGGCTGCTTCAGCGCTGGGTGACAGGAAGAATCGAGTCTACGAACGCTGGTTCCTCGCGTCGATGAAGAAGCGCCTCGCGGCGGCTGCAGCGCGGGATCCGGCCCGATGGAAGCCTTGGTCGGACAAGGGCCGCGCAGCCCGCAGCCTGGCAGAGTTCGACTCGGTGGTCACGGCTCCCATGGCGGGACAGCCCGATGCAGCAGCCTACTATGCGCGTGCGTCGGTGAAGGGCGACCTGGCCGACATCCGTGTGCCGACCGTTCTGCTGCATGCCGAGGATGATCCCTTCGTACCAGCCCCGCAAGGCCTTTCTGAACAGATCACCACCCTCATCCAGCCTGCGGGTGGGCACGGTGGATTCTGGACGGCCGGCCCCGTGGACTTCGGGCACGGCATCGTCACGGATCGGTGGGCCGAGGGAGCCGCCATCCGTATCCTGCTTGGATGGGCGGCCTCGGACACCTGAATCGGCTCCAACCGGAGCGGACAGTCAGCACTGGCCAAAGCGGATCATCGCGGATCTCCCCGGCGGCGATAGCCTCGGGAACGGAGGTCACCCGCTTGGAACCCATCGCAACCATCGTGCTCGACGTGCCGGACAATCGACCGCTCGACCGCCTGCTCGAGGCCATCTATGACCAGACCGTCAAGGACGTCGATGTCCTGGTACTTTGCCCCGAGCGACGGGGAGATGGCCTTGGCAATGGCAGAGAGGCTCCCATCCGCAACCTGCACGTGGCTGGCTGGATGGGAGTGGCCGAAAGATTGAACCTGGCGGCACGGTTGGCCGCTGGCCCCATTCTCGTCACATTGGACACGGCAGTGCCCCTCTGGGAGAGGGACTGGCTGCGCCACCTGCTGGCACCCTTTCGCGACGACCGGGTGGCTGCCGTCGGTGGTTCGGATTATGACCCCACGCGACTCTCCGTCAGGCAGCCGAATCTGCCGTTGAGCCTGAAGGAGATGGCACGCAGACCGGAGTATGGCCTGAATCGCAGCAATGCGGCCTTCAGGCGCGAACTCATCCTCGCCCGCCCCCTGCCTGCCGGTACGCGACACCATCCGGAGCGTGCGTGGTCCATGGACAGGCTCCTGGAAGGCCACCGCATCATCATGAGTTACCGGGCGCGGATCGAACTCGGCCCGGAGGCTCCCCCTGAAGTCGCCCTTCGTGCTTGGAGCCACAAGGTCCGGGAGGTCCGGGAAGCACTGATCACCCTGCCTGCTCCTGCGGCGCATCACGCCCGGCGCGCGGCCAGTTGGTGGAGCCTGGACGCTGCACCTTGGCTGGATGCCATCGTTCTCAGAGAGCAGTTTCTTCGACAGCGCCCCTTTCGCCAAGCTGCCCGCAGTCTGTCGCGGGAGATCGGCGTCCTGACGGAAGGCTGACTTCACAAAGTGTTTCCGTGATGTTAACCTGCCTATAACAGAAGCATCCCGGAGGTTTGTCGCGTGCGCCTGATCGCCTTCCCGGCCCTCGTGGCCAGCGTCGTTCTCGGGGCCTGCGCCAAGGCCCCTGCACCGACGGCTGTGGGAGCGGCGACGCTTCACGCCCAGTCGAAGGGTGATTGGCTTGCCTCCCAGTTGCCTGCAGGCTTTCAAGCCGGTGTCGGCATCGGGGTGGGCAACCGTCTGGTGGTGCTTGACGCCGCGTCGTCCGCCGCACGACTCATGGCCTTGCCTTCCACCTGGAGCAAACTGGCTGCCCCCCCTGCGGGCCTGACTGACCCGATGTTGACGGTCACGCCGGCCTTCCGGGTGCTTGCCATCTCTTCCGCAGAAGGTGGGCAGGTTGCGCGTCTGGATATCGAGGCTGGGACGTGGGAAAGTCTGCCACGGCTCGAGGCCCCCAGAACGGGTGCTGCCCTCGGCTCCTATGGACATTTCGCCTATGTGGCCGGGGGCGGTCCTGAGGGCGGTGCTTCCCGACGGGTCGATGTCCTTGACCAGACGAAGCGGAAGTGGCTCGCCGGCCCTCTTCTTCCCGAGGCGCGCGGTGGGGCCGTGCTGGAGCGGGTCGGCGCCCGCATGCTGTTGGCGGGCGGACACGCCGGGAGCGGTGTCGTGGACGGGCGGTGCTGGCTGCTGGACCCGGCGACGGGCGCGTGGACGCAGACGAGCCCGATGCCGACACCCCGCAGCCGTGCAGCCGTCGTCTCCTACGGCCAGTTCCTGTTCGTCGTGGGAGGGCTCGCATCGAGCGGTCCTTCCGCCGCCATCGAGCGGTTCGATCTCGGCACGCGGTCGTGGTCCCGGCTTTCCCCATTGCCCGAGGCCCGGACCGCTCCTGTGGCTTCACGGATCGGCGAACGCGTTGTCGTCCTGGGTGGTCAGGATGCCGCCGGCAGGCCCGCCGGAACCGTCTGGACCGCACCTGTGACGGCATTCCTTCCTTGAATCGGGACGTGATCGTTGCAACGGTGTGACTGGACGTGTTAGTCTAGAGTACGTGTCGCACCATGACACAGGTGACGGTGGTTGCTCGGTGAAGGACGCCTCCGAACTGGTCAGGCGCTCCGTGTCCCCCAACCGACCCATCGAGGTGTCATCTTGTCGACCCAGTTGTTCGTGGCCAATCTGGCCTACCGCGTCAGCGATGCGGATCTTCACTCCCACTTCTCCCAGGTGGGTGAAGTCGTAAGCGCTCGCGTCGTCCTCGACCGCGAGACCCAGCGTTCGCGCGGTTTCGGCTTCGTCGAGATGGCTTCTGCCGACCTGGCTCAGGCGGCGATCAGCCAGCTTTCCGACAGCAACCTGCTCGGGCGTCCCATCTTGGTTCGGATTTCCGAGCCCAAGGGTGGTCCCCGTCCGGAGCGCGGCCCCCGCTACTAGGCCCTGACCGGTCTGCCGACGCCTTCGGCCCGCATTCTCGGGTCGGAGGCGTCGGTGTTTGCGCCCGACTTGCGGGCAGAAAGGTGACAGCCATCGTGCGGCAGGTCGAGGCTTCCCTCCTGGAACCGCTTCGTTTCCACTGGGGATTCAGCGAGTTGCTGCCCCATCAGGTTCCTGCCATGGAACCCGTTCTGGCTGGACAGGACAGCCTCGTGGTCTTGCCGACGGGCGGCGGCAAGTCTCTGTGCTATCAGTTGCCAGCAGTGGCACGGGAGCAGTTGGCCATAGTCGTGTCCCCTCTGCTGGCCCTGATGCAGGACCAGGTTGCGAACCTTCAGGTACTCGGTGTCCCGGCAGCCGCATTGAACAGCGACATGACTCCTGAGGCTCGGCGTGATGTGGCCCAGGCTGCCCGGGAGGGTCACCTGCGACTGCTCTACCTGTCTCCGGAGGCGCTCGGGAATCCCGGAATCCGGCAATTCATCGAAAGCCTGCCGGTGGCTTACTCTGTCGTCGACGAAGCGCACTGCATCAGCCAGTGGGGCCACGACTACCGGGAATCCTACCGGGGGCTCGCGGTGCTGCGCGAACTTGCCCCGGGCAAACCCATCCACGCCTTTACGGCAACGGCGACCCCTGCCGTTTGTCAGGACATCGTCCATAGCCTTGGCCTTCGCGAACCTGCCGTCATCATCGGCAGCCTCCATCGTCCGAACCTGACTTTTCGCGTCGCCTACCGCCACGACACGACCGCCCAGATCGAGGAGGTGCTTCGGCGCCACCGTGGAGAAGCAGGCCTCATCTACGCTCAGACACGCAAGCAGGTGGAGCGTCTGGCCGAGGCGCTGGGCAAGCGAGGTCATCATGCGCGTGCGTACCACGCGGGCATGGACCCGACCCTTCGCCGCCAGATCCTGCAGGATTTCCGCGAGGAGCGTCTCGACCTCGTGGTGGCGACGGTGGCCTTCGGCATGGGTATTGACCGCGCAGATGTGCGCTTCGTTATCCACGCCGGCCTGCCCAGGTCCGTCGAGCAGTATGTCCAGGAGGCCGGCAGGGCTGGCCGGGACAGACTCGATGCGGAGTGCGTCCTTCTCCATAATGCCTCGGACATCGCGACGTGGCAGCGCATGCTGACGGCTGAGGACCCTGCCTTGGCGCAACATCAGTTGGCCCAGCTCCGCACGATGATCCGCTACAGCCGGACCTTGACTTGTCGCCAGGACGTGCTTTTGCGTCACTTCGGCCAGGATCCGCCAGTGGAGGCTTGCGGGCGTTGCGATGTCTGCCTTGGGGAGCAAGCCGTCCATCCGGAAAGCACGCTGCTGGTCCAGAAGGTGCTCTCTGCCGTGGGCCGGATCAAGCCCCCGCACGGCGGCCAGATGATTGCCGACGTCCTTGTCGGCAAGCGCCATCAGGCACTCGTCGACAAGGGTTTCGATCGGCTTCCGGTCCATGGCCTGCTCCGGGAAGAGTCCGTGGAGCATGTTCGAGACTGGATCGACCAGCTGGTGGGCCATGGACTCGTCAAGGTCCACCCTGAACACGGGACCATGACGGTGGCGGCCTCAGCAGCGCTGGTGCTGGCGGGCGAGCGCGCCGTTCCCTTGGGAGTCGCAGGTCGGAGTCGGCCAACACTTGGTTCCCGGCGGCCCGACGGCCCAGCCTCGCTGGGGCCCCACGAGCAGGAGCTCTTCATGGTGCTCAAGGCCTGGCGTCGTCAGCGCGCACAAGAGGCGGCACAGCCGGCCTACTGCATCATGAGTGATGCGTCCCTCCAGGAGATGGCCAGGCTTCGTCCAAGGTCGGAGACTGATCTCGCCCGCATCCGGGGAGTCGGCGAGCGCCGTGCTGCGCGATATGGAGCGGAGCTGCTGGAGCTGCTGCAGCGCCGCGCCGCCACGCTGCCCGCAAGTTGAGGGCCTGAACGGGGCATGACTCGAGCATGAAGATTCCGGATGTCGGGCCAAAGACTCATTCACGGCCGATCGTGCCTCAGGGAAGGACGGATGCGGAGCCTGCCGCTCTGGTTCGGGACGCGTGGCAGGGCCAGCCCCAGCCCGTTCGGGTCATCACCTTCAATACGGCCGTGGGCAATTCGCGCATCAAGACACCCCAGCGATCCTTTCCGGACCTGCCCTTCTACCAGGAAGCCCTCGCAGGCAAGCAGGACGCTGCGATTCTCTGCCTCCAGGAGGTCGGACCGGAACAGGTGAAGCGCTTGCGGGAGCTGGACAAGGCTGGCAGGCTCCACCTCAGCTATGACAGACTGCGCCCCTGGCAGGGGAACCTCGTGGTGGTTCCCGAGCGTTACGAAGTTCTTGCCGATCGGTCCAGGACATTCAAGAGCAGCCATGTGCGCGGAGTGCTTGCATCGCTCTGGGCGACGGTGACGGATGGGTACAAACCCAATGCGCTGCAATGGGCCGAGCCGAGAGGCTATACCGAGTTGCGCCTTCGAGACAGGCAATCGGGGCGCACCCTCACGGTCATCAACACGCATCTGTCTCTGGACCCCGAGATGCGTCGCAGACAGGCCGATCATCTCGCCCGTGTGGTCTCTCGAGCCAAGGAGCACGGTCCTGTCGTTCTGGCCGGGGATCTGAACACGCACACGGCGGATCAGGCCATACAGGGCAGGCAGGGCAAGGCGGATGCAGCCATCCGGGACCGACTGCTTTCGAGCATGGTCGATGCTGGGCCTGCAAATCCGCCCGGCAAGCGCAAGAACATCGACTGGGTGTTGGTGGACGGCCTTGCGCCCGTGAGCAGTCGCTACTATCTGGGCAAGGACCTGTCCCTACCCGGTTCACCTGATGCGGAACGTGTCAGCGACCATTACGCCGAGGACAATCTCCTCGCCTGGCCAGAGACCCGACAGCCTCAGTCGACGATGTAGCCGAGCCTTCGGAGATGGGCGGCGTCCTTGCGCCAGTTCGGAAGGACCTTGACCCTCAAAGCGAGGTGAACCCGGGTGCCTGTCTGCTGTTCGATGGCTTGGCGTGCCTGGGTGCCCACGGTCTTGAGGCGCTCGGCGCCTCTGCCGATCACGATGCCCTTCTGGCTCTCGCGTTCCACGTGGATGGTGGCCTCGATGTGGGTCAGCGCGGGATCGGTCTCATCGAAACGCTCGATGCTCACGGCCACGGCGTGGGGCAATTCATCGGACAGCTGCCTCATGAGCTGCTCACGGACCAGTTCACCAGCAAGTTGTCGCAGCGTCTGATCCGTCACGACATCCTCGGGAAAAAGGGCCGGACCTTCAGGCATCAGGCCTACCAAGGATCGAATGAGCCTGTTCACGCCCGTACCCCGCTGAGCTGACACGGGATGCACGGCGCGAAAGGCACCGAGGGATGCATAGGCCTCCACGAAGCCCGCCTGCGGATTACTGCGGTCCAGTTTGTTGACCGCGAGCACCAGAGGTCTGCCCGAGGCGACGGCCCGGTCGATGACATGCCTGTCTCCGGGGCCCGGTGCTTCGGTACCATCGACGACAAGGAGGATGGCATCCACCTCGGTCAGGGCACGCTCTGCCTCGAGCACCAGTTGCTCGCCCAGAGGATGCAGTGGACGATGCATGCCTGGGGTGTCCACAAAGATGATCTGGGCGTCCTCACCGTGCCAGACCCCGCGAATGCGATGCCGGGTAGTCTGCGGCCGGTTGGAGACAATGGCGACTTTCTGGCCCGACAGGCGGTTGACCAGCGTGCTCTTGCCGACGTTCGGCCGTCCCACCACGGCGATGGTTCCGCAGCGCAAGCGCTTCATGGCCTCGGAGGCAGATCGAACTGCATGGGCAGCAGGTGACCGAGCGAGGTCTCCACGGGGCTGCCATCGGGGCCTTCGAGGATGACAGGCAGATCAGGGGCGAACTCCGCCATGACCTGCCTGCACGCCCCGCAGGGAGGACAAGGGGCTGCACGCTCCGCAGAAATGGCGATCGCCACGAAAGACCGCATTCCGGCAGCGACGGCCGATGCAATGGCCGTACGCTCCGCACAGACCGTAAGCCCGAAAGTCCTGTTCTCCACATTGACCCCGTGGACGACAGAACCATCCGCCACCAGCAGGGCAGCACCGACGGCGAACTGGCTGTAGGGGGCGTGGGCGCGACTTCGCACGGCTCGAGCCGCATCCAGGAGGCTGACCGCATCGAACTCGGGATTCATGACCCAACCTCTGCGTGTATCTGACGCTCCGCCCTAGCCAGAGCGGCGGCCACGAAGCCCTTGAAGAGCGGATGTGGCCTGCCGGGACGGCTCTGGAACTCGGGATGGAACTGGCAAGCCACATACCACGGATGCTCGGGCCACTCCACGATCTCGACCAGGCCACGGTCAGGCAGGGTGCCGGAGACAACCAGACCCGCACCCTGCAATCGGGCCACGAAATGCGGATTCACCTCGAAGCGATGGCGATGGCGCTCACGGATCAGCTCCTCACCATAGGCGGCCGCCGCCAAAGTGCCCTCTTGCAAGGCACACGGATAGCTTCCGAGGCGCATCGTGCCGCCCTTGTCCTCGACGCCCTTCTGCTCGGGCAGGATGTCGATGACTGGATATGGTGTCGCCGGGTCGAACTCCGTCGAATGAGCACCGTCCAATCCGCAGACATCCCGAGCGAAGGCGATGACGGCGACCTGCATGCCCAGACAGAGGCCAAGGTAGGGAATACCGGCCAAGCGTGCCCGGCGTGCCGCGGCGATCTTGCCCTCGATGCCGCGCGCACCGAATCCCCCGGGCACCAGGACGCCATCAAGGTCAAGCAACCGCTCAAGCGCCTCCCCGCCCTCCTCGAGTTGCTCAGCAGCAATCCACTGAAGCTCGAGATCGGCATCCAGTGCTGCCGCCGCGTGCTTCAGGGATTCGAGGACAGACAGGTAGGCATCCGCCAACTTGATGTACTTGCCCACCAGACCAATCCGGACCTGCCGCGATGCCTTGCGTTCACCCGTCAGGACCTCGGGCCATACCGGTGCAATGCCGCTTTCCCGCGTCTCGAGACGCAGGCGAGAAACCACCTGATCGGCGAGGCCCTCTCGCTCCAGGAGCTGGGGCACTTCATAGATGCTGCGCGCATCCCGGGAATGAATGACCGCTTCCTTGTCGATGTCACAGAACAGCGCCAGCTTTTCCCGCACGCTTCCGGGCAGGTTGCGCTCGGCCCGACACACAAGGATGTCGGGCTGGATGCCCAGGCTGCGCAACTCCTTGACGGAATGCTGCGTGGGTTTGGTCTTCATCTCGCCCGCAGCCTTGAGCGTCGGCACCAGCGTGACATGAAGGTAGAGGACCTGGTCGCGACCGACGTCCTTGCGGAACTGCCGGATGGCCTCGAGAAACGGCAGACTCTCGATGTCCCCGACCGTTCCCCCGATCTCCACGATGGCAATCTCGGCCTTGCGCCCGACCTTGTGAATGCGATCCTTGATCTCGTTGGTGACGTGCGGAATGACCTGAACAGTACCCGACAAGTAATCGCCACGCCGCTCCTTGCTGATGACCTCGAGATAGATGCTGCCGGCGGTGGCACTGTTCTCGCGCGAGTGAGGCACATCGACAAAACGCTCGTAGTGTCCCAGATCCAGATCGGTCTCCGCTCCATCCTCCGTGACGAAGACTTCACCGTGCTGGTAGGGACTCATCGTGCCCGGATCCACATTGATGTAGGGGTCCAGTTTCAGGATGCGGACACCGAAGCCACGCTGGTTCAGAAGACGACCGAGGCTTGCGGCGACGATGCCTTTGCCGATGCTGGAAACGACTCCGCCGGTGACGAAGATGTAGCGGGTCGCGCGTTCGTGGCCAGGGCTCAAGGCGCGGCCTCCCGGATGATCTGGACCCGCACCAGACGGCGAGCTTCGACGGCATCGGCGACGAGCCGCAGGGTGTCGTAGCGCACCTCTTCCCCGCGAATGGGTGCACGGCCCAGTTGTCCGACGACGAAGCCCCCGATCGTGTCGAAGTCTTCCGTTGGCAGATCGGCACCGAGCAGGTCGTTGACCTCGTAGATGGGAAGGCGACCATCTACCAGAATCGAACCATCCTCCTGATGCTTGACCGGAAGATCCTCCTCGGCATCGAACTCGTCCTGGATGTCACCGACGATCTCCTCGAGGATGTCCTCGATGGTCACCAGCCCGGCCGTGCCGCCATACTCATCCATGACAACGGCCATATGGATCTTCATCCGCCGCATGTCCGTCAGGAGATCGTCGACGCGCTTGCTCTCGGGGATGTACGTGGCCGGGCGAACGTAGGCGCTTGGCAGGCTGCGGGGCCGGTCGGTGCGCGCGAGAAGACTCAGCAGATCCTTGACATACAGGATACCCACGATGTTGTCGCTGGTGTCCCGGTAGACCGGAATCCTGCTGTGACCGGAGCTGATGACCATCTGGAGGGCCTCCTCCAGCGTGGCATCCGCCGACAGACAGTTCATGTCGATGCGCGGCACCATGATCTCGCGAACAGTGGTGTCGCCGAGTTCGAGCACGCCGTGGATCATCTCGTTCTCGTCGGTCTCGATGGTCCCTTCCTCATGGCCCACATCCGCCAGCATCCGGATCTCGTCGTCCGTGACGAACGGAGTGGCGGCCTCGGGGCGCAGGCCGAAGAGATTGCGCAGCATGCCGATCAGGGCATTGCTGCAGAACGTGAATCCCTTGACGACGGGGCCCGAAAACCAGACGCACGCCAGGATCACGCGGCTGACCTTGAGACTCCACGCCTCCGCATAGGAGGCAGCGAAAGTCTTGGGCGTAATCTCGGCAAGCAGCACGATGACGAGCGTCATCAGCAAGGAAGCGCCGAGCAGACCGCCCGGTGTCGCCAAGTTCCACGCCTCGAGCCATGTGCTGGACACGACGGTCCACACGGACGAGGCGATGATGATGAGAAAGTTTTCGAGCAGCAGAATCGTCCCGAGCAGCCGATCATGCTGTTCACGCAAGCGCTGCAGGGCTACGGCGCGTGCGTCGCCCTTCTCGGCCAGATTGCGGACACGAATCCTGTTGACGCTCAAGATGGCCGCCTCGGACGAGCTGAAGAAAGCCACCCCCATCAGGCAGACCGTCAACAGGACGACCGCCGGCAACGGGGGAATCGGGTCCAAGGGGACGGTGGCCTCCATCAACGGAGGCACGAGTGCGCCTGGCAACATCAAGACGAGCAGCCCCCCGAACAGGAGGGCTCGAGACTATGGTCGGGGTCGGAGGACATCAGACGTCTACAGTGTACCCGATGCAAGACGGCATCAAGCTTTCGGTTGCCCTTCGGCCGGCGGGTCACCGGGCGGTGCACCCTTGCCCTCGGCATCGTCGAGCCCCTGAACCCCTTTGCGAAACTCGCCCATGGCCTTGCCCAGCCCACGCGCCAACTCGGGCAGCTTGCGCGGCCCCACGAGCAGAAGGGCGACAGCGCCAATCACGATTGCCGATGTCGTGGACACCATGGACTCAGAACCGCCTCTCAGAAGATCCGGAAGAAATAGTTTAACACGCGCCCCACATGGGGCTTGACCTTCCTGCAGGCTTCAACTACTGTTAACTTGTTCTTGGTGTTATCTTCCGTTTTAGATTGTTTCTTCAGAACCCCTGCACCCGAACCTTGAAAAGGGACTTTGCCATGTCCGTCTTGATGAAGCGCACCTTGCCTGTGCTCGCCTTGGCCGTCGCCGCCGGCGTCACCGGGTGCGGCACCGTCGGTTCCCCGCTGTCTGCGGCCAAGTCGGCCTCCGTCTCGACGATGACGACACCGCCGGCCATCCCGGCGTGGAAGAAGGTCCTCGTCGTTCGTGACCTCACGGCCGATGAGGTGGCCTCCGACCTCTCCGGCCTGGTCCGTGTTGCGCACGATCTGGGACGGGCGCAGGGCTCCGGCCCCCTGCTCGAGTATGCCGTGGACAACCTGACCGCCGACCTCGCCTTCCGCAAGGACGTCACGATCTCGATGTTGTTCACGCCCCCGAAGTCGTTCGCCAGCGTCCTTGAGGTGATCGTGCGCGACGGGCGCATCGGGGTGTATGACTGGGGCAAGATGAAGAGCCTTCAGTTCATCCAGATGAAGGCCGTGCAGGGTGAGCCCGTCGGAGGCGTCGCCCTCGACCAGCTCAAGGACGTCCGCGAGTCGTTGACCAAGGCTGGCCTCCGTGCCGGTGCACAGGCCTTCGATTCGACCAGCGTCTACTTCAACCCGCTGCCCAAGCGCAAGCCTGACATGACCGTCGAGTGGTTCCCTGCTTACGTGGCCGTCAGCTACAAGGGTCATTACGCCCAGGGCAAGTACGTTCTGAACGCCGGCACGGGCGAGGTCATCTCGGCTCCCAAGCCCTGATCTGTCCGCCCATGTAGAACCCCCGGTTGCTACAGGCAACCGGGGGTTCTACATGGGATAGCGACTCAGAACCGAGGAGTATGCCGGTCGCGAACGAACCGGGCTTCCTGCTCTTCGGCCTCCTGATGCTCGCGAATCTTGGAAAAGACGAGGTAGTCGATGAAGTCCTCGATGTCCAGGATCTTGCTGCGGTCCTTCTCCGGATCCAGCTTGTTCATCCGGAAGTACTGATTGCGGAAATAGGTTTCCGTCAGGCGAATCCGGGTGCCCCAAGGGTCCATGTTGCCGCGGCGCAAATCCTCGCGGAGTTGGGCATACGTACCGGCCCGAGAAGCCCAAAGGGACTCCATCAGCTCCATCAACTCGCCCGGTTCGACTTCCTCGAGCGGATCTCCGTATCGGCGACGGTATTCCGAGGCCACTTCGGGATTCTCGAACTTCTCGAGTTCACGGCGCAACGGGCACGACCTTTCAGGAGACTAGGCCGGGGCAACCTGCACGCGACCTCTACAGGGCCATCATAGCTCCCGCCGGCGGTCGCACGCAAAAGAACGGCATGGTGTAGTGACCGAAGCTTTTCCTTAGGTTAGCGGAATGTTTACCGAGTCTCGTCTGCTGCGGCCGATGAATCGCTTAGCCGTCTTGGTCAGGAAGAGGAGACCTACCATGTCGCATCTCGCCATCCGCACCCCCAATGGTGTCGCCCCCATCGGGTCGGCCCGCCGCGACCTCTCTGCCATCTTGGCCGAGGGGGCGATGGCCGCCCGGCCTTCGGTGCCGAGCCGTGACATCGCGGTCCTGCCCCGGCGGGAGCTGGCGATCCGTCCGGAGCCCACCCGCACCGTCGGCGAGCATCTGCTGAGCAAGTTCACCAGCGGTGCCGGCAAGGTCGGTCGCTTCCTTCACGGCTTGGCCGAACTCACGATCGTTCCCTTCGTCGGCGAACTGGCTTTCATCAAGGGTCGCCAGGTCGTGAGCTCCTACGATCGGATTCTGGACCTGCCGTACGATTCTGCTGGTCGCTGGAAGGCGGACGCAGCCCGCATCAAGCGGGAGGAGGCGGCCCGGGCCCGCGAGGCCATCGCGGACCTGCCCATCGTTTCCGGAACGCGTGTCGTCGGCGAGGCGGTCGTCGACGGGACCGTGGCGGTGGGACGTGCTGCAGCGCGAGGCGTCGAGGCCGTCGGTGACTTCGCGGTCGACGCCACGCTGACAACTGTTCGGGGAGTCCGCGAGGCGGGTCGTCTCGCCGGTCGCACGGCCCTGGGGGCCATCGGGGATCTCGGCCAGAGCCTTGTCGAGTTCGCTGACGACAACCGCGCCAACTTCCGCTGACGCTTGACAGGAAGCCCCCGGCCCGCAGCCGGGGGCTTCCTGTCGTGCGATGGGGAACCCGGCTTTGCAAACTTGTCGCACGTCAGACAACATGAGCACGCATGGCAGACAGTTTCTGGGACAGGATGCAGGGATGGCTGGGCAAGCCCGTCCCTGACCAGCCCGTGCGATCCTCTGGCCGTGGTGGCGGGCCATCAGGTCCGGATCGAGCGAGGCTGGGGCCGCCTCCCCCGCCGGCCATCGAAGAGTTGCAGAAAGAAAGCGAGGAGCGTCGCTACCTGATTTCGGCCTGGGAGTCCTCACCTGACCTCATCCCCGAGTTCAGGCAGCCCACGTACATGTACAAGCTCATCACGACGGAGCGGGAGTATGTCCAGGCCCAGTTGCATGCCCTGCAGCAGGCACGCGCGGCTCTGGCAGCCACGGGCGAGGCCGAGGGCGAGGCGGCGGAAGAGCTGGAGTCCCGGGAGATTGCCCTCCGGATGGACCTGAATCGTCTCTTTGGCCTGATCAAGAAGGTCACGGGGGTCCAACGGACCGGGACCGGCGGAACCGACTTCATCCCCATGTGATTCGGCCTAGGCTTGTGCCCGACGTACTGCAGCAGCAGGATGGCGTCCGGAGGGCTTGTCATGTCGCGCTGGTCATTTCGGGGTATCGAGGGACAGGGCATCTGCGATCCTGACGGCGAGTGCATCGCACGCATCGGGGACGTGCTCTGGGACCCTGTTGAACAGCGGGTCCTGACCTTCAAGGTACAGTGGCTGGATGCCAAGGCTCGGTCCCACGGCCCATCCGAGGATCTGCCCCTGAGCCAGATCAGACGGGCAGCTGCTTCACCATTCGAGTGCGCGCCACTGCCTCAGGCCACCGCAGGCCTGGATGCCGGGCTCGCCTCGCTTGGTCTGGCCGAGGGTGGCGCCATACTCGGGGCCAGCCTGACGGACGTCGGCCGCCACCTTCGGGGCCTTGTCGTCGATGTCCACTTTCTCGACGACGATGGCGCGATCGTGGGCTTCGAACTCGCCGACGGCAGCATCTGGCCCCCGTTGTCTGACTTGGAAAAGGTAGACCCAGGGGGTTGGCGAGGGCGGGGCAAGGACGGCACGGAAGATCCTGTCCACGGGGATTCCGGGCCGGGGCATCCCCGCGCGCGGCTGGCCGTGAACCCCTCGGAGATTCCGGATGTCGACGACACCACGGCGTCTTGGGGCACTTGGGGCGAACCCTTGCAGGAACAGACTCCGCCCCGGGTAGAATGACGCCATCCACTCGGACCCGTGCGGGTCCTCTCACGCCAGGAACCTCCATGATCGAACGTCTCAACGCCGCACTCATCTCCCGCCGGTTCGTGAAGGCCATCAGCGGGATCGACTGTTTCGACTCCGCCATGGTGCGGTTTACGGCCGAGGCAGCCCTTGCCGGGGGTGCGGACGCCATCGATGTGGCCGCCGCCCCGGAGCTCGTTGCCGCTGCACGCGAAGCGGCTCCCGGCCTGACCGTGTTCGCCTCGTCGGTGGTCCCCGAAGTCCTCGTCGCGTCAGGTGCGGACGTCCTCGAGATCGGCAACTATGATGCGCTCTACCGGGATGGCGTGGCTCCGACCCGGGAGGAGATCCTCGAGTGGACGCGGCGAACGGTTGCGCTGGCTCGCCCGGGCGTTCCCGTGTGTGTCACGTTGCCGGGCCGGGCGTCGCTCGCCGAGAGCATCGACCTTGCGGTGCAATTGCAGGCTGCCGGAGCTTCGCTGTTGCAGGTCGAGGGCATTCTCGACTATCCCGACTCGAGCCTGGCGAGTTCCCTGCGGGCCATGGCGGATGCCCTGCAAGTCTTGTCCGCCGTCTCCGGCGTCGTCGAGATTCCCGTGTTCCTTGCGGGTGGAGTCGACCCTCTGAGCGCTCCTCACGCCATCGCCTCGGGGGCCTGCGGCATCGGGATCGGACGAGCCCTTCGTGCCTCTGGCAGCGTTGAGGCGGGTGCGGAAATGCTGCGCACCCTCCGGCTTTCGATGGACCGCGTGGGCAATCCGGGTCGGGGGCTTCGTCTGGGGGCCTGAGAAGTCCCGTCGGGCCCGGCTGCCGTCTGGCAGTCCGGGCCCGTTTCACTTTGGGGATTCCGTCGCGCAATGCGACACGACCGATTCTGGCAGCACCCGAGCCTTTCCGACACGCGTCGCGCAAGGGAATGCCCTGCGGGCGCCACGCTCCGGGACAAGGGCTGCCTCCTCAGGGAAGCCACCCGGGGAGGCGTTGTCCCGGGGCCGTGCACGCGTCTAGTTTGCAGGGCCGGGTCGGTGACGCTCCAGCCCGGCGGAGGAGGTCATCGATGAGTCGGATTCAGCCTCTGGCCCGCAGCCTGACTGCGCTCGGGTTGCTGGCAGGTTGCGGGGTCGGCACCCCGGCCGTGACGTCGGAACGCGGTACGCTCGCCACCACTCCGGTGCAGCAGGTCGCGCCAATCGAAAAGGCACCAGGTGTTCACGTCCCCATCTCCCGGACGCCCCGCGTCCCGGGGGCCTTTGCCCTGCCCCGTCTGGAGGCCCTCGTGGCTGCCGCGCCTGCAGTCGTCACGGCAGACGCCAGCATCCTGACCATATTCCCCACGCTGGGCTTCGGGGGGGCACGATGGATCGACCTGTACCAACCCTTCTTCGCGGGGTCGGCCCGCGCTCAGGCCTTCGAGGGCATGCCCTTCGGCATCGAGCCGGGAATCTTCAACCGAATGCACTTCCTCGGGGTGAACAGCCACTTCGGACTCTATCTGCCCTACTACGCAGCGCTCGGTGGCCTGCGGCCCTTCTTCATCAAGTCACCGGACGCACCCTTCTATTACTATCCGCTCGTCATCAACCAGGGAGGTGCTTTGACAGCCGTGACCTATGCGACGCGAGACCTGCTCATGCCCTACGGTGCTGCAGGCGTCTGTCCCGGAGTGACTCCCGGCATCCTGTCGCGGCTGGGCTGGATTGGTGCCCGGCCCGGCGTGACGTCCCACATCCTCGTGCCCTGAGCCCGGCGGCAGCCCCCGTCGGCCTGGCGCACAGGCCGACGGGGGTTTGCCTAGCCCTCGGCGCGGGCCCTATCATGCACCCATGGATACGGTGCATCGCCCCACGCTCGAGCGCTCCGAGCAGGAACGCGTCCGTCTGGACAAGCTTTCGGCCATTCAGGCCACGGGCGTCGATGCCTACCCGCCGGAGTTCCGGCCCACGGCGACCACGGCCCAGGTGCACGAACGACACGCGGCCTTGCCACCGGGTGAGGAGACGGATGATCTCGTGCGCATCGCGGGCCGAATTCTCAGCCGCCGCACCTCCGGGAAGCTCTGCTTCATGGACCTGGTCGACGGTTCGCATGCCCGCATCCAGGTCTTCGCCGACCTCGGCGGACTCGGCGAAGATGCCTTCCGCCAACTCACGGACTGGGTGGACATCGGCGATATCATCGGCGTTTCCGGACGCGTCCGCCGTACTAAGCGTGGGGAGCTCTCGGTCCAACCGTCGACTTGGACCATGTTGGCCAAGGCTCTGCGCCCCCTGCCGGAAAAGTGGCACGGCCTGACAGACGTCGAGGTCCGCTACCGGGCCCGGCACCTCGATCTCATCACGAATCCCGAAGTCCGGGACGCCTTCGTGAAGCGTTCTCGAGCCGTGTCCGCCATTCGCAGGGTACTCGATGCGGAGGGCTTTCTCGAGGTCGAGACTCCCATGTTGCATGCCATTCCCGGTGGCGCAGCGGCGCGTCCATTCCTGACCCACCATCACGCCCTGGATCTGGAACTGCACCTGCGCATCTCGCCCGAGTTGTACCTGAAGCGTCTGGTCGTCGGCGGCCTCGAGCGCGTGTACGAGATTAACCGCAGCTTCCGCAATGAGGGCATTTCGACCCGACACAACCCGGAATTCACCATGATCGAGGTCTACCAAGCCTACGCCGACTATACGGACATGATGTCGCTCACGGAGCGACTCGTGGCTGCCGCGGCCATCGAAGCATGTGGTTCGACGCGCATTCCGTGCCAGCAGCACCCGTCGGGTTTCCTCGACCTGACGCCACCGTGGCCGCGTCGCACGATGCAGGATCAGGTCGATATTTTCCTGCGGGAGCTGGGCACCGATCCGGATTCTCTGGATATGGACGCCCGCCTGAAGGTCCTGGTCGCGCAAGGGGGCACCGTCCCGAGGGAAGTCACGCCGGGATCCGTGCTTGCTGCCCTCTTCGACTGCTTTGACAGCAGACTCATGGACCCCGTGTTCATCACCGACTTCCCCGTCGAAGTGTCTCCGCTCGCCAAACGTCATCGGGCGAATCCGGATCTTACGGAGCGTTTCGAGGTTTTCGTCCTCGGTCGAGAGTTGGCCAATGCCTTCAGCGAGCTCAACGATCCACTCGATCAGCGGGCCCGGTTCGAGGCTCAGGCAGCCGCAAAGGCCTCGGGAGACGAAGAGGCCCACGCTGTGGATGACGACTACCTGGGGGCGCTCGAGCAGGGCATGCCGCCGACGGGTGGGCTCGGCATCGGCATAGATCGACTGGCCATGCTGCTCTGCGATGCCGCCTCGATCCGTGATGTGATTCTCTTTCCTTTGCTTCGCCCAAGGGCTTGAGTATCTTGGTTCAGGAAGGACGAGAGGCACCTCGTGGGCTGACCTTCGCCGTGCACGGACTCTCGCTGGGCATCCTGCTGCCGGTCGAGGCCCAGCTTGGCGCCCGACTTGCCGCCAGCGCATCGTCCCTCACCATCACTCCCGGTGTTCTGGACGGGTTGCCTGCCGGCCCCCTCCTGCTTGCGCTGGGGTTCCTGATGCCCGCAGCGTGGGTGGTTGCCGACCTCTGGGCCGCCTATGGACAGCACGCGCCATCGCGTCGCTCGCGCAACCGTCATCTCGGCAGATTCACGGCCGACCTGGTCTTGATCGGCGCAGTCCTCGGAGGCTGCACCCTCGCACTCTGTGCCATCTCATGGGCCGGCCTGCTCGGAGATGTGCCGATTCCTGTAGCCCGAGCCGCAGGCTGGTCGTTGCAAGCCGGGCTTTTGATGCTGGTGCTTTTCGGGGTGCCCGAGATGGCTGGACACCTTTGGTCGGGCGCCTCGCCAGAGGTCGAGGGCTCTGCCCGACTACCCGGTGGCCGATGGTGGCCTTGGATCAGACCGTGGCACCTGATTGTCATGGTCCTGCCACTTGATCCCCTCTTCAGCGGGCATGCGATGCCGTGGGCCGCATGGGCCGTGGCGTTGCGCCTCGCCGTCCTGCGGATGGACCTTCTGCGCCACGCCGGGCGCAGGGACAGGGTCAGTCTATGGGCCGACGACCCTCGAAGGCACGCGCCAGAGTGACCTCGTCGACGATGTCCAGGTCAGCTCCGACGGAAAGACCCGAGGCGAGCCGCGTGCAGGGTATCCCGAGAGGTCGCAGCAGGCGCGACAAGTAAAGCGTGGTGGCTTCGCCCTCCACGGTCGGCTCCAGCGCGAGCAGGACCTCACGAATGGCCGGGGCACGCAGCCGCTCGAGCAGGCTACGCACGTTCAGCTGATCGGGGCCAATGCCATCCAGCGGGGAGAGCAAGCCTCCAAGGACGTGGTAGCGGCCCTTGAACTCCCGGGTGCGCTCCAGCGCCAGCACCTCACGCGTGCCGGAGACTACAGCCATCAACCCGACGTCTCGACCGGGATCCCCGCAGATGCGGCAAAGCTCGGCGTCGGACAGATCATGGCAGGTGCTGCACCGCATCAAGCTCCGGCGGGCCGACACCAGCACCGAGGCGAGGCGTTCGATGGCCTCTACGGGTTGCCCGGCGAGGTGCAGGCCCAGACGCTGGGCGCTCTTGTGACCGATGCCAGGCAGTCGCTGCAGTTCGGCGACCAGATCCTGAAGCGGACCAGGCAAGGGCAAGGTGACGACCTAGAAGAGGCCGGGCATGCCGCCCATGGCCCCGGCAATGCCGCCAAGCCGCTGTTCGGCCTCCTGGCGCGCCTTGGTCTGTGCATCCCGAAGCGCCCCCAGAACCAGATCCTCGAGCGTCTCCACGTCATCGGCATCGACGGCATCTGGGCTGATGGACACCGCCACGACATCACGATGGCCGTCAACGGTGACCTTCACGGCCCCCCCGCCGGACGTGCCCTCGATCCGGACCTCCTTCAGGCCCTCCTGGGTCTTCTGAAGGTCCTCCTGCATCTTCTGGGCCTGCCGCATCATGCGACCCAGATCCATGCCTCCCATGCCCCCGGGAAATCCGCTTGGCATCTTGCGCACGGTCCACACCCCCTTGTGGGAACCATGGTAGCAGACCGGGGGTATGATGAAGGGAACACATTCTCCCGCGGCGTCGTCCAACCATCAAAGGATTCCCTTCGTGCCCGCCACCCCAGAGCAGATGCACCTCGTGCGCCGTGCCCTGGACGGGGACAAGCGAGCCTTCGAGATCCTGGTGGATCCCTCCCTGGATCGTCTCTACGCCCTGGCTCACTCCCTCGCGGGGAATCCCGATGACGCTGCCGATGTCCTGCAAGACGCCCTACTCAAGGCTTACCGGGCACTTGGATCTTTCCGGGGAAGCAGCGATGTCCATGGCTGGCTTTGTCGCATTGTCCGCAACACGGTCCTCGATGAGTTCAAAAGAGCCTCGAGGCGCCATGAAGAGCCTGTCGACCAGGTCCCCGAACGCCCGGGCGGGTCGCTGGAGAGGCAGCTGGAAGACAAGCAGTTGGGCGAAGTCGTACGCGAGGCCGTCGATGCCCTCTCGGACAAGCTCCGCGGCCCCCTGTTGCTCTATGACCTCGAGGGCTACGACTATCAGGAAATCGCCACCATGCTCGACCTGAACCTCGGCACCGTTAAGTCCCGGCTCAATCGGGCGCGTGAGAGCCTGCGGCAGACTCTGCTCGATCGCAAGGATCGCTGGGCAGCCTGGCTCGAAGGGAGGACCGATGGACTGCCGACAGGCTGAACCCCTTCTGGCAACCTGGCTGGATGGCCCGGGGTGCCTCGGCGGCATCGAGGAAGTCGAAGTCGAGGCCCACGTGGCGGCGTGCGCGTCCTGCGGACGCCACGTGTCAACGCTTCGCACGATTCAGGAACAGGTCCGCGCCATGCCGAAACCAGCTCTACCCGAGGACTTCCGCAGGAAGCTCCATCTTGCCTTGGCGGCGGAACCCGTCCCCGTGCGTCCATGGCATGTCCGTCTGCTTTCCGGCCTGAACCTCCCGTCGCTGGCCTTGGGTGCGGCGAGCGCAGCAGCCCTGACCTTCTTCCTGTGGCGGCCCCCCGGTCCGGGCATCGTGCTCGAGGCGACGGCAGTCCCCGTAGGCCAGGACGTCGCCGTGCAGGTAGCCTTCGAGGTCCAGGAGGATGTCCGGGACGTGACCTTCGACGTGCGTCTCCCCGAGGGCCTGCGGTTCGTCGACGGGCGAGGCCGTGACCTGCCCGAGTCGCAGGTCACGTGGCAGGGAGAGCTGCGCAAGGGGCGAACCGTAGTCCCGATTGCCGTTCGCGGTTTGCAGCCAGGCCGGTGGGAAATCACGGCTGTCGTCCGCAAGGACCGAAGCATCCGGGAAACCCATATCGTCCTGCCGGTCACTGGCGACGGCACCAGGCAGGTTCCGGGCAAACAGGGAGGTGACGCATGATTCACTCGTCCGCGGTGGCGGCAACCTTGATGGTTCTGACGCTTTCCGCTCCTGCCGTGGCGGGGCCGAGGCCGACTCCGACACCCTCACCCTCGCCGACCCCTGCTGTTCTGCCCATCGGCGGGGTCCAAGTCCGACTGGGTATCCCCGGACGGCAACCATCCGGGGCAAGCCACGTCGAGTCTCCGCGGTTCCGATAGGTTCTACCGGATGGAGAATTGCCTTTTCTGCCGCATCGTTGCCGGATCTTTGCCCGCCACCATCGTGTATCGCACCGAGTCAGCAGTAGCCTTTGCCGATCGCACTCCTCAGGCCCCGACACACGTTCTGATCGTGCCTACCAGCCACTGCGACGGGTTTCAGGACCTGCCCGCCGGTGACGCGGCGGGGCTTGTGGCCACGGTGCAGGAAACCGCGCGGTTGCTTGGGGTGGAACGAGCCTACCGCCTCGTGACGAATCAAGGTGCAGGTGCCGGGCAGTCTGTATTCCATCTCCACTTTCACCTGCTGGCCGGGCGGCCCTTGCAGTGGCCGCCCGGCTGAGACCCTTGCCTGTCCGACAGGGCAGGGCTAAAATGGTGGTCTACTGTTGATTTGTGTTGGAGAGGGGGTGATACCAAATGGCTGAGATCCGCGTCACTGAAGGCGAGAGCATCGAATCGGCGCTCAAGCGTTTCAAGAAGAAGATCCAGAAGGCCGGCATCCTCTCCGAGATCAAGCGCCGCGAGCGTTATGAGAAGCCCAGCGTGCGTCGCAAGCGCAAGGCTGAGGCTGCGCGCAAGCGTCGTTCCTGAGGTCCGCTTCCAGGGAGCCTCCCCACCTCGGGGAGGCTCTCGTTTCTTGGGAGCCCATGCCCGCTATAATCCTTGAGCAGGGGGTTTCGAAATGCCCGACACGCCGCATGACCACGAGGTTCAGGTCTCCCGGCCGTTCCGCCTCTTCGGCGGTACCGTGGGATTCTCGACCTTCGTGGCGCTGGCCGTCTGGGGTCTGATGCTCTCGGGTGTCCCCTCGTGGTGGCCCGTGATCGTCGGTGGATCGTCACCACCGTGGGTTGCTGCAGCCTTGCTGCTGGCCGTGCTGGGAACCGGAGCAGGTTTCGTGCACGTCCTGAACACTCAGGAAAGCGAATTACAGCGTACGCATGCCCGCCACGGCCTGCTCGGCACCCTTACTCTGGGTCTTTTCGGACTCGTTGCCATCCTGACGCACCTGGGTGCTCCCGCGCTGGTCACGCCGCTTCCTGCTGCGGCAATCATGGTCTCGCTGTTTCTGAACCAGCGCGTCGCGATGACAGCTGTGCTCGCGTGGGGCCTGCTGCTCCAGCTTCTGCCCAGCCAAGGGCCGGATGTGCTCGTCTTGGGCGGCCTCGGCAGCTGGGCCGCCCTGCAGGCGCTCAGACGCGTGCGCGAGCGGTGGGACGTGGGACGGGCAGGCTTCCGCGTCGCCGCCGTGATGGCCGGAACGACGCTGGCCGTGATGCTGCTGCGTGGTCGCGGATGGGACGAGGCTGGCCTGTCCGCCCTTCACGCCGCCTTGTCCGGCCCGATGGCCGTCGTGCTGGGTGTTGGCCTTCTGCCCTACTTGGAGAAGCTTTCCGGTATCGTCACGCCCTTCACGCTTCTGGAACTGGCCAACCCGGCACAACCCCTGTTGCGGACGCTGTTGCTCAAGGCGCCCGGCACCTACCACCACTCCATCCTGGTCGGCAATCTGGGCGAGGCTGCAGCAGAGGCCGTCGGTGCCGATCCCCTTCTGGTGCGCGTCGGGGCCTACTACCACGATGTCGGCAAGACCAAGCGGCCCTACTTTTTCATCGAGAATCAGCAAGGTATGCCGAACCAGCATGACCAGATCTCCCCGAGACTGTCGGCTCTGGTCATTACCGCACACGTCCGGGAGGGGATCGAACTGGCCCGGGAGCATCGGCTTCCCGAGCAGGTCGCGGCATTCATCCCCACCCATCATGGCTGCTCTCTGGTTTCGTACTTTTACCATCAGGCGCGCGAGGCCGAGGGTGGCGAGGAGGTCCTGGAGGAGCACTTTCGTTACCCGGGCCCTCGGCCCACGACCAAGGAGACGGCCATTGTCATGCTGGCCGACGGCGTCGAGGCTACCTGCAGGACACTGACACGCCCGTCCCCGGAGCAGATCGAAGCAACCATCCGCCGGATCGTGCAGAAACGGGTCGATGAGGGGGAACTCTCGGAAGCACCGCTGACGCTTGCCGAGATCGAGGTCATCATCGGAGTATTCAATCGCATCCTGCAGGGCCTCTACCATCAGCGTATCGAGTATCCCGACCAGCTGTTGGAGCGGGAAGAGCGGGCCCGCCGGGAAGACAGGAGGCGCCTTGGAGGTTCACCTCGAGCTTGAGGTCGAGATCCCGGGGTTTCGAAGCGAACCTTGGGCTACGCGTCTCAAGAGGGCAATCATCGAACTCGGCCTTCCTGATGATACGGAGCTGGCCGTTCGTCTGGTGTCCGACGCATCCATCAGGACCTTGAACCGGGACCACCGAGGCAAGGATGCCGCCACGGACGTACTCAGTTTCCCGATGTACGAGGCCGACGAGCTGGCCGCACTCCTCGCGGGCGACCAGCCGAGAGATCCCGGTCCCCTGCTGCTCGGTGACCTCGTCGTGTCCTGGGAAACTTGCAACCGGCAGGCCGAGCACTATGGCCACGGCCTTGAGCGCGAGTTCGGCTTCTTGCTGGCCCACGGTCTGCTTCATCTCGTGGGTGATGACCATCAGACCCCAGAGGAGGAGGGAGCCATGCGCGATCGACAGCGGAAGCTCCTTGACCTCTGGGATCTCGGCCTGGAGTCGGCGTGAGATTCAAGGCCGAGAGCTTTCAGGCCAGCTTCCGATTCGCCGGTGCGGGCCTCGCCTTTATGTGGCGCACGCAGAGGAACTTCAGGGTGCATATAGCGGCGACCGTGGTCGCCCTGGCCTCTGGCGCGCTTTTGTCGTGTCCCCCGCTGGAAATGGCGATTCTTCTGATGGTCTGCGCCGGAGTCGTCGCCTGCGAGATGCTCAACACGGCCATCGAGAACGCAGTGGACCTTGCCGTTCGAGAGCGCCATCCTCTGGCCAAGGCGGCCAAGGACGTGGCGGCCGGGGCCGTCCTGGCCTCCGCGCTCACTGCTGTCGCGGTTGGCGGCCTGATTCTGGGCCCTCGAGCGTTGGAGCAGTGGTGGCCCCTCCTGCAGGAGGCCTTGGCTCTTCCGTTGCCTTGACCCACAGGGCGCGACCCGCTGCCCCGAGGCCGGCTCCCAAAACACGCGCACGAAGCAGGGCCCGCTGCCCCAGTTCGGCGGTGCCTTCGATGACCGGGTCGGCAAGACGCTGCTGAATCTTGCGGGTGGTGTCTGCCGCCACACCTGTCACCCGGGCCAGATCCCCGGCAGCATCCCCGAGACGCGTGCCCGCCTGGCGAATCTGCACACCAAGCCCCTCCATCGCCTCGGCCTCACGGGCCAACTGATCCAGCATCCGTTCCATGCGATCGACAGCATCGGGCAGACGGCGCATCGTTCGTGCCAGCAACAGCAGGATCCACCCCGCAAGGACAGCTAGGCCGACGCCGACCCAAGTCAGGACGGCCTCCCCGAGTTGCTGCAGCTCCGAATACGGTGCAGCGGTCAGAGGGACACCAGTCAACGGGAGAGCGCTTCCTGCTGCCGTTGCCGCGCTTCGGCAACTTGGTCGGCCAGAAGACGTTGCCGATCCCGTTCGCGTTCCCGAGCGGCTTGCTGCCGCATGCGCTCCGGCACCTGGGCGCGCTCGCGCTCATCATCCTCCTCACGCTGGGCGTCGGCCTTCGCCCGCGACTTGGCCACAACGGCGGATGCCAGATTCTGGGCCCAGCGCACCAAGGGCTCAAATGGCTTGACGAGCGCATCCCGGAGCGTCCTGCCGATACGCTTCAGGGTCCCGAAGAACCCGGACTCGGAAACCGATGGAGCGACCGAGTTCCCCTGCAGTTCAAGTCCGCTTGCGTAACGACCGGGAAGCCAGTCGGTGAGGCCTGCCAAAGCCCTTGTCAGCGCGCGAAGCCGAGCCACGGGACGACCCTGGGCAGGTCCCGTCTGGGGGCGAACATCATCGGCAAGCATCTTGGTCAGTTATACCCGCCACGGCCTGCAAACTGACGCCGGTGACCTCAGAGCCACTTCGGGAACCACACGTGCTTGTGGTAGTACCACCAAGGAATCGGCCAACCGGCGAGCAGCGGATAGAAGAACAGGAAGAGCCCGACGACCACCGCCAGATAGATCGGTGGCAAGAAGGCCGTCGGCCGATGACGCCACAGCCTGTCGAGCACGAAAGCCAGCAGCATGCAGGTGAACGGGATCGCCTCGAACATGTAGTGCAGGAACACCAGGGCCCGCGGCTCCACCCCCCAGGCCAACCACAAGCCCAGCGCAAAGGCGGCAGGAAGGCCAAACCGCCAGTCAAGCTTGCGGAAAGCCACCCACGTGGCCCCGAGCACGATTGGCAGATAAGCCCACCAGATGGCCGGATTACCGATGGCGACAATGCCGCCGACGGTCCCGTCCTTGAAGTCCTTGAACCAGTACCAGGTGGGTCGGTAAAGCAAGGGCCACGTCCACCACGAGGACTGGTAGTTGTGACTCGCCGTCATGTCCGCGTGATAGTGGTACATCCGGCCCTGCAGATCCCAGAGGTCGCGCAGCGTGTGCTCCGGATGCTGGATGAACCAGGGGATGTAGCTCGCGGCGTAAACCATGACCGGGACCACCCCGGCGAACACGACGAGCCGTGCCAGCAGACGCGGACCCAGTCCGTCGGGGTCACCGACCCGGCGATAACGGACGGCCTCGAAGAGCAACAGGAAAACGCCGATGCCCCACGCGTAGATGGCAGACCAGCGGCTGGCTACGGCAGCCCCCATGGACAGGCCCCAAAGGAGCAAGGGGCCCTCCGCCGCCAGCAAGGCACCCAGCCGTCCGGGCCCGGCCAACGCAAGGTGCCTTGACCGGGGGGGCTGATCGGGCAGCCACAGTCGGACGGGACTGCGCAGCGCCCACTGCCACAGGGACCAGGCCCCGAGGCACAGGAACAGCACCACGAAGATGTTGGTCATGGCGACCCTGCTCTGCACGAAGAAGACCCCATCCATGGCCAGCAGAAGCACCGCCAGCAGGGCCACGCGCCTTTGCCCGAAAATCTGGCGGGTCAGGGCATAGACGACGATCAGTGTGGCAGCACCCGCCAGCAGGCTGGCAATGCGCCATCCCCAAGCATCGGGCGTCCCCGTGATGACCAGAGCCAAGGCAATCGCCAGTTTGCCAAGATGGGGATGGGTCCACTCATAAGGTTCGACTCCGTCAACGAATTCCTTGGCGGTACGCGCGTGATAGACCTCGTCGAAGATCTGCTCATTGGGCAGGCCAAGGCGGACGGCACCGAGCGCGAGGAAGGCAAGGGCCACGCCAAGCATCCAGCGCGTATCCAGTGGCGTCCACGGCTCACGCGCTGGCGCGAGGACAGGTGTCCCCCTGCGGACCTGGCGCAGATTCATGGCAAGCAAAGCCTGGTGCCAGAAGCGACGCGGGGGAGCGTCGACGGGAAGCAGAAGACGGCCGAGCAAGTCACCGAACGCGAACATGGCGACGAGGACACAAGCAAGGGTCAGCTCCGGCTCGAAAGCCTCGCGGACGCCCCCCCACCACGGTCCCGGCGGGTGGTACAGCCCGAAGGCATAGACAAGGTTGGCCGTCGCCACGGCGGTCAGGACGACCCAGTGCAGGCGGATTCTCGCGTTCACGGCCGCCGCCACGGTCAGCAGGCCAAGTCCGAGGAAGATGTATCGCTCGTGCATCCGCGTGGAGAGCAGGAAACACGCGAGCGGCACGACCGCCATCAACAGGTCAGCTCGAGCCAGACTGGGCGTCTGCCGAGCCTCGAGCAGCTTCCAGACGAGCAAGCCGACCAAGAGGCCAAGCAGGATGATTCCCCAAGCCGCATGCGGGATGCCGATCAACTTGCGACTATCCGGTTGCCACATGCCTGTCGCGGCCCAGAGGTTGAAAGCATTGACCGAGCTGTGGGGGTAGGTGGAGGCCGTTGCCGCAAGTTTCTCGCGCATGAACACGAAGGGACCGACAAGCCCGGCATGCGCCTTGCCGAGCAGCGTGAAAGGCAGAATCAAGGCATAAGCGAGACCCGCCCCCTTGCCGATGGAACGCAGCCAATCCCGCAACGGTGCGACGGGACCGCCGGCCAGCAGAAACATCGGCGCCACGAAGACGGCCTGTGGCTTGATCAGGGCCGCCACGGCAAGCACGAGCAAGGCGTGGTCGAGCCGACCCGCACGACGCAACACCCACGCCCACGCCACGACAGCCAGCAGGACGGCGTCCATCTGCCCCCAGAAGGCCGAAACGCCCCAACTAAGGGGGGAGAGCAGCCAGGCTGCGGCCATCCAGTTGCGCGCGCGCGGCCCGATCCGTCCGTCCGTCAGACGCAGGAATGCCGCAAGAACCGCGAAGTCAGCCACGACACCCGGGAGCTTAATGAGGAAGCGCGTGATGTAGGCACCTGCAGGCGTGCCACCGACCACCCCTTGCAGAAGCGCATCAACCATCCCGAGCAGGCCCAGCAAGTACAGATAGGCCGGCGTGTAGTCGCACCAGATGGTGTCGTAGAAGTGCCACGGACCCTCGTGCGCGAGCTTGTACGCCCACGCGTGGAATGTCCTGACGTCGGCCTCGAAGCCGGGTGCGACGACCATCAGCACGAGTCGACCCAGGACGGCAGCCACCATCAAGGTTGCGGGCAGCCCCGGGAAGAAGGCGCGCAGAGACAGGGCTTGCAGAACGGGATTCAACGCCCGCTCTCCCCGCCTTCGGCGAGACTGGCACGCTGCAGACCCCACAGCGTTCGCAGCCCACCGTGAGCCAGTTCGAGCAGGCCATCCATCTCGGACTTGGCCATCGCACGACCCTCCGCCGTGAAACCGACCTCGATCAGGCGACCGCTGCCCATCATGACGACCGTGCCATCCACCCCGGCTTCCCGATCCTCGTGATAGCAGAGGTCCAGGACGGGGTCGCCCCGGAAGATGCCGACGGAGACCGCCGCAATGGGCTCGACGGCCGGCATCTGCTTCAACATGCCCTTGGCGACCATCCAGGACAAGGCGTCATGCAGCGCGATCCACGCACCGGTGATCGAGGCAGTCCGGGTTCCGCCATCGGCCTGCAGGACATCGCAGTCCAAGGTGATCGTCCGCTCGCCCAACGCGGCCAGGTCGACGGCCATCCGGAGCGAACGCCCGATGAGCCGCTGGATTTCCTGAGTCCTTCCGGAGACCTTGCCATCACGCTCACGTCCGGAACGATCGTGAGTCGCCCGCGGCAACATGGCATACTCGGCCGTTATCCAGCCCTCGCCGGGGCGCTGCTCTCGGCTCCATGCCGGAACCTTGTCCTGAACCGACGCGTTGCAGAGGACACGAGTGTCCCCGAACTCGGCCAGTACCGAACCTTCGGCGTGGCGAATGAAGCCGCGGGTAAACCGGACGTCACGAAGCTGGTCGGGTTGTCTGCCATCGATTCGGATCACGGTATCCTCCGGCGCACAAGGATAAGCGATACGCCATGGCCGTGCAAACGGCTTGACGATGCGCGAGATGGCGTGGGATACCAAGCGCGCGGTCCCGATGGCGGGCCCGCACGACGAGGAGGTCGTCATGGATCCCATCCACCCTTCCCTTGCAGATCTGAAGACAGTGGGAGTCGTCGGTGGCGGGGCCATGGGCTCCGGCATCGCCCATGTCTGCGCGGCTGCCGGATTCGAGGTCCTGATCGCGGATGCCTCGGCCGAGATGCGCGAGAAGGGTGTCCAGCATGCACGTGACCTCTTCGCCCGCAAGGTCAAGAAGGGGCAGATGGATGCCACGGAGGCAGCGCAGGCTGCAAGCCGCATCCGTCCTGCCGAGGGTCTGGAGGCGCTCGCCGGTGCCCAGTTGGTCATCGAGGCCGTCACGGAGCGGCTCGAGGTCAAGCTTGAAGTCTTCCGCACACTGGATGCCCTGTTGCCTCCCGAGGCACTCATCGCTTCCAATACGAGTGCTCTGCCCATACGCAGCCTCGCTGGCGCCACGGGCCGTCCGGGTCAGGTCCTAGGCCTGCACTTCTTCAACCCCGCCCCGGTCATGGCTCTGGTCGAGGTGATCGCCCATCCTGACGTCTCGGATGACACGATGACCAAGGGCATGGCTTTCTGCAAGGCCATCGGCAAGCAAGCCGTGCGCATCGGGACCGATTCGGCAGGTTTCCTCGTCAACCGCCTCCTGCTCAGCTTCATGAACGAAGCGGTCCACATGCTCGAGGAGCATGGGCCTGACGCGCTGGAAGCCATCGAAGTCATGACGGCGACGCGCGGATTCCCGATGGGCCCGTTCACGCTGGCCGACCTCGTCGGCATCGAAGTCTGCGTGCACGTCCTCGATACGCTTCAGGAGGCCTTCGGCGATGCCTATCCCCGGAACCGCCTGCTGGACCTGATGGTTGCCTCAGGCCGTTACGGGCAGAAGCGCGGCAAGGGCTTCAGAGCCTATGACGGCCAGGCGGACGACTGGCTTGCTGACACGCTTGCGGCCCTTCCTGCTCCGGCGCACGCCGGCCCGCTGTCCTTCTCGCGCCTCATGCTGGCGATGACGGCAGAGGCCGGGCGCATGCTGGACGAGGGCATCGTGGAGGTGGCCGACATCGACCTTGCCATGAAGCTGGGTACTGGCCTCGAGACCGGGCCCATGGCGTGGATCGACGGGCAGGGCGTGGATGCCGTGATCAAGGAGCTCGAGACGCTTGCCCCACTCGGTCCGCGATTCCGGACTCCGGACTCCCTGACACGGGCACTTCGCGAGGGGAGGACGGGCAGAGGGGCCGCGGGCATGCTGCCGCCACCGGTGGTCAAGCCTCCTCGGGAGCTGGTCAAGGTTCGGGTCGAGGACGGCGTGGCCGTGCTGGGGCTTTGCAACCCTCCGGCGAACGTCCTTTCAACGGCGATGCTGGAAGCCATCGACCGCTCCATCAAGGCTGCAGCAGGCAACCCTGCCGTGAAGGCGATCGTCCTCGTCGGCCAAGGCAAGCCGGGCTTCTTCGTGGCCGGTGCCGACATCAAGGAGATCGGCCGCCTCGAGGGTACGGTGGATACCGAGCGCCTGCTTCAGCAGGCCCACGCCATCTTCCAAGGGATCTGGAATGCCCCCGTGCCGGTCATCGCGGCCATCAACGGATGGTGTCTGGGTGGAGGTCTCGAGCTGGCGCTTTCTTGCCATCTGCGCGTGGCCTCGGCCTCGGCCATGATCGGCCTGCCCGAAGTCACGCTGGGCATCATCCCGGGCTTCGGGGGAACCCAGCGCCTCGCTCGGCTGGTCGGGGCATCGCGCGCCCTCGAGCTCACGCTCGCCGGCACGCACATCACCGCTGAGGAGGCTGGGCGAATCGGGCTCGTGAACCGGGTTGTCCCGGAAGAGGAAATCGAGGCAAGTGCCCTGGCGCTGGGCAAGGGCCTTGCTGCACGCGGGCGAGTGGCCCTCGGAGCCATCCTCAAGGCCGTCCGCACGGGGCTCGAGCAGCCGTTGGAGGACGGCCTGAGTACGGAGGTGGGACAGTTCGTTCGCGTGATGGACACCCACGACCGCATGGTCGGAGTCTCGGCGTTCCTGCGCGGTGACAAGAACCCGCGCTTCACGGATCGCTGACCCGTGTCTTAACCTCATGTTGACGCAAGCTTGAGGCCATCAAAGCCGACAAGATCAGCGTGAACGAGAGGGAGTCGACCATGAAGCCGTTTCGCGAGGCCCTGATGGTAACCTTGGCCACCACCCTGCTGGGGTGCGGTCAGGCACAGATGCCGTCGCTGGCGGCGCGGTCGGCCGCACAGCCCCAGGGCATGGCCACCATGTCCGCTGCGCGCCAGCAGGAACTGGCGCGACTCGACTCCGAAGAACTCACGGACAGCCCCCTAGGTGAAGTCCACGCCGACAGCCTGTGGCCCTCGCCACCGCCCGACGACCTCGGCAACGTCGGTGAAGTCGACGCTCACCTGCTTCGCGGAGCCCGACCGACCGCCAGGGGCGTCCAGATGCTCAAGGAGCGTGGCGTGACCCACGTCATCTCCCTCGAAAATGCCAAGAAGGTCGTGGCTGCGGAAAAAGCCATGGTCGAGGGCGCCGGCATGCGCTTCACCAGCCTGCCGATGGGCCTGTTCATCCCGCCCGGCGAGGCCAAGGTGGACCGTTTCCTCGGCATGGTCCGACACGCCGACGGCGGCAAGACTTACTTCCATTGCATGCAGGGTCGGGACCGGACCGGCACGATGGCGTTGGCCTATCGGGTCCGCATGCAGGGCTGGAGCTTCGACAAGGCGTACGCCGAGATGAAGCAGTTCGGCTTCCACACGTACTTGCTGGGCCTGAACGGCTTCGTGCGCTGGTACGGCAACAAGTACGACCACTCGGACGTCGACGGGGCGATGCTTCCCGCCCTCTAGTCCACCGGGCTCAGGCGTACATGTCGATCTGACGGCCCAGGGGAGACTGCTGTTCTTCCTTGGGCAGTCTCGCGCGCAACAGTTCCGTGGCGGGTGCGGAGAGCGACACCAGGTAAGCCGGACCGGGGTCCGGGAGCCGACGACTGCGCGCTTCGCGTTCCTCATCGGCGACGATGCGGGCTTCCTCTGCCCTGCGCACCGCCTCGACCTCGCGCCGCTCGCGCAGACGAACCACGAGGCGCTCCCGGTCCTCGGCCTCAAGCCTGTCACGAACCTCCAGCTTGCGGGCTTCATCGCGCCGGGCCTGTGGCGTGCCGTAGCGCGGCTGGCTCTGTGCCTGCCACTGTGGCGGCACGACGGGCTCTTGCGAGCGCTCCACCCTTGCTTGCATCCGCGATGCTCCCCAGGTCATGGTACCCCGAAACCTGATCGGTTGGTCATCCCTGCTCTGGTACCATGCTAGGCCAGTACGGGAGGACAGCCCCATGGCCCTGGCAGCAGCCGAGATCCGCAAGCGGTTCATCGCCTACTTCGAGGCACGTACGCATCGCACGATGCCCAGTTCCTCCCTGGTGCCCCACAAGGATCCGACAGTCCTGCTGACGACTGCCGGCATGATGCCCTTCAAACCCTACTTCATGGGCCTCGAGACGCCTCCGGCCACGCGCCTGACCTCCATCCAGAAGTGTTTCCGGACCACGGATCTCGACCAAGTGGGACGCACCGCCCGGCATCACACGTTCTTCGAGATGCTGGGCAACTTCAGTTTCGGCGATTACTTCAAGGCGGAGGTCATCCCGTGGGCCTGGGCCTTCCTGACCGAGGAGCTTGGCCTGCCCCGGGAACGCCTGTGGGTCACGGTCTACAAGGACGATGACGAGGCCGAATCCATATGGCACAAGACGTGTGGCATCCCGATGGAGCGGATTGTCAGGCTGGGAGACGACACGAACTTCTGGGCTGCAGGCCCGACCGGACCGTGCGGACCGTGCTCGGAAATCTACTACGACCACGAGCCGGACCAACCGGCCTCGGCCGAGCGGTTCGAGGAGGATAGCGATCGAGGGCGCTTCCTCGAGGTCTGGAATCTTGTCTTCATGCAGTACGAGCGCCTGGCGGACGGCACCATGCGCGATCTGCCCGCGCGCAACATCGACACCGGCATGGGCCTCGAGCGCATCGCCAGTGTCCTGCAGGGCGTGTCGAGCAACTACGAGACCGACCTGCTCATGCCGCTGATGCAAGCCGTCGCCGAGCGTGCCGGCAGGCCCGTCGACCTCACCGGCGAAACGGGAGTCGCTTTCCGCCGCATTGCCGACCACGCGCGCGCCAGCACCTTCCTGGTGGCCGATGGCGTCGTTCCGGGCAACGAGGGCCGAGGCTACGTCCTGCGGCGCATCCTGCGCAGGGCCATCCGGCACGGACGCCAGTTGGGCATCACGGGCGCCTTCGTGCGGGACCTCGCCATCCGGGTGATTTCTGCCTATGGCCATCACTACGGCGAGCTGGTCGAAAAGCAGGCGACCATCCTGGAAGTTCTCGAGGCCGAGGAGGCGCGGTTCGGTACAACCCTCGACCGCGGGCTGCTGCTGTTCGAAAAGGCCATCGGACGGCTTGAGGGTTCGACTCTGTCCGGCGCAACGGCCTTCGAGCTTTTCGACACCTATGGATTCCCTGTCGAGCTCACGGCGGAGCTCGCTGCGGAGCGTGGCCTCGAAGTCGATCGTGCAGGTTTCGATGCCGCCATGGACGAGCAGCGCCAGCGTGCGCGTGATGCCCACGCCAAGGCCGGCATCACCTATGGTGGCTTGGCCATCGGCCAGCATCCTCCTACGCAGTTCGTCGGGTACGACGCCACCGAGACCCGCGCACGTGTCCTCGAGATCGTGGAAGGCGACAGCGGCGCCATCATCGTGCTCGACCGCAGCCCGTTCTATGCCGAGGGCGGCGGGCAGGTCGGCGACCAGGGCACCCTGGCCGGCTTGCGCGTCGTCGACACCCAGAAACAGGGCGACGTCCACGTGCACCATGTCGCGGCAACCGAAGGGCTGCCCGGAGTCGGCGACGTCGTTGACGCGGTGGTGGATGACGCACGGCGCAAGGCCACCATGCGCCACCATACGGCCACCCACCTGCTGCATGCGGGTCTGCACGCCGTTCTGGGGCCCACGGCGACCCAGGCAGGCTCCTACGTCGGTCCGGACGAGCTCCGTTTCGACTTCCAGTGGAGCCGCGCGATGACGGCAGAGGAAGTCATGGCAGTCGAAGACTGGGTCAATCAGGCCATCCTGACGGCAAGTCGGGTCAACCGTGCGGAGATGTCGATGGCGGAGGCCCGCGCCAAGGGAGCCGTGGCGATGTTCGGCGAGAAGTACGGTGAACAGGTCCGAGTGATCGAGGTACCTGGCCTCTCCACGGAGCTCTGCGGCGGAACGCACGCCACCTCGACCGGGGAAATCGGCTACCTCAAGATCACCGAGGAAAAGGGAATTGCTGCGGGAGTTCGTCGCATCCGAGCCGTGGCAGGCATGGCAGCCGTCCATTGGGTGCGCCAGCAGGCAGAGGTCGTCGACATCCTGCGCGACGGCTTCAAGGTATCCGTCGAGGCCCTGCCGGAGCGTGTCCAGAAGCTGCGCGATCAGGTCCGTGCCGCCGAAGATGCGGCGCAGGATCTGCGCGCCCAACTTGCCGTGAGTCGAGCATCCAGCCTCGCCTCGGACTTTGTCGAGGTCGCGGGCCTGCAGGTACTGGCTGCGAGGCTGGACGGTTGTGACGGAGCCGCACTCAGGACCTCGGCCATTGACCTTGGCAAGGGCGGACAGCCGCGGGTCGTGCTACTGGCCGGCGTATCCGCGGACCGGATACAGGCCGTGCTCGTGGCCAACTCCGAAGCCGTGGCACGGGGTGTGCACGCCGGGCAGTTGCTTGGTCAGGTTCTCACGCCCATCGGGGGCAAGGGCGGAGGCAAGCCCGATGCGGCACAGGGAGGCGGCGGAGACGCCGGTCTGCTGGAAGAGGCTCTGGCGAACTTCGGGACGCTGCTCGCCGGTCGTCTGGCACCGGCAGGAGCCTGAACCGGGGAGCGGGGGGCCGACCTTGCGCGCGCAAGGTCGGCCCCCCGCTCGTCGTCAGAGATTGCCGCGAGCTGCCTGATCCCGCTCGATCGATTCGAACAGTGCCTTGAAATTTCCCTTGCCAAAGGAAGTGGATCCGCGGCGTTGGATGATTTCGAAGAACAGGGTCGGGCGGTCCTCGACAGGCTTCGTGAAGAGTTGCAGCATGTAGCCCTTGTCGTCGCGATCCACCAGGATGCCCAACGCCTTGAGCGCTTCGATGTCCTCTACGACCCCGGGCAGGCGATCGGCGATGGTGTCGTAGTAGCTGTCGGGCGTGTACTGGAAGGCCACGCCATTGGCGCGCAACGTCCTGACCGTGTGGACGATGTCATCCGTGGCCAACGCGATGTGCTGGACCCCCGGACCACCGTAGTAGTCCAGGTATTCCTGAATCTGGGAACGGCGCCGCCCTTCGGCAGGCTCGTTGATGGGCATCTTGATGCGTTCGTTGTGGTTGGCCACCACGACGGAACGCAAGGCCGAGAATTCGGTCGAGATATCCTTGTCGTCGAAATTGGCAAAGAAGCGGAAGCCGAAGACCCGCTCATAGTGCTGCTGCCACTCCACCATCCGACCATCCTCGACGTTGGTCACAACATGATCGACGTACTTCAGTCCGGCATCGGACAGGCCAAGCCCCTCGGCCGCCTGGAAACCGGGCAGGAAGGGCCCGGAGTAGGCAGAGCGCTCGACGAAGGTATGCAAGGTATCTCCCGCTGCTGCAATCGTCGCCACGACGACCTCGCCGTTGCCGTCCGACAACACCTCAGGGTCGCGAACCGCGACGGCCCCCCTGCCGACGGCGGCAGCGAAGGATTGGCGAGCATCCGTCACCCAGAGCGCGACATCACGCACCCCATCGCCATGGAGCGCCTGATGCCGCACGACCGGATGATCGGGTGCAAGTCCGGTCGTCAGGACAAAGCGAATCTTGCCCTGCTGCAGGACATAGGAGGCCCGATCCCGCAAGCCGGTTTCCGGACCAGCATAAGCCACCAGCGAGAATCCGAAGGCTCGCTGATAGTAGTAGGCTGCCTGGCGGGCGTTGCCTACCCAGAACTCGATGTGGTCGGTACCGAGGATCTCGATGTCCGGCACGCGGTGGATGTCCACAGGCGCCACGTTTGCAGTCATGTCCATGGCCAGATCGTGGCATGCTCCGCAGGTCGAGGCAAGGCGAGAGCCAGCCCGAGCGGGTATGGATGCCAACATGTGGAGGTTTCTGGAAGCATGACCCGACCCAAGCTTCGTCGCATCGCCGGCACCATGCTGGCAGTCAGTCTGATGGCCGCTGGCTGGGCCCGACCAGCCGATGCTTGCGGGGGATTCTTCTGTCGGACGCAACCGGTGGATCAGGCGGGCGAGAAGATTCTCTTCGTGACGGATGGAGAGCATGTGGATGCCACCATCCAGATCCAGTTCACGGGCCAGGCCAAGGACTTTTCATGGGTCGTGCCGCTGGCCCGCAGGCCACTGGCCTACGGCGTGAGTTCGGATGAGGTCTTCAGCCTGCTGGGGCGCAACACGATGCCGCGTTACCAACTTGATTGGCAGAAGCCTGAGGGCAACTGCCCCATCATGATGAATGACGCCGTGCGCGCCGAGGCGGGCGCCGTGCCCTTCGCGTCATCCCCCGGCGGCTCGGCCGTCACGGTCGTCGAAAAGGGCATCGTGGGGAACTACGACTTCACGCTGCTCGCCTCGAGCGACGCCGCCGAACTGGAGACGTGGCTCAAGGACAATGGCTACAACGTCCCGGCCGACTTTGACGAGAAAGCCCGGACCTACATCGATGGGAAGTTCGTGTTCCTTGCCCTCAAATTGCTCGAGGGCAAGACCACCGGAGACCTGCAGCCCATCCGCCTGAAGCTCGACGAGCAGAACCCCTGCGTGCCGATTCGCCTGACGGCCATTGCCGCGCGCCCGGACATGCCGATCATCCTGTATGCCTTCGGCTCTGGTCGGGCCATTCCACGAAACTATCGGCACGTCCGCCTGAACGAGAGCCTGCTGGATTGGGTCGGGGCCTCTCCCCAATTCGGCGGATTCTTCCCCGGCGGTTCCCCGAGCCTGCCGACACCCAACTACAACGAGGTCGTCAACAAGTCCATGAACGAGTCCGGCGGCCGAGGCTTCGTCACCGAGCTCGCCACGGGAAGCGCTGACCTCGTGGGCATCCTTGCGAACAGAGCGACAGCCTATCGGCCCGCAGACATCGCGGCGGCCAAGACGGCTCGAGCAGCCATCGAGGCCGTGCAGGCCCAAGGCTACCCTGTCGGAATCGCGCTGCAGGCCATCGTCGACAGGCACCTGCCGCCCCAGGCTGCCAGCGAGGCCTGGACCCTGCTCAATGGCCGGTCGTTCATCGGACCGGTGCCGACTGAGCCGGACGGCCTCAATCCGGGGCTGGACGCCGCCACCCTCGATGTCGCTTCCTTCTCTGCGGACATCGACGCCATGTTCGCCAAGCCCATGCGGGAGGCTGCCGAGCTGGCCGGTCGAGCACCGTGGGTCACCCGGCTGTACACGACCATGTCTGCGGACGAGATGACCGAGGACCCGATCTTCGGTTTCAATCCCCGCCTGCCACAAGTCAGCAATGTCCACCAAGCAGAGGCCACCCCGATCTGCACGGATGGTCTGTACACCGTTCGGATCAAGCTCGAGGACGGGACGGTCTTCACGGCCCGTCAGGGCAGCCTGCCGCCGATCGCGGAAATCCCGGCGGCAGCAGTCATCGAGATGCTCGATGAGGATGCTGCGACCCCGACGCTGGTCTCCGACCGCGGGCCCGTCATCCGGGCAGCCTTGGCTGATTGGCAAGCTGGCAAGCCCATCGGTACCACCGTGGCCGAGCCCATCACTTCGGCCACGATGCCGGCAGGTTCCGGTGCGGGAGGTTCGGCCCCGGCATCTGCAACATCCGGCGCTTCGTCGGACACGGCGAAGCCCGCTGTCGCAGCCGTACCGGGCTGCGCCTGCACCAACCCTGTCCGGACGGCGGTGGACACGACGCAAGCTGACCGGGAGGGTGCCTTCTGGGGCTTGTCCTTCGGAATCGTGGCCGCCGTGCGCCTTCGGCGTGCGCGCCGCCGGCGTCGGGACTGACGCCAGTCAGGCGTTTCCGGCCTCCGTCAGCGCTCCGCTGGCGGAGGCCATCCCGTTTCGGGCACCTGCCAGAACCCAACTCCGGATGCGCGCCGGCTCTGCATGCGGATGCAGCGTGCGCAACAAGGACACGATTCCGGTCACGAACGGGGCGGCTGCGGACGTTCCGCCGAAGGGAGCCACCCGAGCATCCGTGGACAAGCTCACCACACCCTCGGCAGGAGCCAGCAGCAGGTGTCGAGGACTGCCCTGACTGACTGGGGCGACGCGCCCCCAGCGGTCCGCTGCACCGACGGTAATGAGTCCGGCAAAAGCCGGATCGTGCGCCCAGGCACCGGGCCAGACGGTCGCCCCGCGGGAGGGTCCGGCTGCACAGACGACCGGCACGCCAGCGGCCAGCGCTTCCCGGACCGCACGGCCCAGGTCGGCAACACTCGCCGCAGTGAGAAACTCCTCGCCCGCGACCACGCCAACCGAGAGATTGATGACCGAGGCACCCTCCCGCAACGCCGCCCGGATTCCCGCAGCGATGTGTTCGGCACGGACATGCCCCGTACCGTGGTGATTGACCTTGATGGCCAACAACGAGACCAGAGGAGCGACTCCGGCCGTTTCCGGCGAGCGCCATCCCCGACTGGCGATCAGGCCGGCGACGGCAGTCCCGTGGCCGAGGTCATCCAGATGACGACCGCCGGCTGCCACCACGTCGCAACCGCCGACGACCTTGCCCCTGAGATCGGGATGAGCATCGTCTATGCCGGTGTCCACCACCGCCACCCGAACCCACGGTGCCCCACGAGAGAGGGTCCACGCCTTGCGTACCTCCAGCCATCGATGGGGCCACGGCGTCCTGCCCGGCAGCCAGGCCAGCAAGGACGCCCCGTTCATCCCTTGACTGCCCCGTCCATCAGACCCTTCATGAACTGCTTCTGCAGGAACAGGAACACAACGATGGCTGGCACGATGGCAACAGTCGTGGCTGCCATCAGCAACGGCCAGTCCGTGGTTTCGCGCATGCTGGCCCTGAAGGCCGCGAGGCCGACAGGCAGAGTCCGCAGGTGATCGGCATGGGTCGCCACCAACGGCCACATGAACGTGTTCCAGGAGGCGAGGAACTGGAAGATCGCAAGGGTCGCCACGGCTGGCCTCGCCGTAGGCAGGGCGACGGTCCAGAAGAATCGCCACGGCGAACAGCCGTCGAGGCGCGCGGCATCCTCGAGCTCCTTGGGCAAGCCGAGAAACCACTGACGGAACAGGAAGATGCCGAAAGCACCTGCAAGATCGGGCACGATGAGGGCCTGGTACGTGTCGACCCAGCCGAGGCGGGCCACCAAGGCGAAGAGCGGCACCAGATTCACCTGCACCGGCACCATCATCGTCATGAGCACGATGAAGAACAGCAAGTCGCGTCCTCGGAAGGACATGCGGGCAAAGGCATAGCCTGCCATGGCTCCGGTCAGGATCTGCCCGACGACGGTGACGACGGCAACCATCACACTGTTGGCGAACCATCGCCACAGCGCACCCTCACCCAGAGCCTTGCTAAAGTTGTCCAGCGTGGCCGGACTGGGCCAGAATGCCGGGGGGTAGGTCATCGCCTGCTCGTAGCTCATCAGCGACGTGGCGATGAGCAGCAGGAAAGGTGCGGCGCAGAGAAACGCCCCTACCCACAGGACGACGAGACCGACGATCCTGTTCACGCGTCCTGCTCCTGATGGACCCAGCGCTTCCGCAACGTCCACTGCACCCATGTCAGGCCGGCCAGGACACCGAACAGCATGTACGCCAGTGCCGAGGCCTTGCCCAGCTTGAAGTAGGTAAAGGCGTTCTGGAAGAGCCAGTAGACGATGACTGTGGTCGACCGCCGCGGCCCACCATGGGTCATGATGTAGACGGAGTCGAACGTCTGGAAGGCCCGGATGCAAGCGAGGATGCCCACGAGCAGAACGGTCGGACCGAGCAGAGGCAGGGTGATATGCCAGAAACGTTTCCAACCCGTTGCCCCGTCGACCTCGGCCGATTCGAGCACTTCGCCCGGCAGCGCCTGAAGTCCGGCCAGAAACAGTACCACATTGGTACCGAGGCTTTTCCAGACGCTCATCACCACCAGCGCAGGCAGGGCCGTCCCGGGGTCCGACAGCCAATGGATCGGCTCGGCCCCGAACCAGCGCAGGACCTCATTCAGGGCTCCGCCCCGGGGATCGAAAATCCACTCCCAGACGATGCTGACAGCCACCATCGACGTGACGACCGGCAGGAAGTAGGCCGTGCGGAAGAAGCCAAGCCCTCGCAACTTCTGGTTCAGAGCCAAGGCAAGCGCAAGCGCCACGACAAGATCCAGTACGAGGTAGAGCACCACGAAGAGCAGTGTGTTCGCCACGACTTTGGGGAACACCGGATCAGCCAGCAAGGACGAATAATTGTCGAGGCCCACCCAGCGTGGCGCTCCGAGAAGGTCCCAGTCCGTGAACCCGATCAGGAAGGATGCCAAGGTCGGCAGCATACTGAAGATGCCGATGATGAGCAGGGCCGGCGAGGCCAGCAGCAAGCCCCAGATACGTTCGGACCGCAAGGGATGGCGGAGGGCAGGCACGGGGCTCATCGAACCTCCGCCAACAGGGCATCGATACGGCGGATGACGGGCGGCAAAGCCTGATCGAGGGACTCTTCCCCGGTCCACATGGGGCCCAGGCCATCGATGAGCTCCCACGTGATCTCGTCGTAGGCAGGGGGGACTCGCGTGGGGCGACCACTGGCAATGACGTCGAGAAAGACCCTGTTGCCCTCGGGTGTTCCCTGTAGGAACGCGGGGGATTGGGCCACATCTGGCCGAGACGGGACAATCAGACCGGAGCGGGTAAAGGTCTCGATGCTCTCGCGGCTGGCAAGATGCCGAATCAGCTTCCAAGCGGCATCCGGTTGGCTCGTCCGCGCCGACATCACCCAGCCGGAGGCATCGGTATCCACCACACTGCCCGCAGGACCGGCAGGGAAGGTCGTCACGTCCCAATGAAACTTGATCTTCCGCCGGTAGCCGGGCACAGCCCAGCGCCCGTAGACGAACATCGCGAGTTTGCCCGTCGCGAACAACTGGGTCATGCGCGCATTCCCGGTGTCCTTGTCGGAGGGCGCCACATGGTGACGGTGCCGCAGATCGAGATAGAACTGCAGCCCCTTCCTCGCCTCGGGCTCACCCAATGTGCAGCGGCTCATGTCCGCACTGATGACATCTCCGCCGAAGGACCAGACCCAAGGCGTCCAGATGAGCGGATTGGGCTGGAAGCCAATGGCCCACTGCTTGCCCGGAATGGTGAGCCGGGGTGCGATGCGCGCCAGATCTTCCACGGTCCAGCCAGGCCGAGGATATGGGACACCTGCGGCGTCGAAGAGGTCCTTGTTGTAGAAGACGACGAGATTCGACAAATCGCGCGGGAGCCCGAGGAGCTTGCCTTTCCAGCGCATGGCATCCAGTACCTGGGGGAAAAAGTCGCGTTGATGGAGGCGACCATCGGCGGCAAGCCTTGGTGCGAGATCGGCAAGAACACCCTTTCTTGCAAAGCCCGGCAAGGCCTCGTTCGACATGAACATCACGTCCGGGACCGTGCCACCGACCACCATCAGCCGCAACTTGTGGGCATACTCATCGGGGATGTGGATGAGTTCGACCGGGATGCCTTCCTTGCGGGTGAAGTCTTCGAGGATGGGCTTGAGCGTGGCGATCTCGTCCATGGACCCCCAGGTGCTGAACCGGAGGCCGCTCCTGCCGGAGGGTGCACAAGCCGCAAGTTGTGTCAGCAGGCTGCCCATGAGGACGGCCAGGACGAACAGGCGGACGGGACGGGGCATCGCGCGACCATGGTAGCACCCGGCCCGGTGGACTGGTCCGAGGGGCCGCCGACCATGGAACACTGGCAGATGGCCATCCGGACGTGGGCCGATGCGTGGGCGCTGCCCGGACTGCCGATGCCCGAGGCCTACCGCCGTGCACCCTCTCCGGCTCATGGGCGCCATCTTGTGACAAGCCGGTCCAGCAAGGGGACTCTGCTGGCGTGGCTGGAAATCGAGACCTTGCCGGGACAGTCTGCTGCCCTTCGGGGAGTGGCGAAAGCATCGGCAGAGGCGATGGCCGATGCAGCACTCGATCGCGCTTGGGCGGAGGTTCTTGGCTGGCTCAGGAACCGTGACGTCCGGCGCGTCTGGTCGGGCGGGGGCATGGCCCATCTGTGGCCAGGCTTTCCAGCAAGGTCTCGAGGCGAGGATGCCTGGCTGCAGGAGAGGGGCTTCACCGAGGCAGGCCGAACGTGGGACATGGTCGCACGGGACCTGCAGGCAACTGCGTGGCAGATTCCCGCGAGCCGTGATGGAGTGACCTTCAGCCTTGCGGAAGCGCACGACGCAAGTGCAGCCCTGGATTGGCTGACGCATGCCTTCCCGGGCCGCTGGGCCGTCGAGGCGCGGGATGTCCTGCAAGGGCAGTGGCCGGGCAGCCATCTGCTGCTGGGGCGGGACGGCGAGGAGGTCGTGGCCTTCGCACTGCTGCATCAACCAGGCTCGGCGTGGACCTGGCGCTGGCAGGGTGAATGCGCGCGTCCTGCGGCCATGGGACCGCTCGGCGTGGCGCAGTACCGGCGTGGGCAGGGTCTGGGCCTCCGCCTGATGGACGCCGGTCTCTCCCGGCTGCGGGAGTGGGGGGCCGAGACAACCGTCATTGACTGGACGACGCTGGACGCTTTCTACGGACACTTCGGGTTCGAGGCGACCTGGCCTTGGACGCGACGGGTGCTCGACATGAAAGGCGCATTTTCTTGATGCGTGGGCTGATGGCGCGGGATCCCGCCGGCTTTGTCCGGTCGTGTTTCCCGGACCTCGAGGGCGCGGAACCCGCAGGCTGGCCACGACGGCTGACGAACAGCCACATCTGGTGGTGGCACGCGAAAGGTGGGCAAAGATTCCTCGTGAAATGGCGCCCCGGAGGCGTGGTTGGCCCTGTGGGGCTGAAGACGAGCCACCAGGCTGCCGACCACCTGCGCCGTACCGGATTGCCCGTGCCCCTGGCTCTTGCAGGTCGTGACGGGAAACCGTGGGTTTTGCAGCAGCAACTGCTCGTCGAGGCTTGGCTGGCCGGAGAGGGCACGGATACCTACGCCGACCGAGACCCCTTCGACCCGCTCGTGCATCCTCACCACGCACACGCCATCGGGGCCTTCCTCGGCCGGGCAAGGCATCACGCTCCCGCATGCACCGGCCATCGCCCGACTGCCGAGCCCGGAGTCTGGGCGGACACAGCCTGGCTCGATGGCGCGGCACCGGAGGCAGGTCCGCTCGTTGCCCCACGCCCCTTCCAGCGCGCGGCGTGGACGGCATCCCTGCCGATCCTGCAACGTCTCCTCAACGAACATCCGTGGCCGAAAGGCCCTCCCGAATGGCATCACGGCGACCCGCTGCCCCGAAACATGCTCTTCCGGAACCTGAAGGTCAGCGGCCTGTTCGACTTCGAAGGATGGACCACGGCTCCTCGCGCCTTCGACCTCGCCCTCGCGACAGCCGCCCTGGCCTTTCCGTGGCCGCGGTTGGCAGCGGGTGCTCCTGCCCGACCCGAGGTGGCTCGCCTCCTTCGGGGGGGATGGGCATCGTCCGTTGATCTGCCGGAGTGGTCGGAACAACTGCCCTTGATCATCTTCGGGAGGGTGGGCAGCGCCTTCCGCAGGGCCGGGGCGCTCGCGGACGTGGGCTTGATGGCAGAAGCGCACCGATTCCTCGAGGGCATGCTGACCGTGCTCCGTTGGTGGGAAGGCCCCGAAGGCCGAAGCTGGCGAGGTCGCGAGCCGTGATCGTCCTGCTCCACAAGCCCTACGGTACCTTGTGTCAGTTCTCCGGCGGGGAGGGGCGTCCCACGCTTGCGGACCATGTGCCCGTGCCGGGCATCTATCCTGCCGGCCGCCTCGACCACGACTCCGAAGGCCTACTGGTGCTCACGGACGAAGCGTGGTTCGCCCATCGCCTCACCCATCCGATGCATGGTCACCTCAAGCGCTACCACGCCCAGGTCGAGGGATTCGCCCATGCCGAGGCTACCAGAACCTTCGAGACCGGTATCCTGCTGGATGGCAGGCTCACACGACCTGCGGAACTCAGGACACCGACCCCACAGCCGGTCTGGCACCAGCGTGCCAAGCCCGTTCGATTCCGCCTGAGCGTTCCCACATCCTGGGTCGAGGTAGGCCTTCGGGAGGGGCGAAATCGTCAGGTCCGCCGCATGCTCGCAGCCGTCGGGCTGCCCTGCCTTCGCCTGATCCGGGTGGAGGTTGCCGGCCTGGGCCTTGAAGGCCTGGAACCGGGCGAGTATCGGCGCCTTTCAGGAGTCGAAGTGCGCAGCCTGCGCAAGCGCCTGCAGGCTGATTGACCCTTGTCGGAACGCGTGCTAGCGTTCGCTTTGGTACCACGAGGACGTGGAGGGGACCCGTGACCAGGTCGGATGCCGTGTCGGGATTCAGGGCCTCGGACTGGAGCTCCTTGGGGGCCATGGTCTCGGGAGGTTCGGCAATCGATTTGCCGAGGCTCGACTTGCCCGATGAGGCAGCGGCCAAGGCGTTTCTTGTAGGCTATGGTCTCGATCCGGACAATGATGACGACCGAGCCGATCTCGCGCGCATCTTGCCCCTGTCCCGGCAGTTCATGGAGGACGTTCTGCTGCCGTGGCAACGTCTCGAGGCGTTGCCTGCCGAGCTGCCCGATCGGCCCGTGGCTCTGCTGCTCTCTGCAAGCCGCCTGACGGATCCGATGCGATTCTGGTCCTGTTCGGTGCTGCGCGTTGCCCACGCCGTAGCCCATGCCCTTTTCCTGCCCGGACGGGACAAGGTCACGGAGGCCCTCGCTCAGGTCGAAGGACGATTCCGCCGCCATCTGACCGAAAGCGATGGCCAGACATGGCTCGGCCCGATCCCCTTGCATGCGATCCGCTTCAAGTCCGGCAAACCGTGGAACAGCCTTCTGCTCAAACTGCTCTGCAAGAAGGACAACGTCGCCGAGGAGATCTACGACCAGCTTGGCGTTCGCATCGTGACGCGTACTCGGGTCGAGGCGTTGGAGGTCGTCCGCTATCTGCGTGACCACCATGTCGTGCCCTTCCCGAACGTGAAGCCGAGCCGAAGCCACAATTCCCTCCTGGACCTCGAAGCGCTCGAGCGCCATCAGGCCGCCCTGTGGCAGGAGGTCGAGGACGGCAGCATCGATCTCGAGACGTTCGAGACGCGCCTGCGCGCCTTTGCGGAAGGTCCTGACTTGCCGCCCGCGCGACGCAGGAATCCTTTCTCGGATGCGGACCGCCGGGCCATTCAGTTCACGGCGCGCATGCTCGTGCGCCGCGAAGCCGAAGGCAGAATCGAGCGGTTCTTCTTCCCGTTCGAGGTACAGATCCAAGACGCCCTGTCCTGGGAGGAAAGCCAGCGCGGACGTGCCAGCCACGAGGAATACCGCGAGCGCCAGCGCGAGGATGCTCGGCGCCGGGTCTTTCCCTGGGCGAGTTCCCTAGGCCCGCACGACGTCCCGCGTGATGGTGCCGCCACCGAGGACCAGGTCCCCGTCGTGAAAGACCGCATACTGTCCGGGGGCCACTCCCGGGACGGCAGCATCGAGACCAACGCGCCAGCCTGACGCACCCCGGCTCAGCTCGGCGGGAATCAACTGGCCACCGTGACGCACGCGCACCTCGACCCGCCGGCCTGCGGCCGGCTCAGCAACGGAGACCCAGCGGACGTCCTCGACCCCGAAGCCTTGCACCATGGTCTGCTCCCTGGTGCCCACGACCACCTGGCGCTCTTCGGGGAGGACATCCAGCACGTAAAGGGGTTGCGGAGCCGCAACCCCCAGCCCGCGACGCTGGCCCACCGTGTAGTGCGTGGTGCCACGATGCGCCCCGAGAACCTGACCGGAGAGATCCACGATGGGCCCCGGACGTTCGTGCTCGGGCAGATGACGCGCCAGAAAGCCCGATAGATCCTGCGACGTGAAACAGAGGTCCTGGCTGTCCGGCTTGTCCGCGACGTAAAGCCCCAGGGCCCGGGCCTCGCGGCGTGTCTCGTCCTTGGTCATCGAACCCAGCGGAGTCAGCAGACGGGACAGCTGCTCCTGGGTCAGGCGCCAGAGCATGTAGGCCTGGTCCTTGCGTGGATCGAGTCCCGACCGCAGCTGCCACCTTCCGGTCTCATCATCCCGGGAAACGCGGGCGTAATGACCGGTCGCGAGGTACTCGGCACCGGTCTGCGCACGGGCCGCCTGCCACATGTGGTCGAACTTCAGTTTCTCGTTGCACGTCGGGCAAGGGTTGGGAGTACGGCCATCGGCATAGGTCTTCAGGAACGGATCGACGACCTCGGCCTTGAACTGCTCCATCAGGTCCAGTTTCAGATGGGGAATGCCCAGACGATCGGCCAGTGCAGAGGCGTCGGCAATGGCCTCGGCCCCGCAGCAGGACGAATCGGGCCAGATGACCATCGTGACACCCACGACGTCATGACCCTCGGCAACGAGCCGTGCTGCGGCGAGCGAACTGTCCACGCCGCCGCTGAGACCTACCGCAATGCGCATCTGGTGAACCATGGCACGGGGCAAGTGTCCGACGCCCCGCTAGAATGGCATGTTACCAGAGCACAAGGCCTTTCCGGCCGGGAGGCGGGCGTGAACGCGGAACACGCGGAAGAACCCTCGGGACAGGACCCGCCCAAGCGGGATGTCGACGCGTTTCCGGCCCTGCGCCGGGCTGTCTTCGACTTGGAGTGGAAGGTTCGCCGCGAGGCCAGCCAGACTGCCGACCGCATGGCCGAGTTGCTTCAGGAGGTCTTGCTGACCACGGCATGGGGAGCCGCGTCCATGGCCGACGGCCTGAGCCCCGTTTTGGTCGATCTGCGAGACCGCCTCGCAGCGCTGGAGGAGCTGGCCCACGGCCCCGAGGGCCTTGCCCACGAAACGGTCCAGAGGCTCGGCGCGCGTATCGACCAGGCGGAGAGTCTGGCGGCGGAAGCCATCGGCATGCGCCCGGAGATCGAGCAGGGGATGGCTGATGCGCTGGTGCCGTTGCTGCAGGCGGCCGAGGCCACCGCCGTGGATCGGGAGACCCTCGGGCGTGTCGTGGCCGTGCTCGGTTCCATCGAGGACGAGGAGACAGGCTTGCCTGCCCTGATGCGGGCCGTGGCGGCGGTGGAGGCGGAGAACGCCCGACGCGAGGAGGCACTGAGAACTCTGGCAAACGAAACGGGAGCCAGCGTCCTCAGGATGGAGGACAAGCTAGCGCGTTGGGAGACGACGCTGCAGGGTGCCAAAGATGTCCTGGTCACGTTGCCCGAGAAGCTGGAGCAGCTGGCTGCCGTCCATGCGCGACTCGAGGCGCTGGAAGTTGCGGATCGCCATCGCGGCGAGGTTATTGCGCGGCTCGATGCCCGCCTCCAGGACTGGAGTACCTCAATGGACCAACGTGTGACCGGTTTGCTGGACTTGGTCACGGACCTCCGCGATGACGTGGATGACAGCGTGCGTTCGGCCCAACTCGCCGCGCTCACGGCAGGCCTTGGCCAACAGCAGGTCGGCCTGAAGGAACTTCGCGACACCTTCCAGACGTGGCGCCTCGCACAGGATGCCCTGCAGTCAGCAGCAGCCGCGCCACTCGGGCAGGATGAGGCAATCGCCAAAGTCCAGACGGAGGCCCGCCAGCAGATCACCCGACTTGCCAAGCGTCTCGAAGCCATCGAGCGCCACCTCGCATCGGGTTCGGGCGGCCGGGCGGCACCCAAGCCGTGAAGCCGGTCGTCTTTTCTGGCCCGGTATTCGGGGGACATCGGACCGGCCTCGAGCACCCCGAGTCGCCGGACCGCTGGACCCGATTGTCCGAGGCATTGGCTGGTCGCGAGGGTCTGATTCTCGAACCGCCCATATCGACAGGTCCCGAGATGATGCTCCTCGCGCACGATGCCGATTATCTGGAGAGGCTGATGGCCCTGTGCAGGGGGGGTGGGGGTTTCCTCGACGCAGACACCGTCCTCTCGGCGGACAGCTTCGACGTGGCGTCGGCTGCGGCCGGATCGACCCTGGCAGGCCTCGCTCACGCCATGGCGGGAACACCGGTCTTCGTGGCCGCCAGACCTCCGGGTCACCATGCCAGCCGCGCTCGCGGCATGGGGTTCTGCCTCGTCAACCACGTGGCGCTTGCCGCGAGGCAGGCCTGCAGCCTCGGCGCCGGTCGTGTCGCGATCCTCGACTGGGATGTCCACCACGGCAACGGAACCCAGGAACTGGTTACCGAGTGGCCGGATGTCGCCTTCCTCTCGCTGCATCAGGACGGCCATTGGCCAGGCACCGGTGCCACCGGAGATTCCTCAGGGGGGCGGATCCGCAACATCGGACTCCCGATGCGCACGGGGCATGAAGCCTACCTCGCTGTCTTCGAGCGTCTGGTTCTGCCTTGGCTCGACCGACAGGCCCCAGACCTCGTGATCATTTCCGCAGGCTTCGACGCCCATCATGCCGATCCACTCGGGCGGCTTTCGCTCGAAGCGAGGACCTTCCACACGCTGGCTCGCCTGGTGGCGGACTGGTGCAGGAACCGCCTCGGTGGAACCCATGTGCTTGCCGTTCTGGAAGGAGGCTACGAGCCGGTCTCTCTGGCGCGGTCCGTGATCGCCATGCTTCACGGGCTTGGTCCGGGACTGGACGGCATCGACATCAGCCCCGAAGAGCCGAGGTTCTTCCTGCCCCCCGACCGCTTTGCCTCCAGCACGCGGAACTGGCATGCGCTGTTCCCCGAACCGTGGATCAGCCCCTGCCCGACAGATAGCGCCGAGCCATCTGTTGCCGATGCTGCCGGTCCTGCGGCAGTTCACCCCGTCGCTCATCCCCAAGCAACATCATCAGGTTCGTCATCAGGACCGGATGGTCCGGACTGAGCAGCAAGGCACGACGCAGCGCAGCTTCGGCCCAATCCGGGCGTCCGCCCCTGTGATGGCTTGCCGCCAGATTGTTGTGGGGCCTGATGTCTCGCCCGGCGAGGTCCACCAGCACGGAAAAGGCGGCGACGGCCTGATCGCTATCCCCGAGTTCGAGATTCAGACATCCCAGCAGGTTCCAGGCCGGTTGAAGTTCGCGATCCTCCTGCAGCAGCTCCAGCGTCAGGTCGCGGGCGGCCAATGCCGTACCGGCTGCAGCGATGTCCCACGCCTCGGCAAACCGGGCATGAACGGGAGATTCGTGAACGGCCACCTTCTTCCACGGCGTGCGCCAGGGGCGTACCGCTGACACCGGCCACGGCCAAGGCAGCAGGGCCAGACCGACCGACGCAGCGTCAGCCTTGTCCATGGTCCACGCGCGGTCGCTTCGCCATGACCTCAAGGCCAATCAGGGTCGTGGCAAGACCACCCTGTGAGGTTTCCTTGAGCTTCTTGGGCATGGCTTCGCCAATCTCCTTCATGGCCGAGATGACCTGGTCTGCCGGCACGAAACTGCGAATTCCTGCCAGGGCCATCTCGGCAGCGGTTGTCGCATGGATGGCGAAGATGGCATTGCGCTTGATGCAGGGCACCTCGACGTATCCCCCGATCGGGTCGCAGACCAACCCGAGCGTGTTCTTCAAGGCAAGGGCCATGGCTTGGATCGCCGCATCGGGAGAGGCTCCGGCCATCTCAGCCATGGCCCCCGCGGCCATGGCGGCCGAAACACCGACCTCCGCCATGCAACCTGCCTGAGCGCCCGAGATGGTGGCCCGATTCGCAATCACCATGCCTAGGGCTGCAGCAGTGAAAAGAGCCATCACGACCGCCTCGTCGTCGCAGCCAAGGCGCTGCTGAGCGCCCCACAACGCAGCTGGAAGGATGCCGCTGGAACCGGCCGTAGGGGCCGCCACGATGCGCCGCATGGCCGCCGAGCACTCGTTGACGGCAAGTGCCCGGGCCATGACACCGGCAGCCGTCTGGTCGACGAGCACGGGACGATGTCCGGACATCACCTGACCTGCTCCATGGGACAGGCCGCCCATCGTCCGCTGCGGAGCCTCGAGGCCCATCTCCATCGAACGCCGCATCGTGGCCCAGCGCTCACGCATGGCCACGAGAATCACTTCACGGTCGTGATGGCCTAGCGCCACCTCGTGCCTGAGCGCGACCTCGGCCAGCGTGATGCCATTGCCTTCGGCGAGCGCAACGAGATCCGCCATCGTGTCGAAGCGATAGGTCGGCTGCATGGCGAGGCCTCCTCAAGCCAGACGGGGCAGGGCACGGGCCGAGACCATGCCGGGGATGGCCCGCGCAGCCCGGACCAGTTCGGCCGGCAACTCGTGATCGGCCTCGAGCGTCATGAAGGCGTGTGCCCCGCGATGGTGGCGGGCTACCCGCATGAATGCGATATTGACCGCATGGTCCGTCAACAAGGAACTTACCTCCTGCACGAGGCCGGGCCGATCCTCGTGGACCGTCACGAGCGTCGGAAAATCACCGGAAATATCCACGTCATAACCTTGGATGGACGTGATCCGCACGGCTCCTCCACCCAGCGAACTGCCGATCATCTCGAGCGTCTCGCCCGCAGCGGAGCGAAGAACGAACCGCACGGAACAGGGGTGTACATCCGGACCGAGGTTGACGGTCCCGAAGGACCAGACCAGGCCAGCATCACGTGCGTGCTCGAAGGCGTCCTTAAGGCGATCGTCTCCAGAGGAGAAACCCAGGAGGCCAGCAACCAGAGCCCTGTCCGTACCGTGTCCGGCACCGGTCTCGGCAAACGACCCGTGCAGTTGCAACCGTGCCTCGACCGGCGTCTCACCGAGTAAGGCACGCGCCAGAGAACCCAGACGGGCAGCACCGGCCGTATGGGAGCTGCTGGGCCCAATCATGATGGGCCCGATGATAGAGAAAACGCTGTCGTAGGCGGCCATGGGAGTCATGATACGACCAACAGGCCGGATAAAGCAGTGCGGCGGGGCAGTCGGGCTACCCGACCATCCCGCCGCAACACCAGCTAGAACTGTGCCGGTACCGGCTGCTGCGCCACGCTTTCAGGCGTGAGGGCGAGCAGGACCTGCGCCGTGTCCCTGCGACGGATGGTCACCTTGTCCCGCAAACCCAGGCGATAATCGGCGCTCCGCGCCGTAACCTCGTAGGCACCGGCCTCGAGGCGTCCGATACGGAACAGCCCCTGTCGGTCGGCGCGGGCCCGCCAGATTCGGCCATTACCGAACGACCGCACCGTGACCTCGGCAAGGGGCAGGACGACCAAGGAGCGCGCGTCATAGACCTTGCCCGCCATGCGCCCCTTGGACAGCAGGTCCCAGACGGCCCCGAAGTCAGGCAGACGTACAATGCAAGCCGTGACCAGCGTCTCTCCCTGCAGCCTGCCGCGAACCACGACCTTGCTGTTGAGACGTTGCGCAAGCAGGAGGCGTCCTTGCTCGTCACGACCCGCGAGGGGAATCGCCGCTTCTTTCTTCCACCAGAGCGAACCCTTGCGAATCTGCAGGAAGAACCGACCGTCTTCGTTGGACCGGATGAAGCCCACTCGGGTCATGCGCTTGCCCTGCGGCTCGGACGCCGTGGCCTCTGGCGACATGATATCGCCCTGCTCGGCGGCGAGGTCCGCGAGATCGGCCTCGTCGATCTCGTCCATGTCAGTCTGGAGGTTCAGGACCTCCATGTTTGCCTCGGGACCAACCTCGGCATCCCGCGCCCCGAACACGGGCTGGGAGGCGGTCGGCACCTGGGAGCGTGCCGCGAGGCTTGCCTGCGGGGCAACCTGACCGCAGCCCACGACGGCCAGCACCACCGCCATCGCCGCCAGTCGCGGGAATGCAACGCGAACAAACATGAAGAACCCCCCGGGCCCAAGGAAGCCTGTAACTGCTTTCCTATCGCCGCGGGGGGTGCCGGACGGGGTAAATCCCTTGATAAGCCTTCGTTAAGAAAAGGCGATCAACGCGCGTTCTGGTTGACGAGCTTCATCAAGCGCGACTTGCGCCGAGCCGCCGTGTTGGGGTGCATCACGCCCTTGCGCACCGCGACGTCGATGGTGCTGATCGCCTCACGGATGAGCTGATCGGGCACAGGACCGGAGGAGGTGTCCAGAGCCTGCTCACGAACCTTGCGGAAGCGGGTCTTCACCTCGGACTTCACGGCGACGTTGCGCTTGCGGTTGCGATCGGCGATCTCGGCCCGCTTGATGGCCGACTTGGTCCGCTTGGCCAAGGGTAACTCCTCAATCAATCAAAAAAGACAGAACTGAAGCTGAAGTCTAGCAAAGGACCAGGCGTTCCGCAAGTCCCCACGGCCCTCGTCCGTAGGTTCACCGATGGCGCTGCAGACGCTGGCGCGCCATGGCCGCCTCATCTCCCTGAGGAGCCAATCGGAGGTACTCCGCCCAGTGTCGGCGGGCCTCAGGCACATCCCCACGCTCCAGTGCCAGTTCCCCGAGATGCCAATGGGCCGAGGCGAGTGCCGGATCATCGCGAAGAGCCTCCTCGAAGGCCTGACGTGCCGTTGCCCGATCCCCTTCGGCAAGGGCGGACAGCGCCAGTCTGGCGCGAAATCTGGCCTGAGCCGCCTGCACCCCGTCCCCGCCAGAGCCCTCGAGACCCCGCTTCGCCGTCGCACCTTCCCGTAGCGCCTCCGTCGGAGCCTGAAGCCGATGATCCCCGAGCGGTTCGGAAACCCAGGAGCCTGTCCGCTGTGTGGCGCCCGACGTGACCATGTCTTCTCGCCTGTCCCGCTCCAAGGGGCGTCCGACGGCCCTCGCCCGGTCTCCGCGCTCGGCTTCGCGTGCCACGACAGTCGGACGTTCCGCCTGTTCCGAGGACACCGTGGGCAGCAGAGTCCCAGTCGGTGACTGACGGGATTCGGCCACGCGCCCCAGCATCGTCGGGGCCTCATCCCCCGCCGACCGCGACGGCGGCGCCCCCTCGGACATGCTGGCCATCGGCAGGGGCTCGGGGGCCACCGTAGCCACCGGCAAGCCGTCCCTGCCTATGGCCTCCTGAATCCGCGCCGAACCGTCGAAGGTGCCGACGGCCTGCCCCTCGAACCGCGCCGACGTGCCGGTGGGCCCGAGGGATCGGGCACGCATCAGCGCATCCAGTCGGTCCGGACGCCCTGAAGGCATCGGCAGGGAACCAGTTGCCCCGGACAACCAGTCCGCGCCCCCCGGATTGCGTCCTAATCGCGCCGCGGACCGGGGGGCAGCACCCTCCCGTAGCACCAACCAGGTCGCCCAGCCCGCAAGCAACGCCGCCGCGACCACCGCCGGCCACCAGCGCCGGCGAGAAGCCGCTGAGGCACCCGGCGTGTCGGCCGGGGACCTCGCCTCACCCGGAGAATCGGAGGCAGCGGACGAACGACGAAGCGGCGGTGGGGGTGGCGGCACACGGTCCCAGGCCGCCATCCGCCGCTCCATCCGCTGTTCCGCGAGGACACCGACAAGTTCTGACACGGAAACATGGCCGGAGGCCACGAGCAGGTGGCCAAGCGGCCTGGCCTGATCAATCTGGCGCGCCAGCGCATCAGACAGAATCCGGACCTCGACGCCACGCGCCGCCAACAAGGCAGCCATTCGGGGGCCCTCCCCTGCGTGCTCCCCCAGCCAGTGCACGTGTGCCTCGGCCCGCGCCCGCAGAGGCGCCGCCAGCGGCAGGCGCATCCAGCCTGCGTCCAGCCCGTCCCAGCCCGCCCCGTGCCAGGCAGCTGCGGCTTCAGCCCACGAAGCCATGCCCCACAGGGCGGTGACCAACCATGGATGGCAGAGGGGATCACGCCACGCGGGTCGCGCCCCGAGTCGGGCAGCCCAGTGGGCTCCCTCCTCGGGAGCAAGGCCGAGCAGGACACCCAGCGGGCGGTCCTCGATCATCTGCCGCGCCATCGCGTCCTTGAGCTCCAGCTGGCCGAAGCGACCGGCGGCGAGCAAACGCGCACCCATCCGATCCGCATGCACCCGAACAGGACGAATTGCGGCTGGCGGCACCCCCCAGCCCCCTAGCCACGCCTCCAGGTCCAGTTCCCCGCGGCGAACGGCCCTGGCTGCATCCCCGGGCCAGGTCCCGGGGCCACCCGGATGGCCCAGCAACTCGTGACAGCGTTCGAGGGACAAAGCCACGGTCCCCGGCTCGTCCGGAAGCGGACCATCCGGTGCCAGCACCAGCCAAGGTCGGCCGCCGATAGGCCCCGCCGACCATCCTGGTTCGGGACCCTCCGTCCCCGAGCGCCCGACCCATGTCAACGGGACGCGCAACCAGGCGCCGTCTCGCCCGAGCACCTCCAGCCCTCCGTGACCGGCGCGCCAGCGATCCCGTGGTGTCCGCAGCGCAACCCAGCCCTCCGTCCGGCTTGCCATGTCAAGCCATCGGACCAGGGGAAGAGCCTCCGCGGACATCGGCTGTGCAGACCTGCGAGGTACAAGGGATGGGAGAGAGCCATCCGTGTATAACACGGAGAGATGGACACGAGTCAGGAGGCCTTCCAGGAGGGCGTCAACGAGTTCCAGGCCGGGAACCTCGATGCCGCACTGGCTGCCTTTGCACAGGTTGGCAAGGAGCACCGCAAGCTCCAGGCCCAGGCCCTGACCTACATCGGCCGCATCCAGAGTGCGCGGGGCGCCTATGCGGACGCGGAGGCGTCCCTGCGTCGCTCCTTGTCCCTGCAGACGCGGATCGACCCCCAGAGTCTCTTTCATCTCGGCGAAGTCTACTTCCACGCGCGACGGTGGCCCGAAGCGGAGAAGTACCTTCAGGAGACGATTGCTCTCGAACCCAAGTACACGGATGCCTACATCCGCCTCGGCATGGTCTTCCGCGAGACCAAGCGCCCCGAGGATGCCCGCAAGTCCTTCGAACTGGCCATTGTCAACGACTCCAAGGCTGTCGTGGCTCGCTACCAATTGGCCCTGATCTGCGCCGAAAAAGAGGATTACAAGCGCGCGCTCAGCCAGTTGCACTTCGTCAAGAACCTCGCTGAGACTTATGCACCCGCCTTCGTGCTGCAGGGGGATATCTACCAACGCCTCGGCGACCATCTTCAGGCCATCGTCGAGTATGTCCGAGTGGTCGAGATGGGGCGAGCGGACGCCAGCCTGTACTGGCGCCTTGGGCGCTCTTTCATTGCGGTCAAGGACCGCCAGCAAGCCGTAAAAGCGTTTGAGGAGGCCGTTCGCAACGATCGCCAGCTCTGGCCGGCGTGGTTCTATGCTGCACAGCTGCGCGAGGACTTGCAGGACCACGCAAGGGCCCTGTCGCACTACAGAAACCTTCTGGGCGTCGAGGAGTACAAGGCCGTCGCGCGTGAGGCCATCGACCGCCTGTCCCGACTGGTCCCGGGCGGAGCAAGCGTCCTGCCGCCGATGGAACAGGATGCCCCGGCCGTGTTCGAGGCCCCGGCGGAGACGACCCGAGTTTCGGCGACCCACACGCTCGAGGCGGTCCAGAAGCAGCTTACGGGTTCGATCGGGGCGCGCCGGACAGCCCCCCTCAGGACCACGGGCAATCTGGCCAAGGAGCGATGGGTCGAAGAGGAAGCCGAGGATGAGGTCGCTCCTGCCGCCCCTGCAGCCAACGCTCCTCAAGATGCTCGTGAAGCCTACGGCGGACCGGACATCATCGATCTGGTCGCTGCGGCCGTGCGGTCGGGCAGCGTGGACGAGGTATTCAGCGTCCTGCGCCACAGTTCCCTCGACGAGATCACGGGCACCCTGCGTTCCCGGGTGGATCCGGTGCTCAAGGCCGTCGATCCCGCCCGTCTGGGGCAGCTCCTGTCCGAGCAGATGGCCAAGCGCAAGGCCTCGAGCAAGAAGAAGAAGTAGGGCTGATAGCATGGGCCCAACGGGAGGGCCTTGCATTGGCCAGCATGCACGGATTTGTCCATTGCCACGTCCATAGCCAGTACTCGCTGTTGGACGGTGCGAGCCGGATCAAGGACCTCGTGGCACGAGCGGTGGAGACGGAGATGGGGGCGCTTGCCGTCACGGACCACGGGGTCATGTACGGGGCCGTCGAGTTCTACAAGGAGGCCAAGGAGAAGGGCATCAAGCCGCTGATCGGCATGGAAGCCTACGTAGCCAACGGCGACAGGCGGGTCCGTGCCGTCCAGGGGAACGGCAAGGCCTATGGCCATCTGGTACTGATCGCCAAGAACGAAGTCGGTTACCAGAATCTGGTCAAGCTCAACACCATCGGGCACCTCGAGGGGTACTACCACAAGCCGCGCATCGACGCGGAGGTGCTCGAGGAGTTCCACGAAGGCCTGATTGCCCTGTCCGCCTGCATCGGTGGCCAGGTACCCGCCTTGGTGCTGCAGGGGCGGCACCAGGAGGCGCTCGACAAGGCCCTCTGGTACAAGAGCGTCTTCGGTGACGACTTCTACCTCGAGGTACAGGACCACGGCCTCGCCGAGCAGCGTACGGTCAACCAGGCGTTCCGGGAGCTGTCGGAGCGCACGGGCATCCAGCTCGCGGCAACCAACGACTCGCACTACACCCAGCCCGGGGATACCCGAGCGCACGACGCCCTCATCTGCATCGGGACAGGCCGCAACCTGAACGACACGTCCCGCAAGATGGCTTACGGACCGGACTTCTATGTCAAGAGTCCGCGCGAGATGGCCGAGGTCTTCCATGACCTGCCCGAGGCACTGCAGAACACGCTGCGGATTGCCGAAAAGGTCGACCTCAAGCTCGACATGGGGCGCAATCGCTTGCCCGTCTTCGAGGTCCCTGAAGGCATGACGGCCGAGACCTATCTCGTGGAGCTGGCGTGGCAGGGACTCAGGGATCGATATGACCGAGTCACCCCGGAGTTGGAGTTCCGGCTGAAGTTCGAGCTGGATACCGTCATCAAGATGGGTTTTCCGGCCTACTTCCTTATCGTCTGGGACTTCATCGCCTGGGCAAAGCGCAGTGGAATCCCGGTAGGACCGGGTCGCGGCAGCGCGGCAGGGTCCCTCGTGGCCTATTGCCTCGGCATTACCGAGCTTGACCCCGTCAAGTACAACCTGCTGTTCGAGCGATTCCTGAATCCCGAACGCGTATCCATGCCTGATATCGACGTCGACTTCTGCATCGATCGGCGCGGCGAGGTCATCCGATACGTCCGTGACAAGTACGGAGATTCACGGGTGGCCCAGATCGTCACGTTCAACACCCTGAAAGCCAAGGCCGCCATCAAGGACGTGGGACGCGTGATGGGGCTGTCGTTTTCGGAGACCAACGACCTCTGCAAGAAGGTCGGTGACGACCTCGGCGTCACGCTGGACGACGCTAGCCGCGAGGGCACCGAGCTGGCCAGCGTCATGGACCGGGACGAGCGTGTGGCCGAGCTGGTGGGGCTGGCCAAGCGCCTCGAGGGCCTGAGCCGCAACACCAGTGTCCACGCAGCGGGAGTCATCATTGCCGAAGACCCTCTGGAACAGCTCGTGCCACTGACCCGCCTGGACCGGGACAAGGGAGACGAGGGGGGCCTCGTCACGCAGTACGAGCAGAAGTATCTCGAGATGCTGGGTCTGCTCAAGATGGACTTCCTCGGCCTGCGCAACCTGACGATGATCGGTCGGGCTCTCGAACTGGTGAAGCGCAACCACCCGGATCGGGTTCCGGACTTCAGCAACCAGGACTTCACGGATCCGGCCGTCTACGAGCTGCTTCGCCGGGGAGACACCATCGGTGTCTTCCAGGTCGAGTCTGAAGGCATGACCAAGCTGATCCGGCAGTTGCAGCCGACAAACTTCGAGGACATCTCGGCCATTCTCGCGCTCTACCGGCCGGGACCGCTGCAGAGCGGATACGTCGACGAATACGTGGACCGAAAGCATGGTCGCAAGGCCATCGACTATCCTCATCCGGCGCTTGAGCCCATCCTGAAGGACACCTACGGGACCATGGTCTACCAAGAGCAGATCATGCAGATTGCCCAGGTGCTTGGGAACTACTCGCTGGGCGGCGCGGACATGCTGCGCCGCGCCATGGGCAAGAAGAAGGCCGAAGAAATGGCCAAGCAGCGTGCCACCTTCTTGGACGGCTGCCTAGCCAACCAGGTCGACGAGACCGTCGCCAACGACATCTTCGACAAGATGACGAAGTTCTCGGAGTACTGCTTCAACCGCGCTCACACGGCTGCCTACGCGGTCCTCACGTATCAGACGGCCTACATGAAGGCGCACTTTCCCCGGGAATACATGGCGGCCCTACTGTCCAGCTACGCAGGCAACACGGACAAGATCATGGTAACGGTGCACAACTGTCGGCAGATGGGCATCCCCGTGCTGCCGCCAGACGTTTCCTCGAGCGACGCGGACTTCTCTGTCGTGCCGGAGGGCATTCGGTTCGGGCTGGCCTCGGTCAAGAACGTCGGACTTCCCGCCGTCGAGGCCATCCAGAGGGCACGGGCAGAACGCCCCGGAGGCCGCTTCACGGACCTGTTCGATTTCCTCGAGGACCTTGACCTCAAGATCGTGAACCGGCGCTGCCTCGAGTCCCTGATCGAAGCGGGGGCCTGCGATGGATTCGGGGAACCAAGAGCGCACATGCTCGCGCACCTCGAAACCGTCATGAGCTGGGCACAGGCGCAGGCGCGAGAGGGTCACGCCAATCAGGCTTCGCTGTTCGGCGATCTGTCCGCGGTCACGGCCCTGCCGCGTCCCATTCTGGAGCGCGTGCCTCCCGGTGATCCTCAAGAGACCCTGCGGGCGGAAAAAGAATTGGTCGGCCTCTACTTGAGCGCCCACCCACTGGACCATCTGCCATGCCGGCTGGACTGGCATGTGACGGCCACGGTGGCCGATCTCGCCGCCGTGGCCAGCGAGCGGCCCGTGGTGCTCGGCGGTATTCTGCAGGGCTGTCGGCGAATCATCACCAAGAAGGGCGATGCGATGATGGCCGGCAAGCTCGAGGACTTCACCGGCACCCTCGATTTCGTCGTCTTCCCCAAGGCCTATGCCCGGATGGAGAGCCTGCTGCAGGAGGATGCCCGCCTGCTCATCAAGGGTCGCTACTCCGGCAGCGAAGATGAACGGCCACAGGTCGAGGTCGAGGAGGCAACGGAACTCGCTGCGCTTCGCAGCCTGCACCTCACCATTCCGGCGGGCACTCCGGGCAACCGGATGGTCGTGCTCAAGGACACCCTGCGCCAGCACAAGGGCAGCGATCCCGTCGTCCTGCACATCGTCGGCACGGACCGTCAGGTCGTCGCGGGAGATGGCTTCTGGGTCCAGCAATCGGACTCCCTGGATCGAGCCCTTGCCCAGCTGGGAGCCGGCAACGCCCATCCGATCACCCACCGCTGGGTGGACCCGAGGCCGCTCCTGGCCTGAAGCCCTCCCTCAACGAACCGGCTTGCCAACCTCGTCGTCGAACAGGTCACCCAGGGCCGTCACCAGCGTGCCCGCAGTAACGGCCACCATCCCGGGCACGAGGCCTACGGCCGGCACGAACGCGACGACCCCGCCACCCACCTGGATGGCATCGCCGGCGACCCGCAGGGCATCATCCCACTTGCGCACGTTCGCCGGGCCATCGAAGCCCTTGCGGAAACGCTCGTACAAGGAGTAACCGGCAAATCCGCTCGACAGGGCAGGGGTCAGCTTGCCCAGAAGAAAACCCGCCGGCTTCCCGGTGGCGACGACCTTGGCCGCCTGTCTGAGGGTAATGCCATTGAACAGAGTGGACAGACCGGCGCCGATGCCGACGCCGATGCGGTGGCCGCGCCGAATGACTGCCTGCTCCTCACGCGAGGGGGCGCTGAGGCTGACCCGATCCCGGGACGGTTCGACGGTTCGAGGCGGTTGCGACGCGTCGGGGACAACCTGCGCGCTTGGCGCGACAGGCACCTTGCGCGCTGCCTGGACTGACGGCATGACCACCCCCTCGCCCCCCCAGGGCATGGTGGTTCATCGTGCAGGCGCAATGGCGAGGTTCTTGTCTCGGGGTTAAGTTTTCTTGATTCTTGATCGACAAGCGTCGGAACCCTCGACGGCCCGCGGGGCCGGGTGTAACGTAAGGCCGCATGATTCTGATCATCGGCTGCGGTCGGCTCGGGGCGAGTTTCGCCCAGCGCCGGGTGGCACGGGGCGACAAAGTCACGATTCTGGACTTCGACGCCCAGAACTTCCAGGCGTTGCGTGACCTGCCGGTCCGGACAATGGTCGGCATGGAAATCGACACGGAGGTGCTGAGTCGGGCCGGCATCGGTCAGGCCACCTGCGTCATCATCGTGTCGCGGGATGAGAACACGAACATCATGATCGCCGACCTGGCCCGCCAGCACTTCCACATCGACCAGATCATCGTGCGGATCGACAATCCCGAGCTGCGCGCCATTTACGAGGCAGACGGCTTCGAGGTGATCAGCCCGATTCTGGAAGCCACCTTGTCGCTCGAGGCCAAGCTCGAAGCCATGAAGGGAGGCGGGCGTGCAGATCCTGATCGCGGGGGGCGGTAAGGTCGGCCTCCATCTGATCCGGACCCTGCGCCAACGGGGTCATGTCATCGGTCTGGTCGAACGCGATCCCCGTGTCTGCAAGCAGATCGTGGCCGAGTTCAACGAGATCGTCGTTCGCGTCGGCGACGCCACGAATCCGGCCCTGCTCGCCGAGGCCAACAGGATTCAGGCCGACGTGGTCATCGCTGCGTGCGGCCGGGATCAGGACAACTACGCCATCTGCAAGATGGCACGCAAGCTCTTCGACATTCCCAAGTGCGTGGCGCGTGTGAACGACCCGCGCAACGAGACGCTCTTCAAGCTGGCAGGTGTCGACCACACCATCTCCGTCACCACGATGGTCACCAACGCCATCGAAACTCAGATTATCCCGGCGGAGCTGACCAATCTCTTCACGTGGCACGAGCGCATGGCCATGGTCGAGATCGAGTTGTCCGAGCACAGTCCGGTCGTCGGGACCCGGATCCGCAAGCTCGACTTCCCGCCGGGCTCAATTCTTGCCGCCATCTGGCGGAACAACGGCCCGCTCATCCCGGATGGCGAAACGGAACTTCGGGCGGGTGACGAGATCTTTGCCGTGACGATGAAGGCACAGCAGGACGAACTGCGCCGCATGCTCCTGGGGCACTAGACATGGCTTCGGTCACGGTAGCCGCCAGATCCGCACATTCGGGCGGTCACCTGAAGTGGTGGTTGGCAGCCGGTCTCGTCGGTGCCGACATCGGCACTTCCGTCTTCTACTCGACGGGCATTCTCCTGCCCCACGTCGGCTTCGCTGCCCCGCTTTTCATCCTGCTGGTCGTCATCAGCATGTGGCTGTTCAAAGCCACTTACCAGGAGGGCTGCAGCGTCAATCCGGTCAATGGCGGCGCCTACGCCATGGTCCTCGGCTCGATCGGGAGAAGGGCTGCACTGGGGATCGGTTCGCTCACCCTGCTGTCCTACCTTGCCACGGCCGTGGTCAGTGCACTTTCCGGGGCCTACTACCTCGGCTCACTTTGGGGCCATCACCCCTCCAAGCTCTTCGTGGTGCTGGTGGCCGCCTTGCCCGTAATCTTCTTCGGCCTGCTCAATCTGGTGGGCCTGAGGGAATCCACCCGGGTCGTGCTGGTCATCTCGGCCTTTCATTTCCTGATGTTGCTGGCCATGGACGCGTGGGGCATCGGCATGCTCGTGACGCAAGGCCTCGACTGGCAGCGTTTCATCGACGGTGCAGCAGGCTTCCCGGGCCTCTCCGACCTGGCGCCGATGGGCATCATGCTGGGATTTGCCGGAGCGTTCCTCGGCATCACGGGTTTCGAGTCGGCCGCCCAGATCGTCGAGGAGCTCGAGCGGCCCATCCACGAGGCCGTACGCAAGGTCTACGTGACCATCGTGGCCCTCGTCAGCATCACCTCGCCCCTATCGGCCTTCCTCGCCCTCGCACTGGTGCCCACGGATCGGGTGGCCGGTGGCAAGGAGTTCCTGATGTCCGAGTTAGCGCGGGTCCAGGGCGGACAAACCCTGGTCCTGCTGCTGGTCATCAATGCCATGCTGACGCTGTTCGCTGCGGTCAACACCGCCTATGCAGGGGCAACCGGACTGATGACGACCATGGCACAGCAGGGCAACCTGCCCGACATCGTCGGGCGACGCTGGACGGATCGCCACCCGGCACTGAAGGGTTATCCCTATGTGGCCTTGCCGTTCATGGCCATCAGCCTCCTGATGCTGCTGGCCTTCCCCGGCCAGGTGGAGACCTTGGGCGACATCTACGGACTGGCCTTCCTGGGCGTGATGATCTCCTACTGCGCCGGCGTGGTGCTCACGCGCCTGAACTACCCCAACAAAATCGCCAAGTCTCCGTACCTGAATCGCTGGACTGTCGTCATCGGCGGCCGCACGCTGCCTTTGGCTCCTATCGTCGGCGGGGCCCTGCTGCTGGTGGCCGAGGTCGTCCTGATCGTGACGAAGAGCGAGGCAAGAAATCTGGGCAGTCAAATCCTGCTTGGCACCATGCTGATCATGGCCTTGTATCGTCTCGGCAAGGTCGAGGTCCGCATGGTCCAGCTGCCGGACCTGCGGCTGGGCATGGGGCAGCTGCATCAGGCGAAGGATCTCCCTGCGGATTTGCCACGCATCGCCATCTGCATCTCGGATACCGAACCGATGAGGCTGGTCAACCTGCTCACCTACCTGCTGCATCGTCACGCCGAAGACCGAGCGATCGAACTCGTCATGTTCCACGCCCAGACGGCCGACGAGCCCGCAACCGTCTATGAGGCGCTCGAGCGCTTCATCTCGCAACATCTCGAGGAGTTCGATCTTTTCAACAACTTCGTGTTCGTCCTGACGGCCAAAGTTCTGCCAGGGAATCTGATCGAGGTGTTGCCCGAGTACCTGAAGAGTCAGCCCGAGGGGTCCTTTGAGGTCGTTTACATCGGCACCGGCAAGGACGCAACTTCCAGCGAGACGCTTCGTGAACACCTCTCCGGCGAAGTCGCCATCGTCGTCGAACGCATCGACGAGGCCAAGGTCCCGACGGGACCGGGCATCTGGTTCACGCAATGGTCCAAGGACCGAGCAAACTGGGGGCGGTTTCGCGGCACGGGTGACCTCGGTGCCCAGGGCTTCGACCCGGACAGGAGTTCCTGACAGCTGTCCGGGTGCCAGCAAACAGACGAGGAAGCCCCCGCAAGACTTGCGGGGGCTTCAAGTGCACGCGGGCGCAACGAGGCCTAGTGGTGGCCGCCGTGTCCCTCGTGCTTGGCGCCGTCGCCGTGATGCTCGGCATGGCCCTCGTGATGATCGTGATGGGTGGCCTTCACGATAGCTTCGAACGCCCCATGAACGTGGTCAAGCGCTGCGATCATCTCTTTGTCACCCTTCTTGGAGGCCGCCTCGAGATCCTTCACGGACTTCACCAGATCTCCGCAGGCCTTGACACACTGCTCCTCGGTCATCTTGCATGCTGCCACCTCGGCAGCATGCTTCTGGAGGGCCGGGATGGCCGCACGGATGGCCTTGAGGTCCTTCTTCGGCAGGGCGTCATGGAACACGGGGTGAAGCACGTCATGGAAGGCCTCGAGTGCCTTGGCCATCGGCTCAGCGTGTCCGGCATCATGTGCCGCGTGGGCAGCATCCTTGGTGGCGTGCTCGTGGCCGTTGGCCCAGGCAGCGGGACTGGTCACCAGTCCGAGAACCGTCGCAGCGAACAACATGCGGCTGAGCTTCATGGATCGTCTCCTGCAGGATGGAAGCGTGTGCGGGCTCCGCAGCTGTATCGCGACGGACCCGAGGTCATGGTACACCCGTCCGCCGCCGCGTGGCCGTGTTAGGATGACGCCAGTGGAGGTGCCATCCGCATGCAAGCCCGTCGCTCGTCCTCTCCTTCCGTCGTACCGGACGTCGGTGCAGGCTCAGCCCGTCGCCAGCAACCGGTCGAATACAAGGTTCTCGCAGAGCTGCCCGAGCCCCTGGAAGCCGGCCTCAATTCGCTTGGTGATGAAGGTTGGCAACTGGTGGCCACGGTACCTGCCTTCATCTTCCGGCGTCCGAAGATCGAAGATGGCGACGGCCTGCGGGCTCGGGTCGGTTTCGCAGCCCCAAGGGACTGAGCCTCCCCGCCATGGCTGAAGGGCCCCGCGAGACTCGGCCTCTGGGTACTTCCGGTCCGGCCGGCGGCGATGCTTGGGTATCGTCCCGCGGCGGGCGTTCCACCGAGCGTCGTTTGTCGTCGACAGGTGGCGAACGGCTGCGGAATGAGCTGGTGGCTGCGCTTGAAGAGGCCGTTGACGAGGCCTCGGAGGTCATTGCGCGCTACGACCGCGGCGTCGGGATTCTGGGATCGCTGGAGCTGGAGGGAGCCAGCGCACGGGAACGCAGCATCGCGCTGCATCAGTTCGAGGAAGCCATTCGCCTCCGTGACGAAGCGCGGTCCCTGTTGACGAGGATGGACAGCCTTTCACCTGTCGAAGCACTCGATGCCCTTGATCGCTGCCCTCCCGCTCGCCTGCTGGGTGCCCTGCATCCCTTGCACGGTTTCCACGACCACTTCTTCACCATCGCCGGATGCGCAGGCCTGTTCCCTCCACCTCGACCCGGGGAAGGGGGAGGCATCGGCACGCGACGCCTGCGGGCGGCGCTACAGCCCGCAGGCTCTGCCGAGCCTGCCGATTCACACCCCCCTCCGGGCATCTGGGCCCGCCTTCGTCGCTGGCTCGGGGGTTGAATGGGCTGCGACACGATCCGCTGACGTCAGGCGATGACGATGCGACCGCTTCCGGACACCACTTCCCCAATCGGCCAGCCGATAGCCCCACGATGGGCAAGTGCGGACAAGAACGAACCGGCGGCATCCTTGGGGAGTGCCACAAGCAAACCTCCGGAGGTCTGGGGATCGGATAGCACGGCAAGCACGCGGTCGGCTTCGGCAACCGCTACCTCGAGACGGTCGCCCAACGCTGCGAGGTTGCGCCGACCGCCTCCGGTACCGGACCAGCGGTCCATTACCGCCGGGACCAACGTCATGACCGGCACTCCCTCCCAGTCCAGCCGAACGTCACAGGCCGAATCGGGAAACATCTCGCGCAGGTGCCCCAACAAGCCGTAACCCGTCACGTCGGTCACCGCGTGGACCTGGAGATCTGCAAGGGCCTCGGCAGCCGTCCTGTTCGCCGTCTTCATCCAACGCAGCGGTTCCTCGAGGTCGGAATCTTCAATCAGATCTCTCATCCTTGCGCCTGTCAGCAGGCCGCTGCCAAGAGGCTTGGTCAGAATCAGCACGTCGCCGGGCACGGCTCCCACATTGCGCCAGACATGGGCCGGGTCCACCACACCTGTGACGGAGAGTCCGAAACGCGGCACATCCTCGTCCGTGGTGTGCCCCCCCAGAACGGCGACGCCGTGGGCTGCACAGACTTCCATGCTTCCGGCGAGGATCGCTCCCGCCAAACTGACATCCAAGTCATCGAATGGGAATCCCAGCAAGTTCAGGGCCGTCCGCGGCACCCCACCCATGGCCCAGACATCCGACAGCGCGTTGGTCGCCGCGATCCGCCCGAAGTCCCCCGGGTCATCAACCATCGGCGGAAAAAAGTCGACTGTCTGAACCAAGGCGAGGTCGTCGCGCAGCAGGTAGACCCCGCCGTCGTCTGAGGTGGTGTAATCCACCAGCACACGCGGATCCCGGGGTACCGAAAGCTGTCCCAGAACCTGGGACAGGGCCGAAGGGCCAGCCTTGGCCGCTCAGCCACCGCTCGTCGCGAGCCGCGTCAGCCGAATGCGGTCTGCATCGCTAGCCATGCCGCAGTCTAGCACGCACGACCAGCGAGGACGCGATCAAGCGCGGATCGCGCACAGGCCTCGAGGCCGGCCTCCCGGGCCGCGGCGAAAAGCTCGCCGCGAACGTGCGGACCGTAGGCGAGTACGCGCCACCCGGCATCACGGGCTGCGCAGGCGAGTTCGAGCGCGTTCGGTTCGAGCAGATCGACGATGAACCAAGAATTCTCCGATGAAGGGAGGCCGGCCGGTACCTCGTGCCAGTGCCTGGCATCCAGCCCCAGGCCAGCAGCCATGGCCTCGATGCGACCCAACTCGAAGTAGTCCCTACAGAGATGTGCCAACAAGGGCATGCGTGCTCTCCTCGGCCGGCAGATCCAGCCACTGCTCTTCCGTTCGCGCCAGATGACGCGGCCGGATCGGATCGGGACACCACTGGATTGGCGGCAACAGCACGTGCCCACCCGAGCCCGCAGAGGCGTCCCAAACCAGACGATGGCGGCCTGCGGTAACGTAAGGCAGGCGCACCTCGAAGCTGCCCGATGCCAACTGGCGCACAACCAGATGCCGCTGGCCGAGTCTGACCCGAGGTGCCCCGCCCCCGGTCCAGGAGGTCCAGAGCAGCCGACCAGCCGGCAATTTTCGCGTGACTTGCCACATCAGCTCCCCGGTGACGCGTCGGCCAGAATACCGAGGCGCATCGGCGTGGCGCAGGGAACCTTCAGGCAGTGGGGTCGCCGGTCGCGAGTCCCCCCGGACATCTGCCTGCCAGACTACCGTGAGGCTGCCCGAATCCCATCCAGGGGCGCTGCCGACCTCCAACACATGTCGCGCTGGCTTGAGGCGACTGCCGACCAACTGCCAATGACGAGCCCCTCGAGATGGTCGCCCCGGGCCAAGCGCAACGCCGTCGAGCCAGAGGCCAGGTGGGGCGGCACTCGCGGCCATTGCCGGCACTCGGGCCTGCAGGGCCGCGAGGGCGTTCAGCACGGCAGCCGTCTGGACCGGTGTTTCCCAAGCCGGGCCAAGGCGCTGCTGGTCCAGCCAGCGGTAACCCGCAAGCAGGGCACCTGGCTCGACCCCGACGTCCAGCAGACCCTCCAGGGCCTCGGCCGTCACGGTCACCCCGCCATCCCAGTACAGGAGGCCCGAAGCATTACCCTTTCGACGCGTCCAGAGATGGCGCGCCGCCTGCGTCGCTCTCGGGTGGCCCCAGGCTTGGGCCGCGCGCAGCACATGCAGCAGGTCCTGTTCACGAGTCCCCTGCGGTGGCGGCCACGATGCGGCGAACCACCCGGGCATAGGCACGCCTGAGACCGCAAGCACTTCGGCTTGCAAGGCTCGTCCGGCAAAGTCCCGAGGAGGTGAGGGGAACCGCGGAAGGACCGGCAACAGTGGCCCGACGAGCGGCTGCATCTGCCCACGGGCAACGGCCTCGAGCTCCCCGGGCTTCCAGCCTGGCGGCACCGTGCCGGGCCAACCTCGAGGCAAGTCGACCCATGGGAGACGGCGCTTCAATCGAGCAAGCTGCACCACCGTGGCTGCCCGAAGTTCCGGTGTCACCTCGTCAGCGCGAGCAAGCGCCCCGAGGGCTGGAAGGAAACCACCCCACGGATTCGCCGTAGCCAGTACCTCAAGGCGCAAGGAACCCGGAACGACATCCCCCGGAAAGGCCACCTCGACCCTGGACGAACGTCCCGGCGGCAGAACCGCGCGACGTCCGAATCTGCGCCGCTGCCCCTCAACGCGCATCGAACGCTCGGATCGCCAGGACGGCAGCACCCCGTCAAGGCACCAGGCAAGTCGGTGCTCACCGGCCGCAAGCGCTGGAATCTCCAGGCTACCCGTCAGTCGGGCGAAAGGTGGAATCGTACAGAAGCTCGTGTCAGCAAGCGGATTAGACCGCAATTCGGCCCCGGCCATGCGAACCGACAGACGAAAGCGCGCGGGATCGGGCCCGGGATTGAGGACGGCCCAGGGCACCAGCGGGCGTTCCCCGTAACGCACGGCACGCGGTGCCCTGACCGTCACGGAGCAGGTCGCCGCATCCGGTGCTACGGACTTCACGTCTCGGACATCTCCGGCACCGGCAAACCAGCCCGGTCGAGACCAAGGCCAGCGAAGGACCTGTTCCACCTGACCGGCATCGGCAGAAGGGGGGACAGTGATGCGATCCTCAAGCTGCCCGGCCCTGAGGCGAAGGTCCCGCGCTCGGCTTGCAGGCGGCCAGGCGATTCGGCCGTCGCGAATCAGGACAACGCCACTTTCTCGCCCCGGAGGCTCGGTCCACCACGCAAGCCCTGAGCCGACCGGGGTTCCGTCCACGCGACGCACCCACAAGCCTCCGACAGCAGGATGAACGCGCAAGGTTGCTGTCCGGCGCGCGTCGGCGCCGATTGGCCAGATTCCCGGGACTCCGGTACCCACCCAGTGCGAGCCGCCCTGCGATCGCAGCAGCTCCGTTCCGGTCGGCAAGCCCCTTAGCACCTGCCCGGAAAGGACACTCCGCGCGCGCGACTCCCACGACAAGGTGACCGTCTCGCGGGCGGACCATTCGGGAGCGGACGCGAACGCCCAAGTACCCGCCACCGTCAGGACCAGAGGGATCACGGCGGCGGCTGGGCGATTGAGGGCTGACTTTGACACGGCAGTGGCCAGGGACGCACCACCACCATCGTACGGGAAAGCGGAGACGATTGGCCCTGCGACCCGGATGCGTGATATCTGGCCTCGAACATCGTGAGTGGCCCGATGCGCCACTCCGTTCCCTCGGTCCAATGCAGCAACCGATCGCCCTCGACCCACGCGTCACTCAGACCCGCTTCGGCGGGAGAATGCGACGTGCGACGAACAGCCCCATCCCAACAACCGAGCGCCTCGCCCAGCATGCCGACGGCACCAGTCGCATCCCCTTCGCCGACCAGCCAGAGTCGGTCGGCCCAACCGTCCACGGGACGACCGCGGGCGTCTCTGCCCGGGACGAAGAGTCGCCAACCGACAAGGCCCGGTAGCCGGAACTCCAGCACCGGCCACGGGTAGCCCGCAGGTGGGGGAGCCGCACCGACGCGCTCCTCCAGCACCTGGACAGGGGGGCCGGACACGACGACATGCGGTTCCGCTTGCATGCCGCAATCGTGTTGCAAGTCCCGCAACCCGTGGACGGCCGTTCGGAACGAGGGGCCCTGTTCCCCTCCAACGTGGTTGAACCTTTGCCGCTCCGGGTAGGCCGTGCTAGGATGCCCACTGTTGGCCTTGTGCCATCCTCCACCCGTAGATGATCGAGCCACTGCCCCACCGTTACCGGGTGATATCCACGCTCGGCCAAGGCGGCATGGGTGTGGTCTACCGGGCCGAAGACACCCAGGATGGCCGCGAGGTTGCGGTCAAGGTGCTGTCCGCGCCCGAAGACGACGGCGAGGCGCTGTTCGGTTTCCGGCAGGAGTTCCGTACGATGGCGCGCCTGCGTCATCCGCACGCCGTCGAGGTCTACGACTTCGGCGAGACTCCCGGCGGCCAATCCTACTATTCGATGGAAGTCGTCGAAGGCAGGGGACTCGACGAGGTCCTGCCGATGCCGGCCGAGACCGTTCGAGACGTCCTGATTCAGGTGCTCAGGGTCCTGGGCTTCGTCCACGGCCAAGGCCAGGTCCATTGCGACATCAAGCCCGAGAACCTCAGGCTCCGCCATGACGGTTCACTGAAGCTGATGGACTTCGGCCTGATGGTCGACGTGGGGTCCTCCGGCTCGACCATTCGCGGAACACTCGCCTACATGGCCCCGGAAGTCGCGCGTCGCGGCAAGCTTGATGGACGGGCCGACCTCTACTCGCTCGGGGCCGTGGCCTATCACCTGCTCACGGGGCAGGTGCCCTTCCCCGGCGACGACCCCGTGCTGGTCCTCAAGGCCCATCAGGATGAAGCGCCGCCCGCGCTGCCGGATGACGGAAGCGTCCCCGATGATCTCGTCCAGTTGGTTGATCGCCTCCTGCAGAAAGATCCACGCCATCGGCCGGCATCGGCTGCCGAAGCGCTCGCCGAGCTGGGCATCCAGACGGATGAGGAGCGCCGCACGCAACTGCTTGGCAGTCCGCTCGTCGGTCGCGCCACGGAGACTGCCGCCCTCCACGACGCCCTGGCGGGGCTGTCCGAAGGGCGGCCGGGTATCGTGACCATCACGGGCGAGCAGGGCATGGGCAAGTCCCGCCTGATCGACGAATTCCGCTTCCACGTCCAGTTGGAAGGCATCACGTACGTGGCCGGCAGTGCCCAGGGCACTGCCGTCCCCTACGGTCCATTCGCCCAGGTTCTGCGGGCCCTCGTGCCCGTCGTCCCGGCCGGGCTGCTCGATGCCCATCGTGGGGTACTGGCGCGGCTCATGCCCAGCCTTGCGCTGGAGCGGACGGTGGAGCTCGATCCGGATGAAGAGCAGGTACGGCTGCGTGCGGCGTTCGCGGACCTTCTGGGTCACGCGGCCGAGCGCGGTGTGGTGCTTGTGCTTGATGACTGGCACGACGCGGACGAGCTGAGCCGCAAGATGCTGGACCACGTCCTGCGCAAGCTGGAGGACGGCCGATCGCTGGTGGTTCTGGGCGGTCAGCGGCTAGCGGTTCGCGGCAGCCTGCTGGAGCTCAAGGCACTGGATGCCGATGCAACGGGCGAGATGGTCCGGGCCATGCTCGGCACGAACCAGGTCGACGACGGGTTCGTCTCGGCGTTCCACCAGCTGACGGACGGTCATCCCCTCTTCGCCGAGGCTTCGCTCCATCTGCTTCTCGAGCAGGACCTCCTGGTCCGGCGCGACGGGGCGTGGACGACTCGGGAACCGCTCGCGGCCCGACACCTGCCCAGCAGCGTGCAGGACCTGCTCAAGGGACAACTGGCGAGCCTCGGGGCCGATGCCCGCGATCTGGTCCTCGTCATGGCCCTGCTGGGCGAACCGGTTTCGCTCGGCTTGCTGGCCAGGATCCTGAATCTTGACGGCGAATCTCTGCTCGAGCGCGTGGAGCCACTCCGCGGGCAAGGTATCGTGGGCCAGGATGGCGATACGCTGCGGTTCGTGCAAAGCCAGTACATCCCGCTGCTGCGCGATGAGCATCGCGAAGGGGTGGCCGATTGGCACCAGCGCATCGCCGAAGCCTTGCTGCACCAGGCCGGTGGCGATCCCGAGGCCGTGCGGGAAGCCCGGATGGCAGGCCAGATGGCGCGACACTTCCTTGCCGCCGGTACGGATGCGCGCCGTGTGGTGATCGCCCTGGTAGCCGGCGAGGAGAATCTCAAGCTGTTCGCCCTGAGCGTGGCTCAGGAGTTTCTGATGGCAGGCCACGCCCTGCTGGGACCGGACAACGACGCCTTGTCGTTGCGTTACCTCTCGGCACTGGCCAATGTCGAGCGCTATCAGAACCTCACGGTAGAGGCCCTCGATCACGCCCGGCAGGCCTGCGTGCTGGCCGACCGACTCGAACGGCCGGCCGAGGCGGCCAATCTCTCCACGTCCATGGCCGTCCTGCACCAGATTCGTGCGGAGTTCGACGAGGCCCTGGCGTGCGTGACACGGGCAGAAGAACTCGCCCAGAAGCACGGTCTCGTCAAGGAGTGGCTGCGGGCGCTCAAGACGGCCTCTCGTATCCATTACAAGCGGACCGACATCGTGCAGGCCATCGAGACCTGTCGCCGGGCGCTGCCTCTCGAGCACCTCGAGGGGGGGCCCCACGATGTCTCCGCGCACCAGGCCTTCCTGGGTTTCCTGCACGTGACGAACGAGGTGCCCGGTCTCACGACGCGGGAACGCATCGATCTCGGGGTGCGGTACCTCGAGCAGGCAGCCACCTTCCGCCGGACCTCGGGCGACAGGGTCGGACTGGCTGACAGCTTGAACCTGCTGGGCAACGCCCTCTGGCAGTTAGGTCGATTTGCAGAAGCCACGACGGCCTTCCGCGAGAACCTCGAAGTCACCACCGAACTTGGGGTCACGAACGACGAGGTCTGCGCGCTGATCAACCTCGCCATTCAGGCTGAGGAACGGGGGCAAGCCGACCAACTTGTCTCTTGGGGACGCGACGCCCTGCGTCGGTCCGAAGAAATTCGCAGCGACGACTATGCGTTCATTGCCGGCCACCTGCTGTCCCTGGGACTGGCCCTCGAGGGTCGTGTAGACGAGGCCTTGATCGTCCGTTCCCAGGCGGATGCCATCCTTGATCGGGTCCCCGAAGGCGGGCGGATTTTCCTCGAACTGAACGTCCTGCCGTACGCGGCACAAGCCGACCTGGTCCTCGGTCGGACTTATGGGGCCCTCCAGGCGGCGAATCGGGCGTGGGAGCATACCGAGGCCACTGGCGTCCGCGAGTTCGAACAGCGAATTCTCGTGCTGCAGGGCGAGGCCTTGGTGCAGTTGGGAGAGGCAGCCGACGCCCTTGCTCTTTCGCGCCGCGCCAAGGCCATCGGCGAGGAGGTCGGCAGCCCCTCCACGGTGGCCCGTGCAGGCAGAGTCGAGGCCCAGGCGCTTTGGTCTCTCGGCGGGACCGACGAGGCGGTTGCCCTTCTGGAACCGGCGTGGACTGCTGCGGAAGCGTGCGGAGCAACGGGTGTTGCTCGGGATGTTGCCGAATTGGGCATCTCCCAGATGGTCGCACTTGGGGACCGCAAGGCCGCGAAACCGTGGCTGGACCGTTTGGAATCACTGGCCGATCTGCTGCCTGAGGCCGACGCGCAGGCGCGCCTGCAGATGGGCCGGGCAAGGGTTGCAGGGCGAAGCGAGGCCGGTGGCAAAGCTCTGGTTGCTGCTGCCCGATTGCTCGACGAACTGCTGGCCGGTCAGGATGCTGACCACGTCGAGGACTACATGTCCTTGGAGGTCCGCTGGGCCATCCGCCGGGGGGATCCGACCATCCCGGTCGTGCTGCGTGCCGACGAGGGGGTATCCGGGGCCGGTGGTGCCGATCTCCAGCGCCGTTACCTTCTGGCGCTCCAGGAAAATCGGACCCTGCAGACCGAACTCGAGAACGTGACACAGACCCGTGACCAGCTCGAGACGATCGTCGACTTCTCGCGAAAGACCAGTCTCGAGAACAATCTGAACGAGCTCCTGCACCAGATCATGGACCAGATCGGGAATCTGATCGGGGCCGACAGGGGCTTTCTGCTGTTGGCAGACAGGGATGCCGACGGCAACGTCTACCTGAGGCCCAAGGCCACCTACAACATCTCCACTCAGGATCGTCGGCCCCAGACTTGGAAACGACCCGAGACCCTGGCCCGGACGGTCTTCGAGTCCGGACAAACCCTCTACATCGCCGATGTGCGCGACGGGACGGCCTCCGAAAGCACCCGGAGCGTGCTCGATCTCAATGTGCGGACCGTCCTATGCGTGCCCCTGCCCAGCCTTGATCTGTCGAACGGTTCATCGGGGCCCGCGATCGGTGTCATCTACTTGGACAGGCAGGCCATAAACAATGCTTTCCAGGAGCGGGACCTGAAGCTGGTGGAGACACTCGCCTTGCAGGCTTCGCAGGCCATAGACAAGGCTCGCCTCTACAGTTCCGTGACGGACAAGGCCCAGAAACTGGAGCACCTCAACGATCTCGCCAAGGTCGCCTCGACGACACTGGAGCTGCAGCGCGTTCTGGACGTCGTGGTGCGCAAGACCCTGCAGCATACCAATGCGGAACGCGCCTTCATCTTCCTCAAGGGCCCGGACGGGGGGCTGGTCTGCGAGCGAGCGATGAACAAGCAGGAGTTCGACATCCAGGACCAGCACGATCAGGTGTCCATGTCGGTCACGACCTCCGTCCTGCAGTCGGGAGAACCCGCCTGTCTCAGAGACACCCGAAACAATTCGGTCTTCCAGGCCCAGAAGTCGATTCTTGACCTCGACCTCAGGACCGTGATGTGCGTGCCTTTGCGCCGACCCCAGCCCCCCCAGCAAACCGTTCGCAAGCACGACCAGGACAAGCGGAACCGCATGGCTCCCATGGAGACGCGTGCACCGCGGGAAGAGTACGTCGGCGTGCTCTATGTAGACTCCAAGGTCGTTGTCGAGGAGTTCTCGGACAAGGATCTTGCCCTGCTGGAATCGATCGCCAGCCTGGCGTCTTCGGCCATCTACAACGCACAGATGTACAAGCGGGCGACGGAGGACGCGCTCACCGGCCTGTATTTCCGTTCGTACCTCGAGACCCGCATGGAGGAGGAAGCCCACAGGGCACAACGAACGGGTGGCGAGCTGTCCATTCTCCTTAGTGACATCGACCACTTCAAGCGCTTCAACGACACCTACGGCCACGCCGTAGGCGACGACGTCCTGCGTCACGTGGCTCAGACCATCCGCAAGACCATCCGCGAGGACGACGTTGCCTCGCGATTCGGGGGAGAGGAGATGGTCGTGCTCATGCCGGATACGGGGCCTGCGGGTGCAGCCGTGCTGGCCGAGCGCCTTCGAGCCTCCATCGAGTCGAACCCGCTGCCCGGCTCGGACGGCGAACCGCTCAAGGTCACGGTAAGCATTGGCCACGCCTCGCTCCAGCCCGGAGAAGAGCCCAAGCACATGCTGGAGCGGGCAGACCTCGCGATGTACCGTTCCAAGCATGGCGGCAGGAATCGCGTTTCGGCCGCTGAGGAGCAGAGCAGCGTCAGCGGCGACCCTGCCCCTCAGGGCCATGGCTGACGCATAGTCCTATCGGCCGGTCTGTTCCCTGCCCTGTGGTTTTGACTTGTACCTCGCGGGGCAATTTTCCGTTGGGTCCATCTCTGTCGAGGTCATCGCATGCGTCATCGCCGTCTCGGCTTCCGGGTGCTGGGTGCCACGGTCCTCGCCGGCTGCGTGCAGAACTCGACGCTCCTTTCCCAGACGGTGATCGTGGACCCGCCGGCAAAGCCCACCGACGTCGCGACCACGCCGGCGCCCGCCAACCCGGCGAACCAGCCTGTCTACGCGCTTTCGGACAAGGAGGCGCAGACCCTCGGATACATCAAGGTGGCACCTGGCCTCAATCTGACCGGTAGCGTGCTGGGACCGGAGCGACTCGTGGCCAACGGTGCGGCTGGGCTCATCGCCAACGGTGCGGCTGGGCTCATCGCCAACGGTGCGGCCGGGCTCATCGCCAACGGGGCAGCGGGTCTCATCGCCAACGGGGCAGCGGGTCTGATTGCCAATGGTGCCGCTGGGCGTCAGACAAGCAACAACCAGGTCACTCTTGACTATCCCGTCGCAGATGGCTGGGTAGCCCTTTCCTCTCCTCAGGGAGCCTTGCTGGCAAGGCCCGATGGCCAGCCTTACGGGGGCCTCACGGATGCTTCCGGCTCATTCACGCTTGAGGCACCGGCAGGGCAGATGGTCGTCACCGTCCTGCTCGAAGGCAACCGCAGACTTTCTGCACTCGTGGTCAACGACAGGGCGGACGGCAAGATCGCCGTGGATCTCGGGACCACCCTCGTCACCGAGTACCTGCGCAGCCGAACCCGGAGGATCGGCAAGGATCTGGAGCGTGTCTTCGCCGCAGATGTCGGTCTCGTGCAGTACAAGGAGCTTGTGGCGCAGACCAACGCCATGTTGCGGAACAATGACCTTGCAGGCCTGACGGCTGCGGACCTCGGACTCGATGCCACCGAGTCCATGCTGCATCGGTATGCCCTTGCGGTCGGGCGCGACAACAGCGGTCTCCTGGGTAAGGCGTGGGTCGCGATGATGAAGCGCATCCTCGGCGAGCAGGCTCCGGTCGAAGAACTGATGCTGCAGCCGCTGGCACTCGACACCTCCGCGCTCGAGGCTCCCGTCAGCGAGACCTCCCGCGTGCTGGCCTTCGACCGCGACGCGGGTCGTATGTATCTGAACAGCTACGGTTTCACGACGGAGTCCCTCATCGCCCTTGATGCCCAGGCAACGGCATCGCGGGTCGTGGCGAGACGGTACAAGTTCGCCGCCAATGGCATGTATGACGTCCAGGCCATCCTCCCGGATGGGCAAAAGGACAGCGTCCTGATATCGGGTGTCTTCGGGGACCTCTTGGACAGCAGCTACTACCCGATCTTCGGCCTCGCGCGCCTGGATGGCAGCAGGACATTTGCGCCAGAGGGCCCGGAGCTCGCCCCGTTCCTCCGCGGAGAGTGGCAGAACGCCAGCCTGCTCCGGCCAGCCTTCGATGCCAGCGATTCCGTGATTCCGGAGACCGGCCTCGGGTACTTCATTCAGGACCTGGCACTTGCCACACCTGAATCGTCCGGTGCATCCCGATCCTTGTTCGCTGCCGATCCCGGACTGGGATGCGTGCGGGTCTTCGAGATGGCGGCGGACGGCCAGATAGCCGGGGAGGTCGGCCTGATCGGCAATGGCACCGACCTCCCACCGGAAGAGCGGGAGGCCAGGGCTGCAGCCCTTCCGAGTGCAGGTACGCAGACGGAACTCTACTTCATGGCTCCTACCAACCTTTGCTTTCACGAGGCAGGCGGGAAACGTCTGCTCTTCGTTACGGACACCGAGAGCGGCGTCATCATCGAGGTCGATCTGTCCGACAATTCGTGGCGCCGCGTTGCGGGCAAGCCCGCGCCTGCGGACAGGTCCCAGAGGGAGCAGGCTCGCAAACTGGGCATCGACCCGACCAGCATGCTCCCCGTGGACGACGGCAAGCCTGCAGCCGTCGTTGCTCTGAACTATCCCCACAAAGTGGTCATCGATACACGCAGGCGGATGTTCATCGCCGACTCGGATCACCAGATCATCCGGATGATTCGGCTGGACGATCCGACCCGTCGCATCTGGACCGTGGCTGGCAGCCTGCTGGAAACGGTCATCAAGGAAAACCCCGGATCCCGAGCCATGGTGGAGCGCTACATGACTCAACGCTCCGTCAATGTACGAGACGGTGAATCCAGTGTCGTCACGCTGGGAGAGGTCAACTCCATCGCTCTCGACGGGAATGGTGACCTGCACCTGACGGATGACCGCACCCGTCGCGTCCGCGTACTCCGCATCGGCAACAGGCCCTGAGGTGACCATGTCTTACTTCCGCCTTGCTCCAGCGTTTCGCGTGGCAGTGACCGTTCTTGCGGCCACAACATCGGCTTGTGCCATGCCCCCCTATCCTGCAACCAAAACACCGGGTAGGGTGCCGACGGATTCCAGCCAGCCGATGGCGGAGGGAATTGAGGTTGCAGCGAACCGGGTGGACGGTGCGGGCTTCGTTGCCGGGCCGGGCGTGCGTTATCGCGTCCTTGAGGGCACCATCAACGGGGGATCCACGAAGGTTTCCGGTACCGCGATTTCCGCAGGCGGCGTGCTTGCCGGTGCCCTCGTGACCTTCATGGATGATGACGGCCGCTTCCTGGTCCTTCGGGATCCCGAAAAGACAGACAGGTTCGCCTTGCTCTCCAGCCGGTGTGATGCCGAGGGACGATTCGAGACCCCAGCAGTCTTCCCTGTCGACCAACCTGTCGTGGCGCAGGTCCTGTTCGGCCAGCAACGACGCCTCATGTCCCTGGGCAAGGCGGGCGCGCCTCTCGCGATCGATGAAGCCTCGACCATCGTCCTCGAGTTCCTGCGTGGAACCCAAGTGGCGCGTCATCCCGGACAGGCCTATCTCACGGCGGGCACCAAGGCAAGCGCCAAGGTCGTGCTGTCGGTCTTCACCGGAGAGGCCGAGAGGCTGCGTCTCGCGGTCAAGGACGGCGTGTTCAGCTTGCCTGCGAGGGTAGGCAACGAGGCCATATCCGATGCGTTCACGATTGGCCGAGGCAACGAGCTGGCCAGGGATTACCTGTTGGGCATCGTGACCGGCAATGTCGATAGCCACAAGGCCTGGGGAACCGTTCTCGAACACGTGCCACTGGCCGTGCTCACGGACGCGGGGAATACCCTGCTCAACAACCAGACCCTTACGCGTCCTGCTACCGCCACGCAGGAAGCATTCGGCGAACCCATCAACATCGAAGCCTCCGGCAGCAGCTACTTGCTGGTCGGGGGGCGTGCGGGACTCATCGACCGGGTTTCGGGCGGTCAGCGCATCACGTACCTCGGCAATTTGCCAAGCGGTGAAGATCCATCCGTCTGGCGAGACCCCGTGTCTGCGGATGGCTCGGAGACCGGGAACCTGTTTGCTGGCAGCTTGCTGGCGAATGGCGACATCGCAGTGACGCCTGCTCTGACGCTCCGCACCCTGATCGAGGCCCGGCAGGACAGCATGGGCAACGTCGCCATGTGTTTCGACGAGTCAGAAACGCTCGGATTCGCATGCAGGGTCTCTGGCACCTACTTCGGCAGGGCCATGGAAGCTGGCCGCTTCTATGCTCTGGGCAACGATAGCCTGCCCTTCCGGGGCGAGCGCGAGACGGAACTCGCCAACACCAGATGGGGAAGGCCTTTCGGCCTGGCTTTCGATGACGCCGACAACCTCTTCGTCGCGGATCGCGGGGCGAACCGCATCCGGATGGTCAACCGAAAGACGGGAGTGGTCCAGACGGTGCTCGGAGATGGATGGCCCTATACCGAATCCGTGCTTGGTGGCCTCGAAGGAGGCCTGGGAGACCTCGCCTACGCCCCTGTGACCGAGGTGGAGACGCCTCTGCAGGGCGGCGGTACGGCATCGGTCGCCGTGCCGGACTTCGGCCGGATGAAGGACAGCTCGGACGGACTCCAGCCCGGCCTGACGGCGTCATTCCATCGTCCGACCCGAGTGGCGTGGCAGCGGCGCAAGGATGGGCATGCCGAGCTGTACATCCTCGATCTCTACAACCAGGCCGTACGTCGGGCTGTGGCTCCACTTGGCGATGATTTCCGGGATGCCAGCGTGACCACGCTGGTTGGCGCGGCTGCTGACGAGATACGTCCGCTGGATGCGTCGACATCCTACGTCGTGCCTGTGGGCAGGCCGGGCAAGACGCCAACCACGCTCCGGCCACTCTCCGAAGTGGGGCTGGACCTTGTCGAGGTCGTTTCGGCTTATCGGTGGGTTCAGGCCGCAGACGCGGGCATCGCCCTGGATCGGGCGCGCCAGCGCCTCTACGTGACTGCGCCGAATGCCCGGCAGGTCGTGATGGTCGACCTGACGACGAATCAGGGGCGCGCCATCGCGACGGATGGGGGCGGGCTCTTCGAGGGACCGGCCATGGGCACGGTCATGCCGACCAAGCTCGGTGGGCTCGGGGTGTTGGCAAACGGCGACGTCATTTTCGCCGACACGGCCAACAATGTGGCGCGCCGTCTGCGCACGGGAATCTGGATTCCGGAGTGAATCAGCGCCGCGCCCCGGAGGGCACGAGCCTGAGCAGGGTGCCGGAAATCCTGTCCAGCATGACGAGTTCCCCATCCGGGCCGACTGCCAGCGGACCTGGCCTGAGCCACTTCTGATCCAGCAAGGGGAGGTAGGTGCCTTCAGGCTTCCTCTCGCCTTCCCCACCTGCGAGCACGGTACGCCCTGAGGGCTCGAGCACGATCAACCGACCATGGTTGCCATCCGCTATCCAGAGGTCACCGCCCACCAGAGCCAACCCACTGACCACGCGCAGGCTGACGGCCATGGGATCGACCGCAACAGGGCCCCCGTCGAGCCCTCCGTGCCCGACAAGCGCCGTGAATCGGCCTGCGGGACACATGCGTCCCCAGAGGCGAACATCCTGACGCGGCCATGCCCAGACGCGCGCGGTGCTTCCGACCAACAAGGATCCGTCTTCGGTCCACGCGAGGGCTGATGCCCGCACAAGCGCCTCCTCGGGTGCAACCACAGGAAGGTCGGGCTCTGGAAAGGTCTGCCCATGGGCAAGAAGCAGGGTCGACCATTGTCCATCGGGCGAAAGGCGCATCAGTTCAAAGCGTCCAACGGACTGGATGGCGACGGCGAGGCCCCAGTCACGATGCCAGGCCACCGGCCCCGGCACGCCATCGTGGCTGGCAAGCCCCGGCACGGCGGGCAAGCGAGTCCAGGAAGCTGGCTGCACGTCCACGCCGCAGACGCGCGTCGCTTCGGGTTGCCATACTTCGAGCGCGCGGTCGCTTTCGCTCACGAGCACGACACCGAGCCCGAGGCGCGCAGCCTGACTCCACCTGACTCCGGCGCCATCAGGAGCCGATCGAACGACTCGGACCTCGCCATCCGGGGCAAGGCGGCGAATCTCCGGTAGTTCTGGCAAACGGACCGAGCTCACGGAGCGCCTGTCACAGAACCACCATCCCCCATCCGGCCCGGCCAGCAACCATGCTGGATGAAAGAGGCGGACGCCTGTCCGGCCTTCGGTCTGGCCCGTCCCTGCACCAGGAGCCTCAAGCAGGATTCCGGCAAGATGGGAAGAGACCCTGACATCAGCCGTGGCCATCAAGCTACCCAGCCTCCAAGTGCCAAGATGGCGCCCTCGGACAGTCGCCCTCCAGCCGCCATCCTCAAGCACCGCCCAATCCGCCGATCCACTCCAGGACCAGGCCCCGGCATCGGGCAGCGGCCTTCCTCCGACATCGAGCACCCGCAGGCCGGGATTCCAGACCTCGCCCAGGGCGATGGAAGCAGTGGGAACGTCCACGGACCAACTGGCCGCCACCGAGAACGTGGCAATCTCGGACCGTGAACCGTCCACCGCAACGGTAATCGGCCCCGTTGCCAGCAGGTTCGGCCAGACGAACCGGATATGGCGATCATCAAGGCGACGCGCCTGAGAGAGTTGAACATCCCCCACGTAAAGGCCCCAGGGACGCCCGCTCCACGAACCGAAATTGTCTCCCTCCACCGTCACCTCGGTGCCGGGAGCCACCACATCGGGCAGAACACGTCGGATACGCGGAGGAGGCTCTGCGAGGATCACCTCGCCGAGCGAGACCTCCGGCCCCTCGAACGCCTCGAGGCTGCGAACCTGCGCAGGTAGACCATCGGCGATGAAGGCCACCGCCGACGTACCGGGCGGGACACCCGCAAGGGCGAAGAATCCGTCGGAACCAGGCCTGACCCAACGATCCCCACCGGGCAGGAAAACCACGACTTCCTCGGGACGACGCCCGGGTGGGACGGCCACTTGGCCTCGGATCGTCCACGTGCGGGCGAGGACGACTGGCCCGAGATCCAGCGTTGCCGTGGCACCCTGCAGGACGATCTGGCGCGAGGCCATCTGCCCGTCCTCCGAGCCCACGACCTTGAGGGTGAAGTGACCGGTTCTCGGAGCGTCCAGAACGAAATGCCCCTGAGCATCCGACCGGGTAGCCGACAGGATGCGGACGGGCACGAGCGGACCGACCGGATATCGCAGTGCCAATGGTGATGTCTGCAGGACGCCATCAAGGGGCGTGGACTGGAGGCTGCCATCCATGGGTGTCGACTGCAACGCACCATCCAGTCCGGAAGTATCGGCGGCATCGACGAAACCGCCAAGACTCTCCGACGTCGGCGCCCCCTCGGGGACGTTGAAGCCCTGGATCAGATAGACCTTGGCCAAGTTCACGGCAGAGCCGCGCAAATCCCGCACACGCCCCTGTATCCGCGTCTGGAGAGCCGATCCGCGCACGTCTGTCGCTTGGGGGGCACGAGGCACAGGCAACTGCAAACAGGCCGCCAACAGGGCGCACAGCAAGCATGTCCACCAGGCCGAGCTTCTCACGGCAGCCATTCCAGGAGGTGGCCAGACAGCGGGTCGGCCTGAAGCAGGCGACCATCCCCAAGCGGCATCAAGGACGTAGGCCTGCCCAGGCGCACCGCCAAGGCCGGAAGGGGAATCTCCCCCGGCGTCAGGGGAATTCCGGTCACCAGCCCTTCGCCTGCCAACTGCCTGAAGCCGGCATCGGGGCTCCAGCGCCACAGCCGCGCTCGCGCCACCTCCGCCAGCAGCAGGGAATCGCCGAGCCACGCCATGGCCCGCACTTCACCGGAAGGAGCTGCAAGGGCGCGCCGATCCACGACTTGCCAATCCGAACTGCCTTCCGACCTGAGCCAGATGGCGCCCGGACCTGCAACAGCAACCTGGCCCAACCGCCCCACGGCCACGGACTCCGCACGGCTACCCGGGGGCAGGGATAGCAAGGTACGCCCACCTTCGTCGCGCAAGTGGCCTGCCTCTGACATGATCAGCAGCCCATCGGGCCGGACGGCAAATGCATCGATGCTCCCTCGGGCAACTTCCCGGGAAGTGCCATCGGACCACTGGAAGCGGCGCAGGACATCAGCACCCGGGCCGGTGCGCCCGAGAACAAGGACCTGCCCTCTGGAATCGACGGCAATGGAGCGCGGTCGATCGACGTGCCAGGGCAGAGTCTGCCATAGGCCCTCGGGAGAGCGATGCAGGCAGCGAGCACCGAGATGATCCCCCACGAGCCAACCACCATCGGGAGCGAGGGAAAGGGCATAGGGCGTCACGCCCGCCGGCAGGACAGGCAAGCGACGAAGCCGGGCATCGTCAATCAGAACGGACGCCGTAGCCACGAGCGACCCCCCGGTGACCACGAAATCCAGACGATCGAAACCTGCTTCGGTGCGACGCGTACGTACGATGGCCGCATCCTCGAGCATCGCTCGATAGCCGTCATCGGCCTCACCTTCCACTTGAGCCTGGGGAATGGACCCGTGGGGGACCACGGAAGGCAAGCCGACAAGGCGGAGTGCCCGCATGCGATGCCAGAAAATGCCGAGACCCTCGACACCGTCGCGGATGACACGCACAGGACCGGACACGGCCTCCTCAGGGACACGTACCTCCCAGAGACCGTCCGCCACCTGGCGTGGGGCCACGGCCTCGGCGCCGGTGAATCGAATCGTGAAACCGCCCTGAATCCGGGGATCGACCGCGACGGACAGGATATCCCCGGGACTGCTGAAAGCCGGGGAAAGGGCAAGCAGGGGAACTTCCTCCGGACGCACAGGGATCTGGAGATTGGATGCGTCCGTGGCACTCGGATTCCAGAGGGCGACTCCCGTGAAACCGGTCCCGCGTACCCGGATACGCCTTACACCTGCAGGCATGCCATCGATCCTGAACCCACCTTCAGAATCAGCCCACCCGATGCGCGGGAGACCCTCGACTTCAATCCGGGAGCCAATCGCTCGCGGCAATTCCGGAGGAACCTGAAGGCGACCGGACAGTGTCAGGGCAGCCTCCCACATCGGGGTTGCCATCCTCGTGACACCGGCACTCCAATGGAATCCCGTGCTTCCCGTGACCCAGTCACGGCCCTCGAGCTGCACCAGCAGCAAATCCGCCCTGCCGAAGGGCAACGCCCTGCCCGGAAGTGCAGGAAGGGATTCAGGCATCCCGAGCGTGCGGCCCGAGGAATCCAGCGCCACCCAATGGAGCGTGATCCGGTCCTCGGGCAGTCCGGGATAGCCAAGGTCCTCGGGGAGAATGACGGAAGCAATTGCGGACTCCACGTCACGGCCCCGGTCCTGAACACCGGCCACGCCGAGCTCCTGTTGGAAGCACCCGGCGAGCAGGGCCCCGGACAGAAGAACGTATCTCTCGAGGGCTGACACGTCAGGGGGCGGTCTTGACCCGCCTGACCCGATTGGCAGAGAAATCCGTAATCAGGATATCGCCCGTCGCATCCACGGCGAGGTAGGTCGGAAGAGCGAGTCGCCCTGCAGCAAGGGGCACGGGTCCATCAGGCTCGGTGGCAGGTCCCGGTCCGGCAAGGCGGTGAACGAGGCCCGTGTTCCTGTCGAACAGACGAAGGCGGGCGAGTGTGGGCTCGAGGAAGACAAGATGACCCTCCGGAGTCACGGCCATGGAGCTGGCCTTGAACACGCTGGCTTGAAGGCCCGGCAGGCCATCGCCCTGATCCACCTGGCTCTTGACGTCGGTGCTGGCGCTATAAGGGGTACGAGGCCCCTCGCCAATCATCGGATACACCCGACCGGCTGTCCGCCGACCACCAAAGCCCTCGATGTCCTGAAGGCAAACCAGCATGATCCTCGCGACACTCAAGGACTGGGTGGTGCTGTCCTGTTGCGTCAGCAGCTGGGTGGACACCTCACTGAACCAGACATTGCCGTCGGGATCCACGTGTGGCGCTGACGGCCCGGCAATCGGTGCCTCCGCCAGCAGCGCACCCTCCTCACCAATCAGTCCGGTTGCCGAACCGCTCCCTGCAAGGACGACCACGGCCCCATCGAGATTCAGGCGATAGAGGTACCGATGGGCGGTAATGCTCGCCTTGTTCTGATTGACGACCGTGAAGACAAGCGTCCCATCCGGGGCGGCTGAAAGGCCATTGGGCTTGCCCAACTCGGCAGGCAGGGGGACCACATGCGCCTTGCCCGCCTCGAGGTCCAGACCATAGGCACGACCCGATGCAACGGGCATCAGCAGAAGCTGGCCGGACCCGTCGACAACCCACACGGAACCATCGGGGGAAACGGCCACCTCGGCAGGAACCGCGGAAGCCGTCGTGCCCAGAAGGCGGACTTCAGCCTGATTGACCGGCACTCCTGGTGCCGCAGGCGTTCCGGGCACCTGACCCGCCCAAGTCGCTGCCACTCCGTGATCGTCGACACGGATGACACCGTGGCCACGGTCAAGAACCAGCCCTCGACCATCCGGCAGAAAGGCCACATTCGTCGGTTTGCTCAGGTAGGCAGAAGCCACTGGCAGACCATCGCCCAGCATCCCGCCCGGGGCATCCGCCGCCCCGTTCTCGATACCGCTGCCGAAGCCGGCCGCCACGGTCCAGAATGCAGCCGGCGCCCACGCCTGCTGCCTGGCCGGGGCGACCGCCGGAGTGGGGCCAGGTGTAGGCTCAGGCGTTGCTGCCGGGGTAGGTTCGGGAGTCGGCACCGGGCTAGGGGTAGACTCAGGCGTTGGTGCCGAGGAAGGCTCGGGAGACATGGACGCAGACGCCACGCCCGATGCCGACGGCACCGACGTTGCCTGAGCAAGGGTGGTGATCCGCTGCAGCAGCGCCCCGTCCGAGCACGCGACCAGCACGGCAAGCGCCAAGGGCGCAGCGATGAAAGTTACCGAACCAAATTTACGCATTATAAAAAAGTGTAACAGATGGCAACACACCGGACGGGCGACATGACACGCATCCGCCAGCTTGATCTACAGGTCAAATAATGTCATACTGATATGAGATACCATGCTGAGCTGGACTTGAGCAGTACCGCCACGGGGATTCATTTGTCTCCGATTGACATCATCCCGCTGGGGCCCTTGCTGGCTGTCGGCTCCTTGGGTTTGGCAATTCTTGTTGCCGTGGACGAGTTGCCTGCATCCCCGGTCAATCTCGGGACCCTTCGGCATCTTGCAGAGCAAGCGCTCCGGCGTCACTTCTCTGCTGGCATCAGAGTTCACGGACCCAACCTGCATTCGGCATCCGAGTGGTCCTGGCTCGGGACCACGATTGCCGAGCTTGCCGCGGAAACCGTGCAAGTTGCGAGCGACGGCCGCGAGGCAGGCTCGACCGCTGACTTCTCCATCGTGAAGATTGCCGATTCGAAGGCCACGCTCTGGCCTGATCATCCGCTGGCGCAACCGCAAGACGACCAAGGATGGCAGCAGTTCAGCGACACCGCCGTGCGGCTCACACGACTCGGAGCGTGGGCGGAATCGCTCGGCGATACGCGATGCCTTGATGAAGTCATTGCAATCTGGCGCTTGCATCCGCCAGCGGCGACCAACAACGAGCTCATGCCGCTGATTGCAGCAAGGCGGGAACTCGCGTGCGGCAATCCTGCCGAAGCGTGGGAAATGCTGGACCGGTGGCAGCCCAGCGCACGGGCAGTACGTCGCAGCCGCTGGCTGGCCATGGTCAAAATCCTGGAGTTCCTTGGTGACTATCAGGCTGCGAGTGGCCTCCTCGACCTCGCCGAACGCCTGTCGGACCCCAAGGACTGGGAGGTCCGGGCACACAGGGCAGTCCTGCAACTCAGGCTCGGCCACCTGGATGATCTGGCTGCATCCCCGTTGCCCGACGACAACGCCGAGCGTATCCCCGACACCGTTGAATCGGCGATGTGGGCGTCGACTGTCGGCATCGCATGTTTCCGCCTCGGACGCTACCGGAACGCCATCGCGTGGCATCAATTGGCTCTGTCGGTCAGGAATCGGCTCGGGGACCTTGTTGCCGTGGCGAGAAGCTGGAACAACATCGGCAATGTCCACATCGAGTCCGGTGCCTTTGATGAAGCGCGCGAGGCCTTTGAAATGGCCGAGTCCCTGCTCGCGCAAGCGGGAGAAGTCGTGCTCAGAGCGACGGTAGCCAACAATCTTGGCAGCCTGCTGCTCCTCACTGAACGATTCGACGAAGCCAGAACAACCGTTTCACGCGCTTTCGATCTCAAGGAGGCCTCTGGCGAAGCACCAGGGCGCGCAATCGCCCAAGCGACTTTGGCGGCCATCGAGCTCGGTGCAGGCAATCTTGAGGAAGCGAGGAGGTATCTCTGGGACGCTCGCATCACGATTGAATCCTGTGGGCTTGAAGAGAACTTGCCGGATGTCGGGATTCTGGATGCAGAGCTCGCGCTGGCAGAAGGCGCCCATGAAAGGGCTGGCAAACTGCTTCTGGATCTACTTGCATGCGTCGAGGCGAGTCGACCGACGTTGTTGCCTCGCATCCATCGGGGGCTGGCCCGGGTCGCACACGAGATGAGCCAGCACTCAAGGACCGACCACCATCTGTTTCAGGCCCTGCGCGCATCAGGGAACAGCGAGCGCCGCCACGAGCACTCGCGAACGCTTGCGCTTGCCGCGAAGCTCGGACGTCCCCTCGAGGACGCAGATGGCGCATGATGAACGGCTTTGACCTCCGGGACGGAGTCTTCCTTGCCTCCCTCTTGCGGCATCTGGAAAGCGATAGCTGGCAAGAGGCCGCGTGGTTCCAAGACGTCGCGGAGATCACGCAGGCCGAAGCGGCGCACTACGATGCGTCCGGGGACCTCCGGCTCGTTTCCGTCCCCCGAGGCGACGGGGCCAACACGAGTCAGCTCCCCATCCCAGCCTCACTTCCGGTCGGGTCCGATGCCTGGTGCATCTTGCCGTTGGATCAGGGTGAGTACCTTGCGGTGGCGACACGAAGCCCAATGGGAGAGGGCATGCACGCTGCCATCAGAGTCATGGTGGCCCTCCGTCGGCAGGCCTTGGCGGGACGGCCGGAACCGCAGTTGCCTGATGCCCCTTGGGCTCAGGCAGGTCGGCTGCTGTCGCGGGGACGGTTCGACTCACTCGGCCTGACGCCTCTGCTGGTCTTGGCATGCAGAACGCTTGGTGCGGTGGATGTCCTGGTCCTGTCTTCGACGGAGGAAAATCGTCTTGATGTCGTTGCCCGCGCCGGTGGTGCGGAGGCAACGTTAGCGGAGGCACCGACCACCACCACCGGACGCACGGCCTGGGTGGACAGCCTGCTGGACTCGGCGCGTGTGCGCTTCACGCGGGGGGCCAGTGCCATCGAAAGAGAGTTGCCAGGCCTTGAATGCCTCGGCCAGGTCGGTCTCACCCTCTGGCATCCCCTGAGGCGCCGCGGAAGCCATGTTGGCATGGTGCTCGTCATCTGGGATGACGAGGCCGAACTGGACAGTATCCGCAGTCGATGGCTGGGGAGCCTCGCAGACCTGCTACAACTGCTATTCGAGCACTCGGCCATATCTCGGGAACTGCAACATACCCGCCTGACCGTCAGGCAGCATGAGTCGAGAACCGGCGAGGATCAGGCCTTCGTCAAGCAGTTGCTTCACGACTTGCGCAACGAAGTGCACGCGCTGGCGCTCCTCGCGGACGATATGCATCAACTGGCAACCCAGCAAGCCGAAGTCGAGACGACGGAGAGCCTGGTGCGGCAGGTTCGATGCATGTCAGGTTACCTTGGCCAGGTCGGTCGCAATTGGCAGGATGGTCGGGCGTGGAACGAATCCGCCGGCTTGCAGGTGGCCGACATCTTGAGCAGAGCCCTCCAGATGGAACCCGCGCTTCAAATGGTCACGACGGATGATGCCCAGTCAGTCGAGCTCCTTTGTCCGCGTACTGTTGCGAACGATCTCGTCGCGGTCCTCCTGCAAGCGATGGAATCCATCGCACCGGGACACAAGCCGCGCCTCTCGACCCTGCTTACGGCAGGGTGGCTGACACTTGCCGTCGACACACCGGATCTGCAACTCGCCGCTCATCCGTCGGGAATCGTGCGCTTGTCTCCACGGCATTTCGGGATGGCCGCAGCAGAGGCCATCTCCATGGTCGAAGACCTCTGCGTTGCGCACGGCTTCCAGTTCGGTGTCCGCTTGCATCCAGGACATCCACCCCGCCTGCATGCCTCGGTACGCACGGAGTCGTGGGGCCAGTAATCACATCGGATGCCGGCTTGTCCGCCGGGCTTGCTGCGGGGTAGGATGCCCGCCATGACTCCAAAGGAAGCCGCCGAAGCCCGGATCGGCCGTGCGGAGGAACGCCTCGAGGACACCTTCAGGGCCATTCGCGCCACGGAATGGGCCAACACCCGAAGAGTCCTGGAGGCCTTTCAGGCCGCACGTGTCGGTGAAGAACACTTTGCCGGGACAACGGGCTATGGCCATGACGACCTCGGCAGGGAGTGTCTGGACACCGTCATGGCCACGGTCCTGGGTTCTGAGGCTTCCCTTGTACGAGGCAGCATCGCCTCCGGTACTCATGCCATTGCCTTGGCGCTCTACGGTGCGCTTGCACCGGGCCGAGAGTTGCTATACATCACGGGACACCCCTACGACACGCTGGAGGAAGTCATCGGCCTTCGGGGAGGCGGGCAAGGCTCCTTGATGGAGTGGGGTGTCGGCTATCGGGAGATCGATCTGCTGCCGGACGGCCAGATAGACCTCGCTGGCTGCCTCGCGGCCATTTCGGACAAGACTGCTGTCGTGGCGATCCAGCGTAGCCGGGGTTATGCATGGAGGCCGTCCCAGTCCATTTCGCGGATTGAAGAAGCCATCAGCACGCTACGGAAAGCCCACCCGCATCTGGTCTTCTTCGTCGACAACTGCTACGGCGAATTCGTCGAAGACCGCGAGCCAACCCACGTCGGAGCCGATCTCATCGCGGGTTCGCTCATCAAGAACCCGGGGGCCGGCATCGTGCCAGCGGGTGGTTATGTGGCGGGCAGGGCCGATCTGGTGCACCGAGCGGCCTGCCGACTTACCGCCCCGGGAATAGGTGCAGCCGGCGGAGCGACGCTGGATTCGCTCCGGCTCATGTTCCAGGGACTCTTTCTGGCTCCCCACGTGGTTGCCGAAGCCGTCATGGGTGGAGTTCTCGCTGCTGCGGTCCTCGAGGAGATGGGGCATTCCGTCGATCCGGCTCCCACGGATCTGCGCACCGACATCATCCAGGCGGTACGGCTCGGCTCGGCGGAACGCCTCGTGACCTTCTGCCAGACCGTGCAGCGTACCTCGCCCATCCACGCGCACGTCACCCCGGAGCCCGCAGTTGTTCCGGGCTACGCCGATCATGTGGTGATGGCCGCGGGAACGTTCATCGAAGGCTCCACCATCGAGCTCTCGTGTGACGGCCCCTTGCGTCCACCCTACGTCGCGTACTGGCAGGGAGGGCTCAGCTACGGCCATGCACGAGAAGCCTTGGTTCGCGTGTGCAAAGCTCTGGACCAGTTGGCATGACTGGCCCCAGGATTCGACTTGGCGCAGTCCTGATTGAAAGTGGGCGACTCCTGCTGGTCCGCCATCGCAAAGAGGCGCGTACCTATTGGTTACTGCCAGGTGGCGGCCTGGAGTGCGGTGAGAGCATCGCCGAAGGACTCAAGCGCGAAGTCCGGGAAGAGACCGGATATGAAGCGGAATTTTCTCGGATTCTGGCGCTTGTCGAGACTCGGGCACCAGACGCCACGCGCCACATCATCCATGTGGTCGCCCTGATGATCCTCGGAACCAAGGGGGAGCGGAGCGATACCGATCCGAGACTGGATGGCCACGAATGGTTCCGCGCAGCAGACCTCGAAGGACTCGATCTGCGTCCTGCGGTCAACGGCTGGCTTGCATCAGGTCTGTGCGAGGGCTGGTCGGACAGCGCGACCCACCTCATACCCGACTGGATTAACGACTAGAATAGTTATCCAAGTAAATCATAAACCCAGCACGACAGTGATCTTGCGAATTATTTTGACCAGCTCAGGCACTCAGCAAGGATAAAGATTAACCTCACTCAAGATTTCAGTGAGACACCAATATTCCACTGCCGGAAGCTCATGAAGCGAGCCAGTTGGTCTGCAGTCACCGCAAGGGGTCCCTGCATCGAGTAGGGATCATTGATGATGAAACGATCGCCCTGAAGACCACTGACGAGAATGAAGTGGCCTCCGTCGAAAGGAACGTACTGCTGGGGACTCAGGCCAGCATTGTACGCAGCAGGATTACCTGCCAGAACGATCAGTTCACCCTGTCTGACGGCCTGCTCCACGGCTGCCGGAGACTCGACGTAACGAGTCTTGAGACCAACCGCCTCGGCACCACGCCGCACATCGACTTCACTGGTGAGTTCGAAGGGATCCTGCCGCCCCGTCATGGCCTGGCGCACCTGCATGACAAGCGCCTGACGATTGACCTGTGCGGGGACACGATGCAGGGCAAGCAGGGCCATCGCGAGAGAAGCCGGACCACAATTGGCCGTCGAGGAAGGCGCGTCCGGGTTGTAGCGCGGGTGGCGGACCTGGGCCACGAAGAACCGCTCGGGATCCCCAGCAGGCAGAACAACACCCGCAGACTGCGAACCGGGAACCCCTTGACCAACTGCCTTGTGACGCGCCGCGAGGCGCTCCAGAAGGTCCAGTCCCTCCTGCCGGTCTCCGGGCATCGAAGGCATCGCGGGAGTCGAAGGAACAGCACCACCCAAGGGCGTAGCCAAGCGCCCGAGGATACTTGAGGCGGAACCCTGTTGAATATATGGAGGCGTCACCAGATTATTGTCGCCCGGAGAAGGCTCGCTCGTGGTTAACGGGTGGTCAAGTTTGCATCAGAAATGGTCCGCGATTGCTCCTGTGGCAACAACAAGCCTCAAACCCAGTGGTGGCAGCCATTTCCATGGGCCGAGCCCTGGCCCCAGAAGAAGCGCTTGAGTCGCTTCAAAACGTCGCATAAGATTAGTTATGTCAATAAGACCGCCCCGCTCCACCTCTTCGGAGAACAGGCCGACCCTCGCTGTCGAGTTCGAGTTCGGGCGGCGTCCTTCGATGCTAATGCATTATGTCATCTCCGGGCGCATCGCCCTCGACCTATGACTCGGCTTGCCATCAGAATTTGGTAGCCCCAGGCGCCATTCTGGAGAGCTGATGTCCGAAACCTAAGTGACGCAAGCGCTTTAGCCCATCCAGCCCTGATTCGGGTCGGCCGGAGCCTGCGGCAAGCGCGAATCCTGTCATCAGCCGGCCCCTTCCAGAGGGTCAATGGCCGCCCCTATCTGGAGCCGCACCATGCCACCAGGGTCTCGTCGGCCGGTCTTGACCACCCCCGTTTCGTCGGTGCGATCTGCCCGACGTGGCATCGCGAGATTCATCACGGCCAAATGGCAAGCAACGAAATGCTGAATTGGTCAGTTGCCCGGCCGGAATCGAGCCGCACGACCGAAGCAGACATCAGGGTCCAGCGAGATGCGCCCCATGGACCTGAATCTCAAGAGTCGGGCAACCTCTCCGTGGGCACGAGCCCGAATCGCCACGGTCGAAAAACTAACCACAACATTAGTTAACCAATGCAGCCATTCACCAAGAACATTATCGGCAGCCCAACCCATGCTCTCCATCTTGAGTAATCATAAATCCACCTAATCATGAACCTGAGAAACTATTCAGTCATATCACCCAACAATGAAAGCCCCCGACTCCTTCTCGGGAGTCGGGGGCGTGATGCCATCGCGGGCGGACTGGCTACAGGCCGGGGGGATTCTTCCGCTCAGCCACGGGAGAGGACGTCGCCACCTTCGGACCGGCCATCTCCTCGAACGCGCTGATTCGGTTACGGAGATAGTAGAGGGTCTTCAGGCCACGGGTGAAGACATCCTTCAGGTTGCCGGAAGAGTGCTCGAACTTCGCCAGATCATTACGCTGGTTGGCCTCCTCCACAAGGTCGATCTCGACCAGGCCTCGGATGAAGTCCTTCTCGAGAGCGTTGATCTGCCGATGGATGACCTCGACGTTCTCGGCGTGATTGGCTGCCATGTCTGCCTTCCTTCCGAAGCGGAATGTGCGTTTCATCTTGCTGGAGTATAGGGATTGACGGCAGGCGAACGGCCGGGATTATGTCAATCGTGACCGCCGCCACGACGAACAGCCAGCCTTGGCCGCGACGACGGTGGCCCCGAAACGGAGGGGATGCAGGATCAAGTGGTACCCCGCTGTCAGGAAGGGCCCATGATGCGATACACCAGACCCGACCGAATGCTGCCGGTCCTGCTCGGCCTCTCAGGCTGCCTTGGCGGCGCCGAGCCCCCCCCGGTGGCGAGTGTCGCTGTGCCCGAGACGACCTCGCGCTCGCGCACGGCCATTGGCTGCGGGGACTGGACGCTGGAGAGCGGGCCCGGCACCTCGCTGTCACTCTACCGCGGAGCCCGCAGCCTCTCCGTCGACCTCTTCCCCGATGAGATCTCCGGGGGTGCCAGCCTGCGCCCCGGAACGCCGGTTGCCGACATGAGTCTCGTCTCCAGCGTGGTGCTGGCGTCGGAGTTGCCGGAGGGAGCACGCATAGAGTGGGGCCTGCACGATGGATCCGACCGCCTGCCCAAGGCTGCGATCAGGTTGGAGCGCGAGGGCATTCCATCCGTAAGGCTGCTGCGACAGGCCAGACCCGGTGAGGCGGCCACGATTGATGGCCTCGTCGTCGAGGCACAACGCCTCGAGGCGACCCGCGGCACCGTGGTCCTACAGCGCCGAGGCCCATCGGTCCTGCTCAAGGCCCTGTGGGGCCGGGCCACCATGGTCCAGCGCGCTGAGATCGGCAGTGCACCGCTCGAGCTTTCCGTATCCCTGTCGTGGCCGAGAGGTGCCGACAAGGCGAGGGGACGCAGCATCGGCCTGCTGTTCGAGCGCCTCGAAGTGCAAGACACGAGCGGGCGCATCACCCAAGACGTCCTGGCCTGCCCGTGACCCCTGTCAGCGCACGAGCGCCTGTACGGCAGCCAGTGCATCGATGCGGCCGGCACCGAACGCGGTATCGAAGCCCGGCTCACCGAGATCCACCGAGGTCTTTCGAATGTGCTCGGCCACCTCGGCGGCCGTCCACTCCGGCCTGAGATTCCAGACCATGGAAGCCAACGCCGCAACCAACGGAGTGGCCATCGAGGTCCCTGACAAGACCTGATACTTGTCATAGCGATCGGTTGAAAGAATCTTGGATCCGGGGGCTGTGACGCTGATGTGGCTGCCACGATTCGAGAACCCGGATCGGGTGTCGTCCGCGCGGGTTGAACCCACCGCGAGGACACCGGGGTAGGCTGCCGGATAGCTCGGTTCGTCGCTGTCCTCATTGCCCATGGCGGCAACGACGAGGACACCCTCGCCGACGGCCCACTTGATGGCCTGTGACAGCGTGAAGTTCTTCTGGGGGGCACCAAGTGACAGGCTGACGACCTTGGCGCCCCGGTCGACGGCATGCACGATGCCCTGAGCAATCTGGTCGTAGGTCCCCATGCCTTCCCAGTCCAGAGCCTTGACGACCAGCACCGGGGTATCGGGCGCACCGCCTGCGACACCAACGCCATTCCCGGTAGCAGCGCCGACGATACCGGCACAGTGCGTGCCGTGGAAGTGGTCATCCTTGGGATCCGGATCCTGATTGACGAAGTCCCAGCCGGATACAACCTTGTCCTTCAGGTCCTCGTGGCGAATGTCCGCACCGGTATCGACGACGGCAACCGACCGCCGAGAACCTCCTCGGGCAAGGGTCCAAGCCTCGGGAAAGCGGCACTTGCCGAGGGCCCACTGCTCACCAAGCATGGGATCGTCCGCGGCGCGCAAGCTGAAGGAGGGGGGACGTACCGAGGGAGGCTCATCCTGCCTCGGCAGTCCGAGACCTGCACGCCCGTTCGGCTCGGCCCAAGCCGCGCCCGGCAAGTGACGCGCACGCGCAGCGAACGCCGCCGGGTCGGCTGCGGCGTATACTTCCAAGCCGAGGCGCGCCACACGCCGGACAGGCGCCACACCCATCGCCTTGCGGCCTTGCACGGCCAACGCACCGGGTGCCCACGCCACGACGACCTCCCGGACGGAAGTGGCCTGAACCCGGGAGCCTGAGGCGGCCAGCGGCGTTCTTGCAGCAGGAAGACTGCCGCAGCCGACCAGGCCCAGCAAGGTCAAGGCGATGAAACGATTCACCAAGGACGCCTCCAGAACAAACGGCGAACAGGTCTTGTAAAGAACGGTTTAACATTGGAATAATAACCTTATAACCGACCTGATACAAGTCCCCCCGAGGTAGCCGATGGCCGTCCAGCAACCGACCCGTGAGGAGCCTGCGACGGCTTTCCGTCCCTACATCCCGGATCATGCATCACTGCGCGAGTTCGGTATCCTGCCCCTCCTCGTGGGGACCCTGCTCGGTGCCGTGTTCGGGGCCTCGTCCCTCTATCTGGTGCTCAAGGTCGGTCTCACCGTTTCAGCCTCCATCCCGGTTGCCGTGCTCTCCATAGCGCTGTTCCGACTGCTGGGCAAGTTCGGTGTCCGTCCGGCAACCATCCTCGAGAACAACCTTGTCCAGACCGCGGGCTCGGCTGGTGAGTCCATCGCCTTCGGGGTTGGGGTCACGATGCCGGCCATCCTGATTCTGGGCTTCGACCTCGAGCTCACGCGCGTGATGCTGGTGGCCACGCTGGGCGGGTTGCTCGGCATCATGCTGATGATTCCGCTTCGCAGGGCACTCATCGTCAAGCAGCATGGCGTGCTTGCCTACCCCGAGGGCACGGCCTGTGCCGAGGTCCTGAAGGCAGCAGCCTCGCCCGAGTCCCGTGCAGCCGCATCCGGGGCAGAAGGTGCGACAACGACGTCGGTGACAGACCCGGCCAGTGCACGGGCCATCTTCGGGGGGTTCGGCCTGGGCTTCGTGTACCAGATCCTGATGCTGGGCCTGAAAGGCTGGAAGGAAGTTCCGGAGAGGGTCTTCGGTGCCCCGCTGGCCGGTGGTTCCGTCGGTGCGGAGGTCTCGCCCGCCCTGCTGGGCGTCGGCTACATCATCGGTCCCCGGGTGGCCGCCGTGATGACCGCAGGCGGCGTGCTGGCATACCTGGTCTTCATCCCGGCCATCCGCTACTTCGGAGGCTCGGGCATCATTCCGCCCGGTCTGGTGCCCATCGACAGCATGGCGCCGGGGCAGATCCGCGGAACCTATCTGCTGTACATCGGAGCCGGAGCCGTGGCCACCGGTGGCATCATCAGCCTGTTCCGCTCCCTGCCCCTGATCGGCCACAGCATCCTTGCCGGACTCGATGACCTGCGCGGCAGCCGGGAGGCGGGCTCGGAGGCCGTGCGACCCCGAACCGACCGGGACCTTCCGCTGGGTCTCGTGCTTGGCGGAATCCTGTTGCTGATCGCCGGCATCCTTGCCGCGCCATCCCTGCATATGAACCTGCTAGGCGCCCTGATGATCCTGCTCTTCGGAGCCCTCTTCGCGACCGTTTCGTCGCGCATCACGGGCGAGATCGGCTCCTCGTCGAACCCCATCTCGGGCATGACGGTGGCGACCCTGTTGCTGACCTGCCTGGTCTTTCTCGGCCTTGGCTGGACCAGCCACAACGACTACGTCACGGCCCTGTCGGTCGGTGCCATCGTCTGCATCGCCGCATCCAATGCCGGCACGACCTCTCAGGACCTCAAGACCGGCCACCTCGTCGGAGCCACGCCGCGCCTCCAGCAGATTGCCATCCTCTTCGGGGCCTTCGCTTCGGCCCTTGCGCTGGGCCCCGTACTGCTCGGACTCAATCAGGCCGCGACGGTCTACGTCCCCCAGAAGGTCGTGCTCACGGAAGGAGCCAGCACCAGCGTCCGGGTGGCCTTCCCGGAAGGCTTCCGGGCTCCTGTGGGCGAATTGGGCAATGAGGAGCGCCTCGAAGGCCCGCAAGCAGTCGACGACAGGGCGACCTACCGCGTCTGGCAGCAGCAGGATCCCGATCGAGGGCCTGTCGGCAAGTACCTCTGCCGCGAAGATGGAACCGTGACCTGGCTCGTGGATCCCGGCATCAACGGCAGTTGGGACCGGCGACCGGACGGTACGACGGTAGCCAAGTACGATGCCCCGAAGGCCACGCTGATGAGCTACATCATCAAGGGAATCCTCAATCGGGAGCTGCCTTGGACCCTGGTGATTCTCGGTGGCTTCGTCAGCATCGTCCTCGAACTGGCGGGCATTCCCTCCCTCGCCTTTGCCGTCGGCCTGTACCTGCCTCTGGCGGCCTCGGTGCCCATCATGGTCGGTGGCGCCATCCGCTGGTGGGTCGATCGACGCAAGCCAGCGCTCGAGGGCGATGCTGACGAGGGCAGTCCCGGCGTCCTTCTGGCCTCTGGCTACATTGCCGGTGGTGCATTGGCCGGAATCGTCATCGCCTTCCTCGCAGGCGTGACGCAGGCCTTCTCGGCCTCGGTCGAGGAGTGGTCGACCGAGCACAACCCGTTCTTCGCGGGCCCATGGTCGGACGCCCTGTCGCTCCTGCCGTTTGGCCTCCTGGCATTGCTGCTGCTCAACGTCGCTTCCCGCCGACCGAACAGCCCTCGCGCCTAGACCGATCGCGGGCCATGCTCCCCTCTATCGGGGGGCATCGGCATGGCCCGTGACGTCTTCTACTCGATCCGCCTGGGATCCTTTCAGGATAGCGACGGCGATGGCATCGGGGATCTGGGCGGCCTGATCGGGCGCCTCGATCACCTCGTGTCGCTGGGCGTGACGGTCATCTGGTTGCTGCCGATACATCCTTCGCCCGGACGTGATGATGGCTATGATGTCAGCGACTACCTGGAAGTGGACGCCCGATATGGCAGTCCCGAGGACTTCAGGAAGCTGGTCGCGGCCGTCCACGCACGCGGCCTTCGCCTGATCCTCGATCTGGTCCTCAACCACACGTCGCGTGCGCATCCGTGGTTCGTGCGTGCGCGCCATGCGCCATCTGACCATCCCGACCGCGCCTGGTACGTCTGGAGTCCGACCCCGGATCGCTACCCGCAGGCAAGAGTCATCTTCGCCGAGGAGGAACCTGCCAACTGGTCATGGGATCCAGTGGCCGGCGCCTGGTATTGGCACCGGTTCTATCGGGAGCAGCCTGACCTCAACTGGGAACATCCCCCGGTGCGTGCGGCGATGCTGCACGTGATCGACCATTGGCTGGATCAGGGCGTGGACGGTTTTCGCCTCGACGCCCTGCCCTACCTGCATGAGGCAGAGGACAGCCCATGCGAGGGCCTGCCGGAGACCCATGCCACGCTGCAGGCAATCGCCCGCCATGTCCGGGCGCGGCGGAAGGACGCCATCCTGCTGGGGGAGGCCAACGGTAGCCTCGAGGGCATCCGCACCTACTTCGGCCACGGGCAGGGCTGCAGCCACATGCTGCACTTCCGGCGCATGACCGCCACCTATCTTGCGGTGGCCCGCGAGGCGGCAGAGCCACTGGCTGCTGTCCTCGGAACCGAAGGCCGCCCCCCGGCAGGCTGCCGCTGGGCAACCTTCCTGCGCAACCATGACGAACTCACGACCGAGCATCTGTCGGATGCCGATCGAGAACTCCTCCTGGCTCGATTCGCACCACGCGGAGGCCAGCGACGGTTTGGCGGGATTCGCAGGCGACTCGCACCCCTAGCGGGTGATGCGAGGCTATGGCAGTTGCTTCACGCCCTCTGGCTGCTTTCCCCAGGCGACCCCGTCCTCTGGTACGGGGACGAGATTGCCATGGGGGACGCCCCCGGCCTCCCGGACCGCATGAGCGTCAGGACACCGATGTTGTGGGACGAGGGAGCATCCGCAGGCTTCACGACGGCCCGTGAAGAAGACCTGCCGCTGCCGCTTGCCCGTGCACGTGGCGGGCCTGTGTCCATCCAGGCGACCGCCACACGGTCTGCGCTGGGCTTCGTGCGACAGTTGCTCGCCATCCGCAGGGCCCATCCCGAGATCGAGGACGGCAGGCGCCGAATCGAGCACGCCGGTTCGCTTCTGGTCGTGAGCCCCCCGGCCGGTGCGTCAGGGTTGCTGGTCGTCGCATGGGTCGGAAGGACAGGAGGCGTCGTGGATCATGCCCTCGAGGTCGGCTCGGATGCGCGGGTGGAGCGTTTGATCGGAGGCCGGACTCTGACCCTTGTCGGAGGCAAGCTGCATGGGCGAATGGGACCTTGGGGCCTTGCGGTGCTTGCCGTGCGGTAGAATCGAGCAGTTGTTGCACGACTCAGGAGAGCCCGATGACGCGCTACGCGGACGCCAAGCAGACCTTCACCATCAGCCCCGGCCGTACAGGCCACTTCCACTCGCTGCCCTTCCTCGAGGCGAATGGTCTCGGTGGCGGCAAGCGACTGCCCGTCAGCATCCGGATTGTCCTCGAGTCGCTCCTGCGAAATCTGGATGGCGAGCGCGTCCGGGAGGAGGATGTCCGGGCCCTTGCCAACTGGCAGCCCAATGCTCCTCGGACGGAGGAAGTGCCGTTCGTCGTCGCCCGCGTGCTGCTGCAAGACTTCACGGGCGTCCCTCTGCTGGTCGACCTTGCAGCCATGCGTGAGGCAGTCGCCCGCCTTGGCAAGGACCCCGGCATCATCGAACCGCTGGTGCCGGTCGATCTCGTCATCGACCACTCGGTTCAGGTCGATGTGGCCGGCAGGGCCGATGCCCTCGAGCGCAACCTGTCCATCGAGTTCAATCGCAACATGGCCCGGTATCAGTTCCTGAAGTGGGGCATGGGGGCCTTCGAAACCTTCGGGATCGTGCCCCCCGGCATCGGCATCTGCCATCAGGTCAACCTCGAGTACCTGGCCCGCGGTGTCCTGAGCAAGGACGGGACGTACTACCCCGACACCCTCGTCGGGACCGATAGCCACACCGTCATGATCAACGGCATCGGCGTCGTGGCCTGGGGTGTCGGCGGGATCGAGGCCGAAGCCGCCATGCTCGGCCAACCCGTCTACTTCCTGCAGCCCGATGTCGTCGGGGTACATCTCAAGGGCAAGCCGCCCGCGGGCACGACGGCCACGGACGTGGTCCTCGCCATCACCGAACTGCTGAGGAAAACCAAGGTCGTCGGCAAGTTCGTCGAGTTCTTCGGTGAGGGTGCGCGCGCCCTGCCCGCGACCGAGCGGGCCACGATTGCCAACATGGCTCCGGAGTACGGCGCCACGATGGGTTTCTTCCCCGTCGATGAAGAAACGTGCTGGTACCTCTCGGCCACCGGCCGCAGCCAGGAAGAAGTCGCGGCCTTCCGAGCCTACTATCAGGCCCAAGAAATGTTCGGCATCCCGGGTGAAGGCGAGATCGACTACACGCAGGTCGTCACGTTGGACCTCGGTTCTCTGGTCCCGGCGCTTGCGGGCCCCAAGCGGCCACAGGACCGCGTGGAGCTGACTCGGATGGCCAGCACCTTCGCGAGCCTGATGCAGACGGCCAAGCCCGATGGCTATGGCAAGTCCGCCGAGGAAGTCGCCAGCCGCAGACCCGTTGCTGCCGGTTCCGACGCATCGGCAGTCGCCACGGCCGCGACCACCAGCATCGGACACGGTGACGTGCTGATCGCCGCCATCACGTCCTGCACCAACACGTCCAACCCGGGGGTCATGCTGGCGGCAGGCCTGCTCGCGCGCAAGGCCGTGGCACGGGGCCTGAAGACGGCCCCCCACGTCAAGACCTCGCTGGCACCCGGCTCGCGCGTGGTCACGGAGTACCTGAATCGGACGGGCCTCCAGCAGGCCCTCGACGCCTTGGGCTTCCAGACCGTGGGCTATGGCTGCACGACGTGCATCGGCAACTCGGGTCCGCTCCAGCAGGAGATCGAGGAAGTGGTCGTTCAGGGCGACCTCGTGGGAGTCAGCGTGCTCTCGGGCAACCGCAACTTCGAGGCGCGCGTCCACCAGAACATCAAGGCAAACTACTTGGCCAGCCCCCCGCTGGTCGTGGCCTATGCGCTCGCCGGAACTGTCACGAAGGATCTCGTGACCGAGCCTCTTGGGCAGGACAAGGATGGTCAGCCGGTCTACCTGAAGGACATCTGGCCAACGGCCGAGGAGCTTGCCGATGTGATGGGATCGGCCATGGATCCTGAGACCTACCGCCGGATGTACACCGACCTTGCGAACGCGACGCCGATGTGGGGACAGGTGGAGGCTCCGAGCGGGGACCGCTACACATGGGATGGTGCCTCGACCTACATCCAGGAGCCGCCCTACTTCGACGGTTTCGGGGCCGACCTGCCCGCGATGCCTGGACTCGAGGGGGCGCGTGCGCTGGCCATGTTTGGCGACTCCATCACGACCGACCACATCAGCCCGGCCGGGGCCATCAAGGAGACATCCCCGGCTGGCCGCTATCTGAAGGGCCGTGGCGTGGCCAAGGTGGACTTCAACAGCTACGGGGCGCGCCGCGGCAGCCACGACGTGATGGTCCGGGGCACCTTCGCCAATGTCCGCATCAAGAACCTGATGGTCCCGGGTGTCGAGGGTGGCGTGACGATCCATCAGCCTTCTGGCGAGCAGATGGACATCTTCGATGCGGCCGAGCGCTACCAGGCTGAGGGAACGCCGCTGTTCATCCTGGCAGGTCAGGAATACGGCACGGGCAGTTCGCGTGACTGGGCCGCCAAGGGCACGCGCCTGTTGGGTGTCCGAGCGGTCTTCGCACGCAGCTTCGAGCGCATCCACCGCTCGAACCTCGTCGGCATGGGCGTCCTGCCGTGCCAGTTCCATGAGGGCACGACGGTCGAAACCCTGGGTTTGAAGGGCGATGAGACCTTCGACCTCGTTGGCGTCGAAGGCGGCATCAAGCCGCAGATGGACCTGACGCTCGTGATCCGTCGTGCCGACGGAGGCGAGAGCCGCGTACCGGTGCGCTTGCGCATCGACACCCCCATCGAGGTGCAGTACTACCGCCATGGGGGCATCCTGCCCTACGTGCTGCGGCAGATCGTGGCACGCGCTGGCGCCTGAGACGACGCCTCGGTCGGCAGCACGGCCCCTTGGAGGACACTCCGGGGGGCCGTGCTGCTCCCGGTCATCCGGCATGGAGGCAAGAGGCCCCTGGCCAACGAGAAGCGGGGCCCCTCATCCGAGGTGCCCCGCTATCCTTGGGCAGGCCTGCGGCCTACTTCATGACTGCCTTGTAGGCATCGACACGACCAGCGCCCGAGTTAGAGTCCGGGCCGGGATTGTCGATGTCGATGGCCGTCGAAACCAGCCGGTCCTTGATGACCTTGGGGCTGCGCTCGATGCCGCGTCCGAGCATCAGGGCCATCACGCCAGCGGTGATCGGCGTCGAGAAGGAGGTTCCATTGGTGGAGCCATAGCCGCCACCCATCTTCAGCGTGAAGATGTTGACGCCCGGGGCCGCAACGGAGCACCAGCTGCCACGGGTGGAGAAGTCCGCCACCCGATCCTTGTTGTCCGTCGCGCCGACCGCGATCAGGTCAGGGACTTCATTGCCGGCGAAAGCCGAGGGGACATTTTTGCTGACCGTGCCCGTGTTGCCCATCGAACAGGCCATGGGAGTGCCCTTGGCCATCACGGCCTCGGCTGCGCGCTTCGTCGCCTGGACGGCCGTGGGGTACTCGGCCATGTTCGGCTTGAACGAGAGGCTCATCGTGATCATGTCGGCATTGTCCGCGGCCCACAGCATCGCTTCGCATACGGAAGAAGCCGAGTTGCCAACCTTGACCGGGACAATCCGGGCGTTCGGAGCGACACCGGAGATGCCCTTGCCGTTGTTGGAAACAGCACCGACAAGCCCTGCCGTCATCGTGCCGTGGCCCTGGCCATCCTGCGGGGGACGACCGGGCTGATCGAAGTTGGCTCCCTCCTCAAGGACGCCCTGAAGGTCGGGATGCTTGAGGTCGACGCCCGTATCGACGACAGCGACCTTCACGGTCCTGAGATTGCCGGCCTCGGCCCAGATCTTGGGAATGCCCATGGTGTCGAGGTACCACTGGTCCTTGCGATTGGGGTCAGCGTCCGAGTAGGCGCGGAAGCCGGGGAGGGCAACCGCCTCCTGCATCACGGGGATGTCCACCTCGGGCATGAGTTCGGACTCAACGAAGCTTACACCGGGCAAGGATGCGAGACGCTGCCGGGCCTTTGTCAGGTTACCCTGGACCTCGAAGACCTCCATCGCGAGCCGCGGCATCTTCTTGACGGAGGCAACGCCAGCGCCCTGGACGAGGGCAGCGGACCGCGCCGCCGTGGCGCCGTCCTTGAAGCCGACGATGAGGCGGCGCGCGAAGACAGCGCGAGCACCCATCAGGCTCGTGTCCTGCTTCATGCCGGTGACGGCAGGGGTCTGGACGCCGCAACCGACGAGCGTGACGGCGAGCAGGCCAAGGGCGCGGGACTTCAGGTTCAAGGCGGTTCTCCTCAGCCGGGGGACACGAGAGGTAAAGGCTGAGTGAACTATAGACCAAAGAATGCTTGAACTTGCCTGTTTGGCAGCTGTTATTTCAAATTTCGGCTGCCGTCGCGGGATTCAGGCGTGAATGGCCTTGCCGGTGACGGCAAGCGCGGCTTCCTTCAGGACCTCGGCAAGCGTGGGATGCGCATGCGAGGCCATGGCTAGGTCCTCGCTGCTGGCCCCGAAGGCTATCGAGACGGCCGCCTCGGCAATCAGGTCGCCGGCCCTCGGGCCAATGACATGGACACCCAGGACCCGATCCGTCTCGGCGTGCGCCAGAATGATGGCCTTGCCGTCGATGTGACCGAGCGCCCTGGCCCGGCCGTTCCCCCTGAAAGAGAAGGTGCCCTTCCGGAAGGGGATGCCTTCCCGTTCGAGTTCTTCGGACGTTCGGCCCACGGAGGCAATCTCGGGCTCCGTGTAGACCACGGCCGGGATGCTCATGTAGTCCACGTGTCCGTGGCCGCGGACGATGATGTCGACGCACGCCACCCCCTCCTCCTCGGCCTTGTGGGCAAGCATCGGGCCGCGGACCAGGTCACCGATGGCGTAGACGCCAGGCGCCGAGGTTCTGAAATGTTCGTCAACGGGCACGATCCCGCGGGGACCGGTCTCGATGCCGACCGTTTCGAGGCCGAGGCCATCCGTATTGGGCACGCGGCCCGTAGCCAGCAGCACCTTGTTGCCGATGACGGGCTCCGCTCCCTCGATGCGGACCGCGACCCGACCGTCCTCGAGCAGATCCGTACCCAGCACCTTGACTCCGAGTCGGAACGTCAGGCCCTGACGGCCGAAAATCCGCTCGGCCTCGCGGGCGAGCTCGGGCTCCATCCCGCCAAGCAGGCGCGGCAGGTATTCGAGCACCGTCACCTGCGCGCCCAGACGGGCCCACACCGAACCCAACTCGAGCCCGATGACCCCTCCACCGATGACGACAAGATGCTCCGGAACCTTGTCGTAGGCGAGTGCCTCCGTGCTCGTGCCGACGTGAACGCCGTCCACGGTGACACCGTTGAGCGAAGCTACTTTCGAGCCGGTTGCGAGGATGACATTCGTGGCCGTGAGGGTTGTCTCCGCGCCGGACTCATCCCGTACCACGACGGTTCCCGGCCCAGCGAGGCGCCCCCGCCCGACGAATCGGCTGACGCCATTCTTGCGGAAAAGCCCGTCGATGCCCTGGGTCAGGGCCTGGACCACCTCATCCTTGCGCGCCATCATCGTCGTCAGATCCAGGCTGACGCCTGCGACACGGACGCCATGAGCCTCGAGACCCGACCGAGCCTCGTGGAAACGCTCGCTTGACTCCAGCAGGGCCTTGCTGGGGATGCACCCCACCCGAAGGCACGTCCCGCCAAGCCGCGCCTCCAGCTCCACGCACGCCGTTCGCAAGCCGGCCTGCGCCCCCCGGATGGCAGCGACATAGCCGCCCGGACCTCCACCGATGACGACGAGATCGAACTGCTGGGTCTCCACGGCTAGACCTCCAGCAGCATGCGGGCCGGGGACTCGAGGCAGTCCTTGATGCGCCGCAGGAAGGTCACGGCCTCGCGACCGTCCACCAACCGGTGATCATACGTGAGCGCCAGATACATCATGGGCCGCAAGACGACTTGCCCATCGACGCCGACGGGACGCTCCTGGATGGCGTGCATGCCCAGCACGGCGCTCTGGGGCGGATTGACAATGGGTGTCGAGAGCATGGACCCGTAGATGCCGCCGTTGCTGATGGTGAACGTGCCACCCTGCATCTCCTCGGGCTTGAGCTTGCCTGCCTGGGCCCGCGTTCCGAAGTCGGCGATGGCCTTTTCGATGTCGGCAAAGCCCAGACGGTCGGCATCGCGCAGGACAGGGACCACGAGGCCCTTGCCGCTGCCGACGGCCACACCGATGTCGAAGTAATGCTTGTAGATGATGTCCGTGCCCCGAACCTCGGCGTTGATCGCCGGGAAGGCCCTGAGCGCGTCCACGGAAGCCCGCACGAAGAAAGACATGAAGCCAAGCTTGACGCCATGCCGATCCTTGAAGCCCTCGCCGTGCTGCTTGCGCAGGTTCATGACCGCCGACATGTCCACCTCATTGAAGGTCGTCAGCAAGGCGGCATCCTGTTTGGCCTGAACCAGACGCTCGGCGATGCGCCGACGCAGGGAGGTCATCGGCACGACCTCCTCGGACCTGGCCGCCGCCCGGGGCGCGGCCGCCGCCCGCAGCGCATCCTCCTTGAGCAGACGTCCACCTGGTCCTGTGGCCGCAGCATCCGCTGCCGTGAGTCCAGCATCTGCCAGCACGCGCGCCGCAGCAGGCATGACGACCGGAGCAGCCTTGGTCGGTGCGCCGGAGGCTGGCTCGATGACCGGCGGAGCGGCTGCAGGCGCCGCGGATGCGGAAGCTGGAGGCTCGACTGGGGGAGCAGCCGACTCCTCGACCCGGGCGATGACCTCACCGACCTTGGCGGCAGCGCCCTCGACCTTCAGAACCTCGAGCAGCACGCCATCTGCGGGCGCAGGCACTTCGAGCGTGGCCTTGTCCGACTCGATCAGCACCACCGTCTCGTCCCGGCGGACGCGCTCGCCCTGCTTGCGGGCCCACGGGCCGAGCGTCACGTCGGTGATGGACTCGCCGACACTGGGCACGACGATGTCGCGAACGGTCATGGTCTTCCTCTCGGGTTGTGAATGCGGGACACGTCCCGCGTGGTTCATCGGACGGGAGCCACGGGCAGAGGCGCGAGGGCCTCGTCGAGGATGGCCCGGTGCTCCTTCTTGTGCTGCGAGGGACTGCCGGCTGCAGGGCTGGCCGATGCGGGCCGCGCCACGGGCCTCCAGGAGCGCCCGGCAAGGGCGTCGCCAAAGGCAAGCCTCAACCAAGGCCACGCGCCCATGTTCAAGGGCTCTTCCTGAACCCAGAGCACTTCGGCCTGTCGGGAGGCCTCGGCAAACAGGGCCGCAACCTCCTGGACAGGGAAGGGATGCAACTGCTCGACACGGATGATGGCGACCTCGTGCATGGCCTTGGCCTCGCGTTCATCCATGAGATCAAAGGCCACCTTGCCCGTGCAGAGCAGAATTCGGCGAGCCTTGGCAACGGGCACCTGGTCATCGGTCAGCACCCTGCGGAAAGTTCCGCCCGCGAAGTCTGCCACCGTTCCCGTCGTGCGCCGGTGGCGCAGCAGGCTCTTGGGCGTGAAGACCACAAGCGGCTTGCGCCACGGCCGCAGAACCTGCCGCCGCAGGAGATGGAACAACTGGGCCGCGGTCGTGGGGTAGGCGACCTGAAGGTTGTCCTGAGCCGAGAGCTGCAGAAAGCGCTCGATGCGCGCGCTCGAGTGCTCGGGTCCCATGCCTTCGTAACCATGCGGCAACAGCATCACGAGGCCGTTGAGCAAGCCCCACTTGGCCTCGCCGCTGGTGATGAACTGATCGATATGGACCTGTGCGCAATTCGCGAAGTCTCCGAACTGGGCCTCCCACGCCACGAGACCGCGAGGAGTCTCCAGCGCATAGCCGTACTCGAAGCCGACCACGCCCATCTCGGACAGCGGACTGTTGTGAATGGCGACGGGCCCCTGCGCATCCGCGAGGTGTTGCAGGCTATTGTGGCGCCTGCCATCCCTGACGTCCGTCAGAACGGCGTGACGGTGGCTGAACGTCCCGCGACCGCAATCCTGGCCCGTCAAGCGCACCGGATGGCCCGCGACGGCCAGACTGGCAAAGGCCATCGCCTCGCCCGCCGCCCAATCTAGGGGCTCATCCCCGGTCGCCATCCTGCGACGCTGCTCAAGGATGCGCTCCACCTTGGGGTGAGGGGTGAACCCTTCCGGCATGGTGGCCCAGGCCGTCAGGAGCCGCTCCAGATCGGTGGAAGCAAGGCTCGTGTCCACATCGGGGGCCTCGGCTTCGGGCCCACCGACCACACCGACCCAGTCACCTTCCGCTTCGTGGACCCCGGGCTTGCCTTCCGGTGAGCGGGCGAGCGCAAGCTGCCCCTCGAGCGCATCGCGAGCCGCGGTAACCATGCCATCCACCTCGGCTCGCGTCAGCACACCAGCGGCAACGAGGGCGTCTCCCTGTGCCACGTGCAGCGGTGCCCGCGCATCGATGGCCGCATACATCGCAGGCTGCGTGAAACGGGGTTCGTCACCCTCGTTGTGTCCACGCCGGCGATAACCGACGAGGTCCACCACGACATCCCCCCCGAATCGGGCGCGGTAATCGACGGCCAGAGACAGAACCTGCATGACCGCAGCGGGATCCTCGGCCGAGACGTGGAATATCGGGGCATCCAGCATCCGGGCGACATCCGTCGCATACTCGCCGGAGCGCGCCTCATGCCAGGAGGTGGTGAATCCGACCTGATTGTTCACGACGAGATGCAGCGAGCCGCCGGAAGCGTAGGCCGGCAGGCGAGAAAGATTCAGCGTTTCCTGGGCAATGCCTTCACCGATGAAGGCGGCATCTCCGTGAATGATGACGGCCATGGCATCCGTACCCCGGTGATCCCGAAGAGCCCGGGCACGCCCCATGGCCACCGGGCCAACGAACTCCAGATGGCTGGGATTGAAGCAGAGCGAAACCTCGACCGGGTCCGCTCCGGTGACGTCCCACGAGCGATGCCAGCCCAGATGGTACTTGACGTCCGCATGCCCGGGATAATCCCCGTCGGTATCCTCGAACTCACGGAAGATACGCGCAGCCGGCTTGCCGGCAATGTGCGTCAGCACGTTGAGGCGTCCACGATGGGCCATGCCGATGACCAGATGCCGCGTGCCAGCAAGCCCCGCCCGCTGGATCAGGTGCTCCAGTGCCGGGATGAGAGTTTCGGAACCCTCGAGCGAGAAGCTCTTGGCCCCGAGAAACTTCTTCTGGATGAAATCCTCGAATACGGCAGCACGCGTCAAGGCATCAAGGACAGACCGCTGACCGGCATTATCGAGCGGGGCCAGAAGGCGTCCACGCTCGACCTCACGGACCAGCCATTCTCTGGAGTCCACTGCATCGATATGGCCAACCTGAACCGCCACGCGACCCGCCCATGTCCGGCGAAGCCAATCGAGGAACGCCTGACCACCGGCGAGCCCGGCAGGAAGGCCGATCCCATCGGGCACGGGACCCGCCATTTCCTCAGGCGAGAGGCCGTGCCAAGCGGGCTCGAGTTCGGGAACCGGCCCCCGTGGAGTCCCGAGCGGATCCAGCGGAACCGCCCGATGGCCGTGTCGGCGGTAAGCATCCACAAGGCGGACCAATCCCGGACGCGACGTCCCCTCGGCAACGCCGCTGCCCCCGAACAACGGGCCCGCAACGGCAGCCGGACCGACACGCGTCGGATGCTCGGCGTGGGCCGCCGCGAAGGTGGCGCGCCAATCGGGAGCCACGGACTCCGGGTCGGACAGCCAATCGGCGTAGAGACCCTCGACGTAAGCCAGGCTCTGGGGATCAGGAAACGAGTTCGAGTTGGACACGGTCATCCGCACCTTCGGGGAGGATGTGACGCCCTATTGTAGCCTGACGGCTTCACACGGGCCATCATGCGCCACGCTGCGAGGGCGACCGCTCAGTCCCCGGCGACCAGAGCAGCTCCCGGTACCGGTGTGGCCACGGAATTCTCGGCGACTACAGTCGCCCTTCGGCCTCGGCCGAGGAGCCTGCCGGTACCTCCCTTGAGGTCGTCCAGCAAAGTGTAGAAGACGGGCACGACGAGCAAGGTCAGGAACGTCGAAGTGACCAGACCACCAATGACCACCACCGCCATCGGCGAACGGAACTCGGAACCGGCACCGAGGCCAAGCGCCATCGGGAGCATGCCAAGCACCATCGCGGCCGTGGTCATGAGGATGGGCCGCAACCGAACCTTGGCTGCCTCGATGACGGCATCCGTGCGCGTGCTCCCCCGCTCCCTCATGGTCAGCGTGAAATCGATGATCAAGATGGCGTTCTTCGTGACGATGCCCATCAGCATGATGATGCCGATGAGCGCCATCATGCCGAGATCCTTGCCGAAGACCAGAAGACCGAGAAACGCCCCGATGATCGAAAGCGGCAAAGAGATCATGATGGTCAGCGGGTGCAGGAACGATCCGAACTGCAAGGCCAGGATGAAGTAGATCAGGATGATGCCCATCAGGATGGCTTGGCCGAATCCCGAGAAGGAATCCTGCTGCTGCTTGGCCTGACCGTCCATGTCGGCAACTACGGTCGGCGGCAGCTCGAGCTTCGGCAGCAACTCGTTGCGAATCAGATCCGTCGCGGTGCCGACCGTCGTGCCGGGGACCAGATTGGCCGTCACGTGGACCAGCCGCTGACGATTCTTGTGCTCGATCTGCGAGAATCCGCCACCGAAGGTGACCTCGGCAAGGCTGGACAACGGCACCGCCCCGCGCGGGGTCGTGACGGAGAGATTGCGAATCCCGTCGAGGTCCCTGCGGTAACGATCCGAGAGGCGCACCCACACATCCACCTCATTCGGACCAAACGTGATGGTGCTCGGCGTCTCGCCACTGGTCGCCAGACGCAGCGTGAGCGCCAATTGGGACGCCGTGACGCCGTACTGGGCCATGCGCTCGCGATCGGGCACGAGGCGAATCTCGGGCTTCTCGTCCCCGAGGGAGGACTCGAGATCCGCGAAGATGGTCTTGTCGGCCATCAGCGCCACGAGCCTTGAAGAGTACTGACGCAGCTCCTCGAGGTTGTCACCCTGAAGCTGGACGTCCACGGGCTTGTTGTTGCCGGGCACCAGGCTGAACTCATCGGCAAGAACCTTGTAGCCCGCCGTGCCCGCGAACTCCTCACGCACCCGCTTCGCCAGCTGGGCATCGGAGATGGACCGCTCCTCCTTGGGCACCATCAGGATGGACAAGCGGGCATCGTCGACGGTGCCGTAGTTGCCGATGGTCGTCAGCACGTGCGCCACCTCGGGATGTGCTTTGACCTTTGACGCCACGGAATTCGCCACGCGGGTGGTTTCCGCGAGCGGAGACCCCTTGGGCAACTGGACGCGTAGCAGGAACTCGCCGCGATCGGCGTTGGTCAGGAAGGTCTTCTGGATGAACTGCGTCAGGCTCAGGCCCCCGAAGAAGGTCACGCCGGCCAGAACCAGCACCAGACCGCGATGTTCGAGGCCCCAGCGGAGCATGTGTCCATAGCTGCGCTCCATGGAGCTCTCCCCTCCATGAATGCTCTGGTCCTTGGGCGCCACTTTGAGCAGGTACGCCGACATCATGGGTGTAAGGGTCCGTGCGATCAGGAGGGAGAAGGCCACGGCAAAGGTCACCGTCAGGCCGAAGCTCTGGAAAAACCTCCCGATGAAGCCGGACATGAACGACATCGGCAGGAAGACACCGATGATCGTCATGGTGGTCGCCGTGACGGCCAGCTGGATCTCCCCCGTCGCGTTGATCGCGGCGCGGATCGGCTCTTCCCCGAGCTCCATGTGGCGGTAGATGTTCTCGAGATCGACAACCGCATCGTCGACGAGAATGCCTACGACGAGCGACAGGGCCAGGGTCGTCAGGTTGTTGAAGGTGAAGCCCATCAGGTACATCGGGATGAACGCGGCGATGATCGACAGCGGGATGGCCAGCCCGCTGATCAGCATGGCTGGCACGTTGCGCAGGAACACGTAGAGCACCAGCACCGCCAGGACCGCACCGATGGCCAGGTGCTCCCAGACGGCCGCATTCGACATCTTCACGAACTTCGTCGTGTCCTGGGCCTTGGTGATCGTCAGGCCTTTGGGCAACGTGTCGCGAAGGGCGGCCATGCGGGTATCGAGGGCACCCACCATCTCGACGGCGTTGGCATCCGTCTGCTTGGTCACGGAGAGGATGACGGCCTGGGCACCGTCCACGGAGGCATAAGTCGTCCGATCCTTGCTGGTCTGCCGGACCGAGCCGAGGTCACGAAGCCGGACCTGCCCGCCCGCAGGCGTATTGACCACCATCCCGGACAGGTCTTCGACATCGGCGAACTTGCCCATCGTCCGAATGTTGTATTGACGCGGAGACCCCTCCACGACGCCTCCGGGCAAGTTGTAGTTCTCGGCCTGGATGGTCTGGAAGACGCCCGGCAGCGACAGACCATAGGCCTGCAGGCGCTCCGGCTCGAGCGCCACCTCGACGGCCGGTTCGACGTTGCCCGAGAGCAGGATCTGGGCCACGCCCGGCACCTGCTCGAGGCGCGGCTTGAGCGTGTCCTTGACCCAGGTGGACAGGGCCATGTCGGACATGCCGGGAGCCGAAACTGCATAGCTGACAATCGGCGTCGAACTGAAAGAGAAGGTCGAGAAGCTGGGGGGCTTCGCATCCTTGGGCAACTTGTACTGGACGGCGGAAATCTTGTCGCGAATGTCCGAGGCCGCCTCTTTCGAGGAGGTCCCCAGCTTGAGCGTCACGATGACGGTCGAGAGGCCGTCCTTGGATTGTGAGGACAGCGTATCGAGCCCATTGATGCCGCCCACTGCGTCCTCGATGGGCTTGGTCACCAACGTCTCGACCTCGGACGGAGCCGCACCGGGGTAGACGGTGTTGACGACGACGACGGGGAATTCGATGTTCGGGAAGAGCTCCAGAGGCATCTTCATGAACGAAGCAAGGCCACCGATGACAAGCATCACCATCAGGATGATCGTGGTGACAGGATTCCTGATGAAGAACGTGGAGAAGTTGAAGCCGGTCGGCTCTTCTCCGACACGGTCGCCTTGCTGGTCGCTCATCGACATGCTCTACCCTCCGGCCTTGATCGTCAGGGAGTCACCATCCTTGACGAAGGCTGCCCCGTCCGCGACCACCCTTGCCCCTCGAGCGAGGCCCGAAAGCACCTCGACCCGCGCAGCTTCACGAAGGCCGGTGCGCACGGGCGTGCGGACCGCCCGGCTGCCATCGGCAACATAGACCACCTGTTCCGCGCCGTCGGTCTGCACGGCCGACGTCGGGACGACCAGACCCTGATGCGTGCCCGCCGCGAGTACACCCACGACGTTCATGCCGACCCGCAGACGCCCGGTGCGTTCCAGCGCGACCTTGGCGGAGATGAGCCGTGATTGCGGATCGACGACCTGGGCAATGTCCAGGATCCTGCCCCGGAAGACCTCGCCGGGCAGGGCCACGGAGGTTACGGTCACGGGCGCCCCCTCGCGCACCAGAGCAAGGTCGCGCTCCGAGAAGGCGAGTTTCGCCTGGAAACCGTCTGCCCGAGCGAGCGTGAAGAGTGGCGTGGAAGGGCCGGCCATCGCACCGACCTCCACCTGACGCTGGAGCACGATGCCCTCGATGGGGCTGGTGACGACGGCATTCGCCTGCGTTGTCTCGAGCAGGCGGATGGAAGCCCGCGCCTGCCGAACCTGACTGTCGTTGAGCCGGACGCTGCCCTCGGCAGAGCGCAGCTGCTGGTCGCTGGCGACGTCCTGCTCCCGCAGCTCCTTGACCCGTCGCAGGTTGTCGCGAGCCAGCTCCAGGTTGGCCTCGGCCGCAGCAAGGGCACTGCGTCCCTGCTGCAACTGCCAGGCCATTTCCGGAACATCAAGGCGGGCAAGGACCTGACCCTTCCGCACGCGCGCACCCTCTTCCGCCCCCAGATCGAGCACGCGACCGGAGGACTTGGGGATGATGGTGACCTGCGCCTTGGGGATGACCGTGCCGGACAACTCCAGACGTCGGGACATCTGCTCGGTGCGGGCCGCCTCAACGGTCACCGCGACGGGTTTGCGCACGGAAGAGGTCGCCTTGGACGCCGGAGCAGCCCCCTTCTGGCAAGCGACCAACACCGTCGCGCACAGGGCAAGGGAAGCGATGGCCACGAGTCTCACGGGCGTCCTCCGGTCGAAGCAAGGCCGACGCCCGTCGCCACGAAAGCAACCGGGTCGAGGCCCAAGGATTGAGCGAGACGCAACTCGGCCGCGAGCGCGTCGTAATGAGCCTGGACGGAGCCGGTCCGCGCCTGGGTCAAGGCCGTCTGGGCGTCAATGACCTCATAACCGGTCCCGACGCCCGCCTTGAAGCGCACGTCGGACAGACGCTGTGCCTCAGCCGCCACGGCCAGCCCCGATTTCGCGATGCGCACCCTGTCGCGAGCCTCCTGACGACCCAGCCAGGCCGCCGTGATGTCCGTCGACAGTGCACGCCGCAACTGCGTGAGCTGCAGGTCCGTCTGCACCAGATCAAGGCGACCGGAGGCCACCTTGGAGGCGTTGCGCCCCCAGTCGACCAGCGGCACTTGAAGAGACGCCGAGACATTGAGCGACCGCCCGGTTGCCAGGCCCAGCTGCGTGTAACTGGCCGAGCCGATAACCTTGGGATACACGCTGGTCTCGGCGAGCGTGAGGTTGGCTTCGTCCATCCGGCGCTTGGCCATCAGCGTCTGGATTTCGGAGCGAAGCTCGACTGCCGGACCCAGATCCCGACCAGGCTCGAACGCAACTTGCGGCAAGACAGGCTGGGCCTCCAACGGACGCTGACCAAGCGGCTCACCCAGCGCGGTGCCCAGTGCCAGACGCGCCAGCTCGAGACCACCCGAGGCGGCACGAAGCTGGCCCTCCACGGTAGCCAGACGACTCTGGGCCTGCAGAACCTCGAATCGGGTTCCCGTCCCGGCCCGGAACCTGCGCTCTGCGGATTCGACGTGGCTCTGGGCCTGACGCTGAGCCTGCACCGCGACCTCGAGGAGAGAGGATGCCCTGAGAACCTGCAGGAAACCGTTTGCCGCATCATATCCGGCCTTGCGCAACTGGGCACGACGGTCCTCTTCGCCCATGGCTACGGAAGCCTCGGCAAGGCGGAGGCCCGCACTCGTCTGGAAACCGTCGAAGAGTACCTGACTGACGTTGAGTCCCGAGGTCATCAGCATGAACGGAGCGTCGGTCACTGCACCGAAACCGCCCAACCCGCCGAGTCCTCCAAGGCCACCCATGCCGAGTCCCCCACCCAGACCACCGGCCCCCACGCCGCCCTGCGCTCCACCCGGACCGCCGAGGCCGCCAGCCCCGCCGAATCCGAAACCGCCCAACCCTATGGCATTGCTGTCCACCTGCTTGAACATGAGGCCGGATGCGTTGGCACTGATTTGAGGATAAAGCCCCGCATAGGTCTGGGTGATCAGCTCCCGGGCCTGAGCCACCTTGGCATCGGCGACAGCGACGGAGAGCGCACGGGCACGCGCGGAGGCCACAGCCTCCGCCAGCGTCAGCGGGGCGGACGCCGGAGCGGACACCTCGGCACGAACCTCGGCGGCACCAAAGAGCACCAGCAAGCTAGCCAGCAAGGATGCCTGACGCGTCATCGGCCACCCCGGTCCGGTCGGTAGGCGACACCGATCCGATAGTCCTGGACAGCTTCGGAGAGCGCGCTGCTGGCCCCGAAGCGCCGCATGGCGACGAGTTCGAGATCGAGGGAGGACTGCAAGGGCAAGGCAAGGGTCGCCTGCACGGTGGCCGGCTTGAACTCCGTGACGGCATAGGGCGCAGCGGGCATGCCGACGGACTGAAGAACGGCGTAGCTCGCACCCGCACGCAGGGTAGCACCGAAGAGCACCGTTCCGGCATCCAGGCCCAAGCCGAGCCCCTGCCTGTTCTGGCTGAAGTCCATCGCCGTGCCGGTCCAGGGGACGCCGGCATTGCTAGCCTGCGTGTAGAGTCCCGTCCATACGAGCGAGGGTGACCATTCGAAGGCGGCGTCGCCGAAGACCGGACCCGCGGACAGACTGATGACCGTCTCCTCCACCGAGGGTTGCGGCTCGGGCTGCACGAGCAGACCGCCCACGTTGATCTTGGTCTTCACCCGGCTGGTCGCGAGACCGACGAGGAACTGGCCGAGGCGGACCTGGCCGCCGGCATCCAACATGTTGAGCGTCGTGCCCGACACGCTGCGCGCGGGTCGTGCACCTTCTCCATCCCGCAGCACCGTCCACTGCCGCGCCGAAAGACCAAGACCGAGGCGCGTCGGAAAGGCCTGCACAGGCACCTCCTGCTCGGAGACGACGCCGTCGCGGGCCGGAGTCACGAACGCCGCCTCGTAGACAGGGACAGGCTCGAGCACGATGCGGCGATCACCTGCGGCTTCGACCTCCCGCGTCACGAAGCCGGGCGCGGAAACCACGAGCACGGCCAGCGGGATGCCGGGAAGGTCCAGCAGGAAGCGCCCCTCGACGTCCGTCACGGCAAGACCGACGTGCCCACGGACCGATACCAGCGCAGAGGGAATCGGCCGACCTGCCGGGTCGAGGACCTGCCCCGACAGTTGCTGCCGCGCCGAGGCCGCCGGCGCGGCAGCAGCGGGAAGAGCCGCCGCAGGCAACGCAACGGCAACCAACGCCAGGCCAAGGCTGCGAAGCACGACTGACAACGCCATCACTGCACCACCCTGACGCTCACGGAGGCGTCGACGATATCCACGAGGTCGCCGTCGACGACAACCGCCCACTTCAGACGCTCGGCCCGGGTCGGAGCCTGTACCGGCGTGACGGGGACGAAGTCGAGTTGCGTGTCCGACAGCCGTGTCAGTGGCGTGGCCAACCCTCCGACGAGCAGCTTGAGACTCCGCGCCCGCGTCCAGCGCTCCGGCAAGGAAGATGCGCCGTCTGCCTGCAACAGACCACGGGCCGTCGTACCCGAAGCAGCCACGGTGTAGGTGACCGTGACCGTGACCGGCACGGCACCGTCATTGAGGGTCGCCGTCAGGGGCAGAGGGCTGTCACAGCCTGCCAGCAGCACCGCTGCTGCCAGACACTCTCGAATGCGTAACAAGGCGTGACCTCGACAAGAAGGAAACATCGACCCCCATTGTCGAGAGTCTGTCTAGATTTACAGTACGGTAGCCACTTTGCAGAAAGTTTGCAACCGCAGCAAAGGGACCCGCTGTCAGGTCGCGAGGTAGCCGGTCGACCGAAGCGTCTCCGTCCGCTGGCGGTCGACCCGCAGATGGCTCAGGAAGGTCCGGGCCCGCTCAGTGGCCGGCTGTTTGAAGAATACTGCCGGTGGCGCATCCTCGATGACCCTGCCACCGTCCATGAACACGATGCGATCGGCCACGCGTTCCGCGAAGTGCATCTCGTGCGTGACGACCACCATCGTCATGCCCTGGGCCGCAATGGTGTTCATGACTTCGAGGACCTCATGGACCATCTCCGGGTCCAAGGCACTGGTCGGTTCGTCGAAGAGCAGCGCGCGCGGTTCGAGTGCCAAGGCACGGGCAATCGCGACGCGCTGCTGCTGTCCGCCCGAGAGTTGGGGGGGCCAGGCCTCAGCCTTGTGCCCCATGCCGACGCGCCCCAGCAGGACGCGGGCACGCTGTTCCGCCTCGGTCCGGCTCGCGCCACGAACCAGCGTCTGGGGCAGCGTCACGTTCTCAAGTACGCTCAGGTGCGGAAAGAGATGGAATCCCTGAAAGACCATCCCGACCTCCGCACGAAGCGCGGCCAACTCCTTCGCAGAGGCCACAAGCGGCTTGTCGAACAGCGTGATGCTGCCCTCGTCCACCTCCTCGAGCCGGTTCATGCAGCGCAACAGGGTGCTCTTGCCGGACCCGGAAGGCCCCAGGAGGACCACCTTCTCGCCTGCCTTGATGTCCAGGTCCACGCCCTGCAGGACCTTGAGTCCACCGAAGGCCTTATGAAGATTGCGACAGGAGATGGCAACGGCAGCAGTCAAGATTCAGATCCTCTGCAGTCTGGCTTCGGTCCACCGGGCAAGCAGGGCGGCCGGGTAGCTTATGGCGAGATAGAGGGCCGCCGTCAGGAGACCCAGACTGATGTAGTCGTAGGTTACGGAAGCCAGCATCCCGTAGCTCTTCGTCAACTCCACCAGCGTAATGACGGAAACCAGCGAACTGTCCTTGAACAACGCGATGAAGTCGTTGGTCACGGGGGGGATGGTCACCCTCAGGGATTGGGGCAGGATGACGTGCCGAAGCGACTGCCATCGCGACATGCCGAGCGCGGCGCAAGCTTCGTGCTGGCCCTTCGGCACAGCCTGCAGACCGGCACGGTAGTTCTCTGCCTCGTTGGCTGCGTAGTTGAGGCCTAGCCCGAGGACACCGGCGACGAAGGCGTCGAGCTCGACACCCAGCTTGGGCAAGGCGTAGTACAGCATGTACAGCTGGATGAGCAGCGGAGTGCCCCGGACGATCTCGACATAACCGGTAGCGAACCACCGTACGGGTGCCGGACCGAACACCCTGCCGAGCGCGAGCAACATGCCGACGGCCATGGCGAGGACCATCGCGGCCAAAGAGATGCGACAGGTCATCCACGCACCCTGAAGGAGAACGGGCAGATGTTCGAAAAGCCCCGGTCCATCCTGACGGGCAATGGGCTGTACGTCCCGATAGGTGGAAAGTTTCTCCTGCAGCGGATTCCATAGCCGCCAGCGACGCAAGATACGCTCCAGGCTGCCATCCTCGATCATGGAGCCAATGGCCCGGTCCAGCTCGCGCTTCAGCTCCTCATCCCCCTTGCGCAGCGCCAGGCCATAGAAGCCGAGGCCGCGAGTAGGCTCAATGAATCGGACCCGGGGATTGCGCGAGGCGTAAAAGTCGGCCACGGGCTGGTCGATGTAGACGGCGTCCAGCCTGCCGATCGCGAGGTCTTCATAGACCGCGAACATGTCGGTGTAGTGCTTGATGTCTACCTTGCCTAGCTTCTCGAGCTCTCGGTGCGCCGCCGAACTCGTGATGGTCCCGACCTTGAGACCGCGCACGTCCTCGAAGACCTGGACCCGTTCGTCGCCCCGACGAACCGCGATGCGCTGCTGGTAGACGCAGTACGGGCGGGTAAAGAGGGCACCGCGTTGATGGTCTTCGGTAATCTCGATGCCGGCCATCGCCACATCTATGGTGTTGCGGGCAAGGGCCGGTATCAGGCTGTCCCAGTTGACTTGAACGGGCAGGAACGGCCGCCCCACGCGCTTGCCAAGCTCATCGGCAATCTCGCGTTCGAAGCCGATGATGCGGGCAGGATTCTTCGGGTCCGCGTAGCCGTAGGGCGCTCCACCCTCGAGGTCGAGGCCCCAACGCAATTGCTCGGCAGCCGGCGCCGGCGCCGCCGAGGCAAGCCAAAGCAGGGCAAGGAAGAGCAAGTCGAGCCAACGTAGGCGCACGGCGTCCCCCCAAGGATGACGCGCCATCGTACCAAGCCAGGCAGCCATTGCAAGTACCGACGGCGCAGGACAAGTTCCTGCAGTACTGATGCGTGGTTCGGAGGCTGGTGATGTTGCGATGGCGGCCCGTCCTCTCGCTCATGCTGCTTGGTTGCGGTGCCACGGGCTGGACCGCTCCAACGGCGATCCCGGCGGCTGATCCACCGGTCATGGTGGTCCTCGGCCCGCAGGGCGCACACGTGACGATGGTACGGCGTCTCGCCTTTCCGGAAGGCCAGACCCATGCCGTGCTCGGTGGCCTGCCGCCGGGCCTCGAAGGCGGCAGCCTGTCCCTCGAAGGAGTACCCGACCTTGCCGAGATGCGCGTCCGTCCGCACGCCGGGGACACGGCGAGCCTCGTGGCCGATGCCCACGGCAGCGAAGTCCTCGTGGAAACTCATCCAGGGGCCTCGCCCCGACCCGTTCGAATCGGCGGCCATCCGGAGCGTCCGCTCTACAAGATGGGAGAGGTCTGGTACGCGGAACTCCCGGGGAAGCTGGCATTGCCGTCTCTTCCGGCCGCAGCCGAGGGTACGCGGATCGACATTGGGCGCAAGGGCGGTGCGCCCCCTTGGCAGGGTCTTGCGACACTTCGCTTTCTCGATGGCCGGAGCCACTGGCGTTCGGACACCCGCATCGTGCTTGATGCCACGGCGCGCCGGGCCGACCTCGAGAACTGGGCGCTCGTGCAGTGGGCTGCCGGCGGGTACGGCAACAGCGTAGGCCTCGACCTCGTCGTCCAGCCTCTTCGTCAGGGTCCCGGATGGGAGCTGCGGAGCCTCGCGGCCGACGCCATGGCACCCGCCCTGCAGGCGGAATCCGGCCTCTGGCGCTGGCGAGCGCCCGGTCCGGTTGACTCGGGAAGGAGCGGCCTTGTCCGCCTCCTATTGAGTACCAGAAGCGGTGTACCAGCGCGACTGGAGCAGGTATTCAGGCTCTCCGTGCCGTGGAATCCGTGGCAGGATGACACCCCGCATCGCGCAGAAACCGAATTGAAGTTGGGCACGGATGGGGGAACAGGCCTGAACTGTCCCCCAGGACGCTGGCAGGTCAGTCGTCGGGACGCCACAGGCCGCCCCATGCCCGTGGCACAAGGCCAGTCATCAGGTGCGCCCGTGGATGCCCGGCTCAGCCTGGGACTCGGTCAATCCCTCGACACCCTGGCAAGGCTGGTCCAGAAGCGCTGCACCGACGACGAGAAGGGTTACAGGCAGGTCGCCCTCGAGGTGCGATTGACCCACGCAGGCAACGAACCGGCTACGGTTCACCTCTCGCTGCGGCCGGATGCGCCATGGAGGTGGCTCGCGGGCACGCCGTCGCCCGACCTGACCGGAACGACGGAACTGGCGTGGACGTTGACCATGCCTCCCGGCAGCACGCGGTCGATCGAGGTGGAGATGACGCGCGTTGCCTCCGTCAGCCGTGTCGCCGAACCGGGACCCGGACCACAGTAATGCCGGAACGCGCGAATTTCAGGCGCAGACGCAGGAATTCGCCAGCACGCAAAGGGTGAACAGGGCCCATGAGCATCAGATGCAAGCCGTCCGGACTCAGCCTTACGGAATCTCGTGCGGGTATCCTGAGGCCGTCGACGGGGTTCATCAAGGCCCCTCCCCGGGGGCCTCGTCCTGCTGCGTGCACCCGCACCGCACGCACGCCCTCGGCCGACGCAGAGATCAACCGATCGGGCGCTCCGGAGCCCGTGATGCGCCCGTAGGCAGCAAGCACCTCGACTCCGGGCGGAGATTCGGCAATCCAGAGATCGACGCGAGGCCGAGCGACCGGGTCGGCACGTCCCGTGCCATCGGCAGATACCGACGCATCGACCGCCCACCCTGGGACCAGGCCGCCGAGAAAGAGGCACAGGCCAAGGCTGGAGATCAAGGTGCGCACGTGTACATGCTACCCGCCGAGGGCCCGCGCGAGTTCGCCGCGAACGAAAGGCGGGGAGAGATGGCCCCGCAGGCGACCCCGCGGATCAATCAGGAACACGTCAAGGGAGTGCTCGATCTCGCCGCCGCCCTCGGCTGCAGGGGCAAAGGCCGCACCGAACGCCTTGCAAACCGCTTGCAAGTCATCGGGATCCGCAATCCGGACCCCGAGAAATGCAGGATGGAAGTAGGCAACATATGAAGCGAGTTGCCGCGTCGCGTCCCGATCGGGATCCACGGTCACCATGACAACCTGGACGCGGTCGCCTCTGTTCCCGAGAGCGCGCACCTCCCTCGCAAGGTCCGAGAGTGCCGTCGGACAGGCCGTGGGGCACCCGCGGTAGCCGAAGTAGACGAGTCCCCACCTGCCGGCCAATCGCTCCCACGTGAACGGACGGCCATCCGAAGCCGCCATCGCGACATCGGGGAGTTCCGACAGCCGCACGGACCACCACGCCCCGGTGAGACCCACGGCCAGTACCGACAGCAGGGCTGCCAGCAAGGACCGGGGTCCAAACCGAAGGCGTGGTCGTCCGCGCACGAAACGGCTACTTGACCAGAGTCCGGTCGATCACGGAGATGCTGCTTTCGGTAATGTTCGAGACGAATGCCCGTGTTGCCGTGAAAGCGGCCTTGTGGTGCCCGACACCCACCTCAATGACATGCAGCACCTTGAAAGACACGGAGTCGATCACCGTGACCGAGGCGTCTCCATCGCCCATGACCCATATCTGATCCGGGCCACCGGCTTCAGGAGAAGGTACCCTGTAGACATGGACGGGCGAGGCTGGCTTTTCGTCCAGCCTGCGGCCAACCAGGACATGGGTCAGGATCTGGCCGCTCGCCAGATCGACGACAGCCACTCGGTCCGCTCCCTTGCAGGTGACAAAAGCCCTGGCCTTGTCAGCCGTCAGGACGGAATCCGTAGGGGTGGACAGGGTCGTGGCCTTGTTGACCACCATCCGGCCTTCGGGGTCATAGACCACGATGGTGTTGCTGGTCTTGTTGCCGAATACCAACCGATCCTTGCCGCCGACCAGACCCATCTCGATGGGGCCCGGCTCGTTGCCCTCCTTCAGGATGGTCTTGTCTCCCACGGGGGTGCCATCGGCAGGGGAGAGCGCCGATACGACGACGGCATGGTCGGGACCGCTGGGCGCCGCGACGAAGGCCTTGCCCACGGCAATGAAGCCCCCCGCACTGCCGGTTCCGACCGGAGCAAGGTCGAAGGAGGCCGTGGCAGGACTTGCGGCGAAATCCGTCACGCCCGCAACCGAGGGCCAGCGCACCCAGAAGACGCTTGCCGGCACGGCGGACTGCTGGAGAAGCGCCGTGCGATCATCCCACCACCCCACCCGGGAGCCGGGCTTGCCCTGCATCGGGATGAAGGCGACCTGATCCCGGGTCGTCGGGGACACGATCCGCATGCCTTTGGTGGCGCCATCGAGGGCAATGGCGACGCGGTGCCGAGGATCGGCCTTGGTGTAGCTGGGACTCGCCGAAACCGTGGCACCGGGTGCCCCCGGGAAGATGGCCGCGAAGTCCAGAGTCTTCAGGACGGCCTTGATTCCGGCATCCGGCAACGTGGCGTCGAATTGCGGATCGATGATCTCCAGCTTTCCTGCGGAAGGATTCGCATTGAAAACGAGGCCTTCGGCCACATCGATGCCGTGGGGCCCCTTGGCCGTAGGGATCGTGGCGATCGGCCGGAGTGCCGGTGCCCCGGATGTGGTGACCGTATTGATCGTGGTGTTGCCGGAAGTGCCGGTAGACGGGGTGCTGCACGCTGTCAGGATGGCAGCAAGCAGAGCAGTGGAAGTATGCGAGGACTGTCGCATGGATTAGGAACCGATGCCTCCATGTAGCCTTGTCGGAACATTCCGACGAGGCAGGGGTGAACGCGCTGAATCAGGCGTTCGCGCGGCGCGGAGGCGGAATCGGCGGCCCCGGGGCCTGTTGGCTCGGCAGGTTCCTTAAACCGACCTGGGGCAACTGGGCAGGGCGTGCTTGCCTGACAGGCACGCACGCCGACCCGGGCATCGAGGCCTCCTCAAGAACCGGGGCCTCAGTGGACAGGCCCGTACCAGGGCTACCAGACTCCTCCAGCCTGTCCGGAGAGGCGCCACGCGCCCACGAGCAGGGATGAGCCAGGCCCTGGTGCAGGCAGACGCGGGTACAAGCGGCATCGGCGTTGCGCACGCCCAACAGGACCACCACGAGTGACAGGATGCTGAGGAAGCGCAGCAGCACCCTCACGCCCCCTGCCTCCCGATCCGTACCACCGCGCGCGCGGAGCCCAAATAGCCACGTTCGGGAGCATCCTCGAAGCCGGCTTCGGCAAGGCGTGCGGCGATGCGGCGGTGGCCCTCCTCGAGGGCATACCACGGTACGAACGCAAAGGCATGATGAATCGAGTGATAGTTCAGATAGTTGAAGAATCGCGCCATCAGGGGATGGGTCGCGACATTGCGGCAGCCGGCCCACTGGGTGTCGAAGAATGTCGGACCTGCACCCCAGAGGCCGTCGTGCTCGATCTGGCCGCGGAACTGCATGATCGCGCCTACCACCCGTTCGAGAACGAACCACGTCAGGGCCCACGAAAGGGCCATCTCGAGGCCACGCCCACCCAGCATGTGCTCTCCGGCCCACCAAGATCCCGCGTACAAGGCCGCTTGAGTTGCCAGAATCCCCACCAAGTCGATCGCGAGCGCCGCGCGCATCTTCGGGTCCTCGTCCCGCAGGACGTAGGCGTGACGCGCCATCTCGAGAATGAGCCCGATGCCGCCCTCGAGGAACATCCGCACCCATAGGCGATGGCGCAGGCGCAGCCGCCCGAGGGGACCCGCGGCCGCCCAGTCCTCGGGAAGAGGTTCGATGCGTTCCGGATCACGCGTATCCGTACCGTTCCACTTGTGGTGGAGCAGGTGCAGACGGCCATAGGTCAGGTGAGGCCAGAAGAGGGGCCAGGACAGGACGGGCGGCAGGCCTTCGTCTATCCAGCGAATGCCGGTCAGCGTCCGATGGATGGCATCGTGCGTCAGGATCATGGCCGAGGCCACCCAGAATGCCAGCAGCATCAAGGCCACGCCCTGCAGCAAGGGCTCCCGGAGCACGGCACCCGTCGCCACGGCAACCGCCAGGAGCACCATCACCAGGCCACGGAAGGCGATCTGGACGAGCCCGGGACCCGGACGCACGGTGGCCAGGTCCCGGACCAGAGCGGCAAGCTCGGCCACGGGCACGGCCCGGGAGTAGGCCGGTACCTCTCGTGACGCGGCTGACTGCATGGTTTCATCATGCCCCGGATGGACCAAGGCTTTCAACCCCGATGACTCTGGACGAGGCCCGGAACCCTTGAATGAACAGGCCGTGGCGGATGCCTTCCGGGCGGGGCTTGGCATCCCGCTGGCCATGGCCTGGTCAGCGGATGCCGCACAAGGCCCCGAATGGAAGGGTAATCCGAATGCCCACGCCAGACGCATCTCCGCGTGGAGACGCGGCCGCAAGGCCCTCGGTGAGGTCATGGGGCAACTGGGTCGCAAGGAGGACCCGACGCGCTGGGCAGCACCGGGGCCCGGTCTGTCTCTCGCGCACACCGAGGACTGGGCGGTCGCCGTCGGGCGATTGGACGGCGGTCTCGTAGGCATTGATCTGGAGAATGTGGACCGTGAGGTCTCGCTCGGAGCCCTGCTGCGCCTCGGCATCGGCCCGGAGGTTTCGGGTGCTGAAGTGGTGGTGGCGCGCCTGGTGCTCTGGACGGCACTCGAAGCCGTGCACAAGGCCAGATGCGTCGAGGGTGGCCTTATTCCCGGGCAGATCAGGCTGTTGCCCGAGGGGCCCGGGCACGGACGCGCCGAGGCTGACGGAAAGGACTACAGGTGGCTGGCGCTGCAGACCGAACGAGGCTTGGTCACAATCGCTGCCCCGATGGCTGATTCCGTGGAACGGCCCGCCACATGACTACGTGGGGAAGTCCGACCAGCGTGAATGAGGCGCCGTGGGCCGTCCAACCTTCCCGCAGATAGAACTCCAGAGCGGCCATCCGGGCGTTGCACCAGACCATGCTGATACCTGCCTCAGCCAGTCGGGCATCCAACTCCCCGAGCAGCATTCGGCCAATGCCACGGGAACGCCAGTCGGGGGCAACGGCCATGCCGCGCAACTGACACGGCGCACCGGGCAACTCGGGATGCGAATTGGGCACGACCGTACAGCAGCCGACCAGATTTCCTCCGTACCGGGCAACGAGGTGCAGGGCGCGCGGGTCGTCGTCCTCGCGGTAGACGCTGTCCTGCTCCGGGCGCCCGGGCCGCAGGACGGCATGGCGAAGGGGCCTTATCGTCGCAGCGTCCGTGCGCACGACCTCCACCCGATCCCGCAGGCTGAATTCCTGCTCGACTCCGGATTCGTTCGCCATGCGGAGTCAACCGAAGGACGGAACCGAGGGCGTCGGCTCCACGGGGATATCCGGAGCAGGGGGCAATTCGGGAACTCCTGAAGGAGCAACGGACGGCAGTTGTCCCGGTGATGCCGATGGTGAGGGAACGGTTTGTGGAGGACTCGCCACTCCGCCTTGCATCGGCACCGGCAGGAGGGCATCGAAGGCCGCCCTGAGCGCCTCCTGCTCCGAGCGGATCCGCTCCAGCTCCTCCGTGACGTCCGCAAAAGTTCTCAAGGCATCCAGGGCCAAGGCATCCGCCTCGTCTTCGAGGTCCAGCGTCAGGCGGCGAAAAGCCTCCGCCGAAGCGTCATCGAGCACCTGCCCCTGGCCGAAGGTCTTCCGGAACCCGGCCGTTGCAAGGGTGGTCTCGAAGTTGACGGGCTGGTTCTCTCGATCGAAAACCAGACTTTCAAGGACAAGCAGACGCTCGCCGACCGTCACGACGGTGCGCAATGCGACCGGCTTGGAACCTGGGGCCACGACCGTGAAAAAGCCACGAGCATCCGTGGTCTTAACGAGCGTCCGTCCATCCTGAAGCGTCACCTCCACTTCGGCTCCGGCCACCGGCAGGTCCGCCTCCTCGACTGCCTGCGCGAGCAGACGACGACCACTGCCTCGTTGCTGCAGGCTGCCCGAGCCATTGGCCACCAGGGAACCTTCGGCGTTGACGAGAATCCCTGCTCCGGACTGCTCCCGAACCCTTCTCTGGACCAGAACGCGCCCCGTCCACGCATCCACGGACACGGGCACAGGAGTGGGCGCGGAGAACGCTGCGGAATCCTGCAGAAGCACGACCGCGCCGCTCGGCGCGCCATCCGTCCGGACGCACCCGCAGACCAGAAGCAGAAGGCACATCACCGAACAGAATCGCACGACGCTTACCCCCTGCCGCAGACCCTCTTGTCCGTGCATACCCCGTGAGCCGAGACGGCGACGACAAGAGACCGCGATGATTGCCCCTTGTTTTTCCGCAATTTTAACAAGTTCTTCACCTTTGCCCACGATGAATCCCTTGGCCGTGACAACCCCCACCCCGGAGGTCCTTCCGTGAACCGACTGCCACGCACCCTCGCCGCCACGCTGGCCCTCGCCGTGACGGGCTGTGGTACCGGCCTCCAGGCCCCGGCCACCCAGCCTGTTGCGGTGCAGGTGCGTACCGAGGCCCAGTTGCCGCGCTTCGCCCCACCGCCTGCGGCTGATGAGGCCGTGGCGGGCGAGGCCATCGTACGGTTCGGCATCGGTGAAGTCGCCCCGCTGAGTCTGCCGGGCGCGACCCGCCTGCGCCCGGTGCCCGGGGTCGAGAACGCCTGGGTCTATCGCCTGTCGTCCGGTGCCTATACGGAAGGCACGACCCAGTCGTGGGACGCGCTCAAGGCCATCGCCTACGCCGAACCGGTCTACACGTACCACACCATGGCCTATCCCGTGGGCGAGGACCAGACCCTGTACGGGCTCAATGTCATCCAGGCCCCCAAGGCGTGGGATCGCGTGACGGCAAAGCGCGATGTCATCGTTGCCGTCATCGATACCGGTGTCGACTACAACCACCCGGATCTGGCCGGGGCCGTCATCAAGGGGCCGGACATCGTGAACGACGATGATGACCCGATGGACGATCAGGGACATGGCACGCACTGTGCCGGTACAATCGGGGCGGCCGCGAACGGTGCAGGCATCGTCGGCGTTGCTCATGGTGCGCGAATCCTGGCCATCAAGGTCCTCAATGCGCGTGGTTCGGGTAACAACGTGGACATCGCCGCCGGCATCGATGCGGCAGTCAAGGGTGGAGCCAAGGTCATCAGCCTCAGCCTTGGCGGCCCCGAGTCCCGCGCGACCCGGGACGCCATTCGCGCAGCCACCGAGAAGGGCGTGCTGTGCGTGGCTGCGGCCGGCAACGACAACAGCAAGCGCCCCAGTTTCCCCGGTGCACAGCCGGAAGCGCTCGGGGTGGGGTCGTCCGATTCCCGCGACCGCAGGTCGACCTTCTCCAATTACGGCGATACGGTCGACATCTCGGCGCCAGGTACCGACATCATGTCCTTGGCCGTGGGCGGCGGATACCGCAAGCTCTCCGGGACCAGCATGGCGACCCCGCACGTTGCCGGTGCCGCCGCCGTATTGTTGTCCCAGCAGCCAGACCTTGGCGTGGCTCGGCTCCGACAGCTGCTGGAGACCTCGGGTGACAAGGTCACCGGCTTCACGGAAACTCCCGCCGTCAAGCGCCTGAATCTGGCCAAGGCCCTCGATTCCCTCGATGCTCCGGCCGTCGAGGTCCCCGGGACGCCCGGCGGCCCGGATGCGCCGGTCGAGGACAGACAGCCCGCGGTGCAAGGTCTCGCCATCGGAACCAAGTCCACGAGCGCAGTCCTGTCCTGGAAGACGGAGGTTCCCGCCCGTTGCACGGTGACCTATGGCCTCGGTAATGCCTTGGACCACACCGTTGAGGTTGGTTCGGCCTTCACCTCCGATCACAAGGTCACGATCAAGGACCTGAAGCGCATGAAGACCTACTCCTTCCGTATCGTCACCACCGCCCGGAATGGACAGTCGCTCACGACGCGCACCCGGACCTTCAAGACCCGCCTGATCGGATCCCTCTGAGGTTTCGAAGACGAGCCGAGGCCACCCTTCTGCCCACACCGGCGAGGGTGGCCTCTGCGTTGAGCAGTCCCGCCCCGTGACGCTCATCCGGCCCGGGCGGGCCCAGGTCCTCGGCACCCCTCCGGAGTGACGTCGCAACTTCCGCGGGGGCCATCCCGGGGGCGAGGCTTCTGACAAGAGCGGCCACGCCCGCCACGTGGGGCGCAGCCATGCTCGTGCCGGAGAGCGGCCACCACCGACCTCGAGGAAGCGTCGAGAGGATGCGGGTGCCCGGGGCCACCAGCGTCATCCAGACACCGTAGTTCGAATAGTCTGCCAGTCCATCTCCGGGCGATGTCGCACCGACAGCCAGGACCCCGCGGCAGGCGGCAGGATAGAAGGCCTGCCAACTGGCGCTGTTGCCCATGGCCGCCACGACGACGCTTCCCTTTGCCAAGGCGTGGTCCACGGAAGCTTGCTTGGCCAAGGCACCTTCACGGCTGCCGATGCTGAGGTTGATGACGTCCGCACCGAGATCAGCGGCCTTGATGATGCCCTCGCAGACCCGAGCCACGGTCCCTTCCCCCTGGGCATCCATGACCCGGACCGGGACCAGCGTCACGCCGGGTGCGACACCGGATATGCCCAAGCCATCATCTGCCGTGGCACCGATGATGCCGGCCACGTGCGTGCCATGGCCATTGGGGTCGGCGGGGTCGGTATCCCCGTCGACCAAGTCGATACCGGGCCCGAGGCGACCCCGCAGGTCCGGGTGCGTCCCGTCGACACCCGAGTCCACGACAGCGACCCGGACACCCGGCACCCCGCGCGTCCTTGACCACGCCCTGCGTGCGCCGATGCGGTCAAAGCCCCACTGCTGGCCGCCCGAACCGTTCTCATCCAGCCACGAAGGCCCCTGCCAAACCGAGGCCGGCGGCAAGACCTCGCGAGCGTTCTGCTCCATCCACCGCGCACCCTCGATCGCCGGACGCCTGGCCTGCCGCGCACGCACCAGCCAGAGCCCGGCCCCGAGAGGACGACTTGCCTCGAGCGCATCCCCACCGGAGACGGCCTCAGGTCGAGACACCGAAACGTCGAGCGCCACGATCCACTCACGGCCCGTGGCAGCGGTCTCGGGCCGGAAACCTGTATCCGGCATCCCGATTTCCGGCAGCGCCGACACGTTGCCACACGCCGAGAGCAGCAGCGGAAGGGCCACCATCCGCATTCCGATACCAGCCATTGACGCCCTCCAAGCACGGCCACGCGACCAGAGCCTGGAACCGGCACCTCCCAGCACCCTCCCAGCGATTCGGGTACGATGTCCGCGAGGTTGCCCGACTTGTCGCACTACCCTTTGCTGAGCGCTCCGCTGGATCTCGGATTCACGACCTTGCGCAACCGATCCGTCATGGGGTCCATCCATACGGGTCTCGAAGACAGGACACGGGACTTCCCGAAGCTCGCGGCGTACTACGCCGCCCGGGCCCGCGGGCAGGTGGGTCTCATCATCACGGGTGGCTTCGCGCCGAACATCGAAGGTTGGCTCTCACCGTTCGGCTCCCGCCTCGCCACCCGGACGGCGGCACGGAATCATCGCATCCTGACGCAGGCCGTCCACGCCGAGGGCGGCAAGGTGGCCTTGCAGATCCTCCACGCCGGTCGCTACGGCTACTCACCCCTTTGCGTGGCACCGTCACGCATCAGGAGTCCCATCTCGCCATTCACCCCGCGAGCCCTGTCGGAGGCCGGGATCGAACGCCAGATCCGTGCGTTCGTGCGCTGTGCCCGACTGGCACGTGAGGCCGGCTACGATGGCGTCGAGATCATGGGCTCTGAAGGCTACTTCCTGAACCAGTTTCTCGTCACGCACACCAACAGGCGCCAGGATCGCTGGGGCGGCAGCTACGAGAACAGGATGCGCCTGCCCGTGGAGGTCGTGCGGCGTGTCCGGGAGGCCGTCGGCCACGACTTCATCGTGGTCTATCGCCTGTCGGTGCTGGACCTTGTTCCGGATGGCAGCACCTGGGAAGAGGTCGCGACGCTCGCCCGAGCCGTGGAAGTTGCCGGTGCCACGATGCTCAATACGGGCATCGGCTGGCATGAGGCTCGCATCCCGACCATCGCCACGTCGGTGCCTCGCGCGGCCTTCACCTGGCTGGGCGCGAAACTCAAGCAGGAGGTGCGCATCCCGGTCTGCGTCAGCAACCGGATCAACGACCCCGCCGTGGCAGAGGCCGTACTGGCGGCCGGGCAGGGCGACATGATCTCGATGGCCCGGCCCTTTCTCGCCGACCCCGACTTCATGAGCAAGGCGCTCGCCGGAGCACCGGAACGCATCAACACGTGCATTGCCTGCAACCAGGCCTGCCTGGACCACATCTTCAGTGGCGAGAAGGCAAGTTGTCTGGTCAACCCGGCAGCCTGCAGGGAGACCGAGTTCGCGACCAAGCTTGCGGCCACGCGTCGTCGGATTGCCGTCGTCGGAGCCGGGCCGGCCGGGCTCGCTTGCTCTGTCACGCTTGCCGAACGCGGGCACGCCGTCACGCTCTACGAGTCAGCCGGGGCGATCGGGGGGCAACTCCGGATGGCCAGCCGCATTCCCGGCAAGGAAGAGTACGCCGAGACCCTGCGTTACTACGGAAAGCGCCTCGAGGAAACGGGCGTCGAGGTCGAGCTCGGGCGAACCGTTTCAGCAGAGATCCTGCTGGCCGGGGGTTTCGACGAAATCGTCCTGGCCACGGGAGTCCTTCCCCGTTCTCCCGGCATCCCCGGAGAGGATGACCCGAAGGTGCTCAGCTACGTCGATGTGCTGGAGCACGACCGCCCCGTCGGTCGCAGGGTGGCGATCGTGGGTTCCGGAGGCATCGGAGTGGATGTCGCCGTGTTCCTTGCCGAGCATCGTCCGAGTCCGAGCACGGATGCAGATGCGTGGCGTCAGGACTGGGGCGTTGCAGACCCGGCCGAGGTCCGCGGGGGGCTTGGCAAGGCAAGCGATCAGCGTCCTTCCGCCCACGAGATCACGATGTTCCAGCGGCGGCCGGGCAGGGCGGGTTCGGGCCTCGGCAAGACGACGGCATGGATACATCGCGCAACGATGAAGAAGCGTGGCGTCCGGCATGAGGCCAACGTCCGCTACGAGCGCATCGATGCTGCGGGGCTGACGGTCCGCGCAAGCGACGGCAACGGACCATCGCGGACGCACGAGGTGGATACCATCATCCTCTGCGCGGGCCAGGAGCCCCGTCAGGAGCTTCGCGCACCACTCGAGGCGGCAGGCAGGCGTGTCCATCTGATCGGTGGCGCCGTCAAGGCGGGCGAACTCGATGCCAAGCGCGCCATCGACGAGGGCACGCGTCTGGGCCTGCGCCTGTGATTCCTGACGAGGACATCTCCGGCATCCCGCTCGAGATGCAGGCGGCATACGCGTCGATGACGGACCTCTACGCGGACGTGGCACGCAACATGGCCGTTGTCCTCGAGGTCCACGCCGCCGCGGGCCAGAGGCCCTCCTGCACGCGAGGCTGCGATGCCTGCTGCCACCAGCTGGTGCTTGCGACGGTCGCCGAAGCCGAAGTCATGGCCGAGGCGCTCCAGCGCCTGCCGGGGGCGGAACGTGCGAAGCTGGAGGGGCGATTGGATGCCTGGCTTCGGGAAACGAGCACGTTGAGGCACACGCTTCAGCAATCCGAACCTGACGATCTGGACGCGGTGGTCGAAGCCATGGCCGAGTCTTACTGGGCCCGGCGCATTCCTTGCCCCTTTCTCGTGGATCGAGCCTGTGCCCTGCACGAGGCGCGCCCCCTTGCGTGCCGACAACACCATGCGCTCGGTGATCCGAAACATTGTGCCGAGCCTGACGGACGCCACGTGGAGCAGATGGAGGCCATGGAGGACCTGTTCTTCCTGGCGCAGGACGCCATCTCCGGAAAAGATGCCGAGATCGGCATCTTCCCGGAGCTTGTTGCGCTGCTTGGCCGCGAAGCGGGCGCATAATTTTCATCAGAACGGAAGAATACCGGGCTCACGAACACCTGATAACCCGGCAGGGCAGAGGCCCTGTTGGAGCCAAAGATGCCGATCGTTCCCGTCTCTCGGTCAGGCAACTCCTGCGCAGGTGCCCATCTCGACGCGCCAGGGCGCGAACCGGATGCGCCCGTCGGCAAGCAGCCACCTGACCACTGGGATGGCTTGCAACGCGCACGGACCGCCTCGAACGCGAAGGATCTGCTGGACATCCTCGTCACGCACCCCGGACACCGCGCGTTGCTGCGGCGACATGGCATCACGTCGCCCGGCGCGATTCTTGCCTGGGCCGAACAACCGTGGAGGCGAGCAGCATTGACGCTGTGGAGCGGTCTGCCCGACACGAGCCTCGAGGCCTACGGCAGGCGCTTCGACCTCATGCAGGTCTCCGGTCTGACTGCCGACGAAGCAAGATTGCTGCACGAAGTCGGCATCGAAAGTCCGGAGCAGCTCGCCTCGCTCGAAGGAATCAGGGCCGACGATGGCGCGGTCCTGAGCCGGCTGACAAGCAGGATGGGTCTCGTGCGTGACCGCATCCGGAATCAGGATGGGCTCTGCCTGAACGTCCCGGACGAGGCCCGACTGGGCGCGCTGGCCGTTGCTGCGGCAGGCATCCGGGGGCGTATCCGGGTGCGCGACCGGTCGCGCTGATCAGGTATCCGAGAGCCGGAGCAGGCGTTCCGGCTGATTGGACTCGAAGTGCAGGTGCGGTCCCGTCGTCCACGCACCCGTATTGCCGCAGGTGCCGACGACATCCCCCCGCTTGTAGGGGCCGGCGACCTTGGTCGACTGCAGGTGGGCGTAGCTTGTCTCGAGACCATCGGCAGCGCGCAGCACGAAGACGTTGCCGTGGGTGTGACTCCGCATGCTGCGCCCCTGCCCGTCGTGTGCAGCGCGCACGGGGGTGCCTTCGAAACACGCGATGTCAAGCGCCGGATGCCCCGGCTGGACCCCTCGGGTCACGACCCCTGCCATCGGTCGCAGCAGCGGTTGCGGACCTGGCGGGGTCTGACGGGGCACGACCCGACGCGGGGCCATGGCGCGCGGGACGCCGGAAAGCTTCTGCAGCACGGTTTTCGGGGAACCTCTCGGGACGGGATAAAGAACCATCGCCCGAAGCACCGGCAGGACAGACCAAGAAAAGACCAAGAAAGGACCAAGAATCAGGAAATACGACCCCACCCGATCACCGGGATGCGCTCAGCCATGCAAGCACTGCGAGCGCGAGCAGGACGAACGTCAGGCGCATGGCCCCACCCTGTCGTCGCTGGCCCGATTTCCACGCCGAGCGGGTGGACCAGGACACGCCTGTGCCCGGGACGCCGAGGCTGGTGCGCACGCCCTCCTCGTCGACCGTCACCCGTGCGCCCCGCCTCCCGAAGGACAGGGATGGCCTGCCCATGCCGAGGTTCAGGCTGATCCCCGGCAACAGACGGACGGACTTGCGGAATCTCCAGCCCATGGTCCTCACCCCCGAGGTACTCATGCCCGGACCATGCAACGAAGCAGCCGAATTGCGTCAATCTTCGCGTTCTCGACTGCGATGGCCGCGGGTCTGTTCTGCTGCCCCGGGCCGATGAACCAGTTCGCCGCCGGATGCACCGGTCCGGATGGCGAAAATCAGGCCTGCACCGGAACTGACAACGGAGGCCAAGGCCAGCCACGGACCGGCAGGGCTCGCATGCAGACAGAGCGCAGCCCCGCCCAGCAACGCGGCGCCAGCGGTCGCTCGAACAAAGGTTTCAGCCATCTCCTCGTGCCCTTCGATCGCCTCCTCAGGAAAACGATCCTCGAGGCGTTGCTCTTCTGCCTCTCCCGTGCTCATGGCCACGACACCACCGACCAGAGCCAGAACCTGCAAGAGAAAGACCAGCGCCCAGGCACGAGAAGGCAGCCATTGCCGCCTCCATGACGCCAGCACCACGGCGCCGAAGATTGGCAGGATGACGCACAGGCCAAGCGGCAGATGCACGGCCTGGGGATGACTCAAGGGCAGGTCCATGACCCGGATGGTAAGGCAACGGGTCAGGGGGTGATCCCGTGGGGATCCGCCGGACTTCCTTGGCAGCGCGGCCCTGCCCGTGGCCTCCCCAAAGCATCGTCCCCCCGCCTGACGGAGGCGAGGGGAGATCCAGTCGGAGCGGCGGGATTCGAACCCACGACCTCTTGCACCCCAAGCAAGCGCGCTACCAAGCTGCGCCACGCCCCGAACAGAGGAAGACTATAGCAGGCTCCGGCAGGCTGGTCCATAGCCGGCAGTACGGAACCCGGGCCCGCTCAATCAGACCAGCAAGTCAAGGATCAGCCCACGGATGGCATCAAGCCGCGCAGCCAGATCCACCACCCCCGCCTGGCTCTTCAGGACATCCTCGGACAACTGCTCGAGGTCGTGATCGAGGGTGCGCAGAATGGCCAGCGTCCGATTGCGCCTGTCCGTATGCTGATCGACACGCCCGAGGCGCTCGTGCACCCGTTTGATGAAGCGCCGCACCAACTCGCGATAGGCAGCCAGCTCCCCCATCGAGGGCCGTTCCATCAGGCGCCGGGCCTGTCGCTCGATCTCGGAGACCAGATCCTCGGCGCTGCCGGGAACGTGAATGGCCCTCGGCACGGCCGCAAGCTGGTCCTGAAAGCTGGACGGCCCGACCCCGAGGACCTCACGCGGCGCAGCGGGGCGATCCTGCCTCAAGGGCGATGCGGAACCGCGACCTTCCTGGCCAACCTTGAGGTCCATGGCCACATCCTACCCGCGAAGCGCCGGGGTCGCCGTGTTACGCTGAAATCACTCCTGTTGCGATGAGCCAGCTTTTCCTCCACGACACCCTTCTGGACGGTCTCAATCCCGCCCAACTTCAGGCCGTGACGACCCTGAACGGCCCGGTGCTGGTCATCGCGGCCCCCGGTTCGGGAAAAACCAGCGTCCTGACGCGCCGCATCGCCCGCATGGTGAGGCAAGGCATCGCACCCGAGGCCATCCTCGCCGTCACCTTCACGCGCAAGGCAGCAGGCGAGATGGCGGAGCGCGTATCCCTCCTGCTCGGCGACAAGGACAGCCAGACCAAACTCACCATCGCCACCTTCAACAGCCTGGGCATGAAGCTGATCCAGCAACATCATGCGGCGCTGGGTTTCGCGCGACCGCCCCGCCTGTTGGTCGAGCAGGGCCAGCGGATGGTCATCGACCTAGTCCGACGAGAGCTCAAGGCCGACGTGTCCGCCCAGGACGTCGCGGCGTTCATCTCTTGGAACAAGAGCCGTCTGGTGGCCCCCGACCAGGTTCGCAGCGTGAGTGCCGACCCCAAGGATGCCGTGCTGGCCAAAGCCTACGCGAAGTACGATGATTGGCTCAAGACCCGATGCACCTATGACTTCGACGATCAGATCGTCCTGCCGGTTCGCCTGCTGGAGAAGCATCCGGAGATCCGTGCTTCCGTGAACGCGACGTGGACCCATCTGCTCATCGACGAGTTTCAGGACACCAACAAGGCTCAGTATCGCCTCGCGCGGCTTCTGGCCGGCGAGGCGATGAACCTCTTCGCGGTTGGCGACGACGCCCAAGGCATCTATGGATTCCGCGCCGCGGAGTTGGACAACCTGCTGGGCTTCGACCGCGATTTCCCGGGCACGATCCGCATCATGATGGAGCAGAACTATCGGTCCACGCCCCAGATTCTCGATCTGGCCAATCAATTGATTCGGCACAACAGCAAGCAGATCGAGAAGACCATCCGGGCCGTCAAGCCGCCCGGAGAACCGTGGGAGCAGTGCATCTGTCCGGACTCCTTCCAGGAGGCGGACTGGATCGTTGGCCGTATCCAGGCCCTTGCCGCCAAGGGCCATCCCCTTGACGAGATCGCAGTGCTCTACCGGACGCACGCTCAGGCGGGCTTGCTCATCGAGCAGCTCGATCAGGCGAAGATTCCCTACTCGGCCAAGCGCAGCGGCAGTTTCCTCGAGCACCCCGGCCTGCAGGAACTGTTGGGTTATCTGCGGCTGGTTCCGCCGTCAAGCAGCATGGCTGAACTCGGACTCGAGGCCCTGCTCAAGCGTCGTGGTGCGATGGCCGAGACGGTCTCGGCCCTGTCCGGCACCGCGCGCATGCGCAAGAAGGCCCTGCTCGACGTCTGCCGCGATGCCCGGAACTGCCCGCTTCCCACCCTTGCGCAGCAGCAGACGGTCCTGCAGACGGTGGCGATGATCGACGGCTGGCGTCGTTTCAAGGGACCGGTGGACGCGCTCATCCTGCAGGTGCTCAAGGACACCGGCCTGCGCGGACAGCTGGAGAATAGCCGGAAGGAAGAGGCCCGCCAGAAACTGGACGTGTTGTCGACCTTCCACGCGATTGCCCAGCGCTGGGCTTGTCGGACGGTCGGCGAGTTGCTGCGCCGTGTGGATGACAGCCTGAAGCCCCGCAAGCCCAAAGGGCGACAGAAAGCCGTCCAGCTGGTGACCATCCACGCGGCCAAAGGCCTCGAGTGGGAAACCGTCTTCCTGATGGGCCTCGAGGAAGAGACGCTCCCGTACCAACTCGCCATCGAGGAAGGCGGGATCGCCGAAGAACGACGCCTCTGCTACGTTGCCGTCACACGCGCCAAGTCCCGGCTGCTGCTCAGCTACAGCAACCAGCGCATTCGCTTCGGTCACCGAAGGGATGCCATGCCCTCGCGCTTCCTGCGCGAGATGGGGGCCGGCACCACCGCACCGGAGGTTCGCCAGGGATGACCCTGCTCATCGACATCGCGGCACTGGTGGCGCTGATTGCCATCATCATCTGGTTCTGCGAGCTGTTCACCAACGCGATCGAATGGACCGGCAAGAAGCTGGGCCTGAACGAAGGCGCGGTGGGCAGCGTGCTCGCAGCCGTTGGAACCGCGCTCCCTGAGACCGTGGTTCCGCTCATCGCGCTCATCGGGGGATGGCTGGCGGGACATGAGGCCGGTGGTGCCGTGGCGGAAGGGGCCATCGTGGGCGCCCCCTTCATGCTCGCGACGCTCGCCATGTTCGTCACCGGCGTGGCCGTCATCGTCTTCACCCGCAGGGGACGACGCACCGAGGTCATCGCCGTCAACGGCAGGGTCCTCGGACGTGATCTGACGACATTCCTCGTGACCTTCATCGCGGCCATCGGAGTCTCGTTCCTGCCCGATCTCCACATCGGCCCCGTCACGCTCAAGCAGTTGGCCGGCCTGCCGTTCCTGGCAGCCTACGGTTTCTACGTGGCGCGAACACTGGCCGACGAGGGCGAGATGGAAGGCGACATCCACCCGCTGACTTTCGACGGCAAGCGGGCCGAGCCACGAGGTGGCATCGTCGCGCTGCAAGTCGCCGTGGCCTTGCTGGGCATCGTGGGCACGGCGCATTTCTTCGTCGAACGCCTGCAGCACCTCGCCGAGATCGTCCATCTGAATCCGCTGATCCTGTCGCTGCTGATTACGCCCATCGCGACGGAACTTCCCGAAAAGCTCAACAGTGTCCTCTGGATCGGGGCCCGCAAGGACACCCTCGCGCTGGGCAACCTGACCGGGGCGATGGTGTTCCAGACCTGCATCCCGATGGCCGTTGGGATGATGCTGACACCATGGATCCTGAGCCCCTCGTCGCTGCTCGCGGCAGGCCTGACGGTACTCGCTTCCGGCCTCATGATCATCCAGTTGCGCGTGCGCGGTGAACTGACGCCGACAGTACTCCTGGCCGGTGGCTTCTTCTATGCGCTCTTCACCGTGGGCCTGTTTGCATTCCGCCTATGGTAAGTCCGGCTGCGTGCTAGCATGGCGGCCCCGGAGGAGTGGCGGAGCGGTCGATCGCGCCGGTCTTGAAAACCGGAGATGGGTAACCATCCGTGGGTTCGAATCCCACCTCCTCCGCCTCACCTTCATCGAGGAACGCACTTGCCTTTCACCTTCGAGAATATGGCCTTGCCAGGCGTCGTCCTCGCAAGGGCGCGCACGTTCGCAGACAGCAGGGGGTACTTCCGCGAGACCTTCAAGGCTTCCGACTTCGCAAACGCCGGCGTGCCGGAGACCTTCCTACAGGACAATCTGTCCTTCTCGCGGCGGGGCACGGTTCGCGGCCTGCACTACCAGGTGGCTCCGCACGCACAAGGGAAGCTCGTCCAGTGCGTGGTCGGCAGGATTTGGGACGTGGCGGTCGACATCCGACCTGGCAGCCCGACCTTCGGTCAGTGGGTGGCGGCCGAACTCACGGAAGAGGGCGGCGAGGCGCTCTACATTCCGGAGGACTATGCACATGGCTTCCAGGTCCTGAGCGAAACCGCCCTCGTCGCCTACAAGTGCACCCGCGAGTTCCACGGGCCATCTGAGGGCAGCATCCGCTGGAACGATCCCGACCTCGCCATTGCGTGGCCGTTGCCTGACGAGGCTATCCTCTCGGATCGTGACGGCAACAGCCCCTTCCTTCAGGACCGCGTTCTCGCCTCCGCTTCACCGACTGCCTGAAGGCAGCAGGAAAAGCTCATGTCCGCTTCCGCTCTGATACTTGCCGCAGCCCCAGCGTTGGCCAGCGGGTCTCTTCCAATCGACCGGCCGTTGGACACCCGAGAGGTCGAGGTTCGAATTGAAGTCAAGGATGCTTCTGGTTCAGAGCCTGTCCGTATCGAGCAGGAGGTCCGCAGGATGATTCGGGGCCAGGGCCCCGACGCCGCGCGCAAGCGCCCCGGTCCTCTGGACGGTTTCTGGTTCGACCTCGAGACGGGGCCGCTGCTGATCGTGCGGAACGATGCCCAGTACGGCCCGAACGACGGCACCTTCTACACCGCCGGTGACGTGATGCAGAATCGCAACCTGCTGCCCTCGCTGCGGATAGTCGCCGAAGCACGCTTCTGGGACACGGAGAGCCTGGTCTTCCTGTACGCCCCTCTGGACCTCACGACCCGCGTGACGCTTCCCAAGGACATCACCTTTCAGGACACCACCTTTGCGCGGGGCACGGTCGTCGATGCCCGCTACAAGTTCGAGGGATGGCGTCTGTCATGGCTCCACCGCGTGGCCGGGACGTGGGAAGACGGATTCGAGATCGGCGTGACCAATCAGGTCCGTAACGCCATCGTCTCGTTCTCCGATGTGCAGGGCCTCAAGTACGACGACGAGCAGGACATCGGCTGGGTGCCCGCCGTCAAGGTGCGCTGGCGGAAGCCCTTGCCCGATGGCATGTCCTTCGTTTGGGAGGCAGACGGCAGCTCCACGCTTGGCCTGCTGCCCGTCAAGGGTGGCCTGCTGGACACGGCAGCCACGCTCTTCATTCCGCTCCAGAAGAAGCTGGACACCTTCTTTCGCGTGCGGTGGGTCAACGGCGGGGCCACGGTGGCCCAGCGCCGCATCTTCAACGACAGCGACTTCGCTGCCGGCCTCGTGGGCCTGCGCTGGCAGGTCCGCTAGGCCGAAAGGCGCAACCGCAGGGTGCAACCGACGCTGGCTTGCGGCGCGAAACGTCGTCATGGCCTAGAATTGGGCAGTTGTTACCCTGCCTCTCCCTGCTGCGCCCGGCACGACGCTTGTGCGCCCCGGGCCTATCGATAGGAGTCCTGCCATGTCGGCAACCTTGACCCTGCCCCAGACCACGCTGTGGATCGACGGTGCCTCCGTGACGGCCACTTCGGGACAGACCATGACGGTATCCAGTTCCGCCACCGAGGAAGTGATTTCCGAGCTCGACATCGCAGGCAAGGAAGACGTCGATCGGGCCGTGGCCGCCGCGCGCAAGGCCTTTGGCCGCTGGGCGACCACTCCGGCCGGGAAGCGCACGCGCATCCTCAACAAGGCCGCGGAACTGATTCGGGCGCGAGCAGGTGAGCTTGCCGAGCTCGAGAGCCGCAACAACGGCAAGCCCATGGCCCACTGCAAAGGCGAAATCATCTCGGGCGCCGAGGTATTCGAGTTCTTTGCCGGTGCCGCAACCAAGATTGTCGGTGAGACCGTGCCGACCATCGTGCCCGGCACGCTTTCGATGACCGTGAAGGAGCCCATCGGCGTCTGCGCCCAGATCATCCCGTGGAACTACCCCTTCATGATGGCCAGCTGGAAGCTCGCCCCGGCCTTGGCTGCCGGTTGTTGCGTGGTGCTCAAGCCATCCGAACTCACGCCGCTCACGGCCATGAAGCTGGCCGAGATTCTTGCCGAGGCCGGACTCCCTGCCGGCGTACTGAATGTCGTGCACGGTCCCGGCGAGACCGTCGGCAATTGGCTGGTGACGCATCCCGGCGTGGACAAGGTAGCGTTCACGGGAGGCACCGAGACGGGCCGCGCCATCATGGCTGCAGCTGCCGGACGCCTGAAGCGCCTGACACTCGAGCTGGGCGGCAAGTCCCCCAGTGTCGTGTTTGCCGATGCCGACATCGAAGCCGTGGCCGCCGCCTCGGTGCACGCCATCTTCTACAGTGCCGGCCAATCCTGCGAGGCCCGCAGCCGTATCCTCGTCGAGCAGTCCGTGCTTGACCGCTTCGTCGAGGCCTTCGTGACCAAGGCGAGCAAGCTGGTCGTCGGGGATCCGACCCAGGACACGACGCACGTGGGCGCCCTGATCTCGGCCGACCACCTCGCCAAGGTCGATGGCTTCGTCCAGCGTGCGGTCGCTGCCGGAGCAACCGTGGCGCTCGGGGGCCGTCGGGCGGATGGCCAGGCGAAGGGGCATTTCTACATGCCGACCGTGCTGACAGGCGTCACCCCGGAGCACGAGGTTTTCCAGAACGAGGTATTCGGTCCGGTCGTGACCATCACGCCATTTACTTCCGAAGCCGAAGCCCTGAAGCTTGCCAACGGCACCGACTACGGCCTATTCGCCTCCGTCTGGACCCGGGACCTGGCCCGCGGGCTGCGGGTTGCCCAGGGGATCAGTTCGGGTGGCGTTGGCTTGAACCAGCCTTTCACTGCCTTCTCTGGCCTGCCCTTCGGGGGAACCAAGCAGTCCGGACTCGGCCGCGAACTCTCCGTCCGCAGCCTTGATGCCTACCTTGAGGAGAAGGCAATCATGATCAACACGACGGACAAGGTATTCAATCCGTTCGGGCTGTAGTGCCATCGGGTGCGGTCAGGCAGGATTTGCTTGCCCGACCGTGCCCCACCTCCCTGCTGCAGGACAACATCCAGATGCGCATTTTCAATGACGTCACCGAATTGGCTGGACGTACCCCTCTCGTTCGCCTGAACCGCGTGACGATGGGCTGTCACGCCACTGTCGTGGCGAAGCTGGAAAAGTTCAACCCGATGCATTCCGTGAAGTGCCGCATCGGCGTCGCCATGATCGATGGAGCCGAGCGTGAGGGGCGCATCCGACCGGGGAAGACGACGATCGTCGAGCCAACCAGCGGCAACACAGGGCTTGCCCTCGCCTATGTGGCTGCGGCTCGGGGCTATCGGCTCATCGTCACGATGCCGGAGACCGTCTCGATGGAGCGGCGCACCCTGCTGCTCTCACTGGGTGCCGAGGTGGTCCTGACACCGGGGCCGCTCGGCATGCCCGAGGCCATCCGCCGAGCACAGGAGATTCTTGCTGAGGGGCCGGATCGCTGGATGCCCATGCAGTTCGCCAATCCGGACAACCCGAAGGTGCATCGTGAAACGACGGCCGAGGAGGTCTGGCAGGATACGGAGGGGCAAGTCGATGTCCTCGTCGGTGGCATCGGGACGGGCGGCACCATGTCCGGCCTCTGGCAAGCCCTGCATGATCGCAAGCCCACGCTGCAGTTCATCGGGGTGGAACCTGTCGAAAGCGCGATTATTTCCGGGGGTACCCACGCGCCGCATCGCATCCAGGGCATCGGCACCGGTTTCATACCGGACACGCTGGACCCGGGACTCGTTGCCGGCTGGCGGGATGGCGCGCGCGGTGAAGTGATGACCGTGTCAGGAGAGGACGCGATGCTGATGGCACGTCGCCTGGCGCGCGAGGAAGGCCTTCATGTCGGCATCAGCTGCGGCGCTGCTGCAGACTGCGCCATCCGCTACGCCATGCGTCCCGAGACGGCTGGCAAGCTGGTGGTGGTCGTCCTGCCCGATCTGGGCGAGCGTTACCTGTCGACCCTGCTCTTCGCCGAAGAGCGCGCGGCAGCGGAAGCGCTGGTCCCGTCTCCGTCCGGCCAGACGACAGCGGCGCTGCCGGGTTGAGCATGTCCGTGCCCGGGTCCATTCGTGAGGTCGTGCAGGACCTCCACGAAGTCGTCACCCGCATCCTGCGCGAGGATCCCGCTGCGCGCAGCCGGCTTGAGGTGTGGCTGTGCTACCCCTCGCTCCATGCCTTGGCCGGCCACAGGCTGGCCCACCACCTCTGGAGCCGTGGCCATCGCCTGGCTGCCCGACTGCTCTCCCAGTGCGTGCGTGGCCTGACGCTCATCGAGATCCATCCCGGCGCCCGCATCGGCAAGCGCTTCTTCATCGACCATGGGGCCGGGGTCGTCATTGGCGAGACGGCCGTCATCGGCGACGATGTCCTGCTCTACCATCAGGTGACGCTCGGCGGGGTATCCACCGAGCGCACGAAGCGGCACCCCACCCTGTCGGATCGCGTTGTCGTCGGAGCTGGCGCAGCCATTCTCGGGGACATCACCGTCGGGGAGGAGGCACGCATCGGCGCAGGCAGCGTGGTCCTCAAGGATGTCCCGGCCCGGGCAAGGGTCGTCGGGATACCCGGCAGGATCACCATGCCGGTGCGGGTACCGGATCTGCAGGAGACCTACGAACTCGGGGCCGGAATCTGAGTCCGGCCCCATCGTGTTGCCGCAGGCCGCGAGCTAGCCGCGACGACTGAAGCCAGCGCCCCGATTCGCCTCGTCGCCGAGCCTGCGGTCAAGCGCTCGAGTCGAGAAGTCGAGGTCGCGACTGACCGCCCTCGGAAGCGCCTCCGACGCCGGACGCAGACTGCCTGCAGCTGCCCTCGCCTGTGCCAGAGCCGCCAGTCCGCCTGCCAATGGTGCCGTCACACCGCGCCCTGCGAGATTCATGTTCCGCCCTCCTCTACCGAGAGGCTCATCGTCCAGTGCGACTTGGCCGACGCTAGATTTCACAACCACACAATCACCCGCTGGCCTCTCTCCGGATCATGGCAGTGGTGCATGTGCCTCCTTCCGCCCCCCATCCCGGCCTGAGTGCCGAGGAAGCAGGAACCAGGCTGCTTCGAGACGGTCCGAACGAGCTGCCTGCCCGACGGGCCAGTGACCTCTGGGCCCGCTTGCGCGGCCTGCTCGAGGAGCCGATGTTGCTGCTGCTGGCCGGCACGACGGTACTCTATGCACTCCTCGGCTCACGCGAGGATGCTCTGGCCATGGCGATCGGTGTCGGATTCGTGATGGGGATGAGCATCTTTCAGCAGGGACGAGCCCATCGCGCGCTCGAGGCCCTGCGTGCCGAAGCCCGACCTTGGACCCTCGCGCTGCGCGACGCGAGAGCCACCCGCGTGCTCGCACGCGATCTGGTGGTGGGGGACTGGATTGTCGTCTCGGCCGGAGAACGGATGGCAGCCGATGCGATTCTTCGCGAAGGCAAGGACGTTCGGGTCGACGAAAGTCTTCTTACCGGGGAAGCCATGCCTGTCGAGAAGGTCTGTCGGCCAAGCGGCGGATATCAGGATCGCTCGGGCGGAACGGACCCCGCGCTGCTGCGGGCCGGGACCCTCCTCCGTTCCGGGCGTGGTCTGGCCGAGGTGATTCGGACGGGCAGGCGCAGCGAGGCCGGACGCATCGGGGCCAGTCTCGAGACCATCGAAGGAGCGACGCCGCGGCGTGACTCCGCCGTCCAACGCATGGTGGGCCAGTTGTCGTGGCTGGCCTTCTGGGCCTGTGCCTTCGCCACCGTCACCCACGCGTTACGGCAAGGAGGCACGCTCCTGGCGTGGCGAGACGGCGCGCTCGCCGGCATGGCGCTTGCCATCTCCCTGATCCCCAAGGAACTCCCGGTGGTCACCACCATATTCCTGGCCCTTGGTGCGTGGCGACTGACCCGCGCAAGGGTTCTGACCCGCCGTCTGATGTGCCTCGCCACGCTGGGGAATACCGACGTCCTCTGTGTGGACAAAACCGGCACCCTGACGATGAATCGCATGGCACTTGTCATTCCGGATGATCAGGAAGCGAAGGCCGACGCCCCGTGGTCACCGGTCGAACTCGGCCTTCTCGCCTCACCGCCAGAGGCGGATGACCCCATGGAACAGGCTCTGGGCGAGGCCTGGCTGGCCCGGAAACAAGAGGCATGGCGGCCACCCGCGGGATGGCATCCGCAGACATCCGTGAGGCCCGGTAGTGGATGGATGGGGTCACAGATGACGTGGCTCGATGCATCGGGCGCCATCGTCCTCGAGGCAGCCAAGGGTGCCCCGGAACAGCTGCTTGCGATGTGTCCGATGTCTCCGAGCGCACGGCAGGCCATTCTTGCAGAGGTCACGAGCCTCGCAGTCCAGGGCAAGCGGGTGCTCGGTATCGCGTGGGCCCGCCCGGCAGCCAGCGATCCGGCAGCGGATTGCCCCGTCTGGTTCTGGGGCGGCCTGCTCGCCTTTGACGACCCGCTACGGCCTGGGGTGGCGGCTGCCGTGGCGAGGTGTCGCGAGGCTGGCATCCGCGTCATCATGCTCACGGGCGACCACCCTGCCACTGCCCTTGCCAAGGCTGCCGAAGCGGGCATCGACACGACGAGCGGCTGTGCCTCGGGCAGCACCATCCGGACCATGTCCTCGGATCAACTTCGGCAACTGCTCACGGGCAGGCACGTCTTCGCACGCGTTCATCCGGAAGACAAGTTGCGCCTTGTTCAGGCGCTGCAGGCTGATGGCTGCCGCGTCACGATGACGGGAGACGGGGTCAATGATGCTCCTGCCCTGCTTGCCGCACAGGTCGGAGTCGCGATGGGCAAGCGCGGCTCGGACGTTGCCCGGGAATCTGCAGATCTGATTCTGCTCGAGGATGACTTCCCCGCGCTCGTATCGGCCATTGCCGAAGCCCGGACGATCCACAGCAGGCTGCGACGCGCGGCGTCCTTCATCGTCTCGGCACATATCCCCATCGCCACCCTCGCACTTCTGCCGGCCGTGGCACCTTCGCTGCCGCTGATCCTGCTGCCCATCCATCTGGTGCTGCTCGAGGGGATCATCGATCCTTCGTGCACCCTCGTGCTTGAGGCAGACAAGGAGGACGACGACGTGATGAAGCAAACACCCCGCGCAGATGACGCCCCTCTGCTCGAGCCGCATGCCTTGCGACTTGCCGTGTCACGAGGGCTTGCTGCCTCGATCGGATCCCTCGCAGCCACGCTGTTCACGTGGCAGGCCAGTGGGCAGGCGGACATGGCAAGGACGGCGGGTTTCCTGTGCCTGATCGCAACGCTGCCGATGATCCTGCACGTCTCCAGGGGGCCTGCTCGCAGAGGTCCGCTCACGAACCCGGCCTTTGCCCTGCTGCTGCTCGTCATTGCCGCCGGGACTGGCTTGGTGAGCCGCTTCCCCATCCTGCAGCACGCGCTCCACCTCGCCAGCGTGCCCGGGGCCCAAGCAGTCGCGATCGGCTGCATGCTCACCGCGACCCTCGGTGTCATCCGGCTGAGCTCGGCAGAAGATATGCCCCCACACGCAGCGAGGCCGGGGGCGGCCTGAGCCCTCCCCGGCCCGACCAAGTTCAAGCCGTTACAGCGCCGAAGTGCTTCGTGGCGGCCTCACGGACCTGATCGAGGTAGCCCTTGCGCGTCGCTTCATCGACCGAGGGCACCGCACCGAAGAAAAGATGCTCGACGACTTCCATCCCGCAGAACGCGAAGATACCGGCGTCCTGGGTCTGTCGCAGCGAATCGTGCATCCCGATGGACGCATAGATGTCGGACGGCGTTCCGTGATTGCTGACCAGCAGGACCTTTCTGCCCTTCAGCAAGCCTTCGACACCTTCGGCACCGTACTGATAGGCGAATCCATAGAGGAAGACGCGATCGACGTAACCCTTCAGGATGGCGGGAAGGCCGGTCCACCAGACCGGGGCAACAACCGTGATGGCATCAGCCCACGAGACATGGCCCTGCTCCTCCACGATGTCCGCAGGCAGGCTGCCCGCCTTCATGGCCACGAAGTCGCTGCCCTTGAGCACGGGCTGGAAGTCCATGGCGTAGAGATCACGCACGACGACTTCCCCACCTTGAGCCTTGTACGCCTCCGCGAGGGTCTCCTTCATCGCGTGGGAGAGACTTGCCGGATTGGGATGTGCGTAGAGGATGAGGTGCTTCACGAAGGGTCTCCTTTGGGGGGCACACCGGGAACAGTCGGCAACGATACGCGAGGCAGGGAAGCTTGTCCACGGGCGCTCATCACCCCAGCCTGTAGAGCTCCGTCGCATTGCGCGCCGTGGCTGCCCCCAATGCCTCTACAGTCGTGCCACGCAACTCTGCCAGCACTTCCAGCACCCTGACGACCCAGGCAGGTTCGTTCCGCTTGCCCCGATAGGGCGGCGGCGCCAGGAACGGGGCGTCGGTCTCGACCAGCAGGCGCGCCTCGGGTACCCACGCTGCCACCTCCCGGAGCTCTCCTGCCTTGGGGAAGGTGACAATCCCGCTGAAGGAAACGTGAAGGCCCCGTTCCACGGCGGCTCGGGCCATGGACATGGTTCCCGTGAAGCAGTGAAGAACACCGCCACGGGCCGGAAGGCCCACGTCATCAAGGATGCGGAGCGTATCGTCCTCGGCGAGGCGCGTGTGGATGACGACGGGCTTGTCCAGACGGGCAGCAAGGCGCAACTGGGCGGCGAATGCCTCCTGCTGCAGCTCCCGGGGGCTGTGGTCATAATGATAATCAAGGCCGCATTCCCCCACGGCGACTGCCTTCGGATGGGCGAGGGCACGCTCCAGCAGGGCAGCGACCTCTGGCCCCCAGTCCTTGGCCTCATGCGGATGAAGCCCGAACGCCGACCAAAGTCCGGGAACACGGTCCAGCAACCGCAGCAGGCCCGGCACCTCGTCCGGACGGCAACTGGCGGCAATCATGCGACCGACGCCTGCTGCGCGCGCCCGCAAGAGAAGTTCGTCGATCTCGGCATCGATCCGCGACTGGTCGGCCAGAGACGCATCCGCCGCATCACGCCCCCAGCCCGGCAGCATGTCGAGGTGACAGTGACTATCGATCCAGGGGGCTTCCGTCGGTATCCCCGATCCGGCCGAGCTGATCAAGCCTTGGCCCCCTTGGCAGCCGCGGCACCGATGCGGGGATAGACGGGCCCCGTACGCACCAGCTCGAAGACCCGCCCGACTCGGCCATCGAAGACCGTATCAACCCAGCGTGCATCAACGAGGCTGTCGCCCGGGCCCAGCTGCTCCCAGAGTTTGCCGGCGAGGCCGGGGATCGCGGGAGAGGCCATGATGGCCGCAACGCGCAGGCTTTCGAAGACTCCCCAAAGCACCTGCTGCAGCAGGGCGAGATCCCCCGCCTTGGCGAGGGCCCACGGGGCCATCCGGTCGATGAAGAGATTGATCTCGTCAAGCAAGGACCACACGGCCGCAAGCGCCTCGTGCAAGGCCAGACGTTCCATCGCCTCTCGGTGGGCCTCCCGGGCCCTGCCGGCCGCCTCGGCCAGGACGCGGATCTCGTCTCCCAGTTCGGACGGGCGCTCGATGCGCATCGCGAAATGCCGCTCAGCGAAGGTCAGCATCCGATGCAGGGCGTTGCCGAAATTGTTCGCGAGATCCGAGTTCACGCGATTCTCGAACGCCTCTTGCGTGAACTCGCCATCCTTGCCGAAAACGATTTCACGCAACAGATAGTAGCGCAGGGCATCCGCACCGTACTCGCGCGCCATGTCGACCGGATCGACAACAATCCCCGTCGTCTTCGACATCTTCTCCTGGCCGACCAGGACCCAGCCGTGGGCGTAGACCTTCCGGGGGAGTGGCAAGTCAAGCGCGAGCAGCAAGGCGGGCCAGATGATGGCGTGGAACTTCGTGATGTCCTTGCCGACAAGATGCAGGTCCGCAGGCCACCACCGGCTGAACGACTTCTCGTCCGTCATGTAGCCGATACCCGAGAGGTAGTTGGACAGTGCATCGATCCAGACATAGACGACATGGTCGGGATCCTCGGCGACCGGCACGCCCCACCTCAGGCTCTGACGCGATACGGAAACGTCCGGAAAGCCCTCCAGGAGATTCAGGGTCTCGCGGCAACGACCTTCCGGCTCGAGCGGCCGGCTGTCACTCTCGAGCCACGCTCGGACCCTGTCCTTGTAGCGGGAGACGAGGAACACGTAGTTCTCCTCGCTCTGCCACTCCGTGGGTGCCCCGTGGACGGGGCAGCAGCGATCCTCCGCCATGTCGCGTTCCAGCTTGAACTCCTCGCACGAACGGCAGTACCAGCCCTCATAGCGCGCCTTGGTGATGTCGCCCTGCTGCAGGAGGCGCGAGAAGATACGCTGGACCATCGCCTCATGGTCGGCGTCCGTCGTCCGAATGAATCGGTCTGGAACAATCCCGAGCAATGCCCACGCCTCTTTGAACTGCCCGGCCTTCTCGTCGCACCAGGCAGCCGGAGAGACACCGGCCTCCCGGGCCACCTTCTCGATCTTGGCACCGTGCTCGTCCGTACCAGTAAGGTAGAAGACATCATCCGCCCCCAGCAGCAAGCGCTGATGGCGCGCAATCATGTCGGCGGCGATCTTCTCGTAGGCATGCCCCAGGTGGGGACGACCGTTGACGTAATCGATGGCGGTGGTGACGTAGTAGGACAAGGCACGCTCCAGAAAGACCTTACAAAGGGCTGAGCCCCATGCTATCCTTTGATTCCACGGCGCGGTAGCTCAGTTGGTAGAGCACTAGACTGAAAATCTGGGTGTCGGCGGTTCGATTCCGCCCTGCGCCACCTTTCCGGCCCCGGCCCTTGCGGTCGGGGTCTTTTGCTTGGGCTTGCACGCGTGTCATGCCGTATTCCGTTCCGATTAAATGTTGCGCAAGGACCGCAAGTCCTCCGGACAATCCCCAGGGACAGGGGGCACTGAGCGGCGAGAGCCTGGAGGGCTGGATGCTACTGGAATTGATGATGGCACGGGGGCTGATGCGCGGCAGGGGTCATGACCCGTTGGATGATGTGGACGGGGACCAGCGCGATGCTCAGGACGCAGGCATGCTGGCTGCCCTGCTGGACATGGAGCGGAATCAGACCATGCAGCGGGCACTTGACGACATCTCCCGGCTCTTGAAGGAATAGAACGACCTCCTCAAGGGCATGGCGGATCGCAATCAGGCTGTTCAAGGTGGGGGGCTCTCCTCGAGCATGGCCCTCGAGGCATTCAAGACCCTGGACAACGATCGGGATGGCAACGTCACCCGAGACGAACTCGATCGGCATCTGGGGTTCGCCGGCCGAGCACCCGGCCCACCCCGCCAGGGATCGGAGAATGCGTCCGCAGCCTGAGGCGACATGGGCAGTACCTCGGTCCCGGACCTGATAAATCCGGGACCGTGCCCCATTCAGCGCAGGCCCACCAGCTTGTGCGTCTGCAGCGACAACCGCCATTGGGGATGCTGCAGACAATAAGTAATCGCATCCTGCAAATTGCGAGCAGCCGCGGGTCCATCCATCGGCTGAAGGAAAAGATGCGTGAAGGCCTGTTCGGCAAACCGTTCCGGCATGGCACCCTCCTGCGGGAACACCAGTTTGAGTTCGTCACCGCATGTCTGGACCAGTTCGGTCGTACCCTTGGGACTGACACACACCCAATCAAGGCCATCAGGCACCTGACGCGTACCGTTGGTTTCGATGGCAATGCGAAATCCCGCGGACTTGAGGGCCGAGATCAGAGGATCATCCAGTTGCAGCGTGGGTTCGCCCCCCGTGCAGACAACCCAGCGCGGGCCCGTCGAGGCACCCGTGCTGCGCCAGGATTCGGTCACCGCAGCCACGAGAGCATGGGCGTCATAGGTGCCCCCCCCAGGGCCATCCGTGCCGACGAAGTCCGTGTCGCAGAAGGAACAAGCCGCTCCGACCCGATCCGTCTCTCGCCCGGACCACAGGTTACACCCGGCAAACCTCAGGAAGACGGCCATGACCCCGGTCTGGGCCCCTTCCCCCTGCAAGGTGGGGTAGATCTCCTTGACTGCATAGCGCCGACGCTCGGTCATGTGGCCATGGTACGGCGCACGAGCCTGCTGCGACCAGCTCGGCCGCGCGACTACTTGCCAACCTGACCGATGATCGAGAATACCGGCAGGTACATGGCGACGACGATCGAACCAACCAGGATGCCGATGGACCCCATCATAAGCGGCTCGAGCAGGCTGGTCAGTGACTTGATGGAAGCCTCCACCTCGCTGTCGAAGAAGTCGGCGACCTTCTCGAGCATGGAATCGATCTGACCCGTCTCCTCACCGACGGAGACCATCTGCGTGACCATCGGCGGGAAAATGTCCGCCTTCTCGAGCGGTCGGGAGATGCCTTCGCCCTCGCGCACGGCCTGACGGATATCCTCCATCGCACCCGAGATCACGGTATTGCCGGCAGAATCCCGCACGATCTCGAGCGCGGACAACAGCGGCACGCCCGAACGCAGCAGCGTCCCCAAGGTCCTGGTGAACCTGGCGACCGCCACCTTCTGGACCAGCGGACCAATGATCGGCAGCTGCAACTGGTACTTGTCGATCAGGTGACGACCCTGATCGGTCGCCGCGAACCGCTTGTACAAGAAGACGGAAATGGCAATGAGACAGACCAGCGAGAGCCCCGCCGGTCCGCGTGCATTCTCGGACAGGTCGATCATGAACTGGGTGTAGGCCGGGAGCTTGGCGTTCATCTGCGCGAACATGTTGGAGAACACTGGCAAAATGAAGAGCAACATGCCCACGAAAATGCCAACGGCCATGATGCCGACGGCAATGGGGTAGGTCATCGCGGACTTCACCTGCCTGCGCAGCTTCGCGTTGGCCTCGTTGAAGGCCGCGATCCGCAAGAGCACTTCGTCGAGCACACCGCCCGCCTCGCCAGCGCGGACCATGCCGACGAAAAGATTGTCGAAGACATCCGGATGTTTGGCCATGGCGTCCGACAGTGCCGTACCCGCCTCGACCCGCATGCGGATGTCGTTGGCCACTTCGCCCAGACGCTGGCTGGTCGTCTGCTCGGCCATGATGGACAGTGCCCGGACCAGAGCGACGCCCGAGTTGATCATGGTCGCCAACTGTCGGGTGAAGATCGACAGATCCTCGAGCTTGACCTTGGGCTGCAGGAAGCTGAAATTCTTGAGGCGCTCGCTCAGGCTGGGACCGAGATCCGCCGCTTCCTCGCCCGTACCGTCCTTGGTGACCCGTAAGGGCGTGACGATGATGTAGCCCATCTCACGCAGCTTTTCCCGAGCCTCCTCCGGAGAGTTTCCGGGCATGACCTTGATGAAGGACTTGCCGGAGTGGTCGCGGACCTTGCAGCTGTATTGCGGCATCGACGTCTTCCTAGTGCGCCATCGACTGCGCCATGGATCCTGCCGGCGCAGCACCGATCATCCGGATCAGGTCATCTGGACGCGAGGTCTTGGCGATGGCGTCCTCATAGGCGATCTGCTTGTTGAGATAGAGGTCTCGCAGCGCGTTCTCCAACGTCTGCATTCCGTACTTCTGACCGGTCTGGATGGACGAGTATATCTGCGCGGTCTTGCCTTCGCGGACCAGGTTCGCGATCGCAGGCGTGTTGATCATGATCTCGAGGGCCATGCAGCGTCCCTTGCCGGCCTTGCCTGGCTCACCCATCTTAGGGACCAACGTCTGGGACAGCACGGCAACCAGCGAGTTCGAGATCTGCACGCGAATCTGCTGCTGCTGGTGGGGCGGGAAGACGTCGACGATACGGTCGACCGTCTGCATCGCCGAGCTGGTGTGAAGCGTGCCGAACACCAAGTGACCGGTTTCTGCCGCCGACATCGCGAGGCGAATCGTCTCGAGGTCGCGCATCTCACCAACCAGGATCACGTCGGGATCCTCTCGCAGGGCCGCACGAAGCGCGTTATCAAAGCTGCGCGTATCAGCCCCGAGCTCGCGCTGGTTGACGAGGCTCATCTTCGGCGTGTGCACGAACTCGATGGGGTCTTCGATGGTCAGGATATGTTCGGCTCGGGTAGCATTGATGTTGTCGATCATCGCAGCCAGCGTCGTCGACTTTCCGGAACCGGTCGGCCCGGTGACGAGGATGACACCGCGCGGTTTGTGCGTGAGCTCCCGGATGAGGGGCGGCAGGCCGAGGTCCTCGAATCGAGGCACCTTCGACTTGATCGTACGCAAGACGGCGGCAAAGGCGCCCTTGGAACGAAACGCGTTGACGCGGAACCTGCCCAACCCGACCACGCCGTAGGAACAGTCGAGTTCCAGCGTCTGCTCAAGGGTCTTGCGCTGGTCGTTCGAGAGGATCGAGAAGATCAGGCGCTGGGTATCCTCGGGGGTGAGCGGCTCATAGTCCGTGCGCACCAGTTTGCCGTTGATGCGGATGATGGGCGGCACACCGGAAGAGATATGCAGATCGGACCCATCACGGTCGAAGGTAAGCTGGAGCAGTTCTTCCATGTACACGGTGGCGGTCCTCCGAAGGGTTTCCCCTGATCAACGACTGACGTTCAGGCAGCAAGAATCGTCCCGCAATTGGGACAGCCCTTCCATCCTTCTTCCACCCTCTGATGGCACTGCGGGCACATCTTCTTGAGATCGATCTGGCAAAACGGGCACTTGATGAACTCGTCCCCGACCGGGTTGCGGCAGCTCGGGCAGAGCTTCTCCTCACCTTCGCCGGAAAAGGTCACGCGGACGACCTCCTCGAGCGAGGTATGGCCGTCGCGAACAAGCTTCAAGGAGTAATCCTTGAGCGTGACCATGCCGCTCTGCTTCGCGGCATACCGGATGAGCGCCGTCGAGGCACCGCGGCCAACGAGATCGCGAAGTTCGTCGTTCATCTTCATGATCTCGTACACGCCCAGACGGCCCGAGTAGCCCTTGTTGCACTGGGGACAGCCCACGGCCTTGTAGAAGGTCGGCATGGCAGCCGGGTCATAGCGGTAACCGACGAAATCGAGGTCCCGGACCTCCGGGGTGTAGGGCACCTTGCAAGCCCCGCAAAGGCGCCGGACAAGGCGTTGCGCGACCACACCGATGGTGGCTGCCGAGACGAGGAAACCCTCGACCCCCATCTCGGACAGGCGCATGATGGCCCCCGGGGCATCATTGGTATGCAGCGACGTGAAGACGAGGTGCCCAGTCAGTGCGGATTCGATGGCGATCTTGGCGACCTCGTAGTCACGGGTCTCGCCGATGAGCATGATGTCGGGATCCTGACGAAGGAACGCCTTGAGAATTCGGGCGAAGGTATAGCCGATCTCGGGACGGGCCTGACACTGGATGAGCCCGGGTGCGTCGTACTCGATGGGGTCTTCGGCCGTCGAGATATTGACATCAGGGGTGTTGCGCTCGTTCAGAATCGAATACAACGTCGTCGTCTTGCCGGAACCGGTCGGTCCCGTGACGAAGATGATGCCGAACGGTCTGTTGGCCATCTCGCGAACCAGTTCGAGGTCTTCCGGATACAGGAAGAGTTTGTCTAGGCCCAGCGTGGTGCTGCCCTTGTCCAGGATGCGCATGCAGACCTTCTCGCCGTGCTTCGACGGCAGAGTTGACACGCGGAAGTCTACATCCCGGTTCTTGAAGCGCACGCGAATCCGGCCATCCTGCGGCAAGCGCTTCTCCGAGATGTCCAGCGACGCCATGATCTTGAAGCGGCTCACCAACGCAGGAAGGAATTTCTTGGGGATGAGCGACTGCCTGTGCAGCAGGCCATCGATGCGATATCGGACCTGGACTTCGTTCTCGAAGGGTTCGATGTGGATGTCGGAGACCTTCTTGCCTCCGAGTGCCCCGGTCAGGATGGAGTTGGCAAGCTTGATGATGGGCGACTCCTCGCTCATCCGTTCCAAGTCGGTGACCTTGAGATTATCCTCCTTCTGCTCGATCATCTCGATGTCATCATCACCAGCAAGATCGCCCAGTACCGAAGCGATATCGGGCACGGCGCCGCCGGATCCCTGTGCAGCCACCTGCTCAGGAGATTCGCCCCTCATCTGGTCGAGGAACCAGAAAAACTCATCCTCGGTGATGACGACCTGCTGGATGGAGATGCCTTTGAGCATGAACCGAACATCATCGAGCGCGATGAGATTCTGCGGGTCCACCATGGCCAACTGGAGGCGGTTGTTGGTCAGCGAGATGGGCACGAGCATGTGCTGCCGGATCAAATTCTCCGGAATCAGTTTCAGGACCTCGGGTGGGACCTTGGTCTTGCGCAGGTTGATGTAGCGCAAACCATACTGGAGTTCCAGCGCATCCTTGATCGTGGCCTCGGTGACATAGCCCTGTTTGATCAGGATGAGGCCCAGCGACTCCTTGGAAGCCTTCTGGACCTCGACTGCCTGTGCGAGTTGCGCTTCGGTGATCGCATTCGCATTGAGCAGGATTTCCCCGAGCTTCATCTTGACGATGGCCAAGGCGTCCCACCCTCCTTAACAGCGAAACATGCAAAAGGTCCTGATGGGTAACTTACCCGCAGGAAGCCCGTTGTCTCAATTGTCCCGGGTCGAGATGACTTCCCAGACTCCGCCGATGTCCAGCTCGGCAACGCCTTCGGCAAGGACAACCAATACCCCGATCTCCAAGCCCACGATCATCAGCGAACCCTCGCTGCAGTCCATCATGGCCCAGCCCAGCTTGCCAACCTGCATCTTGCGGACCTGCACCTCCAGGTTGGCGAACATCGACGAAGCGATGGCCCCCAGCATCTCGCGGTCGTGGTCGGTCGAGAGCTGAGCGGAGATGACCAGGCCGTCGCGCCCGACGATGAGGGCGCCAGAGGCGCCACGAACCGCCTGAATGCGTTGAAGCATCTGGTCCAACTCTTCACCGCGTGCCGTGGTGATGAGCCGAGTACGCCCGTCACCACCCTCGCCGCGGTCGATGATCTTCTTGAGTTGGTTCTGATCGACCAGCATCTTGCCGACCGAAACCAGACCATCGGGTCTGGGTGCTTCGGGCACTCCGGACGGGGGGGCGGGCACCCCGGGAGGCGCCGACGGCGGCTCCGGAGGGGCGGGCGGGACAGAAGTCGGAGGTGCCTCGGGCACCACGGCCTCGAGGGGAGGCACAGAGGCCGGAGAGGCATCGACCGGGGGCTGCCAGACCTCATCGACGGGCTGCTGCCAACCGGCATCGCCGCCCTCGACGGGTGCCTGCCAACCGGCATCGGCAGGGGGTTGCCAACCGGCATCGCCGCCCTCGACGGGAGGCTGCCAACCGGCATCGGCAGGGGGTTGCCAGCCGGCATCGCCGCCATCGACGGGAGCCTGCCAACCGGCATCGGCAGGGGGCTGCCAGGCGGCATCGCCGCCCTCGACGGGAGGCTGCCAACCGGCATCGGCAGGGGGTTGCCAGCCGGCATCGCCGCCATCGACGGGAGCCTGCCAACCAGCATCGGCAGCGGGCTGCCAGCCGGCATCGCCACCATCGGCAGGGGGCTGCCAAGAGGCATCGCCGCCCTCTGCGGGAGCCTGCCAGCCAGCATCGGCAGCGGGCTGCCAGCCGGAAGCGGCATCATCGGCCTGAGCTACCCAGCCCTGATCCGGGGCAGGATCCTGCGGCTGCCAACCTTCGACGACCGGGGCCTCAGCAGCGACCGGCGGCGTATCGGCAGCACCGGGCAGCATGCCCATGAACTCGCCCATCAGATCGGCAGCGGGGGAGGATGCAGGAGTCTCGGGCTGTGCAACCGAAACACTCTGCTGCTGGTCGTGTGCTGGTGAGGCAGGGGGAGGATCCGCCTGAACAGGACGCGCAGGCTGCGGCTCGAAACTGTCGAAGAGGCTGTCCAGCGAGGCATCAACCCCTTCGGGGAAAAGCTTGTCCGAGTCGACGGCAGCAGCTTCAGGAGCAGGCTGAGCGTGTGGAGCTGCCGATGGCATCGCCATCTGAGGAGCGGAATCAGGGGCCTGCTCCCAGCTGCTCGAGGCTCCCCAGCCATCATCCGCGGCAGGCGCATCGGCCTGAGGTTCGGCAGCAGCACCACTCAACCAATCCTGTCCCGTAGGACCGGCATCCGCCCACTCGGAAGCCGCGCCACCCTCCTGACTCTCGGCGGTCGCACCAGCGGTCCAGGCATCGCCGCCGTCGCCCCAGGACGAATCACTGCCCCACGAACTGTCTGCCGAGTCCCAGCCGGCTTCGGCTGCGAGCGAGGGCTCATCATCCGACCAACCCGCATCAGCCCCGGTGATGTCCGCCTCGGAGGCCTTGCGCTTCTTGCCCTTGGCAGGTTTGATCTTGCCCTTGCCGCCGGGCAGCAGGCGGGCGAGAAAGCCCATGAGGCCACCGGAGGCCGCCTTGGCGGACTTGCCCTTGCCCTTGCCCTTCGTGCCGGCCTTGGAACGCTGCCTTGCCATGGGTCTTCCTCGAAAAACGTGACCTGACCGAGCCGAACGAGGTCAAGACGACATGCTATGGTACCCGCCTGCCGTCGAATCTCACGCAAGAGGGCCGATGCACCCGACTACGCCCGACGAGATGCCCCGAGCCGGGTCTGGAGCGCCGAAAGCAGCTCCGCCTCGATGGCCTCGACCTCGGCATCCTTCAAGGTGCGATCTTCTGCACCGTAAGCCATGGCCATGGCCAGACTGACCGTACCTTCCGGGATGCCTTGCCCCGAATAGCGATCGAAGCAACGCAAGGACCGCAGACGATCTCCGGCCGTCTCGCGTATGACGGCAGCCACCGCACCGGCTGTCACGGAACGGTCCACGACCACGGCCAGATCCCGGCGGGCGACAGGATGGCGATCGAATGCCCGGAAGTACGCGGGTTCCGACTTCCGACCAAGCCGAGGCAGCCGCACCTCGACCAGGACGACCCGGCCCCAGCCAGCCAGTCCCGCCTCCTCCAGAAGACCAGGATGCATCTCCCCGGCCACGCCGACCGCACCGGGTTCCAGAATGGCCGTCCGGCCCGGCTGCAGCCCCGGTCGAACGGCGGCATCCCACGAAAACGACTCGGCAACCTTCAGGTTCGCCAGCAAGGACTCGAGGAGACCCTGCCCCCAGCGAACATCGGGAGCGAACGCGGCGGGTGCATGAAGCCAAGGACCACGGTCCAAAGGGCCTGCCAGCAGGGCAGCGAAACGCAGTTCTTCCCGGATGCCATCGGCTTCGGCCCAGGCAACCTGGCCGATCTCGAAGAGTGCCGCTTGCTCCGCACCCTCGCGCCGCCGCCGCGTCGCCAAGTCGACGAGACCAGGCCACAGCGACCGACGAAGCACCTGGAACTCTCCCATGCCTTCCGCGACGGCTACCGCCTGGTCAGAAACGAAAGCGTCGTCGCGCCCCACGGGCACCAAGGACGGCAACATCACCTCATCGAGACCCTGGGCCGTCGCCCACGAGCGAACGAATGCGGCGAGATCCGGTCCCCCGGCGTCGCGGTCCAAGGACATCGGAGGCAGGACGGCTGGTATCGAATCAAGACCTGTCTGGAAAGCCACTTCCTCGAACAGGTCGACTTCCCGGAGCAGGTCGAGGCGACGCCAGTGGGGGGGCATGACAAGCCAGGCCTGACCTTCTGTCGTGACGCGCGCGCCCATTCGCTTCAACGAGGCGAGTTGGTCCCCATCCGAGAGTTCAGCACCAAGCAGGGCGCGGGTCCTGGCGGGACGGAACACGATCGCATTCGGTCGCACCCGAGTCGGATCGGGCACGATATCCGAGACCGCCCCCGGACGGCCCCCGGCCACCGCCACGATCCGACGCACGGCCTCGGCGAGGAGCAAAAGCGTATCCTCGGCATCCACGCCCCGCGCGAAGCGCTGCGACGATTCCGACTGAAGCTGATGCCTGCGCGCCGTGGCCCGGACCGACGTCGGGTCGAAGCTCGCCACTTCGATGAGGATGGACGTGGTCTCGGCCCGGACCGCGCTGTCCGCCCCGCCCATGACCCCAGCAAGCGCGACGGGTCCACGCGCATCGGCAATGACGAGGTCACCCTGTTCGAGGTCGGCCTTCCGCCCGTCAAGCAGAACCAGAGTCTCACCCGGATTAGCGGGACGCACGGACAGTCCATCTCCCTCGAGTCGATGCCTGTCGAAAGCGTGCATCGGCTGCCCGAACTCCAGCAACATCATGTTGGTGACGTCGACGATGCCGTCCACCGACCGAAGCCCCGCAGCGTCCAGCAGGCGCGCAACGTCCGGTGACGAGGTGGGCACCGTGACACCGTCGATCACGCAGGCGGCATAGCGCAGTACTCCGGCGGGGGCAACGGCCAGAGTCCCGACCGAGGGTCCATCGCCATTCCCGATCAGGACCTCGGGTAGCGGAAGGACCTCCCCGAGGCCAAGCGATGCGAGCTCCCTCGCAACACCATGCGCCGAGAGCAGATCCCCTCGATGCGCGGGTACGGCAAGTTCGAGGACCCACTCACCCAGGCCCATGGCCTCGGCAATC
>JAYKHS010000012.1:0-57128 GCA_035285865.1 Candidatus Sericytochromatia bacterium
CAGGTCAGCAACGAACCCAACTTTTTCGGCGTAGGCGTTGCGCACGGCCGCGTACAATTGACTGAGCTGCTTGTAGGTTGCGATGTGGTCACGCAGCGCCGGGTCGGGCGAGAGGATTTCCCACAGCGCCTCGATCTCCTTGTAGCTCTCGAAGAAGGTCTTGCGCGCCTCGGGCGTCAGGAAGCGGCCAAACACCAGACGTTCGAGTCGCTCGTCGGGCGTACCGCTGGCGTCCGACTCAAGGTAGTCCTTCTTGGCCTGCTCGATGCGTTGCAGGAAGTCCTGCAACAGCACGTCGAGATCCTCGATCACGCCGCTGACGTCGCTGGAGTCGAATTGCAGCGCCTTCTTCAGCTCGCGCAGCACGCCGACGAAGTCGACTACCAGGCCGACGCGCTTCTGCACGCCGTTGGCGTCCACGTAGGGCCTGTTCACCCGCGCAATCGACTGCAGCAGCACGTGGTCGCGCATCGGCTTGTCGAGGTACAGGCAGTACAGCGGTGGGGCGTCGTAGCCGGTGAGCAGCTTGTCGGTGACGATCAGGATCTTCGGGTTCTCGGCGGGCTTCTTGAACAGCAGACGCGCTTGTTCTTCTGCCTCCTCGGAAAGTTGCAGCTCGGCCACTAGCGGCCGATCCAACACGTCGTTCGCGTTCTCGGTGTAGACCGGTGTGGACCACTCGGGCGGCAGCAGCTTGTCCAGCGCCTTCTTGTACTTGGCGCAGGCCTCGCGGTTCACGGCCACCACGAAGGCTTTGTAGCCAAGGGGCAGCACGTTCTCCCTGAAGTGCTCGGCGATGAAGGCGGATACTTTTTCGATGCGGTCGTCCGCCGTCAGGAAGGTGCGCAAACCCACCGCACGGTCGAGCACCTTGTTCAGCTCCTCGACATCGGTCACGCCTTCGCTCTCGGCCAGCGCGAAGAACTCCTTGTCCAGCCGTTCGGCGGGCACCGTCATCTCGCTCGGCGCCATGACGTGCTTGATGGGCAGCGTGGTCTCGTCGGCGATGCTCTCGGCGATGGAGTACTTGTCCAGGTAGCCCAGCTCGTCCTGCGTGCCGAAGATCTTGAACGTGCCTTCGCCCTGCGACGTGCGCGCGATGGGCGTGCCGGTGAAACCGATGATCGTGGCTTTGGGCACCGCCGCCATCAGGTAGGTACCGAGGTCCTTGGCCACCGACCGGTGCGCCTCGTCGATGAACACATAGACGTTGTCACGCAGACAGCTGTCTTTGCGGATGGCCTCGAACTTGTGGATCATCGAGATGATCAGGCCACGGAAGTCGGCATCCAGCAGAGACTGCAGTTTGGCCTTGTTGTTGGCCCGCTCGACCGCGATGTCCTGCTGCTGCATCTCGCCCAGCAGTCGCTCCACCCATCCCTTCAACTGGCCTTCCAGTTCGGTGCGATCTACCACCAGAATCACCGTCGCATTGGCGTAGCGCGCCTTGTCCTCCAGAATCTGGCGCGCCGCCGTCAGCAGCGTGAAGGTCTTGCCCGATCCTTGGGTGTGCCAGACCAAGCCGCGCGTCTTGGCCGGGTCGGCGCAGCGTTCCAGGATGGCGTCGATAGCGCGCCGCTGGTGCTGGCGCAGCACCGACTTACGCGTCTCGCCGTCCTGCACGTAGAACAAGATCCAGTGCTGTAGGGTGCGCAGAAAGTCGGTCGGCTCGAAGAAGGCTTGCACCGCAAAGCGGTAGGTTTCCTCTGGCGCCTGCTTCCAGCGCGCCATGTCGCGCCGGTTGGCGTTCCAGGTCACGCCGTACCAGTAATCGAGCAGGTGCGTTACGTTGAATAGTTGGGTCGTCGCCAGCAGCTCGGGCGTTTCCAGCTCGTAGCGGCGCAGCTGCTTGATGGCACGCTCGATGGCGTCGCCGTCCTTCGGGTTCTTGTGCTCGACGATGACCACCGGCACGCCGTTGACCACGAACATCACGTCGGCCCGGTTGCCCTTGCGCGCGGGCGGCTTGATCTTCCACTCCCACGTCACGTGGAAGGCGTTGTCCGCCACGTGCTCGAAGTCGATCACCGTCACCGGTCGATGGCGCTTCTCGGCCTCGTCATACCACTGCCGTTCCCCTCGCAGCCACGCCAGCAGCTCGCGGTTGCCCTCGATGGTGGCCGGCAGCGCGTCCAGGGTTTCCACCACCGAGCGCACGGCGTCGGCGGACATCCAGGGGTTGAACGCTGAAAGCTTGGCCTCAAGCACGTCGCGCAAGAAGGTGCCTGCCTCGCCACCGCGCTTGGTGCGTGCATCATCCGGCGTAATTGACGTCCAGCCAATCTCCACCGCGTGCTTGACCATCGGGAACTGCACTGTGCCGGCTTCGCTGATCTTGAGTGTGCTCATGCCGTGGCCTCCTCGTGTTGCGTCGAGGCCGGGGACAGCGCCGACAGATCCAGATCCGACACGGCGATCTCGCCGGTCATCAGCTTGTGCAGCAGGGCCTTGAAGAGCTCTTCCAGCGCAGCGCGTTTCTCCCGTTGCACGGCGATCTTGCGGTCGAGAGCATCGAGAATGGCCGCGATGTCGCGTTGTTCCTCGATATCAGTAGGAACCGGAATCAGCAGCGGATCGAGATGCTTCTTGTTGAGTTGCGGCGTCGGGCCAGGCTCCGTGATGGTCTTGAGGTCGAATGACTGGAACCATTGGAATAAGAAGCCAGGATCGATCGAGTCGCCGGGGACAACGCCGATGACGTTGGGATCGAAAACAGACCAAGTGTTCGTTAGACGCTTCTTGTTCGTTGCAATCGCCGCGCCTCGCTTCGGGAAAACAATCGTCCCCGGCGGCGCACAACGGTATTCAGCCATCCTGGCGTCAAGTGCTTTTTCCATCGCGGCGGTTGCAAGTACGGTTTCGTTGCCAGCGCGATTCATGTCCGAAACCTTGATGCCAATAACGCGAACTGTGTTCTCTTGTGCGTTTTCCGCACTCTCTAGTTCGGCATAAGACATTCGCGTACTGACAACCTGTGCGCGGCTGTCCAGTCGTTCAACGAGCCAGCTTCTTGGCACCAGACCAAGCTCCGTTTCCTTTTGAGCCTCGTCACGCAGGCCGCGCGAGAGCAGTTCCCGCATTGCAGCCTGCTTTAGTTCGATTGCGGCGGCGGTTGTTCTTTCACCGGCTATCAGCAAGTCATGGATATCCCAAAGTAAACGCGCGATCGTGATCTGCTCATGATCATCATGGTGTGGCATCAGGTATTGCGCGATGTGGTTCCATGATGTCCGTGGATGATGAGCGCCGGTGACGCCGGACATGGCGTGCTCAACGAAATCAGGGGCGTGGAGCAGGCACGCCAAGTAGAGGGGGGAAACGCCGCTTTTGGCACGAAGCACCAGCAACTCGGTTGTGCATACGCCGTCACAATCCGCCAGAATGGCTTTGTCGAGATAGGGACGCAGCTTTCCGTAGAGCACATCGTTCTGCCGAAAGGCGAACTTGTGGCTCTGTACGTCGGCGGCCCGTCCTTCCGACACCGCTCGCATTCGGCCAGACGCCAAGTGTTCTAGCCCGAGGTATGTTGCGTCTGGAGTATCGCCAGGGTTGCATTGGACGGCGATCAGATCGCACAGCTGATCGAGAGTGACGGAGCCTTTGCTAACGGTTGTCATACCAGATCCCTCAGCTTTGCTAGGGCACCTCGCAGATCAGTTTCCAGCGACGTTTCGCGATCTAGGCAGTCCTGGAATCGAGAGAGGAGACCTTTCAGGTCGGCGGCATTACCTTCTCCACCGCTGGCGACCCACCGACTCGGGCTCAAGTTGTAGTCCGCCTCTTCGGCCTGTTGACTGGTAATGACAGCTAGTTCGCCCTCAACCGCCTCGCCCTTGAGGTACATCGCGGCGAGTGGCCGCAGGTCTTCCTCGGGCAGGTAGTTCTTAGGTCTGCCCTTGCTGAAATGGCGGCTGGCGTTGAGCAGAACGAACTTGCCCTTGCGCGCAGCAGGCTTGCGCTTGTTCAGAACCACGATCACGCCCGCTGCCGTTGTGTTGTAGAAGAGGTTTTCGGGTAACAGGATCACCCCGTCGATCAGGTCCTGATCGACGAACCACTTGCGGATGTTGCGCTCCTTGTCTTCGTTCTTTGAGCCGGAGCCGCGCGTCACCGCGCCGGTGTCGAGCACGACGGCGGCGCGGCCGTGGTCGTCCAGGCAAGCCAGGGTGTGCTGAAGCCAGGCCCAGTCCCCCTTGCCGGTGGTGATACCGCCGGCAGTGCGGAAGCGATCGAACGGGTCGTTGGCGAACAGATCAGCCGCGAACGGCTGGTTCCACATCGGGTTGGCTACTACGATGTCGTGGCCGCGAATCTTGCCGCTGGCCTCGCGAAACTTGGGGTTGATCATGGTGTCGCCCCGGGCCAGCTCCACCTCCATGTCGTGGATGATTGCGTTCATCTGCGCCACAGCGTAACTCTCAGCCTGCAGCTCCTGGCCGGAGAGCTTGAGCGGTACGCGGCTGGTAGGGTCGAGTTCGCGAGCAACAAGCTGGAGCTTGATGAGCAACCCCGCCGAACCGCAGGCGTAGTCGTGACAGGTCTCGCCGGGCTTGGGCCGCAGGATGTGGGCCATGAGGAAGCCCACCTCGGTCGGCGTGAAAAACTCACCCGCACTCTGGCCCGAGCCTTCGGCGAACTTGCGCAGCAGGTATTCGTAGGCGCGACCAAGGAAATCGGGCTGCACGTCGGCGAGGCCGAGGCGGTAGCGAGGGTCCGAGAACGTCTCGACCACGCCGCGCAGCTTGGCTGGGTTGATGTCGCGCTCGCCGTTGCGTTCGGCGGCGAAGTCCACCACGTCGATCACGCCGGAGAGCGTGGGGTTCTGCTTGACCACGGCCCGCACTGCTTTGGTCAGGTGCTCACCAATGTCCCGAGGCGCAGTCGGGCGGCCACGGTCGTCCAGCGGCCAGTCGAAGGATTCGCGCCCACTTAGCACTGCCCACCGAGCCTCCGGGGGCAGGTAGAACCGGAGTAGCGAGTGGTCCGACTCGGCAATCTCCAGGGCGGTGGCCCGGTCGCCGTACTCCTCGGCCAGACGTTCGATTTCGTCGTCAAAGACGTCGGAAAGCCGCTTCAGGAAGAGTAGCGGCAGCAGGTAGTCCTTGAACTTGGCCGCATCCTTCTCGCCCCGGATCGAGCAGGCGGCATCCCACAGCATCTGCTCCATCGGCTTGGTGGTGGGTGCAGCTGCCGCCCGCCCAGTGCGACGCCGGGTCACCTGAGCAGCCGCTTCAGCAGGCGGGGGGCTTTCAGCACCCTCGACCCCGGCCTCTCGCGCCAGCGCGAGGATGGTCTCCTGCGCGGCACGCTGGGGCTTATTGCCGCCACCTTCCCATCGGTTGACCGTGGCAAAGGAGACGCCCAGGCGCTCAGCGAGCTGCTCCTGGGTCAGGTTGAGGGCCGCGCGAGTGGCGCGGAGTATCGCTGGAAAATCGTTTTGTTTTGTCATGTCTGCTATGTTTGTTATATTTGCTTGATTGTCAAGCAGAATTTGGCGATGGGGTACCCCACCGCCTCCGGAATAGGAGAGCAGACATGAGCGGGAACCGATGGGACACAGCTGGCGTGCCGCACAAGGGGTGGACGTGCGTTGACGTCATCGACTTGCGGGCCGATGGCGGGCCGGCGGACGAGACCGACTACGCCACCTGCCAGATGTGCGGCAACGAGAAGATCCGCTACGTCCACGTCATGGAGCACCCGGATCTGCACCAGCCCCTCGAAGTTGGCTGCGTCTGCGCGGAGAAGATGAGTGACGACTACGAGGGACCGAAACGGCGTGAGGCTAGGCTGCGCAATCGGGCAACACGACGGACCCGCTGGCTGCAACGTACCTGGCGCAGGTCGGCCAAAGGCAACAGCTTCCTCAACCTCGAAGGCTACAACCTGGTGGTGTATCCGACGAAGACGGGGCGCTGGGGTTACAAGATCGGGGATCGATTCGGCCCGAGGACATACCCGACGGCCAATGAAGCCAAGCTGGCGCTGTTCGATGACTTCTGGATGGCGACTCAGGACGACGAAAGGCTGTGGTCGTCTGACTGATAAGCGGACGCGGGTTCAATTCCGCAAATGGCAATCGAACTGGCGGCTGATTTCAGGCACATCGCTGATGCCAACCGGAGGTGGGAACTGGTAGGATTGTTGGCATCAGGGGCTGGATTCCGCACCTTTCCGCAGGAGTTCGCAGCGGTTCTAAGGCGCTGAGTTACATGGGTTTGGCGCAGGGTTCCACCCCACTGCCGAGAAGGACTGGGTGGTGATGGGCGTCTCGGGTCAAGCCCTGCGGGTCTGGGTCCGCTGGGTGGCGGACGCGGGTATGGCCGAAGAGGTCTTCGAGGTGGCGGCCTCCGATGGCAAGGTGCTGGATGCGGTGTGGGGTCCGGCTGGTGAGGGCGTGCATCTTGCGCAGCCCGTGAAGGGCGACTGGCCCGGCGGTGCCAGAGCAGGCCTGCATGTCAGCACCGGGGAGAGGTTGTCGGACCTCCTCGTCGCCTTGAGGCGAGCTGCCGAGGAGGCCCATGGGCGCAGTCTGACCCTGCTGCAGCGCGAGGTCGACGTGACGGAGGCCGAAGCCCTCGTCCGCCAGCGACGCGGCCAGGACCTGTTCCGCGAGCGCCTTATCCAGGTCTGGGGTGGCCGATGCGCCGTGACGGGGCTGGCCGTGCCCGAACTGCTGCGGGCCAGCCACGCCAAGCCGTGGAAGGATGCCACGGACGCCGAGCGACTGGATCCCTTCAACGGATTGCTGCTGGCGGCGCATCTGGACGCGGCATTCGACCAGGGGTTGATGGCTGTGGCCGAGGACGGAGCCCTGTTGTGGTCTCCGGCACTGGGTGATGGCGAACGTGCGTGTCTCGGGATTGCCGATGGCCTGCGGGTGGAGGGGCTGACGCCCCAGCACCAGAGGTATCTGGCCTACCACCGGGAGCGGTGTTTCAGGGGGGTATGAAGGTGCACGACGCCGACATCGTGGCGCTCGATCTCGCGCTTTCCCGGTGGGAAAGGGCAGAAGGTGTTCCGGAGTGGCCTTGGGTGGACGTCGAGGCCCTGGGTTCGGGCCATCCGCTGGCGGAGCTGGCGTTGCAGAAGGCGGTGGTCAGTGGTGTCCGTCGAGATGACTGGGATCACGTGTGGATTCCGGTCACGGCGTTGTCTCCACGCTGGGTCGCAGAGCATCTGATGGAGCAGACAGAGGCCTGGGACGATCTGGTGGCGCACATCCGACCCATCGCCGACCGGGTGTGTCCCCTGCCGCAAGAGGCTTGGCTGCGGATGCTGGCCTCGAGTTTCTCATTCTCCTCCGATTGGCAGGAATGTCTTCATGATGCGCTGGTCCATGCACGGGCCAGCTCACTGGACGGGATACGTGACCGACTGCCGATTCAATCGTTCGATGTCGGCGTCAGGGGACGGCCGACGGCCGAGGCGCTGGAGCTGATCTTGGGGGCGCTGCCCGGATATTCGGTCATCTCCGAGGCGGGCCTGCCGGCTGTGATCGTCGAGGTGACGCAGGTCTCCGCGGAGACCTGGCGGCAGGCCTTGCAGGACCTTAAGGATGCCAAGCTGGGAGATCGGGACGAGACACCGAGCAAACGAAGGCTGCTCGAACTCGGTCATCATCGCGATGATCTCGAGGAACTCTGGAACAAGCTACCGGGGCCCGTCCGGCTCGAGCTTCCGACCTGTCCGGATACTGTACGGTCCTTGGATTCGACCGTCCCGAGCAAGGTCTTGAGGTCTGTCGAGCCCTATCTCGGTGACCTTGCACGCATTCTGCCGACACTTGGAGAGTCCGGCGCGTTGCCCCTGATCGGCGGTCAGGAACTGGACTCCTTGACACTACACCGGTATCTCGAGAAGGCACTCCCGACGGCACGCCGGTTTGTTCAAGGCGCACTCAAGGACGTCCTCCCCTTCTTCCACAGCTGGTTGAAGCAGGCCGTCCCCGGAGAGTCCGATCGCTTGCTGCTGGTGCTTGCGGAGAAGCTGTCGGGCGAACCGACGATGGCCGAGGCGGTCGCCCTGATGCAGATTGCCGCTTTGGTACCTCCCGAAGGGATCAAGGTCCAGAGTCGGGAGCCCGTGCTGGTCTCCGTCGACGGGCCCGGCCAGTCGTGGCTGGACGAGTGGATCAGCCCCCGAGTCTCGGTGGTCCCCAAAAAGGAAACTTGGGTATCCGTGGATGAGTTCTATCGGGAAGTCACGCGCGAGGTCTTCCTGCGAAGGCCATTCCACGAAGTCGATCCTTTCTGGTCGCTGTTGGAGGATGTCTTCGTGGATGCAACTGTGACGCCTGAGATGGGTCGTCTGAAGGTTGATCTCGATGTAAGTCTCCGGCGCCTTGACCACGGAAGACAGACCTTGGTGCAGCGGGGCTACCTGAAGCACTACGAGACATTTCGTCTTGCGGGGAATCGCATGGCCGAGATCCTGACCCATCTTGGTGAGGCCATCTCTCTGGTTGACCTGATCGAGGATGTCTGCCGACACGCGAACATTCACAAGCCGACCAGCTCCTCCCAAGTGCGCCGGATGGTGGCATGCCTCAAGCTGCATCCCGTGAAGGAAGACCACATCAGTTGTCGGTTGGTCATGCCGCGACAGTGGCAGATTGTTCGCGTTCATCCGGACGGCCAGCCTGATTCGCTCTGGCTGTGCCCCAAGGACAAGGCGCACAGAAACAAGCGCCGGGAGTGGCCGGATGATCGCGATCGCATGGAACTTCAGTTGAATTTGTCTCGTTGGCAGGGCATGCCTGGAGCCCCGTCGGGCGGAGCAGTGGATGCACGCGTAGACGATCTCTGGCGGCGATCCGTCGAAGCAGCCCGCGCCCTCAGTCCGGTTTCCCTGGATTCGGTTTCCACCCCCATCCGCGGCTGAACCAGAAGCCGAAGCATGGGCGTGGGGCGGCGTGGTGTGTGCGGCTGTGCATGGGTTGTGTCACGGTGGATCGATTGGCGTCTGCTCCGGCGGCGAACCGGACCGTTGCCTGCACTCCTTTTGCCGCACTGATGGACTTGTCAGCCCCGCCTCGGTGAACGTGGATGGATGCCAGCGAGCCCCCTGCACGAGGTCCTGATCGAGTTGTTGCGGCAAGTGCCCGACCAGCTCGCTCCGGCTCTGGCGCGGGCGCTTCCCGATCTGGACCCGGCCTTGCCAGTCACCTTGGTGGACGTGTCCGCATCCGAGCCCATCGTGGTCGAGCGCCGGGCGGACCTTGTCATGCTGATCGGGGAGACGGCCCGGCCTCGGCTGATTGTGGTCGTGGAGATCCAACTGGGCAGGGACAATGACAAGCTGTACTCGTGGCCGCAGTACGTGGTCGCGATGCGCCAGCGTTGGCGATGCGAGGTCGCGTTGCTCGTGATTGCGCCCGACCCCAAGGTGGCAGCCTGGGCCCGTAAGCCCATCTGCCTCGACCGGAGGGGCAGTCAGGTCGTACCGCTGGTGCTGGGCAGCGAGGACTTCCCCCGCCCGGACCTCAAGGCCTTGTCCGGCCATCCCCACGCGACGGTTTTCCACGCCTTGCTGCACTGTCGAGACCGTGGGGATTTGCCCTTGCTGGAGCAGGCGCTGATTGATGTCAAAGCGTTGCCCAACCCGGAACGGGTGGGCTACTATGAAATCCTGCGGCGTTGTCTCTCCCCGTCGTTTCTTGAGCTTGCGGAGGTGGCGATGAGCATGGAGCAAACGCGGTTCTACCAGGAGTTGGTCGAGCGCCTGAGGGCCGAAGGCAAGGCCGAGGCTGAGGCCAGGGGCGAACTGCTGGGGCGTCGCTCTCAGGCCCTTAGGGCCATCTCCAGGCTGCTGGGCAGGCGCTTGGCCCTCCCCGGCCCTGAGGCATTGGCGAGGATGGAGACTCTGCCGTTGGAGACATTGGAACAGCTCCTTGAGGACCTGCTGGAGTTCTCGGGACCGGAAGGCCTCGAGGATTGGTTGTCCCGGCATTGAGCTTGGGCGTTCGAGCGCATCCTTCTCGACCGCTTCCCTTGCCCCGACAGAATCGCGTGTCTCGGTTGCCCGAGTTCCTTTTCCCGCACTGATGGATTTGTCAGCCCCGCCTCGGTGAACTTGGATGGATGCCACCGAGCCCCCTGCACGAGGTCCTGATCGAGTTGTTGCGGCAAGTGCCCGACCAGCTCGCTCCGGCTCTGGCGCGGGCGCTTCCCGATCTGGACCCGACCCTGCCTGTGACCTTCGTGGACGGTTCGGCCTCCGAGCCCTTGGTGGTGGAGCGCCGGGCGGACCTTGTCATGCGGATCGCGGAGACGGCCCGGCCTCGGCTGATCGTGGTCGTGGAGATCCAACTGGGCAGGGACAACGACAGGCTGTTCTCGTGGCCTCAATATGTCGTGGCCATGCGCCAGCGTTGGCGATGCGAGGTCGCGTTGCTCGTGATCGCGCCCGACCCCAAGGTGGCAGCCTGGACCCGCAAGCCCATCCGCCTCGACCAGCGCGGCAGCCAGATCGTGCCGTTGGTGTTGGGCGGTGAGGACTTCCCCCGGATGTCGCTGGTGGATCTCGCCGGCCATCCCCACGCGACGGTTTTCCACGCATTGCTGCACTGTCGGGAGCGCGAGGACTTGCCCTTGCTGGAGCAGGCGCTGAATGATGTCAAAGCGTTGCCCGACCCGGATCGGGTGGGCTACTATGAAATCCTGCGGCGCTGTCTCTCCCCGTCGTTTCTTGAGCTTGCGGAGGTGGCGATGAGCATGGAGCAAACGCGGTTCTACCAAGAGCTGGTCGAGCGTCTCAAGGCTGAAGGCGAGGCCATTGGCAAAGCCGAGGGCGAGCAGGTAGGGCGCAAGGCGCAACTGCTCAGAACGGTCACGCGTCAACTTGGCCGACGTGTCGCTCTGCCCGGCCCCGAGGCCTTGGCGATGATGGAAGCCCTGCCATTGGAAGCTCTGGAGCAACTGGCAGAGGACCTGCTGGACTTCTCGGGACCGGAATGCCTCGAGGATTGGTTGTCCCGGCATTGAGCTTGGGCGTTCGAGCGCATCCTTCTCGACCGCTTCCATTGCCCCGACCGAATGGCGTGTCTCGGTTGCCCGAGTTCCTTTTGCCACACTGATGGACCTGTCAGCCCCGCGTCGGTGAACGTGGAGGCATGGCTCCAAGCCCCCTGCACGAGGTCCTGATCGAGTTGCTGCGGCAAGTGCCGGACCAGCTCGCCCCGGCCTTGGCACGGGTGGTTCCCGGCCTGGATCCGACCCTGCCTGTCACCTTCGTGGACGCGTCCGCATCCGAGCCCGTCGTGGTGGAGCGCCGGGCGGACCTTGTCATGCTGATCGGGGAGACGGCCCGGCCTCGGCTGATCGTGATCGTGGAGATCCAACTGGGCAGGGACAACGACAAGCACTACTCATGGCCGCAGTACGTGGTCGCGATGCGGCAGCGTTGGCGATGCGAGGTCGCGTTGCTCGTCATCGCGCCCGACCCAGAGGTTGCAGCCTGGGCCCGCAAGCCCATCCGCCTAGACTGGCGGGGTAGTCAGGTCGTGCCGCTGGTGCTGGGCAGCGGGGACTTCCCCCGGATCTCGCTGGCGGACCTCGCCGGCCATCCCCACGCGACGGTTTTCCATGCCTTGCTGCACTGTCGGGATCGCGGGGATTTGCCCTTGCTGGAGCAAGCGCTGAATGATATCAAAGCGTTGCCCGACCCGGATCGAGTGGGCTACTATGAAGTCCTGCGGAGGTGTCTCTCCCCGTCGTTTCTCGGTCTTGCGGAGGTGGCGATGAGTCTGGAGCACACGCGGTTCTACCAAGAGTTGGTCGCTCGCCTGAGGGCAGAGGGTGAAGCCTTGGGCGAGGCGAGGGGCGAAGCTAGGGGCGAGGCTAAGGGCGAGGCCAAGGGCGAGCTTCAGGGCCGTAGATCGCAGGCGCTGCGGGCAATCTCTCTGCTGTCGGGCAGACGCTTTGGTCTGCCTGGTCCCGAGGCTCTGGCGAAGATGGAGGTGCTGCCGTTGGAGACGTTGGAGCAGCTTCTGGAGGACCTGCTGGATTTCACCGGACCCGAAGACCTCGAGGCTTGGCTGGCGCGGCACTGAGTCCGGCGAGCCCGGCGGCTCGCTGCACCTCGGGTTGAGGTGGATGCCGGGGCATCCGTCATGCCCGTCGGGACGGGCGCCAAGGCTCAGTTTGCCGCCAATGCCCGGAAGTAGTGCCCGAAGGCCTTCATGCCGCCTTGAGCCATCGGCCAATCAAAGTTCTCGTTGGGAGCGTGGTAGCCGTGCTCAGGCAGGGACAGGCCCATGAACAGCACCGGGCATGCCCATCGATTGGCCATCCGCACCACGGCGCCGATGCTGCCGCCCTCGCGAACGAATGAAGGGGCCTTGCCGAAGGCGTGATGCAGGGCAGCCGCAAGATGCGGCAGTTGCGGCGCATCGGCCGGACAGAGGTAGGGCTCCAGCCCCGGTCCCGACACCACCTCCACCTCGGGGTGGTGCACCGCCACGAACTCGCGAACACGTTGCATGGCGCCCTGCGCCGTCATGTCCGGTACCAGGCGCATGCTCATCTTGGCCTCGCCCCACGGCGGGACCGCCGACTTCACGCCGGGCCCCTGGTAGCCACCGGCGAGGCCATGCAGCTCCATCGTGGGCAACGTCCAGAGCTTCTGCGTCACCGTGCGTGGGTCAAGATCGCGCAGGCTGAGGAGGCCGTGGGCCTTGCGGAATCGATCGACGTCGAAGCCGGCACGCACGAAGTCTTCGAGCGTCGCCTCGTCGGTATGCCGCACGCCGTCGTAGAATCCCGGAATCTTCACCCGGCCCGACTCGGCATCGACCATCGCCGCGATGAGTTCGGCAAGTTCGAGCAGCGGATTGCGTGCTGCACCGCCGACCAGGCCGGAGTGTGTGTCGTGGCTGGCCGTCCTGAGGTTCAGCGTGAACGTCTGCATGCCCCTCAGGCCCAGCGGGCTCGCGGGCACGTCCCGAGAAATCCAGATGGTGTCGGATACCAGAACGGAGTCGAAGGGTCCCGGAATTCCGGCGAGGGCCTCATCGAAATTGGGACTGCCGATTTCTTCCTCGAACTCCCAGATGAAGTGGATGTCGAGGGGGACGCCCGCCTCGTGGGCCTCGGCTGCCGCGAAGAGCGCCGCAAGGGCCGGTCCCTTGTCATCGGTGGCACCGCGTCCGTGCCAGGTGTCGCCCACTTCGGTCAGCACGAAGGGGTCCGTGCGCCATTCCGGTTCATTGGCCGGCTGGACATCCATGTGGTTGTAGATGGCGATGGCCCGGGTGGCGCCCTCGGCCTTGAATACTCCGTGCACCGTCGGCCAGCCGGCCGTACGCATCACGGTCGCCTGTCCGCCAAGGGCTCTGATGGTTGCAGCCGCCCACTCTGCGCCCTGCTCGATGTCCTTGGCCCTTCCCGGGTCCATGCTCACGGTCGGAATCCCGACGCCCTCGGCAAGAAGGCTGCGGAAGCGTTCGCGGTCAACGGTCATCGTAGGCTCGTCTGGGTGGTTGGTGGGCTGCGTGTTGGGCCAGATGGCGGGATTCAGAGCTACATGTTGACGAAGGCAAATCCGGGATCGAGAACGAAGTAGCCTTCAGGGAACCACCTCAGGCCTGGCTGCGCCGCGGCTGCACGGGGGCCCTCGACCCGCAGTTGCTTCATGATCTCTTCGCGGACCTTGCCGCGCAAGTCGCCGCCGAAGAGCCGTGCGAGCAGATCGAAGCCCTGCACCTGAGCGCCGATCGAAGAGGCCGGCTGATCGATGACGATGGTGCCGTCGCTGCGCGCATAGACCACGAACTCGAAGCGCACGGCAATGCGGTGCCCTTGTTGCTCGACGACGCCGGAACAGATGACGGCTGGGCCCTCACGCTTGGCCGTAAGCCCCGTGGGCAAGCCCTTGGCACAGTTCTTGAGCACCTCGGCAGCCACCTGGGTCACGGCCTGATCCCGGAAGGTCTGGCGATCCCTGTCGCCCTTGCCATCGTCCGCAAGGTAGCGGGTGATGATCTGGGCGGCTTCCCGCGGGTAAGCCTTCTTGACCCAGACCACGAAGGGATTCTTGGAGATGTCTCCGGCGTCGCCTGCGGCGGCGGGTGCAGGAGGCTGCGCGGTGACTGGCAGGCGGCCTGCCGGTGCCGGCGCTGCAGCAGGGTTTGTCCTGAGAACCGGTTGCGTGGCCGGTGCTTGGCCGCACGCCGTCGCCAACAGGACGAGGGCCCAGGCGAACCTGGCCATCGGCGGGTGGGGGTGTGCGGGCATCTTGCATGGGTTGTCGGCATTTGCGCCGACTACCTGCCCAAGAGAAGGTTAAGAAATGTGTAACGAAGGGTTAGGCCGTGACGCCCGTGACCACGCCACGGAAACGTGCCGGACTGGAGCCGTGGCTCATTTCAGCCGTCTGTCCGGGTTGACCCTTGCCGCAGTTGATCACCGACCACAGGTCGAACCAGCGGTTGTCGCAAACGGCATCGCAACTGTTCCAGAACTCGGGTGTGATGCCCTGGTAGTTCGGGTTGCGCAGCAGGCGTCCCAACTTGCCGTCCTTGATCTCCCACGCGACTTCGCAGCCGAACTGGAAGTTCAGGCGCATCTGGTCGATGGACCAGGACCGATTGGTGTCCATCAGGATGCCGTCCTTGGTATCCGCGATCAGTTCGTCCAGATCCCAGGTGCCCGGCATCAGGGACAGGTTCGGGATGCGGACGATGGGAATGTTGCTCCATCCTTCGGCGCGGTTGCAGCCGTTGGAACGACTTTCGCCAATGCGCTCGCAGAGTTCGCGGTTGGTGAAGTAGCCCTGATGGATACCGTCACGCACGATGTGCCAGCGCTGCGCGGCCACGCCGTCGTCGTCATAACCGGCCGTCGCGAGGCCACCCGGCACGGTCCCGTCCGCCACGAGGTTGACCACCTCGGAACCATAGCGGAACTTGCCCTGCTTTTCGGTCGTGCAGAAGGAGACACCGGCATAGTTGCTCTCCATGCCAAGGACCCGGTCCAGCTCATTGGGATGCCCCACAGACTCGTGGATCTGCAGGCAGAGCTGGCCTCCGAGCAGGATGAGGTCGTTGCGGCCACCCGGGCAGGCGGGTGCCGTCAGCAGCGCCACGGCCTCGTCACGGATGCGGGCGGCATTCTCGACCAGCTTGAGGGCCGGCACGATCTCGTAGCCCATGGTCTTGTGGTGACCGCGGAACGAGGCGGGAAAGGAACGGGTCTGGGCATCGCCGTTGCCGACGGCCGTGACCTCGAAGCCGCCGCCGCAACGGGTGATCTCCTGGTCGATGAAGGTGCCTTCGGTCGTCGCGAACCACTGCCGCTCACGAAGGGCCTCGAGGGTGGATTCCGCCACCACGATTTCGGGACGCTCCCGCAGGATGGCATCCACTTCGCGCAGGTGGGCGATCTTGGTCTCCAGCGGGACCCGGAAGGGATCGATCTGGTAGGGCGTCTGCCAGCGGTCCTGGACCGGACGTTCGTGGGCGAGGCGTACCGGCTGCTGCCGGACGGTGGCGCTCGCTCGAGCGACGCGCACGGCCATCCTCGCCGCCTCGACGAGGGCCTCGGTCGTCAGATCCGGTGTGGAAGCAAAGCCCCAGGCACCCTCGGCCAGCACGCGCACGCCCGTGCCGACATCGTGGCTGCGCTCGAGTTCGCCGATCTGGCCGTTCTTCAGGATGATGCGCTCGCGCATCGTGTGGACGATGCGCACGTCGGCATAGGTCGCACCGGCGACCTGCGCGGCATTCAGGGCAGCCGTCGCGAGGTCGCGGGCATGCACCACCAACTGGTCGGCGGCCACGGGGGCAAGGGTCGTGGGGGTCATCCTGAGGTCCTTCCTGCGATCAGAAGCCGGCAGGGCTGGAGAAGTGCATGCGCGGCAGGCGCATCGCCGGGGCGAGGGACGTACCCTCCCAGAAGGCCGCGGCCCACTCCCTGTCTCGGGATAGGGCGTCGATGCTGCCCAACATCTGGATCAGGGAGTCCGTGAAGCGCATGTTCTCGACCGGATAGGCGATCTCGCCCTTCTCGACCCAGAATGTACCGCTGCGCGTCATGCCGGTGACGGACAGGTCCATGCGATCCACGACATTCAGGTAGTGCAACTGCGTCACGAGCAGGCCCTTGTCCAGGCCGCGCACGAGGTCTTCGTCCCGGACGACGCCGGGGGAGACGACCAGATGGGAGGCATAGGCTCCGTAGGGATTGGGGGCAGGGCCACCATGTCCTGTCGGTGCCACGCCTGCCCTGGCGGCCGTGGCCCGGTCATGGACCAGGCCCGTGAACCGACCGGCGTCGATCAGGGGGACTCGCTGCCGCGGAACACCCTCGTAGTCGAAGGGCAAGCCCGGAACCTCGACGATGTCGTCGACGATGGTCAGCTTGGGGTCGAAGAACTGTTCGCCCATCCTGTCGAGCGCGAAATGTCGGCCTTCCAGATAATCGAGGGCATTGAAGGCCATCCACGGGAACATCCGCACGAGGTCGGCCACGGCGGCCGCTTCGAGGACGACCGGATAGTGGCCTGGCGGCAGCGGCCGGTGGTGCCGGCTGGCCAGCGCCTTGCGCACGGCCCGCTGTGCCACGGCTTCGGCATCGATCAGGTCGGGGTTGCTGACGACCTGCTTGGCCCAGCCGGAACCGTCGTCCTTGTCTGCCGTGACGGAGTATTCGCAGCGCTGCGTCGTCGCATCCGCGTGCACGCCCCTGCTGTTCAGGATGACGACGCGCGTGCGGGTCTGGGCCGAGATGCCCGCCGCCCGGGCACCTGCTTCGAGACAGAGGCGAACCGCAAGACCGGCCTGCGCCGCCCGGTCTTCGGGCGAGCCGTCTCGCATGCCACGATCCGGTTGCGTGCGGTAGGTCTGCGGTCCCTCGAGCATGGTCATCATGGCCGGATCCGGGTCCTGCAGGGCTGCCAGGCTCATCGCATCCTCGATCGCCTGACGGATGCCCCGATCATGCAACTGGGTGGTATCCACCCGGGCCTCACGGCCCTGATGCTGGACCCGGATCGAGAGGCTGCGCACCTGCTTGGCCACATTCTGCGTGATGGCGTTGTCGCCGAAGCGGGTCAGTTCCTCGCGGGAGTCCGTCAGGATGAACTCGGTCGCCTCCGCGGGCGAGGACGCAAGGGCCGCCTCGAGCGTGGCAGTCAGGTCCGGCGAGGTCACGGGCATGGAATCGGCCTCCGATGAGCAGGCGTCCATGGTACCGGATCGCGACCCGACTCAAGGGGTCGGCGGCCAGAGAAAACTCAGGGCGCGGGGCAGGCGCGCGGCCCAGCAGGCCTCATTGTGGATGCCGGTGGGATCCTCGATCCAGAGCAGGTCTTCTCCGGCGGTGAAGCCGACCGAGACGAGCAGCTCCTTCATGATGCGGGCATCGCGCAGCAGCCGGGTGCCCGGGCCCGCGCGCATCTCGCGCCCGCCGAAGTCGAGGTAGACCCGCGAGCCCTTCGGCTGGGTGGCTGCGGCCGCAACGTGGTCGAAGATCGCGCCACGCGCGAACCAGAGCGAGGGCGACATCACGAGGGCGCGACCGAAGGCGTCCGGGCGACGGAACAGGGCATAGAGTGCCGTCAGGCCACCCATGGACGATCCGCCGATGCCGGTGTTCGCCGGGCCCGTCAGCGTCAGGAATCGGTGGTTGATCTCGTCGGCGAGCCCCCCCGCAACCCAGTCGATGAACTTGTCTCCCTCGCCCGTGCAGCCGTAATGGGCATCGGGCCAAGGGCTCTGCTCGCTGATGCGGTGGCCTTCGCCGTTGTAGATCCCGACCATGATGCCGGGTGTGAACGCGCCTTCGGCCGTCAGGCGATCGACCGTCAGGTCGACCTCCCAGTCACCGGAAAAGGAGGTGTAGGGGTCGAAGAGGTTCTGCCCGTCGAAGAGGTACGTCACCGGATAGCGCGTGCTGCCCTTGGGGTCATAACCGGGCGGCAGGTAGACCGCCACGGTACGGGTTCGGCCCAGCGAGGGAATCTGCAGCGGGCCAAGCAGCATGAGCCGTCCGCGTCGACGCGGACGACCCGGCGGGTCCAACTGGACGGTGCGACTGGGAGACTTCAAGGACTGACCTTCGTGGACGTCGGCATCATACCCGGCAGGCATCGGGCATGACGTGCGCTTTACGATTCCTTGCGAACCGTGTTTTCCTGCAGCCACGCGACGGCCTCGGCCAACATCGCGTCGAGGGCCTTGCGCTCGCGGTTGAACAGGTGATCGGCCCCCGGAATAGCCCAGGTGCGCACGGGCTCCGGCAGTTCACCGAACCACGCCGCGACGTCCGGGGCGAATTCGTCCTCGGTGCCGCAGAGCAGGGCCCTGGGCTTGCGGCTACGCACCACGGGTTTGGTATCCCAGCCCCGCACGAGGGGAACGCCAACCCCCAGCAGGCCCGTCACGCGCGGGTCGGCATCGCCCTCGGTCAGGCCGACCACGGAGCCGAACGAGAAGCCACCGACCCAGAGCGGCAGCCCGGGGTATCGGGCCACCATCCAGTCCAGCGCGGCACGGACGTCCTCGCGCTCGGGGCCACCCCCCCCGTGAGAACCCGTCGATTGGCCGACGCCGCGGAAGTTGAACCGGACGACCGCGATCCCGGCCTTGCGCATGGCGTCCGCAATCCGGAACACCACGTGGTTGTGCATGGTGCCGCCATGCAGCGGATGAGGGTGGCAGACCACGGCTGCCGTCCGAGCCTCCGGCTGTGGCCAGTGGATGGCCTCGAGCTGGCCGTGGGGGGCCGGAATCAGCACGTTCAACGGGCTTCGGCCTCGAAGAGGTAGCGCACGTCATCGGCCGTCAGGGACGCGCTGATCGGGCCCTCGGACAGGACCTCCTGCACCATCTGGCGCTTGCGGGCCTGCAACTGGAGCACCTTTTCCTCGATGGTTCCCCGGGCGATCAGTTTGTAGCTGAAGACGTGGCGGGTCTGGCCGATGCGGTGTGCCCGGTCGGTGGCCTGGTCTTCGACGGCGGGATTCCACCAGGGGTCGAAATGCACCACGTAGTCCGCACCTGTCAGGTTGAGACCCGTGCCGCCCGCCTTGAGGCTGATGAGGAACACCGGGGTCGTGCCCTGGTTGAAGCGTTCGACGCGCTCGAGACGATCCTTGGTCTGTCCGTCCAGGTACTCGGTGGCCATGCCCAATGCCTCGATGCGCGGACGCAGCAGTTGCAGGACCCGCACGAACTGGGAGAAGACCAGCACGCGATGGCCCTCCGCGACGGCTTGTTCCAGCAGTTCCAGCAAGGCTTCGACCTTTGCGGACGGAATGTCCTGGACGGCTTCGGTGCCCAGCAGGGCCGGCGCGCAGCAGATCTGCCGCAGGCGCAGCAGGGCCTCGAGGATATGCAGGTGGGCACCACCCACGCCCCTGCGTTCGACGGCTTCGAGCACGCCACCCCGCAGCAGTTGCAGGGTCTGGTCGTACAAGCGGCGTTGGTCCTCGCCCAACTCGCACCACGAGACCATCTCGGTGCGCGGGGGCAGATCCGTCGCGACGTCGCGCTTCAGGCGGCGGAGGATGTACGGGGCCGTGCGGCGGCGCAGGCGCTCCCAGCGGGTCGTGTCGCCGGTTGCCGCGGCACCGGTGGTGGCTTGGCGGAACTCGCGCTCGCTGCCGAGCAAGCCCGGCATCAGGAAGTGGAAGAGGCTCCACAACTCAAGGGGATGATTCTCCAGAGGGGTGCCGCTCAGGCACAGGCGATGCCGGGCCTTCAGGGTCCGCGCCGCCTGCGCCGACTGGGCGTGCGGGTTCTTGATGTTGTGGGCTTCGTCCAGGATCAGGGCATGCCAGGGATGGTCCATCAGGAAGGCCAGGTCGCGACGCAGCAGGTTGTAGCTGGTGATGACGACGTTGTGCTCGGGAGCCTTGGCGATGAAGGGACGTCTTCCCGGCCCGTGCAGGACCAGCACCTTCAGCTCAGGAGCGAATCGTTCCAGTTCGCGCTCCCAGTTGTAGATGACCGAGGTCGGGACCACCAGCAGCGTCGGGGCCGTGACGCCCCTCTCGTGCTCGCGCAGGATCCAGCTGATCGCCTGAATCGTTTTGCCAAGACCCATGTCGTCGGCGAGGATGCCGTGCAGGCCGTGGTCAGAAAGGAATGACAGGAAGTCGAGCCCGCGACGCTGGTAGGGCCGAAGCTCCCCGGCGAGGCCTGTGGGCACGGCCACCTCGACCAGTTCCTCGCGGTTGACGAGCCGTTCACGGAAGGCCAGCCACTGCGGATCCGGCTCCGCCTCGTCTGCCGAGGCAAGCAGGTCCTCGACCACCGTCGCGAGGTAGCCCGGAAGGCGACGCGTCAGGGCCGTGCCCGGTCCCAGACCCCGCTGCTGACGAAGCCACTCCTCGGGCAGGCGCGCGTGCGTCCCATCTCCGAGCCGGACATAGCGGCTACGCCCCTTGAGGGCCTCCAGCAAGGTCAGTTCGTCCAGCAGCCGATCGCCGAGCATGACGTCCGAGCGGACCTCCAGCCAGTCAATCCCCGTGGAGACGGAGACCCGGACCCGGGTCCGATCTTCGGTGACCCGCAGGCGACGCAGGCGCTCGCGTCCGTAGATTTCCCAGCCTTCTCCGATGAGTCTGGCTGCATGGTCCATCAGGAAGTCGAGGGCTTGATCGTCCTCGGCCACGAACACGCCGGCCATGCGCGGCTCGAGGCCGGTATCGAGCAGGCGTTCCATCAGGCTCGCCTCGAGTTCGGGCCTGCGCAACCAATGGCCCCAGCGCCCGTCGTGCTGGCCCGGGATGGCCTGACGCGGGTCCCCCGGCGAGATGGGCGTCGCCTCCCCGTAGCGGAACGTGAGGCGCGCCACGAGCCGGTCATCATCCTCGAGGAGCGTCAACCGCGGGACCGGGGCCACCTTGGGGTGGGCGTGCTGCAGGGCTTCCGGCGCTTCTTCGACCGTTTCATCGACCGTAAGGGCCTCGGGCATGGGCACGGGTGGTTCACCGCGGCGGACCGGGCGCAACACCCCTTCGATCCACGCCCACAGTTGGTCCTCGGGGCCCAGCAGCGCACCTGTCGGAATGGGCGTGCCATCCGACTCCTGCAGGCTGGGCAGGTCGTAGACTGCCCGGGCCTGCAGGATGACGGGCAGATCGGGACGGATGTCGCTGCGGACGAAGTGGCAGCGGGTCAGCCCCTCGACAATGGTCGGCACGAGCGGGTCCGGCACCGGCATGCCGCGAACACGGGCATCGGCGATGGCAGCCTTGTGCTGGTTGTGAAACGGGACCAGCGACTGAACCAGCGGCTTTTCGTCCTCGGGAATCTGCCAGGCCGAGGGGGGAGCCCAGATCTGCAAGGGACGAACCTGGCCGGGCATGCCGTCCTCATGCACCCGGGCAAAGTCCACGGCCAGCCACAGGCAATAGGGCCGGACGAAGTAACTCTCCAGCTTGCGGGGCACCGGCCCGACCAGCAGGGTGTAGACGGCGGTGGAGCTGCCGGGGACGGGAGACTGGCCATTCATCATGGGGAGGGTCCATGGTAGCACGCCCACCCTTGCGGTACGCTGTCAGGCCATGACGGTCCGATACCACCTCGAGGCGACGCAGCCCCACACGCACCGTGCACGCATCCGGATGGAGGTTCCCCCGCATCCGGGACCGATGACCCTGGCCATGGCTTCGTGGACCGGAGGGGCCTACAAAGTGGTCGACCACGCCAGGAACGTGCGCGGACTCGAGGTCACGGATGCTTCCGGCCGTCCCGTCGAAGTCCGGCGTCTCGATTTGCATCGCTGGCGCGTTCCCGATGGCTCGGACGGACTCGTCATCCGCTATGAGGTCTTTCTCGACAAGCTCATGATCCATCAGGGCCAGTTGGATGCCGGCCACCTGCATGCGTGCGGACAGGTGCTCTGGCTCGGCATCCCCGAGGTCCGCGGATGGCCCGCCGAGGTACGCATGACCTTGCCGGACGGCTGGCGCGTGGCGTGGAACCTGCCGCAGCAGGCGGATGCCTGGCTTGCACGGGACTGGGATACCCTCATCGAGGCACCTGTCGAGGCGGGGCGTTGGCACGAGGAGGCCGAAGCCGAGTCGGGCGGGGTCACGTGGCAAGTGGTCCACCATGACGTGCTCGGACCGGGAAACCCCCGGGTTTCGGCCATGTTGCCCGAGTTGGCCGCCACGATGGGGCGCCTCGGTCAGGAGATCGCGGCTATTTTCGGCGAGATGCCGTTCCGTCGCTATCAGGCCATTTTCCACGAGTGCACGGAGCCGGGCTTCCTGAACGGGCTCGAACATCGGGATGCCATGACGATGCAGGGCCCCCTCGGTCTCGAGGGGGATGCAGAGGGCTTCCTGACCATGGTGGCCCATGAGGTTTTTCATGCGTGGAACGGGCGTCGGATGTCTCCCACCGGACTCGAGCGTGGCACCGATTACTGGCGTCCCGGACATACGCACGGGCTCTGGGTGGTCGAGGGTTGCACGGAGTACTACGCCAGCCTCGTGATGCTGCGGTCCGGACTGATGACCCCGGCCGCCTGGACACGACAGTTGGGTGGGTTGGTGACGGCGCTGGAAGGTACGCCCGGACGCAAGATCACGACCTTGGCCGAATCGAGCTTCATCACGTGGAACTTCATGGATGACCGTTGGAACGGGGCCGTGAACTATTACCTCAAGGGCGCTTTGATGGCCTGGGCGCTCGATGTCGAGCTGCGTGAGCGGTCCGCCGACAGGGTGTCGCTGGACGACCTGATGCGGGCGCTCTGGCAGCAGTTCGGCGATGCACGGCCGTGGGACCCCCCGGCCGTCGAGGCTCTGGCGTGCGCCCTCGTGCCCGGTCTGGAGCCATTCTTTGCCTTCTGGTTGCACGGGTTCGGAGATCCGGACTGGACGGGCCTGGCGCGTCGTGCCGGCCTCGCCCACAAGGTCCGCAAGGCACCGTGGCTCGGCCTCAGGATGGGGGCAGAGGATCGGGTGGCCTCGGTCGAAGCGGGGTCACCTGCGGAGCAGGCCGGCCTGCAGCGGGGTGACAGGCTGTCGATGCCGGACGGCTCTGCCGTCGGGCCCTCGCTGGCGTCTCGATCGATAGGCGACGACTGGAAGGTACGCTGGGAGCGTCCGCGCGAGGTGGGCGAAGCCATCGTCCGGGTCGCGGAGCGGCTGGACCACTCCTTCAGGCCGGACGATCGTGCGGAGCGCGTGGCCAAGCGGCGTTTCGCGCGCTGGCAGAGCACCGCCGAGGCGACGTTCGTCAACGCCTGAGCGAAACCGGCTCGTCAGCCCTTGCGCCGCACCCGGACATGGGCCAGTGCCGCAGCTCCGAGCGGGCCCGCATCGTCGCCCAGCGTCGAGGGCAGGATCCTGGGGCCCTCGGCTCCTGTCCAGCCCCGCAAGCACGCGCCCCGGGCGCGCTCCCGAATCGGGGCCACGAAACCATCGCCCAGTTTCTGGACCAGCCCGCCTCCGATGACCACCACTTCCGGGTCAAGCAGGTTCAGGATGTTGGTGACGAGGGTACCGAGGTGAACTTGTGCTTCGGCGAGGGCCTCGCGGGCCACGTCGTCCCCTTCGAGCAGGGCCTTGCGGATGATGCCGGCCGTGATGCGGCTGCGCCCTTTCTCCGCAAGCAGGCGGGGCACGGCCGATGTCCGCCCGGAAGCCATCATGGCGCGGATATGCCGTTCGATGGCCGTACGGCTCGCCAGGGCCTCCACGCAGCCGATTCGGCCACATCCGCATGGTTCGCTGGTCGAGGCCACGACCATGTGGCCGATCTCGCCGGCAGCACCCGATGCGCCCACGTGCAGGCGTCCCTGCTGGATCAGCCCCCCACCGATGCCGGTTCCGACCCAGATGCCCACGGCCTGCCGCGCGCCGCGGGCCGCACCGAAGCGGTGCTCCCCCTCGATCGCGACCTGCACGTCGTTGGCCAGCGTGACGGGCACGCGATGGCGCGTCTCCAGGAGAGCGACCAGAGGGACCTCGCGCCAGCCGAGGTTGACCGCGCGCGTGACCACGCCCCGATCGCGCGCGACGGCGCCCGGAACACCCACGCCGAGGCCGGCCAGATCCTCCAGCGAACGGTCCGCCTTGGCGGCGCAGGTTTTCAAGAGGTCGGCCAGCAGGTCAAGGATGGCGGACGGATCCTCCTGAGGTGGGGGCGTGATGCCCTTGGCCCGGGCAAGGATGCGCCCGCGGGGGGTGGCGAGTACCACCGAAAGGCTGGTGCCGCCGATGTCGGCGCCGGCCAGGAACCTGCGGTCCCCCACGGAATCAGGACCTCGCGAGCGGGCGATACTTGATGCGCCGGGGTTCGGCCGCATCCGCGCCGAGGCGCTTGCGCTTGTCTTCTTCGTAGGCCTCGAAGTTGCCGTTGAAGAAGATCACGCTGCTGTCGCCCTCGAAGGCCAGGATGTGCGTGGCGATGCGGTCGAGGAACCAGCGGTCGTGGCTGACGACGACGGCGCAGCCGGTGAAGCGCAGCAGGGCCTCCTCGAGCGCACGCAGCGTGTCGACGTCGAGGTCGTTCGTCGGTTCGTCCAGCAGCAGCACGTTGCCGCCGCGCCTCAGCAGCTTGGCGAGGTGCACGCGGTTGCGCTCGCCGCCCGAGAGCGCCCCGACCTTCTTCTGCTGGTCCGTTCCCCGGAAGTTGAAGCTGGCCACGTAGGCCCGCGAGGCAATCTCCCGGGAACCCACCTTGAGCTTCTCCTCGCCACCGCTGATCTCGTCCCAGACGGTCTTGTCGGCCTTCAGGTCGTCCCGGGACTGGTCCACGTAGGCCAGTTCGACGGAGTCTCCGACACGCAGCGCCCCGGCATCGGGCTGCTCTTGCCCCATGATCATGCGCATCAGCGTCGTCTTGCCCGCACCATTGGCCCCGATGACGCCGACGATGCCACCCGGGGGCAGTTCGAAGTCCAGGTTCTCGAAGAGCAGCTTGTCGCCATAGGCCTTCGTGAGCCCCTTGGCCTCGACGACCAGATTGCCGAGTCGGCGCGTGGCCGGGATGTGCATTTCCAGTTCGTCGATGCGCGCGGCCTGCTCTTCGGCCAGGAGGGCCTCGTAGTTCTGGACGCGCGCTTTGGGCTTGGCCTGACGGGCGCGGGGGGCAAGGCGCACCCACTCGAGCTCCCGGGCAAGGGTCCGCTGACGGGCCGTGGCCTGCTTCTCCTCGAGCTCCAGCCGGCGCTGCTTCTGCTCCAGCCAGGACGAGTAGTTGCCTTCCCAGGGAATCCCCTTGCCGCGATCCAGCTCCAGGATCCAGCCGGCCACGTTGTCGAGGAAGTAGCGGTCGTGCGTGATGGCCACGACCGTACCCTTGTACTCCTGCAGGTGCCGCTCCAGCCACGCGACGGATTCGGCGTCCAGGTGGTTGGTGGGCTCGTCCAGCAGCAGCAGGTCCGGAGCCGACAACAGCAGGCGGCACAGGGCCACACGGCGGCGCTCGCCGCCCGAGAGCCGGGTCACGTCGGATTCGCCGTCCGGTACGCGCAGCGCATCCATCGCCATCTCGATCTTGGTGTCGATGCTCCACGCATCGAGGGCCTCGATTTCGTCCTGGACCTTCTGGAATTCGTCGGCGGTCTCGTCGCTGTAGTTCGCCGACAGCTCCTCGAACCGGCGAAGCAGATCACGCTGGTAGGCAAGGCCGTCCTCGACGTTCTCGCGTACGGTCTTCGCGGGATCGAGCTGCGGCTCCTGCTCGAGGTAACCGACGGTCGCGCCCTCGGCCAGGCGGGCCTCGCCAAGATAGTTGGGGTCCATGCCGGCCATGATCCGCAGCAGCGTCGACTTGCCCGCGCCGTTGACGCCCAGCACGCCAATCTTGGCGCCCGGCAGGAATGCGAGGGTCACGTCCTCGAAGACCTTGCGGCTCGGCGGCACGACCTTGGTCAGGCGGTGCATCGTGTAGACGTACTGGTAGGCGGCCACGGGTCCCTCCCCTTCGGATCGGGGGCATGATACCGCGGAACGGGGTTTCGCCGTCAGCGGCCCTTCACGCGGCGGATGGCCGGTCCGAGCAGGGTTGCCGCCCGGTGGAAAGCGGCGTCGGGCACGCCTACGGCGCGTTTCGCCAGCACGTCTCGATCCAGCGGATTGGCGATCGTCTGTAGGCGGAGTGCCTCCGTCGTACCGACCCAAGGGGCGAGCGCGAGGGGCATCGGGGGCACGGGCAGGTCCGAGCCATGCAGGATGCGGTCCCGTACTCCGTCGAGTCGCTTGTCCGTGAGCCATCGGCCGCGCACCAGGCTGGTGAAGCCCGAACTGTCCCCGAAGGCGTGGTCATGACGCTCGAGGGTCCGCAGGAAGGCCTCGACCCGGTCGGCCCGCGGATGCATGAAGGAGCCTGTCGCACAATGCGCGAAGACCACGGGAATGCCACGTTCGAGCAAGGGCGCCAGCAGGACGGGGTCGCCCAGTTCTTGTACGGCGTCGGGGAAGGTGTGCTCGGCGCCGGCGTGCGAGATGACGGTGAGCTCCAGTTCCGCCAGCAGGTCGATGAAGCGTGCATGCCTGTGCCTGTCGAGCCGGAAGCGCTGCATCGGCGCAAGCCACTTGAGGGCGACGGCATGGGGGCCCCACCGTTCCAGTTCCTCCACGGCGTCGGCCCGATCCGGATTGATGCTGATGACCGGCAGCAGGCCCGCATGTCCCCGGCAAGCTTCGATGACTTCCGCGTTCGGAATGACCATCGGGCTGTTGGCGAAGTCGAGCGTGCCGTCGGGATGGTAGGCGCCGTCAAGGGCAAAGAGCGCGACTTGGTCGACATGCTCGGCCGAATCGAGCCAGCGCGTCAGGCGGGCGACCCAGGTGCCGGCATCGCGCACGCCATGCCGTGCCAGCATGCGATCGAGCACGCGGAACTGCCAGGACCGGCGCATCCGTCTGGAGACGTGGCAGGGGCACCCGGCCCCGCCACGGTCGACCATGTGCACGTGCACGTCGATGCGGCTCATATGGGTTAGCATGGTGCCATGGATGATGCGGCTGCACGCCTGCGCCCCGGCGATCGGGCCACGGTGCGCGTGGAGCGACTCGTGGCCGGTGGCGAGGGCCTCGCCAGGGTCGGCGGTCAGGTGGTCTTCGTGCCGGCGAGCGCGCCCGGGGACCTCCTCGAAGGCCATATCCTGACGACCCAGAAGCGTCACGCACGGATGCTGGCGGATCGCATCGTCGAGGCGTCGCCGGATCGCGTCGAGCCTTCGTGTTCCGTGGTCGGACGATGCGGCGGCTGCACGTGGCAGCACTTGTCCCCGGGGGCACAGGCGCGTGCGCGTGAGGATCTGGTCCGCGATGCCTTGGAACGGATCGGCGGGCTGAGGGACCTGACGGTGCAGCCCATCCTCGGCATGACCGAACCGTGGGCTTATCGGGCCAAGGCCCATTGGGCGCTGGGTGTCGTCGACGGTCGTCTCCGCTTGGGCTGGTTCGCACCGCGCAGCCATGACCTGGTCGTGCCGGATGCCTGTCTGATCCAGCATCCCGTCCTCGAGACCGTCCGGCACGCGCTCGAGGAGGTGTTGGCCCCGCTCGCCGGAGTGCTGCGCGACGAGCGGACCGGACGAGGGTGGCTGCGGTCGGCGTTCGCCCGGGTGGCTGCCGGGACGGGCGAGTTGCTGGTGGGGGTGGTGGGTGCCACGGCCGACTGCCCGGACGACGCCGCGTGGGTGGAACGGCTGCGGGCAATCTTGCCCGGCGTGACGACCGTGGTCCTGAACGTGCATCCCGACGACGGCAACAAGTTGCTGGGTGCGCAGACGGCAGTCCTGGCCGGATCGGGCCGGATCCTGGAAAGCATTGAAGGGCTCTCCTTTTCGCTGGCGGCCACCAGCTTTTTTCAGGTCAATCCGCTGCAGACCGCCGTGCTCTTCGAGGTCGTGCGGACGCTCGCCGGTTTGCAGGGCTCGGAGCGGGTCCTCGATGCCTATTGCGGTACCGGGGCGCTCGGTCTGGCGGTTTCAGGCCGCGCTGCGGACCTCGTCGGCATCGAGGTCGTGCCTTCTGCTGTCGCGGATGCCCGGGACAACGCCGCACGCAATGGCATCGGCCACGCACGTTTCCTGGAAGGGGCCGTGGAGCGTCTCCTGCCCGGCTTGCTGGAGGGTGGTTGGCGTCCGGATGTCGTGCTGCTGGATCCACCCCGCAAGGGCCTTGAACCCTCAGTCATCGGTGTGCTCGCCGAGGCCCGACCGCGCCGTATCGTCTACGTCAGTTGTGAGCCCGCGACGCTCGCGCGTGATGTTGCCGCCTTCACCGCGGCGGGTTGGGCCGTGACGCACGTGCAGCCGCTCGACATGTTTCCGCAGACGGCCCATGTCGAGACGGTGGTGCGGCTGGACCGGATGGCGTAGAGGCTGGCCAGGACCGACGCGTCCGTGGCTTAGTTACCGCCCGGACGGTTGCTCGCCTGAAGGTTGCCCAGCAGGAGCACCACGTCGCGCGTGCCGTCCGCTGTCGGCAGGATTGCCTGTGCCGGTGCTGCAGCCTGTCCCGTGGCGAGAGCGGGCGCGGGGCTGGTCGGTGCGCCATTCTTGTCCGGCTGGACCTTCGGGTCGGCTTCCTTCCTGTTTGCTTCCGCCTTGGCCCTCTCCTTGCGGCGCTTCTTGCCTCCGAAGATGCCGGAGAGCGCATCGCCGATGCCTTCACCGACGGCGGCGATGCCCTTGCCGATGCCCGAGACGACGCCGACCACGGCGCCACCGACCGCTTCGGCTGCCTGGCCGATGCCCTTGGCCACGCCCGTCACGCCGTCTACCACGGCTCCGCCGACGACGGATACAACTGCCCCGACGTCCTCGGCAATCTCGGTGAAGCCTTCGCCTACGGACTTGAGGCCCTGGTCGACGCTGCGCTTTGCCCAGTTGTCCCAGTCCTTGAGCACGGGCATCTCGCGCCCCTCGGGCGCCTTGATGCCGAGGGCCTTGCCGATGGTGTTGAGCGCGAACATGGGCAGTTGCAGGATAGGGGCCACGGTCGTCTGGAGAATGCCGCGGGGAATCTTGCCGAGCCCCAGGGTCACCTCGGTGCCGACGCCGCCTCCCACGCCGGCAGCGCCACCGGCGCCGAAGCCGACCGACAGGTCGCCATCCCGGAATTTCAGGTGTGCCGCCGCGGCACCCGCAGCGCCTGCGATGCCCTGCGCCAGCCCGCGTACCTGCACGCGGATCAGGCCCAGCAGGGATACGGCGAGCCCGGCTCGGCCCGTGCCCTGCGCGCCTGCCATGCCTTCGGCCGCCCCGCCGAATTCGAAGCCCGGCAGACCCAGGCTGTCGATGCCCAGCAAGGCGACGCCCGCGGCTCGCGCGCGTGCCCCTGCCTCACCGACCGCATGGACGAAACCGTCGATCGAGAGGAGACTGCGGCCGACCTTGGCCTTGCCCTGCGCGCCGCCTTCCACTCGGGCCGTGGCCTGGACTTCGGCTGCACCTGCCGCGACGGCAAGGCCGGGCACGGCAGCGAGACCGCCAATCAGCCGAACGCCTGCCTCCACGGCTGCATTGGCCCAAGCTTGACCTTCCGCCTCGACCAGCGAGCCCTCGCGTCGTCCGGTCGCCAGCGCGGAGATGCCGTCATGCCGCCACGCCTCGACGTGGCCGGCAGCCAGGACCACGCCAGGCACGGGCTGTTGCACGGTGCCTTCCGCCTTGCGCCCGGATGCGTGGGTGGTTCGCAGTCTTGCCGTTCCCTCGGTGCGCGGGCGCCGGACGGCGTCACGCAGTTGGGCCAGCACGGACGGACCGGCTGCCGGGCGGGGGGCTGCTTCCATGCGTCTGTTGTCCCTGACTGCGATTCACTCCCGATAAAGGGAACCTCAAGAATCCATCAAGATTGGCCGAACGCACCGAGGACCTCGAAAGGTGTAGCATGAGCACCCATGGAAGGAAGCGCCTTGTCCCAGCGCCCGAGGTCCCGCGTCCGTCTGCTGGCGGCTGTTCTTTCCCTTGTCGGTGCGGCGTGGCTGCCCTCGCCTGCCCTGGCTGCCGACTTCGTCCCGGAGGGCGGCGACTGGCGGACGCTGACGACCCGCCATTTCTGGGTCCACTACCCGAGGGAACTCCGCGAGGTGGCCCTGAAGGCCGCCCAGTATGCGGAGGAGAGCCACGCCGTCCTCGGACCGCTCTTTCATCGGGAGGAGGATCGGACCCATGTCACCATCCTCGACACCGAGGACACGACCAACGGTTTTGCGACACCTTACCCGGACTCGTCGCTGACCTTCTGGGTCACGCCCCCCAGTCCCGAGGAGGACTGGTACGTCGGGCGCTACGACAACTGGCTCAAGATGGTCATCGCCCACGAGTACACGCACGTCCTGCACCTGCGATCGGCGACCGGGCCAGGGCAGATCAACGGTTGGATCAACGCGTCGATCCTGCGTTTCCTCGTGCCGGAGTTCGCCGTCCTGCTGCAGTTGGACTTCTTGCCCAACTTCCTGAAGGAAGGCCTGGCCGTCTTTCAGGAGAGTGCGCTCACCGGCGGAGGCCGGGCGCTCGAGGGGCAGTTCGACATGGTGCTGCGACGCCAGTTCCTCGAGGGAGCGCCCTTCAGCATCGACAAGGCTTCAGGCAACTACGCCCTCGAGTGGGCACCCGGCGGTGCCTTGTACTCGTACGGCACGATCTTCCACAAGTATCTCGCGGCGCGGGGGGGCATCGACCAGGCCATCCGCATCAGCGATCGGTTGGGCGAGTTTCCTTGGGGTGGCATCAACCTAGCGTCCGTGCGGGCGACGGGCAAGCCGATGTATGCCCTGTGGGACGAGGCCGTCGCCTTCTTCCGAAGTCGGTACGAAGCTCAGGTGAAGGCCATCCGCAGTCGTCCCTTGACGACGAGCAGGCCTCTGACGACCACCGGGCGCAACCATCGCCATCCGCACTGGCTGGATGCGCGTACCCTCCTCTACACCCAGTCCCCGCTGGGCGACGAGGTCGGCGTGGTCCGGCAGGACCTGCAGACGGGCCAGACGCGCTTCCTGCTCGCGAAGTCCTCCCGCAAGGACTTCCGGATCGTGCCCGGGGGCAAGAAGCTGGTTTTCTACGGCACGGGCGAGAACACCCGCCTCACCAACTACATGGACGCCTTCGTCCATGACATGGACGGTGGGGATACGCGACCACTGACCCGCGGCCTGCGCGCCTCCTGTCCTGCCCCGCATCCCGATGGCCGCACGCTGGTGGTGCTCAATGGGGGCGGACGCAACGACCTGGCCATGCTGGACGCCACCGGCAACCTGCAATGGCGTATCGAGGGGCCGATGCTCGGCAGCTTCGCCAGTCCGGTCTGGCACCCGGATGGCAAGCGGGCCGTGGTGGTCCAGTGGCAGGAGGGACGCACCAATCTGGTCTGGCTGGATGCCGCGACACGCAAACTCACGCCTGTGGTGCCGGATGATGCTGTCCAGATTGCGCCGTGTGTCTCCCCGGACGGCCGCTGGATCGTCTATGCCAGCGATCGCACCGGCGTGATGAATCTGCATGCGCTGCGCCTTGCGGACGGAGCGCGCTTCCAGGTCACGAACGTGCTTGGCGGTGCGTTCGACCCTGAAATCTCCCCGGACGGCAAGCAACTGGCCTTCGTGGACTACGGGCCAACCGGGTACGACATCCACCTCATGCCGTTCGATCCGGCAACCTTCCTGCCGGAGGCCAAGGGCCGTGGCGAGGGAGTCTTCCGCAACCTCGAGGGCGATCCCGTGGTGACACGACCCGTTCGACCGGCCAGTGCCGGTGCGACGGGCGATGCCGAAATCGTGCTTTCCGACCATGCCTACAATCCGCTGCAGTCCTTGCAGCCGCGGCTGGTGTGGCCCTTTGCCTTCTTCGACCACACCACGACGCTCCTGCGGGATCTGCGCCTGCCGGGCGGTGACCTCGGTGGATTCGGACACTACATGGCCCTGCGCGGCTATGGCGAGGACGCCCTGCGTCGGCACTTCTGGTTTGCCAGCCTTGGTCTGACCACTTCGCTGCAGCCCGGCACGCCCGTGACGCCGTTCATCCAGGCGGCCTACCAGACGGATGTCTGGGATCCGACGCTGGCCGTCTCGTACACGCAGGTTTCCGAACCCTCGCTCATCGTCAACGGGGCGCGGGTCCGCGAGCCTGTGCTCGCGGTCGACGACCAGGGCAGGGTGCTCGCGCAGTACCTGCCCGGCGATGCCGTGACCCCCGCCCTGTTTCAGGCGCGCGTCACGCAGAGCCTCGTCGGCAGCGTCCAGTTGCAGCCACCTCCCAACTTCCTCATCAGCCCTTGGCAGGATGGCGTGACCACCAAACTCGGTCTCGAGTGGAAGCGCATCGGCAGCAGCGTGCTGCTGGCGTCCCAGAGCATCTCCGACGCGCTCCTGATCGAGGGTCGCGCCACCTCGGTGACGGGACAGACGTTCCCTGTCCTCGTCCCGCAGCAGGTTCCGCCTTCCGACTTCTATGTGGCCCGGGCCAACCTGCTGGGCAACTCGGCCTTCAGGCCGAACCGACCCATCAGCCTGACGGACGGTGCGCTCTGGAACATCGGCATCGAACGCACCTTGCCGCAACTCACGGTGGCCGGGAACACCTTCGGCAGCATGCTGGGCTACACCCGGGCCTTTGCGGACTGGCGGCGTTATCTGAGCCTTCCAGGACGCCAGGTCCTCGCCTTCCGCGGTTTCGCCGGGACGATTTTCGACGACCGTGAGGCCGTACCTTACGCCCAGAACAACTTCGGCTGGTATGCTGCCGACCTCTCCTCTTCGGTGGTCCAGAACGACGGAACCGGACAGGTGCTCATGGGGCGTGCCACCAGCACGGCGCTCTTCGACCTTCAGGATCTGCGCGTCCTGCAGGATTCTCCCGACCGCAAGTTGCCTCTGCGGGGTTATGCCGTCGGGCCGAACACTCCTGTGGGTCGTCACGTGGCCTTCGGCTCGCTGGAGTGGCGATTGCCCCTCGGAGAAGTCATGGCCGGGCCGGGTACCGTTCCGGTGTTTCTAGAGCGGCTATCGCTCGCACCCTTCGTCGACTATGCTCGGGTCTGGACGCTGTTCGCCGAGTCCCAGGACATGTGGGGTGTGGGAGCCGAGCTGAGGACGCATGTCACGCTGGCGCAGGGTATCCCCTCCCAGTTCCGGGTGGGTTTCGGGCGTGGGCTTCATCCGGTGTTGGGGGGGCAGCAGTTGATCTTCGGGGTCGGAGCCAATTTCTGACGTTGTGTAACGTCCCCCGGCAAGGGTACGTTTCCCAAGGCAGTCGTTCATCAAGGAGCACCGTTCGTGGCCATCACCATTCGCCAGGAGTCCTACGAGACCTTCAATGTCCTCGCCGTGTCCGGGCGCGTCGATCCGGCCGATGTCAACACACTGGAAGGCCGCATCCGCGATGCGTTCTCCGGCAATCAGGCCTCGCTGGTCTTCGACTTCAGCGGTCTTGAGTTCATCATCAGCTCCGGGATGGGGCTGTTGCTCGTCGCCCGTAACCTTGCGGACGAGAAGGGTGGCAAGGTGGTGGCTGCCGGTGTCCGCGAGGATGTCTACCGCGTCTTCGACCTGCTGGACTTCCCTTCCTTCTTCACCTTCTACGACACCAAGGACAAGGCGATCGAAGACTTGCTCCGCTAGAGCCTGAAGCGTGCGCGCGACAACTGCCCAAGCCCTTTCGCTGACCTGCCTGGTGCTGGTCTGCCTCATTGCTGCGGTGCTCGACATCAGCGTCATCGTCCGGCAGATGGGCTGGTTGGATTCCCGGGGCCATGCCGGCTTCGAAATCACGGAGACCATGGGCTTGCGCCATTCGGTGCAGACCGACCTCTTGAAGGGGGTACCCAGGGACAAGCAGTTCCTGACGAAGGTCGACGGGGTGGAGGTGAAGCGTCCCTGGGACGCTCAGTTGCTGCTTGACGAGGCTGCACCGGGCAGCGAGCACCAGCTGGTGCTCGGGGATGATCCCGAAAGGCCTTACTCCTTGATGGTCACGGTCCGGAAGTGGACCATGGGGGACGTCGCCAAGGGAGTCCTGCCCTTGCTGGGGCTGTCCGTGTTGTGTGTCGGGGCTGCCGTCGTGACGTACCGACTGGCCCGCACCATCGAGGCCGGCGTGGCTTTGCAGATGTTGCTCCTGGGCCTGATGGCCGTGCTGGGCTTGCCGCGTCTCGGCCTGACGGAGGGCAGCAGTCCGGCCACGTTCTTGCTGGCCTCGGTGCCCTGGGTGGCTGCGGCACTCGGACACCTCGTCCTGGTCTACCCGGCTCCGCCTCGTGTCCTGAAGGACCTCCCGATCGCCCGTGTCGTGCCCTATCTGGCGGCATTGGTCGTCTCGCTCCTCGCGCTCGGGATGCTGGGCAGTGCCCGCGAGGGCAAGGCCACGGATCTCGTCTGGACCCTGTCCGTGGTCGGTGTGCTGGTCTGGGGGCCCGTTGTCGCGGGGATGGTCTGGATGGGGCGGTACCTGTACCAGACCTCGCTGGAGTCCAGCCTGCCGGGTGCGCGCGGTCAGGCGCGCCAGATGCTTCAGGCTCTGGTTTCGGCTGCCCTGCCGCTCGCCACGTTCGGCCTGCTCTCGGTGTTCAGCGAGGCCGGCGGAATAGACCTGGGCATGAGTCTGTCCCTTCCCCTGCTGGCCGTCTTCCCGCTGGCCACCGGTGCCGTCATCGCCCGTGTACGCCCCGCGTGGTTGCAGGAGCGCCTGGAGACGGCCACGGTCATCGTGGCGACGGGAGTGGCCCTGCTGTTGGTCTACGCGCCGGTCGCCGGAGTCGCAGGCTGGCTGGGGCGAGCCCTCGGGCCGGAACTCGGCTATGACTCCGTCACGGCCCACCTGACAGCCACCCTGCTCGTGGTGCCGGCATGCCCCTGGCTGTTGCAGAAGATGCGCGAGTTGATGGACGTTGTGTTCGAGCGCAGGCGTGCCGACACGGCACTCATCACCGACGAGTTCACGATCTCGATACGGAATCTGACCAAGCATGAGCCGCTCTATCAAGCTCTGCTGGCCCAGTGCGAGAAGGCTTTCCAACCCCGTTACCTGATGGCCTTCACGCGGGAGCCGGGAGATGCTGCCTTGATGCCGCGCCGGGTGCTTGGCGTCTCCAGTGATCGGGTCAAGCCCTTGCGCCCGGATGAGCCCGGCTTGCCGCGGTACGTCGGCGCCTATTCGCCCAGGGGCATCGAGGCGGGTCGGGGAGGAGACACCAAGCAGAAGGGTCTCTCGCTGGTCATCCGGCCGGAGCAGGGCAAACCGCCCATTGCCGTCGTCGTGGTCGGGCCGCGGCGGTCCGGTGAACCGTGGCTGCCCGATGACATCGAATTGCTGGCTCGTCTGGGAGATCAGCTGCAGATCGGCCTGGACCGGATCGGCCTGATCGGCCAAGTGGCAGATCAGGAAAAGCTGCGGCACGAGATGGAAATTGCCCGGCAGGTCCAGCTGGGCCTGCTGCCCAAGAAGATGCCGGTCGTGGCGGGCGCCGAGGTATTCGGGAGCTCGACGCCGGCCCTCGAGGTCGGAGGCGATCTGTACGACGTCGTCGCTTTCGACGACGGTCGGCTTGGCATGCTGATCGGCGACGTCTCGGGCAAGGGGATGCCTGCGGCGCTTCTGATGACCACGGCTTTGTCGTGCTTCAGGACCTCGGTCAAGTTACATGATTCACCGGCCGAGATGCTGACGCGCATGAACGAAATCATCTGCGCGAACAAGCCTGCCGAGGGCATGTTCGTGGCCGTATGCTATGCCATCTGGGAGCCTTCCGGGCGCATGCTGCTTGCCAATGGCGGCATGCCGCGCCCTCTCCAGAACGGGGAGGAAATCGTCGCCAAGGGTCCACCCCTTGGCATGATGAATGGCTACAAGTATCGGGAGCTTGAGGTTTCTCTGAAGGTGGGAGATACCTTGCTTTTCTACTCCGATGGTCTCGAGGACATCCACAGTCCCCAGGGAGCGACCTATGGTGTGGACCGTATCTTCGCCAATGCCCGAGGCGCGCGGGAGGGTGCGGCCGCCTTGCTGCACCAGTTCACGGAAGAGATCACCAACTTCCGTCAAGAGCGCGCGCCCTTCGATGACGTCACGATGGTCACGATGAGAATGCTGGCCAAACCGCTCGCGGCTCCCGTGATGCCGCAGGCGGCAACACCCGCAGGCGCTGCGCCCGCCGGCGGTTAGTTTCACGAGGGACGGAGGGGATTCCCGGGTACAGGTACGCCATGGAGGAACCGTCCCGCGTCCGGAGATCCCGGACCCAACGTGTGGCGACGACCCGCTCGCTCGAGGGTGGGGCGGGTATTCCGGTTCGGGATCGGCTGCGTGAGCTGATTGCCGCGATTCGGGAGCTGCTTTCCGGCTTGCCGCCCGAGCTCGCTGCCCTGATGGGACCGCTGTTGCAACTGGCCCAGGGGATGCTGCTGTCCGGTGCGAGCGAGGCCGAAATCCTCCAGATGATCGCCCGCCTCGAGCAGGTCGTGGCTTTGTTGGTGGCCCTCAAGGACGCCTTGGGACGTGCCGGCCCCGATGGGCCGCGCCTGCTGGCACGGCTGCTCAGGACCCTGGCGCTGGCTGGCCCGGCCCGTGCCCAGGGTGAGATGGATCGCATCCTGCGGGCTTTGAGGGACTTGATGCCGCACGGCACCGAGGGGCTGGATCAGATTCTGGCCGAAAGCGGCCCGGAGGCACCGGCGGTGCATGGGCGGCCTGCCGATGGGGCCGATGCCGTTGCCGGACTCGAAGGGTGGCTGCTTCAGGCCTTTCCGCCCAAGCAATGAGCGGGCACCCTGTTGGATGCCCGCTCAGGGATGGTGCTACCGCTGGACGGCGCGCAGGGCGTTGACCCGGCCGTTGCCGAAGTACTCATTGGGCTGGTTGTTCTGGCTAGGCACCTTGTCCGCGGTGGCTTCGAGGCGGGCCTTGACCTGGGGCACGGCGAGACCGGGCTGGCTGGCACGAATCAGGGCCGTGACGCCGGCAGCGGCGGGGCAAGCCATCGAGGTGCCGTCCATGCTGGCGTAGTTCTTGGGGAAGCCCCAGTCGCTCATCGCAACCTTGTAGGTGGGCATCGTGGCGAAGATCTTCACGCCGGGGGCCGTCACGCTGATCCAGGAACCCCACTGGCTGAAGTCCGCGATCCGGTCGTTGTTGTCGGATGCACCGACGGCGATGACGCCGGGGCAGGCCGCGGGGTATGACTTTTCGTTGGTGCCGTCGTTGCCCATGGCCGCCACAAGCACTGCGCCCTTGCGGATGGCGTAATCCACTGCGTCGTTCATGACCTTGGACTCGCCGGGGCCGCCCAGCGACAGGCTGATGATGGTGGCACCGTGATCGGCGGCCCAGGTGATGCCCGAAGCAACGGTCTCGTCCGAACCCGACCCGTCGCCGCCGAGGACCTTGACCGACATGATCTTCGCGTCAGGGGCGATGCCGGCGATGCCAATCTTGTTGTTGGCGAGGCCCGCCGCGATGCCGGCGCAGTGGGTGCCGTGCCCGAAGTCGTCCTTGTCGTTGGCGCTGTTGTCGACGGTGTTCCAGCCAGGGACCATGTGGGCCTTCAGGTCAGGGTGCCCGGTATCCACGCCGGTGTCGACGATGGCGATCGTCTGGCCCTTGCCGGTGGTGAATCCCCAAGCCTCAGGGGCCTTCACCAGCTGGGGGGCGTACTGCTTGCCGAACAACGCGTCGTTGGGGATGGCCGCTGCAGTGAAGGAGGGCAGGCCGGCAGCCTCCAGGCCGGGAGCCACGCTCGGCTTCACCAGATTGCGCTGCAGGTTCGGCTGGACGGCGAGGACCGTGCGATCCTGACGGAGCGCATTCACGACGGTGTTCACCTGGCTGGGGGCCACACCGACCATCGACCAGCCCAGCTGCGCCATACCGGCGCTGACGGCCATCGGACGCAGGGCGACGCTGGTCACGTTGAGCTTGGCGCTGGCACCAGGAGCCCGCTTGACGAGCACCTGAGCCATGCCGCCCTTGGTGAAGAGACGGCCCTGGCTTGCACCGACGGACAGCGCCTGGGTGGCACCCGTCACCTGAGTGCCGCAGCCCACCACGGTGGCGGCCATCGAGGCGAGGAGCGAAGCAGTGGCGAAGCGGCGCATCGTGGCGAATCTCCGGACGGGGCGAGTGCTGTCGTTAAGTCAGAGTTAACGATAGGGCAAGCCTAGCGCAAGATTGGGTTGTGTTCAAGCCCTGTAAAGGGCTGTTTAAGGAAGATTTAACAATTGCCAGCCCGCCGCCGACAGGTGTTGACGGCAGGGGCCTGAGCTGACAGGCTGGGGGGGCGTGGAGGCGACAGGGTCCTGGTGGGCCCGGCGGTCTTCAAAACCGTGTCAGGCCTGGAACACCGGGCCGGGTGGGTTCGATTCCCACACGCCTCCGTCGTTGACAGCCAGAGATTCACCTTGGTACCATGGGAATCCTGCTGGGGTTGTAGTTCAGTTGGTTAGAATGCGGCCCTGTCAAGGCCGAGGTCGCGGGTTCGAGCCCCGTCAACCCCGCTCAGCAGTCCGCAAGGGCGGTTCACCGAAAGGTGGGCCGCCCTTGCCTCATGGCAACCGGATCGTCGTGGTCCATCCGGCAGCGCCTGCCGTCACATTGAGCGTCACGCTCGTGCCGGAGGGTGTCCGCTGGTCCGGAAAGCCGTAGAACAGCAGTCCGCCCGATGTCTCGTTGAACGCCTTCAGGGTGGTGGTCGTGCCGCTTGCGGTCCAGGTTGCCCGTGCACCTGACGCGGGCAAGGGCAACCCGGCGAGGGCCTTGTCGTAGAGGAAGACGTAGCGGACGAGCCGTCCTTGATTGGTGGCCTCGAGGACTTCAAGCCAGCCGAGTGGCGTGCTGGCGAGGATGCCCTGCCTCGGCCCCACGGCTGGTGCAGCAGTCCCGTTGTCCGGTGGCGGGGTGGCCGTCCCCCCGTCGACCCGCCGCGGCGGGTCCGGCGCGTCGGGCAACTCCGCGCCGGCGCAGGCCACGGCCATCAGGGCAGTCAGGAGGACCGGGGCAAGGGGTTTGGCCATGGCTGCATCATGCCCGCTCTTGAAGATCATGTGAAAGGACATGCTCGGTTCGGGACCATGGCCCGAGGATGCCCTCCGGGGGTGTTCACTTGCAGGTCAATCGAATGCGCTGTCCCAGTCGTCGACACTTCGGCCCCGTGGGGCGACCACCCCACACGGGCGGGCTCCCGGGGGGGCGACGGACTGCCGTACGAACGGTGCCCGATCGGCAGTCGGATGTCGCGCCGGTCCCCACGCTGGCTCAGCGGCTGGGGTCGTGGCTCTCGTGGATGGGGTGGGGCCGGTGGGCCGTCGGGGCCGAGGCTTCGGCTGCGTCGGGAAGCGATGAATCCGGGTGTTCGGGGCGCGATTCCTCCACGCAGCCGGGCTCCAAGGTGGTTGCGTGCCAGAGCGACAGCCCCGCGAGCAGGGCGACCGCCGCTACGGACAGCGGCACGAACATCGCGGCAGGCAAGGCCGGCAGCCAGGGCAGACTCACGGCCAGCACCAACTGCGCCGCAATCGTCACCGGGTGGTCGGTGCCCAAGTTCGGCCGCGCCGCTCGGGCCAGCAAGCTACCGGTCAGCCAACCGCCAGCCCAAGTGGACCCGGAGGCCCCGGCCACCGCGAGCATGAGGCCCAGCGCAGCGAGCGTACCCGCCACCGGACGACGTCCCAGCCCGAGCCAGACTTGAGAGACGCCTGCGGCCATCGCTACCAGCAGGTGCGGTTTGCCCGGGTCGGGACCGACGGTCCAGAAACCTGTCAGTTCGGCAACGGGGCCTGCGAGCATCACGGCGAGGGCGAGATGGCCCGGATGATCCTCATCGCGGGTGTCTGGCCGGCACGCCATCAGCGCGCCAAGGCACCACATGGGTCCCCACGGGCCTGCGAGGGCCCATGACCCGAGGACGAGCCAGCCTGTCAGGCCGGCGGGGAGGCGCAAGAGGACGGCGAGCCATCCTGCGGCAGCCGAGAGGGCCAGAAACAGGGGCTCGCGGACGCCGTGGGTCTCCGGGCGGGCTCCGAGCAGCGTGGCAAGGGGCACGGCAAGCCCGAGGGCGACCAGGCGGCCGCTCCGACCTTCCTGCAGGCGTGCGAGGCTGCCTGCCGCCAGAAGCACGGCGAGGCCTGCCCAACCTCTCGGGCCAAGGCCCGAGTGCGTCGTCAACGCCAGGCAGGCAGCAGCAGCGAGGCCAATCTGGCCGACGGCCGACTCCAGACCGCGGCCGCGCAGGGCGGCCGCGACGGCGATGACGGCCACGGCACCAGCCTGCCACGGTCCCTCGAGCACGCCACATGCCATCGTTGCCGCGGCAGCGAGCCGACTTCCCGAGCGCCATGAAGCGGAGGCATGGCCCCAGATCGCGGCAACTTCGGAAGCGGCCAGGATCGCAAGGGCCAGCGCGGGCAGAAGCGCTTGTTCGAGGGGACTCACGGGCTCATCATACCGATCGGCAGGGGACTCGGGACAGGCTGGATGGCTTCACCACGTCAGGCTCAAGGCTGGCTGGACGTACCAAGGGGACGGCGCGTCGACGCTGCCGGAGATACCGACGGAGAGGCCGATGCGCGGCCCCGGGCCCAGTTGCCACGACAGTCCGGAACGCCCGCCCGCGAGCAGGCCCGGTGCATCGGCCTGCCGGCGTGCCCAGGTTTCATGCCGCCACTCGGCAACGCCGGCGATCGTGCGATGGCCCAGGACCACCTGCAGGTCCGGCCGCACGGCTCCGGTCGTGCCGCCGATCCCGGCGTCGAGGGCCCACGGCCCCAGTTGACCGCGCAGCGTGAGGGCCAGTCCCGGGCCGGACGCACCGGCTCTCTGTTCCACGGCTGCAAGCACGCCCAGCGCGGCATCCCCGACGCGTTTGTCCCAGCGCAGCCACGCCTGTCCCTGACCCTGCGAACCGTCGGCGCGTGCGCGCAGCGCCAGCCCCCCGAGCGTGTCCTCCGTGACGGCAAGGGCCGCGAGCACGCGCAGGCCGGTGGGGGGCGAGCCCGTATCCGCCAAGACGACATCGGCCGTCCCGAGGACCTCCACCAAGGACAGGGGGCGGTCGACGGTCGAGAGCCAAGGCGCCCCGGCAAAGCCGCCGGGGACGGCGACGAAGGTCACGTGCCTAGCGCGCGGTCAGTTCCGCCCGCGAGATGACCATGCGCTGGACCTCGCTCGTGCCTTCGTAGATCTCGGTAATCTTGGCGTCGCGCATCAGGCGCTCCACGGGGAACTCGCGAACATAGCCGTAGCCACCGTGCAACTGTACCGCCTGGGTGGTGACGCGCATGGCCGTCTCCGAGGCCAGCAGCTTGGCCATGGAGGCTGCCTGCGTGTGGTCCTCTCCTCGGTCCTTGAGCACGGCTGCACGGTACATCAGCAGGCGCGCCGCCTCGATGTCGGTCGCCATGTCGGCCAGCGTGAAGGCGATGGCCTGCTGCTCGGACAGCGGCTTGCCGAACTGGACCCGCTCCTGCGTGTAGCGGGTCGCGGCATCAAGTGCCGCCTGCGCGATGCCGATGGCCTGGGCCGCGATGCCGATGCGGCCACCATCCAGAGTCCACATCGCGATCTTGAAGCCCTCGCCTTCCTCGCCCAGCCGATTGGCCACGGGCACGCGGCAGTCCTGGAAGATGAGCTCGTAGGTCGCGGAACCCCGGATGCCCAGCTTGTCCTCCTTCTTGCCGAAGGTGAAGCCCGGCGTGCCCTTTTCGATGATGAGCGCCGTGATGCCCTTGTGCTTGAGCGCCGGATCCACCGTCACGTAGACGATGTACGTATCGGCGTGATAACCGTTCGTCACCCACATCTTGGTGCCGTTGACGACATAGTGGTCGCCATCCCGACGGGCGGCGCACGTCAGGGAGGCGGCGTCCGTCCCGGAGTTGGCCTCGGAGAGGCTGTAGGCGCCGAGCTTCTCGCCACGATTCAGCGGTGCCAGGAACTGCTGCTTCTGCGCGTCGTTGCCGAAGCGGAAGAGCGGCAGGCCGGCGAGCGACGTCTGGACCGAGAAGGTGACGCCGGTCGAGGCGCAGGCCCGGCTGATCTCCTCCATGACGATGACGTAGTCGAGCGTCGTGGCCCCTTGGCCGCCGACTTCCTCGGGGAAGGGCAGGCCCAGCAGGCCGGCGTCCCGGATGGCCTCGAACTGGCGACGCGGAAACTCCTGGTTGAGGTCCGCGTCCGCGGCGTAGGGGGCGATGTCTCGTTCCGCGACTTCGCGGGCCATCTCCCTGAGCATCAACTGGTCTTCGGTGAGCTGGAAGTTCATGCTTCATCCTAGCACGCGCCTTGCCGGCGACGGCTGGTGGAGGCGGTAACATGGAGGCATGGCCGGCTTGGGCGTGACTGCGCTCGCGGACCGGGTGGTCGCCGGAGACCCCCGTGCCTGCGCGCGCCTGATCTCGTGGCTTGAAGATGGTCGTGCGGATGCGGCCGCTGCGCTTGCCGGGCTGCCAGCAGCCAAGGCGCTGCGCGTGGGTGTCACGGGGCCGCCCGGAGCGGGCAAGAGCACCCTCGTCGATGGTCTCATCCGGGTTCTGCGGGCGCGGGGCCACAAGGTCGGCGTGTTGGCCGTCGATCCCAGCAGTCCGTTCACGGGCGGGGCCATCCTGGGAGATCGGATCCGCATGCAAGGCCACGCCGGAGATCCGGGCGTGTTCATCCGCAGCATGGGGACGCGCGGGCAGCTCGGCGGCCTGAGCGAGGCAACGGATGCCGCTTGCCGTGTCCTCGCCGCGGCCGGACACGACGTGGTGCTCGTGGAGACAGTCGGCGTGGGGCAATCCGAGATTGCCGTCCGCGGTGTGGCGGACCTCGTGTTGCTGGTCCTGCACCCTGAGGCCGGTGATGGCATCCAGGCACTGAAGGCGGGCATCCTCGAGGTGCCGGACCTCTTCGTGGTGAACAAGGCGGATCTTCCCGGTGCCCGAGCGACCCGTCAGGCGATCCTCGCGATGCTCGACGAGATGGCCGATCTGGCCGGCCCGGATCGAGGCCTTCCGGCGGCTGACAAGGTCCTGCTGGTCCAGGCCGCCGAGCCTGACGGCCCCCTGGGCCTCGGGACTCTGGCCGACCTTCTGCTGGGCGCAAGGGAAGGCCAATGGCAACCGAGGGGGCGCGACGTCAAGTCCTTGGTTCGGGCCATGGTGCTGCGTCGTCTGCAAGAGCACATGGACCGCGTGCCCGCGCCCGAGGATCTCGAGGCGCCCGAGCAGGCTGCAGGACGCTGGCTCGACGCCATCCTGCGTCACATCCTTGAGACGGGAGAATCCCATGGCGATTGAACACGCGCGGCAGCCCGGCAAGCCTGCGGCCCTGCAGGCACCGATGCGATTCGTCACGGCTGCCTCCCTCTTCGACGGACATGACGCCTCGATCAACATCATGCGGCGCATTCTTCAGGCCTCGGGTGCCGAGGTCATCCATCTCGGCCACAACCGCAGCGTGGACGAGATCGTCCGGACTGCCGTGGCCGAGGATGCCGACGCCGTGGCGGTGTCCAGCTACCAGGGCGGCCACATGGAGTATTTCGCCTACCTGGTGGAGCGCCTTCGGGCCGAAGGCGCCGGCCACGTGCAGGTCTTCGGCGGGGGCGGAGGCGTCATCGTGCCGGACGAGATCAGGGCCCTGCACGCGGCCGGTGTCCGCCGGATATTCAGTCCGGATGACGGTCGTGCCCTTGGCCTCCAGGGGATGATCGATCACATGCTCGAGGCTGCGGGAGAGGCGGGGCCGCGGCCCTGTCGTCCCGAGGCGCTGGCTGCGGGGGAGCCCCTCGAACTGGCCCGTGCCCTCTCGGTCATCGAGCGGGGTGAGGACCTCACCTTGCCGCGATCGGACAAACCTTGCGTCGTCGTCGGCTTCACGGGTACCGGCGGTGCCGGCAAGAGCAGCCTTGTCGACGAGGTAATCCGGAGGTGGCTCGAGACGCAGCCCGGACACCGTGTCGCCATCCTTTCCGTCGATCCCAGCCAGCGCCGCAGCGGCGGGGCACTGCTCGGGGATCGCATCCGCATGAACGCCATCCATGACCCCCGGGTGTACATGCGCTCCCTGGCGACTCGTGAGGCGCATGTTGCGGTTTCCGCCGCCCTGCCGCGGGCAATCGATCTGCTCCGCGGGGCCGGATTCGACCTGGTCATCGTCGAGACGGCCGGCATCGGGCAGGCGGACAGCCGCATCACCGACCTCGTCGACGTGCCTGTCTATGTCATGACCAGCGAGTTCGGGGCACCCTCCCAGCTCGAGAAGATCGACATGCTGGCACTGGCCCGCATCGTGGTCCTGAACAAGTGCGACAAGCGCGGTTCGGAGGACGCCCTGCGTGACGTGCGCAAGCAGGTGCAGCGGCATCGGGGAGCCTTTGACGTGCCGGTCGAGCGGATGCCGGTGTACGGAACCATGGCCTCCTGGTTCGATGACGAGGGCACGTGGGTGTTCTTCGAGGCGCTTGTCACGGCTGTCCGGGAGGCGGGACTCGAGACCATGCCCGTGCCTCCTCGCGAGGCCGCCGGCACGGCGCGTGGCCTGCTTCCCGCATCGCGGGTGCGCTATCTCGCCGAGATCGCCGAGACCATCGAGCGGGATGCGCAACGTCACGCGGCCGACGTCGAGGCCGCCCGTCAGGCCTATGCTGCGTGGACGATGCTGGGGAACACAGGGGTGGCGCGTCCGCCCATGGCCGTGCGCGTCTCGACCGTGCCCGAGGATCCCCGGCTGGCCGGCCTTGTCGATCACTACCACGAGGCTCTGGACAGGCTGTCCCCCGAGGCGCTGTCCCTGCTGGTCACGTGGCCGGAGACCCGCTCTGCCTATGCAGCCCCCGAGTTCTCCTACACGGTGCGCGACAAGGTGCTCACGGTTCCCAACCGCACGGAGACGCTATCCGGTCTCTCCCTGCCCAGGGTCATCGTTCCGCAGTACAGTGACTGGGGTGATGTGTTGACTTGGCAGCATAGAGAGAACGTGCCAGGTAGATATCCTTACACGGCAGGAGTGTTTCCATTCAAGCGGGAGGGGGAAGACCCGACCCGCATGTTCGCGGGTGAGGGAACACCCGAGCGAACCAACAAGCGTTTCCATTACCTCTCGTCGGGCCAACCGGCGACTCGCCTGTCGACGGCATTCGACAGCGTGACGCTGTACGGCGAGGACCCGGCAATGCGCCCGGATATCCACGGCAAGATCGGCAACTCGGGCGTCTCGATCTGCACGGTCGACGACATGCGCAAGCTCTATGCGGGCTTCGATCTTTGCGAGCCGTCGACGAGCGTCTCCATGACCATCAACGGACCGGCACCGATGATCCTGGCGATGTTCCTGGCGGCCGCCGTGTCCCAGCAGGTCGAGCGCCATCTGCTGGAAACGATCGGAGCCGAGGCCGTGGAGGCTCGGATGCAGGCCTTGTTCGCCGACAAGGAACGCCCTCGTTACGTACTCGACGGTCAGGTGCGGACGGACCTGCTGGGGCTCGCCACGCTGGGGGCAGACCCTCGCGAACTGGTCGAGCCGGACGTCTTCGCCCGCATTCGCGCGGCGACCCTGCGCGCCGTCCGCGGCACGGTTCAGGCCGACATTCTCAAGGAAGACCAGGCGCAGAACACCTGCATCTTCAGCACCGAGTTTGCCCTGCGCATGATGGGGGACATCCAGCAGGTCTTCATCTCGAGGGACGTCCGGAACTTCTACAGCGTCTCGATCTCCGGGTATCACATTGCCGAGGCCGGTGCCAACCCGATCACGCAGCTGGCCTTCACGCTGGCGAATGGCTTCACGTACGTCGAGGCCTATCTTGCACGCGGCATGGCGATCGATGACTTCGCCCCCAACCTGAGCTTCTTTTTCTCGAACGGACTGGATCCCGAGTACGCCGTCATCGGACGGGTCGCGCGCCGCATCTGGGCGCGGGCCATGAAGCTGCGGTACGGGGCCTCCCCGCGCGCGCAGATGCTCAAGTACCACATCCAGACCTCGGGCCGCAGCCTTCACGCACAGGAAATCGACTTCAACGACATCCGCACCACCTTTCAGGCTGTCTACGCCATTCTGGACAACTGCAACTCGCTCCATACCAACGCCTACGACGAGGCCATCACGACGCCGACCGAGGCCTCGGTGCGCCGGGCCATGGCCATTCAGCTGATCATCAACCGGGAGCTGGGGCTGGCGAAGAACCAGAACCCCTGGCAGGGGTCGGCCTACATCGAGGCGCTGACGGACCTGGTCGAGCAGGCCGTGCTCCTCGAGTTCGGACGTATTTCCGACCGCGGCGGCGTGCTCGGGGCGATGGAGACGATGTACCAGCGCGGTCGCATCCAGGAAGAGTCGCTGCACTATGAGCACCTGAAGCACTCGGGCGAGTTGCCCATCATTGGGGTCAACACCTTCCTGAATCCCCACCCGGCCGATCCCGGCGCCGTCGAACTCATCCGTTCGACCCCGACCGAGAAGCAGCAGCAGATCGACAACCTGGCTGCATTCCGGGCGCGCCACGCCGACCGGGCCCCCGAAGTGCTCGCCAGTCTGGTGCGGACGGCCCGGTCGGGCGGCAATCTGTTCGAGGAGCTGCTCGAGACGGTGGCCCATTGTTCGCTGGGCCAGATCTCGGCCACGTTGTACGCTGTCGGCGGCCAGTACCGCCGCTCGATGTAGGAGGTCCCATGTCCTCGACCTTGCGGGTGCTCATCGGCAAGCCAGGCCTCGACGGCCACGATCGCGGGGCCAAGGTCGTCGCGCGTGCGTTGCGGGACGCGGGCATGGAGGTGATCTACACCGGTTTGCACCAGACGCCGGACGAAATCGTGACGACGGCCATTCAGGAAGATGTGTCGGTCATCGGCCTGTCCTTGCTGTCGGGCGCGCACATGACGCTGGTGCCGGCCGTGCTCGACCGCCTGCGCGCGCGCGAGGCAGCGGACATCCGCGTCCTGGTCGGCGGGATCATCCCTCCGGAGGATGCCGAAGAACTCGTTCGCCTGGGTGTGCTCGGCGTGTTCGGTCCCGGTACGCCCACGGCGCGTATCGTCGAGGCCGTGCAGGCCGGCGCGGCTGCCGTCTCGTGAAGGTCGCCGTCGCCCGCCTGCTGGGGCATCTACCTGCCGCTGCCTCGCTCAAGGACAAGCGTCGGGTGGTGCGCAGCGTGCTCGATCGGCTGCGCGTGCATCACCACGTGGCTGCTGCCGAGACAGCCGCCCAGGACAAGTGGCAGCGCATCGAGCTTGGGCTGGCCTATGTCTCGGGCGAGAGCGGACATGCCCGCACGGTGCTCGAAGCTGCCTGTGAGGCGGTGGTCCGGGAGCGTCCTGATGTGACGTGGGTGATCGAGGCCCTGGAGGTCATCGACCCACTGGCCCAGGCGCGCTACGAAGGGGCGGCGCCATGGTCCGACGTGCCGGATGCGGACGACCGCGAGGACTGAACCAGCCGCCACTTGCCCGGGCGTCCCCGGAGCCGTGGGCGACCGGGATGCGGGGGTAGTCCGCGCCGCAGCACCAGACTGAGCAGCCAGCGTACCCGGACCGGCAAGTAGGGACGCGCCAGAAGCCAGGCGCGAAGCCAGGACGCCAACCGTGCCGGGCGCAGCTGGCGGTCCGGGAAGCGGATGCGGGCTGTCGCGCGCAGCCAGACAATCAGGGATGTCGCCTCGTGGGACACGGGATTCTGCTCTGGTTCTCGAACGACGGGCTGGGTTGATGGAAGGAAAGGATTGCCTGTTGTGCGGTCACCACACGGGCGTCTTTGACCATTGTAGGGTTAAGTGCCCGATTCTTCGCCAGCATTCGGCGAGGCCTTGCGTCGCGAGCGTGAGGCCCGCGGGTGGAGTCTGCGCGAACTGGCGCGGCATGCCGGGGTTTCCTTCGGTCGCCTGGCCGAACTCGAGCGGGGCCGCGATGCGCACACGGACCGACCCGTCGCCCCGGGCTATCGGGCCACCGTGAAGATCGCCGCTGCGTTGGGCCAGGACCCCGCGGACTGGCTCGCGCGGGCCGGTCATGCCCCTGGTCCCGAACTGACGGCAGAGGAGTGGCGCGTCCTGGGCAAGATCAGGCGTCTGCCGGAGGATGAGCGGCGGCAACTGCTGGCCCAATGGGAAGCGGCGCTCGATGCGTGGATCGAGCGCCGGGTTTCTCAAGCCGGTAGCGTCCTGGACGTCAGCGAGCCCAGCTGATCTGCGGCACACCCGCCTGTCCCGTGCGCGGGTCGACGGCCTGCCGGATGGCGATGGAGCGACCGGTGCCGGTCTGCACCGTGCGCTCGGCCACGCGGGTACCTGCCAGACCGAGGTCCGGCCCCTTCGCGACGCCCGGGTTGTCGGCGATGGCAATCGCCAGCTTGGCGATGGGCAGATTCTCCTTCATGAACTGGGGCATCTTCTTGAACGGGGGATCGAAACCATCGCTCCAGCCGCCGACCTCGATGGTGAAGCCCAGCATGCCCAGCTTGCCGTAGACATAGTCCGTGTCGTCGCCGCTCGTGAAGTACAACTCGCTGCCTTGCTCGGGCTTGTAGCCGGAAACTTGGCCCATCTTCTTGCCGATGGCCGGCAGGCGATCGTCGGCAGGTGCCTCGTCCGAGTCGTTCCAGGGCCACATCACGAGGTTGCTGAAGCTGTGCCAGGTGATCAGCATCGTGTGCTTGCGGCTGGTGTAGAGCTTCTGCATGGCCTGGGTCTCAGGCTCCGAGAAGGGGCCGGGCCCACCGTAGGTCGCTCCGCTGGGCCGGTGGTCCGTCCCGGTCGAGCCCCAGTTGCGGTCATCGTAGTTGCGGTTCAGGTCCACGCCGATGCCGTTGGGAGCCGACCCGCTGCCGCCGTACTTGGGATTGGCATTCTTCCGCCAGTCCTGACCCTTCTCGGCGCGGACGCGACCATCGGGGTTGACGAACGGCGTCACCCAGATCTCGCGATTCTCGACCGCGTAGGTGGCCTCGGCGTCCTTACCGTACTCGGTGACCAGCCAGTTGGCGAGGTTCATCACGATCTCGGCCGTGACGATCTCGCGGGCGTGGTTCTCGCCCGTGAAGAGCAGGGATGGCTTCTGGCTGCCGTCACCCTTGCCCACGCGCAGCGACAGGATGGGGCGGCCCTCGACGGACTTGCCGAGCTCTACCAGCGTGCAGCGGTCGGGGAAGCGCTGGGCCAGATCGCGCAGTTCGGCCATCCCCTGATCGTAGGTGCGGTAGCCCTTGTCGAAGGAGTTCATGCCGTGGATGTTCGGCAGCTTGACGACGGAAAGGCCCCACCTGCGCACCAGCTCCCACGACTCCCGATTCAAGGTGCCGCGCACGCGGCTGACCTTGCCCTCGAACTGGGCCGAATGGACCCACAGATCCATCCCGGCCTTGGTCAACTCGAGCAGTTGCGGCTTCGTCGCATTGAACAGGTCGACGGCCACGAGTCCGTCACCGGCGGCGAAGGCCTGCTGGACCTGAGCGTTGCCGCTGCGCGGGGCCCAGCCCGTCTGGGCCTGGGGAGCGCCGCAGGCGGAGAGCGCCAGCATCGAGGCGAGTGCGAGGCCCAAGGGGCGTAGGCGCATGGGGTGGTCTCCGGAAAAAGGTATCAAGGGAGGCTGACCCGAGCGTACAAGAATAGTTAAGACGAGGGAAAGGGGCGGCTAAGGGATTTAACAAAGATTTATCAGGACATGGAGAAGAAGCCGCGCTGATCGTCCCATCCCCAATCCCACGCCATCCGTTCGGGCTCCCGACGGACGGCCAGCCAGGTGCGCGGCACGGTGGCCGAAACGTGGATGCGTCCGTGTTCCGGGGCTGAGACCCGCAAGGTCGGTACGAGCTGGGCCCATGCCTCGAGATCCGGGTCGTCCGCCGGAGCCTGTGGGCGAACCAGCATCAGGGGGGCTTCCAGACGCTTCTGAAGGGACCGGATACCGGCCAGCAGCGGCCGAATCTCCTGGCCAGCCGAGACGTCCTCGGGCCACGTCAGAAGGAGACCTCCCGGCCCCTCTGGCGGAGCGGCATTCTTGCGTGCCATTCGGGCGTGCCCCACGACGACGAGCGCCACGGGCGGCTGGTCGTCGGCGACAAGGCGTTTGGCCAACGATTCTGTCGTGTCCCAGCCTCGAAGCGACACGAGCCTGAGGTTGTCCCGAACCGGTCGATAGGCCTCGGCCAGTGCGCGGGCGCGCACGAGGTCCAGGCCGGATGTGGAGGCCTTGAGCCGTGCCAGCGTCCGGACCGTGAGTTCGCGGACGGGGGCGTGGTGGCTGACGAACGTTGCCCGGCGCGTCCGAGCGACGTGTACGGCCAGCTGGTGGGCCACTTCGCCGACGAGGGGCCAAGGGCCTTCCAGCAAGTAGCACCGCGGCCAAAGGCCGCCCCACGCGCGGTCGAGATCGGGCAGGCCGAATCGCCGGTACTCCGGCAGGGGCGTTCCGGATTCCGGTTCGGCCTGATGGGCCGGAACCTGTTCCCGGATGAGGACGCTGAAGGGATCCTCGACCCGCGCGTTGAATCGCGTCCGGTCATTCCCGAGCCGACCGGGCGCCTGTTCCGACGGCGTCTGGGGCGGGGCGAGCGAGCGCTGCTCCGGTTCGCGACTGCGCCAGCGCGGATCCTCGGGTTCAATGCCAAGGTTGTCCCGCCGCGGCTCCATGGATCGGCCATATTGCGAGCCGGGTTCCTGAAGCGGGTCAAGCCCCACGGTTCAACTTCAGGAGCCGAGGCGGCGCTTGAGGTCCTCGAAGGAGAGACCGTCTGCCGCCAGGCCACGTGCCACGAAGTCCACCAGTTCCGGCGCGTGTCGACCAAGACGGACCGGGCGCTCGAGGTTTCGCGAGAGGGCCTTCTGGATCAGGTCGGCAAGGCCGGCGGCATCCCGCACCAGATCGCCTGCCGTGCCGGGGGGGGGCTGGATGCGCGCCATCCGACCCAGTTCGAGGCGATCGGTGGCCGGCGCACGGCGTTGGCCGGCCGCACGTTCGGGTGCCTGCCCGGACTTGGCGTCCCCTTGAGACAACCGACCCGTATCGGGACGACGACCGGAAATCCGGGGACCGAACGGGCCGGTAGGACCCGAGCCTTGGATGCCGCTCATGAAACCCTCCCTCGTCAGGAAGTCGCACCCCTCCACCTTGCGCTTGCTGATTTTAATCGACATTTCATGCATCACCACGCGGCGTTCCGGGCGTCTTCCACCAACGTGCGGACCTTGCCGCGGCCGAGGTCGAGAACGGCGAGATGCGTCCCCTCCGTGACCTCCTGGCCGAGCAGGTTCGTTTCGAAGAGCACGGAGCTGCCGTACGGGGCGAAGACTGGCCGTCGTGCAAAGGCCCCCTGCGAAAGCTTCAGGGCCCGGGTGGGCTGCGGTGCCTCCACGGCCATCTCGTAGAGGGTCCACGGGCCATCATGGTTGCTGGCGAAGACGAGCCGGCGTCCGTCCGGACTCCACGTAGGTTCAAGGGCATTGAAGCCGCGCAGGAGTACCTGTTCATGGCCGCTGGTAGCCTGGCGGCGCCAGATTTCCCACGTGCGTCCGGTGAAGAGCCTTGCCCATGCAAGCCAACGGCCATCCCGAGACCATGCTGGATCCTGGTCGGTTCCGGCGCTCACCAGATCGCGGTGCGTCCCGGTGAACGCATCGATGATGCGGATCTCGCGACGCATCCGGTTGTTCGTCGAGGCTGCCTGCGTCAGGACGAGAGCTCGGCCGTCGGGAACCCAGCGCAACTGGTCCACAGCGTCGCTTATCGGGCCCAGTGTCCGAAGGGGACGTCCGTCCGCGTGACGGATGAGAATGCGGGTTCCATTGGGGATGCGCTCGAGGCAGGCGAACCGGGTGCGGTCCGGATGCCAAGTCGGTGCATCCAACGGATGACCATCCGGAGTGGCCAGCGGGGTGAAGGCCTGCGTCTGGGGATCGACACTCCAGATGCCATCTTGATGCACGCACAACACCCTGTCGTCCATGGTCGCCGCATCCGTCGGTCCCAGGAAGACTTCGACGCGTCGGGACTCGCCGCGGTCCAGCCGGATTCCGCGGGCATAACGATGGTGTCCCTCGGCCTCGACCGCGATGTCGACGCGTGCCGCCGGGCGTTCGGTCGTGACTCGACCCTCGGCATCCGTCAGAGCCTCGAGCGGTTGGCGCCCCGTCATCCTGAAGGTCACGCGAGCCCCCTCGAGTGGAGCTTCCGACACGCTGTCCCGGACCTCGATGTCCAGCTGGTTCGGTGGCCCCGAGCCGTCCCGCAGGCACCCCGCGAGCAGCAGGGGCAGCAGCAGGGGGAGGGAACGCATTGGGCTCATGGCAGGGGGAATTCGACGCGCACGGGAGCAACGGGACCCCAGAGGCGCGACTCACGGGATCGGATGTTCCATCCTGTCGTGGAGACGACATTCAGGTCGGTGCCCGTCACCACGCCGAGGCTGTCCCGACTCATCCGCCCGAGCGCGAGGGGCGAGCCGGGAATGTCGAGCTTGCGCAGCGTCCTCAGGCCATCGCCCGAGAGGTGGACAAGGCTGGTGCCCCCGGTTGCCGGACGACAAAGCACGGCGATGTCGCCGTCGACACCGAGCGTATGGAAGGCGATGACCGGATGCTGCAGGTCGATGACCCGAATCTCCGGTCCGCGGAACCGCGGGTCGGGTCGGCCGGTCTCGAGGCGGAGCTGCCCGTGTTCCAGCGTCAGGAAGCCACCCTTCCACGGGGTACTGTGCCACGGCCGAAACGGATGGCCCGTCTGGTCCGGTCGATCGAATCCTGCTCGCCACGCCCCGGAGGCCAAATCAAGATCCGCCACGACCGTCTTGCCGTACCCGACCAGCACGCGATCGGCGACGCGTTCCAGCATCAGGTCGAAGCCACCGAGGCTCTCGTTGCGGTAGTTCCGCACTGTTTGAAAGCGCGTCGGGGAGGTCGGGGCCAGATCGATCCAGCGCAGTTCGCCACGTGTCGGCAGGTGCACAAGCAGAGCTTGGCGCTCCGGCAGGCGCAACCAGTTCTCGGGCGGTGCGGGCAAGGCGATGCGGCTCTGCAGGCGTGGTTGCCCCGGCCAGCGCACCTCGATACGGTCCTTGAATGCGGCCAGAAGGGGTGCGCCTACAGGCAGGATGTCTGCTGGCGGGGCGGGAGGCCTTGGCACGGCACGTCTTGCCCATGCCGGCGATACTCCCCCTGTGCCGAGGACCACGGAAATGGCGATAGCCACAGCCACCGGCCCCGTCATGCGATGCAGGGGGCGTGCGTGGGCCCACCGATCGTGTATCCAGAGCCAGAGTTCCGGCCGGTCCGCAATCCAGCCTGCGAAGCGGTCCATCATGGCCTGAGCCAGGGCAGCGTCATCCTGCATCGGGTCGATCGGCCTTTCGATGGCCAGCAGGTGCGTGTCATCGTGCTGACGCACCATCCGCGCAGGCACCAGTGCTGCGCCGGTACGCCGCGCGAGTTGGAAGGCACCTGTCGGCACCTGCACTTCATGCCCGAGGAACGTCGCCGTAACCGTGCTGCCCTCCCCGTGCTGGTCGCACACGAGGCCCACGAGGCCGCCTGCCGCGAGGGTCGCAAGCACCGGCCTCAGCGAGGCGGGACCCACGTTGGAGTGGGCGCGGACGCCTGCATCCTCGTGCAACTCGTCGAAGAGCCGACGGAAGGCCGGTTGCGTGGGCGGCTGGATCAGGACCGTCATCGGGGCCACGTCTCGCGAGAGCGCCGCAGCAAGTAGTTCCCAGTTGCCGTAGTGGGCCGTGAGGATGATGGCTCCCTTGCCGGCTGCAAGTGCCTGGAGCAGATGGTCCTGCCCGTCGAGGCGCACGGCAGAGGCGCACGGCGTGGACCAGAGGGGCATGCGAAGCAGTTCGACGATGGAGGCGAGCGTTTCCCGGACGGACTGCCGGGCCACGTCACGGATGCGGTGCTCCGGCCAGTCAGGCCAGGCAGCCCGCACGTGACCGGGCACGAAGTCACCGTGGCCGACCAGGCGTGCCAGGTGCCACAGGCCGTCACCAAGACGCCGACCGGTCGACATGGCGAGGGGCCTCGGCAGGGCGCAGGCCAGCCGGCGCAGCAGGCGCATCGTGGTGTAGAGCATGACGACGGTCACTGCGGAGCCGCCCGGTTCGCGCCAACATGTCGGGCACACAGGGCATCAGGTCCGCACGAGCCAGTGTACCCCGGCCAAGCGTGCAGGCACGGGCGTGCGGAACTGGAGAACATTCATGCAGCCAGACGCACAGACCCATTACCAGGAAGGCCTGGCCCATCGCGACCGGGGCTACCATCAGGCGGCCTGCCTCGCTTTCGAGCGCGCCCTGAAGGCCGATCCGGCCGCGGACGACGCGCGCATGGCATTGGCCTCGACGCTTCATCTCGCCGGCGATGCGGCTGCCGCAGCCGAACAGTACGGTCACCTCACCGCCCGTCGCCCTGACGATGCCAAGTTGGCCTACAACCACGGGGTCTCCCTCGCCGCTGCGCACCGCCTCGCCGAGGCCGAACAGGCCTTCGAGCGGGCGCTCAGGCTGGATCCTGTCCTCGCGCCGGCGCTCGAGAGTCTCTTGTGGGTCCATCACCAGACCGGCCAGAAGCAGGCTGCGCTCGGCGTCCTTCATCGCCTTGTCGTGGCGCGTCCTGAACAGGAAGAGGGTTGGTTCCAGCTGGCGAGGGCCTACCGCGAGAGCGGCGATGCGGAGCGGGCGCTTGCCACCATTGAAGGCCTGGTGCGCCGGAGGCCGGACCTGCTGCCGGCGAGACTGCTTCGGGCCGAGTGGCTGCTGGAGCGTGACCCGGAAGAGGCGTGGGCCGAACTGGAGCGTGTCCGTTCCGTCGATCCCGAATTCCTGGGCGTCCAGGGGCTGGTCGAGCGGTTGGTCGAGCAGGGGGCGGCCCGCTCGGCTCTTGACGGCGATCTGGCAGGCGAGGCGCGCTGGCTGGAGCGGCTCGTGCCCTACCGCGCCCGCGATGCCGTCTACCTCGGGCGTCTCGTGGAGGCGGCCGCGCACGCCGGGGACCGCAAGGCCGAGGTGCGTTGGCTCGAGGCGCTTGCGGAGCTGCGTCCGGACGACGCACCCCTGCAGCAGCGCCTTGCCGATCTCTGCGTCCTGATGGATCTGGTGCCTCGTGCCCTGCCCTACCTCGAGCGTTGTGCCGCAGCACGGCCTGATGATGCCGATGCCGCATTGGCCCTGGCCCGGGCAAGGGTGCGCATGGGGCGCCGACTGGAAGCCATAGAGGGTCTCGAGGCCTTCCTCGCGCGTCAGCCACGGCGCAAGGAAGTCCTGTTTCTGCTTGCCGAGCTCTGCATCGAGGAGGGGCGTCTGGATCGTGCCGAGGCCCTCGCGCGACAGGGGCTCGCCATCCGTGAGGCTGCCCTTGAAGCAGAACTCATGCTCGTTCGCGTCCATCAGGCCGGCGGCCGTAACGAGGACGCGTGGCAGGCCCTGCAGGCCGTGGCCGATCACTACCCGGATGCGCCCGAGGTCCGTACGGAGGGTGCTGCGCTCTGCCGCCGATTCGCCCTGCATCCGCCCGAGGGCGGCGACGCCGATGCGGCGGCGCTGCTCTGGTGGGAACGGTTCCTGGTCTTCCAACCCGATGACGTCCAGGTGCTCGAATTGCTGGCGGGCCTCTACACCCGACGCGGAGCGACGGTCGAAGCCCAGCGGGTGCTGGAGCGCCTCGTCGTGCTGGCACCGGCGCTTCGGCATTGGTTGGAGCTCGGGACCGTGCAACTCGGTCGCGGACAGGCCGAGGCCGCACGCCGCAGCCTGGAGCAGGCCCTGGCCGTGGAAGTGCGCCCGGAGGACGCCCTGCTGCGCGCCCAGGCAGCCTTGCAGTTGGCGACGGTCCTGCTTGACCTTGGCCATCCGCATGATGCGTTGACCATCCTCGAAGCTCATGAGGCAGCCCATGCCGATGCGGCGCTGGCCCGCACGCTGACGGCCCGTGCCCATCAGGGGCTCTCCGACGAGGCGTCCCGCAAGGGTGACCTCCTCGCCGTCGCCGATCATCTCGAGCGGGTCGTGGCCCTGACGGGCGAGCGGTCGGCCCTGCGCAGCCTCGCAGCCGCCAGATCGCGTGCCGGAGACCGTCTGGGTGCCGAGGAGGCGTGGCAACGCATCCTCGTGCAGCAGCCCGAAGACCACGAGGCACTCGGCGCGCTCGGTGATCTGGCCGCCACGGGCGGACGGACGGTCGAGGCGGAGCGGTACTACCGTCAGGTGCTTGCCCTCGAGCCTGACGACGTCACCACGCTGGGGGCCCTCGCCGATCTGGTCTGGGGTGTCGGGCGCAGGCAGGAGGCCTACCAACTTTACGAGCGCCTCATGGAGCTCGATGCCGATCACGTGCCGGCCGTACTCGGCTTTGCACGCGATGCCGTGATGTCCGGCCAGCCCCTCGAGGCGTGGGAGTACGCGCGGCGGGTGCTGGCTCGGGATCCGGCCCGCCGCGAGGCCCACGAGATCGCTTGCACGGCCTTGCGCCGGCTGGCCTCGGAGCAGGAACCCGAAGCCGCGATCGTGTGGTGGCAGCGCCTTGTCGTCCTCGAGCCCGAAGATCCGTCCGTGCGACGGGGCCTCTGGGAAGCCTATGCCCGGATCGGAGCGCAGTCCGAGGCCGTCGAGGCCGCGACCGCCTGGCTCGCGCTGGATCCCGGCGCCGGAGAGGCCGCGCTCTTCCTCGCCGAACGCTTCCGGCGCTCGGGCGACCTTGCCACGGCGCGCGAGCGTCTTGCGGCTGCCGTGGGCGGGGGCGATCATCGCGTCTCCGTCGCGCTGGGCCTGATTGATCTGGAGCTCGGTGCAGTGCCTGCGGCACGCGAACGTCTCGAGGCCCTGTACCGCGAGCTTCCCGAAGAGGATGCCGTGCGCCTCGCGCTGGTTCGCGCACGCATCCTTGCCGGGGACGGTGCGGCGGCGTGGCAGTTGTTGGAGGCGGATCGCGACGAGGACGGCGAGGCGCGTGCGCTGGCGCTCGATGCCGCGGTGGCGGCGGCCGAATCCGCACAGTCGGTCGGTGACGCGGTCGGTGCGCTCGATTGGTGGCGCAAGGCCCAGCGTCTGGCTCCCGACGACGTGGCGCTGCAACGCCGTCTGATGCAGTTCCATCGTTCGGCCGGACAGTTGGAAGACGCCGCGCAGGCGGCGCGTGCCCTGCTGGTCGCGCAGCCCGGGGATGTCGAGGCTGCCCTGTACCTCGGCAAGTATCTGGCCTCTCGTGGCCAGCACGACGAAGCGCTGAACATCCTGTCTCCCGTCGCCCATGAGCCATCGGCAGCGTGG
>JAYKHS010000013.1:0-23280 GCA_035285865.1 Candidatus Sericytochromatia bacterium
TCGAAGGCCTGACGTGGTGGGATGCGTTGGCCTACGCAAATGCCCGATCCATGGCCGAGGGCCTTTCGCCTGTCTACCGTCTGACGGATTGTGCCGGACAGCCCGGGCTCGGCATGACGTGTGCCAACGTCGAGGTTCTGGCACCCGGGGGCAGTCCCTATCTGGCAGCAGCCTATCGCTTGCCGACCGAGGCCGAGTGGGAGTACGCCGCCCGGGCAGGGACCACGACCAACCTTTACATCGGTCACGTTGCCGAGGGGGATCCGCGCATAGCCGATGCAGCCTGGTATGAGGTCAATGCCGGCGGGACCACGAAGCCGGTGCGCACGCGGCCAGCCAATCCCTGGGGCCTCTTTGACATGGCCGGTAATGTCTTCAACTGGGTCTGGGATGCGCAAACGGTCTATCCGGCTTCCGCCACGGATCCGTGGGCGCCGTATTCCGGGCAGAACGGAATCTGGCGCGGTGGGTGCTATCACCACGGCCTGTACTACTTGAGGTCCGCAGCGCGGTACTTCCCCCCGTTGTCGACAACGGGCTTCGCAGCAGGAGTACGGCTGGCACGGACTCATCCTGCGCCCTGAGAGCCGGCGGAGGCGATGCAGGGCGTCGAATCAGGTCAGGTGTTGCGCGACGCCACCACGGCCGCCACGGCCTGCCGCATGAACTCCGGAATGAAGGTGCCGTAGGTACGCGGCATGGACCCTTCGTCCGTCATCCGGAACTGGATTTCCTCGTATTTTGCCTGCCCGTGCTTGGCGATGATGCTCTCGCGCTGTTCGGGCTTGCTGAAGTGCGCCTGCATGCCCTCGGGATCCGCTTCCGGGTGGAACTGACAGCCCAGGATCTCCGGGGACACGCGCATCGCCATGACGGCGCGCTCCAGAGGCACATGGGGCCGCTCCTTCTCGATGGCGAGGATGCTGGCTCCGACGGCCTGGATGGTGTCATGACGAGGCTTGAGGACCTGCCACTCACGGAAGTCCGCACCGTAGAACGGGTCGGGGAGCCGGCCCATCACGGCATCGGACCGTCCGGCCTCCGTCAGGTGGACGGGCAGGATCCCGAAGGAACCTGAGCGCCTCGGTTCCACCTCGGCCAAGCCGAAATGGCGGCACATCATCTGGAAGGAATGGCAGATGGCGAGGAAGTATTTTCTCGGGCCTTTGCCCTGATTGTGGGCCCAGACCTCGTCCAGCAGCTTGAAGTAGGCAATTTCCCAAGCCTCGCCCTCGCCGTCGTAGGGGCTTCCCGGACCGCCGGAGCTGACGTAGATGTCGAAGCTGGCGTCGGGAACCTGCTGCGCCCCCCGGATGTCGAATTCGGTGACCTGCAGGTCCACGGCGGGGTGCGCCTTGGCTGCATCGGCCAGTTGTTGCCGAAGGCAGCGCATGCCCTGATTGGCGACGCCCTTGTAGAGATCCAGCAGGGCAACCCGGACGACGGTCCTCGATGAAGCCGGTACGCCGCGGCGGCGACCGGTGCCGGCAGCACGCGTCCCGCGCGACCTCGAGGTCTCGGAGGTCGGGGCAAGGACGGCGCCGGCCGTGGGTTCAGGCGTCATCAACCACCTCTTGATGGGGCCACGAGGCCCGCGACATGTACACGATAGCCCAAAGCAGCGTCCTGACAAGGGTTTCGGGACGCAGGCACGGGTTCCTCGTCCGCCAGTGATGAAAATCGGGCGCGCTCGGCCGACGGTCAAGGCCCCGGCGATTGAGGTATGAAGGGGGCATGGTCGACACGGCGCAAGTCGTCGAGGAGCTGTCGCCCGGAGGGCGTTACGGGCCTTCCGGGGGCATGGCCGAGGTGTTGGCCCAGGGCGTGCCGGAAGGTCCGTGGATGTACCTTCCCTGCGACGTGCGGGGCCTGCCGCGTGCGCCCAGATCCTGGCATCCGGGGTGGGTGCTTCTGGTCATGGCCGGACTGTCCGGTACGGCCATCGGCTTGCTCTGGGGGGAGGGACTTCTGGCCATTCTCGGCTTCCTGGCCCTGGTCGGCGGTGGCCTGGGCCATGCGTTCTCGGGATGGCTTTCCGGGGTCTGGACCTGGTTGCAGGGCCAGGCTGGCGAGGTTTCCTGGGGTTCCGGTTGGATCGTTGCGACCAACGGGTCCGAGCTCCGTTTCGTGGAGTGGAGACGGCTCGAGGCCCGTGGTTCTTGGCAATGTCGGCTTGCGTGGCTGGGCCATCTGGACGCCTTGGGCGGACTCGGCCCGATGCGCTCGGGTCGCTTTCACCTTGAGGTGCCCGACCATCGCGCGGTCACCGTCGGTCCTCTTCCGGCCGGCCATCCCCTCATGGCTTTGGTGACGTGCCGGAAGGGTTGTCTGATGGGCGTGCTGGACCTTTGGGCCCTGCTGGAGGCCCTGCGCGAGAAGGTGGCTCAGGTGCCCTTCGACATCGGGGCTCCGGTGCCCTTCCACACCCGCAGAAAGTGACGATGGCGAACAGCGAGGGGAACCTGCCGTGGCAAGCTGAGCGCGGCATTCGTGGCCGTGCGCGAGGATGCCTCGCCGGTCTGCTCATCGGTGATGCCCTCGGCAGTCAGGTCGAGTTCGCAGACCCGCAGGCCATTCGCCGATGCTTCCCGGATGGTCTGCGCGATATGGGTCCCAGCAGGGTCTGGGGGACGCTTGCCGGCCAACCGACGGATGACGGCGAGATGGCCCTCGCGCTTGCGCGCGCGATGTGCGCGCTCGGAAGCTATCATCCCGACGAAGCCTTGGGCGCCTATCGCGCCTGGGCGCTGTCGCATCCCTTCGACATGGGCGGTACCGTTCGTGCGGGTCTCTTCGGGACCCGGAACTTCCGCAGCGAGGCGAACGGTGCGTTGATGCGCGCGGCTCCGCTCGCCCTTCCAGGCGCAGGGGGCGATTTTGCCCGATGCGAGGACTGGGCCGAGCAGGATGCACTCCTGACCCATCCCGCGCCGACATGCCTCGCGGCCAACCGTCTCTACGTGGGGCTGATGGCGCGTGCCGTCGCGGGGGCATCCAGAGAGGCACTGGCGGCTCACACGCGGGCCGAGGCCACGGCCCCCGACTTTCCGCCCCGGCTTTCCGCGTGCGTCCTTGCCTCCTTCGAGGCCCCGCCCGAGGACTACCTCACGCACGCAGGCCATGCCCTCGTGGCCTTGCAGCATGCCCTCTGGTGCGCGTGGCAGGAGCAAAGCGTGGAGGACCTGCTCGTCCGGACCATCATGGAGGGTGGCGACAGCGACACCAATGCCGCGATCACCGGAGCCCTGCTGGGGGCGATGCACGGCATCGAGGCTTTCCCGTCCGCCTGGCTGGCGACGGTTCTGGCTTGTAGACCGGCAGCCGGACTGCCGGATGTGGAACAGCCACGACCGCCACGATATTGGCCCGGAGATTGCCTTGAACTCGCCGATGTCCTGAGTGGGTGGGCATCGGAGGCTGTCGTGCCAATTGCCCGAGCCTGAGCCCTGGCGGGGCCGGGTGCACGCGCTGGCCGGAAGCCATCAAGGTTGTCTTTTGATTAGCCTCTTGTTTCAATTGTGACAAGTTTCCTGTTCCGACCCCATTGACGGGACCTGATCCGTCCGTTGTCCCTTGCGCAGCAGCCTGAGGGCCGGCCCCGTCCAGAAATATGCCTGTCTGCAGGTCTGTCCCCGAGGAGTTCTCATGCGTCGTCGTCCCCCCCTGGCGCATCGGGAAGATTCCCGGTTCATCCCGAGCCTTCCTGCTTGGCCTTTGGCTGACGAGAACCCCGGACAGTGGGGCCATGCCGGCTCGCGTTTCCAGTTGGATGCCGACGGCCACGTCGTGATGACGGGCGGCCGCTACGCCATCAGTGGCAAGCCGCTCAAGAAGCTTCTGCCTTGGTTCCGCTCCATCATCGCCCTGCCGCTGGCGGCGGACGACATCATCCCGTCGACGTTTCCGCCTTCCGTCCCGGCTCCTGTCCAGAACCCGGCCTTCGTTGAGACGCTGCGTGCCCACCTCCCGGAGGAGGCCATCAGCCAGGACGGTTCAGTCCGCCTTCGCCACGGCCATGGGCATACGCAGGGTGAGCTCCATGACCTGCACCACGGCCAGGTGACCCGTGTCCCTGATCTGGTCGTCTTCCCGACGGAGGAAGAGCATGTGCTCGCGCTCGTCGATCTGGCGCGTGCCCATGACGTCGTGCTGGTTCCCTACGGTGGCGGCACCAATGTCACCGAGGCGCTCAAGTGCCGTCCTGAAGAACGCCGGATGATCGTTTCGGTGGACATGCGCCGCATGAACCGCATCCGCTGGGTCGATCGAGTGAACGGGATGGCCTGCATCGAGGCCGGGGCGACCGGGTCGCAGTTGGTTGAGCAGCTTGCGGAGCTGGGGCTGACGATGGGCCATGAGCCCGACAGCCTCGAGTTCTCCACGCTTGGCGGCTGGGTGGCAACCCACGCCAGCGGCATGAAGAAGAACCGCTACGGAAACATCGAGGACATCGTGCTCGATGTACGTGTCGCGACGGCTCAGGGCCTGCTGCACCGTCAGGCTGTCGCACCGCGGGAATCCGTCGGCATCGATCCCCGGTGGTGGCTCTTCGGCTCGGAGGGCAAGCTCGGCATCGTGACGGCGGCGATCGTCAAGGTGCATCCGCTGCCCGAGGTTCAGGCCTACGACTCGGTGCTGCTGCCCGACTTCAGGGCAGGCATCGCCTTCATGCACGATCTGTCGCGCACGCGCCCCTGGCCTGCCAGCGCCCGATTGGTCGACAACGTGCAATTTCAATTCGCGATGGCCTTCAAGCCCGAGTCCCAGGGGCTGCACAAGCTGAAGTCCACGCTGTCGCGTCTGCTCGTGACCCGGGTGCTCGGTTACGCACCGGATCGGATGGTGGCGTGCACGCTGGTCTTCGAGGGCACGCGTGCCGAAGTCAAGGCCCAGCGCCAGACCCTGGCCGTCCTTGCGAAGCGTCACTGCGGCATGTTGGCGGGGGGCGAGAACGGGGCCAGCGGTTATCAGTTGACCTTCGCCATCGCCTACATCCGGGACTTCATGGCCCGCCACTGGGTCTTGGCCGAGTCCTTCGAGACCTCCGTGCCGTGGAGCAAGGTCGAATCCCTCTGTGACCGGGTCAAGGCCCGCATCCGCGACGAGCACGAGCGGCGCGGCCTGCCCGGCAAGCCGTTCGTGTCTTGCCGCGTGACGCAACTCTACGAGACGGGAGCTTGCGTCTACTTCTACTTCGCCTTTCACCACAAGGGCGTCGAGCGACCGATGGAGGTCTATGCGGCCATCGAGCATGCTGCGCGCGAGGAAATCCTGGCCTGCGGAGGCTCGCTCTCCCACCATCACGGCATCGGCAAGCTGCGCGAGGGCTTCATGGCGGACATCCTTTCGCCGGCCGGCCTTGCGTGGCAGGAGCAGGTCAAGCGCGCGCTCGACCCCACGGACGTCTTCGGGTGCGGCAATCAGTCCGTCGAGGCGGCCCACGGATGACGACTCGCGAACTTGGGCATCCGGCCCTCGAACTTCCCGGTGGCGTTCGTGTTGCCGAGGCCATGGAGGCCGTGCTGGTCACGGGGGCAACCGGATTCATCGGCAAGGTGCTCGTGGCGCGCCTCCTGCACGATGCGGAGGCACTCGGCCTGCAACGCCTGTACGTGCTGATTCGTCCCAAATCCGGTCATGCCCCGGCGGAGCGACTGCAGCGAGACCTGCTCTCATCGCCCTGCCTCGACGGACTATCAGCCGCGCAGTTGGCCAAGGTCCGCGTGGTCTCCGGTGATCCCACGTTGCCCGGCCTGGGCATGGAGCCCGAATTGCGGGAGACCCTGGGGCAGGACCTGACCCATGTGCTGCACGTTGCGGCCTCGGTCCGGTTCGATCTGCCCTTGTCCGACGCCGCACTGCAAAACACGCACGCGACTCTGGCGATGCAGGACTGGGCTCGCGAGATGCCGCGTCTGCGCCGGCTCGTGCTGGTGTCCACGGCGTACGTCACGCCGTGGCGCGAGACGCCTGTCGTCGAAGCGTCGGTCACGGTATCGGAAGACCCCGAAGCCCTGTTCATCAGCATCGTGGCGGGCCGCGAGCGCGAGTCCGAGCACCTTGCGCGGACCGGGCATCCGAACACCTACACCTTCACCAAGGCCCTGGCGGAGCAGATTGCCCTGCGGCGACAGGGCGATCTGCCCATGGTCATCGTCCGGCCCAGCATCGTCTCGGCCTGCAGGCAGTTCCCCAGGGCCGGCTGGATCGACTCGGTGGCGGCCTTTGGCGCGTTCGCCTCGCTGGTCCTTGCCGGACGCCTGCGCGTGATCCTGGGCGGGCCGGGCGAACGCCTCGACATCGTGCCTTGCGATGAGGTCGTGTCCCGGATCGTGGCTGCGGCAGCAGAACCCCTGGAGCCTGGCCAGGTGGCGATCCGTCATGCCGTCAGCGGCATCGAGCAGGGCCAGACCGTGGCCGAACTGGCGGGCGCGGTGCTGCGGCATGCCCAGGCCATGCCCCTTGGCGCCCGTCCTGAAGTGCGCTATCTCGGCCACCATGGCTTGCGGGGCCGCCTCATGGAGTGGTGGCATCACCAGCTTCCGCTGACCCTGCAGATGCTGGTGCTCGGCGTGCTGGGCCAGAGCGAGGCCGTGTCCCAATTGCGCTGGCTCAGGGGTAATCTCGCCTCGATCAATGCGACCTTCCGGCACTTCACCACGCATACCTATCGCTTCGTGTCGACTTGGCCCATCGAGGCTCCCGTGCAGCACGATGCGTATGTCGGTGCTGCAATTGCGGGCCTGCGGCGTCATCTGGCGGCCGAGTGGTCGGGACACGCCGTCATCGCCGGATCCGAGGCCAAGGTCTGGTCCTCCGACTGGGCTTGGTTCCGCTCCCTCAGGGCTGGCCATCTGGTGCTGCGGCTTGCGGCTCTGCTGATGCTCAAGGTCCTGCGCAAGGCCTTCACCACGGTCTCGGTCGACGTGGATTCCTTCCGCCGTCACTTGGCGGATCTGCCCCCGGGAACGCCCATGGCCATCCTGCCGACGCATCGGAGTTTCCTGGACTTCGTGCTGGTTTCCTATCTGGGCGTCACGCGTCCTGAGCTGGGCATGCCCATCCCCCATGTGGCGGCGGCCGAGGAGTTCTCCAGAGTCCCGTTGCTGGGCTGGTTCTTCCGCAAGGCGCATGCCTTCTTCATTCGCAGGGGGCAGGGGCGTGCGGACGAACGCTTGAACGACACGGTCCGTGGCCTCGTGGACGAAGGCAAGGCCATCGAGTTCTATCCCGAGGGGCAGCGCAGCCGCACGCGGCAGTTCCTGCCGCCGCGTACCGGCATGATCCGCAGCCTGCAGGCGACGGGACGCGATATCCTCCTTGTTCCGGTAGCCATCAGTTTCGAACGCCTCGCCGAGGAGGATGCCCTTGCGCTCGAGCGCGAGGGGCATCCCCGGCCACCCTTCACTCTCGGACCCCTGCTGCGCTGGACCCGTCGGATGTGGCGCGGAGAGGTACGCCTCGGGCGGGTCCACATGGCTTGTGCGGAGCCGCTGGTCCTGCGACCGGCCGATGATGCCCGGGCTGCGGCCGAGGCGGTCGTGGCGCGGTTGCGCAAGGCCACCGTCGTGACCCGCTGGCATCTCGAGACGTTCCTCGACCACCATCCCGTGCCGGGCATCTCGGTGGACGACATCGTCCGGTGGATCGAGGCGCGCGGGGGGCGGGTACTGACCTCCGGCACACCGGAGCAGATGCGCGTTTCACGATTGGTGGCCGATTCGCTGGTCCATCAGTGGCTGCACCACTTCGTGGCCGACGCCCGTCTGCTGCATCCCGAGGATCCTTTCCTCGCGTCACTCGATGCGCTGTGGGCCACGGACACGGCACAAGCCGAGGCGCGGACTGCAGCGGCCGCACTCAGGGACCCGGCCTGCCAGCGTTTCGTCTCGGTCGTGTACGGTCCGCTGCTGCTGGATGCCCACCGCACGATTCAGTCGATGTCCGTATTCGCCTCGCCCCGGGTCCATCACGCCGTATCGCTCATGGCCGACCTGCCCGGGGCCAGCTTTGCGAATGTCGAACTGGCGATGGCTTTCCAGGGTGCCCGTCCGGGGCCGGCAAGGCCTGTCCGTTGACGAGCCCCGCTTGGCTCGTCACCGGGGGAAGCGGATTTCTCGGCCGGCTGGTGCTGCCGGCGCTTGCGTCGCGTTCACCTGTCCTTGCCTTGACCCGCAAGCCCGAGATGGCCGAATCGATCGAGGGCGTGGTCTGGATCGGCGGTGACCTCGACGATCCGGCCGCGTGGCTGACGTCGCTCGACCAACGACCCCTTGCCGGCATCCTCCACATGGGGGCCAACGTGGCCCATACGCGGAAGGGTGCCGATGCTGCCGTCCGTGCGCAGGTCCGCGCCGTGGCCGACTTGGCTGGCCGCGCGCGCGCGCGCGGCATCCGGTTCGTTTTCGTATCCTCGTCGGGGACGGTGGGCTGCTCCCGCGACCCCTTCGCGGCTCCGGACGACGACGCCCCGCACGCATGGGAGTGTGTCCGCGATTGGCCTTACTACAGGGGCAAGGTCGAGGCCGAACGTGAAGCCTTGCGCCTGCTGGGGGACCGCCGTGGCCAACTCGTGATGTTGCGTCCCCCGATGCTGCTGGGTCCCGGCGACACGCTCGGACGGTCCACGTCCACCCTGCGCCGATACCTGGGGGGGCGACTGCCCTTTCTCATCCGGGGTGGCATTCACGTCGCGGACGTCCGGGACGTCGCAGGGGCCGTCGTGGCCGCCTGTACGGTGGCCGATCCCGCGCAGGCCTACAACCTGCCGGGCCACGCCGAGGCGTTGCAGCCTTTCCTGCAGCGCTGCGCGCGCTTGTGCGGGGTGCCGGCACCGGCGCGACATGTGCCGTGGCTGGTGGCGTGGCTGGCAGCGCATGTGAGCGCCCGGGTCGCGGATCGGACCGGCAGGCATCCGTGGCTGCCGGATCCCGTGGTCATCGAGATGGGACGGCACCACTGGGGCCTCGCCGGTTCACGTGCTCCGCGGGATCTGGGCTATCATCCGAGACCGGTCGACGAGACCTTGGCCGAGACCCTGGACTGGCTTCGCCGGGACATGGCCCTCGATGCACCCGGACGCATTCCCGACGCTTCCACCCCGACCGCAGACAGGACGACGGCATGATCACCGAAGAACCGCCCAAGGCCCCGATCCACGTGGCAGGCACCTTGCAGCGCACCGTCGGTTTCGGCGGTCTGCTGTTCATGTCGTTGGGCTCGATCATCGGTTCGGGTTGGTTGCTCGGGGCCCTGAACGCGGCTCAGGCGGCGGGACCTGCCTCGATCCTGTCGTGGATTCTGGCGGCGGGCATGCTGTCCCTGCTGGCCCTGACGTTTGCCGAGTTGGGCGCGGCTTATCCGGTGGCCGGGGGCGGTGGACGCTTCCCCTACTACTCGCACGGCCCCGTGGCCGGCTTCGTCGCGGGCTGGGCCTCGTGGTTGCAGGCGGTCTTCATCGCACCCATCGAGGTCCTGGCCTGCATCACCTATGTGAACAGCGTCGACTGGGTGAACCGGAATTTCAACATGATCACGCGCGAAGGTCCCAACGCCGGCCTGCTCAATGAAACGGGCCTGATCGTGGCGGTGGTGATGCTGTTGCTCTTTACGGCCATCAACCTGGCCAGCGTCAAGGTCGTCTCGGAGAGCAATTCGCTGGTGGTCATTTGGAAGACCCTGGTGCCGGTGCTTGCCGTCGTCTGCCTGCCCTTCATCGCCTTTCATCCGGAGAATTTCACGGCAGGGGGCGGCTTCATGCCCTTCGGGTTTCATGGGGTCTTTGCCGCGCTTACGGGAGGGGTGGTCTTTGCCCTGCAGGGCTTTGAGCAGGCCGTCCAGTTGGCGGGCGAAGCGCGTAACCCGCGTCGGGATCTCTCGCGTGCCGTGCTTACGGCCATGGCCATCGGAGCGGTGCTCTACGCGGCCTTGCAATTCACGATGCTGGGTCTGCTCGAGCCCGCCAATGTCAAGGATGGCTGGAGTCATCCGCTCGGTACCGACCCGTCCGCGTATGGCGCGTGGTACACCCTCGCGCTTGCCCTTGGTGCCGGCTGGCTGGCCAAGGCGCTGCTGATCGATGCCGTCGTGTCGCCTGCCGGAACAGGCATCGTCTACATCACCACCACGGCGCGTCTGTCGTATGCCTTGGGCGAGGAGCGCGAGATGCCTTCCGCGCTCACGCGCACCAACAGCAAGGGCGTGCCCGTCGTGTCGATCCTGCTGGCAGCCGGGGTCGGCCTGCTGGCGCTCGGGCCCTTCAAGAGCTGGAATGCGCTGGTGTCCGTAGCCACCGGTTCGACGGCCATCATGTATGCGTTCGCCCCGATCGCCTTGGCCGCCTTGCGTAAGGTGGATCCTGACAGAAAGCGCAGCTATCGCGTACCCATGCCGGGCTTCGTCCTGCCCGGCGCATTCTGTTCGGCGAACCTGATCATGTATTGGGGGGGCTTCGGGCTCACGTGGAAGCTCACTCTCGCGATGTTGGCCGGCCTGGTGCTGTTCGGCATCGGCGCGTGGGTTCGGAGGACGGGTGCGTGGACATCCTTGCGCCACGCCGTCTGGATTCCCGGATGGCTGGGTGGACAGGTCCTGCTCGGTTACTTGGGACGCTATGGCGAAGGCGCCCAGTCACTGCTGCCCGCCTGGGTCGACCTGGGGGCGGTCATCGTCTTTTCGGTCGGCATTTTCCATTGGGCCGTGGCCTGTGCGCAGCCGCCCGAGCGTGCGCGTGAGGCTGTTCAGAAGGACGCGCCGCAGTTGGAGGGTGCTCCCGAACTGGAGTAGGCCACGCTGGTCTGAACCTAAAGCGCAAGGCGACGGGCACCGCGATGCACCGCGGTGCCCGTCGCCTTGATCAACCCTGGATTGCCTGGTCTGCAACGCCCGGGCGCGAGGGGCCACCGGGCCTGGAGTTGGCCTGTGCATCCTCGAGGCTGAGCAGGCCGTCACGCTTGGAGGCGCGCAACCTCTCGATTGCCTCGAGGCCAAGGGTGCCAACCGGATTGAAGGGCAGGAGCCTGCGGAACTCTTCAAGCGGCAGGATGAAGCCGGGGCGGGGGAGCAGTGGCTTGTTATTCCCGCCGCCGAACAGTCCACCAAGCGGCGGCTTGATGCCATTGGCGCGGCCGTCGAGATACTCCTGCCGGGTCACCTTGCCGTCCTTGTCGGCATCGAAGGCTCCAAGATTCCTGGCTTCCGTGCCCGAAAGCACGTCGTCCTCGTTGATGTCGAGCGACTTGAATTCCTTGTCGTGCTTCAGCTCCTGCTTATCCCGGTCTTCGGCAGCGAGACCCTTCAGGTATTCCTTTTCGGTGATGCGGCCATCGCCGTCCTTGTCGAGACGGCGAAGCCCCGTGGCTTCCGTTCCCGTCAGCACACCGTCCTTGTTCTCATCCAGACTGCGGAACTTCAGCTTGCGGCCGAGTTCGGCGAGGTCCTTGATCTCATTCGTGGCCGCGCCGCGATACTCGGCATAGGTGATCTTGCCGTCGCCATTGGCATCCTTTTGCTCGATGCCCTTGGTTTCGTTGCCCGACAGGACGCCATCCGCGTTCTTGTCACGGATTCTGAACTGGAAGGAGTCCAGTGACGGACGGACGCCAGGAAGGTCCTTTACCGGGAGATCGGGAGTGGGGCGCTGCCCGATGACGTCCTCCAGATCCGGAGTGGGCTTGCGCACCCCCGGAAACGAGATGGGGCCGGTGGCAGAGGACTTGATGTCACGCATTTTTTGGGGGGACTCCGTTAGGACAGGAACCTGCTGAGTAGTCTATCCACGGCGTGCCTGCCCGTGAGCGCGCATTCTAACAAGAACAATGCTGAATTTAACGGAAACCCAATAGGGTTCTGCTTGCAGGCCAGACGGGTAAGCCTTGCACCTACGGAGAATCTTCGGCAACGCCCAAAAAGGACCGAAAGGACGCCGACATCTGTCGCGTCCTTCCGCCAAGTCACCAAGAAGTGGAGCTGAGGGGAATCGAACCCCTGACCTCTTGAATGCCATTCAAGCGCTCTACCAACTGAGCTACAACCCCGAAGGGAGTCCCAAGATACCTTGCGGATGCGCGTCTGGTCAAGCCACCGAGTCTCTCACGCGCCGGGAAGCGCTTAGAAATCTGAGGGCGGGGTTGGCATCGGGGGCATCGTCGGGACCGGTGGCGCGGTCGGCATCGGGGGCATTGTCGGGACCGGTGGCGCGGTCGGCATCGGGGGCATGGTCGGTGCCGGGGGCGCGGTCGGCATTGGCGGCATCGTCGGGACCGGGGGCGCGGTCGGCATCGGCGGCATTGTCGGGACCGGGGGCGGGGTCCAATTGTCGAAGGCCCACGGCATGGGCGTCGGGATCTCGAACTGCAGAAGGGCCGCATTCATGGCGTTGAGTCTTTCGATGATCGCGGCGTTTTGCTGCTGGATGTCTTCCATCGCCTTGGTGGTCTGCTCGAAGGACCGCAGGGCATCGATGTGCGCTTGCCGTGCCTGAGCTTCCAGATCCCGCGTCAACTGTTGGAAGCTCTCCAGTGAACCCAGGTCCAGGGCGGCCTTGTTGCCGAATTTCTTGCGGAAGCCGGCCGTGGCAAGGGTCGTGGCCACGGACAGCGGCTGGGCCGAACTCCGGAATGGCAGGCTGGTCAGGGAGACGGGACGCTCCCCCAGCTGGAAGCGCGAACGCAGTTCCACCGCCTTAGCCGCGCCGATGGCGATGTCGTAGTAGCCTCTGTCGTCCGTCAGGCCCTTGGCAACCTTGCCGTCCTCGAGAACGACCTCGACCGAGGCACTGGCCACCGGCAGCTCTTCGTCGGTTGCGGGAGACGAGGTGGCCTCGGGCGCGGTAGCAAGAGCCCTGCGCAAGCCGGCATTGTTGGACACCAGACTGCCCGCCATGTTGGCAATGAGGGCCCCGGACCCGTTGGCCGAGACGCCGAGGCCTGCCTCGGCGCGGATCTTGGAGGGCACCGTCACCCGGCCGGACCATCGACCTTCAGGATCGGGCTGGGCCACGAGGGACCGGGTCACGGCATCCTGCGCCGCCTGGCCTTCCGGGCCCTTGACGGCACCGGTTCCCGTCGTGGTGTTCGCGGCACAGGCCACGGCAAGCGGCAAGAGTGGGAGCAGCAGGCGCTTCTGCATCGTGGACCTCGGAGAGCTGACGATCGACATCGTCACCATACCCTTGCCGGGCCGCTACTGGCCACCTCCCGAGTGCCCATTGGGCTCCCCTGGGCTGCTCGATTCGTCAGCGTTGCGCGAAGGCAGCGTCGATGGCGCGGCCGGCGTCGATGCGACCGTGGCCGTACTCGGCGCTGAAACCCAGGCCAACGGGGATGGCCGTTCGCTCGAGGTGGGCCTTCACGGTCGCGGCGGACCAGTCCCTCCGGGTGTCGGCGACGAGCGCGGCCAGTCCCGCCGCATAGGGCGTGGCCATCGAGGTGCCGGACTTCTGGCCATAACCGGTTTCCTTGCTGTTGTTCGGGAAGGTCGGCAGCAGCGAGAGGATGCCCTGGCCAGGGGCCACCAGCGAAATCCACGTGCCGAAGCTCGAGAAGCTGGCCTTGCGGTCCTGTTCGTCCGTGGCGCCAACAGCGAGGACACCCGGCATGGCCGCCGGGTACAGGATGTCGTTACGGCCGCTGTTGCCCATGGCAGCGACCACGAGCACGTCCTTGCCCTGGGCGTAGGCGATGGCGTCGCGCAGCAGCGGCGACAGCGTCGGGGACCCGAGGCTCATGCTGAGGACATGGGCTCTGGCGTCGACGGCGTGCACGATACCGGCCGACACCGAGGTGGCATCGCCGTAGCCGTAGTCCGAAACGACCTTCTCGGCCAGCAGGTGGATGCGCGGGGCAACGCCCACGATCCCTTGCCGATTGTTGGCCGTGGCCCCCGCGATCCCTGCGGCGTGGGTGCCGTGGCTGTCCCCGTCGACCGGGTTGTCGGTCTTCTTGAGCCAATCCCTGCCGAGGATGACCCGGCTGTGTCCGCCATCGTCGCGGAGGTCCGGATGGGCCGGATCGATCCCGGTGTCGAGAATGGCCAGCAGGGTCCGCGGGCTGCCCTCCGTGCGGGCGTGCGCCTTCGCGAGGCCGATGCGGGCGACGGCCCACTGGCGCGGTGCCAGAGGGTCATTGTAGCTCGTCTCGATCTCGGGACCGCCTGCGGCGCGAACAGGGACAGGACGGGTCATCGGCGTCGAGAGGCACGCCTCGGCAACCTCGGGCGCTTCCCCGAGTGCCGTCAGGGCCGAACGGGCGGTCTTGTCCCCCGTCGGCCGCAGGACCTTCCAGCCCAGTTTGCCCAGCGTGTCGTGCCAGCCCGGTTCCTCCACCAACCCTCGCTCCGACATCAGGCGCGCGAGGGCAGCCCGTGCGCTCGATGAGCGCAGTTTCACGAGGACGCGTCTTGCCGCCTGGGCTTCGAGCACCTGGTCCTCGGCGTGCGGATCGAAACGGGGATGCGGATTGGGCGTGGCCTCCGTTCCGCAGGCTGTGAGGACGATGCCGAGCAGGGCGGTGGCGGGGAAACGAAGACGCGTGCGGGGCATGGTCGGCAAGAACTCCCATCGAGGCTGTGTGACCAGCCTGGTGATGGCACCTCCCACGCACCTCCCAGTGTTAATGGAGTGTTGGATCTAGCGCATAGGTCCGTGAAGAGCCTGATGGTTCGGCAGGGGGGTGTCGCCATGCAGACCAGCACCGGCAAGGTGGAATCGATAACGCTGTCATCTTCGGTTCGTCAGCCGGCCGATGCGCGGGGGACGTCCCGTGGCGCGGAAAGTCCGGAGGCCAGCCGCGCGGCCACGCGCAGGGACAGGATGTCCGTGCGTCCCGGACAGGTTGTCGTGACCGCGGGGGACTCGCTGTCCGTGCTTGCCAGGCGCCACGGTGTGCCGCTGGACGACTTGCTGCGCCTGAATCCCGGGCTGACGACGCCGGTCGATGGGGGACGCCCCCGGGCTGCCGACGGGCGTTGGATCTATCCCGGTGACGTCGTGCAGTTGAGGCCGGCTGGGGCAAAGGGTCTGCCCAAGCTCCCGGAGCCAGTCAAGCCGGACCCAGCCGTTCATCCCGCGAGGCCCCGTGCTGTTGAGGTCGTGGGCAAGCGCGCGGCGTCCGGTGCCCCCTCTTCGCCTGCACCCAAGGCAGCGGTCCCTGCTGCGGAGGACCCAGGACGCGCCGAGGTGCGCTCTGGCCGGAAACGGGTTTCGCCTGGTGAGCCTTTCGTCCAGGCCACGCCGCTGGCGGAGGGTGGTCGGACCAGCCGGCCTCGCCCGGACGCTGCGGTCAGAAAGCCCGAAGGCCAGCCTGGCGGCAGCGTCGCCGATCAGCAACCGGTGACTCGGAAGCCTGCGGTCCCGCAGCCTGCACCGGAGCAGAAGTCCGTGACCCAGGCCAAGCCGCTTGTTCAGCCGAAGCCCGCCGCCCCGGTGGCGCCAAAGCCAGTTCCGGCTGTCGATCGGTCCGGTGTCCCCGAACTGATCTCCCGCATTCCCAAGGGCACGGGGACGGTGCTCGGCATGGTGTCCGTCACGATTGCCCGCATCGGCAACGGTCTGAAGATCCAGGCGGGCAGCTTCGGGACCTTCCTGTTCCAGAAGACAGGAAAGGGTTGGTGCATTACCGGGGCGGGGCAGGAGCCCCTTGCCGTCGACAAGGTCCGACAGGCACGGGATGGTTCGGGCAATACGGTCTTCAGCCTCGAGTTCCCGAAGGGCTCGCCCGTGCCCTTCAACCCGGCGGTCGTCTCGGTCGCGCCGGATGGTCGCTCCTTCTCGATGGCCGGCTACTCGATCACGATGGAATGAGACGGCAGTCGTTGCCAGTACGTGGGATAGGGGGGACCATGGAACGTCCCCTCGTCCTCTGACCCCGCAGCATGGCCTTGCTCACCGTCGAGCCGCTTTCCCCGCCCGGGGAGGGCGGGATGGTGTTGCGCGAAAGCCTGGGCGCTTGGCTATCGGGGGGAGCGCCAGCGGGGCGCGTGTGGTTGCTGCAGGCCGGCCCGGGGGCGGGCAAGCGTGAGACGGCAAGGCAGTTGCTGCTCGCGCCGGGTATTCCGGCTTTCCGGGTGGAGTTGCCCGAGGATGTCGGCGCCGCCGATGCGGAACGACTCTGGGGTCAGTTGGCCGCGGGCGGCACTCCATTTGCGCTCGACATCGGTTGTCCGACCGGAGGGAACGATGGGGCAGAGGCCTTCGTCGTGCGCTGGCTGGCGTTGGCAGGGGACCGTGTGGCCACGGCCGTCCGCAGCGCGAGACGGCCGGCCTGGTTGACACCGCGGATGCTGGCCACGGGCAAGGTCACCCTGCTGTCAGCCCAGGACCTTGCCTTCACGGCACAGGAGTGTGCGGTCATGGCCGGCGCTCGCGGGCTCTCGCCCGAAGCTCTCCTGCCGACAGCCGGATGGCCGTTGGCCGTCGCCACGGTCCTGCGGATGCCCGGAGCGCCAGGACTGGCTTCGCTGCTGGACCAGCTGGCGGTGAGCGAGCTCTGGCAGGGTCTGGCGGACGGAGAGCGGGAGCAGGCGCTGGACTTGTGGCCGATTTCCGGTTGGCAGCCTGATGACGTGCCCCTTGGAGAACATGATCTCGCGGCGCTGGTGGAACATCTGGTGCGCTGGGGAGCGATGGTGCTTGACCCTGATCGGACCGCATCTTGGCATCCGTTGCTTCGCGGGCACCTCGAAGCCGAATGGTTGCGGCGGGGAACCGCCGAGGAGCGCGCCGACCGACAGGCGCGACTGGCCGATTGGCTTGTCGCGCGTGACCCGGTCCGGGCCGTGCCGGTGCTGGTGGGCCTCGGGCGCCGGGACGAAGCCGAGGCCGTCCTGCTGAATCTGGTGCACACCGTGCCGTGGACGGATGCCCAGGACCGGATCGTCGCCGAAGCCCTTGCCCGCTTCCCCGCGAAGGACCGACATGAACGCCCCGTGCTCGGCATGGTGCAGGGCACGCTCTGGCTGCGTCGGGGGCATCATCAGGATGCCTTGGCTGATCTGGAGGCTGCCGGTGAGGCCTTTGCACGAGTCGGCGACGCAGGCCATGCCTTTGCGTGCTGGGCCCGGGTATTGGCCGTCGCCCTGCAGATCGAGAATCTGGATGTCGGCCTTGCGGCGGTGGAGCGCGCCGATCCGCTCGAGGACTCCGTTCGGGTGGATGATCGGGTCGGCTATGCCGTGAACCGGGGTAATCTGGCCTTCTTGCAGGGGCGCGAGGACGAAGCCATCGAACACGTGCTGCGTGCGCTGGCCTTCCCGCATCTGGGCCGCCCCCGAATCGCCCTGACGCGCGCCGAGGCTGCCTTGAACCTTGCCTTGCTGCATCACGAACGTGGCAGCTATGGCCAGGCCCGGCGAACTCTGGAACGCCTGCTGGGTGATGCCTTGGCCCTTGAACTGGACCCCAGCCTCGAGCGCAGGGCCACCAGTCACCTCGTGTTGCTGCATCTGGAGCAAGGCGAGTTCACCGAGGGCGTCCGTCTGCTCGCACGCACCCAGGCGTTGCTGCTGCCGGCCAATGGTTACCATCAGGCGGCGTGCCTGCGGCTCGAGGGCTCGGCCTGCTTGCGCCTGCGGCGCCTGGACGATGCCCACCGGGTGCTGGGGCGTACCCTCGACCTTTTGCATGGCCATGGCCTCGAGGCCGGTACCGAGAGTGCCTCGACGCTCGTCATGCTGGCCGAGGTCGCGCGCAGACGGGGTGCCGTGGACGAGGCTGCGGTCCTGATCGACCGGGCACGGCCCCTGACGGGTGGATTCCCGCGCATCAGCGCGATCCTGCATCAGCACCTTGGCATGCTGGCGTGGCAGGCCGGCCGCACTGCAGATGCCGTGGCAGCCTTCACGGAAGCCGCTGCCTGTCTGGAGCCCGTGGTTGCCAGGCCCCAGCGGGCGTGGTTGGCCCTTGCGCTGGCTTGTCTCGAAAATCGGCCAGAGCTGCGGGCCCCGCTCCGGCGCGAGGCCCATCGCCTGCTGATGGAGGGCCCTTACCCCTTCCTGCCGCTCAGCATTCGCGAATTTGCTCCTGCGATGCTGACCTGCTTGGCCGAGGAGGAGGGTTCTGCGCTGGTCTCGGACATCGGCTCACGGTTCCCCAAGGCGTGGGAGGCCATCTTGAGCGAGGCCCACCCGGCGGCCCGCGTCGAGATTCGGACCTTCGGCAGGCTGGTGGTGACGGTGGCCGGAAAGACCGCCGCCTTCCCCCGGCGCAAGGCCAGGGTCCTGCTGGCCCAGCTGCTGGAACGGCCTGGCGGCATGTCGCGTGATGAGGCTGCGGACGTGCTCTTCCCCGATCTGGACTGGGACGAGGCCCGTCATCAGGTGGACAACCTGACGAGCGTGCTCCGTCGTGCCCTGAATCCGGGCGGCGCGCGGGATGCCGCGCCGCTGCTGCTGCGCGAGGGTGGACGTTATCGCCTGTCCCGCGAAGGGGTCTGGCTGGATCTGGATCTGTTCCATAGGGCCCGTGCCGCGGGGGATGCGGCGTGGCAGGCCTGGCAGCAAGGTGAGGCTGCCGGGCATTATGCTTCGGCACTCGATCTGGCGGTGGGCCCATGGCTTGCAGAGCCCGACATGCAGGAGTGGTTCGAGGCGGCCAGAACGGCCATCTCCGGTCAGGTGATGGTCATGCGCGAGCGCCTCGCTGCACATGCGCTGGAGCAGGGTGCATGGGAGCAGGCGCGCGAGCAGGCCGAGGGGATGCTTCGCGAGGAGCCCGCGCACGAGGGGGCACACCGGGTGCTGATGCGCCTCTATGCAGCCCTGGGCGAGGCCAGTCTGGTGCAGCGTCAGTTCGAAGCCTGCGCTCAGGTTCTGCGCAGCGAACTGGATGTCTCTCCCTCGGCCGAAACACTGGCCCTGCGGGAGGCCCTCAGGCGGCAGGACAGGGCCCGCGCCTGAGGGTGCCCTGTCGTCACGGCGTTGCCAGGCCTGCAGCGAGTTCGAGCAGGTAGCGGGCGGCCGGTTCATTCTCCCGCCAATACTGGGGCACCTTGGCGAAGGGTGGCGTGAAGCCGTCGTCCCAGCTGCCCACTTCCGCGGTGAAGGCCATCGTCCCTTGCGTCCCGAAGGCCCAATCCGAAATGTCGCCGCTGGTCAGATACAGATCCTTGCTTTGGATTCCCCTGTAGCCGGTAAGCTGCGCGAGCTTCCGGCCGATGCCGGGAAGGCGGGGATCGGGGGCGGGGGCTTCGGTATGCCCCCAAGGCCAGAGGATCAGGTTGCTGTAGGAGTGGTAACTCATCATGTACCTGGCATTGCGCCCTCCGATGAGCCGCATCAGGGCCTGGGTTTCAGGCTCCGATCCACCTGCGGCTCCCCTGAAGGTGGGACTCAGAGGGTCCTTGGACGCTCCGACCTCACCCCAATGGAACGGGAAATTCCTGTTGAGATCGACACCGGGGAAGGCGTTGCCGTCGAGGCCGAGCAGCCCCATTCCCCCTTGGCTGTCGTTCATGTTCTTGCGGCGGTTCTCGCCGGCGACGACCTTGGCATGGCCATCCGGATTGCTCATCGGGACCACCCACGTCTCGCAGCGGCCCGTGATGTCGGCAAGCGCCGGATCGGTCTTGCGCCCCTCGAGCAGCATGCGGATGACACGGATGCCCATTTCCGGCGTCACGATCTCGCGGGCGTGCTGCTCGGCGACGAACACCACCACAGGCAAATCGGCAGCGGCAGCCGGGCCGATGCGCATCGCGAGGATCGGGCGGTTGGCCCGACCGCGGCTGGTCTCCCAGGAAGGCCCGATGTTGTGGATCGAAGCGACATCCCCGTGGGCTGAGGCAAGTGCCTGCATGGTCTGGACTACGCCGGCATAGCCCATGTAGCTCGAGTCGATGCCGGGGTTGGCTGCGGTGCGGACTTCCTCGGCGACGGACAGGCCAAGGGCCGTAAGGCGTGCCCGGTCGCCGGGCGTGCCCGTGACGCGGGCCCGGTGCCCCACCGGGTCCTGGGCTTCGATCTCGAGACCGAGCCGGTCGACCTTGCCGAGCAGGGCAGGCGTCGTGCCGGTCACGGTGTACCGGACGAGGCTGGCGTCGGCGTTGCTGCCGGTCTGGCCTTGGCTGACCCTGCCCAGTCCGGGCAACCCGAGTTGTCCGCAGCCAGCAAGCACCAGAGCGGTGGCGAGCGCCAGCCCCTTGTCGAAGGAATGCGTGTGCGCCATCAGTTGCGGCCCCGACGAAGCGTCTGCCCGTCGAGCCAACGCTCGGCGAGGGTGGCGAGGCTCAGCATCACGAGGGCGTAGCCGAAACCCACGAGGCTCAGGCCCTCGAGCGTGTGGTCGTAGAGGGTCCAGAGGCCGCCGGCAATGCTGACGATGCCAAAGGCGACCATGGCTTGCAACGCCGGGCCGGGGAGCATCATCGCCGGCGCGCGTCGCGCCGCTTCACGAATCTGGGTGGGCATCTGCTGGAAACCTGCTTGTCACGCGTGCCGCTTGAAGGGGCACGCAGGCATCGTCGGTGACCGACCTCCCACGAACCTCCCATGGGCTCGCTGGGAGGTGATGGGTGACAACATTCAGGAACCGTGAACTCTAGATTTACGATGCATTTCGAGTCCGACAAGGAAGGTGTCGAAGGGCTCGGGGGGGGGCGGGACGTCTGGAGGAAGACGAGATGGCACATCATCGGGTGCATGGCGGCGGGGGGCACGCCCACCATCACGGCGGTCACGCCCGGACGCACGCGCACGCCACGGGTGGCCATCACGGCGCCGCCCACGCCGCGAGGGCCGCGGGCGATCATGCGGCGAAGGAAGCCGCACGAAAGGCGGCCGAGCGCGAGATGGCCAAGCAAGCGGCCAAGAAGGATGCGGAGCGCCAGGCTGCGAAGCAGGATGCGGACAAAGTAACGAAGCCCGGCGTGCAGGCGTCCGGCATGAAGCTTCAGGACGAGGGGGCCGGAAAGGTCAAGGCCGGCGGCAGTCCCCGGGATCGGGCCCGTGCCGCCATCCAGCAGGCAGCCGACCTTGTCGTTGCCAGTGGTGTCCCTGCCAGCAAGATCAACGTGGATGCTCTGGTGAAGGTAGCCGGCAAGGAGTCGACCTGGAATCCCAGGGCCATCAACCGATGGGACAGCAATGCCAAGGCGGGTCATCCCTCGAAGGGCCTGCTGCAGACCATCGATTCGACCTTCCAGCGCTACAAGCTGCCCGGCCGCAACGACATCTTCAATCCCGTGGACAACGCCGCTGCTGCCATTCGCTATGCCGTCGATCGGTATGGTTCGGTGGACAACCTTCCGGGTGTCCGCAGCATGGCGCGCGGCGGCCAGTACAAGGGTTACTGATCAGCCTGCGGTCGCAAGGCCGTCATCCTGAGGCAAGGGCAGGCTTCCAGGATGGCGGCCATGGCCATAGGGACTGCAGAAGGCAAGTATGGTGCGGGAGGCTGGGGCCTGCTGGGGCTGCTCCATGCGTGGTTCACCCAGTTGGCTCGGCCCGTGCCTCAGGAAGTGGCGGTAAGGGCCTTCCTCGCCGACGTGGCCGAGATGCTCGCTGCGGCGGAGGCCGAGGTCTGGGCGCGGGGCTCCCACGGCGGCTGGCGTCGCCTCGCTGCGCTGAGTGATGGCGATCTGTTGTCGCCGGATGTCCTGCAAGAGGCCATGGGCGCGGCGGTCGGTACCGCGATGGAGGAGTCAGGGCCCCGGCTCTGGCTGGGATGCCGCTGCCCCGGGCCCGGTGGGGAAGGCCGTGAGCGCGGGCGATGGCTGGGCACGCCGCTCGTGACGGATCGCGACCTGCATGGCGTGATGGTGTTTCGACGTGGGGCGGGACAGGCAGCCTTCCCGATGGAACTGGTGCCCCTTGTGGCCGTTGCTGCGCGGCCGCTGGCGTTAGTGCTGGATCACCAGCGCCTCAAGGACGCCTTCGTGGCTACGGTGTCGCATGAACTCAGGACCCCGCTCGCGACTCTTCGCGGGTTTAGCGAGTTGCTGGCATCCGCGCCGATGGCCTACGCCGATCAGCAACCGATGTTGCAGGTCATGCTGCGCGAAACCGAGCGCCTGGGACGCATGATCGAGGACTTGCTCGACCTGACGCGCATGCAGGCGGGTGCGCGGTCGATCCGGCTGCGACGTTGTGTGGCGAGGCCCCTGTTGGAGCGGGCCCTGGCGCCGTGGATGCAGCATCCGGAGCACAGGGGCCGCCTGGCCTTGGCCGTTACGCCCGAAGACCTGCGCGTGCGGGTCGATTCCGACCTCTTCATCCGGATCGTGGTGAATCTGGTGGGCAACGCTTTCCGGCATGCGTCACCGGCCGTGCGGATCGAGGTGGCGATGCGTCGGGAACCCTCGGGCTGGATGCTCGAAGTCACGGATCACGGCGCCGGCATGGACCCGAAGGTCCGCCAGAGGCTCGGGGAGGCATTCGTGCAAGGGGGGGGCGCGCCGTCCGGTGGGCTCGGACTGGGGTTGGCCCTTACGCGGGGGATGCTGGATCTGCACGGGGCAACCCTTGGGGTGGATGAGCCGGATGGTGGGGGCACGAGGTTCCTGTGTCGCTTTCCGGCCACGGCGCGTCTTGTCAGGGCCCGTGGTAGGCGGCATGCGGGAACGGGTCAGCAGTCTGCCGCTGGTTCCGACCGGGCTGTCCTTGACCCCGCCTCCGGAGGGGCTTAGGCTAACGGTGCGAGACAGTAGCTCAGTCGGTAGAGCATCTGACTTTTAATCAGAGGGTCCTGGGTTCGAGCCCCAGCTGTCTCATGTAGGCGGGGTAAGGGTTTTAGCGATCCGCCAGATCTGCTCGGATTGTGCTGGGGGGACGCCGGGGGGACGGCGGGAGTGAATCTCAGTCACTCGCGGCGGGCCTCACGCTCTGGCTGATCGGCCGCTCTTGCTACGAGGGCAGGACGGTTCTTGTGGTTGCCCGGGCAGATGAGCCTCGAGGCCCGGAAGGGGAGGGTACTATCATCCCACCCGGCAACGGAAAAACGCCTTCTACGGCCTTGTAGAGAGCCGATCTTGAGCCCGGGCCGGCTTCGCTTCGGCTCCGAGCTCAGGACCAGTGTCCGAGGGTTCAAGGATCAAGGGTTCGCCCTCGGCCTACGGCCTCGACCTTACAAGGCGGAAGCCGAGGCCGGAGAAGCGGGTGTCCGGGATGTCGTTGAGCATCCGGAACGCCGCCCGAGCGTACGTCGCGTCGTGGGTCCACGCACCACCCCGGTTGATCCGGGCCGAGCCCGACGAAGGACCAGTCGGGTCCATATCGTACGCCCCGTTGCTATACGACTCGCCATACCAGTCCCAGCACCACTCCCGCACATTGCCCGCCATATCGTACAGC
>JAYKHS010000014.1:0-190405 GCA_035285865.1 Candidatus Sericytochromatia bacterium
AGAAGCGCGTGTGCTCCAGACTCATGGCCACCTCCGCAAGCTCGAGAAACGACGGGAAGAGACAGCTCCGCAGGATTTGATAGTAGCCGACCCGGTCCGGCTCGGGCAACGACCCGACATCCGCCAGTGCCTGCTCCAGCAAGGGCAAGTCTTCCCGGTCCCGGCAGTGCAGCAAGGCGTGGAATACCGCAGCGTGGGGTTGCCCGGCAAGCTCCTCGAGCGACAGGCGCGGAAAGTCCTCGGTGCCCAGCACCAGGGGCACGATCTGACTTCCCCGGCCATTGAGGCGGATGGGTTGCCTCGCCCACGCCGCCACCCTGGGGTCGGGTGCGATGACCAGCAATTCCACCGCGCATGCCCACCGCTGATGCATGGCGACCACGTATTGCGGCCAGAACCACTGCTTGTCTGGGTCCTTGGCGAGTTGGATCTCCACCACCACGACCAGCCGGGGCGAGGCCGCTTCCCCGAACATCATGACCAGATCCGCTGTTCGGTCCACCACGAGGGGCACCGAGGCAGCGGGATCCATCAGGGTGACTGGTAGTTCGGGGTCAAGTTCCGGCACGACCCGTGCGAGTGCCGATGTGAGGTGCTCGGGCACGTGGCGCAGCAGCTCGATCAAGACCTCATGCAGGGCACCCGGCGACATGCCTCAACGCTAGCGCAGGGGGCATGACGGTTCCATCAGCGCAGGCATCAGGACCGTCACTGTTGAACCCGGCTTCGTGGTCATCCCCAATGACAACACCCCCCGGGACGGAGGAGACGTCCCGGGGGGTGAAGCCTTGGCCGCCTTGCGCTCAGCGCACGCCGACAGGCTGGGGAACGCGGGTCTGGGGGAACACCGGTCCGCCCCATACCGGTGGGTCCGACTGGCGGGGGTCATTGTTCGGATCACTGGGTGCCTGCTGGGGCACGTCCGGAACGGCACTGCCCTGTGCTGATTCCAGGATGGAGGCGATCTGCTTCAGGTCGTGGCGCCGGTTGGCCGCGTCGGATGCACCCTTGATGCCGCCGGCGATACCGGCCACCACGGCACCCACGGCCACGACTGCACCGATGATCTTGAGTGCAGGCACGCCCATTGCACTCACGGACTGGCCCACGCTGGCACTCGACACACCCTTGTAGAGGGCGTAGCCCGTACCCGCCGTCAGCGTCACGGCGGTGCCAACGCCGACCTGCCCGATGATGGTCCGCGACGCGTCAACCGTGGCTCCGGCAGCACCCGAAAGCCCTACCTTGGCACCCGACATGAAACCTTCCACGAGGCTCGTCGGCTGGTTGTCAAAGGCCGCCATCAGGTAGGTCTCGCCGTTGACGATGACCTGCGGCACGCGGTCCCGCTTCTCGAAGCTGAAGTCCAGGCGGTCGCCATAGACGACGATCCGTTCCTTGCGGTCCATGGACTCGAGGAAATACTTCTTGTAGCCGTCGGTGGCCGTCGCGGCGACCGCCTGCGACACGTTGATGTCGCGACGGATCCGGCCGATCCCCTGGTAGGCAACCTGCCTGCCGTTGACCAACAGGATGTCCGAACCATCCCCGGCGATGCGACCCATCGATGTCCCCTCCTGCACACAAGCGGTGTGCCTGAGGTTCTATCGCCGCTTCTCCGACCCGGTCGGTTCAGTCGGGGTTAAGAGATGACGGAGGGATGCTTAATTTTGCAAGTTCATCCGGGTCAGACGCGTCGCGTTGAGCACGACCGTCAGCGAACTGGCCGCCATGGCCGCCGCCGCCCACATCGGGTCCAGCCACAGCCCCCACGGCCGCAGCATGCCGGCGGCCAAGGGCAGCATCACGACGTTGTAGCCCATCGCCCACCCGAGGTTCTGCACCATCACGGCACGCGTCCTGCGACCCAGGCGCACCAAGGCCGCGAGGCGCAACAGGTCGGGCTCGAGGAGGGTCACGGGGGCGGCCGCCCGACTGCCCGCGCTGCCCTGACCCATCGCGATGCCGACGTCGGCTTGGGCAAGGGCAGCGGCATCGTTCAGGCCATCGCCCACCATCGCCACCACCCGACCCTCTTGTTGCCACGCCGCGATCGCTTCCACCTTGCCCTCGGGCCGGACGCCCGCGCGCACGGTCCGGATGCCCAGCCGGTCGGCTACCCCTCGGGCTGCCGCCGCGCGATCTCCCGTCACCATCGCCACCTCGAGGCCGAGCGCAGCCAGTGCCTCCACCGCCGCTTCGGCATGCGGCCTCGTCTGATCGGCGAGCGTCAGCGTGCCGGCGAGCACGCCATTCACAGCCACCCACGCCACGCTGCCGTCGCCGCCCGCCGTCTCTTCATCAAGCCCCGTGACACCGCGCGCGGCGAGGAAGGTCCGCTGGCCCACCTCCACCCGACGGCCGGCCACCGTGGCTTCGATGCCGTCTCCGGCGTAGCCTCGAAAGTCCGTGACAGGACCTGGCAGCGGCCGCTCCGGCCACGCCGCGACGATCGCGCGGGCGAGGGGATGTTCGCTGCCCTCCTCGGCTGCTGCAGCAAGGGCCAGCCAGTCTTCCGCAGGCGTGCCCGAGGCTGCGCGGGCCTCCGTCACCTCGGGCCGTCCCTCAGTCAGGGTCCCGGTCTTGTCGAGCACGATCATGTCGAGGTCCCGCACGCGCTCGAGCGCCGCGGCATCCCGCACCAGCAGGCCTTCCCGCGCCGCGCGACCGCTGGCCGCCGCGATGGCCAGCGGCACCGCGAGGCCAAGGGCGCACGGACACGCGACCGTCAGCACGGCCACGGCCGAAACCAGGGCCGTCACCAGGCCGCCTCCGGGCAGGAAGAGCCACGCCAAGCCCGTCAGGGCCGACATGAGCAGCACGGAGGGCACGAATCTGGCGACGACGCGGTCGGCGAGGCGCTGGGCCTCGGTCCTTCCGGCCATGACCTCCTCGAGCGTCCGCGCCATCCTTGCCAGCAGCGTGTTTTCGCCGGCCTCGCCCACCGCGACCAGGCAAGCGCCGTGGTGGTTCATGGCGCCTGCGTGCACCCGTTCGCCGACGGCCCGTCGCACCGGCTGGCTCTCTCCGGTCAGGAAGGCCTCGTCGAACCAGCCTTCGCCTTCTTCCACGACGCCGTCGCACGGCACGAGGTCTCCCGGCCGGATGCGCACGCGCTGACCGGGCTCCAGGCTGGCGGCGGCGACCCGTCGCTCCTCGCCGTCGGTCGCGACCACTTGGGCCGTCTCGGGGCGAATCGACAGGATCTCCCGCGCGGCTCCCGTCGCGTCTCGGCGGACCCGACCTTCGAGCGCCCGGCCGAGCAGCACGAAGAACAGGATCACCCCCACCGCGTCGAAGAACCCATGCGGGTGTGCACCGGCCGCACGGAACTGGTCCGGGACCATCACCGTGGCGGTGCTGTAGAGCCAGGTGGCCACGGTGCCGAGCGCCACCAGCGTCTCCATGGAGGTCCGACGGTGCCGCAGCCCTGCCCAGGCCTTGGCCATGACGGGACCGCCGGGGCCGGCCATCGCGACCAGACCCAGCACGGACAGAAGGCGGCCGTCCTGCAGCACGCTCGGCCAGAACGGAAACATCTCCGGCATGCCGCCCAGCAGCAACGCCAGAGCCAGCAGGCCTGATGCCCAGAGTCGGCTCGTGTCATCGCTGCCGGCTTCCGCGCGCGGAACTGGCGCAACCGCCGCGCCGGGCGGCGGGGCAAAGCCTTCGAAGCCGGCATCGCGGACGTGACCTGCGAGGGCCTCGGGCCCCGTGAGGTCCGCATCGTAGCGGACGGTGGCCTGATGGCTGACGAGGTCGACCCGCGCTTCGAGGACCCCGGTCGACCCCTCGAGCGTCCGCGTGACGGCAGAGGCGCATGACGCGCACGTCATGCCGCCGATGCCGAGGCGGACCGTCTGCTCGTTCACGCCGTCTGTCGCACCGATGCGCCGTAGCCGGCCCGGACGACCCGTTCCTGCAGTTGCTCGGGCGTGGTGGTCTCGGGGTCGAACTGCAGCGTGGCCACGGGCGGCTCCAGCGTGACCGAGGCTTCGGCGACGCCTGCGGTGCCGGACAGCACTTTGGTGAGTCGGTTGACGCAGCCCTGGCAGGTCATGCCGGAGACGTCGAAGGCGATGCTGGACATGGAGAAACCTCTGTCGGTCAGGACGGGATGCCGACCCCGGGATGGTCCCGGCGGCATCGCCACTTGAAGTCACAATTCGAACATGCCTCGCCCGGTCTCGGGGCAAGGGTCTCGTCTGTCTCGATGGCCGCAGCCGTGTCATGGGCCCGCTCCAGAAGCTCGGTGAGTCTTCCGGGGGCGAGCGGAATGTCGAGGCGCACGTCATCGGCCAGATAATGGACGCGATGGGCCACCGGGGCCTCGTCGAGGTGGTGTGCCACCAGGTGGTGGTAGATGGCCAGTTGCTGTTCCAGCGTGGCCGACGGACGCTCGGGCGCCCTGCCCGACTTGTAGTCCAGGATGACGAGGCCGTCCGCCTGTCGGTCGACGCGATCGAGGATGCCGAGGAAGGTTCGCTCCCGGTAGGGTGCCGTCAGGCGCTTCTCCAGCAGGACGGGCACGGTGGCCTCGCCGCCCCACCGTTCGTGGTACCTGGCGAGCAGCCCGCGCGCCTCGACCATGGCCTCGCGTGCGGCCTCCGGCGAGGCATATCCTGCCGACGACCAATGGGTTTCCAGGTGTTGCACGGTCGCCGCGGCATCGAGGGCGGTCGCTCCCCCCGAGCCATGCAGGTGGTGCAGCGTGCGGTGCAAGTTGGCCCCGAAGGTCGCACGGGCGCCAGGCGGGGTGCGGATGCCCAGCACGTAGCGGTAGCGGTATTGCGCCGGACACGCCTGGAAGACCGCCAGGCGGGAAGGAGAGTAGGTCCGTTGACGCGGCATTTCGAGGAGATCCTCCTCCAGTATAATGAAGCGTCTGGAGGCCCCGATGGCGGATGTGGCGCAGGTGCGAGGCGTGACACCGCGGATTGCGCTGGTCGGCGCCGGGCACTGGGGCCGGAATTGGGCCCGTACCCTGGCGGGCCTGGGTGCGCTGGCGGGCGTCTGGGACGAGGACGCAGCCCGCGCCCGAAGCGTGGCGGAGCCCCTGGGCGTTCCCCACGGCGGTGGTCTGGCAGAGCTGCTGGACGGGCCAGCCATCGATGGTGTGGTCCTGGCGACGCCTGTTCCGCTGCATGTCGCGCACGGCCTCGCGGTGCTTGGGGCCGGCAAGCATGTGCTGGTCGAAAAGCCGCTCGCGCTCGATGCCGCGGGAGCCGAGGCCCTGGTGCGCATGGCCGTTGCCCGGGGCCTGCAACTGGCCGTGGGGCACGTGCTCGAGTACCACGCTGGCGTGGTGGCCCTCGGGGAGGCGGTGCGCGGCGGCCTGATCGGGCCTGTCCGCCACGTCCGGGCGCGTCGCCTGAACCTCGGTAAGGTACGCACGGCAGAGGACGTGTGGTGGAGCCTGGCACCCCACGACGTGGCCATGGTGCTGGGGTTGATGGCCGAAGCCCCCGAGACCGTGACGGCTCACGGTCTCCACCACCTGGGCACGCCCCGGGCGGATGAAGTCCATGCGTGGCTGGGCTTCACGGGCGGACGCACCGCGCACATCCACGTCGGCTGGCTCGAGCCCGAAAAGGTCCAGGAGTGCCTCGTCATCGGGCACGACGGCATGCTGCGCTTCATCGACGGCCCGGATGGCGGCCGTGTGCTGCTGCAGCGCCGTGGCGTGCGCTGGGTCGATGGCCAGCCCGAGGTCCACGATGATGGCGAGGAGCGTCTCCCCTTCGTGAGCGTGCCTCCCCTCGAAGCGCAGGCGCGGGCTTTCCTCGAGGCCGTCTCGTCGGGGAGACCCGTTCTTGCGGACGGCCTCGCCGGCCTTGCCGTCGTGCGCGTGCTCGAAGAGGTCGCGACCCGGATGCTGCACCGCGTGCACGCAGGAGGCCAAGCCGTATGAGTCACCCGGACGTCTTCGTGCATCCTTCGAGCTATGTCGACGAGCCCTGCGTCATCGGCGCGGGCACGCGCATCTGGCACTTCAGCCATGTCATGCGCGACTGCGTCATCGGCGAGGGCTGCAACATCGGCCAGAATGTCGTCATCAGCCCCGGCGTGCGCATCGGGCGCAACGTGAAGATCCAGAACAACGTCTCGGTCTACACCGGTGTGATCCTCGAGGACGACGTGTTCTGCGGTCCGTCGATGGTCTTCACCAACGTCGTGACCCCACGGTCCCACGTGCGGCGCAACGATCCCGACAAAGATTACGCCCCGACCCGGGTCGGCCGGGGGGCGACGCTGGGAGCCAACTGCACGATCGTGTGCGGGCACGCCGTCGGGGCTTACGCCTTTGTCGCGGCCGGCGCCGTCGTGACCCGGGACGTGCCCGACCATGCCCTCGTGATGGGCAATCCGGCACGCCAGCGCGGGTGGGCGTGTGCTTGTGGCGTGCGCCTCGTGGCGGCAGGATCCGCGGCGTGGACGTGTTCCGAGTGCGCTGCCCGGTATGTGGAGGGGCCGACCGGTCTCGTCCGGGGGGAGGAAGACGCATGAACCCGCTCGCCATCTGTGACATGAAGCGGCAGGTCGCCGCGCTCGAACCGGCGCTCACGGATGCCGTCCGTGAGGTCCTGGCGAGCGGCTATTTCATCATGGGCCCCAACGTCAAGGCCTTCGAGCAGGAGTTCGCCGCGGCCCTCGGCAGCGCACATGGCATCGCCTGCAACTCGGGTACGGACGCGCTGCATCTGGCGCTTCGGGCCCTTGGGATCGGTCCCGGCGACGAGGTCATCACGACCGCCTTCACCTTCGCGGCGACCAGCGAGGCCATCGGCATCGTGGGTGCGACGCCCGTGCTCGTGGACATCGACCCCGTCACCTATGCCATGAATCTGGATCAGGTGGCCCGCGCCATCGGCCCCCGGACCCGGGTGCTGCTGCCGGTCCACCTCTACGGCCAGCCCGTGCCGATGGGGGGCCTGCTGGAACTGGCCCGGACGCACGGACTGCACGTCGTCGAGGACTGTGCACAAGCGACCGGCGCCCGCGTCGGCGACCGCCATGTCGGGACGCTGGGGACCATCGGATGCTTCAGTTTCTTTCCGACCAAGAACCTCGGGGCACCCGGGGACGGCGGCATGTGCCTGACGGATGATCCGGCGCTGGCCGAGACGCTCCGGATGCTGCGCAGCCATGGCTGGAAGCGCAAGTACTATCAGGAGCTGCTGGGCATCAACTCGCGCCTCGACGAGGTCCACGCGGCCATCCTGCGCATCAAGCTGCCGCACCTCGAGGCGTGGAACAGCCGTCGCCGGGAGTTGGCCGACCGCTACGACCGCTTGCTTGCCGACGTCGCCGAGGTCGGTCTTCCTGGCCGGATCCCGGGCACCACGCCCGTGTTTCACCAGTACACCGTCCGGGTGCCCGAGCGGGATGCCGTGGCCGCTTTCCTGAAAGCCGAGGGCATCGAGACCCAGGTCTACTACCCCTATCCGCTGCACCTGCTGCCCATCCATGTCGCCATGGGCCTCGAACCGGGCAGCCTGCCCGAGGCCGAGCGCGCTTGCCACGAGGTGCTCTCGCTGCCGATGTTTCCCGAACTGCTCGATGGCGAGGTCGATCGCGTCGTGGATGCTTTGCGCCGGGCGCTGGCCTCGCTGCGCCCCGCCGAGGCCGGCCGGGCGTGAAGAAGGTCGTCACGGTCGTGGGCGCGCGGCCCCAGTTCATCAAGGCCGCGCCCGTCCGCCGTGCCCTGTCGGGTGTCTTCCGGGAAGTGCTCGTCCATACGGGCCAGCACCACGATCCCGGCATGTCGGATGTCTTCTTCGCCCAACTCGGTCTAGGGCAACCCGAGCACCATCTCGGAGTCGGTTCCGGGACCCACGGCCGCCAGATCGGACGGATGCTGGGCGCCCTCGAGGACGTGTTCGAGCAGGAGCGCCCGGATGCCGTGATGGTCTACGGCGATACCAACAGCACGCTCGCCGGGGCCCTGGTGGCGACTCGGATGCAGGTTCCCGTGGTCCACGTCGAGGCAGGGGTGCGCAGCTTCAATTGGGCGATGCCCGAGGAGCAGAATCGGGTCTTGGTGGACCGCATGGCCGACCTGCTGCTGGTGCCCACTTTGTCCGCCTCGGATCAGTTGCGCCGCGAAGCGGTGCGCGGCCACGTCGTCTGGATCGGCGACGTGATGCTCGATGCCTTGCGGTATGTCCGCGCGGGTCTCCAGCCGGAATCGGCGTGGCCTGTCGTGCCGGGCCAGCGCCTGGTCGTGACCTTGCACCGCGCCGAGAATGTCGATGACCCCGAAAGGCTGGAAGCCCTCGTCGCCGCCATCGAAGTTCTGATCCGGCAAGGCTGGTTCGTGGTCTGGCCCGTGCATCCGCGCGTCCGGGCGCGGACCGCCGGGACGCCGCTGGCCGGGCGTCTGGACGCCGTGGTCCGCGAGCCGATGGACTACATGGCCATGATGGCCCTGGTGGCCGGGGCCGATGCGGTGGTCACGGACTCGGGTGGCCTCCAGAAGGAAGCCGCCTACCTCGAGGTGCCGTGCGTGACGCTCAGGACCGAGACCGAATGGACGGAGACGGTGTCCATGGGCCTCAATCGCCTCGTTCCCCCGGATGCCCCCGAGCCTCTCGCCGAGCGGTTGGGAGGAGTCCTTGCCGAACTGCCTGCTCGGGATGCGCTGCCGTGGGGGAGCTATGCGATGGCGGCGGGGGACGGCAAGGCCGCGCTCCGACTGGTCGCGGCGCTGCAGGAGTTTCTCGGGTGACGGGCAGGCACGGTGGCTTCCTCGACGAGACCGCCCGTGCCGCCGAGGCCGGCCGGATTGCGGAAGCCTACGCGGCGCGGGTCGGCCTCGAAGGTCTCTATGCGGATGATGCGCCCGATCAGCGCCTGAGAACGGCCGAGCGCACGGCCTTGCTTGCGGCGGGGCTTGCCCAACGCGGTCTGGGACCGGGCCGGAGGGTCCTCGAGATCGGCTGCGGCACGGGGCGAGAACTGGCTCGCTTCGTGGAGTCGGGGTGGTCGGAGGCGGATCTCGCCGGGGTCGACTTGCTTGGGGACCGTGTGGCCGAGGCCCGCCTGCGCCTGCCCGGCGCTGACCTGCGCATCGGGGACGCTGCGGCCCTGCCATGGGAAGACGGCTGCTTCGCCGTGGTGGGCCAGTGGACGGTCATGAGCAGCGTGCTGGACGACCGGATGCGTGCGGCCATCCTGGCGGAGGCGTGGCGCGTCCTCGAACCGGGAGGGTGGCTGGTGTCGTACGACATGCGCCGGGTCCGCCCGGATCGTCCCCTGCGTCCGTGGACCGCTGCGATGCTGCGCACGCTCCTGCCTGAGGCGTGCGAGATGGAGGGCCACCGCCTGTCGCTGCTGCCTCCGTTGGCGCGCCGTGTGGCCCGATGGCCGGGCCTGCACGATGCGCTCGCCCGGGTGCCGTTCCTGCAGGGTCATGAATTGGTATGGGCGCGCAAGCCGGAGCGGTCGTGAAGATTCTCTTCCTCACGCCCTACTATCCGCCCGAGGTAGGGGCCCCCCAGACCCGCCAGCACGAACTGGCCGTCCGGCTCGTACAGGATGGTCACGAAGTTGAGGTGTTGACTTGTTGGCCTAACTATCCGTCAGGAGTTGTTCAAGACGGATACCGTGACAAGTTGTTCAAGTGGGAGGAACGGGAAGGCGTCCGCGTCTATCGGACGTGGATGTATGCCACGCCGAACCGGGGCTTCTTGCGCCGGGTGCTGGCGCAGCTGTCCTTCGCCGGCGCCGCGATCCTGAGCGGGGTGCGCATGGGGCCGGCCGATGTCGTGGTGGTTGAGTCCCCGCCGCTCTTCGACGGCTTGGCCGGCGCCTGGCTGGCCTGGCGTCGCAAGGCCCGGATGGTGTTCAACGTGGCGGACCTGTGGCCGGAATCCGTGGTCGCGCTGGGAGCGGTGCGCAATCGCGTGCTCATCGGCCTTGCCGAAGCCCTCGAGGAGTGGTGCTACCGACGCGCGTGGCGGATTCTCGCGGTGACGCGCGGCATCGAGCGGACGCTGCGGACTCGTGGCTGGTCCAAGGTGCGCTTCTTGCCCAATGGCGTGGACCTCGCGCGGTTCGCGGGCGCGGACGGCCGTCGCGTCCGCGCGCGGATGGGCTGGGACGATGATGCCGTCGTCGTGCTCTACGCCGGAACCCTCGGCATGTCCCAGGCGCTCGACAAGGCCCTCGAGGCGGCAGGCATGCTCGAGGACCTGCCGGCCTTTCGCCTGGTGCTGATGGGGGACGGAGCCGAACGCGAAGCCTTGCTTGCGGCGGCCGGTCCCAATGTCCGGATCCTGCCGCCGGTCCCGCGCGACGAAGTGCCCGAGTGGCTTGCCGCCGCCGACGTCCTGTTCATCTCGCTCAAGGACATCCCGCTCTTCAACGGGGCAGTGCCGAGCAAGACCTACGAAGCCATGGCCGCAGGCAGGCCGATCGTGATGGCCGCCCGGGGGGAGGCCCCCGCCCTGCTGGAGGAGGCGGGCGGCGGCGTGGTCGTGCCGCCCGAGGATCCCGTCGCGCTGGCGGCCGCGTGGCGGCGCCTCGTCGAGGACCCCGGCTTGCGCCGGACCCTTGGCGGCAAGGCCGAGGCCATCATCCGCGCCCGATACGATCGGGCCGCGTTGTCCCGTCGATTCGCGGCCATCATGGCAGGGGATGACCCGGATGCGGACGTGGCATCATGAGGATGATGCGGACTTGGCGCGCCGGGCTGGCCGACCTCGCGATCGTGCTGCTGGCCTGGTCGCTGGCCTTCGTGCTGCGCTTCGAGTCGCTGGATCGCATCCCGCCCGAGCATGCGAGCCAGTACGTCCGCTACCTGGCGCTGCTGCCGTTGCTGCGCGTGGCGCTCTTCGGGGCATTCGGCCTGTACCGGCAGGTCTGGCGCTACGTGGGCCTCGGGGACGTCGCGGCGATGGTGCAGGCCGTCCTCGCGGGATCCGCGGTGCTGGCCCTGGTCGATCTGCTCCTGGATGACCGCCTGCCGCGCTCGGTCCTCGCCCTCGAAGGCCTGCTGACCCTCGGCGGGCTTGCCGGGATGCGTTTCGTGTCCCGCGCCTGGGCCGAGCGGCGGGCCCGCCCCGGCGCCGAGGCCATCCGGACGCTGGTCGTGGGGGCGGGAGACGCCGGCGAATTGCTGGTGCGGGACATGCGACGCCACCCCGAGCGGGGCTTCGCGCCCGTGGCCTTCCTCGATGACGATCCGGCGAAGCTTGGGCGCAGCATCCACGGTGTCCCGGTCCTGGGTGGTCGCTCGGTGATGGGGCCGGTGGCCCAACGGACTGCTGCGAAGCTCGTGGTCGTGGCCATGCCCGGTGCCGATGCCGCCGTGCGTCGTTCGGCCGTGCGGCGTGCCGTGGACCTGGGACTCGAGGTCAAGACCCTGCCGGCGCTGGGGGACCTGCTCAAGGATGGTGCCGTGACGACCGAGGCCATCCGGGAAGTCCCCCTCGAGGATCTGCTGGGTCGCGAGGTCACGGTCACGGACGAAGCGCTGCTGGCCACGCTCACGGGCAAGCGGGTCCTCGTGACGGGCGCCGGCGGCTCCATCGGCTCCGAACTCTGCCGACAGCTGGCGGCACGCGGGCCCAGCCTCATGGTCCTGCTGGGTCACGGCGAAAACAGCCTCTATCACGTCGAGGCCGAACTGCGCGTCCGTTACCCCGATCTCGCGCTGGAGACGGTGGTGGCCGATGTCCGGGACGATGCGGCCGTGCGGGCTGTCCTGGGCCGGACGCGCCCGGATCTGGTGGTGCATGCGGCGGCGCACAAGCACGTGCCGCTGATGGAGGCCAACGTCGTCGAGGCGGCTGCGAACAACGTGCTGGGCACGGGCGTGCTGGCCCGCGCGTGCCGGGACCTCGGTGTCGGGCGCTTCGTGTTGGTGTCGACCGACAAGGCCGTGCGCCCCACGAGCGTCATGGGCATGACCAAGCGTGCTGCCGAGCGTCTGGTCCAGGACCTGGCGGCCCGGGACCCCGGCCAGACGGTGTTCCTCGCGGTGCGGTTCGGCAACGTGCTGGGCAGCCGGGGCAGCGTGGTGCCGCTGTTCCAGCGCCAGATCCGGGATGGCGGACCCATCACCGTCACCCATCCCGAGATGCGTCGCTACTTCATGACGATTCCCGAGGCCGTGACGCTCGTGTTGCAGGCGGCGGCGCTCGGTCATGGCGGCGAGATCCTGCTGCTCGAGATGGGCGCCCCGGTCCGGATCGTGGACCTTGCCCGCCGCCTCGTGCGGCTCTCCGGCTTGCCGGAGGATGCCGTGCCCATCCTGTTCACGGGTGTGCGGCCGGGTGAAAAGCTCTTCGAGGAGCTTTCCGTTTCCGACGAGATTGCCCGCCCGACGGGCCATCCTCAGGTCTTCGCGCTGCGCACGACCAACCCGCCCGAGGCCGCGGCGTGGGCCACCTGGGTCGGGTCGCTGCAGCAGGCGGTGGCCGCCCAGGACCCGGTCCGGGTGCGCGTGCTGTTGCAGGAGGCCTGCGAGGGTGGGGGAACGGCCGACCGCGAGACGGCTCCTCTCGATGGCGGGGCCGATGATGCGACAAGGAGTCCGGCGTGACGCTCAAGGTTCCCTTCCACCTGCCTCTGGTCGGCGAGGACGAGAAGCGCGAAGTTCTCGAGAGCCTGGAGAGCGGCTGGCTGACGGCCGGTCCCAAGGTCAAGGCCTTCGAGGCCGCCTTCGCCGAGCACGTCGGGGCGCGCCATGCCATTGCCGTCAGTTCCTGCACCGCGGCCTTGCACCTGGCCTTGCTCGGGGCGGGCGTCGGCCCCGGCGACGAGGTCCTGACGACGCCGCTGACGTTCTGCGCCACCGTCAACACCATTCTCGAGACGGGTGCGCGGCCGGTGCTGGTGGATGTCGATCTCCGCACGCTGTGCATGGATCCCGAGGCTGCAGCGCGGGCGATCACGCCGCGGACCCGTGCCATGCTGCCCGTGCACTATGCGGGCTATCCGGTTCCGCTCGCAGCCTTCCGGGAGCTCGCCGAGCGGCATGGGGTGGCCCTCATCGACGACGCTGCTCACGCGCTGGGGACCTTCGTCGCCGACGAGCCCGTGGGCCGCGGCACGCTGGCGACGTGTTTCAGCTTCTACGCGACCAAGAACCTCGCGACGGGTGACGGGGGCATGGTCACGACCGAGGACGATGCGCTTGCGACCCGCCTGCGCAAGCTTGCCCTGCACGGCATGAGCCGGGACGCCTGGAAGCGTTTCACCGCCGAGGGGTCATGGCGCTACGACGTCGAGATGCTGGGCTACAAGTACAACCTGACGGACCCGGCCGCAGCCCTCGGGTTGGCCCAGTTGCGTCGCTTCGCGGCCATGCAGGAGCGCCGTCTCGAGCTGGCCCGGGTCTACGACGCGGCGTTGCCTGACCTCGGACTCGTCCTGCCGCCGCGCCCCGAGCCCGGCGAGGGCACGCATGCCTGGCACCTCTATGTCGTGCGCCTCGAGGCAGGCGCGTGGTCCATCGATCGCGATCGTCTGATCGAGGAGTTGAAGGTGCGCGGCATCGGGACCTCGGTCCACTACATCCCCATCCACCACCACTCGTTCTACCGTTCCGAGCTGGGCGTGGCACCCGGGGACTTTCCGCATTGCGATGCGGCGGCGGACACCATGCTCAGTCTGCCGCTCTATCCCCGGATGTCCGATGCAGACCAGGCCCTGGTGCTCGAGGCTCTGGAGGCATGTCGGGCGTGATCGCGACCCGGCCGCCTGACTACGCCCTGCCCGGGCGGGTATCGCCCCCCCGTGGCCCGTGGTTGATGGGGGGCAAGCGCGTCGCCGACCTCATGGCGGCCCTGCTGCTGGCCGTCCCCCTGCTGCCGCTGCTGGCGCTCGCGGCCGTCGCCATCCGCCTCGACAGTCCCGGTCCGGCGCTGTTTCGGCAGTGGCGGGTCGGGTGCGGCGGTCGGCCCTTCGTCATCTACAAGCTGCGGACGATGCGCACGGATGTCTCGGGTCCTGCCCTCACGATGACGGGAGACCCCCGCATCACCCGGCTCGGTCGGCTGCTGCGCCGCACCAGCATCGACGAACTGCCTCAGGTCCTCAACATCCTGAAGGGCGACATGAGCTTTATCGGGCCGCGACCGGAAGTCCCCTCCGTCCTCGAGGCCGAATGGACGGAGGAGCAGCGCGACGTGCTGGCGGTTCGTCCGGGCCTGTCGGGCTGGGCCCAGATCCATGGGCGGGACGACCTGCCGCTCGAAACCAAGCTGGCCTATGACCTGGAGTACGTCCGGGACCCGGGCCTGCTGCGGGATCTGCGCATCCTGCTCGCGACGCCCGGTCTCCTGATTTCGGGCCGCGGCATCAAGTAGGCCGGGCGCGGCAGCGTTCGCGCGTCAGTACCGCCCGATCTCGTCCTCGGGCACCGCTCTGTCTTCGGGCAGGGTGCCTGCGAGCAACGCGTCCAGCAGCGTCGCCGCTTCGCCTTCGCCGCAGCCGGCCACGAATTGACCTTCAGGCCAGCAGGCCACGACGGGTCCGTGCGGGCAACTCTTGAGGCAGCCCGACTTGGTCACGAAGACCTCATGCTGCAAGCCGCGCTGGACCACCTCGCGCTTGAGCGCGGCCAGCAACTTGTCGGCACCCCGAGGCTGGCAGGAGCCCTTGGGATGGTCGGCAGGGCGCTCGTTGGTGCAGACCAGAAGGTGATGGCGCGGCTTGGGCATGGGCGTCATCGTAGCAGACGTGACCCGCGCGCCGAAGACCGCTTGCCCCCGCGATCGCCGGGGGCTACCATGCGGCCGTCCATGGCCAGAATCGTTCTGAAGTACGGCGGCACGTCGGTCGGCACGACGGCGCGCATCCTCGCCGTGGCCGAGCAGGTCGCCGCACGCCGGGCCGCTGGCCATCAGGTGGCTGTCGTGGTGTCGGCCATGGGCCACGCTACCGACCATCTGGTGGATCTGATGGCTCAGGTCTCGGACCGGCCCCCTGGCCGCGAGGTCGACATGCTTCTGGCCTCCGGCGAGCAGGTTTCCATCGCCCTGGTGGCGGCGGCACTGGAGCGCCTCGGGGTGCCGGCGCGCTCCCTGCTGGGCTTCCAGGCCGGCATGGTGACCGAACCCGACCACACGCGGGCATCCATCGCCCGCATCGACACCGGACGCCTGGAAGCTCTGCTTGCCGACGGCGTGGTGCCCGTCGTCGCGGGTTTCCAGGGCATCACGGAGGACGGGGAGGTCACGACCCTGGGCCGTGGGGGATCCGACACCACGGCCGTGGCGTTGGCGGTGGCGCTTCGGGCGAGCCGTTGCGAGATCTGCACGGACGTCGACGGGGTTTACACCACCGATCCCCGGGAGGTGCCGGAAGCCCGCCTGCTGCCGGAGGTCGCCTATGACGAGATGCTAGAATTGGCCAGTCTCGGCGCCAAGGTGCTGCATCCCCGGTCGGTCGAACTGGCTGCCCGCTCGGCCATGGTCCTCGTGGTCCGCAGCAGTTTCGGCAGCCATCCCGGCACCATCGTCAGGGGGGTCGACCAACTGGAAATCCGGCATCCTGTCACCGGAGTGACGGTGGATCTCGATCAGGTGCGCTTCGTGCTGCGCGGTCTTCCGGACCGCCCCGACGTGCCGCCTGCGCTGTTCCGTGCCCTTGCCGCGGCGGGACGCAACGTGGACGTGATCACGATGCTCTCGCGGTCGGGGATGTCCGGTGACGTGCTGGATCTGGGCTTCACGGTGGCCTCCGGGGATCGCGAGGCTGCCACGAGGGTCGCCACGGACTGGGTGGCGCTGCACGCCGGGGCCACCCTCGAGGTGGATGATTCCGTGGCCAAGGTATCCATCGTGGGGTCGGGGATGGTCCATCATCCGGGTGTGGCAGCAGGCCTCTTCGAGGCGCTCGAGGATGCGGGCATCCCCATCCGGATGATCGCGACCTCGGAAATCAAGGTCTCGTGCGTCGTCCCCCGCCATCAGGGCCTGGCGGCGGTCCAAGCCGCCCACCGCCGGTTCGCCTTGCACGAGGCTCGGCAACCGATGGTGCTGGCGCGCTGATATCATGGGGGTCATGAAGAACCTGACCCGAGTCCTGATGTTCGCTTCCGCCGTGCTCGCGGTGGCCGCGCCCCCTGCCTTGGCTTGCGACCCCGCCGCCGAAGCCAAGGGAGCCAAGGCCTGCTGCGTCAAGGGCATGGCCGAGGGCAAGGCCTGCTGCGTGGCCAAGATGAAGGGGGCCGCGGCCTCCGTCTCGACTGCGGCCGCCGTGCCTGCCGCCAAGGGCCACGAGGCGGGCCATGGCGCGGCGCATGCCGCCGAGGCCCCCGCGGTTGCCGTGCCGAAGGTCATGCCGGTCGACCTCGCGGCGTGGCGCGTCAAGCACCCCGAGGGCGTTGTGGTGGATGTCCGCGAGCCTGCGGAGTTCGCCGAGGGGCACGTCGAGGGCGCTGTCCTCGCGCCTCTGGGCACGCTGGCTGCCTGGGCCGCCAAGCAACCCAAGGATCGTCCGCTGGTGCTGGTGTGCAAGTCGGGTCGTCGCGCCACCAAGGCCGCGGCCCAGCTCGGGGCTGCCGGCTTCAAGGGCCTGGTGCACCTTGAGGGTGGCATGGAGGCTTGGAAGGCCGCAGGCCTGCCCGTGGCCGTGCCGGCCGAAGGCGCGGCTGCGGAGCAATAGTCGCGCGGCCCTTCGGGGCGCTCAATCCCGCCGTGGCACGAGGGAGGGGCGAGGCGCCAGCTTGGCCAGCCAGCCGAGCAGGCGGGGCGCCTGCAGGGCTTTGGCCAACCACCCGCCAAACGGTTCGCGCGCCTGACTTGGCTCGGCCACGGGCTTGGAGCTTGCAGCTGCTTCCGTTGCATGCGGGTTGCCCCGCTGCATCAGTTCGGCCAGTCGCTCCTCACCGATCTGGCCTGCCGCATAGGTCATGGACATCCGCTCGAAGCGCTCCACCACTTCTGGTCCCGGTTCGGGAAAGGTCCACCACGGACGCTTGCCGGATGGCGTCGCGATGACCGCAGCAGGAGCCGATTTCCTGCCCTGTCGGCCATGGGCCAGGAACCATGCCGGTCGTCCAGCACCCTCGGGCAGGATGGCCACCAGGGGTTTCGTGGACTCGTTCGTCTCGGTCGGGCGCGTCACGCTCGCCTCGGCGAGATGTCCGTGGCCGTCGAAATGAAGCCACAGGCGGCGGCCCGAGCCGGGCAGCGGCAGGTCGATATAGAGGGGCAGGCGCTCCCGGGTCTCTGCCAGCATCGGCGATTCGACCTGCAACTTCCGGGGACCACGCAACACGATGCGCTGTGCGGCTTCTGTCCCCCACTTGGCTTCCACGGTCACGGCCGTCTTCAGGGGGATGTCGATGCTGTAGCACGGGCCCCATTCGCCCGACATGTTTCGCGTGGCCGTACCCAGATCGGGCAATCGGATGGCAACCTTGCAGACGACCCCGGAGTCGTCGGCGAGGGATAGGTCCAGCTTGCGGGGCCGAAGCACGCGGTCGATGAGTTGCGCGGATTTCATGTCTCCTTTATAAAGTCGGATGGCAGTTCTGAAAAACAGATAATTTCGATGGAAACCATCACTGAGGCAGATACATGGAATGGCTGAACTTTCGTCACCTCTATGCGTTCTGGATGGTGACGCGTACGGGCAGCTTCACGAAGGCAGCAGAGGCTCTGATGGTGGCGCAGTCAGCCGTCAGCGCGCAGGTGGCGGCACTCGAGAGCTACCTGCGCGAACCGCTGTTGCAGCGTCATGCGCGTTCGATTGGTCTGACGCCCGCCGGCAGGGAGCTGATGGGCTTCGCGGACCAGATCTTCGCCCAGAGTCGGGCGGTGAATGCCCTCTTCCGGGACAACCGATCCGCACTCGGGCACCGTCGCCTCCGTGTCGGCATCGTCGGCGGTGCTTCGCGCAACTTCGTCCATCGTCTGCTGGCCGACATGATCCAACGGACCGAAGGCGTCTACCTGTCCGTCTCGAGCGGCTCCTATGACGAGCTTTCCTCACGCCTGGTGCGGTTCGACCTCGATGCCGTCATCTCGCTGGAGACGCCCCGCAAGAAGGACATGGCCGAAGTCACTTACCGCAAGCTGGGCGAGACGGAGATGTGCCTCGCCGGGACGCCTGGCATCATTCGCACGATTCGCGAGGGCAGTGCCGTGGGCCCGGTGCCGGTCTTCAAGTTCCGGCATCCCTACGAGGTGGATATTCTGGGCCGGTACGTCCGTCCCCGCTATGACTGCGACTTCAGGCTGCGGCTGGATTCGGACGACATTCCCCTGCTGCGCTTCTTCGCCAACGGCGGTCAGGGTGTGGCCCTGGTGCCGCGCGCCGGAATCGAGGACGACTACGCCGCCGGGGTAGTCGATACCCTCGAGGTCCCCGGCTGCCCGTCCATCCCCATCTACGGCATCATCGCCGTCCAGACGAGCCCGTTCGTCCGGGTCGAGGAACTCTTCACGCAGTGGCCGGATGAACCGGTTTCCGAATCCGAGGCGCTCGGTTAGCTCAGGCCCGCGCGACCTTGGGCCGCGGATCCAGCAACGCCTCGCGTGCGGCCGCGTCGTGGACCTCCCGGCTGCGGATGATTTCCTTGTAGGCCTTCCGCTCCGAGGTGTCCGAACCGATGATCACGCCGCCGACGAGGCGCCCCTCGAGGAAGAACAACTGCCGGAAGGACTCGTTCGCCGGGTCGGCACGCCACGTGCTCGTCACGCCGGGGACGGATTCCGGCGTCACCCCGAAGGCCGTCATCTTCTGGTGGAACATGCCCGTGGTGTATTCCGGGATCTCCTCGTAGGACACGTCCTCGCCCAGCATCCGCCGGGCCACGACCTTGCCATGGCCGAGCGCGTTGTTCCACGTGCCCATCAGGTTCGGTCCCCCGATCCAGATGTCCTCGAACTCGGCGACGTCCCCGGCTGCGAAGATGTCCGGGTCGGCCGTCTGCAGGTGCCGATCGACCACGATGCCCTTGCGGACCTCGAGGCCGGCCGCTCGTGCGAGGGACGTGTTGAGCGCAAGGCCGATGCCCAGCGCGACCATGTCGCAGGCGATCTCCGAACCGTCCGTGAGGCGGACGGAGGTGCAGCGATCCTCGGTCATCCCCAGAGCAGCGATCTCGACACCCAGATGCATGTGGACGCCGTGCGACCGGGCGATGCTCTCCACGATGGCCCCGCCCTCGGCATGGAGGACCCGCCGCAGGAAGTGAGTACCCCGGATCAGCCAGTGCACCGTACAGCCCCGCTCCATCAATGCCTCGGCCAGCTCGTAGCTGATGAACGAGCCGCCGGACACGATGGCCGTGCGTCCGGGTTGGCCCGCCTCCATCAGCGCCCGGGTGTCCTTGAGGTCCTGGAAGTGGAACATGTTCCGCGCGCGGTCCGCGCCCTCGAGGCCAAGGGGCAGTGGGCGACCCCCCGTCGCGATGAGCAGGCGATCCCAGGCGTGCGTGCGGCCCCGGTCGTCGTGCACGACCCGAGCCTCGCGGTCGATGGCCGTGACCCGACAGGAAAGTTCCAGTTCGATGGCCATCTTCTCGTGCCAGGCCAGATCGCGGAGCATCACCCGGGCCTCGGGGATGCGCTCCTTGAGCATCGGGGGCAGGGCGACCCGGTTGTAGAGGGGGAAGGCCTCATCCCCGAAAAGGGTGATCCGGGCATCCGGGGCCAGCTTGCGGACGTTCTCCGCACACGTGGTCCCGGCGGCGCCGTTGCCGATGATGACGATGCGAAGGGCTTGTTCTGCGGACATGGGACCCCATGGTACACCCATCTTTCACCAAAGCTTTACCTGTTCTCCGCAAGCGGTCCCGCGCCGCCATGGATAAATCATCAGGTCCACCCACCTCTCCGGAGTCTGCATGCCCCCAGTCGCCCGCCCCGCCGTCCGCCCCCTGTGGCGGACGCTGGTTGCCGTGCTGGTGGCCCTCTGGACGGCTGGCTGCGGTGCACGTGGCATGAACGGGATCGATCCCGATGAGCCGGGCCTCTCCGGCGGTGCCCTTGCCGTCTACGTGACGCAGCAGGGAGCGGCCGTGGCCGGTGCGCTGGTCCAGGTCTCGGACGGACGGGGTGCATCCGTCGGCCAAGGCCAGACGGATGAGACCGGCGAATGTGTCCTCGAGAATCTGGCTCCGGGCCAGGGCTACGTCGTCCGCGCCGAGAGGGCCGGTGCCTCCGGCACCGTTGATGGCCTCCGTCTGGCCGGTGGGGCCGAGCCTGTCCGTGTGCGTGTCGCGTTGTCCATGGGCCTGTCGGGCAATGCCGTGCTGATGGGTCGGGTTACCGACGGCACGACCGGGACCCCTGTCGCCGGCGCCCGGCTCGTGGCCGGTGCCGTATCCGCCTTGTCGCGCCCGGACGGAACCTACAAGCTCGACCGGCTCGTGCCCGGGGCGTTGGTGCTGCGCGTCGAGGCGCAGGGCTTCCTGCCGCTCTCCCGTGACCTCGCGCTCAAGCCTGGTGGTTCGCAGACCCTGGACCTCGCCCTCGATCCCCAGGCCAAGGGCCCTAGGGCCGGCAACACGGTGATCGCGACTCCAGCCCAGCTGCTGGAGGTCAACACGAATCATCTGGCCATCTTGAAGGTCTCGGGCACGGACTTCTGGTCGGCGACCTTCGTGGCGGGCCGTAACACCATTCTGGCTGCGGATGCCGGCCATCTGGGCGGCGGCGTGGTCGAGGTCGAGCCTTCCGGCCGCAAGGCCGTCACCTTCGATGCCTCCCGTTTCTTGGTCTTCGGCCGGACCAAGGCTGCGCGGGGTGCCCAGCGCCTCCGGCTCGGCTCGACGCTCATCGCCGACACCGGCAACGATCGCGTGATCGAGGTCGATGCTCAGGACAACCGCATCTGGGAGTTCCGCCAGGGGCTGCGGGCTCCGCGCTGGGCCGAGCGTCTCGAGAACGGGAACACCCTCATCGCCGATTCCGGCAACAACCGCATCATCGAGGTCACGCCGATGGGTGACGTCGTGTTTACCCTGGGCAACGGCTCCGCCTCGGTGCTGAACCGCCCCAGCCACGTGCAGTACCTCAAGACCACGAACACTTGGCTTGTCTGCGACGCCGGCAACAACCGCGTGCTCGAACTGGACCGCAACCAGCAGGTGGTCTGGATGGCCGGCGGCGCGATGCGCCTCTCCGACGGCTCGGGGCTCTTCAACCCCGGCTCGGCCAAGCGCCTGCCCGGTGGCAACACCCTGATCGCCGACACGGATGCGAACCGCGTCATCGAGGTCAGCCCGGGCCTCGACATCACCTGGTTCCAGCAGGCCCAGACCCCGCGCTTCGCCGACCGCCTCTAGGTCCCTCGGGGCCGGGCGCCCGGGCCCCGTGCCCGCCGACTTTCCGCACCCGACGGGTGTGCCGCGAATTGAACTTCGCTTAACCCGGAATTAGGCAACTCCACCCAGCTCTCCTGCGATAAACCATCAGTACCCTCGAGTCTCGTGAGGAAGCCCGCCGTGATCCAGCGCAGCCAGATGACCCACCGCAAGGTGGCGGCGCTCCTCCTGGCACTCGGCCTGATCTCCGGTTGCGGCAGCAGCGTCCCCTCCCGGACGACTCCCGCCACGAGCCGGACCAACACCGCGCCCAAGCCGGTCCAGCAGCTGCAGGAGCCCCGTCCCATGGGGCCCCAGTTCAACGACCCCGGCGATGTGCCCACCAACATGCCCCAGCCCATCCCCACGCCCGATCCGCCGGTCGTGCCGGGCAAGGTCTCGGTCAAGGCGACGAGCTACTCCATCAGCAGCTACCCGCTCAACCCGTTCGGCCTGGGTGCACGCGTGATCAACATCCACATCGATCTGAAGTGGCAGCTGCTTCCCAACGCCTCCCATTACCGAATCAGCCGCGCGGTCGAGGGTTCCGAAGAGTTCGTCACCAAGACGACCATCTCGGCCAGCCGTCTGGGCAAGCTGCTGCCCCTGTTCTGGCGCGAGTACTCGATTCCCGCGGTCAACCCCATCACCCCTGGCGTGAAGTACCGTTACCAGATCGAGGCCTTCAACAGCAGCGATCAGGTCATCGCTGTCGGTCAGGACGAGACTGCCCCGCTTTACCCCCTCGACATCCCCAAGCTGGTCGGTCCCGACAACAATGCCGTGGGTGTCGGCATTCAGCCCGCCTTCCAGTGGGAGCGCGTCAATAACGCCGACGGTTACTTCGTCGAGGTCTTCGCCGGCAAGACGTTCTTGCCCCAGTGGCGTGGTTTCCGGGCCGGTCAGGAAGGCATCACGATCAAGTATGGCGAGCCTGGCGACAGCTACCCTGGCGTGATGCCCGGCTTCTGGACCACGGTCCTGGTGCCCGGCGTGCCCTATACGTGGTCCGTGACCGCATACCGGACGGACACGGGCAACGCCCAGACCGCCAAGGCCTTTGCCCGGTCGAACACGCCGAGCTGGGTCTTCACCCCCTAGCTGTCAGAGAACAAGAGGCCCCTGCTGATCGGCAGGGGCCTCGCTCTTTCTGGGGGCGCTAGACGCGCGCGACTGGCGTGCCGTAGAGCGCCATGTGCGCCTGGTTCACGACGCAGGCCTCGAAGCAGCCCACACCGCAGCGCTCGCACGAGCGCTCGACAAGCGGATGGTCCTGGCCGTAGGCCGTGGTCAGGAAGGCGCGCAAGCCCTTGAGCAGGGCTCGCCTGTCCCCGGGATCCATGCGGCCGAGCACGGCCGTCAGGCGCTCGGTCTGTCGGTCGGTCACCGCTTCCAGATGCCGATTGCCTTCCTCCGTGACCGTCAGAAGATGCTGGCGCCTGTCCTGAGGGTCTTCGCGACGATCCACGAGGCCCTTGGCGTGCAGCCGGTCGATGGCCTTGGTGGCCGCAGGCGGACTGATGCCAAGTCCGGACGAGAGCTGCCCGACGTAGGCAGGGTCGTGTTGGCCCACATAGCGCAAGGCTTCCCATTGGGGCCGTGTCAGTTCGCCTTGGCTGGCTTCCGCGACGGGTTCTTCGCGCAGCCAATGTTCGATGACCCACGCAAAGCGACCGATGAGCTTCTCCGCATCGCGTTGGGCGCGATCATGCCGATCCACGGACGTGCCTCAGGCCATCGGCAGGGCCACTTCGACCCGGCGGCTTCGGTAGGCCTCCAGCGACACCCGACCGGCGAGGCGGCCGGCCAGTTCGGCAAAGGTCCGGGCCAGCTGCGATTCCGGATCCTCGGCCACCACGGGGCGACCCGAGTCGGAGCCCCTGCGGATGCGGGCATCCAGCGGCAACGAGCCGAGGAAGGGGACATTTTCCCGGTTGGCCAGCGCCTCGCCCCCCCCGCCGTCGAAGACTTCCGTCGGTTCGTTGCAGTGCGGGCATGTGAACGCTCCCATGTTCTCGATGATCCCGAGGATCGGGGCCTTGGTGTTCGAGCCCTGGAACATCCGCATGGTCTTGGTGCCGATGGCCGTGGCCACGCGCTCGGGTGTCACGACGACCACGGCGCCGCTGAGCGGGATGGTCTGGACCAGCGTCAGCGGGATGTCCCCGGTGCCGGGCGGCAGATCGACGAGGAGATAGTCCAGTTCGCCCCAAGCCACTTGCTGCAGGAATTGGCGCAGCACGCCTGCCAGAATGGGACCCCGCCAGATGACGGGGTCATCGGCCTTCTCCAGCATGAAGCCCATGCTCATGACCTTGAGGCCCATCGTCTCGATGGGGAAGATCGTGTTGCCCTGCCCCATGGGGCGGGCACCCTCGAGACCGAGCATCAGCGGGATGCTCGGACCGTAGATGTCGGCGTCGAGCACGCCCACCCGTGCTCCGGTGGCCGCCAGGGCCAGCGCCAGGTTGACGGTCACCGTGCTCTTGCCGACGCCACCCTTGCCGGAACCGACCGCGACGATGGAAGCGACGCCCGGGATAGCCTGCTGTTCTGCCGATACCCTCGGCTTGGCATCCCAGGCCAGCGTGACCCGGGAAACACCGTCAATCGCCAGCAGGGCCGTCTCGACATCCTTCTGGATTGTGGCCTTGAGCGGACACGCCGGTGTGGTCAGCACGACGGTCAGGGAAACCGTTCCCTCCTCGAGGGTGACGTCGCGGACCATGCCGAGGCTCACGAGGTCCTTGTGGATTTCGGGGTCATGGACGGTCGCCAGAGCTGCCATGACCTGTTCGTGGGTGGCCAAGCGCGTTCCTCCGCATTACGGGAAAGTTAACAACGTTCACCATGGTGCGCGGAGGGGCGCCCGGACGTCAATCGGGCTTCAGGCCATCACCTGCACAGAGGCATCGGCACCCATGCTGGAGAACTTCTCGGCCAGCGTCCTTGCTTCCTGCTCGTCCAGATTGCGGCGGGCGACGGCGGGCAAGCGCCCGAGCACCACGCGCACCTTCTCGAGCTCGATGCCGAAGTCCTGGGCCATCTGTCGGGCCACGGCGTCCTGCTGCTCCGGAGTCTTGCCGGCATCGGCGAGGACGACCTGGAAGCGCGGCGGGGGGGGGGACTGCGGCGGGGGCGATGCCGGTGCGGCTGTCGGCACGGGAGCCTCCGCCACGACCGGCTCGGGGGCTGCATCGGCACCCGGTGCCGGACCTGCGATGGCCTTGGCCTTGCTGCACTCCTTGGTGCAGCCGTAGTTGGCCTTCCAGCAGCCCTCGTGGTGCTCCAGCGCGCAGACCGAGCAGTGCACGATCGGTTCCTTGAGCGAGAACTTGCAGTAGGGGCAGGTCTTGGCGGCAGTGACATCCTGCATGACAGTCGAAATGGAAGGACCGCTGGACTGCGGTCGCGAGGCTTCCTGGGCGGCGGCGATGGCGTCCTTGCTGACCTCGCGCACGGGCGCAGGCATCGCCGGAGGCAGCGGACGGCCGGAGGCGGACGAGCCGGCAAGCGGGTCGAGTGGCGGACGATTGATGGGCCGCGATGCTGCGCCCGCGGGGTTCTTCTCCTTGCCCAGCTTGGCAAGGGCGGCGTCGATGCCGTCCTTGACCTGGCGCGCGGAGCGGACATTGCCGCGATTGGGCCACATGGCGATGAGGCGTGCCTGGCCTTGATCGTCCGTGTAGTCGATGAGCACCATGCGCAGGCGCTTGCGGTAGGTATCCACGAGCCGGCGCACGAGGGGGTTGGCGGGCACCTTGGTGTTGGGCAGCTGGACATCCCCGAGCTTGCGCATCTTCATCTGGAGCTGACTCTCGAGGGTGATGCGGTTGACGCGGCTGAGCGGCAGGCGGAAGCGGTTCTTGAGGTTCTTGAAGACCAGCGCGCGCTCGTACAACTGAATCTGACCGAACTCGGGACGCGTCACCTGCCAGTTGGGGTGGCCACCGCAGTATTCGGCGCCGAACTCGTCCAGCAGCGGGTTGGGCGCCTTGTCCTTGCCGTCCGTCTGCTCGTGGAGCTCGATGGCCTCCGCCTGTTTCTGGATGGCCCGGGCGACGCGCAATTCGAGGGGGGCGAACGCCTTGGGGACGCCGGCCAGCACGAGGGGTAACACCGCCTGCAGCGGCAGGCCCGCCTCCATGTCGGCCATCAGAAGCATTACGGCCGAGAGGCCGACACCACTGCCGACGGCCATGTACTGGGCCCAAGGCAGCTTGCGCAGCCGCAGCAGCAGGCGCTTCCTGTCTTCCGCGATGGTCTTCTTGAGCTTGTCCTTGGGCGCCATCCCAGTCAGCATACCCTCAGGGATGGGCCTGAACAGCCCGGGGGCACCTTCATCCGTGCGTCTGCGCGGCGGTCATCGCCCGGCAGGCTTCCTCGAGACGGGTCAGCGTGGCCGCATCCGGCGCCTCGAGGTAGATGCGCACGACGGGTTCGGTGCCCGATGGACGGGCCAGCACCCAGGCATCGCCCTCCAGCAACCACTTCACGCCATCGAGGCCAGAAGTGCCGCGCACCTCAAGGCCGGCAAAGCGCGCCGGCGTCCGGTCGCGGAAAGCAGCCATCAGGGCGTCCTTCGCTCCTTGGTCCAGATGGAGATCAAGGCGGCGATTTGCCGGTGCCCCGCCGACTTCGGCCACCAGGTCCGCCCATATCGCAGACAAGGGCTTGCCTTCCCACGCGACCATCTCGGCAACCAGCAGGTCCGCGAGGATGCCGTCCTTCTCCGGAATGTGGCCGATGACCGATAGCCCGCCCGATTCCTCGCCCCCGATGAGGACGGGCTCGTCTCGCATGACCTGGCCGACCCACTTGAAACCCACCGGCGTTTCCCGCAGCGGCAGGCCCCAACGGGCGGCCATGCGATCGAGCATGTGCGTCGTCGCCACGGTGCGGACGATGGCCCCGGAGAGGCCCCTGCGGACATGGAGGTGCCGCGCCAGGAGGGCGATGACCTGATTGGGCGTGTACCACGCGCCATCCTCGCCGAGGACCCCGAAACGGTCGCTGTCTCCGTCGTTGGCGAGGCCCAGGGCCAGGCCTTCGTTCAGGATGGTCTCCCGGAGCTGACCGAGGTAGGCCGGGGCCGGTTCGGGCATGCCGCCGCCGAAGAGCGGATCGATGTTCATGCGCAGGGCCGTGACGTGACACCCCAGCGTCGCCAACATCTGGTCGGTGTACCCGCGACCCGTGGCATGGAGCGCGTCATAGCCGACCTTCAGACCGGCACGCTGCATGCGTTCGTGGTCGAAGCGCGCCAGCACCTCGGCCTTGTAGGCGGGTTCGGGATCGAATGGTGTGCCGTCCGCGGCCGGTGCCGCGGCAAGCGCATCGTCCAGAGGACGGATGCCCGCCACGATGGCGTCCGTGATCTCCTTGGTCGCCGGTCCCGCGTACTCGGGGATGTATTTGATGCCACAGTACTGGGGCGGGTTGTGGCTCGCCGTCAGCATGATGGCTCCGGCCGTCGGCGTGGCCTGAGCAGCGTGCGCGATGACCGGAGTCGGTACGTCGCGCACGGCGAGGCGCGCCTCGATGCCGTGATGGTGCAGCACGCCCACCACCGTCCGGGCGAAGTCACGTGCGAGGAAGCGCGTGTCATGCCCGACGAGGACAGGGCGCGAGGTGCCGTGCGTCGCGCGGACGTGGCCTGCGATGGCCGAAGCCACACGCCGGACATTGGCGAAGGTGAACTCGTCCGCGATGACGGCGCGCCAGCCATCCGTCCCGAAGATCAGTTCACCCATCTCAGCGACCCTCCCCCGCAAGACCGGCCTGTCGGCCGGCCACGACCTCGGCGATCTTGCCGCGATATTCGTCCAGCAGTTCCTCGGCGCGCAGGATCTCCATGCTATCCGCAAAGAGGTGGACGGTGGGTTCGACGGGGTCGGGCAGCACGAGCACCCAGTCCTCGCCGTGCCATATTTTGATGCCGTCCAGCATGTCCACCTTGCGGTCCTTGGAGCCTTCCACGAGGACGCGCATGACCGTGCCCTTGTGTTCCCACGGGCAACTCACCTTCTCGTGCAGGTGGAAAAACTCGGGAACCTCGGCCACCACTTCATCCAAGGGCTTGTCCACGGTGCAGAGGGCCTCGAGGATCTTGGCGATGGCAATCATGGCGTCGAATCCCGGATGCAGCGCTGGGAGGACGAACCGCCCTTCCGTCCCTGCCCAGAGGACCTGACGTTCGCGTGCCACTTCCATCAGGGCACGTGCGCGTGCCTTCGTGCGGACGATGCGGCCGCCGTGGCGTTCGGCAATGCGCTCGAGCACGCTCGAGGCCGTCACCGGGACGCCGATGGCGCTGCCGGGCCGGGCGCGCAGCGTCAGCTCGGTAACCGTGGCCAGCAAACGCTCGTCGAAGATGATGCGGCCCTTGTTGTCGACCAGCGTCAGCCGCTCGCCGTGGGCGTCGATCTGGACGCCAAAGTCGGCTTTCAGGGCGGTCACGACATTGGCCAGCTGGTGCCGCAGGTCCCGCTTCTCGTCGGTCGTCGGATAGCGGGACGCCAGATGCGCATTGAGCACGATGGCCTCGGCCCCGAGCTTGCCCAGCAACGAGGGCAGCAGCACGTTGACGAAGCTGGCTGCGTAATCGAGGACGATCTTCGGCCGTCGCCGGGCGATGACCTCGGAATCGAAGACCTTGAAGAAGCCGTCCCGGTAGTACTCGAGCACGCGGCTCGGGAAATGCAGGTCGCCGATGTCGGCCATCCGTACCCGACGGAAGTCTTCCTTGAAGTAATTGGACTCGATCTTCTTCTCGATGGCCTTGTCGATGTTGAGTCCGGCCTGGTCCAGAAACTCGACCTGGACTTCGTCCGGCTGGTCCGGATGGATGCGGGTGTGGATGCCGCCGACCGCACCGGTGATGGCGGGGATCTGGTAGCGCGCGATGGGCACGGCCACGTTCTCGAGGTTGTAGACGGAGACGCCCACGCTCATCAGGCCCGAGATGATGCCGCGGTTGATCATCCGCGAGGCAGGGGAGCCGTCGCGGCTGACGGTTACGATGCTGCCGGCCTTGAGCGAGGCACCGTAGGCCGCGCCGAGGCGCACGGCGAACTCCGGACTCATCTCGACGTTGACCAGACCGCGGACGCCGGCGGTCCCGAAGAGCGTCTTCTGGGCCGCCGTGCCCCAGATGAGGCTGCTGGTCAGGGTCGTGCCCGTCTCGATGGTCTTGTTCGGCCAGACCTTCACGTTGGGCTTCAGGATGCTCTTCTCGCCCAGCACGCAGTCGTTGGCGACGATGCTGCCCTCGAGAACCTCCGAACCGCGCCGGACGCTGGTGTTCTTGCCCAGCACGCAGCCGCGCAGGGCGACCTCTTCGCCCAGGTAGACGTTGTTCCAGATGACGGGGCGCTTAAGGGTCGCCTGCCCCGCGATGACGACGTTGTCCCCGATGACGGTGCCTGCCGAGATCTCGACGCCGGGCCCGATCTGGCAGTTGTTGCCGATGAGGGCCGGGGCCTGGATGCTGGCCGTGGGATGGATGGTCGTGCCCTCGCCGATCCAGATGCCGGGTTCGCGCTCCTGATAGGGAATCTCGAGCTTCACCTTGCCGGCGAGGATGTCGTAGTGGGCCTGCCTGTAGGCCACCAGATTGCCGACGTCCTCCCAGTACCCATCGGCCACGTAGCCGTACATCGGCCGGTTCTCGGCCAGCAGCTTCGGGAAGAGGTCCTTCGAGAAGTCCACTTCGACATCGGGTTCGAGGTAGTCGAGCACCTCAGGCTCGAGGATGTAGGTGCCGGTATTGATGGTGTCGGAGAAGACCTCGGAGCTGCTGGGCTTCTCCTGGAAGCGGCTGACGCGCCCGTCCGCCTCGCAGATGACGATGCCAAACTCGAGCGGGTTGTCCACGCGCTTGAGGACCAGCGTTGCGAGCGAACCCTTGGCCTTGTGGTACGCCACGGCTGCCGTCAGGTCGATGTCGGTCAGCGAGTCGCCGGAGATGACGATGAAGGTCTCATCCAACTTGGAGCCGACGGCCTTGACCGAGCCCGCAGTACCCAGAGGGATGCGCTCCTCGACCGAGTAACTGATGCGGGCACCGAACTCGCTGCCGTCCCCGAAGTGGTTCTGCAGCACGTGCGGCAAGTAGTAGAGCGTCATGGTGATGTCATGAAAGCCGTGTTTTGTCAGTAACCTGACAATGTGATCGGCCATCGGCCGGTTGAGCATCGGCACCATCGGCTTGGGGATGTCGCACGTCAGGGGGCGCAGGCGTGTTCCCGAGCCACCCGCCATCAGCACGGCCTTCATGGTCATCAGTCCTCCCGCACGCCGTCCGAAGCCGCCACCCCCGCGCCGGTCATCGACCCGGAAGCACCGACCGATAGACCTCTTCGGTCTGCTCGGCGATGCGTTCCCAGTTGAAGACGTCGCGGACCCGTTGCACCGCGTTCCGGACCAGCCACTGGCTGTGCTCGGGGCGTTGCAGCGTCTGCAGCAGCCCCCAGGCCAGCGAGTCGGAGTCGCCCGCATAGGTCGAGATGCCCGTGACGTCGTGCTCGACGATTTCCCAGAGGCCGCCGGCATCGGAGGCGACCACCGGCAAGCCTGCGGCCATGCCTTCGAGGGCGACGATGCCGAACGGCTCGTACAGCGAGGGCACGACGAAGGCGTCGGAGACGCGGTAGAGACGCAGCAGCGTGTCGTCATCGACATAGCCCGTGAAGAGCGCCTTGTGGCCCAGACGGTAGTGCTTGGCGAGCGCCTTGAGCTCGTCCACGAACCCGCCCTTGCCGACGATGACCGCCTTGGCGTCGGGGAACTTGGCCAGCACCTTGGGCATGGCCTCGATGAGCACCTGGCCGCCCTTTTCGGGCACCATCCGGCCGACGAAGAGGATCAGGCGTTCGTGGTCCATGGCGATCTGGCGACGGAAGCCGAGACCGTCCGGGAAATCGAAGTGGAACTTGTCGGCCTTGATGCCGTTGGGGATGACGGCCAGCTTGTCCGAGGGCGGGGCGAACTGCTTGAGCACTTCGCGGTGCATCACGTGGCTGCACACGATGACGCGGTAGGACTCGTAGGTCAGGAACCACTCCTGCTGCGCGATGTACCGCGACAGGGCATGGTGGATGCCCTGGTTGCGCCCCGCCTCGGTCGCGTGGACCGTGCCGATCAGCGGGACATAGAGGGCGTGCTTGAGGAGGTGGGCCGCCTGGACGACCAGCCAGTCATGCGCGTGGAAGAGATCGAACGGCTGGCGGGCATGCTCTTCGAGCGCCAGGCGGGACATCCCGAAGTTGAGGTGCATGATGCCGGAGAGGAAGTCCGGCGTCGGGGCCTCGTCGCCCTTGACGCGGTGGATGTGGACGCCGGCCACGGTCTCGTGGGCCACGGTGCCGGGATGGTCGGCCGTGAAGACATGAACGTCGTGTCCGCGGGCAGCCAGGGCCTGCGACAGCTCCTCCACGTGGCGGGCGATGCCCCCCACGATGCGGGGCGGATATTCCCAACTGAGCATGCCGATGCGCATGGGCGTGATTCCTTGCGGGAGGGTGGGACGGTGGCGGGACGGCGGTGTCCGGTGGGGGTGCGCTCCGGCGTCATGCCCGGCAGGCGACCATCGCTAAAGCATAGCAGGTCACGACTTCTCCAGCCCATCGAGTCGCCGCAGCAGGTCGATGGTCCGGACGAGCGTGTCCGGCTGGCCTTCGCTGCCCCGGCAGGCCACCAGACGAGGGCCTGCCGGATGCAGGCGCAGCACGGGCAGGCCGGCCTCGGCCGCGCATTCGATCATGGCCTGTCGGTGGGGCAGGGCGCGCCACGCCGTGGCGGCCGTCCTGCTGCCGAGTGCCACGATGCCCGACAAGGGATGGGCTTCGGCCAACTGCCTGACGACAAGGGCCACTGCCTGTTGCAGACGCTCCTCGACGGTCTCGCCCGGCAAGCCTGCCGCACGTCCCCATGCGAGGACCCGCTCCCGATCCTCGGTGCTGCCGGCGGTCGCCATCACCACGTCCTGGCCCGTCGCCAGCAGCCCTCGGGCGTGGTTGACCGCATCCTGCCACGCGGGCGGCAGGGCCTCGCCCGAACCTTCGTCGAACAGCAGCGCCGAGGCGTCCAGCAGGAGTGGGCCTGCCTTGCCGGCGGCTCGGGTTGCCTGCGCGACCGTGGCCGGGTGGTCCGATCCGCACACGGCAAGCACGGGCCGACGACCTGGAAGCAAGCGCCGAATCCGGCGGGGATCCGGCAGGCCTGAGGCGTCAAGCACCGAGGCGACGCTCGCCGGGGCGACGCCCTCGGCCAGGCGAACACCGGCAGCGAGGCCCCGCCTGCGGCCCAAGGCACGCGCCCACGCTCCCGCCAGACCTGCCGTGCCGACGGGCAGCACCGGAAAGGGACTGCCGAGGGCGACGAGGGCCAACTGGTCGAGGTCGTCGTGGCTTGCGGCATCGGCCACGATGACCTGCGCTCCCGCGGTTGCCGCCGCGAGCAACTGCGTGGCGATGGCCTCAGGGCCCCGTCTGAGCTCGCGCCATTCCAGGGTCCACACGCGGAGACCCGCTGCGGCGAGGGCCGTCGGCAGGTGGGGCTCGCCCGGACCGGACCGTGGTCTGGGGTCTCGGGGATCGGTGCCGAGGGGAAGGCCCAGCCGCAGGGCGTAACCCCCCATCGTGGTCCATCCGCGATCGGGATGGGCCGTGGCCAGCAGCGCAAGACGCGCAGGCCCCCTGCCGAGGGCCTCGCGGAGGAGCGCCGGCAGGGGCGTGCCCCCGAGGCCGTCGATGGCGAGGAATGCCGGATGGGGCATGACCCGCTGGCCAAAGGCCGCCTGCACGGTGCCCGCGTCACCGTCGCGCAGGTCCAGCGAACGTGCCACGACCGTATCGACGCCGTCCTCGGCTCCGGCTGTCGTCTCGAGCAGCGTGCCGAAGCCGACCTGGTGAAAGGCCAGGAGGGCCTCGGCTGCCCCCGTCAGGTCATCCGCGACGATCCGGATCGGCATGTGCCGCCAGGCCCCGACGGGCTCAGGCGTCCCCGTCCTGACGGTCCGAGCGGCTGCCGAGGAGCTGGAAGTTGTTGGCCCGGATGACGAACATCTCGCGCCACTGGCCCTCGCGGTCCTTGTACTTGTCCAGCTCGAGGCGGCCCTGGATGCCGACGAGGCCCCCCTTGCGGATGTACTTGGCCGCTGCGTCGGTCTGGCGACCGCGCAGCTCGATGCGGAACCAGTCCGTCGCATCGACCCCTTCCTGGCGCCGGACCGGGCGGTTGACCGCCAGATTGAACTTGACGATGGTGTCCCCGGACGGTTCGAAGACGCGGACCTCGGGGTCGGCACCGGCGCGACCGACCAGAACGACGCTGTTGACCATGATCTTGAAAACCTCGATGCGGATTGGACGTGGATGGGCGGGGAGGGCTGTTGGGGCCTTCCGCCACCATCGTCCACCCGGGACCGGCGACGATCCAAGCATGCCATGACGGCGATGCTTCGTGGAGCCCGCCGGAGGTACGATGTCGGCAACCCCGACCGGAGTCCAGCCATGACGACACAGGCCATCCTGATCGACCCCGCCTCCCCCGACGGCCTCGGGGCCGCCCTCGTGATCCGACGGCTCGTGCCCGAGGCCGTGCTCGTGCCACCTGCCCATCTCCCGCCGGCCCTCGAGCCGCTGGTGCGGATGCACGGTGACATGCTCGGCCTTGCCGATGCCGTCCTTCCCGAGGAAGGCGGCGTGGTCGTCTGGCATCCCGAGGGCCAGCAACCCGGCATGCCCGTTGCCCTGGCGGAGCGTGCGGAGACCCGGACCGTGACGCTGCCCGCCGGTGCCCTGTCGATGACCGCGGGCCTGCTGCCGCGGCTGCGCGAGCGGGGCATCGCCCTCTCTCCGATGGAGGCGACGCTGCTCTACCTTGCGGTGATGGACGGTTGTCGCGGCTTTCCGGGGACGGTCGAACTCGAGGCCCTGACGCGGCTGCTCGAGGCCGGGGCGGATCGGGAGCTGGCGTCCCGCTGGAGCCTGCTGGGGCCGGAGGCCGTGCTGCGTGCGCCCCTGGCCACGGCCGTGACCGTGGGCTCGCTGATGAGCCATCCTGTCCGGACGGTCGAGGTCACGACGACGGTGGCCGCGGCCTGGGACGTCCTGACCGAACATCCCCACGGCAGCCTGGTGGTGGTGGACGCAGCCGGTGCCCCGATGGGCCTCGTGCTGCGGCCGGATGTGGCCCGGGCGGTGCGCCACGCCCTCTCCGAACGGCCCGTGCGCGAGGTGATGTCCCCGTGCCCGGCCTTGCTGACGCCCGGGAGCGGTGCGGAGGCCCTGCTGCCCGTCGTGCTCGGCCCCGGCCCCGGGAAGGCCGTGGTGGTGGAGGACGGTGGCGTCGTCGGCATCGTCAGTCGCTCGGACGTGATGGGCCTGCTCTATGCCCATCGCTTGCCGCCTTCCTTGCGGCCGGCGACCCTGGCCGAGCGTCTGCGGCGTATCTGGCCGGCGTCCGAGTTGGACCTGCTGGAGCGGATCAGGGCCTTGGCAGGGGATCAGCCCCTCTATCTGGTGGGAGGCGCGGTGCGGGACCTTCTGCTGGACCGGCCGAGCTTCGATCTCGATCTGATGACCGACAAGCTTGCCGATGCGTTCGTCACGCGACTCGGCAAGGCGCTGGACGCCGAGGTCATTCGTCACCAGGCCTTCGGGACTGCCACCCTGCGGCTGCCGGATGGTCGCCGCATCGATGTCGCGACGGCCCGCAAGGAGACCTACCGCCAGCCCGGGGCCCTGCCCGAGGTGCAGGCAGCCGGGCTGCGCCACGATCTCGGGCGTCGGGACTTCACCGTCAACGCCTTGGCTTTGCGCATCGACGGCGAGGCCTTCGGCGAGGTCGTGGACTTCTTCGGGGGGGTGGACGATCTGGAATCCGGCCACCTCCGCACCCTGCACAACCTGAGTTTCATCGAGGACCCGACACGATTGGTCCGGGGGGTGCGCTTCGCGATGGCGACGGGCCTGCGCTTCCATCCCGAGACGGAGGGCTTCGCTCGCTACGCGACCTCGTCCGGCAGACTGGACGGAGTCGGCGGGGAGCGTCTCAAGAACGAGCTGCGCAAGCTGCTCACCCGCGGCGAGGCCGCTGCCGGGGTACAGGCGCTCGCCGACCTCGATGCGTGGCGCCTGGTTTCGGGAGCGCTCGCCGGCTGGCATCCTTCGGAGCGCTTCGTGGACCGTCTCGCTCCCGTGACTGCGTGGCTCGCCGAACAGGGCGAGGAACCTGCCGAGGCAGCCTTCCTGCTCGTGCTCGGGGGGCTGTTGGCGCAACTCGAGGACCAGGGCCGTGCCGATGCTCTGGCCCGACTTCACCTGCCGGGCGGCGAACAGCATCGCCTGACGGCGGCCCTGTCCCGGCACGCGCGTCTCGAGCGCGAACATCCCGGCTGGTTCCGCCGGTCTCCGAGCGAGCGGTACCAGCAACTTGCCGACCTCGAGCGGCTCGGGCTGGCCTTGATGGCCCTGCTCTCCGAGACGGGCAACCTGCTGCCTGTCCTGGACGAGCATCTGGCCCACCGCCGGCTCGAGGTCGCCGTGGACGGCGATTGGCTCCGGCAACAGGGTCTGCCCCCGGGGCCGCGGACTGGCGAGGTCCTGCGTCGGGTTCGGGCCGCGCTGATTGATGGCAAGGTCGCGACCGCTGCAGATCAGCAGGCGTTCGCGCGCACGCTGCTGGCCGAGGGTGAGGAGCGCGCCTAGGTGTTCGGCTTCCTGACGGGTGCATCCGGCGGGCAGGACCTGCTGGAACGCCTGACGCTGCAACTGCCGCTGTTCATCGTGTCGATCACCCTGCACGAAGCGGCCCATGCGTGGGCTGCCTGGCGGATGGGGGATGACACGGCCGCGCGCATGGGCCGCCTGACCCTGAATCCGCTGGCTCATCTCGATCCGATTGGCACGCTGATGCTGCTCTTCGCACCCGTGGGCTGGGCGCGTCCGGTTCCCGTCGACGAGGGTCGCCTGCGGCGCTGGGGTTCCAGCCTCGTGTCCGCCGCGGGACCGGCCAGCAACCTCCTGCTCGCATTTCTCGCCCTGCTTGCCCTGAAGCATCTCGAGATGCCCACGCCCGGGACGGCCGAGGCGATGGGCGAGATGCTGAAGGTGCTGGTGCTGCTCAACGTGAACCTCGCTGTCTTCAATCTGCTGCCCATCCCCCCTTTCGATGGTGCCGGCATGCTGCTGGGCCTCCTGCCCGAGCGTGCACGGCCGGCCATGCACCAGCTGGTGCCCTACGGCGTGGTGATTCTGGTCCTGCTGATCTTCCTGCCTCAGGGACAGGCTTTCCTCGGGGACGTGATGCGGACGGCGCTGGCCTGGCTGCTTCGGGTGACGCCCTGAGCGCGTGGTGGCTGCGGATCCGGCAGGGCCTCTGGTTCCTGATGCCGCGCATCCGGGACGAGGACGTGCGGTGGGCGGCAGGCTTTCTGGGGCCAGGGCTCCACGGCCTATTTGCAAGGATGGGCCGAGAGGACCGCAGCCATGCGCTCAGGGTCGCGCGGCGCGTGGCGCAGGCAGGTGGCGGTCCCGAGCTTGTCCGGGCCGCACTGCTGCATGACGTGGGGAAGCCCGAGGGGTACGGATTGCTCTGGCGCACCCTGTGCGTGCTCGCTCCCGGTCAGCCCGGACGAGAGCCGTCGCCCGTCGGTGGCCGTGGTCTCGCCTGGGCCCGCGCGATCTACCACCACCACGAAGAGGACGGCCTCGTCCTGCTGCGCGAGGCGGGGGCAGACAGGGAAACCCTGGATCTGCTGGAGGGGCGGGGGGCCGAGCCTGTGCTCCGACTCCTGCGCGAAGCCGACGATCTGGGTTAGCCGTCCAGGTCCTTGAAGCGCGCGCCGTCCCGGCCCATGGACTTGGCAAGCGCGGCGGCTGCGGCCTCCGCGAGGCGGATGTCGGCCTGGTTGGCGAGACAGGACAGGACGAAAAGCATGTCGCCGAGTTCCTCTGCCAGGTTGGCAGGCACAAGACCGGGTCTTGGTGTCTTGCCTCCCCAGAGCCCGTTCGCTGCGCGTGCGACTTCGCCCAGCTCCTCCGTCAGGCGCGCGAGTTGGGCAAGTGGCGGAAAGTAGCCACCGTGGGTACGGACCCAGCCGTCGACCCGGTCCTGCAAGTCGTCCAAGGAATCGATGCGCAAAGGTACCCCCGGTTCACCTGTGCCAAGCGAGTGCCTTCAGGGTACACAGGCTGCGGAGCCCTTGGCACGTTACCGAGGGGTTGGGCCTTGAGATACCTGTCCTTCTGTCTGGCATTGTTCGTCTGGATTCTGCTCGCGCTGCCCGCATTGGCCGAGGAGGAGGCCACCCTCTCGTTCCGGGTGGTGGAGACGCCGATTTCCCGTGAGGTCAAGCGGACGGTCGAACGCCGAGAAGAGCGTATCCGCGGGCGGCGCGTGCTGGCAGAGATCGAGCGCAGCGTCGCGGTGGAGCGCATTCGCGTCGACACCATTCAGACGCGGGTCATCACTTGGGTCGAACATCGCCAGGTGAACAAACCCGTCGAGGAGCGCGTGTGGGGGCAGACCGGGGTCGAGATGGACCCGGATCAGCAGGCTGTGCGTCCCGTCTACGGATGGATCACCCGCCGCATCGACCCCAATCCGGTGGATGAGGCCATCCGGCGAGAGCGCATCGACGAGCGGGTCGTCGCCAGCGAGATTCGTGTGGTGCGTCGGCCGCTGGGTGAAAAGCGCAAGGTTCGTCCGCTGAACTCTCCGTCCGGGGGCGGCCGCTCTGCCCTTCCGGCATCGCTCGCCGGTTCGCCATCGTCTGCCGCAAAGGGGCCTCTCCACGGTGGTGGATAGGGCGTTGGCGAAGTCCGGCGTGAAGCGCGTGCTCGGCCTCGGGATCGCGCTCTGCGCCCTGTTCTGGATCGTGCCGGATGCGGCTTCTGCAGCCCCACCGGCACAGCCTGCGGCGCGGGATCTGGCGTTGGTGGCGTGGGTCGCCGAAGCCGATCGCCTCGCCGGCCCGGGCAACAAGCCCGTGGCGGGCTTCTCGTTCCGCAAGGTTCCGATCCTGCTCGTGGATCCGGGCCGCATGGCGTTGGCATTCCATGTTCGGACTTCTCTTCCGGGGTTCAGGCCGATCGGATCAGGCGCCTTGACCGTCCAATGGCGGGCAGGAGCCACGACTGACCTGGACTCGGGCAGTCTGGAGGTCCGCCTTGCCGGGATCCGCATGGTGGCCGCGCCTTACGATCTGCTGCCCGGCTTCTTCCCGACGGGGCCTTCGCCGACGGCCCTGCTGGTTCTTGGCCTGAACCATCATGTTCTTGCCAAGGCGACGTGGGCCCGTGACTTGCGGGCTCGGGTCGGTTCGGCCCAGGCGCAGGCCCGGGGACTCGCCCGCGAACTGGATGCTCTGGGCTTGGCCCTCGTGACTCGGGATGCCGCAGCACAGAAGGCGGCCCTGCTGGGCTTCCTTTCGGCCCGTCGCAGTCGGCGTGCGGGCTTGTCGGTGGGTGACGCGCAGGCAGAGGATCATCGGGAGGCCCTGCGGGCACTGATTCGCCACTGGCCTATGGTGCGCCAGGCGTCGGCCGCAGGTCCTCGTGCATCGGACGTGCCTGCGGCTCTGCCTTGGAGACACGCCTCGGCAGCCGAGCAACTGGCGTGGTTGCGTAGCCGTTGTATTCAGGCCATGGGCGGGCGCGAGGTGGACGGAGACCCCCTGCTCGTGACTGCATTGGCGCAGGCAGCGATGCTCGACCGTTTCGCGGGAGAAGGATGGCAGGAACGTGTCCTGCGTAGCGGCTCGATGACGACGGTTCTTGCTCGTGCCCTTGGCTTCGAAGACGGACTACAGGGCATTCCCGTCGATCGCTTCCGGACTGCCGAACCGACCGTGCCTGAGGTCGGCCCCGATCGTTCGGAGCGCCTGTCCGCCTTCGAGATGCAACCGGGCATCGCCATCGCGCTGCAGCTGCCGGCACCGGCCCGTGGCCACGACGCCCGCGGGGGGCTGACGTGGGCTCCTGCGCAGCGTGCTCCCTACCGCCTCGATCCGCGTACGGTGCTGCTCGAGGGCCTTATGTCGCTCAGTTTCGAGGGCAGCGATCGGTCGCTGGACGTGTCGCGATTGCCCGTGCTGGGTGTCGCCGGGGAGCGGTCCTGGCCGTTCGGCCGCCTCGTGTTTCGTGCTGACCCGCGCAACCTTCAGATCCTGGTCGATGGCCGCCGCATCCGGCGCGCCCCGGGCCTCTGGCGCGTGCACCGCAGACTCGAGTTGCTGCATCCTCAGTTCCGCTACGTCACGCATCGCGGTCAGTTGCGTATCGACGAGGAGCAGATCGAGGTCGCGGACGTGCGGTGAGGCGTGGCGCACCCCGATTGGGTGGGTAAAGCCCATGAGGGGGGGTGCTCGTGTCGTCCGAAACCCACGGTCCTGTCGCCAGCGGTCGGCCACCGCTGGGCGAAGTCCTGCTTCGCCTGCGGCGCCTCGATCAGGCCAGTCTCGAGGCTGCCCTGCGGGAACAGCGTGACCTCAACGTCCGCCTGGGCGACCTGCTGTTGCAGAAGGGCCTCATCGATGCCGATTCGCTGCAGGAGGCCCTGACCCTGCAGGAGCGTGGCACGCAGGATGCTCCCGTCGCCGCGCGGAAACGTCTCGGCGAGCGGCTGCTGGCACAAGGCCGCATCACCGCGGAGCAGTTGGCGACAGCGCTCGAGAGCCAGGCCCTCTCCAAGGCGCGCATCGGCGAGATTCTTGTCGAGATGGGCTTCGTGTCGGACGAGGATGTCACCCGCGCCCTGAAGGGTACCGACACGCTCGGCATTGCTTCTCGCCCTCAGGTGCGTCCTGCGGCCGGGACAGCACCCCTCGCCCAGCGGACGCAACCTCTCGAAGGCGGCAAAACCGAGGTCGCCGAGGCCTTCCGCGCGGTCTTCGGTCGGAGTCCCGGCCCGGCGGAGCTCGAACCGTTCCGCGGGCGTCTCGCCGCAGCCGGGGTTCGGGACCGTCAGGAATTGCTCTTCCGGCACGTCATCGCCGACAGGGTGGTGCAGTTGGTGGGCGGCGACCTGGTCTCGAAAACTCGCGGTGCGGACGGCGCGCCCGTCCTGACCGGGCTGTCGCCGGAGGATCTGGCCTTGGCGCAGACACTGGCCGCCGATCCGGGGTTCGATCCGGGGCAGGCCGCGCAGGCTTTTCAGGCGCGGTCCCTGCGGGCCTCCTTCAGGCGGTCTGTCGGCCGTGACCCGGCTGCCGGTGCCGAGGAAGCCTTCTGGACCGAGGCGTGGACCAGTGGTGAGGCGGCCATGTTCCTCGAGGCGTGGGGCGAGGCCTGGCAGCGCTTCCTGGCCGACCATCCCCTGCTGCGCGGGGATGCGCGGACGTTGCTGCCGCTGCTGCCCGGTCCTGATGAACTGCGTGAGTCCCTCGCGTTGTTCCGGGCTCGCCACGGGGATGACTTCTTCGCGGCCCTCATGGCCGGCGCCTACTTCAACGCGCGGCGCATCGAGGCCCGTCAGGTCGAGCAGGGCCGGCAGGAGGTCCTCTCCAGCCTGCGCGAAGGTCAGGTGCGCAAGCGGCTCGAGCAGCTGCTTGCCGATTTTCTGGGGACAGTGCCTCCGGCACTGGCTCAGGTCCTCGCCCAGTGGATTCAGGCAGCCGGTGGTGGCATGACAGCGGATGGGCCCGCGGTTCTGGAGCGCTTGCTTGTGGACTTGCTGGAACGCCTGATGGCGGTGCTCGAACGCCACGGCGGTTCGGACCCTGCGCGTCTTGGGCACGCTCTCGAGGCCGCCCTTGAGATGCTGGCCTCCGGACTGGTCCTGAGCGACGAACTGCTCGAAGCCCTGGTCGCACAGGCGCCTGCGAGCGAGGCAGGCGCGGGTGGCGATCCGGTCGCGGGCGTGCGGGCGCAGGTTGACCAGATGCTTTTCGACTTCCTGGGACAGGTCCAGGCAGACCGACCTGAGGCGGATGCGCTCGTGCAGGCTCTGATGAGCGGCAATCGTGACCTTGGAGACGTCGCAATGGCTCTTGAACGGCAGTGGCGTTCGGGCCTTGCGCCCTTCACGACCGAGGATGCACAGGCCTTCGTCGGACATCTCAATCTGTTGCATCGCGGCCTTGCCTTCATGCCCGGTCCCGAGGACGAGTGGGTCAAGCGGATGCTCGCGCGTGAGGTTCTCCCCGCCGACGTGGCCCGGCACTGGGCGGCCGAGGTGGCCGTTGAGGTACCATGAGGGGGCTCCCGACCCTGATGGAGCCCTGCCTGTGCCTCGCGACATCCTGATCATTTCCAACGCCCCGGGCGAACTCGCCGCGTGGGTTCGGCCTGTCGTCGGCGCCCTGCTGGAGCGCTTCCCGGAGGTCTCGATCACGGTCGCGCTGGTGCCGTGCCCTTATGCATCGGGACAGGAGGCCGCCACCATCGCGGCGTGGCAGTTGCCGCTGACCGTCTGGACGCCGGCACAGACCCTGCGATTCCTGTTGCTGGGTCAGCGCCCCGACCGTCGTGGCGCGGCCGAATCGGGCGCGGTGCTGTTCCTCGGGGGAGATCAGTTCTTCGGGGTGCTGGCCGCGCGCAGGACCGGTTGGCCTTTGCTGGTCTACACCGAGACCGTGGGGCGCTGGGCCAGTGCCGTCACCCGATTCATGCTGTCGGATCGCAACCCTTATCTCGCCCTGCGTGGCCGTAAGGTACCGCCCGGCAAGCTGGTTCTCGTCGGCAACCTCATGGTCGATTCCGTTGCCCCGTCCATGACGCCCGCAGCGGCACGGGAGCGTCTCGGATTGTCCCAGGGCTCCCTCGTCGTGGGGTTGTTGCCCGGCAGCAAGCCCTTCAAGGTCCGCAGCGCCACGCCTTTCATGGTGGAGGTTGTTGACAGGCTGCATGCCGTTGATTCCAGTGTGCAGTTCATCCTGCATCAGTCCGCGTTCACCCCGCTCGAGATGTTCGAGGCGGCCCTCGCCGAGGGACCCGAGGCTGCGCGTGCCACGCGTATCCTGAAGGCCCCGGGTGGTGCGCTCATGGTCACGCCCGGTGGGGCACGCATTCGCATCGTGCCGCCGGCGATGCAGTTCGATGGCCTGCAGGTCGATGACCTTGCCCTGACGGTACCCGGTACCAACACGGCCGAACTGGCGGTGCTTGGCGTGCCACAGCTGGTGGTCCTGCCCTTGCTGCGTCCGGAGGACATCCCCCTCGAAGGTATTCCCGGCCGCATAGGCCAACTCCCGTGGCTGGGGCCTCGCATCAAGCGGGTGGTCATTCGTCAGTTGCTCCGGCATCTGCGCTTCACGGCACTGCCGAATCAGCGGATGGGTCGAATGGTCACCCCCGAATTGGTTGGGGCCATCACGCCCGAGATGGCCGCGACCCAAGCCGTCGAGCTGCTCGCCGATCACAATCGCCGGCGCCTGATTCGCATCGACCTGTTGCAGGCGATGGGCTATCGGGGTGCTGCACAGGCGGTGGCCGATGTTCTTCAGGATGTCTGGACGGGCCAGAAGCCGGTTGGTGGCGAAGTGGCGAGTCCTGGCCTCGATCCGGGTGTCTGAGTACACGATCCGGATGCCTGAAGCCACGGTCCGGGAGCCTGAGGCCACGACCGCGGCCTGGATGGCCCTTATCCGTCCCTACCCGTTGAGGCTGGTCGGGTTAGGTGCCCTGACGTGTGCTTCGGCAGCCGTCCAGTTGGCCCTGCTGCCGCAAGCAAGGCGCATGACCGAGGTCTTCCCAGCCCTTGCCGACGGCCGGCCGCACGCCATCCGTGACCTGCTGCTCTTTCTGGCCGTCCTCGTGGCGCTCTTCGTGGGGCGGAGCCTGCTCACCGCGCTCCTGCAACTGGTCGCTGCCGAGACCGCCGTTCGCGCGGCCCAGCGCCTGCGCCTCGCAGCCTTCGACGGCTTGCAGCGGCGCAATCTGGCCTGGTTCGACAGCCAGCGGCAGGGTGATCTGGCCGCCCGCCTCGTGGCCGAGGCCGGGATGATTCGTGAGGCCCTCGGGCTGGCCCTGGCCGACCTGGGGCCCGGGCTGCTGGTGCTCGTTGGCTCGATGGCTTGGCTGGTCTGGACCTCGTGGAGCCTTGCGGCGGCCGTACTGCTCGGACTGCCCGTGGTCTCAGGCCTTCTGGCCCTATTCTCCCGATCCCTTCGGCGCTGGTCCCTCGCCGCGCAGGACCAGGGCGGTCTGCTGACGGCCCGGGTCGTCGAGCATCTGCGCCAGATGCCCGTGGTCAGGGCCCACGGACAGGAGCAGCGTGCCCTCGAGGCTTTTCGGGCGGACAGCGAACGCCAGTGGGGCTACTGGCGGCGTGCCTTGCGGGTCCAGGCTTTCCAGCTGCCGACCGTGGCCCTCGTCCAGATGCTGGCCATATGCGCCGTCCTTGCGTGGGGTGGCCTCGAGGTGGCACGCGGACACATGACTCTGGGGGACATGCTCTCCTTCGGGGCGGCACTGGGCTTGTGCGTCGATCCGGTCCTCCAGGTCACGCAGGCGTGGGGACGGCTGCAACAGGCCGCAGGCGCGCTTGGACGACTGACCGAGTTGGCGCGTGTCCCCGAGTCAGAGGCCGAGCCCGTGGGTGGGCTGCGATGGGATGGTGCGCTCGAGTCCTTGGCCTTGCGTGGTGTCACCTATGCCTATCCCGATGGCGAGGGGAATCTGGGACCTTTCGACCTGGAGATTCCTGTCGGGGGTCTGACGGTGCTGACCGGGCCTTCGGGCGTTGGCAAGAGCACGCTGCTTGCCTTGCTGCTGGGACTCAGAGTGCCCACGGATGGACGGGTCGAGGTCAACGGAACGGATCTCGGCCTGCTGGACCGGGTCGATTGGCGTCGGCATCTGGCGTGGGTGCCGCAGGACCCTCTCATCCGTCAGGGGACGGTTCGGGACAACCTCGTCGAAGACGCGGGACCGTTGCCCGACCATGTCCTTGAGGAGGCGCTCGCAACGGCTGGCGCATCGGCTTTCGTCGCATCGCTGCCCAAGGGTCTGGACACGCTGCTCGGAGATGGGGGCAGCGGATTGTCCGGTGGTCAGCGGCAGCGTCTCGCGCTGGCCCGCGCCGTATGCCGGCAGCCCCGCCTGCTGGTGCTCGACGAGGCGACCAGTGCCGTGGACGAGCTCCTCGAGGAAGACATTGTCCAGCGGGTGGCTGCACTCAAGGGAAAGACGACCGTGGTGGTGGTGACGCATCGGCCGGCATGGGTGGCCGTGGCGGATCGCGCCCTTCGGCTGGAGCGTGGGTCAGCGCCAGAAGCAACCCCAACTCGCTGAAGAAGAGGATGCTGTTGCGCCCCTCGGCGAGCGTGAACTCGAAGACTCCCATCACCAGATAGCCCACCACGCCCGAGGCCAGAGCGGCCACAAGGGCTCCGTCCGGTCCCTGGCGCACGACCTCGACGGCTCTGCGGATGACGCTCAGCACCATCAGGATGAAGGCCACCAGCATGGGCAGGCCGTATTCGGCTGCGAGGTGCAGGAAGACGGAATGGGCATGGGACAGGTGCTCGAACTCGTCGGGATAGCGGAATCTCGGGTAGATGACCGGCCACGTTCCGGGGCCCCAGCCCGTCCAGGGGCGGGCCTGAACCATGTCCATGGCAGCGGCCCAGACCAACCTGTGCCCCTCGTTGCTGACGACCCCGGGTTCGATCACGCTGTGCAGCCGAGGCGCCCAGATCGGCAGGGACAGAAGCAGACAGGCGGCGAGGACCCCGAGGATGACGAGCGTCGTCTTGCGCGCTTCCTGTCGTTCCCGGGCCGGCACAAGGGCATGCCGCAGCACCAGCAGCACCGGCAATACGGCCGCTGCACCAATCCACGCCGAGCGCGAGCGTGTCAGCAACAGGCCCAGGCCGAGGATGCCGAAAGCCAGCGCGGTCCGCCACGGACGTCTCGGCCAGAGTGTCGTGGCCAGCGGACCGATTAGCATCAGGTAACCGGCGAGGACATTGGGATGGAAGAACACCGAGTTCAATCGCCCGTCCTCGGTTCCGAGCCGGATCTCGCCGGGGCCGATCGGGATGACCGCATGCCAGCCAGCGAAAACCACGGCGATGCCGACAAGGACCCAGGGCACCAGCCCCCAGAAGAGGGCCGTGAGCCAGCGCTGGCGCCATTCCTGTCGGCGCAACAGATGGCCGCAGGTCCACGTGATCGCGAGGTAGGCGATGGCGATTGGCAGTGCCAGCCACGAACGTTCAGGATGACTCGAACATGCCACTGACAGCAGAGTCGCCCCGACCAGCCATAGCCAAGACCGGCCGACCGGATGGGGCCCGAGGGGGACGCGCATTCGGCGCCACCAAAGGGTGCCTGCGGCGGCCAACAGGCACAGGGCCGAGAGAGCAGGCAATATCGGCAGCAACCAGGCCGCGGCAAGCAGCAGGAACCCCGGCCCCCTGAGGGGGGAGCCGGGTTCCGGTAGGGGTGCCGTCAGCGGGGGGACGACCTGATACCTCAGAGCCTTGCGGCGGCGGCGCGGGGATCGGCCGAGATGTCGATCAGGTAGAGCAGGTTCTCACGCCACTCGTTCCAATCCTCGTCCACCTCGCGGTAGGGAGCGCTGAAGCCGGAGTCGTTGAGTTCGACGCCGAAGGCGATCGTGCCGTGCTTGACGTACTGCCAGGTCGAGAAGTCGCCGTAGGTGTTGTAGAGCGTCCGCGAGATCGAGCCGGCGCGGTAGCGGATGGGCTTGGCCATCTTGTCGGCAAGCTTCTGGTAGGTGACTTCGTCCTTGGTCTTCTCCTTCGAGAAACCGAAGGGCCACAGGACCATGCCACCGTAGTTGTGGATGTCCACCGACACGTTGAACTTCTTCATCTCGAAAACCTTGGCCATGACCTGGGTCTCGGGCTCGGAGTTCGCAGCCGTGCCGTGGTAGTCGTCGGCCGAGCCGCGGTTGTTGCCCTGGGTCCAGTGGTCGTCGTAGTTGCGGTTGATGTCGACGCCCTGCGAGCCGTCGGCATTGCGGCGCATGTTCTTGCGCCACCAGGCATCGCCGGACTCGACGTTCTTGCGACCGTCCGGATTGACCACCGGCACGACCCAGATGTCGCGGGTGTCGATCAGGCGCGTGATGCGCTCGTCCTTGCCGTAGTTGCTCAGCAGGTGGCTGACCAGCCTGAAGCTGACCTCGACAGGAGGCAGCTCGCGGGCGTGGTGGCCCGAGTCGATGAGGATGCCGGGCAGGTTGGCTTCAGGCTTGGAGGTGATGCGGATGACGATGATGTCATTGCCCTGCAGCGACTTGCCGAGGGTCTGGATGCGGGCGATGCCCGGAGCGGCCTCGACGAGCTTGCGGTAGTCGGCGTAGAGCGAGTCCACCGTGTGGTAGCCGGCCATGTAGGAACCGGTGATGGCCTCTACCTGCGCAGGACGCTGAAGCACTTGGTACGTCAGGCCGGCGCGACGCAGGGCCGCCTCGTCCCGAGCCGTCACGGTGCCATCCACGGTGCCGGCCTGCATGTCGACGTTCTCGAAGAGGTCCAGGCCCAGCTTGGCCAGCGTCTCGAGCTGGCGATCATCGCGGAATCGGATGCGAACGACCTGACGCTCGCCCTGCTGGAACGAAGCGTAGGAGCGGACGCTGCGGGTCCCCTGCGTGCCCAGACGGCCCTCGGAGGTGGGCTGGCCGCAGCCGGCAGTGGCGGCAACCATCATGGCAAGCGCTGCGGCGAAGGATTTTTTCACGGTGTCTCCGGGGACGGTGGGGGGTGAAACCGATTTTACCCTTGCTTAATCGTTCCTTGGCTTCGGGAACTTGCGTGATTCGCGAAGAATCCGTGAACTTTCCGGGTGGTACGATGGACCTGATGGCCAGGCATGAGGCGCTGTATCGCAAGTACCGTCCCCAGACCTTCGGGGATCTGGAGGGCCAGGACCCCATCAGCAGGACCCTGCGCAACGAGATCCGCCAGGGCCGCCTGACCCACGCCTACCTCTTCACCGGCCCGCGCGGCACGGGCAAGACAACCACCGCGCGCCTGTTGGCCAAGGCGCTCAACTGCGTCGGCGGTCCCGCGGAGGAACGGCAGGGTGCCGATCCTTGCGGACGCTGCTCCGCGTGTCGGGCCATCGAGGACAAGAGTCACCTCGACGTCATCGAGATCGACGCTGCCTCGAACCGAGGTCTCGAGCACATCCAGGAACTGCAGCAGCGGACGCGGCTCGCCCCGCTCCAGGGACAGGCCAAGGTCTTCATCGTGGACGAGGTCCACATGCTCACGGATGCGGCGTGGAACGCGCTGCTCAAGACGCTCGAGGAGCCTCCGGCCCACTGCACCTTCATCCTGGCGACCACCGAGGTCCACAAGGTTCTGCCCACGGTGGTCTCGCGCTGCCAGCGCTTCGATTTCCGGCGCATTCCGCTGGCCGACCTGACGGGTCGGCTCGCCCATGTGGCGGAGTGCGAGCGGATCGTGCCGGACGCACCCGCCCTGGCCGAGTTGGCGCGCCGAGCGGACGGTGGCTTGCGTGATGGCCTCTCCCTCCTCGAGCAGGTCGCGGCCACCGTCGAACCTGACGAGCAGGGGTTCCGGCACCTCTCGGCGAGCACCGTGGCAGAGGCTCTTGGCCTGGTCTCCGAAGACACGGTGCTGACGCTGGGCGACCGTCTGCTCGAGGGCGATGTCGTCGGTGCGATGCAGGCTGCTCGCGATATTCTTGCCGCGGGTCATGATCACCGCGCGATTCTGCGCGAGTTGCTGGCGTGGACGCGTGACCTCGTCCTGGTGCGCCTGGCGCCAGATGCCGTGAGCACGGAGGTTCGCGGGCAAGTGGTTCGGGATCGGCTTTTGGCTCAGGCGGCACGGGCTCCGGAGGCCGTCACGGATGCATTTCTCGCCATCCTGCGCGAGACCGACGGCATCATGCGCGGCACGCCGCAGTGGCAGGTATGGCTTGAGGTCGCCCTGCTGCGGATGAGTCGCCCGCTCGCGGCAGCCCCCGGTCGCGCGGACCACGTCGCAAGCGGTCCTGACCCGCGCGTGACCGTACTGGAGTCCAGGCTCGAGGCGCTCGAGCGTCGTCTGGCGGCACAGGCTTCCTCCGGGTCTTCGCCCGCCTCCTCGCAGGTTGCGCCGCCGCAGTCTGCCCCACCGCAGCGTGCTGTTCAACCTGCCGCTCCCCCGCAGGAACTGCCCCCGGCGCCTCGGGAAGAAGGCCCCGGGCGGGAACCCGCTCCTGCTGCCGGCTCCCCGCTGCCTCCCGTGGCGGGCGATGAGGGTGGGGCTTTCGGTGAGGCCCTGCGCCAGGACCGGGCCCGGGAGGTCGTTCCCCGTCCTGCGGTGCCGCCGCCGTCCGCTCGGCCCGCGCCAGCCCCGTCCGCGCCGGAACCGGCAGGCGAGGACGTTCGTAACCTGGTCGGCGATGCCATTCGTCGGGGCATGCATTCGCGGCGTTCGGCGATCCTGCTGGGCTCGTTGCAGGCGGCGACGTGGGATGCGGTGGCCAACAAGGTCATGCTGACGCTCGACAAGGAGATCGATGCCTACAAGGAGGGCATGGAAGGCCGGCAGGAGCTGGAGCAGGTCATCCGGGGCTGTTTCCGGGCCGATACGCACGTCGCGTTGCTGGCCTGGCGGCAGGGACGAGGGACTCCCGGGCGTTCGCCTGCTGCAGCGCGACCCGCCTCGCCACCTCCTGCCGCTGCAAGACCGACTCCGCCTGCCCCCACCGTGCGTTCGGAGGCATTCGCCCCGGCCGTCTCGCCGACTTCGTCCGCGCCCGGCGGTTCGAACGGTTTGTCCGGGCAATCTCCCTCGCCCGCCGCGGGCGACAGTTTCGTCGCCGTTGCGGAGCACGGAGCCTCGCCAGGCGTTCCGGGCCCGGAAGACTTCGATGCAGAGGCGCCTGTCGCCGAAGGACCGCCTGCGGAGCGCAGCGTCGATGCGCCGATGCTCCCTTCCGGGGCAGACCTCGCAGGCGATCCCGAGGCCACGGTGGCGTTGGCGGCCGATATTTTCCTCGGCCGGATCATCCGGGGCTGACGTTTGCCCCGCCAACTCAGGCAAGGTCGTCAGCCCGGCCGCAGGACAAGCCAGCGGATGGCGATGCCGTCATGGAGCCTGTGGCTGGCGGGTGTCCTGGCCTCGCTCGCCCTCGTCGCGGTGCTTGTCGGCGCTTTCGCCTCGGCCTGCGCCCCGATGGATGCTGAGGATGACGAGGCCGTGTTCGTCGATCTCAGGCAGGGCGAGGGGCCCAGTGCCCTTGCAGGTCGCCTTGCGGCCGAGCGTCTGATTCGCAGTGGTCTGGCCTTTCGGCTGGCGGCACGCTTCTCCGCATCGCCCCAGCGCTGGCGGGCCGGACACTATCGCCTCAAGCGGTCGATGGACGTCCCCGAGATGCTGGCCATGCTGGACGCTGCGCAGCCCATCCCGCGGCGCCTGACGGTGCCGGAAGGGACGGACCTCCCGGGGCTTGTCGCGCGCCTGATGCGCGAAGCCGGTCATGATGCCGCCACTTGGGGGGGCCTCTGCCGTGCGCCCCATCGCTTCGCGGCTGGCCGACCCTGGCTCGCGGACCTCGGTGCGGATGCGACTCTGGAGGGTTACCTTTTCCCGGATACCTACGACCTGCCGGAGCAGACCGGACGGCCCGAGGTGCTCCTGGGCAGGATGCTGGACCGTTTCGGGCAAGTGGCGTGGCCCTTGCTGCGGCTCGGGGGGCATGGACTCACGCCGCGCGAGGTGCTGGTTCTCGCCTCGATCGTCGAACGAGAGGCCGTGCGTGCCGAGGAGCGTCCCCTGATTGCCGGCGTCTTTCTCGGGCGCCTTGCGGTCGGCATGCCCCTGGGGTCCGATCCGACGGTCGAGTATGTCCTCGGTTTCCGGCAGACGGTGGACCGGCCACTGACTCGAAAGGACATTGCGGTGGACAGTCCTTGGAACACCTACAGGGTCAAGGGTCTGCCGCCCGGACCCATCTGCAATCCGGGCGTTGCGAGCATCCGTGCCGTCCTTGCGGCCGGACGCACCGACCTGCGCTATTTCGTCGCCCGTGGAGACGGGAGCCACGTATTCAGTCGCACGCACGCGGAGCATCGCGCGGCCGTTCGCGCCGTTCGTTCGCGCCGCAAGGCCGCTACTGCGGGCTGACCTGCCGGCTCCAGGTCTCCGGATACTCTGCCCAGTCGACGTGGGCCGCTTCCGGGACGATCTCGAGCGGGTTGCGGGCGTCGATCATGACGGCCTGTTCGTCGGTCTCGTGCTTGAGGTGCTGGTTCGCCAGAGCCTTGGGGTGGGGACCATGGTGGATGCCGTAGGGGTGGTAGGTGACCCAGCCGGCCCGGATGCCGTCCCGACTGAAGAAGTTGCCGTCGTGATAGAAGATGACCTCGTCGAAGTCCGTGTTGCGATGGAAGAACGGGACGCGCAGTGCCTCTGGGTCTCCGGTCTCGAGCGGGCGTGGCAGGAACGAGCAGATGACGAAGTTCTGGGCCAGGAAGGTCGTGTGCACCGACGGTGGCAGGTGGTAGCGCGGCGAGACCACGGGCCGGATATCGCGCACGTTCAGTTGCCAGACCGTGGCATCGCCCTTCCACGCCACGACGTCCAGCGGGTGGAAGGGATACCAGACGGATGTGAGGGTGCCCCTGCGGCGGATCAGCACCTCGAACTCTCCGGTCTCCTGATGGGCTTCGGGTTCGGGCGTGCGGATGACCCCCGGGTCGAACAGGGCATGGGGGCCCAGCATGCCGCGTTCGGGCAAGCGGATCTCCGTGGCTGACGCGATGACGAGTTGCATCTGTTCGACGCCTGCATCAGGCACCCAGCGATGGGTGATGCCCCGGGGGATGACCAGATAGTCCCCCTTTGCGTAGCGCAGCGGGCCGAAGTCCGTCTCCAGCAGGCCCGTGCCCTGATGGACGAAGTGGACCAGATCGCAGTCGGCATCGCGGAACCAGAAGGGCATGGCCTCCTGCCGGCGGGACACGGCCAGTGTGACGTCGGCATTGCGCAAAAAAGGCTGGGGCAGGCCGCGCACGTCGGCGTGGTCGGCAGGAATAAGCGCTGCCACGTTCAAGGCTCTGGGCCGTGTCGGACCCTCGATGCGCGTCCAGCACGTGGGCGCGTTGCGGTGGTAGAGGTGTGTGGCCCGCCCGAAGAAGCCGCTACGGCCGTACTCCTCCTCGAAGGTGCCCTCGGGCAGGTTCACGTGCGCCTGCAGCGGGGCTCCGCCCTTGTTGATCGGGAACATCGGGGTCTTCCTCGGTCGTTCTGGCGACCGGTCCTCGGCGATCGGTCCTCGAGGCCCATGGTACCATCGGCCCATGACGGCTCCCCGACTGCCGGACGCACCTGGACCCGAGGCCATGACCTACGGGGACTACCTCAAGATCCGCGAGATGCTTGAGCTGCAGCAGCCCCAGTCCGATCCGCCCCATCACGACGAACTGCTGTTCATCGTCATCCATCAGGCCTATGAGCTCTGGTTCAAGCTCATGCTGCACGAACTGGACGTGGCCATGGCGTGCATGGCCGAGGGCAAGGTTCTGCGGGCCCATCACTTCATGAAGCGGGTGACGCGCGTCCAGGACCTGCTCCTGCACCAGATTCACGTCCTCGAGACCATGTCGCCGCAGGAGTTTGCCGAGTTCCGGGACATCCTTCGGCCGGCGAGCGGGTTCCAGTCGCTGCAGTTCCGCGAGATCGAATTCCTTGCCGGCCTGCGTGACGAGGCCTACATGAAGTTCTTTGCCCAGCGGCCCGAGATGCAGCAGGGTCTCAAGGACTACGGCAGCCGCCGGACGATTTGGGAAGGATTCGTCGATGTCCTTGCCCGACGCTTCCCCGGCATGTCGCAGGAGGACGCCCTCGAGGCCCTGTACCGAAACTACGAGGCCAATGTCGACCTGTACATGCTCGCCGAGTCACTGGTCGATTTCGATGCCCTCCTGGCCCAGTGGCGCTACCATCACGTGATGGTGGTCTCCCGGATCATCGGTGACCTGCCCGGTACCGGTGGTTCCGAGGGTGTGGCCTATCTGAAGACCACCCTCGAGCGTCGGGCCTTCCCCTTGCTCTGGCAGGTCCGCTCCCATCTGGGAGACGGTCTTGCGGGATGGTCCGCATCCGCGCCTGCACCCCGACGCGACGGGCCTTCGGGCGGAGGCTGCCCGCTGGGCCACTGACCGGTCACGGTCGGTTCGCGCTATGATCGAGGGCATGCTGCCCACGACCACGACGGTGCCCTCATCGACTCTTGCGCTGCCGGAGCAGCGTCGGTTGTACCGGACGATGGTCCTGATGCGCGAAATCCATCATCGCGCCATTGCCCTGCAACGGCAGGGGCGCATTGGTTCCTGGCTGGGTTCCGAGGGTCAGGAGGGAGCCATTGTCGGCAGTGCTTTCGCCCTGCAGCCGGACGACTGGGCCTTTCCGAGCTACCGCGAGCACGCGCTTGCGCTGGTGCGGGGCATCCCTACGGTGCGTCTCTTCCATCATCTGTATGCCAATGCTGCGGACAGCATCATCGGCAGGAACCTGCCGCCCGAGTACAGCTTCCGCGAGATCAACTTCGTGTCGGTCAGCGCTCCCGTCGGCAATCAGGTCCCTCAAGCCGTGGGCGCGGCCATGGCCAAGCAGGCCAAGCACGAACCCGGAGCCGTCATCACCTATTTCGGCGATGGGACGTCTTCGGAGGGCGACATCCATACGGGCATGGCTGTGGCCGCGCGACGCCGAGCGCCGGTGGTCTTCGTCTGCCAGAACAACGGATGGGCCATATCCGTGCCCACGGCACGTCAGACTGCCGGTGCCATCGTGCTCCGCGCCCCTGCGCTCGGGATGCATGGCGTGCGCGTGGATGGCAATGATGCCCTTGCTGTCCATCAGGTCGTGGCCGAGGCACTCGACCGGGCCCGTTCCGGCGGCGGCCCGACGCTCGTCGAGGCCATGACCTACCGTCTGGGGGCCCACTCCACCTCGGATGACCCCACCAAGTACCGTCCCGAAGCCGAGCTCGAAGCGTGGCGCCTCAAGGACCCGATTCCCCGTCTCGCCGAGGTGCTCGGACTGTCGGAGGCGGAACGGGCGGAGATTCTGGCCGATGTGCGCCAGGAAATCGATCGTGCTGTCGAAGCCGCCGAGCAGACGCCTCAGCCGGACCTCGCCACGATGTTCGACGATGTCTACGCCGAGCAGCCGTGGCACGTGGCCGCACAGGCAAAGTCCGCGCTTTCCTGATCCTCGGTGGCGCTTTTTAACCTGTTCTTGGGCAACTGACGCGTCCGGTTGGCGATAGTACCCGTGGTCTCCGGGGGGAGGCCGGGGGGATGAACGCATGGGCATCTGGCAGGCAATCGGCAAGGCCGCACAAATTGCGCCCAAGGTGGCGCCGGCCGCTGCCGCAGGGGTATCTCGCGTGGCGACCGTCGTGCCGCGTATCGGTCGAGATGCGCTCGCCGTCAGCAGACAGCTTGCCCGCAATGGGGTCGCCTCGCACCTGCGCGTTGCCGGCAGGCTCGAGGATGCCGTTGCCGCCGCTCAAACCGCGCGCAAGGCAGAACTGGCCAAAGCCGCATCAAAGGGACTCGACTTCGCGACCCGTGCGCTGGACAAGGGCATGCGCGTTGGCGTGCGTGCGCATGACAAGGGCATGCAACTGGTACTGAGTGCTGCCCGCAACCAGATCGACAACCGCATCTACCTCGGGGCCAAGCGCCAGGATGTGGCCCTCGTGCTGCTCGAACCGGCCGCGCGGAAGCAGGTGCTCAAGATCTACGGATCGGGGCTGCAGCGCCACAACAAGGTCTTCAAGCTGATGGAGAAGGGGCTCTCGGGCAAGATCCGCGAGCTGTTGGACGACGGGGTTGTCCGGCATCGTGCCGCCATCCGTGCCGCCAAGCCCGAATGGCGCAAGGGGCTCAAGGAATGGGCGACGACCGGCGCAGAGCGCCACGCTGCCGTGGTCGGTCAGGACGGTGCCGTCTCGAGCGCCCTGCGCAGCCTGGTTGATCGCCGGCCCTAGCGGACCGGAAGGACGAGGGCCGACTGGGGCGCATCCTGCATCCACGCCTCGATGGTGTCGGGTTCGGTCGTGACCCCTGCCGTCAGGTTCTCGGGGGCGCCCGGCGTGACGAGGATGTCGTCCTCGATGCGGATGCCGATGTCGTGCCACCGCGGGTCCAGTCCGGGCGTTCCTGCCGCAAGGTAGAGGCCCGGTTCGACCGTAAGGACCATGCCGGGTTGCAAGGTCCGTGACTTGCCGTTCTCGCGATAGGTGCCCATGTCGTGGACATCGAGGCCCAGCCAGTGGCTTGTCCGGTGCATGTAGTACGGACGGAACGCGCCCGAAGCCTTGAGTTCGGCAGGGTCGCCCGACAGGATGCCGAGGTCGACGAGCCCCGGGACCAGGACATCGAGTGCCGCGTCATGGACGTCATCGAAAGCAGTCCCGGGCACGCAACGGGCGATGGCCGCCTTCTGGGCCGCGAGCACGACGTCGTATGCCGCACGCTGGGCTGACGAGAAACGGCCGTTCACCGGGAACGTGCGGGTGATGTCCGAGGCGTAGCCTTCGACCTCGCAGCCGGCGTCGATGAGGACCAGATCGCCGTCCTGCAGGACAGCGTCGTTCTGGTTGTAATGCAGGATGCAGGCATTGGCTCCACTTCCGCAGATGGGGTGATAGGAGGGGCCCTGGCTGCCGCGCATCCGGAACACGTACTCGAGGGTCGCCTGAAGCTGATACTCGCAGGCTCCCGGGGTGGCTGCACGCATCGCCGCCAGGTGTGCCTCGGCCGCGATGCCTGCTGCGCGACGCATCAGGTCCAATTCGGCCGGCTCCTTGAAGAGCCTCATCTCGTGCAGGATCGGCAAGGGATCGACCAGCTCCGACGGGGGCGTGATGCCCATGCGGGCTTTGCCGCGCAGGGTATCGACCCAGCCTCGGACGCGCTGATCCCACCCGGCATCGCGGCCCCACGGGAACCATACGCGCTGCTGGCCCCGGACGAGTTCGGGCAACACCTTGTCCAGATCCTCGATGGAGTGGGCTTCATCGGCTCCGTAGCGTGCAAGTGCGCCCTCGACACCCGCACGGCGTCCGGTCCAGACCTCGCGTTCGGGATCGCGCGGGGGGACGAAGAGGATGAAGGCTCCTTCGGCCCGGCCAGGAACGAAGACGGCCACGGAATCGGGCTCCCCGAATCCCGTCAGGTACCAGAAGTCGCTGTCGAAGCGGTAAGGATACTCGACGTCATGGGAGCGCACGGCGTGGGGGCGCGTCGGCAGGATGGCGACACCGTGGCCGAGCGCATCGAGAAAACGCTGTCGACGAGCGGCGAAGACGGACATGCTGAAACCTCCCGATACCTTGATTCTACCGCGCCGGAGGGACGTTACCCGGCGGTACGGGCGCCCGGTCGCGGCCTCAGGTCCGGGTTGCGATGGCCGTGCCCATGCGGACCTGGACCTCGACGCCCCGAACGCTGGCGGCGACCAGATCCTCGTCGAATCGCAGCCGCCCCGGTTCGGCCAGCAACAAGGTCGTCGACCCCCCGAAGGCAAAATGTCCCTTCTCTTGCCCGCGCGCCACCGGACCTGGCTCATGGGTCTGGACAATCGAACCCACGCAGAGTGCGCCAACCTCGACAAGGGCCAGTCTGCCGAATCCCGGCGTGTCCATCAGGGTCAAGGTCCGCAGGTTGGCTTCGAGCACGCCGGGCACGCGCGCGAGCGCGAGGGGGTGGACCGAGTGCAGTGGCCCTGCGAGGGTCCGGGTGACACCGGCCACCCCGGACGCCGGGAAGTGGAAACGATGGTAGTCATAGGGGGCAAGCCGCAGGACCAGACCGCTGCCACCCCGGTAGGTCTCCGCCAGGTCGTGGTCTCCCAGCAGGGTCTCCAGGCGCGCGGCAGCACCCTTGATCGGCATCTCCAGATGCGTCCCGACGCTCGGGAATACCAGGATCTTGCCGTCTCCCGGAGAGAGGAGGCGCTCTGGATCGGGGTCGAGGGGCCGAGCCTCGGGCTTCAAGTGCCGGGCGAAAAACGCATTGAAGTGGGGGAAGGAATCGGGCGGATCGCGGAACTCGGCCGTGTCTAGTCCGAAGTGCCGGATGAACGGCAGGATCCGCTTCCGGCTGGCGGGACGCTCCTGCATCAGGCCATAGGCCCTACTGACGGCCGGGACGTGGGCCAACAACCAACGCAAGCCCAGCGAGAAGGGGGGACCGTACAGCGCGCGCACGGCCCAGCCGCCGTGCACGACCTCCCGAAACCAGGTGCCTGCGTGCCGATCGAGGATCATCCCCGGCTCAGGCGGGGTACCCCAGTCGTCAGTCACGGCGTGTCGACGAGCCGTGCGGCCTCTGCCGTCCCGGGTGTCATCTGGCGATAGGCGGCCTGGACATGCAGGAAGGTGAGCCCGATGGCCATCAGACCGGCAAGGACGACGCCTGTCCTGCGGGGCTTGGGGATGCGCAGACCGGAGATCATGGCGGCCGCTAGCAACAACATCACGCCGCAGAGGAACGGGACGCGCCACGCCTCGGGCAGCACTGGCAGGGCGAGTCCGGCAAGCGGCAGGATGCCGGCGACCGAGGTCACGGGCAAGCCGGTGAACATCGGCCGGCCACCGGACAGTTCGAGGCCCTGACGGTTGAAGTAGGCGAGTCGGATGGCCGGGGCACCCAGGTAGAGGAAGACCGCAAGCACGGCGAGCGGGAACTGGCCGAGGCCCAGCTGGAGGGCGATGATGGCCGGTGCGAAACCGAAAGAACACATGTCCGCGAGGCTGTCGAGCTCCTTGCCCATGCCCGAGGCCATCTCGGAACGCGGCAGGTTGCGGGCGACGGGACCGTCCAGCATGTCCGCGATGCCCGCCCAGATGAGGGCGACGAGCGCGAGGTTCGGCTGGCCCTGGATGGCCAGCCACGAGGCCAGCAGGCCCATGGCGAGGCCGGCCAGCGTGATGGAGTTGGCAAGGTCGATGTGGGGCAACATCGGCCCGACGCGAAGCGGAGACGGTTTCATCCATCCCATTGTACCCCCGACGCGGCCATCGTCGGCCAACCGGAGCGACATTGGGTCGTCATGTTCGCCTTGACGCTGCCGACGGCCGGGCGTATCACGGAAGGCGGCCGTGATGGGGCGGCCACGACGGAGGGTGACGATGTTCACGTTCATGGCGACCTATGCGACACCGGAGAATCCCGAAGAGTTCGAGCGCCGCTATCGCGAGGAGCATCTGCCCCTGCTGGCCCGGGTCCCCGGCCTGCAGTCCTGCACCGTCCTGAAGCCTTCGCGCCAGGTGGTGGGCACCGGGGCCGACACGTGGATGGTCGCCCTTGTCCACTTCGAGGACGCCGCCGCCTTCAAGGCGGCCGCGCGGACCCCGGAGTGGGCGGCCGCGGGGGCCAACATCCAGGAAATCGCCGGGACCGGCTGGATGGCGCATCTGGCCGATGCCGAGGAGTGGACGCCCGCATCCGTCGTCGGAGCCGGCGCATGAGCGCCGTCGCACCCGATCCGCGGCTGGCCGGGCGTCCTGCCGAGAGCTTCGCATTCCGCAACATCCGCTACGTGAAGGCAGCGCGTCGGGCGACCGTCACCATCAATCGTCCCACCGTGCTCAACTGCCTCGATCTGCCGACGCTCATCGAGCTGCGCCAGGCCTTCGAGGATGCCTCGATGGATGATGAGGTGGCGGTCCTCGTCCTGACGGGCGAGGGGGAGACGGCGTTCTGCACCGGTGCCGACGTCAAGGAGCAGACCGCATTCCTCGCGCGCCCGCAGGACTACTGGAAGTGGATGGGGGCCTTCACGGCCGCCCTCGAGCAGTTGCGCCGGCTCGGGAAGCCATCGGTGGCGCGTTTGAACGGCTTGGTCGTGGGCGGGGGCAACGAGTTCAACATGGCTTGTGACCTCGCCGTCATGGTCGACGATGCCTACATCCGGCACGTCGGTCCGGCACGCGGTTCGGTTCCTGCCGCCGGCGCGACCCAGTGGCTCCCGATCATCATGGGAGATCGCCGGGCCCGGGAGATGCTGATGCTCTGCGACGAGGTGCCTGCACTGCAGGCGCTGGACTGGGGGCTCATCAACCGGGCCGTGCCCCGCGCCGAACTGGATGGCGCCGTGGATGAGCTTGTAGGTAAACTTATCAACAAACTTCCAGAGTGCACTCGTTACACAAAGCAGCAAGTCGACTTCTGGAAGGACTTCAGCTACTACCAGACCATCGGCCATGCCCGCGACTGGCTCACGCTGCACGCCGGTGTCCACGAGACGGCCGAGGGCCTGGGCGCCTTCGTCGAGAAGCGTCATGTCGACTATGCGATGCTGCGTGATCGGGTGGCGACCGGCCACGGTGCGGAGTTGCCCGACGGCCCGGCCTTTGCCGATTGCCCGGCATGCGGGGCGACGGACTTGCCCGTCCGCCATCGCTTCTGTGGTCATTGCGGGGCTCCGATGGCGGGAGGGGTAGCCTGATGCGGGACGTCGACGCGCTGGTGCATCGGGCGCAGGGCATGCTCGAGCATGACCCGCGGGTCCGCCGCTGGCAGGTGCGATCCGATGGCGCCATTGCCATCGAGATCGAGGTCCAGGGGGCCGTTCCTCCCCAGGATCGCTACCAGATCATCGAATCCCTCGGTCGTCCGCTCTATCGGGTCGATCGCCCCGAAGGCTCTCTGGATGCGCTGCTGGCCGACCTCGTCGTGGTGCGCGTCGACATCGACGGCGTGCCTGAGCCGGAGATGATGCTCGAGCCGTGGGAGCGCCTCGGTCAGATCAACCACCAGTTCTGGGTCGACCTGTGGGTGACGTTCGGGTTCGTCCAGCGGGGGAAGCCCTGGAAGGCCATCAAGCACATGCAGCACCTGCGGGACCTGATCTTCGAGGTCGGCCGCATGGTGGCCGAGGACCCCAAGGCGCGGGACGAGGTCGTCATCCCCGAGGACCTGGTGCCCTCGATGGCGCGAACCTGCTCCGGGCCAGAGCCTGCAGCCATCGGCCAGGCCCTGATGTATGCGATCTTCGTCTACCGTCGGATGCGGGACGCCCTCGGCGGGCGGATGCAGATGACTTTCCCCCCGGAGCATGAGGAGCGCCTGATTGCCGAGTTGGTCGACACCTTCGGGCGTCCCGAGGAGCTGGCGCGCATGAGCGAGGAGGCCCGATGACCACCGTGGCACCGGACATCCTGTCGACGGAGGAACTCGTCGTCACCCGTGGCGATGCCGTGGCGTGGCTTCGGCTGAACCGGCCCAAGGCCCTGAACGCGTTGTCGCCCTCGTTGATGACCGCGTTGACGGACGCCGCGCTTGCCCTGGATGCCGATCCGGAAGTTCGGGTGATGGTCGTGATCGGCTCGGAACGGGCCTTCGCCGCCGGCGCCGACATCAAGGAGATGGCCGAGGCCACTCCCGTGGACATGCTGACGCGAGACACCATCGCGCTCTGGGATCGCTTGCGCCGGGTGCGCAAGCCGCTGGTCGCCGCGGTCTCCGGCTTCTGCCTCGGTGGCGGTTGCGAATTGGCGATGGCGTGCGACCTGCTCGTGGCGGCCGACAACGCTGTTTTCGGTCAGCCCGAGATCAACCTGGGCGTGATTCCGGGTGCCGGCGGGACCCAGCGCCTGACGCGCGCCGTGGGCAAGGCGCTGGCGATGGACATGATCCTGACGGGCAGGCAGATCAACGCGCGGGAGGCACTTGCGCACGGTCTGGTGAGTCGCGTTTGGCCCATCGAGGTATTCGAGGACGAGGTCGCCGAGTTGGCCCGAGCCATCGCAGCCAAGGCACCGATGGCACTGCGCATGGCCACGGAGTCCGTGGACAAGGCCTTCGAGACCTCGCTTGCCGAGGGCCTGGATGCCGAACGCCAGCGGTTCTATGGCCTCTTTGCCACTGAGGACCAGAAAGAGGGCATGAAGGCCTTCGTCGAGAAGCGCCCCGCCCGATTTGTCGGTCGTTAGGAGATCCCTGTCGTGTCGGAAGCCGCCATCCTGCCCGCGCCCACTGCCCCTTACACGACCCTGGCCGTGTCGGTGGATGAGGCTGTTGCCTGCATCACCCTGTGTCGTCCCGACAAGATGAACGCGTTCGACGACGCCATGAAGGCCGATCTTCTGGCCGCGCTCAAGGCAGTCGAACGGGATCCTGCCGTGCGTGCCGTCGTCCTGACGGGTGCCGGACGCGCGTTCTGCTCCGGCCAGGATCTGCAGATGGATCCGGACAAGGCGAACGACCTGCCCGTGGGCCGGATGCTGCGCGAGAAGTACCACCCTATCTTCGAGAAGCTGCGCAGCATGCCCAAGCCCGTCATTGCCGCCGTGCAGGGCGTTGCGGCCGGCATGGGCGTCAGCCTTGCCCTGGCCTGCGACATGCGGGTCATGGCCAGCGAGACCTACATGACCGTCGCCTTCATCCGCATAGGGTTGATCCCGGATTGCGGGGCCACGTGGACGCTCACGCGCCTGATCGGGCCGGGGCGGGCCTTCGAGCTTGCCGCGACGGGAGATCGCCTGTCTGCCGAGAAGGCTCTCGCCTGGGGAGCGGTCAACGAGGTGGTGCCTTCGGGCCAGGTCCTCGAGGCCGCGATGCAGCGTGCGCGAGTTCTGGCCGCAGGGCCCACGCGCGCTCTGGGGTTGCTCAAGAAGGCCTTGGACAACGCCATCGAGGCGGACTTTCCCACCCAGTTGCTGTTCGAGAGCCACATGCAGCAGACGGCTGCCCGTACGGCGGACTTCGCCGAGGGCGTGCGGGCCTTCGGCGAGAAGCGGCCTCCGCAGTTCACCGGGGCCTGAGGGATCGCTGCCGCTCGGCCTGCTCCGAGACCGCGGAATTGCACGGATGTCGGCGCGGAGCCGCCCGGCGACAGTGGTAGAATGAGGACAGGCCTGTCGCACGAGGAGGTACGCATGGTCACCGAGCAAGAGATGCTGGATCGCCTGGCGCGGGGTGAGAAGATCACGTCCCGCGAAGAGATGACGGACGATTACTTCGAGCAGCTGCGCAACTTGATGTTGCAGCAGGCGGATTCGGAGCTGGCCGGTGGCCTCGGCTACGTTCCCTGGATCGAGAAGGCGCCGACGATCGACGAGAAACTCGCCGTTGCCTCCATCGTCAAGGACGAGATTCGGCACGCCAAGGCCATGTACAAGCTGCTCGAGAAGATGGGCATCGATACCGAGGCCCACATCGCCAAGCACGACTACAACTTCCGGCTCGAGGACGGACAGGTCGACATCGGTGCCGACCGGATGAAGGACGATACCCGCGTCAACATCTTCTACTACCCGATCGAGTCGTGGTCGGACTTCATCATGTTCAACTTCTGCATGGACCGCGGCGCCGGGCACCAGCTCGAGGATGTCCTCGAGTGCAGCTACCAGCCTTGGGCCAAGGAGATCGAGCTCATCTTCAAGGAAGAGCTCACGCACGTCGGCCACGGCAATTTCTGGGTCAAGAAGCTGGCTGCAGATCCGGCAACGCGCGACGAGGCGCAGGCTGCCCTCGACAAGTGGTACGTCCGCACGATGAACATCTTCGGCCGACCCAATACCCGCCGCAATGCCCTGTACCGCAAGTACGGGCTGAAGAAGCGGGACAACGACGAGGTCCGCAAGGCCTTCAAGGCCGAGATCGATCCCCTCATCGAGGCAGCGGGCCTCAAGGTTCCCGCCTGGTCGGCTCCTTGGGAAGCCGAGGTCGCGGCCGTCCGTTGAGTATCCTTTCCCCGGGTGGCCGCCTCGCGGTGTGCGGGGCGGGCACCATGGGCCGAGGCATCGCCCAGGTGGCAGCCGCGGCAGGCCACGAGGTGCTTGTCCTTGATGCCTTGCCCGGGGCTGCCGAACGGGGCATCGCGGCCATCTCGGCCGACCTGCGCAAGTTGGCCGCCAAGGGCAAGGTCCCGGTGGCCGAGGTCGAGGCGACCTTGTCCCGCCTGCGTGCCGTCGATTCGCTTGGGCAAATCGCGGGAGCGTCGATCCTGATCGAGGCCATCCATGAGGACCTCGCGACCAAGCAAGCGCTTTTCCGCGAGGCCGGTGCGCTGCTCGGCCCCGAGGCCTTGCTGGCTTCCAACACGTCGGCCTTGCCGGTGACGGCGCTGGCGGCCGAGGCGCCGGATCCCCGCCGAGTCGTCGGGATGCACTTTTTCAACCCCGTGCCGCGCATGGCCCTATGCGAGATCGTGCGCGCCCGGCAGACCTCGCCGGAGACCGTGGCCGAGGCCGAAGCCCTGGCCGCGGCCTTCGGCAAGCAGACGGTCACGGTCGCCGACACTCCGGGGTTCCTCGTGAACCGCGTCGCTCGTCCCTATTACCTTGAGGCCGTGCGGATGCTGGGCGCCGGGGAGGGGGATGTCGTCGGCATCGACGCTTCGGCCCGGGCTGCAGGATTCCCGATGGGCCCCTTCACCCTGATGGACCTCATCGGGATTGATGTCAATCTGGCCGTGTCCCGGGCCGTTTTCGAGGGCATGTCCGGCGAACCGCGGTTCCGGCCCCACGTCCTCCAGCAGCAGCAGGTCCACGCCCGTCAGTACGGCCGCAAGAACGGTCACGGGTGGTACGCGATGGACGCGGCTGGGCAGCCTGTCGTGCCGGAGGGAGCAGGCTGGACCCGTTCCTATGTCGCCGAGAGCCTGCCGGGGCTGGATGCGACGGCCAGCCGGCTCGTGGCAGCCATCATCAACGAGGCGCACCATGCCTGGGCTGAAGGCTGGGCCGGTGCCGAGGAAGGTGGCGCCGTGGTCGACCGTGCCGTGAGGCTCGGATTGAACTATCCGCATGGCCCCTTGGCGTGGGGTGATGCGCTGGGTCTGGATAGGGTGTTTGCGGTGCTTGAGGCCCATGCCGAAGTCTTCGGGGGCGAGCGTTTCCGTCCTGCCCCGCTCTTGCGTCGTCGCCTGTCTCGTTAGTCCTGCCTTTCGGAGAGCCTGTCCATGGCCGCACACGAAGCCCTGATCTACAGCGCGGTCCGCACCCCCATCGGTCGTCTGGGTGGAGCGCTTGCCGGGGTGCGCCCCGATGACCTCGCCGCCGTGGCCATTGCAGAGGCGATGCGTCGCAGCGGACTGGACCCGGAACTGCTCGAGGATGTCATCCTCGGATGTGCCAACCAGGCCGGGGAGGACAACCGTAACGTCGCCCGCATGGCCTCCCTGCTGGCAGGCTTGCCCATCGGCTCCGGCGGGCAGACCGTCAACCGTTTGTGCGGGTCGGGCTTGCAGGCCGTCATCACGGCCAGCCACGCCATTCGCGCCGACGAAGGCCGCATGTTTCTCGCCGGCGGAGTCGAGTCGATGACTCGGGCCCCGTTTGTCATGGGCAAGGCTGACAAACCCTGGAGCCGCGATCTGCAGGTCCATGACACTTCCCTCGGCTGGCGATTCGTGAATCCACGGCTGGCCGAGCTGCATCATCCCTATGCGATGGGGGAGACCGCCGAGAATGTGGCCGAGCGTTACGGAATCTCGCGCGAGGACCAGGATGCGTTCGCCATTCGCAGCCAGCAGGCGTGGGAGCGGGCGCAGCAGCACGAGCTGTTCGCGGATGAACTGGTGCCGGTTTCGGTGCCCGGTCGCAAGAAGGGTGAGGTGCTTGCGGTCTCGGTGGACGAGCATCCGCGCCCGGAAACGAATCTCGAGGGTCTGGCCCGACTGAAGCCGGCTTTCCGGCAAGGGGGTACGGTGACGGCCGGCAACGCCAGCGGCCTCAACGACGGTGCCGCGGCGCTGGTGGTGGCATCCGAGGCCCTTTTTGTGCCTGAGGGAGTCCGCCCACTCGCCCGGGTGGCGGCGTCGGCCGTCGCGGGCGTGGATCCCGCCGTCATGGGTGTGGGACCTGTGCCGGCCGTCCGCAAGGCCTTGGCGCGGGCGGGGCTCTCGGTGGGCGACCTCGCTGCCATCGAGTTGAACGAGGCCTTTGCGGCGCAGGCCTTGGCCTGTATCCGGGAGTTGGACCTGGATCCCGACCGCGTCAATCCTCTGGGCGGCGCGATTGCCTTGGGGCACCCGCTGGGCATGAGCGGTGCCCGCATCCTGACGACGCTGGTCCATCACCTCCGTCGGACCCGCGGTCGCTTTGGCCTGGCCACGATGTGCGTGGGAGTGGGCCAAGGCATCGCGCTCATCATCGAGAACCTCGACGCGTAAGCCCCCCCGGCCGAGGGCCGGAGGGGCTTCGAGACAGGCCGCAGGTCAGCGCACGTCCTTGGTCGGCTTCGGCTTGGGGGTGGGATGGTCGTGACCGTCATGTGCGAAGGCGACGTTCGTGGTGGCCACGATGACCAGCGCGCAGGCAAACAGGGAGAGGATGCGACCCATGGCTTGACTCCTTTGTGAAGCGGGGGTGCTCCACGTTAGGTCAGTCAATGCCGATTTGCGAGTTCCTTAACAAGCAATTGATGTTGCTTAATCCGGTGACGCTTCGATCGGGATGGTCCGTGGCTGCGCGATCTCGAGGCGAGGAAGCCAGACCGCCAGTACGCCGTCCTTGAGCGTGGCCCGGATGCGATCGATGGCCACGTCCGCAGGCAGGGGCACGGTCCGGGCGAAACGGCCGTGGGGCCGTTCCGATGCCAGGGGTCGCGTGCCATCCGTCTCGAAGCGCAGGCGCTCGCCCGTGACGAGCAGTTGCCGCCCTTCGACCTGCAGGCCGAGGTCCTCCTGCCTGAGCCCGGGCACATCGAGTTGCACGACGAAGGCTTCGGCTTGCTCGAGCACGTCCATCGGCGGCTCCCAAGGAGCAAGGCCCCGATCCGGTGCGGCGCCATCGCGCCGTTCCACCTGATCGAGGCCTTGTCCAAGCTCCTCGAGCAACCGCAGCAGCAGGGGGGAAACCCTGGAGCCTTGGTGCTGGGTCATGAGCGCTACTTGGGCTCCTTGGTGGGCTTGGGGAGCGGGCAGCTGCCATGGCCACCGCCGCAATCGTGAGCGCTGGCCATCGAGCCGGTGCCCATCACGCCCATCACGCCCGCAACCAGGGCGGCGACCAGAATCTTCCGCATCATCATTCCATCCTCGTGGGTTAACTTGCCGTAAAGAAGAGGATAGCGAAGGACCTGGCGACATGGAGTCAAGGTAATGCAGATTGAAGAAAGATTTAATGAGGCCGGCGATGCAGCAGGACCACGGCTTGTGCCGCGATGCCCTCGGCGCGGCCGATGGCCCCCAGATGGTCGGGAGTCGTCGCCTTGATGGATACGGCGTCCGTGCCTGCGCCCAGGCGGCCGGCCAGCACGGCGCGCATCTCCGGGATCCATGGCTTGAGCCGCGGCCGCTGGGCGATGATGGTGAGGTCGGCGTTGCCCAGAACCCATCCGGCCCCATCCACCAACGCCGTGACGGTATCGAGCAGCACGAGGCTGCTCGCGCCCTTGAATCGCGGGTCACCGGGGGGGAAATGGGTACCCAGGTCTCCCAGGGCCAGGGCACCCAGCAGCGCATCCATCAGCGCGTGGGTGACGGTGTCGGCATCGGAGTCCCCGTCGAGCCCCCGTTCGCCGGGGATGGTCACGCCACCGAGCACCAGCGGGCGGTCTTCCGCGAAGGCGTGCACATCGTAGCCGCTGCCGATGCGGATCGGGGGATGGAACAAGGTTGAAGCCTCCGTCTGGTCTGCCCATGGCATAGCATGGCAGCCATGGAACGTGTCTGGGACGTCGTCGTCGTCGGCGGTGGCCACGCCGGCATCGAGGCGGGCATGGCCGCCCACCGGCTGGGGGCCATGGTCCTGCTCGTCACCACGGATCGTGCCACCTTGGGCGCCATGCCCTGCAATCCGGCCATCGGCGGGCCCGCGAAGTCCACGCTGGTTCGCGAGGTTGATGCGCTTGGGGGATGGATGGCCCGCGCAGCCGATGCCTCCCGCATCCAGGCAAAGGTCCTGAATGCCAGCAAGGGACCTGCGGTGCAGGCCTTGCGCCTGCAGTGCGACAAGCATGCCTATGCGGCTTGGATGAATCGTCTGGTCTCTGCACACCTCACGGTGCTCGAGGCCTCGGCCCGGGATTTCGCCCCGATTCCCGGGGGGTGGTCCCTCGAGACGAATGTCGGTGCGGTCAAAGCCCGGAGCCTGGTGCTGACGACCGGCACGTTCATGTCCGGACTGTGTCACACGGGCGCGGCCTCGAGTCCCGGCGGGCGAATCGGAGAAGCTCCGTCGACCGGTTTGTCCGAAGCCCTGCGGCGGCTGGGATTGCGCACGCGGCGCATGAAGACCGGCACGCCGCCCAGGGTGGATCGGCGCTCGCTGGACTTCAGCCAGATGCAGCAGGCCCCGGGGGATGCCGGGGACCTCGCGCTGTCCTTTCTGCCGCTCGATCGCAGCCATGTCGATGTCATGTGTCATCTTGTTTACACAAATGAAAAGACACATGAGATTGTTCGTGACAATATGCATTTGTCGCCAATGTTTCAGGGGCGGATCGAAGGGCCGGGACCGCGGTATTGCCCGAGCTTCGAGGACAAGGTCCACCGTTTTGCCGACAAGCCGGCTCATGGCCTCTTCATCGAGCCTGAGGGCCTCGAGACCGACTGGATCTACGTCCAGGGTTTCTCGACCTCGCTGCCTGCCGACGTGCAGCTGGCCATGCTGCGGACCCTGCCCGGATTCAGACAGGTCGAACTGCTGCGCCCCGGCTACGCCGTGGAGTACGACCAACTGCCCGCCATCCAGCTTGCTCCGACCCTCGAGGTCAAGGATTGGCCCGGTCTCTTCACGGCGGGCCAGATCAACGGCACCTCCGGCTACGAGGAGGCCGCCGCCCAGGGGCTGCTGGCCGGCCTGAACGCGGCGCGCCACGCTCGTGGAACCCCCGGTGTGGTCCTGCCCCGCGACGGATCGTTCCTGGGCACGCTGGTCGATGATCTGACGACCATGGACATCCCCGAGCCCTACCGGATGTTGACGGCGAGGTCGGAGTATCGGCTCGTGCTGCGCGGGGACAATGCCGACCTGCGCCTGACCCCCCTCGGGCGGGAGCTGGGTCTGGTGCCCGATGAACGATGGCAGGCTTTCGAGGCGCGACGCGAGGCGATTGCAGAGGCTCTGCGCTGGCTGGAACGGACCCGCATCCTGCCGTCTGCAGAGGTGGATGCTGTGCTGGCACCCCACGGAGAGGCACTGGCTGTTCCCTCGACCCTGGCCGATCTCCTGCGTCGCCCGCGCGTGCCGGCCGAGACCGTCTGGGCGCTCGGGGCGCGCACGGGCGACGCTTCGGATGTCGTCGCGCAGGCGGCCATCACGACCAAGTACGCCGGCTACATCCGCCGGATGGAAGAGGACATCCGACGCCAGGCCGCCTCGGTCGCCGTCGCCATCCCCGCCGGACTCGACTATGGTCAGGTGCAGGGGCTGTCGCAGGAGGCGCGCGAGAAGTTGGGGCGCGTCCGGCCGACGACCCTGGGCCAGGCCCAGCGCATTCCCGGGGTGACGCCTGTGGACATCGGCCTGCTGCGCGTCCATCTGGCCCGCGTGTCCGGTGGTGCCCCCGTGGTAGCATGACAGCCTGATTGCTGCTTTTCCGGTCGGGTGACGTGGCCCGCCGGCCTTTTCCGAGAAGGGGTTTGCGCGCCATGGAACGCGACGTCGCCGAGATGGGTCTGGTCATCGTGGGCGGGGGGCCTGCCGGCTTCTCGTGCGCGCTGCGGCTCGCCCAGCTCATCGATGCCCATAATGCCGACGTGGCCGCAGGCCGCGTCTCCGGCACGCCGCTCGACAAGGAGTCCATCGTCGTCCTCGAGAAAGCGACGGACATCGGCAGCCACCAGCTTTCGGGTGCCGTCCTCGACCCGCGGGCCCTGCGCGAGCTGGTGCCCGACTTCATGGCCAAGGGCTGCCCCGTCGAGTCGCCCGTGACCTCGGACGAGGTGCTGGTCCTCGGCGAGGACTGGCAGTTCCGCCTCCCCGTCGTGCCACCGGCCCTCGACAACCACGGGAACCTCATCGTCTCGCTCAACCGTTTCACGGGCTGGCTCGCCGGGCTCGTCGAGCAGGCCGGAATCACCGTTGCGCCGGGCATGCCCGTTGGCAGCGTGCTGTACGAGGACGGTCGCGTCACGGGAGTCCGTGGCACGGACAACGGTCTCGATCGTGACGGCAAGCCCAAGGCCGGGGCCTATCAGCCCGGAACCGACTTCATCGCACCATTGACCATTTTTGCCGAGGGCACGCGCGGCCATCTGGCCAAGGACCTGGTGGCTCGCCTTGGCCTGGATGCAGGGCGCCATCCCCAGCGGTGGTCGCAGGGCATCAAGGAAATCTGGAAGATCCGCCCCGAGAAGCACCAGTTGGGCAAGGTCACCCACACCATGGGCTGGCCGCTGCGCAGCGAGGAGTATGGCGGCAGCTTCATCTACCACATTGCCGACAACCACGTGTCCATCGGCTTCGTCTCCGGTCTCGAGTACGCCGACCCGCGTTTCGATCCGCATCGGGTCATGCAGCAGTTCAAGACTCATCCCCTCGTGCGCGATCTGCTCGAAGGCGCCACGCTCGTGCGTTACGGGGCGAAGACCATTCCCTCCGGCGGCTGGCACACCATGCCCAAGCTCTCTTTCCCCGGGGGCCTGCTGCTGGGCGACAGCGCTGCCCTCGTCAACGGCATGCGCCTCAAGGGCATCCACACCGCGATGAAGTCGGGCATGCTGGCGGCCGAGACCGCCTTCGAGGCGATGAAGCGCGGCGAGGCCCCGCAGGACCTGCTCGATGGCTACGAGACCCGGCTGCGCTCGTCCTGGGTGGGCCAGGAACTGCGTGCCGTCCGGGACTTCCACCAGGGCTTCGAGCGCGGTTTCTTCGCCGGTCTCATCAATGCCGGCTTCGTGACGGTCTCCGGGGGCAAAGGGCTCTTCACCGACAGCCTCGGGCACTCAGGCGGCCACACCCGGATGCAATCGCTTGCCGCCTACTATCCCGATGGCGTGCCGGCCGACGACTTCCGTCCGGATGGCGTGCTGACCTTCCGCAAGCTGGATGAGGTCATCAAGAGCGGCACCATCCATGAGGAGAATCAGCCCTGCCATCTCGTCATCGCCGAGGAGGCCCGCGAGGACATCTGCAACGACCGCTGCACGCGCGAGTTCGGCAATCCCTGTCAGCACTTCTGTCCCGCCCAGGTGTACGAGATGGTGGCCGCAGGCGAGGGCGAGCAGGCTCGGCTCGTGATCAACGCCTCGAATTGTGTCCACTGCAAGACCTGCGACATCATGGATCCCTATCAGGTCATCCAGTGGGTCGCGCCCGAAGCGGGCGGCGGTCCCGTCTACAGCGGGATGTAGCCATCGCGAGGCCCGTCGGTCCCCGTACCGGCGGGCCTTGTCGCATCCGGGGCTTGCGCCATCGTTGCGCCTTCGTCGCGCCTGCACACCCCAAACAGGAAGTCGGTCCGCCCGCACGGGCAGACCGACTTCGGAAACCGGAACAACGGCCGTGAGGCCGCTGCTGCAGCGTCAGTCCGGCTCGATGGCACCGTCGATCGGGCAGGCCGCCAGGCAGGCCCCGCACGAGATGCACACGGCCTCGTCGATGAAGTAGAAGTTGGTGCCCTTGGTGTTGGTGCCGTCTCCGGGATGGATGCAATCCACGGGACAGACGGGCACGCAGTCGGCGACGCCTTCACAGACGTCCTTGAGAATGACGTAGGACATGAATGGAAATCCTGAAGCAAGCGGAGACGGGACGACTCCCTAGGTGTTTCATCCTAGGGTCGCGCGGAGCCTCTGTCAAACGGCAGCCCGTCAGTGCTGCAGTTTCCAGCCCGAGCGGAAGACGGCCGTGACTCCGGCAAGCGCCACCACGGCCAAGCCCCCGACGATGGAGAAGCCGTGGAGCACCGGCAATGCGGCGTGGCCGGTGACGGCCCAGCGCAGCATGTCGACCATCGGCGTCATCGGATTGAGCCTGGCGAGGGTGGCCAGCGGACCGGGGAGGCCGTCCTGGTGGACGGACAGGAAGACGCCGGCCGTGTAGACCAGCGGGGTCACGAGGAAGGTCTGCGGGATGGACATCTGATCGAAGCTCTCGGCCGCCAGCCCCATCAGCAGGCCGAGGCTCGCGAAGCACACGGCCAGCAGGATGACGAGAGCCACGAGCGCCACCGGATGCACGGGCAGGCTGGCCCCGTACGGCGTACCGACGAGGAGGCCCACGCCAAGCACCAATCCGGCGATGAGCAGCGCGCGCAGGATGGTCCCGGACAGCAGGCCGAGCACCATCTCGAGTCGGGACAGCGGGGCCACCAGGATCTCCTGGATGCTGCCCGTGAACCGCAGGATGAACAGCGAGGCCGCTGATTCGCCGAAGCTCGTCTCGACGATTTGCATGAACATGAGTCCGGGCAGCAGGAAGGCGACGTAGGGCAGGCCCTCCATCTCGCCCACGGCACGGCCGAGGCCGATCACGAACACCGTCAGGAACAGCACGGTCGCGATGATCGGCGGCCAGACGACCTGGTTGATGATTCTGAAGGTCCGACGCAACTCCCTGCGGCACAGCGTGAGGAGACCGACGAAGTTCATCGCGAGGCCTCGACTGCCGCCCGGTGGCTCGTGATCTCGAGGAACACGTCCTGCAGGCTCCGATGCCGCAGGTCCACCCGCGTCACCGGCCCGAGGGCCGACAGGCGCGTCATGCAGGCGGCCACCTGATCCGGAGTGAGGTTCCCGACGCGTACCGTCATGCGGCTCTCGTCCCAATCCAGGGCCGGCGGAGGCGTCGTGTCCTGCGGCATCGTGACCGGGGCCGCATAGGTGACTTCGAGGACTTGTCGCTCGCCTTGGCCCGTCAGCGTCCGCGTGGGTGCCAGCGCAAGGATGCGCCCTTCGCGCATGATGCCGATGCGGCTGCAGAGTTGCTCGGCCTCTTCCAGATAATGCGTCGTCAGGATGATCGTCAGCCCCTCGTCCCGGCTGAGGGCGCGAAGCATAGACCAGAGCGCGAACCGCAGCTCGACGTCCACGCCGGCCGTCGGCTCGTCGAGGACCAGCACGCGCGGCCGATGGATGAGCGCCCGCGCGATCGTCAGGCGTCGCTTCATGCCCCCGCTCATCTTCTGGACCTCGCCGTCCCACTTGTCCCACAGGTCGAAGCGTTTCAGGAGGTCGTCCGCGCGCTCCGCACACGTTCGGGCCGGAATGCCGAAGTAGCCGGCCGAGTAGACCAGCGTCTCACGGACCGTCAGGTAGCGATCGAAGTTGTACTCCTGGGGCGCGAGGCCGATGTAAAGGCGGGCCCTGCGGGGCTCCCGAACCACATCCGCGCCGTGGACCTCGAGCGTCCCCTCGGTCGGAAGCGTCAGGCCGACGAGGCAGGAAAGCGTCGTGGTCTTGCCTGCACCATTGGGGCCCAGCAGCCCGAAGAACTCGCCTTCCGGAACCTCGAGGTCAAGGCCCCGGACGGCTTCGAGCGTGCCATACCGCTTCACCAGGCCCGCGATGCGGACGGCAGCAGCGGTCAGACGACGCCCCCGAACTTCATGGAACCTCGCTTGCGCCGACGTCGCGGCGGCGTCGGGTCCGGCTCGCCCAGGCTGTCGAGCGGCGTCCAGCCGCACTCCGGGCACTTGGCCGTTTCGAGACGGATGGGATTCGCGTCCGTCGCCGTCACGGTGAAGGTATGCTGGCAGCGACGGCAGCAGAAGGTGTAGGTGACGTGCTCCTGCGCCATGATGGGGAGAAGTCTAGCAGATGGACGCGCAACAACTGGTGACGGCTGTCCCTGGCTGCGGACCGTCCCGACCCGTGGGCATGCTCCGGGTCGAGGGCACGGAGGCCGCCGCGTTCCTCAATGGCTACACGACCCAGGAGGTCGCCACGCTGGTCCCCGGCGAGGTCCGGCTGGGCGCCATCACCGACTGGAAGGGCCAGGTGACGGATGTCGTGACCTTCGCGGGCCTGACGGATGCGGTGCTGGTCTCGGGCAGTCCAGGTCGTGCAGCAGAAGTCCACAAGGGCCTGCGGCGCTACCTGCTGGGCGTCGATGTCCGGCTCATGCCCGTGAGCGGTTGGCTGGCCCTCGAGTTGGACCCTGGGGCACGCCCGATGCCCGCGGTTCTCGAGGATACCGGGGCCATTGCCGCCGTACTCGGTCTCTCGGGGGTGCCGGGAGTCCGGGCGGTGCTGCTCGGTGCGGTCACGCCCTCCGCAGGCCCCGCTGCGCGGTTGCTCGTCCCCGAGGGTGATCTCCCTGCCTGGGGTGAGGCGATTCGGGCCGCCGGGTGGTCGTCGCGAGACCAGGAAACCTTCGACCGCCAGCGGATCCGATCGGGCTGGCCGGAGCCGGACCGGGATCTGCCGGCGGCCTGCAATCCCTGGGAGGCGCGGCTCGCACCCTTCGTCCGCATGGACAAGGGCTGCTATCTGGGCCAGGAAGTCGTGGCCCGCCTGATCAACTACAAGCGCGTCCAGCGCTGGTTGATGGGCACCCGGTCCACGGCGGCCGTCCCCGAGGGCACGCCCCTCCTTTCCGGTGAGGAAACGGTCGGTCGCATGGGCTCGTCCGTCCCGGATGCGGCGGGCCAATGGGTGGGCCTTGCCCTCGTCGGGGCTGCCTTGGCGGTGCCCGGCGCTGTCGTCCGGACAGCCGAGGGGCAGGAACTGACGCTTGAGGAGCGGCCCCTGTGGGCCGGGATCACGGATTGAGGCGTGATCGCAGCCAACGGATGCCGAGGATGCCGGCCAGAAGGGTAAGCTGACGCCAGTCCGCCCGGGCCGCGACATGCGGCGAACGGGCCCGGGAGGAGGGGCCGGCATGTTGTCCTGCGGTCCCGGAGGCCACGGTCCACGACACCGCCACCGCCGGCATGCCCTTGAAGCAACCGGTGTCGCCCGAGGCCGGATCGTGGACGAGGGCAAACTGCCAGGGTTGGCGGAAGTGGTGCGCGTGCGTGTGCTGATCCGTGCCCGAAAGGAAGACGCCAAGGCCGGGATGCGTGTGGTACCAGCCGACCACGGCAAGCTCCGGAGCTTCCCTCGCCATCCGCGCCAGCAGGGCGTCCCACGTTTGCGGGGTGAAGGCAAGATGCACGCCGGAGCCCAGGGTGTCGGGAGCCTCGAAGGCCGTGGTGGCCTCGATCAGCGTGTCGGTGGCGTCATGGTGGACCTTGCCGAGCAGCAGGCCGCCCACCTCGCAGGAAGGTGACGCGGCCCCATGCCGTTCGATCAGGGCCAGGCAGGAAGCGTGCAGCACCACCGACGCGGATGAGGCTGACGGCCCCAGCGCACGCCGCCGCCCGGCCGGGTCTGTCGCGGCCTCGACCCACGGATCGGGCGTGGTCTCGCGCCACTCGATCACGGCGTCAGACGTCCCGCCATTCGAGGCGCGGCTTTGCGACCTCGGTGGCTTCTGCCGGTCCGGGCCGATCGGCCAGCGGAAACAGGTCCGGATGGGCTTCGTACCAGTCCGCGGCCTCGCCGTTCGCTGCGCTGTCGAAGTCGAAGAGCTGCGGATCGCAACGCAGGATGTCGATCAGCCGCATCACGAGGTCGCCCAGGGTCTCCCCGACCATCCAGCGCGATCCCAAGCAGAACGTGCCGTTGGCGAAGACATGGGGATGGAAGACCGGCGACAAGGCCCGGACGATCGGTGCCTCGAGCGGATAGGCCGAGGTCAGTCGGATCTCGATGCGGTGCTGTTCGCGGCGGACCGGGGTTTCGCCATCCAGCTTCTCGATGGCGGGCATCGTCAGGCGGATGAGGTGCCTGTCAGGCGGGGTGCCTTGCGATTGCAGGACCTCGACCACCGTCGGCAGTGTTTTCGCCACGGCGGCCAGCGCCCGGGCATCGGCATCGAGGCGACGTCGGCGGGCCTCCATCTCAGGCCCCGGCCTCCAGCAGCGGCACCACTTCGAGCAGGTCTCCGCTCTGGACGCCGCAGGGCCCGAGCGCACCTTGCGCGGGCAACTGTCGGCCAAGGCGGACGCAACGCAGCATGAAGTCGGTGTCGCGCGGCAGGCGCCAGTTCTGACGGCTGGCCTCGATCAGCTCCTCGACCGTGTAGTCGATGGGCAGCCGGACTTCGGCCTGCCGCGACTTGTCGAGGGTCCGAATGGTCACGGCAATCACGTCGTCGTCCACGGATTCATTCCTCCTGAATCCATGATGCCCCACAGGCGACCCACTGCGTCGTCAGATCCGCGATGCCGATCACGTGACCGGCAACCAGGCCCCACTCCGCAAGAGTGCGGTCCCGGTTCGGGGTCGTACCGTCGATGGCCTCGAGGGTCGTGACCCAGCGCTCCTCGTGGCATCCCGGGCAGGCTGCATCCCGTCGGGAAACCCGCGCCACCGGAGCCAGCACGGCCTCTTCGGTGGCACATGTCCTGCACTCTAGGCTCACGGCCACCGCGAAGGGCAGCAGGATGCGCCGGTCCGCGTGACCGGCCAGCAGGTCCGTCGGCCGGATGGCCTCGGGTGCCGGTCCCTGCGCGAGGTCCGGCAGGCATCCGTGCTCGGGGCAGGACTCGGTTTCGGGCAGCAGGTCCTCGAGAAGGACGGGCGGATGGAGTTGTAGGGTCCGGCGCGTGCCCGCCGCCATCGGGGTCCATGTCGGAAACGCGAGGGCCAGGACCTGGTCCACCAGCATGGCTCCGGCCAGGGAGGCCGTCACGGCAGTGGTGGGCACGGCCGTTCCCGAGGATTCGCGCAGCAGACCGGCACAACTGCGGGACGCCTGCAGGCGGCGTTGCATGCCGGGGGTCATGCCGCAGGCGTAGCAGGCACCTGTCGTCCCGTCCCCGTAGCGGCTGACCTGGCACGCCTCGGCAGACAGCCCTCCGTCCAGATAGGGCACGCCCGCCCGCAGGCAGAGGCGGTTCAGGGCAAGGCGCGCTCCGACGGAGTCGAGGCAGCCGATGACTGCGTCGGCCTTTCGGACCGTCGCGATGCCGAGGTCTGTCCCCACGTCCCCGATCACCGCCTCCACATGCAGGCCGGGAGACAGTTCGCGCAGGCGTTCGGCCGCGACGAGGGCCTTTGGGCGGCCGAGATCGTCCGTGCGGAAAAGCACCGAGCGCACCAGGTTGCTGGCCTCGATGCGATCGCGGTCGAGGACGAGCACCTGCCCCACCCCGACCAGGGCCAGACCCTTCAGAACCTCGTTGCCGAGCGCTCCCGCACCCGCCACGATGATCCGGGTCCGGGCCAGTCGCTCCGTGTCCCAGCCGGAAATCAGGCGATGGCGGGCGTGTCGGTCCCGCTCCGGCAGGGGGAAGGCGTCGCTCACGCGTCACCCGCTCCGTTCAGCGTGATCTGCTCGGGCGACTTGGGCAGGATCTCGAGCCCGTATGCGGGATGATCCCGCAGCAGTCCGCGGACCCGGACGTACCGGCCGACCCAGTCCTCGAACCGGTGTCCGGCCTGCTCCCAGCGCTCGAGGTCTCCGCTGAACACGACCAGTTTGAAACCGTCGAAGGGATTTCTGCTGGCGTGGAACTTGATGAAGTGGGTGCCGGTGGCCCGCGAGACCTGATGACCCAGCACCCGCCCCTCGAAGACCACGACGGTGTTGGCATGGCCCTCGAGGTCCGAGAGGCCCAGCACGCGCTCGGCCTGCCGATCCCCCGCGACGAGTGCCACCTGCCCGGGTTGGCCCAGTACCTGCCAGGACATGCCCGAGGTCTGCCGGCAGTTGACGCAGGCACCCGCATTGTGGGTCTGGAGGAAGGTCCACGAACTGGGGTGGTAGCCGGTCTGGCAGTGGGTGCACAGGACGATGCGGGCCCCGGGGACAAGCGGTGTCCCGTCGAGGGGATCGTGTGCCGTGCCGCCGGATTGCCCGAAGCTCACGGGCCGCGCGGGCTCGGGTCCTTCCTCGCCGGGTTCCGGCGGGGCACCGTTGTCCCGCCATTCGAGCGGGCGTCGCCCCCTAGAGGGTGGGGACGTCATGTCGCCAGCCTTCGCGCCAGTCGGGCAGGTTCGGGCGACCGTCGACCGTCAGCGCGATCCCGGTGTCCCCCAGCAACTCGACGGTGATCGGTTGGTCCTGCTCCTTGCCCTGGAGCAGGTCGGCACGGACCCAGAAGGCACTGCCCCCCAGTTGCAGGGAGACCCAGCCTTCGAGCGTATCGCTTCCGCCAAGCTTCCCCATGACGCAGCGCACCTTGCCGCGGCCCAGATCTCCCTGAATGACGGAACGGCGCGCTTCGATGCGGCGCCAGGCCCACCAGGAGGGGATCAGGGCAAGCACCCCGGGGAAGAGCCATCCGGGCTCGCGTGACCAGGCGGCCGCGCAAGCAGGCAGCAAGGTCGGCAACCACGCCGCACGGCCGGCCCACCGGAGCCAGGTCATTCGTTGGCGCAGGTGGCGCCGCTCCTCGTTCGTCAGGCTGCGCTGCGAGGTGAGGAATGCCGCCTTCACGGCAACAGGCCCTCGGCACGGCACGCTTCGATGAAGCGCGTGGCACGGCCCGGATCAGGGAACGCCATGCGTCGGGTCAGGGCAGGCTCTGCGCTCTGGCCGGACTCGACCATGCCACAGCGCCTGTAGAAGAGGTCCGAGCCCGATTTCAGCAACGCGTCCAGCACCAGGGCTGCCTCGAGGCGCGAGGCCTCGTAGAGGGAGGCGACAAGCAGGAGCTTGCCGATGCCCTTCAGCGGCGAACCCGGCAGGCGCTCGAGGTATCGGACCTCGAGCACGGGCACCGGGCCACTGCGGTCCATCCCGACGGCGACTCCACCCACGATGCGCCGGGCCGTACCGCCGGGGTCGAGCAACTCGACGACCATCAGGCTCGAGGCCTTGCCGAAATCCACGTGGCCCTTGACGTCGCGTCCCGACGCGCGGCCGAGGGCCAGCCCGACCCAGTCGAACCAGGTGGGCTCCGGCCAACGTGCGAAGACCTGCGCGTCCTCCGGTCGGCCCCTGCGGATGACCACAGGTACGGGCACACCGTCCGGGCCTGTCAGCGCGGCCATCTCGATCAGCCCCGCAGGGCGTGCCTGGCCGATCAGCGATCCGGTCGACGTGCGTTCGCCGGGACGCCCCGGTCCCTTGGCCTTCCGGGACTTCCGGCGCTTGAAGAGCCTGGAGAGCCACATGCCTTCATCCTACCGCACGGAAACCCGCCGGGGACTTGGGCAGAAAGGCCGGTCCTGATACGATCGCAACGTCCCAGTCAAAGGAGTCCGGGCATGCTTCTGGCCGCTACCCTGGCGTCTGCCATGCAGATGCCCTTCTTGACCGACCTGCTCGAGGGCTTCAGTCCCGCGCCGGATCCGGACGGAGAGGGCATCGTCGTGCGCATCCGTGACACGGAGCGGGATTCCATGAAGATCGTCCAGGGCCAGATCAACGCACCGGTCCCCCCTGCGGTGCTCTGGAGCGTCATCACCGACTACGAGGCCTATCCGCGAATCTTCGACCGATATCGGAAGATGGAGATCCTCGAGAAATCGGGGAGCTGGGAACTGCATCGGTCCGAGGTCGATTATCCGATCTTCGGTTCGCGCTGGGTCTCCAACGTGCTCCAGCACGATCGGCCCGGCTTGAAGATCCGCTTCCAGCGCGCCGAGGGCACCATCAAGCAGGTCGAGGGCGTCTGGACCTTGAAGGAGACGGCCCCGGGACGTTCGATGATGCGTTACGCGGTGCGTTTGGACCCGGGCCTGCCTTTCGTCCCGAGCTGGGTCGTCACTTGGGGGACCCAGACGATGATGCCCTCCATCCTGCGTTCGGTGGCCAACGAGGCCGTCAAGCGCCACCGCGCGACCGCCAAGGCCAGCTGAGTCGGATCCAGCGGGCCAGCGACCGACCGCCGCCGCCGCCGTGGCGGATGCGCAGGTCGTGCAGCCGGTTGACCGAAGGCAGCGCGGGGCGGCCCTTGCCATCAAGGAAAGCCGCATCCAGCGCGTCGGCCTGCCAGCGGCAGGCATAGGCTTCGATGTCCTTGCGCCAGGCGTCGCGCACGGCGTAAGAGCCGTAGGTCCTGCACAGCAGGGGGCGGACGGGGTGGATGCTGCAGCGGTCGTCCTCGAGGAACGGGCACGACAGGTTCAGTGCTCCGGGCCGCAGATGCAGGTTCCACGGCAGCCGCATCACGCGTTCCGCCAACCACAAGGCAAGTCCATGGGGGCCGTGAGTCCTCCGGTATCGTGCAGCGAAGCGGTGCCGTGCCGCGTCGTCCCAGTTGGCCTCGACCCAGTCGCGGATGGCCTCCCACTCCCGGGGCAACACGAGGAAGTAGGCGGTCGGGTACGTGCAGCAGCCACTGCAGCCCTCCCGGCAGCGACTTTCGGGGTAGGCCGCGGCCACCCCCGCCGAAATCCTGTCGGCTAGCCGGTAGAGCGCTTGCAAGGCACGGGAGGGACGCCAGCCAGGTGCCTCGAGCGCATTCATCTCCAGCCGCGCCTCTCCCAAGGCACGGGCCAGCGGAGCGAATTCGGGCCTTCCTCCCAGCATCGGCAGCGGCAGGTAGGTGGCCGGAGGGGCCTTGGCACGCTCGCGAACGAGTATCTCCCCGAAGGACGCGTCGCTGTCGGAGTTCTGCGGGAATTCGAAGTCGGAATTCATCTGGTCTTTACCGGATTCGGTCAGGGTTGGCCGATGACCATGGCATGGTCCGTTCTGCCTCGCCCGCGAGGCCATGGTACGCCCCCGCCCGCGCCGGTGGGCTCGTGGCCATGTTCGCGCTGTCGGCCTGCACCCGCGGGGTGCCGGGCACGGTGCCTGCCGCGTGGCCTGCTGCGGCGCGGGTCGCGCCCCTCGCGCAGGGTGAGCGGGAACTGGTCCTCGAGCTGGTCGCGTCCTTGCCGCAGGCCGAACCCGAGGCCGTGCGCGCGCTGGGCGGCACGGCTGCGGGCCGTGAGGTTCTGGTCCAGTTCGCGGACGGACGCCTGCACGACCTTCCCGGAGCCGTCCGGGTGGCTCCGAGCCTTGTGCCGGGGCTGGGGCGCTATCGCCTCTCCGCGGCTCTGGATGCCGCCACGATGCAACGGTGGGGAGCGTCCGCGCCGCTGGCCTATGCAGAGCCGGTGCATCGCCTTTCCATCACCGGAAGCCGTGTGCAGGCTGCCGCGCAGCGCGTCGGGCCCAACGATCCCGGTCTGAATACCGCCTGGGGCTATGCCCGGGTGGGCGGAGGCGAGCTCTGGGCGCGTGGCGTACGGCCACAGAGTCCGGTGATCGTCGCCGTGGTCGACACCGGCGTGGATGCCGCGCATGAGGATCTCAAGGGTGTGGTGCTGGCGGGGCGGAACCTGGTCCAGCCCGGGCAGGCGCCTTACGACAAGCATGGCCATGGCACGCACTGCGCCGGAGTCATTGCCGCGCTGGCCGACAACGGCAAGGGAATCGCCGGTGTGGCCGCGGGTGTCCGCATCATGCCGATCAAGGCTCTCGGGGATGACGGGTCCGGCGAGGACCCGGTGCTGGTCGATGCAATCGAGGCCGCCGTCAGCGGCGGTGCCAAGGTCATCAGCATGTCTCTGGGTACCGACCAGGACCTGATCTCGGTCCGTCGCGCGATTCAGTCGGCGGTTGCCAAGGGCGTGGTCATCGTGTCTTCGTCCGGCAACCAGGGAGCCGAGCAGGCGCTCTACCCGGCCCGCTACCCGGAAGTCATCGCCGTAGGCGCCACCGACCTCGACGACATGCGGGCCACCTTCTCGAACGACGATCGCAACGTCCGTCTCACGGCACCGGGTGTCGTCATCCGCTCCACGGTCCCCGGGGGGTACGACTACATGTCGGGTACCAGCATGGCGGCTCCACACGTCTCGGCGGCCTTTGCCTTCATGGCGAGCCTCCGTCCCGACATGAGTCCGTCCGCCGTGATGGACCTGCTGGTCAGGACAGGGGCTCGGGTTTCGGGGTTCTCGCACAAGGCCGTGGGTCTGGATCTGCTGCGTGCGGCCCATGAAGCCGGCCTGCCCGTCGGCGCCCTGCCGACTCCGGATCCGAATGCTCCGACGCCCGGACCCGATCCGGATCCCGGACCCGATCTGCCTCCCGGCGATGATCCCGCGACGCCTCCACCCGGGTCCGGCGGTAGCGTGCCCATGCCCGACTGGGGTGACGTCGCCCTGCCCGGCTTCGGCGGGGGTGGTTCGGGCCCGGCACCCGGCCCCTCGGCCGCTCCGGTCCCGGGCGTGGGAGCCCCCGGCTTCGACTGGGTTCCGCTGCCGTCCTTCGGTGGCAACCCCACATCCGGCGCTTCCGATCGCCAGGCCACTGTGCCGGCGGCAGAGGCGCTCTCGGACCTCGACCGGGGCCGTGCGGCTCTGCTCGACGTCTTCGCCTCCCGCACGGATCTGGAGGCCTTCGATGCCGAAGCGGCGCGCCTCGCACGGGTCGGGGCGCTGGCACCGGGCTCCACTCAGAAGGCCGTCATCCGCGATCTGCAGAAGGCCCTCCGCCTGCAAGGGGCGGCCGTGCGCGAGTCCGGCAGTTTCGACGAGGCGACGGCAGCTGCAGTCGTCGCCTGGAAGCGGCAGCACGGGCTCCATGAGCCGTTCCGGGATGCCCGGGGCGAATGGGCCGTTCGGCCGAGCGTGGACCTGGACCTCTTCGGCCGCATCGTCCTGGCGTCCGTAGGCAATTAGTCGGAGGCGATGGTGGCGCCCCGTCGGCTCGACTTTCTTCTGGAGCTAGCCCCGGGCGGAGATGCGCGCGCCCCCGGCGGAGCCGTCACGTGCGCGCTCTGTGGCCACTGGGATCACCCGCCCCCTTGCCGCTGGCCCCATGAGACCCGGACGGAGGTCCGCGAGTCAGGTCTCGCGGTCACGGTCACGGTGACGTGCCCGGATGCCGAGTGGCCCGAGGTCGCGGAACGCGTCCGCTCCGCACTTGTCAGGGGCGAGCAGGCGGGTCCCGACGGCCGTATGTCCTGCTGGGCCGTGGTTGCGGAGTCCTCGGAACAATAGATCTGCAAGTGCCGCGTGCCCGAGATCAAGTGGCAACTCAGGGCGCTGTAGTCCAGCAACCTTGGTCACGTCACCAGTGCCTTGATGATTGCATGGCTCTATCGTCGGTCCAGTTTCTCAAAGCGGTGGCGTTGCCAAGGCTTGAATTTCAAATGCTCTTCGTCCAGCCTTCTGTTCACTGAATTCAGTGCGTCATTGATGTAATTTTCAAGCTCAGAGAATTTTTTTTGCGAAATTATTTTCTGTGTTGGGGAAAGGTTGTCGAACTTCTTATAATAAGGATTCGCTAGCTCGTAAAATCTGATACCATACCAAGATCTTTTGAGCTTTACTGCGTTAAAGGTCTCAAAGGTGCTCGGATATTGAGCCAGGAGGTCTTCTACTTGTGGCTTCAGTTCGCTTATGGCGTTATCGAAGATTGTCTTGCTGCTTCTTGTTCTAGGTGAACGATTTGCTTGAGTTGCCACGGGCGGGTCTACAAAGGTTGTGGTCTTTGCTGCCTCGCACCCTTTCGGCCCTACATTCAAGGCGATTGCAAGCAACACGCACTTCGTGACATCATTCCCAAGCGCGTTCTTCATGTAGTCAAGAATCCCCACTTCAGTTCAAGGATAGGTCGAATTGCTGCATTTGAGCAATTTGATCATTCGATGATCATGGAAGACCATTGGTGGGTCTGTGATGGCGAAAGGCAGGCCGGACTCGTCTCGAGGTACTTGATCGGTTGCTCACCTGCTCGGATCGATGGGCCGCGCGCCGTGTAGGATCATCCCCATCCCTCGACAGGAAGGCATGCCGGCTAGCCTCTGATGCACCCCTACCTCGCCGCTCTGGAACAGCGCGTGCTCGTCTTCGACGGTGGCATGGGCACGATGTTGCAACCCTTGGAGCTGACGCCCGACGACTACCAGGGGTTGGCCGGCTGCCCCGAGATCCTCGTGGCAAGCCGTCCGGACGTCATCCGGCAGGTGCACCGCGCCTACCTCGAGGCCGGTGCGGATGTCGTGGAGACCAACACCTTCGGAGGCAACCGCCTGAAGCTGGCCGAGTGGGGACTCGGGGAACGGGTGCACGAGATCAACGTGGCCGCGGCCCGTCTTGCGCGCGAGATGGCCGATGCATTCGCGGCGCCGGACAGACCGCGCTTCGTGGCGGGTTCGATCGGTCCTACCGGCATGCTGCCCTCGTCCGGGGATCCGGTCCTGGGTGCGATAGGCTTCGAGGCGCTGGCCGACATCTTCCGGGAGCAGGCGCTGGCGCTGATGGACGGGGGATGCGATCTGTTGCTGGTCGAGACCGCTCAGGACATCCTCGAGGTTCGCGCGGCCATCGCGGGCATCCGCAGGGCCTTCGCCGCGGCGGGGCGTACCTTGCCGCTGCAGGTCCAGGTCACCCTCGACACGACGGGCCGGATGCTGCTGGGCACGGACATCGGTGCCGCCCTCGCGATCATCGGGGCCTTGCCCGTCGATGTGGTGGGCCTGAACTGTGCCACCGGGCCGGACGCGATGCGGGAGCCGGTGGCCCTGCTGGCCGAGCGCTCCACGCGGCCGGTCAGCATCCTGCCCAATGCCGGCCTGCCCCTCAATGTCGACGGCAAGGCCGTCTATCCGCTGGAACCCGAGCCGATGGCGCACATCCTCGCCGAGTACGTCTCGCGCTACGGTGTGCGAGTGGTCGGCGGCTGCTGCGGCACGACTCCGGCGCATATCCGGGCCTTGGTCGCGGCGGTGGCGCACTTGCCGCCGCAGCCGCGACCGGGGTCCAGTCCGGCCCACGTGGCCAGCGCCATGCGCGCCGTGGCCCTTGATCAGGAGCCCGCCCCCCTGCTGGTCGGGGAGCGCCTGAACGCCCAGGGCAGCCGCAAGGTCAAGCAGTTGCTGCTGGACGGGGATGATGACGGGCTGGTGCAGGTCGCCCGACAGCAGGTGGCTGCGGGGGCTCATGTGCTGGACGTCTGCGTCGCCCTGACCGAGCGTGCGGACGAGGCCCAGACGATGGCGCGCGTGGTGGGTGCCTTGTCTCGAGGCGTCGAGGCGCCCCTGATGATCGATTCGACCGAGCCCGCGGTCCTGCGGGAAGCGCTGCGTGCGTGCCCCGGTCGGGCCATCGTCAACTCGGTCCACCTCGAGAACGGCCGGACCCGGATCGACACTGTCCTGCCGGACGTGCTCGAGCATGGTGCCGCCGTCGTCGCCCTGACGATCGACGAGGAGGGCATGGCCCGCTCTGCGGATCGCAAGCTGGCCGTGGCGGCGCGCATCCATGACCTTTGCGTGGCCGGGCATGGCCTTGCCTCCGATGCCCTCATCGTGGATACGCTGACCTTCACGTTGGCGACGGGGGACCCCGAGTATGCCCGGTCCGCGCTCGAGACGATCGACGGCATTCGTCGGGTCAAGGAGGCCTTGCCGGGCGTCCGGACCATCCTCGGTGTCTCGAACGTGTCCTTCGGGCTGGGGGCAGAGGCCCGCAAGGTCGTCAACGCAGTCTTTCTGCATCATGCCGTGCGGGCCGGCCTGGACATGGCCATCGTCCATCCCGATCACGTGTTGCCGCTCCACGAGATGCCTGACGAGGCCCGGGAACTGGCCGAGGACCTCGTGCTGGCGCGCCGGGAAGATGCCCTGCCTCGTCTGATTGCCTGGTTCGATCGGGCGGAAGGTGTGCCCGTGGCCGGCAACGCGAGGGCCTCCGGGAGCGACGCGGGCACCGCCGAGGAGCGTATCCACCGGCAGATCGTCGAACGGCGACGCGAGGGCATCGAGACCCTGCTCGACGAGGTCCTCGCGCGTCGCAGCGCCGTGTCGGTCCTGAACGAGGTGCTGCTGCCCGCGATGAAGGAAGTGGGGGATCGCTTCGGTGCCGGCGAGCTGATCCTGCCGTTCGTCCTGCAGTCGGCCGAGGTCATGAAGCGTGCCGTGGCCCATGTGGAGCCGCATCTGGATCGCGTCGACGGGGTCACGAAGGGGACGGTGGTGCTGGCGACCGTCTTCGGGGATGTCCACGACATCGGCAAGAACCTCGTCCACGTGATTCTGGCCAACAACGGCTACACGGTGCACGACCTGGGCAAGCAAGTGCCCGTGCAGACGATCCTGGATCGGGCCCGCGAGCTGGGAGCCGATGCGATCGGCCTCTCCGCCCTGCTGGTCTCGACCTCGAAGCAGATGCCGATCTGCGTCGAGGAAGCCCACCGACAGGGCCTGCACCTGCCCATCCTGATCGGGGGCGCCGCCATCAATCCGTCCTTCGGTCGGCGGGTCGCCCTGCTGCCGGACGGGCAGCCCTATCCCGCGGGGGTCTACTATGCCCGGGATGCCTTCGAGGGCCTGTCGCTGCTGGATCGCCTGACGGACCCCGAGCGCCGCGAGGCCTTGGTCGGCGAGGTCCGGGAGGCGGCGCTTGCCGCGGCGGAACGGCCAGAGCGTCCATCTGCGCCGGTCGTCCGGGTCGGCAGGTCCGCAGTGCCGGTCCAGGATGTGCTGCCGGAGCCGCCGTTCTGGGGAGCCCGCGCCTTGGACGACGTGCCCTTGGATGATCTCTTCGATCTGCTGGATCGCGACAGCCTGTTCCGGCTTTCCTGGGGCGGTCGCGGCACCAAGGGCGAAGCATGGGATCGGTTGGTGGAGGACACGTTCGTGCCGCGGCTCCGGCGCTTCCGGGCAGAGTTGCGATCGGCGTCCTGGGTCCGTCCTCGTGCGGTTTTCGGCTTCTATGCCTGTGTGGCCGAAGGGGATGCCATCGTGGTCTATCCCGACCCCGAGGCTCGAGAGCCTGTGGGGCGGTTCCACTGCCCTCGCCAGTCCTCGGGAGAGCACCTCTCGCTGGCGGATTACGTGCGGCCCGTCGATGCTGGCGGACGGGACGTGCTGGCGTTGCAAGCCGTCACGGTGGGAGCCGAGGTGACGGAACACCTGGCCCGCCTGCAGGCGGGTGAGGCGTGGGCTGATGCCTACATGGCCCACGGACTGGCCGTCGAGCTGGCGGAGGCACTTGCCGAGTGGACGCACCGCCGCGTCCGCAGCCTCTGGGGTCTGGCCGAGGGCCGGGGCAAGCGTTACAGCTGGGGGTATCCCGCCATTCCCGACCTGGACGACCATCGCACGCTGTTCCGGGTCTTGCCGGTTGCCGAGGCCATCGGGCTGTCGTTGACGGAAGCGTGCCAGTTGCTCCCGGAGCAATCGACCGTGGCCGTGGTGCTGCACCATCCCGAGGCCCGCTACTTCTCGGTGCGTCCCGCCGCGGGCGGTCCCGCGTGAGGAAGCCGCTGGCCGAGGTGCTCGCCTCGGGAGAGAGGCTGCTCTTCGACGGCGCGATGGGCACGATGCTCTACCAGAAGGGCGTCTTCATCAACCGCAGCTACGACGCGCTCTGCTTCGAGGAGCCCGATCTCGTGGCCTCGGTTCACGCGGAATACGTTCGTGCCGGGGCGCAGATTCTCGAGACCAATACCTTCGGCGCGACGCGGCCTCACCTGGCGGCCCACGGCCTCGGTGACGACGTGACGCGCCTGAACCGCGTCGCCGCAGGGCTCGCCCGCCGTGCGGCCGGTGAGGCTATCTGGGTGGCCGGTGCCATCGGACCCCTGGGCATCCGCCTTGAACCTTACGGTCCCACGGCCCTCGAGGAGGCGCGGGTCTGTTTCGGCGAGGCCGTGGACGGGCTGCTCGAGGGTGGCGTGGATGCCTTCGTGCTGGAGACCTTCTCGGACCTCGAGGAGATGCACCAGGCGATTCTCGCCGTGCGGATGCGGACGACGCTGCCCATCATCGCCCAGATGACGCTGCAGGAAGACGGGCGTACCAGCTACGGGGCCACGCCGGAGGAGATCGCCCGCGCCCTGGACGGATGGGGTGCGGATGTCGTCGGCTTGAACTGCTCGGTGGGGCCTGCTCCCCTCCTGGAGGCCATCGAGCGGATGGCCGGGATCACGGCGAGACCCCTGTCCGTGCAACCGAACGCCGGGATGCCCCGAGAGGTCGCCGGGCGCAAGATGTACCTGTCCAGCCCGGAGTACATGGCGCGGTACGCGCGTCGTCTGATGCAGGTTGGGGCGAGGCTCGTCGGAGGTTGCTGCGGGACGACCCCCGAACATGTGCGTCTGATGGCCGATGCCGTGCGGGCGCGGGGGCCGGGGCGCGTGCGTGTCGTGTCCCGCGAGCAGGCCGTCCCGGCGGTCGTCGCCCAGGAACCGCCCGTCCCGTTGGCCGCGCGTTCGCGCCTCGGGGCGCGTCTGGCGTCGGGGGAGTTCGTCTCGTCCGTCGAGTTGTTGCCGCCCCGGGGCGTGGACGTTGCCGACTGGCTGGAGCGGGTGCGGCACTTGCGCGACGCCGGCATCGACGCCCTGAACGTGCCGGACGGGCCCCGTGCCCAGAGCCGGATGAGCGCCCTCGCCGCGAGCGTCCTGCTGGCCCGCGAGGGGCTCGAGCCCGTCGTCCACTACACCTGCCGGGACCGGAATCTGCTGGGCATGCAGTCGGATCTGCTCGGAGCCGCGGCCCTCGGCATCGGCAACCTGCTGCTCGTCACCGGGGATCCTCCCAAGATGGGGCCCTATCCGCAGGCTACGGCGGTCTTCGACATCGATGCCATCGGTCTGGCCAACATGGTCCGGAACCTCAACCTCGGGCTGGACCTCGGAGGGCATCCGATGGGCAGCCGTACGGCTTTCTGCTATGGCGTCGGGGTCAATCCCGCGGCCCTCGACCTCGAGCACGAACTGCGGCGCTTCGCCTGGAAGGTCGAGGCGGGTGCCCAGTTCGCCATTACCCAGCCGGTCTTCGATGCGGCCCAGTTCGAGGCCTTTCTCGAGCGCGCCCGGCCTTTCGGCATCCCGATCGTGGCCGGCATCTGGCCTTTCGCCAGCCATCGCAATGCCGAGTTCATGGCCAATGAGGTCCCGGGCGTCTCCGTCCCTCGGGAGCTGTTGCGCCGCATGCAGCGCGCCGAAGCGGGCGGTGCGGCTGCCATCGAGGGCGTGGCGATCGCGCGCGAGATGCTGGCGCGATTCCGCGGGGCGATCCAGGGCGTGCAGATCAGCGCTCCGCTCGGGCGAGTGGACCTGGCGCTTGCCGTGCTAACCTAGGCATCATGCGCCTTCTGGACCTCGTGCATGCCCTCGACGCGCAGGTCGGTCGACCCGCCACCTTGTCGATCGTGGGCACGGCCAAGAATGTCGGCAAGACGACCACGCTCAACTGGCTGATCGAGCGCCTCGCGCCTGCGGGACCCCTCGGCCTGACTTCCGTCGGTCGGGACGGCGAGGATCTCGATGCCGTCACGGACCTTCCCAAGCCGCGCATCCGTCCTCCGGTCGGTACGCTGCTGGCGACGGCAGAAGCCTCGGCCCGCAGGGCCACGGCGCCGTTGGTGCGGATCGCGGAAACCGCGGTCCACACGGGTCTGGGGCCCGTGGGTATCTACCGTGTCGCCGGGCGGGGAGCCGTGGAGATCGCAGGACCCGTGACGGTCGAGGGCGCGGTCGCGGTGCGCGAGGCACTGCTGGGTGCGGGTGCCGTGCGGGTTCTCGTGGACGGGGCCATCGATCGGAGGGCTTCGGCCTCGCCCAAGCTGGCCGAGGGTGTCCTGCTCGCGACGGGACTGGCCATGGCGGCATCCGGCGGGGCGCGGCTCGCCCCGATGGCGGGCATGCGGGCGGATACGCTGGCTCGGCCCGAACCCGGTGCATTGGCATACCGCGAACGGACGATTGAGGATAGCATTTACGTTGTTGATTTGTTGACAATGAATCAAAGCGGTAATTTGATTGAAGTTCTTTATCCGTCTTGCATGAATGCTGACGGCAGCGTTGTCCCCTATCTCTCGGGTCAGGCGCTGGAAGATCCTGTGGCCTTCGCGGCGTGGCTGCCCGACGACCTGCAGGCCCTGCATCTGCCCGGAGCCCTCTCCGAAGGCCTCGCCCAGGCGTTGCTCGACCGCCGCTTGCCGACCGTGCCCATCGTGCTGCCAGACGCCACGCACGCCGTCTGTCGTCCCGCGACCCTCGCTCGCCTGCGCAGGCGCGGGCACGCCATCGAGGTTCGTGAGGCCATCCGCCTCCTGGCCGTCACGTGCAACCCCACGGCTCCGCACGTGCAGGCCCTGGATGCCGCGGACTTGCTGCGCGCGCTGCGCGAGGCCCTTCGGGTACCGGTCTTCGACCTCGTCGCACAACCGTGAATCTGCCCGAGTCGGCCCTGAAACCTTTGCCATGCGTCAAATGCGCGTGAAACCCGTTACGCGCAGCGGATGATCGGTGCATGGTGATCGGGTATCCCTCTCATTACCGAGGCATCCCCCGATGTTCAAGCCGGAGATGGGCGTCCGCTCCCCGTCGGGCCTGCTCAGGCACAAGGGGCTGACGGGCGAGTTGCCGGCCATCGACGGTGGCGAGAATCCGCAGGAGGCTCGCGCGGCCAAGGCCCCCAATCGGCCATCCCCCGGACCTTCGGCCACGACGCAGGACGGCTTCGCGGGCAGCCGGGATTGGCAAGCGGCCATCGACAGGATGGCTTCCGGATTGACCCGGGGGCCGGTGGACGCTCCTGTCGGCGAGCCGACGCCGGCTCCGAGGCCGTTGCCACAGGCCGCCGAGCCGAATCCCGCGGAGCCGCTCCCGGCGTTCCGCAGGGGAACCGCCCAGCAGATCCAGGCGACATTCATCGCCCAGTCCTACGGTGGTGGCGGACACCCCATGGCGGCTGTTCCCGAGGATCTGGCCAAGCGTCTGGGCGGCGATGGGCAGGCCCTCAGGGCGCTTGAACTGCTGATGGTCCGCGGCATTGCCGAGCGGATGGACAGTCGCGGGAACCGGGTGATCGATCACCTGCGTGCCATCCTCGACATGCCCGTCGTCGCCGGACGTCCCAGCCCGTTGCAGGTCGCACGGGAGCTGATGGACGGCCTGTTGTCCCCCCACAGCATCCAGCAGGGGCAGGGGACCTTCAGCTGCACGGCCGCGACCATCCAGGGCATCCTCGCCAGCACGAATCCCGGTGAGTATATGCGCGTGGTCCGGGGCCTCGTCTTCGAGGGTGAGGTCCAGACTCAGGGCGGGGATGTCTTGAAGGCCGATCTGCGTGGCCTGAAGGTGGACGAGGGGCGGAACGTCACCGAAGACATTTTCCAGGAGTCCGTGATGGCCTTCGGGAAGGCCATGGGGGACGGTGGTGGTACCAGAACCTATGGCAACGGTTCCTACGGCAGCGGCAGCATGCCGCGGACACCTGCCCAGTCCCCTGCCTCCGGTGCAGCCCAGCCGAAGGCCCCGCCTCAGGCGCCCGCAAGCGGCAGCAAGGCCGGGGCGGTCAAGCCCCCGCCACCGCCCCAGCGTCGGTGGGGATCCGAACTGGGTGGCGGTCACGATGGGCTGACGTCGGCTCAATTCACCGGCATCGTGCAGTCGCTGACCGGTCAGAAGTCCGCGGCCATGGAGCCCAGCGACGGTTTCACCAGGCAGGCGATGCTCGCGATTCTGGGCGAGCTGCTGCACAACGGTCCGGTTGCCGTCGGCATCGCCGGGACCGACAACGAGGGCAAGCCCACGATGCACGCGGTTCGCGTGACGGCGAGTGCCAACGGCGTCATCACCTTCGAGGACTCGGGCACCGGCGAGTCGAAGTCGGCACCCGTCGATGAGTTCCACTCCAGACTCAAGATGATCATGGTGCCTTTCGAGGAGTACGACCGCCTGACCGGACTGGGCCTCAGCACCGGCCTGCGCACGATGCCCAGCGGTGGTGGCGGTGGGGGTGGTGGCGGTCTGGTCGGGCCGAGCGCCGGCCGCATGGCCCTGAAGTAGGCCTGTTTCCGGCTTGCAGGTGCCTGCGGCCCTGCGTTCCTCGCCACGCGGTCCCGTCCTTCCCGGCAAGGCGTCCCGGCCGTGCTACCATGGGCGCAATCGGGCACAGGGAAAGCATCGTGGCCCCCTGTCGGCGGCTCGGTGAGGCCGCCGGTATCCGTGCCCGGATCAGAGGCCTCGACCATGAAGTTGCCCCTCGATGAAGCCAAGGTGGCCTACGCCAGAGCCTTGGCGGAACGTGTCGTGTCGCCCCTGCTGGGCTCGTTCGCGCAGCGGTCCACCGTATCCATCGAACGGGCGGTGCTGCGCCTCTACGGCGTGGATGGCGTCGATGCCGAGGATATCCCCTGGCCCAATCGCGTGGTGGATCGCCTGAAGCAGGACGGTCATCTGGCTGCGGGGGCGGCTCTGGCACTCGGGGCCACGGTCCTTGCGACCGCTCTCCCGGTTCAGGACGCGGCGGTGCATCTGGCCGAGCATGGGCTCGGGGTCGATCTTGCCAATCCTGCTGTCGCCGGTTCGGCGCGGGACTGGGCGGATATCGAGGCGCGCAGGGCCCTCATGCAGCTTGCAGCGAGCCGCAAGGTCCGCAGGGAGATGCGGCAGCGTCTGGGGACCGGGCCCGCTCCCCAGAAGTACCTGATCGTGGCCACGGGCAACATTCACGAGGATGTGCCGCAGGGCGTCATGGCGGCGAGGCAGGGTGCCGACGTCATCGCCGTCATCCGCTCGACGGGTCAGAGCCTGCTCGACTTCGTGCCTTATGGCGAGACCACCTACGGTACGGGGGGCACCTATGCCACCGGCGCCAACTTCCGTCTGATGCGGCAGGCTCTGGACGAGGTCGGCGAGGAACTGGGCCGCTATATCCAGCTCACCAACTATGCCTCCGGCCTGTGCATGCCCGAGATCAGTGTCCTTGCGGCACAGGAGGGCCTGGACATGCTGCTCAACGACGCGTTGTACGGCATCCTGTTCCGAGACATCAACATCCATCGGACGCTGACGGACCAGCATTTCAGTCGCATGCTCAACGCCTTCAGCGGCATCATCATCAATACCGGCGAAGACAACTACCTGACGACAGCGGATGCCTACGAAGAAGGCCATACCGTCCTTGCCAGCCAGTTCATCAACGAGCGTTTCGCCAAGGCAGCCGGCATGCCGGAGTCCCTCATGGGGCTGGGCCATGCCTTCGAGATGAATCCGAACACCGAGGACGGCTTGCTCTACGAGATCGCGATGGCACAACTGGTCCGCCAGGTCTTCCCCGAGGCCCCGATCAAATGGATGCCTCCGACAAAGCATGTGACGGGCAACATCTTCTGGACTTACGCACACAACACGATGTTCAATCTGGTGGGGGTGCTGACTGGGCAGTCCATCGAACTGCTCGGCATCCTGACGGAGGCCATCCACACACCCTTCGCCTCGGATCGTTACCTGGCCCTGCAGAACGCGGACTATGTGAACCGCTATGCGCGACACCTGTCCGAGGAGATCCGGTATGCCCCGGACGGACGCATCGCACGGCGTGCCGCTCAGGTTCTCGACGAAGCGGTGACTTTGCTGGAGCACGTGGCCGAGGATGGCCTGGTGCCGTCCGTCGCCAAGGCCGTGTTCGCAGGCGTGACCCGCCTGCCCGACGGTGGCAAGGGCCTCGCCGGAGTCTTCGACCGGGCGGAAGGCTACCACAATCCCTTCGAGGTCCTTCTGGCCCGTCAGGAGGTGCGCGTATGACCGGCATCCGCGAGGCCGATCTGGAGCGTCTGAAGCCCTACGGCGACACCATGGACGACGGCAAGACGCAGTTGTCCTTCTCCTTGCCGGTCCCGGCCGGACCCGAGGCTGCGGAGGCCGCGAAGCGCCTCGTCCTCGCGCACGGTTTCGCCGATCCCATGATGGTCCGCATGGAGCCGATGGGGCCCACCATGAGCTTCTTCGTGTTCTACGGGGCCATGCAGCAGACCGTCGACTACAAGAACCTCGTCGTGCCGAAGGCCGAGTTCGAGGCGTTGGACATGCACCAGATCGACGACCTCATCGAGCGCGAGTTCGGCCGCCGGCTGGTGGTCGTGGGTGCCTGCCCCGGAACCGATGCCCACACCGTCGGCATCGACGCCATCATGAACATGAAGGGCTACAACGGGCACTACGGCCTCGAACGCTACCGCATGGTGAAGGCCGTCAACATGGGCGCTCAGATTCCCCCCGAGGCGCTCGTGGCCCGGGCCATCTCCGAGAATGCCGATGCCATCTTGGCTTCTGTCGTGGTTACGCAGAAGGACCTCCACATCACGACGCTGACCGAGTTGGTCGAGGTCATGGAGGCCGAAGGTGTCCGGGATCGGATGTTGGCCATCGTCGGAGGCCCCCGGATGACCTACGACCTCGCCACCGAACTGGGCTTCGATGCCGGTTTCGGTCCCGGCAGTTATGCCGAGGATGTGGCCGCCTATGTCGCGCAGGAGTTGCTGCGGCGTCAGGGCAAGCCGATGGCCGCCAACGTCTGATCGCAAGCCTGCACCAGGAGAACCCGACCTTGGACACTCCCATCACCGCGACCCTGCGTGTCCGCATGGGTGCGCACGATGCGCATTACGCCGGTGGCCTGGTGGCCGGGGCAAAGATGCTGGAGCTCTTCGGGGACGTGGCCACCGAACTGCTGATTCGCCGCGACGGCGACGAAGGCCTGTTCGCGGGCTACTCCGACGTGAAATTCCTCGCCCCGGTGCATGCCGGTGACTACATCGAGGCCGAGGGTCGGATCGTGCGTGAGGGCAACACGTCCCGCACGATGGAGTTCGTGGCCCGCAAGGTCATCGCCCCGACGCGGGGCGATGGCTTGGCCGAATCCGCCGCCGATCTGCTGCGGGAGCCCGTCATCGTCTGCACGGCGACCGGCACGTGTGTCACACCCAAAGCCTGTCAGCGTCTCGGCTGAGCCCCTCGCAAGAGGTTCGCGGCCGTGACGGGTCACGTCGCGCGGACAGGTGCAGGGCCCGGGGGGGACGCGTCAGGGGGCGCCTTGGCCGGTCGCAGCCAGCAACTGGGCCTCTGCCACCGCCAATTCGGCTTCGGCGTCCACGACGGACTGCCGAGCCTGAGCGGCGGCCATCTCCCGGAGATTGACCAGCAGCAGCGTGCCGAGACCCTGCGCGAAGCGCTGGCGTTCGCCCTCGGCCACCCGTTCCGCAACGGCCGCCGCTTCCCGGGCCTGGGCGCGGGCTTCGGTTGCCCTGCGCAGGGCCGAGAGCGCGTCTTGGACTTCGAGCCGAATCTGGTCCCGCGTCTGACGGAATTCCGCGTCCAGGACCCCGAGATCCGCGCGGGCCGCCTCGGCGCGCCCTCTGGCTTCGCGCTGGCCGAGGGGGACCTGGAAGGTCACGCCAAGTTCGAGGGCGGGCTCCCCGAGGATGCGGACGGGCTGGCCGTTGGCCTGCGGCAGGCCGGCATCGACGGCCCCCATTGCCGAGACATCCACGCGCGGGGCCACCTGGTTCTCGGCCAGTCGAAGCTGCACCAACCCTGCTTCCTGCAGGGCCTGCCAGCGCACGAGTTCCGGACGGCGCGCCATGGCTTGCTGTAGAGCCTCCTCCTGAGTCATCCGGGTCGTCGCGTGTCCGGAGAGCCGACTCCAGTCCGCGGGTGCCCGATCGGGCGTGGGGACCTGCGGCACCCCAGCTTGATCCCGCCAATGGAAGCCGAGCGCGAGGGCGGAACGCTCCAGCGCGCGCAGCGCGGTCACGACGCCCTGGCGGCGCTCGAGCACGGCTCTGCGGTTCTCGAGGTGCTCCAGGGCCGGCAAGGCTCCTGCCCCGACCCTTGCCCCGATCTGGGCGTCGCGATCCTCGGCCAGGGCCAGCAGGTCGCGAGCCACTTGCAACCGTCCGGCGGCGGCTGTCCAGCGAATCCACGCCTCGGATGCCGCGAGCCTCACGCGGAGGCGCGGTACGGCCGCCTCGGCGCGTGCCGCCGCAGCCACCCTTGCGGTCCGTTCGATGCCGGCCCGGCGGGCATCTACGGGGCCATCGCGCAGCAGGGGAAGCGAGACCCCGGCCCGGAACTCTCCGGCATCGAGCGTTTCCAGATGGCCGTAGTAACCGGGGATGGCACTGCCTTGAAAGGCCTGTCCGAGGCGCCAGCCCGCAGTCAGGGACGCGCCTTGCAGCGGCGTGGCCTGCGAGAGGATGAAGTCCGAACGTCCGTAGCGGTAGTAGCCGGCCGGGGCGGCCCAGCCGTTGGCCTGGACCTGAAGATCGAAGGCACCGTGTGCGGCCTGCTCCTGCCCTTCAGCGGCCCGTACCCGTGCGTCGGCGGCCACCAGCGCCGGATGCCGCCCCTCAAGGGACGCCAGGACTTCCGAGAGCATCAGCGGGGACGCTCCACCAAGGGCAGGACCTCGGTCGAATGCCTCCAGGGGGGCCAGCGGCGCAGGGCCCAGCACGGTGGCCACGGCCGCGACGCCGACGAGGCGATGGGCCCGGTGCGCCATCAGGGCGCATCCTCCGCTTCGGAACCGGCCGGCTTGGACCCGGGAGTTTTTTCCTTCGCGTCCTCGGGAGCACGGGCGAGACTGGGCGGAAAGCCGTTGAACTGTCGCCACAGCTCGTACCCGAGGGGCACGACCTCGAGCAGCACCCAACCATGTACCAGCACGCCCTGGCGCAGGTAGGTGGCCGAGGGCCACGGTGCGTCTGCGGGATCCGGGGTGACGACGACCCGGAAGTCGCCCTTGCCGTCGTCGGCGGCATCGACGAAGGCGACCCTACCCCCGAAGGTGCCGACGGCTACCGAGGGCCAGCCGACGAACTGTACGGCCGGCCAGCCTTCGAATTGCAGCCGAACCTTGCGCCCAGGGGCAATCAAGGAAGCGTCGTTGCCATCGACCGTGATGGCCACGGCACGGTCCCGGGTTTCGGGGACCAGCGTCAGCAGGGGTTCGCCCGCCTTGATGAGCTCGCCGCCCTGGCCCGTCATCACGCGGGTCACCATGCCGGCACGGGGCGCACGGACCTGCTGGGTCGCCTGCCTCGCCAACCCCGTCTCTGCGCGCAGCAGCGTGGTCCGGGCAGCCTGCAGGTCGGTACGTGCCGCCTGCACGGCAGCACGCGCACCCTGGGTCTCGGCCAGCAAAGTGGCATCGGCCTGTCCGACTGCGGCTCGAGCTCCGGCGAGGGCTGCCTCTGCGGCTGCTCGTTGGGCCAGGGCAGCATCCCGGCCTGTCCGAGCACGAGCCTCTGCGGCAATGGCCAGTTCGAGGTCGCGCTGGGCCACAAGGCCCTTGAGGACGAGCTGGCGATGGCGCTTCAGGTTCAGGGTGCTGGCCTCCAGCTCCGCCTCGGCTGCACCCACGGCCTGGATGGCCGCGTCCCTGCGGGCCGTAGCTTCCGTCAGGCGTGCTGCCGCCCCCCGGGCCGACTCGCGTTGCAGCGCGGCGACCGATCGTTGCCGATCGTCGAGGGAAGCGACACGGTCGGCCAGCTCGGCGACGCGGTTTGCGGCCAGGTCCCTTTCGTTGGCCAGGCGCTCGAGCCTCCGCGGGTCCACATCCCGAATCTCGATCAGGGGGTCCCCCGCACGCACCCTATCGCCTTCGCGAACGCGGACCGCCGCGAGTACGCCGTCCACCGGGGCATCGACGCGCTGCTGTCGCGCGACCGGTGCGAAGGCGACCACCTTGCCGTCCCCGGCGACGTTCTGTTGCCACGGTGCCAAGGTGGCGGCCGTGAGCAGGATCAGGAAGACCTTCGCCAGTCGTCTGGCCACGCGGCGCGCCGAGGTCGTCCCGGGAACCTGTTCCCAGACGGGCAGGCGCCCGAGCGGGAAGTCGGACGGTTTCACGCCTCTCCTCCTTCCAGTCGACCCTCGCGGAGCGACCGGGCTTTGCCAAGACGCTGCCGGACACGCGCGTCATCGGAGGCCACGACAAGCGTCCACGGCTGGTCGGCTCGGACAAGGAAGGGACAGAGATGCTCGAGGACGGTCTCGGGGAGGCCATCGAGCGTGCCGTCAAGCAACAGCAACGTAGGACTTGCGACGGCGGCGCGCGCCACGGCGAGGCGCACGCACGCCGGGGCATCGAGGGGCTTGCCCTCGGCCTGAAGTTCGGTGTCGAGTCCTTCGGGCAGCAGCTCTGCATCAAGCCCGACTTCAAGGAGCCAGGCGCTGGCCCGGCCTCGGGTCAAGGTTTCGTCGCCCATCGCCAGATTCTCGAGGATGGTCCCGGAAAACAGCGCCGGTCGTCCGATGAGCATCACGCGCCGATGGATGTCCTGGGGCGCGATGTCGCGCACGTCGCGGCCCTCGAGTGCCACCACTCCCTGGTCGGGCTGGCGTAGGCCGGCAAGCAGTTCGAGCAGGCGGGTCCGGCCGGCCCGATCCGGGCCTTGCAGCACGAGCCGGCCGCCAGCGTCGACCGCCAGATCGAGATCCTGCAGGATCGGTCTGCCCGCATCGGCGCACGAGATGCCGGTCAGGCGGAGACTTGTCCTGTCCGGCAGATCGACCCCGTCTCCGTCGAGATTCTCGACCTCCAGATCCACCACATAGCCGACCTTGTCCACGGCTGCGAGGAGGTCATAGAACGATTCCAGATACTTGCCAAGCTGCACCAGCGCCCCGACCAATGCCGTGACGACCAGTTCCGCCGCCACCAGCTGCCCGAGGGTGATGGCCCGTTCCATCACCAGCCAGCCGCCGGCTCCAAGGGCGACGGCACTGGCCACGGCGTAAAGCGTCAGGACTCCTGCGGTCTGGCCGAACAGCACGCGAAAGTGCTTCCTGCGGGCTTCCAGATATCCTGATGCCAGCAGGTCGACCTTCTGGCGCACCCAAGCCGGGCCTGAGGCCAGCTTGACAGCCTCCGGGTGCTGCGCGATCTCCTGCAGCAGGGCCACCATCGCGTACTTCGCGCTGCTCTCGACGCGTGCCGTCTCTCCCCCGATGCGGATGCGCCCGAAAACCAGGACTCCGACCAACACCACCAGCACCAGGTCGAAGACCAGGAAGGCCGGGTGGTAGAGCGCCAGCACGAGGGTGCCGACCAGCAGGGTCAGGACCACCTCGACGCCTCCGAGCAGGAGGCTCACGGACTTCTTCTGGATGATGAACACATCGAAGAACCGATTCAGCACTTCGGGCGGGTGGCGGCCGTCCCATGCCTCGGGCCGGACCCGGGGCAACCGATGGGCCAGATCGGATACGACACGGACGAACAAGCGGCGCTGCAGGGCTTCTGCCACCCAGATCTGCAGGCCCTTGAGTGCCGATGAGAAGCCCAGGGCCACGAGCAGCATGATCGCGAGGACCAACAAGGGTTGCAGGACCGAACCGAAGGCCACCGTGGTGACCAGCGCCTGCACCACGACCGGGGCCGCGAGGCCCAGCAGGCTGACGGAACCCCCGTAGATGAAGATGGCGGCGATGTCTTCGCGCTCGAGAACGACCCAATCCGCAAGGCGTTGCCAAGGACTGGGTGTGCCCGGTGCTGGAGTTGCCAACGGTCTGGTGTGTCGGTCCTGCGGACGCTGGTGGTCGGACCAGGGGGACATGCCTGAGTCCGGGGGCTCAAAGGGTCTGGCGAATAGCTTAACATGGATGCCTGGGTGGACTTTGTGATTCCCGGCCCACTTGCGGTACGATCCCTGCAGTCCCGAGGAGGTTCCCGTGAACAAGCTCATCATCACGTGCGCGCCCGTCGGTGCCGAGACGATGAAGTCCGATCATCCCGGCCATCCGTATGGCCCCGAGGAGATTGCCATCGCCTCCATCGAGGCGGTCAAGGCCGGAGCCTCCATCATCCATCTGCACGTGCGGGAGGATGACGGCACGCCGAGTCAGTCGCCGACCAAGTTCGCCGAGGCCATCCGCCACATCAAGGAGGAGGTCGACTGCATCATCCAGATCTCCACGGGTGGAGCCGTCACCGCGAGCGAGGACGAGCGCCTCCTGCCCGTGACCGAGCTGATTCCCCCGCCCGAGATGGCGACCTTGACGATGGGCACCGTGAACTTCGGCGAGGACGTGTTCATGAATCCGCCGTCCCTGATCCGGCGGTTCATCGGGGAGTTCTCGCGGCGCGGCATTCGCCCTGAACTCGAGGTTTTCGACGTGGGTCAGCTCGAGGCCGCCCTGCGCCTGATTCGCAAGGGTGAACTGGTCGGGCCCCAACACTTCGACTTCGTGCTGGGCGTGCCCGGGGCGATGGCAGGGACTCCTGCCAATTTGATGCATTTGGTCTCGCTCCTCCCTGAAGGCCACACTTGGTCCGTGGCCGGCATCGGTGCCGCGGAACTGACACTGGGCACCCTCGCCGTGGCCTTGGGCGGGCACGTTCGTGTCGGCTTCGAGGACAACATCTACTACCGCAAGGGCGAGCTGGCCGAGAGCAACGCCCAACTCGTCGCACGGATCGTGCGCATCGGTCGCGAGCTCGACCGCGCGCCGGCGACGGCCGCCGAGGCCCGCAAGGTTCTCGGACTGCCGTTGCGCAAGGCGCCGCGCCTGACCCCCAACAAGTAGCCCGACGTGTCGACGACCTCAACGACGGAACTTAGCCCATCGCCCATCGGCCTTCATCGGGTGCTGGCGCCAGCCGGTGTTCTGCCCTACGACGCCGAGCGTCTGGACGTGGCCTCTCCCCTCGCAGTGGGTGAGGCCGAGGTCCGCGTCGACACCCTGAACATCGACTCGGCCAGCTTCACGCAACTGCTCGCCGAAGGCGGCGGAGATCCGGCGCATGTGGCTCGGCGGGTGATGCAGATCGTCGACGAGCGCGGCAAGATGCACAACCCCGTCACCGGTTCGGGCGGGGTCCTGTGCGGAACGGTCACTGCCGTTGCGGAAGGGGCGACGGCGCACGTCGGTTCCCGCATCGTGACGTTGTCCAGCCTCACGACCACTCCGCTCGAGTTGGACCGGGTGCTGGAGATTCGTCCCGAGCGGCATCAGATCCGTGTCGAGGGCCGGGCCTTCCTCTATGCCCGTACACCTTTCGCGGTGCTGGATGACCGGCTACCCGAGGATCTGGCGCTGGGGGTACTGGATGTCTGCGGTGCCCCGGCCCAGGCCGCAAGGCTGGCCAAGCCGGGAAGCACCGTGGCCGTGCTGGGGGCTGCGGGCAAGTCGGGTACCTTGGTCTGCTGGGTCGCTGCCGCGCAGGGCGCGCGGGTCCTCGCGCTCGTGCGCAGCCCGGAGGAGGCGGCTCATCTCGCGGCCCTTGGCGTGCCGATGGATTGTGCGGTCGTGGATGGCCGCAACGCGGTGGCCGTTCAGGATGCCGTCGGTCGGATGACCGCCGGTGCGATGGCGGACGTGACCATCAACTGTGTCAATGTGCCGGGTGTCGAGATGTCGTGCATTCTGGCGACCCGTCCGCGCGGCATCGTCTATTTCTTCAGCATGGCCACCAGTTTCCAGGCAGCCGCACTGGGCGGAGAGGCTCTGGGCGCCGATGTGGACCTGATGATCGGCAATGGTTTCGCCGAGGGCCACGCGGCTCTGGCCCTCGACCTGGTTGCATCCCAGCCGCCCCTGCGGGCGGCCCTCGAACGTCTCGGACGCGCATGACCCCATCTTCGGAATCCGCCGCCCCCGAGGCCGCAGCGACGACGGCCGGCCGTCTCGCCGAACTTGAAGCGAGGCAATCGGGAGCGCTCGAGGGCGGGGGGGCGGAGGCCGTTCGCCGCCAGCACGATCGCGGCAAGCTGACGGCTCGGGAGCGCATCGAGCGGTTGCTGGATCCTGGCAGTTTCGTGGAGCTGGACCGCCATCGGGTCCATCGGGCGCATGCCTTCGGGATGGCCGAGCGCAAGGTGCCCGGCGACGGTGTCATCACAGGGCACGGCACAGTGGACGGACGGCTCGTCTATGTGTTCAGTCAGGACTTCACGGTGTTCGGGGGCTCGCTTGGCGAGGTTCATGCCGAGAAGATATGCAAGGTCATGGATCTTGCGCTCAAGGTCGGGGCACCCATCATCGGTCTCAACGACAGCGGGGGAGCCCGAATCCAGGAAGGTGTGGAGAGTCTTGGGGGCTATGCCGAGATATTCTGGCGCAACGTACAGGCGAGCGGCGTCATTCCCCAGATTTCGCTCATCCTCGGTCCGTGTGCCGGCGGGGCCGTCTATTCGCCGGTCATGACGGACTTTGTCCTGATGGCGCAGGACACCAGCTACATGTTCATCACCGGCCCGGACGTCGTGAAGACCGTGACCGGCGAGGATGTCACCTTCGAAGAACTCGGTGGTGCCTCGGTTCACAACACCATCTCGGGTGTTGCCCACGTTCGCTTCCCGAGCGAGGAAGAGGCGCTCGAGCAGACGCGCGTCCTGCTGTCGTTCCTGCCGGACAACAATCTTTCGGAAGTGCCCATGGTGCCTTCCGATGATCCTGACGATCGGCCTTGCCCAGAGCTTCGGACCATCGTCCCGGACCGGCCGACCCAACCCTACGACATGAAGGAGGTCATCGCCTCAGTCGTCGATGATGGCGACTACTTCGAGATTCAGCCCGAGTTTGCCCGCAACCTGATCACGTGCTTCGCACGATTGGGAGGCCAGACCGTGGGCATCGTGGCCAATCAGCCCCGGGAGATGGCCGGAACGCTCGACATTTCGGCCAGCATCAAGGGTGCCCGGTTCGTCCGAACTTGTGACGCCTTCAATATTCCGATCCTCACCTTCGAGGATGTTCCGGGATACTTTCCCGGCAAGCAGCAGGAGCACGGCGGAATCATCCGGCATGGAGCCAAGCTGCTCTATGCCTATTGCGAGGCGACGGTGCCCAAGTTGACGGTCATTACCCGCAAGGCCTACGGCGGTGCCTATGACGTGCTGGGCTCGAAGCACATCCGTGCCGACTTGAATCTGGCCTGGCCAACCGCCGAGATTGCCGTGATGGGGGCCGAAGGGGCCGCCGGGATCCTGTACCGGCGCGAGATTCAGGAGGACCCGGCGTCGCGTGATGCCCGCATCGCAGACTATCGCCAGCGGTTCGCCAATCCGTGGATAGCTGCCGAGCGCGGGTTTCTGGACGACGTCATCGATCCGGCCGAGACCCGCGTCCGCCTCATCGAGGCCTTGCGCGTCCTGCGGCGCAAGCGTGTCGAACGGCCCCGCCGCAAGCACGGAAACATCCCGCTATGACGGTGACGGAGTCGCTCGGTTCGTCGGTTGCCGTCGGTGGAAACCGTTTGTGCGCCATCGACGTGCCCCTCGGAACTCCGCCCGAGCGCGTGGCGGCTGCGATGGTCGCCGTGGCGGAACTGTTGACTGAAGAGGCCAAGACCGATGCCGCGGCAGGGGCTTCCGGAACCTGGCGTGACAAAGGCCCGTGGGTCCGGGCTGCCCTGCTTGAGGCCGTTTCCGGCGGTGATCTGAGGTGGCGTCCGGGCCCTTGGGTCTGATAGAGAGGCTCGAACCCTCTCGGCGTGATCCGGGTCAGAGACCCTCGCCGTTGCCCCCGCCGCCCTGGCGCATCCGCTTCATCTGTTCCATGCGCTGACGTTGGTCATCCGAGACCTCGCGCGCGTTGGCCGTCCTGTTGCCCCCGTCGCGAACCTTGAGGGTTTCCATGCGCTGAGGCTCCGCGGCCTTTAGGCCCAGCGCCTGATGGTAAGCCACCCGACGATCCTGGTCGAGGAGGGTCTCGCGTGCCTCGGTGATCAGATCCAGTTGGCGCCGTAGCTTCTTGGTTCCTTTGCCGGAGGCACGCTCATGCTGCATGTTCTGCTCCTGAGCGTCCAGCAGGGTGGAGAGTGTCGAGATGGGCGCATCCTGCGGCAGGCTGAGCAGTTCGTAGTAGTTGGGCAGTTCGAGCTTGCCAGACTCGCCGTCCATCTTGCCGGTCTTGCTCTTTTTGGTCGCTGTTTCAGGCTTGGTGGCCGTGCGGGCATAGTCATCGGCGTGAAGCATGCGGTCGACCAGGTACCCGAGTGCCGCAAAGAGATAGTCCAGAAGGTTGGCCACGAGCAGGGAAGCGACGAATGCAGCGACGACCCCGATGCCCATGTGGACCAGACCCGCCTTGTTGCCGGCGTTGAAGAGCAGGGTCCCGAGCCCGACGGCAGCGGCGCTGAGTTCGTCAAGATCCTTGGGCAGGCCCGGCAGCTTGTAGGCCGGATCGAGATAGTAGGTCGGGAAGCGCAGCGACCCAAGCACACCAGCGAGTAGCAAAATGACCATGGTGATGAACTTGGCGTTGTTGAGCTTTTCGATGCGTCGCTCGGCCAACGTGTAGTCGGGATCCGACTTGATCTTCCGCGCCGAACTGGGCCGGTTTCGGATCATTCTGTCGAAACGCCACATCACGGGGCGTCCGAAAAAGGACCGCCAGGCTACCTGCAGCGGGGCGATGGCCAGAATGAACAGCACCACGGCGGCGATGCCGTAGATGGCCAGCACGGGCGGTTGGATGTCTTGCGGCAAGGAAAGCGACCTGTCGGGAATCGATGAGCGGATGGCGCGAGGGCACCGCTGACATCTTCTCATGAACGGGTTCGTTGATGTGTCGTCGGGATCACACGTTGCAGTCGGGACAGGTGCTGTGCCCGATGCACGAGGACTTGCGTCCATTCATTCGTAACGCCGACAGCCCAATGTCTGCTGAAAGTGTGGTTAAAATGGGGGTCCTGATTTCTGCTGTGGAAGGAGCATCCGCGGATGATCGAGGTTCAGAACCTGACCAAACGCTATGGTGACCGGACAGCCGTGTCCGGCATCAGCTTCACGGTGGCCAAGGGCGAGATCCTTGGTTTCCTGGGGCCCAATGGTGCGGGCAAGTCCACCACCATGAAGATGATTACCGGATTTCTGTCACCCTCTGAGGGCAAGGTCACGGTCGGTGGTTACGACATGGCGGAACAGCCGCTCGAGGCCAAGGCCCTCATCGGCTACTTGCCTGAGGTCGTGCCGCTCTACCCCGATATGTCGGTCACGGATTACCTCTCGTTCGTCGCTTCCCTGAAGGGGTTGCCCGGCAACGAGATCGCCGATCGGGTCGACTACGTCGTTAAGCGGTGCTGGCTGGAGGAGTACCGCAACCGGCTTATCAGCCATCTCTCGAAGGGCTACAGGCAGCGTGTCGGTCTGGCTCAGGCGCTCATCCACAAGCCGCCCGTGCTGATTCTGGACGAGCCCACCAGCGGCCTCGATCCCCGTCAGATCAACGAGACGCGCGAACTCATCCGCCAACTTTCGGGTGATCACACCGTGATCCTGTCCACGCACATCCTGCCCGAGGTCCAGAACCTCTGCCATCGCGTCCTCATCATCAACAAGGGGCGTGAGGTTGCCGAGGATCGGCCCGAGAACCTGGAGAACAAGCTCAAGGGCAGCCAGACCGTCGTCATGGAGGTTGCCGGGCCCGAATCGGCCGTCCGGGAGGCGTTGCAGGCCGTGCCGGGCATCCGCCATCTGTCGGTCGTGCCCCGCACCAACCACGATGCCGGCATCCTGGACATCAAGGCAGAGACGGACCCGACGGACGCCGTGCGGGCTGGTCTGGCCAGCGCCGTAGTGGGTCGTGGCTGGGGCCTCCTCGAACTGCGCGCGGCCAGGCTCTCGCTCGAGGACATCTTCATCCGCCTGACCACGGCTGAATCGCCTGTGGCCGATGCGGCCTCGGGATCGGCTCTCTCGGCAACGTCCGGCACCTGAAGCACGGAGAAACTGCACCATGTCCAAGATCCTTGCCATCGCCAAGCGTGAACTGCGCAGCTATTTCGTTTCGCCTCTGGCGTACGTCGTCGCAGCCTTCTTCATGGCCGCCGTCGGCTTCCTGTTCTTCGCCATTCTGACGTCGACGCGCGAAGCCTCGATGCGGACGTTGTTCCAGAACATGGCCGTGGTCTTCCTGTTGCTCGTGCCGGCGCTGACGATGCGTCTGCTGGCCGAGGAACGGAAGTCCGGAACGATCGAGTTGCTGATGACCAGCCCCGTCACCGACGAGGCGATCGTCTTCGGCAAGTATCTCGCGACGGTCACCTACCTCGTCTTCCTGATGGCCCTGACACTCATCTTCCCCCTGTCCCTGGTCGCCATAGGCGGCAAGCCCGAGTGGCCGCTCATCTGGACCGGCTATCTGGCAACGACGCTGATGGGTGCTTCGCTGATGGCGATCGGCCTGATGGCCAGTTCCTTCACCAACAACGTCATCGTGTCGGCGCTCGTGGCCTTCGTCCTCTCGCTCATCATCTGGCTGCTGCCGGCCATCGGCGGGACCTTCGGTTCCCCGATCTCCGAGGCTTTCCAATACATGAGCATCATCAGTCACCTCGAGAACATGGCGCGGGGGGTCATCGACTCCTCCGACCTGCTGTACTACCTGTCCGTCATCGGGACCTGCCTGCTGGTCACGGTGCGGTCCGTCAACGTCTACCACTGGAGATAACGCCGATGCAGACTTCCCCAAGTCCCGACGTCGAGCTCCAGGGATCTTCGTCCCGGATGCTTGATCTCGCCATCAATGCCCTCGGCATCCTCGCCGTGCTGTGCATGGCGGGCAGCCTGATCATTTCCCGCTTCCTCGTCGACAAGGTGCCGGCCCAGACCGTCGGCTACCTGCAGAATGCCGGCTGGGCCTGCATCGGTCTCTACGTGCTCGGCATGGCGTGGCAGGGGCGAGATGCCATCAAGGCCTTCGTCTCGTCCGAGCGCGGCCAGTCCGGCAGCAACCTCGTGCTGCAGGTCCTGTTCGCCGTGCTGCTCGTGGGCTTCCTGAACTACCTCGGCACGCGCTACCACAAGCGATGGGATTTCACCGAAAACAGGCAGTTCTCGCTCTCCGAGCAGACCGAGAAGATTCTGCGCGAGCTGCCCGGCAAGGTCACGCTCACGATGTTCGTGAGTCCGGCTGATCGTGCGCAGCAGGCCAACAAGGATCTGTTGGGCGAGTACGCTTATGCCGCTCCCGACAAGGTCGCCTTCAAGACCATCGACGCGGATCGTGATCCGATCCAGGTGCGCAAGTACCTGCAGAGCCTCCCCGAGGCCCAGCGGTCCAAGGTTCTCGAGAACGGCACCATTCGCCTCGGTACCGTCGTCATCGAACATCAGGGCAACATCACCCCCATCACCGGCTTCAATGAGCAGGACTTCACGTCGGCCATCCTCAAGGCCACGCGGACCAGCCAGAAGACCATCTACTTCCTCGATGGCCACGGTGAGCTCGACTACGACAACTTCGGTGCCGAGGGCATGACGCAGGTCAAGCAGTCTCTCGAGAAGCAGAACTACCGCATCGACCGTCTGCGCATCGACACCCGCAAGGGTATCCCCGCCGACGCTGCGGCCCTGGTCGTTTCCGCCCCCAAGACGCCCTTTGCCAAGGAAGAGATTGCCAGCCTCGATGCCTACATCGGCAAGGGCGGCAAGGTGTTGCTGAACCTGCGGCCGGGCGTGAACACCGCGCTTGAGCCTTGGCTCAAGGACTCGTTCGGCGTCAAGCCGGAGTCCGTGCTGGTCGTGGAGGAGAATCTGGCCAACACGATGGGCTACCAGCCCACGCTGCCCGCCGTAGTCAAGTACGAATTCCACGCCGTCACGCAGTCCTTCAGCAACTACCGCATCGTGACGGTCTTCCCGGAGTCCGGGGCCTTCACCGTCGCGGACAAGAAGCCTGAGGGCGTCACGGTCGACGTGCTCGCCAAGACTTCATCCGAGGCCAAGGGCGTGCCGCTCAAGAACGGCAACCTTGCCGACGGCGAGCACCTGAAGGGTCCGCTCAACCTCGCGGTAGCGGTGTCCCGCAAGCTGCCCGGCGTCGAGGATGCGAGCGCATCCGTCAAGGTCGACCGCAACGGTCGCTTGATCGTGATGGCCGCACCCTACTTTGCGGTGAACGGTCTTCTCCAGCGCAACGCCAGCGTTGGCAACAGCGACTTCCTGCTGTCGGGCCTGAACTGGCTGGCCGAGGACGAAACGCTGGTCTCCATCTCGCCCAAGAGTCAGGAGAGCCGGACCGTCACCCTGCTGGGCTCGACCCAGCAGTCCCTGTTCTACGGAACGGTCGTCCTGCCCCCGCTGGCGCTGCTCGTACTGGGTGGTGTCGTGTGGTGGCGGAGGAGGTAAGTTCATGCAACGTTGGCGCAATACGCTCCTGCTCGGAGCACTCACGGCCGGCATCGCCGCCTATGTCTTCCTCGTGGAGAACAAGCGCGACTACACGCCGGGGCAGGAGGAGACCGTGGCGGTCTGGACGCTGTCCGATCGTCAGATGGAGGATATCCGGACCATCGAGGTCGTGGCTGGTGGCAAGTCCGTCCGTTACGTCCGCAAGGATCCCGTGCCGACTCCAAAGCCCAGCGCGGACGTCACGCCCGACCCCTTGGCCACGCCGCCGCAGGCCACCTGGCATCAGGAGGGCAAGCTTGACCGCGGCCTGACCTACGAGTGGGACAACGCCTATACGGACATCAAGCGTCCTGTCGCGGTCCGGGTCGTCGACGAGGCACCCAAGGATCTGACCGAGTACGAACTGGGCTCTCCCAGCGTGGAGGTCCGTCTCCTGGATGCCAAAGGCAAGGTGGCGCGCGGTCTGCAGTTCGGCAAGAAGGCCATCTCGGGCCAGGGCAACTACGTCAAGGCCGAGGGCGAGCCCAAGGTCTATCTGATTGCCTCGCACAAGCTGGACTCTGTCCGCAAGCTGGTGGAGCAGCCGCCCGTGGCCTCGCCTGCACCGACTCCCGTGCCGACCCCGACCGCCTCGGCCTCTGCGGTGCCCGCCGCGACCACCGCGCCGGCCACCAAGTAGCACCAGGCGCTGCAAGGCTCGAAGCCCTCTCCGCAAGCTGCGGAGGGGGCTTCGTCACAACTTAACCTCGGCTTCAGGGGGGCACAAGAATCCCGCTGCTCGCGTGGGCGACAAGAAGGACATCACCCCTCCCCAAAGAGGAACCGAAGATGTCGAAGCTCTGGACCCTGCTGCCCCTCGCGGCCGTCGCCCTTGTGGGCTGTGGCACGGCGAATCAGGTGGCCCCCAGCCGCTACGCCTATGCGCAGACGTATGCTGCGGCCCCCGTCGCCCAGACCGCCGGTATTCGTCTGGTGCTGAGCGAGGCTTCGGCCTATCGGACACAGGCCACCGTCGCCGAGGTCGCGTCGATTCGTCTGACCGTCACCCCTGCCTCCGGGGCTCCTGCGACCAAGACCGTGGCCAAGGGCGCGGATCTCGCGATGGACAACCTGACGCCCGGCAAGGCCGCCCTCAAGGTCGAGGCGCTCGATGCAGCCGCTCAGACCATTGGTGTCGTCGAGCAGGGCAACGTCGACCTGGTAGCAGGCCAGACGACGACCGTCAAGCTGACCCTCAAGTTGCAGCCGACCGTGGTTTCCGCGGCCGGGCTCGGCGTCGACCTGACTTTGGTTGATGGCGACGTCGTCTACACCCAGCCTTCCCCCGCACCCTCCACCAGCCCGACGACCCCGCCTGTCGGCGGCAATCTGCTGGACGAGGGCTTCGAGAACGGTCTTGGAGGCTTCACCGCCGCCTATGCCAAGCCTGCCTACCTCACGGACGTCACCGCCGGCACGGGCTGGAACAGTGCCGCCGCTGCCGCCCAGGTCGGCGCCAAGGGCGCGACGGCTGGTGGTGCCGATGGCAAGGTGACGGCTCCCGGTGCCTACACCCTGACGCTGACGGGTGCGCTCAATACCAGCAGTCTGGCCGCCCCCAAGATCAGCTTTGCTTACGGCAAATTCACGAAGCAGTACTACTTCAAGACCGCGACGTTCGCTGTCGAGGCCTCCACTGACAACGGCGCCACCTGGACTGCAGTCTGGTCCGCCCCTGCCACCCAGCCCGCCTGGACCGCCGTGACGGCCGATCTGCCCCGTGCCGCTGCCGTCAAGATTCGGTTCAACTTCACGTATGACTACTACCTCGGCACCGATGGATTCGATGCCCCGGTACTCGATGCGGTGGTCGTGAAGTAGGCGACGTTACCCCCAAGCGAATGCGGCCTCCCTACCCCCGGGAGGCCGCATTCCTTCGTCGACTTGGCCGGTGGTTCAGCGCAGCGGCCTGCCCCAGACGTGCACCAACTGGCTCGAGCGTCCCGCCATCACGGTGAACACAAGGCTGCCGTCCTCGCCCAGGAACGAGGGGCCGCTGGGCTCGGCGGCGCCGCCGATGGCGAGGACTTCCGTCAGGGCGCCGTCCTTGCCGAGACGCAGGATCTGGTTGTCCCCGTACCGATCATAGTTGTCCTGATTCTGGTCCTCGCAGATGTAGAGCCGACCCTTGCGGTCGAAGGCAAGGTTGTCCGGATTGGCCAATTGTTTGCCATCGCCCTCGACCACCGTGCGCAGGTCAAGCGTTCGTGGGTCGAGACGACGGACCCGACCGTAAGGGTCGCCCTTTTCGGGCAGGCCGGTCTCGGCGAACCAGACGGCCTTGTCCGGGCCTATTTGCACGTCCTCGAGCCGTTGGAACAGCGTTGCACCTTTGCGGGTTGCTTCGAAGGATGCGTTGCCCGGGTCCAAGAGCGGAAGCCATCGCTTCCTTGCCACATCCAGGGCCTCGAGTCGTCCCTCCGAGAGGTCGCGGGCACGCTTGGCCGTGAAGCGATACAGGTGACCGTCCTGATCGTCCTCCGTCAGGTAGACCGTTCGGTCGTCCGCCACGGCCGCGGCCTCGTGGCTGAATCGCCCCATGGCCTTGCGCGTCCTGATGCGGTTTGCAGGATTCTCTGCACGGGGGTCGATCTCCTGGATCCAGCCATGCGCCATGATCGGGGAATCCGCAGGGTAAGGGGGCTGGCCCAGCAGCGCGCGCTGGCCCTCCGGTACGGCAAGGCTCGGATACTCCTCTCCGGAGAGGACCGTGCCCCAGGGTGTCACACCGCCGGCACAGTTGTTGTGCATTCCCTGAGCCCAGCGTTGGCCGCCCGTCACGACGAAGTCGAGGCCCTCTGCCGCGCGGGTCCTGCGGACCTCGAGACGCGTGAAGGCACCCCCGATGCCGCCTTCGGCGCCGGCACGGATCTCGTGTCCGACCATAAGGAATCCCGATCCGCCCTTGCCCGGGAACCATGCCGTCAGGTCATTCTTGGGCAGATAGGACGTACCATCCGAGAGCGTCGTGCCCGCCACGAGGACGACCCGCTGGTCGAGACCCGGCATCAGACGCGAGACCAGGCTGCGCGGGCCTTGGGCCTCCGCGGCCAGCGGAGCTGCGAGCAGGGGCAGCGCACTGGCCAGCAGCACGTGGATGGGATACTTCATGGCCGGTCTTCCTTTCGATGGTCCGTTCCCTGTCCCGCAACCAGTGTCACGAGGCGATCGAGCGGCAGCGCGTGGGCGAGGTGACCATCACGACCCCGTGTGGTCTTCGCCATGCAAAGCGCGTTGAGAATGGCTTCCTCGACAGCCTCGACGGCCGGCATGAACAGGGCGTCCGCGGCGGCGGGGTGCAAACGCTCGACCTTGAGCAGCGGTGGATCCGGCATATCCATCGGGATTTCCGTGCCCGTGGAGAAAGCCAGCACCAGATCCCCGGACGAATGGTGCGCAGGTGCTCCGGTCCGGGCGATGCCAAGCGTGGCGCGGCGCGCGAGGCGCTGCAGTTGCTGGGCATCCATCGGGGCATCCGTAGCCAGGACGACGATGATGGACCCTTCGCTGGGTCGACGTACGGGCATCAGATCGCGGATGGCCTTGCCGACGGCGATGCCGGCGACCGTCAGTTCCGGTCTGCGCCCCATGTTCGTGTTGACGAGGGCACCCACCGTATAGCGGACACTGCCGAGGCTCGCCACGCGGGAGGCCGTGCCGATACCCCCCTTGAACCCGTAGGACATCATCCCGGTCCCGGCCCCGACAGCTCCCTCGGCGACCGGGCCACCCTTGGCCCCGTCCAGGGCTGCGGCAACATCCGCGCTCGTCGCGTGACGTCCCAACTGGTCGTTCAGGAAACCGTCGTCGCACTCGGCGACCACAGGCAGCACCACATCCTCGTCCCGCCCCATGCCGGGGAAGCGTCGCGCCATCCAGTCGACGACGCCATCCGTGACCTTGCCGACCGAGAGGGTGTCCGTCAGGACGATGGGAGTCTCGAGCCAGCCGGACTCGCGGATCCAGTGCGTGCCCGTCATCTCCCCGTTGCCGTTGAGCACGTCCACGGCTGCGGGCAGCTTGCGATGCCACGGGTCGGGTCGCGGCATGATGGCCGTGATGCCGGTGCGGACCGGACCCTTGCCCGGCACGAGGCGGCCCTCGCCCCGGACCAGCGTGACATGACCGACCAGGACACCCGGGACGTCCGTCAGCGCATTGAATGGCCCGGTCGGATGGCTGCCGATGACGATGCCCAAGTCACGCAGGCGTGCTCGCGGGGCCTCTGATGGCGTGGGTTCGGGGGATGGGGATGCAGCACCGGGCAGGGCGGAGAAGAGCGCGGCCCATGTGAGGCTTCCGGCCAGCAGGACGGAGCTGAATCGGGTCACAGGTATTTCCTCCAGCGGAACAGGCCGAGGATCACGCCCGTCACGGCCAGCATCAGCGCCAACGCCCAAGGATAGCCGAAGGTCCAGTGCAGTTCAGGCATGCGATCGAAGTTCATACCGTAGATGCCGGCGATGAGCGTGGCCGTCATCAGGGCCGTGGAGAGCGCCGTCAAGCGCTTCATGGTGTCGTTGGTCCGGTTGGCGAGCATCGAGAGGTGCGCGTCCTGGACTCCCATGGCGAGGTCCCGGAAGAGATCCATATGGTCGGCGAGGCGCACCAGATGGTCGTAGACATCCTGCAGGTGGGTCTGGGTGTTGCGGCTGACCTCGGCACCCTCGCGCCGGATGAAGAGTAGCACGGCGTCCCTGAGGGGACCTACGAGACGTCGCAGGGCCAGCAATTCGCGCTTGAGCCGGAAGACGCGCACCAGCAGGCGCTCGTCCGTGCGGACGAAGACCTCTTCGTCCAGGTCGGCGAGCCTGTCTTCGAAGTGGTCCAGGACGGGGAAGTAGGCGTCGACGACGGTGTCCAGCAGCATGTAGGCGAGATGCGGCATGCCGTTCGGCAGGGCATCCGGGCTCACGGCCCAGCGCCCCCGGACCTCGTCCATGACGGAAAGTGCACCCTGGTGCGTCGTGATGAGCCAACCCGGCCCGATGAAGGTCTCAATCTCCCCCAGTTGGACCCGGTCGCGCGCCGAATCGATGGCCCTTGGGTGGTGCATCACCATGAAGACGTGTCCGTCGTAGACCTCGAACTTGGGTCTCTGACCCACGTGGAGGCAGTCCTCGATGGCGAGGCCGTGCAGGTTGAAGGTCGTGGCGAGGGCCTCGAGCACCTCGCGTGTCGGGTGGGACAAGTCCAGCCAGAGCAGGTGGTCAGGCCCGAGCGGCCAGGAGGTCTCCGCGCTCAAGGCGTCGGCATCGAGGCGGTGCACGCCTCGGGCATCCCGTACCCAAGCGGCAACCCCCTCCCGGGCGAGTACCTGGGAAGGGGTCAACATGGAACGCGGTGCGGTTGGCGCGTCAGCGGGTCGCTGCCGCAGGAAGGCGCCCCTTCTCGCGAAGGGTCTTCTCGACCAGCTCGCCGACCTCGTCGGTGGTTGCGGCGACCTTGACCCCGGCTGCCTCGAGGGCGTCCACCTTGGCCTGCGCCGTGCCCTTGTTGCCCGAGACGATGGCGCCGGCGTGGCCCATCCGCTTGCCCGGGGGGGCGGTACGGCCCGAGATGAAGCCGATGACGGGCTTGGTCATCGACTTGATGTAGGCTGCGGCAGTCTCTTCGTCCGAGCCGCCGATCTCGCCGGCCAGCACGCAGATCTCGGTGGTCGGATCGTTCTCGAAGGCCTTCATGACGTCGATGAACGGAGTGCCGATGATGGGGTCGCCGCCGATGCCCACCACCGTCGACTGGCCAAGCCCGCGATCCGACAGGTTCTTGGCGACTTCGTAGGTCAGCGTGCCCGACCGCGAAACCATGCCGACGATGCCAGGCTTGAAGATGTGACCGGGCATGATGCCCATCTTGCACTCGCCCGGCGTGATGAGACCGGGACAGTTGGGACCGATCAGGCGCGTCTCGCTGTGGCGCAGGATCTCGTAAACGCGGACCATGTCGTGGGTCGGCACGCCCTCGGTGATGCAGACGACGAGCGGCACGCCCGCGTCCACGGCTTCGAGGATGGCATCCGCGGCGCCGGCAGGCGGCACGAAGATGATGGATGCATCAGCCCCCGTGGCGTTGCGGGCCTGGCCGACGGTATCGAACATGGGCACGCCCAACTCTGTCGTTCCACCCTTGCCCGGGGTCACGCCACCGACGATGGTCGTCCCGTACGCCAGCATCTGCTCGGAGTGGAAGCGCCCTTCGCGGCCCGTAAGGCCCTGGACGATGACGCGGGTATCGCGGTTGATGAAGATACTCATTGGACTGACGTCTCCCGGCGACCTTAACGGGCGCCTGCGTAGGCGAGTTCGACGACCTTGGCGGCGGCTTCACGCATCGAGCCAGCCGGGACGAGATTCAGGCCGGACTCGGCCAGCAGCTTCTTGCCTTCTTCGACCGAGGTGCCCTCGAGCCGAACGACCACGGGGACCTTGATGTCCAGCTTGCCGGCCGCGTCGATGACGCCCTTGGCGACTTCGTCGCACCGCGTGATGCCGCCGAAGATGTTGATGACCACACCCCGCACCTTGGGCTCGAGCAGCACCACCTCGAGTGCGTTGCGGACAACCTCGGCCTTGGCGCCGCCGCCGATGTCCAAGAAGTTGGCGGCCTTGCCGCCTTCGCGGGCCACGACGTCCAGGCTGGTCATGACCAGGCCCGCTCCGTTGCCGATGATGCCGATGTCCCCGTCGAGGTGGACGTAGGTCAGGCCGCGTCGACGCGCCTCCTCCTCGATGGGGTCGTTCTCCTCGGACTCCTGCAGGGCCGCGAGAGCCTTCTGGCGGTACAGGGCGTTCTCGTCGATGTCCATCTTGGCGTCGGCGGCGATGAGTACGCCGTCCTTGGTGATGACGAGGGGGTTGATTTCGGCGAGCGTCGCGTCGGACTGGGTGATGGCCTGGTAGAGGGCCTTCAGGAAGACGGCGATCTCCTTGACCTTGTCCTTGGGCAGGCCGGCACCGAAACAGAGGTGGCGAACCTGATAGTCCGTGAGGCCCAGAGCCGGGTTGATGGTGCAGCGGGCAATCTTGTCGGGCGTACGCTCGGCGACTTCCTCGATGTCCATGCCGCCCTCGGCGCTGACCATGACGACGATGCGCTTGGTGTCGCGATCGAGAATCATGCCGAGATAGATTTCCTTGTCGATGGCGATGCCTTCCTCGACGAGGACCTTGTGGACCGTCAGGCCCTTGATGTCCATGCCGAGAATCTGGCTGCCCATCTGGCGTGCCTCGTCCGGGGTCTTGGCCAGCTTGACGCCACCGGCCTTGCCGCGACCGCCCACATGGACCTGGGCCTTGACGACGCAGAGGCCGCCGCCCAACTCGGCGGCGACTGCCGCGCACTCATCGGGGGTGGTTGCAACCCGACCGCGAGGAATGGGCACGCCATGGCTGGCAAGGACCTGCTTGGCCTGGAACTCGTGGATCTTCATCGGTCAGGACGCCCTCCTCGGCATCACTTGGCCAGGGAACGCTTCATGATACGCCATGGCTGGCTTCATCGGGGCGTTCCGACACTTCGAGCAGAACCCCTCCCGTGGCCTTGGGATGCACGAAACCGATGCGTGCACCCTCGGCACCAAGCCGCGGGGCAGCGTCGATCAGCCGGATCCCGGATGCCGCAAGGTGCTCGAGCATCGGCCCGCAACCGTCGACGCGCATGGCTACGTGGTGGATGCCCTCGCCGCGTGTGTCGAGGAATTTGCGGATCGGGCTGTCCTCGGCCGTGGGTTCGAGCAGCTCGATGCGGTTGGGCCCTGCCAGCAGCACGGCGACACGTACCTTCTGATCGGGAACGTCCTCGAATCCGACGAACGCCAGGCCGAGCACGTCCCGCCAGAAGGGCAGGGCCTGCTCCAGACTGCGCACCGCGATGCCCAGATGGTCGATATGTCGCGGGGCAGGCACGCTCTCGGCGGGCATCACGACAGGCTGACCCGCGGGCGATGCTTGCCGAACACACCCTTGAGTACGCCGCAGATCTCACCGACCGAGGCCATCGCGCGGACGGCTTCGGTGATGGGCGGCATCAGGTTCGCCTCGCCGCGTGCGGCGTCCTCGAGCCGAGCCAGGGTCGCGGCCACGGCCGAGGCGTCGCGGCCGGCGCGGACCGCCTGCAGGCGCTCGACCTGACGGCGTTCGGCAGCAGGATCGATGCGCTGCAGTTCGGGCGCAGGTTCATCATCGACCGTGAAGCGGTTGATGCCCACGATGACGCGCTTCTCGTCCTCGACCGCCTTCTGGAAGCGGTAGGCGGACTCGTGGATTTCGGCCTGGAAGAAGCCTGCCTCGATGGCCGCGAGTGCCCCGCCCATCGCGTCGATGCGGGCAAAGTAGTCGAGCACCTCGGCCTCGATGCGATCCGTGAGGGCTTCGATGTAGTAGGATCCGCCGAGCGGGTCCACCGTGGCCGTGGCACCGCTCTCGTAGGCCAGCAACTGCTGGACGCGAAGCGCCGTGCGGGCCGTGGCTTCGGTCGGCAGGGCCAGAGCCTCGTCCTGGGCGTTCGTATGCAGCGATTGGGTGCCGCCGAGGACCGCAGCCAAGGCGGATAGCGTGGTCCGGACGATGTTGTTCTCCGGTTGCTGGGCCGTCAGCGAACTGCCGGCCGTCTGCGTGTGGAAGCGCAGTTGCATGCTCCTGGGGTTGCGCGCCCCGAAGCGCTCCTGCATCATCCGTGCCCAGATGCGCCTTGCGGCCCGGAACTTGGCCACTTCTTCGAGCACGTCGGTCCAGGCGCAGAAGAAGAACGACAACTGCGGCGCGAAGGAGTCGACGTCAAGGCCGCGCGCCAGAGCAGCCTCGACATAGGCTCGGGCATTGGCCAGGGTGAATGCGACCTCCTGCACGGCCGTGCAGCCGGCCTCGCGCATGTGGTAGCCGCTGATGGAGATGGTGTTCCATCGGGGCATCTCGGCGGCGCAGTGGGCGAAGATGTCCGTCACGAGCCGCATCGAGGGCGCTGGCGGGAAGATGTAGGTGTTCCGCGCGACGTACTCCTTCAGGATGTCGTTCTGCGTCGTGCCGGAGATGCTTGACGGGTCGACGCCCTGTCGCTCTCCCACCACACGGTACATGGCCAGCAGCACGGCGGCCGGGGCGTTGATGGTCATCGAGGTGCTGACGGCACCGAGGTCGATTCCGGCGAAGAGCGTCTCCATGTCCGCGAGCGTGTCGATGGCCACGCCCGTTCGGCCGACCTCCCCGGTGGCCATCGGGTCATCCGAATCCAGTCCCATCTGGGTCGGCAGGTCGAAGGCCGTCGACAGGCCGGATTGCCCCTGAGCCAGCAGGTATCGGAAGCGGGCGTTGGTCTCCGAAGCCGACCCGAAACCTGCGTACTGGCGCATGGTCCAGAGGCGGCTGCGGTACATCTCGGGCTGGACGCCCCGGGTGTAGGGGAAGCCGGCCGGCTGCCCGAGCGCCGTTGTCGCGTCCCGGGTGTCTTCCGGTCCGTAGCACGCCGCCACCGGCTCTCCGGACCCGGTCACGCCCAGGTCAATGCGCGTCTGGCCCACCCGCGTCATGCCTCACCGCCCGGCTGGATGCGAACCAGCAACTGGCCACCTTCGACAGCGGTGCCGGCGACGACCGGCAGCTCGGCTACGATGCCCGCCACCGGAGCCACGACATCCGTTTCCATCTTCATCGCCTCGAGGACAAGCAGGCGCTGGCCGGCCGTGACCGCATCGCCTGCCGCCACGTCGACCCGGGTGACGGTCGCGTGCATGGGGGCCGTCACGCTGCCATTGCCGACTGGCCGAGCCGAAGCACGCGCCTTGCTGGCCTTGACCCGGCGCGACGCTGCCGGGGCGGCTGCGCCACGTTCGGATACCCGCACTTCAAAGCGTTGGCCGGAGACCTCCACGGCGAAGGTCCTCGCCGTGGGCTCGTCTGCAGCCTCACCTGCGGCAGGCGCGGGCGCCGCCAGCGTCGCTAGATCCGCTTCCGTCAGGACTTCGCCGATGAAGTGGGTCGAGACCTTGCCCTCTTGGAACTCGGGGCGGCCAAGGACCATGCGGTGCAGGCCGGCCGTGGTGGGCACGCCCTCCACCACCAGCTCGGCAAGTGCCCGGCGCATTCGGGCGATGGCCTCGGAGCGGTCGGCACCCCGCGTCACGATCTTGGCAATCATGGAATCGTACTGGTCCGGGATGCGCATGCCCGAGGCATAGGCATCCTCGACGCGGACGCCCGGCCCCGCCGGTCGGACATAGCGGACCAGCAACCCCGGAGCGGGCCGGAAGCGTGCCGAAGGGTCCTCGGCGTTCAAGCGACACTCGATCGCCCAGCCGCGAGGCTCCCGATGTTCCCAAACCGCCGGAACCGCCTCGCCGAAGGCCACTTCCAGCATCGCCTTGACCAAGTCGACGTCGTAGACTTCCTCGGTGATGGCGTGCTCCACCTGGATGCGCGTGTTCATCTCGAGGAAGAACCACGCACCCCGCGACCAGAGGAACTCGACGGTCCCGGCACTGTCATAGCCGACCCGCTGGGCCAGGCGGACGGCCGCTGCCCCCATCTCCGCGCGGGTCGCGACGTCCAGTGCCGGCGACGGGCACTCCTCGACCAGCTTCTGGTGCCTGCGCTGGATGGAACACTCACGCTCGCCGAGATGGATGATCCGCCCGTGCTTGTCGCCGAGGACCTGGATTTCGATGTGGCGGGGTTCGGCAAGGTATTTCTCGAGGTAGACCTCGGGATCCTTGAAGTAGTTCAGGCCCTCGCGGCGTGCACGCTCCAAGGCACTGCCCGCTTCGTCGGGACGCCACACGACGACGAAACCCTTGCCCCCGCCACCGGCGGCCGCCTTGAGCGCGACGGGCCAGCCGACCCGTTCCCCGAAGGCGATGATCTCGGCTTCGTCGCGGACGTCCGAAGTCGTGCCCGGCACGATGGGGACACCTGCGGCCTCGGCCTCGCGCCGAGCTGCAGTCTTGCTGGCCATGCGCCGCATGGCGTCCGAGTTAGGACCGACCCACGCCAGCCCTGCGGCCTGCACCTGATCGGCGAAGGCGGCGTTCTCGGCGAGGAAGCCGTAGCCCGGATGGATGCCGTCCGCGCCGGCTTCGCGGGCGATAGCGAGAACCCGATCCCCGTCCAGGTAGCCCCCGGGCACATGCCACGCCGCATCAGCAGCCGAGACGTGCATGGCCTCGCGATCGGCATCGCTGTAGATGGCGATCGCCTGCCAGCCTAGATCGCGACAGGCCCGAATCACGCGCAGCGCGATTTCTCCGCGATTGGCGACCAGAATCCGACGCATCGACCCGCCTCCCGCCGCCTCGGGGAGCCCCGCTCCGGTGCGGCCACGCGCCATGCTAGCACGGGCGGCACGCGAGCCCTCTGCAGCCCGAAGCCACGGACGTTTAGCCCCCCTGAAGGATTGGGAACAACAAGAACGTCTCACCCTTCCCCCAGGGAGGCTTAGCCGATGTCCCAGGTGAATTCCGGTTCCGGGTTCGTCTACGTTCCTTCCTTCTCGGAAGTGAACCATCGCCCGCAGACCCAGACGCCGGTCCCGACCGAGCAGACCTTCCTGCCCGAGCCCACCCTCGTCCAGCCGCCGCCCGAGCCCGTGATCCGGCCGGAGCCGGTCCCGACGCCCCAGCCGCCGCGGTACCAGACGAGCGAGATCAAGGCTGATGGTCTCAATGCTTGCAGCTGGGGTGATCCGCATTTCGTGAGCGGCGACGGTCGCAAGTGGGACAACATGTTGCTTGCCGACATCGTGCTGGCCCGCAGCAAGGCCGGGGATCTCGAGATTCAATCGCGTCAGGAGCAGGTGGCCGGCCAGAGCAACGGCGTCACCTTCAACACCGAGGCGGCCGTCCGTTTCGGCAAGGAAGTCATCCGGTATGACGGCAAGAGCAACACGCTGACGCTCGATGGTCGCAAGCTCGACCTCAAGCCGGGCCAAACGGTGGCGCTCGATGGCGGTGGCTTCATCGAAAAGGTCGGCAACGACATCCGGATGGTGTCGGCCAAGGGTGATGAGGTCACCATCAAGGAGATGGGAGCCTACATCGACATTCATGTCACGCTTTCCGCCGCGCGCGGGGACGGCGAGGTGACGGGCGGGCTCGGTCGTTTCGACGCCGACACGGACGCCGGCAATGATCTGGTGATGCGGGATGGCAGCCAGACCCAGGACGTCGACAAGTTCAACAGCGAGTGGGTCGTCGGAGCGTCGGAGAGCCTGTTTGGGCTCGCGGACCGCGAGGCGGGCAAGGCCGCAGCCCAGAATCGGGTGGATGCGGCCGAGGCCAAGGTCGGCGAGCTGGCCGAGGCCGGTGAGGCAGCCCTGCGCAAGAACCCGATGGCGCGCACTGCGGCGGACAAGGCGACCGTAGCGGCCTATGAGGCGGCGAAGAAGGAACTCGCGGACGCACAGGCCGACTTGCAGGTCTTCGAGAATGACCGGGCTCGCGTGCTGGCGATGCAGGGGGTGTCCTCCTACGAGCAATTGCACGACCTGCTGTTGCAGGCCATCGCGGATCGGGGGCGCTACCAGCCCAGAGCCATGGCACTTTCGGCTACGGCGAACTTCGACCCGGGAGCGCTTTCGGCCGTCGACAGGGACATCCTTGCTCTGTTTCAGCGGATCCAGGAGCAGGAGAAGGAGTTGCGGCGTCGACTCGAGGAGGCCGAGGCCGGTCGCAAGGCCGCCGGGCAGCCCGTCCCGCGCACGACGCCCACGCGGATGCTGGGCCCCGTCCAGCCCGGTTCGCCTGCCACGCGCATGCTGCGTCCCACGACCGGCACGCCGCAGCCGACTCCGGCTCCGGTCACGCCGCCCGGCATCTTCACGGCACCGGCCACTGATCTCGCCGGGAGTGGCGGCGGCCCCCGGATTACGGTTCGCTGACCCCGACTGACGACGAGCCTTGGCCATGCCTCCTTCGCAGCTTCTCCCTGATCTCGCTCCTCGGCTGGTGGCTTGGCGTCGTGATCTGCACATGCACCCCGAACTCGGCTTTGCCGAGCATCGCACGGCTGCCAAGGTGGCCGAGGTCCTCGCGCCGATGGTTTCCGAGGGGATGCAGATTCGGCCAGGCATCGCAGGCACGGGCCTTGCCGCGACCATCACCGGCGGGCGTCCGGGCAGGTGTCTGCTGGTGCGGGCCGACATGGACGCCTTGCCCATCCTCGAGGCCGATGACGGCAGGCCTTATCGGTCGCTTGTGGACGGCGTGATGCACGCGTGCGGCCATGATGGGCACGTGGCCATCCTGCTCGGTCTCGCCGAGCGCCTGTGGGCCCGGCGTCACGAGTTGGCCGGCACCGTCCGGCTCGTATTCCAGCCCGCCGAAGAGGGGCCCGGCGGCGCCGCGCCCATGATTGCCGAGGGCGTCCTCGAGGAGCCTCGCGTCGACGCGGCTATCGGGCTGCATCTCTGGAGCCAGTTGCCGGCGGGCACGATGGGGGTGCGCAGCGGGCCGGTCATGGCGGCGACGGACCAGATGGACATCGTCGTGGCCGGTTGCGGCGGTCACGGCGCCAAGCCTCAGGAAACGGTGGACGCCATCGTGCTGGCGGCTCAGGTGGTCAATGGCCTGCAGACTCTGGTCTCGCGCAACGTCGACCCGCTGCAACCCGCTGTCCTCACGCTGGGCACGATCAACGGTGGGTTCCGGCACAACGTCATCGCCCCCGAGGTCCGTCTGAGCGGTACGGTGCGCACTTACGCGCCAGAGGTTCAGGACTTGCTGGAGCGTCGCATCACCGAGGTCGTGGAAGGGCTTTGCGGGGCGATGGGGGGCTGCGGCCATGTCCAGTACACGCGAACCTACCCCGCAACTGTCAATCATGCGGGCATGACCCGGCTCGTGGCCGAGGCCGGACGGGCCGTGCTGGGCGACGCAGCAGTCGTGCTTGCCGAGCCCTCGATGGGCGGAGAGGACATGGCCTACTTCCTCGAGGCCGTTCCGGGCAGCTTCTTCTTCCTCGGTGCAGCCCGACCGGACGCCGCGCCGGGGGCGCCCCACCATAGCCCCGGGTTCGACATCGACGAGTCCGCCCTGCCGTGCGGCGTTGCCGTGCTCGAGGAGGCCGTGTTCCGTTTCCTTGCCGACCCGGAACCGTGGCTCGGCGAAGAGGCCTGAAGGGCGTCGATCAGGCAGGGTTGCCTGAGGCCATGGCCTTGGTGGCGGCTCGGACGTGGTGGCCCATGTAGCGCGTGCAGGCCACGAGCGTGGTGCGTTCAGCGTCGGCCGATGGCGCGTCGGGCAGTTCCGGCCAGTTTGCTGCGGCCTCGCGGTCGCCCGTGGCCATCCGCTCCAGTGCTGCGGCTACGCGCGGCAAAACCTGTTCGTGGTCCGCATCCCTCACGCGCAGCAGGTCAAGGCCATAGTGTCCGGCCATCTCCAAGTGCCGGAGCGCAGCCTCGTAAGCGGAAAAGCGCTCGGCTGCGGCGGCCTGGCGTCCGGCACGCCACCAGCTCCACTCCTGACGGAAGGCCCCCGCTTCCTGACGCCAGGCGACGAGGTCCCCATGCAGGATGTCGAAGGCCGCCGGCTCCTCTCCCGCACGGGTCCGCTCCAGCCCGGTCCGGAAGGCCTGCGCGAGGTCCCTGCCACCCTGCCGCAGGCGCGCGCCGAGCATGGAGCCGTAGTACCAGGGACCCAGCAACAGGGTGACGAGCACGCCGCTCACCACCCCGACGAAGACAGCGATCATCCGGACGGGACCCGCGACCAGTTGGGGTTCGACGGGCATCTGGTACATGTACAGCGCCGAGAACAGGGCGACAGCCAGCGTCCCGAAACTCGCCCTGCGCCAGAGCACGAGGGACGCCGTCAGAAAGATCGCCAGGGCGAGCGGGCCTGCGGCCACGGGGCCGAGCGCCAGCAGCAGCGAGCCGATCAGGGCGCCCGCAAGGCTGCCGAGCAACTGCGAAACGGCCTCCTTGAGTCCCCCCGTGACCGTCGGCTGCACGCACATCATCGCGACGAATCCTGCCGACAAGCCATCCTTGGGCAGGCTCGCGGGCAGCAGGCCCAGACTTGTCACGGCCACGGCCGCTGCAACACCCAGCTTGAATGGGTACACGAACCACAGGAGCCGATCGGGAATACTCAGGGTGACCATGTCGCCCATCGTACCCGCCGGCCTGCGTCACGTCTGTGGTATAGTCGAGGCCTGTGGCTTTTGCGCTCTTTTTCCGGTGATGGCATGACAGATCCCGCGCGCAGCGCGCTCATCGTCGATCATGGCTCCGTGTGGCAGGCTCTGCGCCAGCGATTCGGTGCCGGTACCATCGATGACGACTTCGCGGTCGACCTGGTCGCCAACCTGCAGGAAAAGGTGGCCGAAATTGCTCCGGACAGCCGCTGCATCGTTCTGGGCGATTGGTCGGATCCCGAACTGGGCCAGCATGCCCGGATGTTTGCCCGCTGCGGTTTCGAGGTGGTCATGGACATGGCCGCCATCCCGGCTCCGGAGGGCGGTCGCTTCCGCGCGACTCTGGACGAGCACCTCGCCCGGCATCCGCAGGCCACGACCCTGATCCTCGCCACCACGGACGGCAGCCTCGCCGCCGACCTCGAGGCCCTGCGCCAGCAACAGCGCATCGTCCTGGTCTGGGGCATCCGCACGGCGACGCCGCAGGCGCTGTGCGAGGCCGCCACCAACTACGCCTTTCTGGACGAGATGCTCAGCGACGTCCTTGACCTGGCCCAGCAGGTGCCCTCCGAGCGCTCGCCCGCCCCGCCTGCACGTCCCGGCGTCAGGCCCGGGACCGGACCCTTCAAGGGACGGCCCGAGGCAGACGAGGAAGGCCTCGGCCCGCGCGAGGCTGCAGGCGACCTGCGGGATCGCGGCGAGCATGTCGGCACCCTCGATGCCATCATCGTCTACGCCGATTACTACATGCGGGCCAATCGCTTCGACTTCCTGACCTTCGCCAAGTTCCTGGATTTCCTGCACCAGCGCGACCTCGTCGGCCATACGGATGCCGAACGCGAAATCTGGCTCAAGTCGGCCGTCGAGACGCCTTCGTTCCACATCGAGTCCGTCACGCTCGTCGACCAGCACACCCATGAGCCCAAGACCATCCGGCGCTTCCGGCTTGTCGGACAGGATGCCCGCGTGGACGAGGCCCGGCGCATGCTGGCCGAGATCCTGGCCTTCCTGTCCGGAACGCTCACGGATACCTTCAACCCCAGCTTCAGCAAGCTGCGCGACCATCTGCAGCAGCAGTTCCCGGCTTTGACGATGGATCGGATTCACGGCTGGCTCTCCTGGTACAAGGAGACGCGCGTCATCCTGTCCAAGGAAGTGCCGCACAAGAAGGATCCGTCCATCCGGGTCAAGCTGATCCGCCTGAACCCCGACCACTTCCTGATCAAGCACCTCGCGGCCGGTCCGTACTTCGGCCCGGAGGAGACGCTCGTGTGTCTGCTGGATGCCTATCTGGTCGAGCATGACCATGAGTGGATGGCCGCCAGCAAGTTGCTCGAGCGGCTGGCGGACAAGCTCGTCCAGGACGGCCGTGCGCCGGTGGAGGCGCGTCGCGAGGCCAAGGAGGTGCTGGATGCGGCCAAGCAGGCCGGCCTTATCACCGTTTCCAAGCCTGCGGCCCGCAGCGAAACGCTTTCCGACGACACGGAAGCGGCTCCCGCTGCTCCCCCCCCGGCCAGTCAGGTCTACCTGTGCGACGACAAGGAGTGGGTCTGCGACATTCTCGATCGCCGGGATGACCTGATCCAGGCCATGCACGATGCCCTGCGGGGCCGTGTCTGGATTGCCCGCAGCACGCTTCAGCGCGAGTTGCTGCCTCTCTTTGCAGAGGACAGCCGCCAGGAGAGCGAGGCCCGGCCGCACGAGCGCATCCACTTCTGGATCGGTCTGATGACCTACCTGCGCCAGTTCGTGCCCCGGCAGGTTCCCAATCCCCGCGGAGGCACCACCCACGCGCTCGTCCTCAACCCGTCGAGCAAGGTCGTCCAGGCTGCCCTCGAGGACCTCGGCTATGACGACGAAGCCGAAGGCGATGCCGAGGACGAAGGGGATCCGGTCGCCGGCACCAGCATCTGACGGTCTTCAGGCCAGCTGTTGCAGCAGGGCTTCGAGTGCCCTGCCGCGATGCGACAGGGCGTCCTTCTGGGCAGGAGTGGCCTCGGCCAGCGTGCAGCCCAATGCCGGACAGTGGAACACGGGGTCGTAACCGAATCCGCCCGCTCCGGCCGGCTCGAGGGTAATGCTCCCTTCGACCCGGCCCTCCGTCTCGAGGAGCCGACCATCGGGCCAAGCGAGACATAGCGCGCAGACGAAGGCAGCCCGTCGATCCGGTGTCGCGCCCAGTTCGTCCAGCACGCGCGCGATTCGGGCCTCGGGCGTGTCGGCATAGCGTGCCGAATGGATGCCGGGCCGCCCATCGAGGGCCGTGACGACGAGGCCGGAATCGTCGGCAAGCGCCACGCGGCCCGTCATTCTTGCGACCGTCACGGCCTTCTTGCGGGCATTGCCGGCGAATGTGTCGGCATCCTCCTCGACTTCGATGGCATGCTCGAGGGCCGCGAGTCGCAACGGGCCGCCGGGCGGAAGCATCCTGCCGAATTCTTCCAGCTTGTGGGCATTGGTCGTCGCCAGCACGACCTCTAGGGCGTCGGTGCTCATGCGGGTTTCTTGCCCCCGGATGCCTGCCCGCGCTGGGTCCGGTAGGCGCGAATGACATCCGCGATTCGGCCGATGGTTGCCAGTACCCGCTCCAGGTGGGCCACGTCCGTCACGTCCACCGTCATGTGCACGACGAGGATGCGGTCGCGGGCCTTGCGGACGTCGATATTGCGGATGTTGGTCTTGATGTCGGCGATCTTGACGGTGATGTCCTTGAGCAGACCGACCCGATCCATGACTTCGACGGCGATGTGGACTGGGAACGTGGCCTTCGGATCACTCTGCCACTCGACCGCGACCAGGCGACCCGCCTCCACGCGCGCCAGATTGGGACAGCCCTCGGCGTGGATGGAAATGCCCTTGCCCTTGGTGACGGCGCCCGTGATGCGCTCACCCGGTACCGGCGCGCAGCAGCGCGCGACGGACAGCAGCATGCCGCCCCCACCCTCCACGAGGATGCCTGTCCCGCGCGAGCGCAGCGGCTGTGCCTTGGCGGGCACCAACGGGATGTCGACCGGCTTGGGGGCCACGGCGTCGCGGAACTGCTGCGCCACCGACGAGGCCACCTTCTCCCCGTAGCCGATGGCCGCGAGCAGGTCGTCCGGCGTGCCCATCTTGAGCCGGGCGCAGAGATCGGCCAGAGACTCGGGTTTGGCAAGGGCTGCCTGACGGGTGCGGTCCAGCTCACGCTCCAGCGCCTCTCGACCCAGGACAATCATCTCGTCGCGGCGTTGCTTCTTGTACCAGCCGCGGATGCGCTGCTTGGCCGTGTTCGTGACGGCGAAGGCCAGCCAGTCGAGGCGCGGGCGCTCGATCTTGCCGGTCAGGACCTCGATGATGTCCCCATTGCGCAGCCGGGTCTCGAGCGGGACCATTCGCCCGTTCACGCGGGCCCCGGTGCAACGATGCCCCACGCTGGAGTGGACTCGGTAGGCGAAGTCGATGCAGGTGGATCCCTGCATCAGGTCGATGACGTCCCCGGCAGGCGTGAAGACGAAGACCTCCTCGCTGAAAAGGTCGTCCTTGACGGAGGACATGAACTCGTCCGCATCGTGCATCTCGGGTTGCCAATCCAGAAACTGCCGCAGCCAGGTCAGCTTCTCGTCGGACTTCGAGAACGCGCCGCCCTCCTTGTAGCGCCAATGCGCCGCGATGCCATACTCGGCGACCTGATGCATCTCCTGAGTGCGGATCTGGACTTCGAAGGGCGCCCCGTGGGGACCCATCACGGCGGTATGCAGGCTCTGGTAGCGATTGCCCTTGGGCATCGCGATATAGTCCTTGAAACGGCCCGGCAAGGGCAGCCATCGCGTGTGGACGAGGCCCAGCGCGTGGTAGCAGTCGGGAATGGTGTCGACGATGACGCGCAGGGCCGTCACGTCGAAGAGGTCGGCGAAATCCTTGCCCTGGGAGGTCATCTTGTTCCAGATGCTGTAGAAGTGCTTGGGCCGTCCCAGCACCTTGCCACGGATGCCCGCAGCCTCAAGATCGGCCTCGATCTGACCGACGATCTCGCGCAGCTTGGCTTCGCGTTCGTCACGCTTCTCGGCCACGAGGCCCGTGATGCGGGCGTACTCGTCGGCATGTAGCCAGCGGAAGCAGAGGTCCTCGAGCTCCCATTTGAGCTTTCCCATGCCCAGCCGATGGGCCAGAGGCGAGAAGATGTCGAGCGTTTCCTGCGCGATCTCGACCTGCTTCTCGCGCGCCATGGGGCCAAGCGTCCGCATGTTGTGCAGACGGTCTGCAAGCTTGACGACGATGACGCGGATGTCCTGGGCCATCGCGAGGAACATCCGGCGGAAGTTTTCGGCCTGCCGTTCGCGCTTGCTCGAGAAGGACAGCTTGCCCAGCTTCGTTACGCCGGCGACGAGTTGGACCACCTGTTTGCCGAAGCGCTCCTCGAGCGCCGGTTCACCCACGTCGGTGTCCTCGAGGACGTCATGGAGCAGGCCTGCAGCGATGGTCGGGGCGTCGGCGCCGAGGCGCGCGAGGATCAGCGCCACCTCATAGGGGTGGACGATGTAGGGTTCGCCGGACTTGCGGGCCTGGCCCTCGTGCATCCTGTGCGCGAAGGCATAGGCATCACGCACGAGCGCGACGCCGTCCGGGGGAAGCGTGCCCTCGACGAGACCGATCAGGGCGTCGTGGGGTTCACGCGGCGGTGCAGCGGATGACAAGGTTCAGGAGTCATACCCCTGAAGCAAGCCTGCGTCACGGTCGCGGCCACCAGAATGGCCTGTTCGGGCCGGCCTTGATGGCTCAGTACGTCAGGATCGGGTAGATGTCGAGGCCCAGCTCGGCGACCCGCGCCCGGCCACCCAGGAAGGAGAGTTCGACGAGGAAGGCCGCCTCGATCACGTCGCCGCCAAGCTGCCGCACCAGTTCCAGCGTGGCCGATACCGTGCCGCCCGTGGCCAGCAGGTCGTCCACGATCAGGACCCGGCTGCCGGGAGCGAGGGCATCCTCGTGGATTTCGAGGGCATCGGTGCCGTACTCGAGCGTGTAGGTCTGGCGCACGGTGCGGGCGGGCAGCTTGCCGGGCTTGCGGACGGGGACGAAGCCGCAGCCCAGCGCGTAGGCGAGCGGAGCGCCCAGGATGAACCCGCGAGACTCGATGCCCACGACGGCATCGACGCGGGAGTCGGCATGCCGCGCGGCGATGTGGTCGACGGCCGCCCGGAAGACCTCGGGCTCCTGCAGCAACGGCGTGATGTCCTTGAAGACGATCCCCGGCTTGGGGAAGTCGGGAACATCGCGGATCCGGTCCTTGAAGCGGGCGGTCAACTCAGCCGTGAGCACGTCGGGAACCTCTGGCCCCCTTCACGCGCGGAAGGGGAAGCTGCATGTTAGCCCATCCCCGGCATCCTGGTCCAAGGCGGGCGCGGTTTCGGGTTGCAGGGGGCCAGCCTTCGGGCATAGGTCAGGTGATGGCCAAGTCGCGACACGGAACCCTGTCCCGCCTCGGGCTGGCAAGCCTTGCCGCCGGCGCCGCCCTGCAACTGCTGCTGGCATGCAGCACCGGAGCAGGTCTCGTCCCGTCGGTCCGGTCCGCTGCCGCCGGTACCGCGACGTTGCGCCTGGTCTGGCCCGGGACGGACCGCAACATCCAGGCTGCCTCGTTGCTTGCGCCCTCATGGCGCCTGCGTGTCCTCCTGCCGGGAGGCAAGGAAACCCTGCTGCCCGTGACGATGGGATCGGCCGGCGATACGGCAGACATCCAAGGGCTGGAACCCGGGGAAACCGTTCTGGTGGTCCTCGAGGCCCTGGTTGAGGGCGTGCCGGTGCCTGGGGGTTCACATCGCGCGGTGCTGGCCCTCGAACCCGGTTCGACGACTGTGGCGACTTTCACCCCGTCCGGCATGGCGGTCGGCGAGGTCTACGAGACCCTGCTCAGGCGCACCGATGCGGAAACCCTGCTGGCCAGCCTGCCCGTGGCCTCGATCTCGTCTTTCGTCCGGACGGTCCATGATGCGCCTCCGACCTTGCCGACTTGGGGGCAGGTCGACGGCAAGGCTCTGGCCGAGGCCATCATCGTGCGCAACGGCGCCTTGCCGGGCGAACCGCTTGTCTTTCGCACGGGTGAAGCCACGGTCGACATCCGCATTCGCGGCATCAGTCCGGTCCTGCCCGTCACGATGGCTGTCCTCGATCCGGCCTCGGTCCCCCAGGGGGCGGCACGCGTCAGTTTCGGCGGGCCGGACCCCCTGCATCGAATCCGGGGGGTTCGCCCCGGTTCGTGGCCGGTGCATGTCCGGGTGCATGACCTGCCGGTCGAGATGGCCACCGTGTCGGTCGCGGCGGGTGGTACGGCGCGCGTCGACATCGATCTTTCCCCGTGGCAAGCGGGGCCTCCCCTGCCCGTGCCCCTCGGTGGCGCCTGTGTGTCGGCCAATGGCGGCCGCATCTACTTGGTGGGCGGCCTGACCAAGGAACGCGAGGCGACGGATTCGGTCTGGATGCTGGATACGCTCGCCACGACGCCCGGGTGGGTCGCCCGTCGACCTGCAACGCTGCCGCGGGAAGGTGCTGCTGCCGGCTGGGTAGGCGGACGCCTCGTCGTGGCTGGTGGCGTGACGCCGAATGCACAGGGTTTCCCTGTGCCTACCCGCCGTGTCGAAGCTTACGATCCGGTGGCGGACACCTGGACCGCCCTGCCGGACATGCCGTTCGACACCTCCATCCTCACGCCTGCTGCGGGCTACGATGCCCAGGGTGTCAGCAGCCTCCTCGGGGGCGTCCTGCTCGATGCCCTCTGGATCCATGGGGCACGTGGCCTGGATGTCCTGCCCACCCCCATCCTGCGTGCCTTGCCCGCTGCTGCGGGGGCAAACTGGTTCACGCCTCCGGTGACGGGTGCGGCCTCTCCGCGCGTCCAGGCGGCGTCCATCTCCGGGGACGGTCAATGGTGGCTCATCGGTGGGCGCATGCTGCCGCCGGTACCGTTCCTGACCGGTTCGGGCCAGGCCTTCGAGGCCGGGGCTCCCCGCGAGGATGCCGAGGTGCTCGATGCGCGGGGCACCGTACCGCGCTGGCGCAGTGTGGGCCAACCGCTGGTCGAGGCGCGTGCGGAGGCGGCCGGGGTCGTCCAGAACGGCCGCCTGCTGGTTCTGGGTGGCGTGGCCTCGGCCCGCAGGACGCTGGGTTCGGTAGAACGACTCGATCCCGGCGGGGGGCCGTGGCGTCCCGTCGGAGCGCTGCGACAACCGAGGGCCGCGCTGGGAGCCGCGATTGCCGGGGGCAAGGTCTGGGCCATCGGTGGCCTCGCCGGCAGACAAACCCTCTACTACGAGAATCCGCTCGCTGGTGGCGTCGACCTCGAGGCCTCGATCATCGCCACGGACACTGTCGAGTTTGCCCCGGTCGGGGAGTTGGGCTTGTGACGGGACGCTTGCCCATGGCCTTGTGTACCGCGGCCCTGATTCCCCTTGCCTGCAGGCCACCGAGTTCTGCGACCGACAGCCGGCAGATCGTCATCACGCCGGCCCCCGGGCCGACCCCGGTCATCGGTGCCTCGAACGGAACGTCCGGCAGTGCCACGCCGACCCCGGGACCCGCTCCGACAGATCCCGGTCGCACGCCGCCACCGACACCTGAACCGACGCGTCAGGTGAATCTCTGGATCGAAGTCCTGGTCGACGACACCCCCGGCGAAACCCGGCTCGTCGTGGTTCCTGCCGATGCTACCTCGGCTTCGACGCGCATCCAGGCCCTCTCGGCGACCGACCTGAGCGTCGATTGGGCCTTCGAGGCACCCGGGCCCGTGCCGGACGAGCGCTCGGGCAACATGAAGCCTGCAGCGACCACCGGCCTTGCCGCGACGCTCCTCGAGAGCATGTATCCCGGCGTCGGCACGGCGTCGGTCGCCCTCCGCTCGGACGCGGGGACGATCGGCACGGCGACGGCAACGACGTCGCTGGCTTCGGGCCGAAACAACGTGCTGCGCTTCGCGCTTTCGTCATCCGGGGAGATGCGCGTCGATCTGAGCGGGGATCTGCCGTGGCCAACTCCGGATGTCCGCCTGACGGTGCGCCCATGAAGTTGTTTGCAAACGTCGGCCGGCCCGCCCTGCGCGGCCTGGTCTTCCTCGTCGGGTGCGTCTGGGTGGTGGCCTGCACGGCTCCGGCCAACTTGCCGACGGCAGGCGTCGGGGGAGCGGCCGTGCGCGCGGATGAGGGGGCTCCTGCGGGTGCAACGCTGCGCATCGTGGTTGCCCTGCCTCCGGCCCTGCAGGGACCGGAGGCCGAGCGGGACACGATGGCCCTGTCCGGGTTCATCGATCGCATCGAGGCCGAGATTCGGGGGACCAACGTGCCCGGTGGGCGCCACACGGCAACCTTCACGCGCAAGGACTTCCGGGGCAAGGCTGTCGTCCTGGTCTTCGGGCGCCTCCTGCCTGGGCAGGTCACCGTCACGCTGACCTTTCTGGACCGCAGCGACAGATTGTTGGGCAAGGCTGTCAGCGATCTCATCGAGGTCGGTCCCGCCGTGCCCGCGGAGGCCACCCTTTCCTTGATCCCCGAAGAGGGTTCGCTGAGCGTGCCCTTCGATCCGGTTACCGTCGAACCGACGACCGCCGTCAGGCTCGATGCGCGGATCCAGCCTTTCGAACAGGGGCAGTGGACTCAGGTGCCGCCTTTGTTGCTGCCCCGTACCGGGGGCAGCCTCGTCCTGCACGATGGAGCGCTGATGGCCGTGCTCGGTGCACCGAGTCCTTCGGTGGAGCGGCGTGATCCGGTCACGGGCCACTGGCGACTGGTACCTCTGCCGTCGTCCTACAGCGTGCTCGTGCGGGACGCTGCCATCCAACCCATCGCCGGAAGCCTTCACGTGTTCGGAGGTGACAGCTTTGGCGTGGATCAACCGTTCGGTTCCGGTTTGGAGATGACGCGGATTCGGCCCGAGGCGGCTTTGCCGGATCGCGTCCAGAACGTATCCCGATCCTCGGTTGCGGTTGTCCCGCAACTCGAGGGCGACCTTGCGCGTTCCGGGGCCGCGAGCTTCCTGTGGCAGGATGAGGTCGTGCTGGTCGGCGGGCGTGGGGAGCACCCGCCCGAGACGGGACTGCCGCGACACGGCTGGGTCCTTCCGGTTCACGGCAGCGCCCACGCTGCATCGCGGGGAACGTGGCGTCGCTTGGCCGGCCTGCAGTCTCCGAGAGCCGATCTGGCGGGGGCGACCGTGGACGGGCGCATGGTGGCGGTCGGCGGACGGACGCTGTCCGGAGCCACGGGGAAGGACAGGCTCCTCGGATTGCCCTGGTACGATGCCGCGACGGCGCAGTGGACAGCCGTCAGCACCGTGGAGACCTACGATCCGGTCGAAGAGCGGTGGCAGTCCGCGCCAGCCTTGCCCGAGGCACGCTGGGACCTGGCGGCCGTCGGGCATGCCGGTCGTGTCTGGGTCAGCGGTGGGCGAAACGCTTCGGGGCAACCCACGGCCACGGTATGGAGCTGGGCACCGGGCGAGGCGTCATGGCGTCCAGAGCCTTCGATGACGCGTGTCCGGGCCAGTCACGGCATGGCGGTGGCTCCCGGGGGCCTGCTGATGGTGGCCGGGGGAGAGGGGCTGGATGCCTTCACGTCCCGGCATGTCGAGGTGATGAGGCCATGATGCGGGGAGTGTCCGTTGCGGTGATGGTGTCGGCCGCGTCCGTTCTCCTCTCCGCTTGCCAGGCCGTGTCGCCATCGACCGTGTCCGCGCTGCCCTTGCCCATCATCGGCTTGGGAACCGCCGCCGATGCGCGCGACCCGGTGCTGGCGTGGCGCGCCGAGCGCGCCGAGCCGCCCCAGGGCCGTGTCCTTGCGGGAGAGTTGCTGGTGGGTATCTCCCAGCCGGGAGTCCTGCCAGCGGCGCTCGAGGGGTTGTCCGTCCGTCGCCTGCATGGCACGCGCTTCCTGATGGTCCGGACGTCGCCTGCAGCTGCGGATGATCTCGGCAGCCGCCTGCTGGCCGATCCGGACGTTCGCTGGGTGACGCGCCATCGTGCTGCGACGCCGGCAGCGGAGCCCTACTACGATGGGGATCCCTTGACGGCCTACAATCCGGCCATGCGCCTGATGAAGGTGCAAGAGGCGCTGGTGTCCATCCTCGATGCTTCCCGCGAGTGGCGCACCTCGTGCGTGGCCGTGCTGGATTCGGGTGTCCAGCGCCAGCACCCCGATCTCGTGGGCCATGTCCTCGCAGGCTTCCAGACGCACGCAGCCTTCGATCCCGACACGCCGCCGCCATCGGGAGATTTCGACGACTTCCGTGGCTTCCACGGCACGCGCGTCGCGGGCGTGATCTCGGGCGCCGTCGCGAACGACACCGGCGCTGCCGGGATTGCGCCGGGGTGCATCATCCTGCCGGTGATGGTCGCCGACCCGTCCACGGGGGAAATGTCGACGTTCGCCATCCTGTCCGGGATGTGGCTGGCTGCTCACCTGAATCGCCCCGAGGCCCCCTTCGGCTGGATGCAGGGTGTCGGGGACGGCACGCCGGTTCACGTGGTGTCGATGAGCCTCGGTTTCGAGGGGGTGGAGTCGCGTATCGCGGCTTTCGACGAAATGGCCGGCCTCCTGCGCCAGCGCGGGATTCTCGTGGTCGCCAGTGCCGGCAACGCAGCCGGGGGCGTGACGGCTCCCGCGAACAGCCCGGGAGTCCTTGCCGTCGGGGCCACGGTGCCACCACCCGACGTCGAGGCGCTTGCACCCTACAGCAACCATGGGGATGGCCTCGACTTCGTGGCACCCGGTTCGGGCATCTGGACGACCGACGGGGCCAACACGGCGACGGGTTTGCCGGACTATGCGAAGGCTTATGCCCGCTTCACCGGCACTTCCGCGTCCGCCCCCATGGTGGCGGCCGTGGCAGCCCTGATCCGTGGCCGTTATGCTGAAGAACTGGCGGGTCATCCGGCGCCGGCGGACTGGATCGAGTCTCGCTTGCGCGAGAGCGCCGTGGACCTGGGCGAGCCGGGCTGGGACCCGTACTTCGGATGGGGCCGGCCGGACGCCCTGCGGGCGGTGACGGGGCCGTTCGTCCCCTGACCTCGTGCCGACGACGTTCCCCGCCTTGCGTCCCCGCAGACCGGATGGCTACCATGGGGGATGCATCCTGAATCCGGTCACGACCTCGGCGAGAGCATCGAGCGCCTCGCACGCCGCCGCCGCCTCTTCACCGTCGCGATGCTCGTGATGCTCCTGACGGCTCTGCTGGGTACGTCCATCTACCCCTACATGATGGCGGACGGTCCTGCTCCGTCGCCTTCGGCGGGGGCTACTGCGGCGGATCCCTTCAAGGAACTCGAGGCCATCGTTCGGGCTCATCCCCGCGATGTCGAGGCCCTCACGGAGTTGGGCAATCGCTACTACGATGCCGAGCGCTATGGCGACGCCGAGGCCATGTACCGCAAGGTCCTGGCCGTGACGCCGGGCAATCCCTCCGTGACGACGGATCTGGGCACGGCGCTCTTCTACCAGAAGAAGACGCTCGAGGCGATCGCCGCATGGCGGTCCGTTCTGGAGACGCATCCGCGACAGGCTCAGGCTCGGGTCAACCTTGGGCTTGCCTACCACAGCCTCGGGCAGACGCCCAAGGCCATCCGGGAGTGGGAAGTGGCCCGCGAGACGGCGACGGACGACAACGTCCGCAAGACCGCGGAGCAGTTCCTGGCCCAGGTCCGGCCCGCAGCGGCAACATCCTCGGCCCAGCCCGGATAAGCCGCCTTCCTGCCGGCGTCATCGGCCCTCAACATGGAGCGGGCACGGTACGTTCGTGTTCAGGCCTGAAGCTTCTCCGGGTAATTGCCCGCGTGTCGTCGCAGCGCTCTTCGCCGCGATGACGGTGGCTTCCTGCTGCCCCGGCATCGCGGCGCCTGTCGCGACGGGAGGGGCTGAGGAGGGAACCGATTCGGAAGCCGAGGTTGTCAGGGTCGAACCCGTGCGTGACGTCGGCATGGGGCAGCTGGTGCCGACAGCGGGGCCTGACGACGAGCCTGCCCTGCTCGCCAGCGGGGAAGGCCGGGTCGTGCTCGCCGATCGGAAGGGGACGATGCAGCTTGATTGGCCCGACCCTGCCGAATTCCCCCACAGGGCCGGGGTCGTGTCGGCCGTGGCGTGGGATCGCGACGGCACGCTCTGGTTGGCGGGCTCGGCTGGACTGACACGCAATCGCCCGCCCGAGGCAGGGGAGGCCTGGGCGTGGAGTCTGCCCGATGGCCGCAGGCCTTCGGTCCAGGCTCTCGTGGCCGCCGATGATGGCCTGCTGTTCGCGGCTGTCGATCACGGCGTCCTGCGCTTCGAGCCGGCGACGCGGCAGGTCCGCTGGCTCGCGGGTGGCCCCATGCCCGGCTTGACGGATGGCGAGGGCCACGACGCTGCCTTCCGGGAGCCCGAGGGCCTGTTGCTGCACGAAGACGGCCTGCTGGTCGCCGATGCCGGCAACCACGCGCTGCGCACGGTTTTGCGATCGGGCAGGACGGCGCTGCTGCTGGGGGGCAGGCCCGGATTCATCGACGGCCCGGCCGGGCGCGCCCGGCTGCGGCAGCCTCATGGGCTCTGGCGGCATCCGCGGTGGGGCGTGCTGGTTTGCGATACGGGGAACCATGCCTTGCGCCGGCTCGATGGGCAGGGCCTGACGACCCTTGCGGGGGACGGCATGCCGGGCCGGGTTCCCGGACCGCTGCCGGATGTGCGCCTGATTGCACCTGTCGGATTGGCCGGGGACTGGCTGCTCGGGTCCGGGGGGCGACTCTGGCGGTGGGTGCCGGCATGATGCGCCTCGCGCGTCGTGCCGGCGCGCTGGCCCTCTGGCCGTTCGTCCTCGCGGCCTGTCCCGGTTCAGGTAGCCCCACGAGCGCATCATCTGCTGCGGTCGCTCCCCCATCGGCGGGGGCTGCGCCCTTGGTCCTGCCGGAGGTGGCCACGACGGTGCATCTCTTGCTTGAGGGCCTGGTCGCGCCCGCTGGGCTTGTCCGGATGCCCGAGGGTCTGTACGTCAGTGACGAGGCCACGGATCGGGTCTGGTTGCAGCCCTTGCCCGCGGGTGCCGCCGTCCCGATTCCCGGACCCGAATCCGGACTCGACGGACCATCGGCGCTTGCTGGGGACGAGACAGGCAACCTTTTCGTCGCGGAGCGAAGGGGGCGCCGGGTGGTCTGCCGGGACCCGGGTGGTCGCTGGATCACGGTGCTCGGCGGCGGGGACGTGCCCCCGGGCGAGGCGCCTGTCCGGGCCACGGACCTCGCGCTGGAAGACCCGGGGGCTCTCGCGGTGGATGATGCGGGCAGCCTGTGGGTCCTCGACGCCGGCTGGCGCATGCTGGTCAGGCGTGGGGCCGATGGTCGCGCCACGGCCTGGTCGGCTCCGGGCAGCGCACCGGCGGCACTTGCCGCCCATGCGGATGGCAGCTTGCTGGTTCTCGATCCGCTGACCGGGGTGCTCTACCGCGGCCGTCCGGGGAGCTGGAGCGTCGCGGCGACCGGGCTGTCGCGCGCCGTGGGCGTGCTGGTCCATCCCCGATATCCGTGGGTCGTCCTCGAGGCCGGTGGAGCCTTGCTGCTCGGTCCGGACGGTGAGCGCCTCGAGGTTGCAGGCAGCCCACGCCCGGTTGCGGGGGCGTGGATGGACCCGTTGGGTTGGGCCGTGGCGGATGCTGCGCGGGGGGGCGTCCTGCTGCAGCAACCCCGGACGGGGGCGCGTTAGAGCCTTCGTCCGGCACCGTGCCGGGCCCTCAGGCAGCCCTTGCGTGCGTCGGTCTGACCGGGCCGACTGGGGTCGTCCGCGCCTGCGGACAACAGGAGGTCCCGATGGATCACGCGGGCCGTCTTGCCAGGCTGCGTCAGTATCTGGCGGACCAGAAGCGGTCACACCTGCTCGTGTGCCATCCGGCCAACGTGGCTTGGCTCAGCGGCTGTTCGGCCGAGGGCGCCTGTCTCCTCGTCGGACCCGAGCGATGCCGGATCTTCCTCGACGGACGTGCCGCAAGGACATGGCAAGGTCGGCTCACGGCCCGGATCGAGCTGCTGGCGTCCGGCCCCGACGGTTTCGGGCCGCTCATCGGGCGCTGCCTCGATCGCACGCGGGGGTGCCTCCATTTCGAGCCGGACGGACTGGACTGGTGGCAGGCCGTCGCGCTGGCGCAGGCCCTGCCGACGGGCTGGTCTCTGGAGGCGGCGGGCGGGGACGTCGAGGTCTTGCGGCAGCGGAAGGACCCGGATGAGATCCGGATTTTGGGGGATCTTGCCCGGGATGCGGGCCGGCTTCGCGCAAGGGCGGCGGAGATGCTTCGGGAAGGCAGTCCGGTGTCGGATGTCCGGGCCGTGATACTCGAGGGCATTGCCCGCTGTGAGGCGTGGCCCGCATTTCGACCGCTGCTCGCCACGGGACTGGACACGCTGGATCTGCACCCGGCAGGGCCTGGCCGTTCGACGGCCGGGGAGGGCCTCGCGCTCGTGGATCTGGGTCTTTCCCGGGCGGGTCTGAACAGTGACGTCGCGACCAGCGTGCTGGTCGCCGGGCGTGCGGCCCGGAGCCACGGCACGCTGTTGGCTATTGCCGAAGAGGCCTTCCGCGCGGCGGTCGCCGCCGTGGGGCCCGGAGTGCCTGCGGCGGAGGTCGCCGGGGCGGCCCATCGGGTGCTGCGTCGCCACGGGCTGGAGGCGCGTCATGATGCCGGGCACGGGATTGGCTGGCAGGTCCACGAGGCGCCGTGGATTGCCGAGGAGAGTCCGGACGTGATCGAGGAAGGCATGGTGCTTTGCCTCGAGCCGGGGGCCTATCATCCCGCGGTCGGCGGGGGGCGGCGCGAGGAAATGGTGCTCGTGACCCGGGGCGGAGCCGTGGTCCTGGGGCAAGTGGCGGCAGACGGCCGCCCGTTGGTATGATGGGCTCCCTTCCCTGCACCGAGGTTCCGCCCTTGATCTCCACCAACGACCTGCGCACCGGCACCACCATCGAAATCGAAGGTGACGTCTTCGTGGTCCAGGACTTCCAGCACGTCAAGCCGGGCAAGGGCGCGGCATTCGTCCGCACGCGACTCAAGAACGCCAAGACCGGCAACGTGGTCGAGCGGACGTTCCGGGCGGGCGAGAAGGTGGCGCGTGCCGTCCTCGAGAAGAAGCAGATGCAGTACATGTACGCGTCCGACGACGAGTACTACTTCATGGACCTCGAGACCTTCGATCAGACCCCCATCCTGGCCGACAAGCTGGGCGACAAGATCAAGTGGCTCAAGGAAGAGATGGTCATCGAGATCCTGACGTGGCAGGGCATGATTCTGGGCATCGACCTGCCCAACTTCGTGGAACTGCGCATCGTCGACACGCCCCCGGGCGTCAAGGGCGACACGGCATCCGGCGGCGGCAAGCCGGCGACGCTCGAGACCGGTGCTGTCGTTCAGGTGCCCTTCTTCGTCAACCCGGACGAGGTCATCCGCGTCGATACCCGTACGGGCACGTATCTGGACCGGGTCTGACGCATTGGACCTGGGGCTTTCGGAAATCCGCGAACTGGTTCGCATCCTGCAGGATGGGGGCCTGTCGGAGCTGGCTGTCGAGGCCGGGTCCGTCAAGGTTCACTTGAAGCGGGGCGGCGTCGCGCTTCCCGTGGCTCCGGTCGAATCCGTCGTTTCTGCGTCGCCTGCGCTTCCCGCTGCGGCTCCCGCCCCGGCCCCTGTCGCGGTCGCCTCGGATAATCAGGTGGTCCGTTCGCCCATGGTGGGTACCTTCTACCGCTCGCCTTCCCCCGAGGCCCCGCCGTTCGTCGAGGAAGGCGCCGTCGTCACCCCCGGCCAGTGCCTGTGCATCATCGAAGCGATGAAGCTCATGAACGAGATCGAGGCCGAGCAGGGTGGCCGCGTCGTGAAGGTGCTCGTGGCGAACGGCGCGTTGGTCGAGTACGGCCAGCCGCTCTTCGAACTCGCCCGCTAAGCCCGTGTTCCGCAAGGTCCTGATCTGCAACAGGGGCGAGATTGCCCTGCGGGTGATGCGTGCGTGCGCCGAGCTCGGCATCGACACCGTCCTGGTGCACTCGGAGGCCGATCGCGACAGCCTGCCTGTCCGCCTTGCGGACGAGGCCCTCTGCATCGGTCCGGCAGCCGCAAATCTGAGCTACCGCAACATCCCGGCCATCGTCTCCGCTGCCTTGCTGACGGGGGCCGAAGCCATCCATCCCGGTTACGGATTCCTGGCCGAAAATGCCCGCTTCGCCGGGATATGCGCCGACCATGGCCTGACGTTCATCGGTCCGTCCTCCGAGGCCATCGCGACCATGGGGGACAAGATTCGGGCCATCGAGACGGCGCGTGCGCTGGGCATCCCGACGGTGCCGGGTTCGGGCGGGCCGGTGCGGGACGTTTCCGAGGCCCGCGCAATCGCCGATCGTCTGGGCTATCCGGTCATCATCAAGGCTTCGGCCGGTGGCGGTGGTCGGGGCATGCGGGTCGTCCAGGGCCCGCGTCGCATCGAGGAAGAGTGCGAGATGGCCTCCCGCGAGGCCGAGGCCGCGTTCGGCGACGGGGCGGTCTATCTGGAGAAGTACGTGCTCCATCCCCGGCACGTCGAGGTCCAGATCCTGGCCGACCGCCATGGCGGTGCCGTGCATCTGGGCGAGCGGGACTGCTCGGTCCAGCGGCGTCACCAGAAACTGCTGGAAGAGGCCCCATCCCCCGCCGTCGACGAGAGCCTGCGCCAGCGTCTGGGCGAGGCAGCCTTGAGTCTGGTCCGCGGTCTGGGCTACGAGGGCGTCGGTACCGTCGAGTTCCTGCTCGATGCCGACGGCCAGTTCTACTTCATGGAGATGAACACCCGCATTCAGGTCGAGCATCCCGTGACGGAGATGCTCACGGGCATCGACCTCGTGGCGTGGCAGATCCGGGTGGCGGCCGGCGAGGCCTTGCCCTGGCGTCAGGAGGACATCACCTTCCGTGGCCACGCCATCGAGTGCCGCATCAACGCCGAAGACCCGCAGAGGGACTTCCGGCCATCTCCCGGCACGCTTGTGGCGTGGCTGCCGCCCGGTGGTCCCGGCGTTCGCCTGGATTCGCACGTCTTTCCGGGATACGTGGTGCCGCCGCACTACGATTCCCTGCTTGCCAAGCTGATCGTCTGGGGAGAGGACCGCGACACGGCCATCGCGCGCATGCAGCGCGCGCTCGCCGAATTTGCCATCACCGGGGTGCGCACCACCCTGCCCCTGCACCAGCGGATCCTCGACAACGCCTTCTTCCGGCGCGGGGACGTCTCGACCAACTTCCTGCAACGGCGCATCCTTGGAGCATGAATCCCGTGAGCGAAACCCTGAACATCCGCCGCCTTGCCCGCGAGCTGGCGCTGCTTTCGATGGCCCAGCTGGGTCCGCTTCCAGCCGAGGTCAAGCCGGAACTCGAGGAGCTGGTGACCCGTGCCGCCCACTTGCTTTCTGCCGAAGCGCGCGACAGGGTCGAGGAGGCTGCCGGTCTCGTGGACAAGGTGCGCCTCGAGCTGTCGTTGCTGGGCGAGGATGACGCGGCGCCGCGCCTGCTGGCCGAACTGGCCCGCCATGCCCGGAAGGATCCCCTCCCCGACCCTGCAGCCCTCGAAGAGGTGGCGCGCGCCTTCTGGAACGCTGCCCGGGACCTGGACGTCCTGGATCTGCTCAAGGGCGGTATCGTGTCGGCCCATGCCGCCCGGGTGCTGGAGGCGGCGGATGCGATGGATCGTGCGGCCGACCTGGTCGGCGAGGCGCTGGATTGGCCCGAGAAGGCCGCCATTGCCGGCGGTTCGAAGGTCCGGGCGTTTGCCATCGGCATGCTGCGCCAGTACCTGGATCATGCGGCAAGCATCGACGCAGCCATCGACGGGGCCCTCGAACACTGGTCCATCGAACGTCTTGCGGCCGTCGATCGGGACCTGCTGCGCCTCGCCGTCGCCGAGATCCGGCACGCCGAGGACATCCCCCTCGAGGTCGCGATCAATGAGGCCGTCGAGTTGGCCAAGCGCTACGGCACCGAAGAGTCGGGCCGCTTCGTGAATGGCGTGCTGGCGCGCTTCGCCCAGGACCGCAACGGGAGCCCGCGCGCCTGATGCGTTGGTGGGACAAACTGCGGGGCGTCGCCACCGAGCCCCCGACGGAAGCGGTGCAGGCACCCGGGGCCTCGCCACCGCCCCCGGCACCTGCACAGGATTCCGGTGCCGGTCCGATGGCTGCGGATGTGCCGCCGCAAGGCGACGGTCCGACGGCTGAGCCGGTTCTCGTCCCTGCCGTGGACGCCACGGCAGGCCTTGATGACGGTGGAGAGGAGGGCGGCCGCCCGGAGAGTTTCTGGGGCAAGGCCTGGGCCTTCCTGAACACGCCCATCCCTGGCACGCCCTCGTTCCGCATGGAGGGCGAGACGGTCGAACGGCTGCGCGAGCGGCTGACTCGGACGCGTGGTCAGCTGGTCGACAGGGTGCGGGATCTGTTCCGCGGCCGTGCCCACGTGGACGCCGAGACCTGGGATAGCCTCGAGGAGATTCTGCTCGAATCGGATCTTGGTCCCGGCCTGACGGAGCAGGCGCTCGATCATCTGCGCGCCGGCCTCAAGGCCGGCACCGTCACGCCGGATGACCTGACGCGCGAGCTTGCGCTCTTCCTGGCCGCACGCCTCGGACCGGCGCGCCCTTGGGTCCCCGATTCGGATCGGCTCAACGTGGTCACGTTGGTGGGGGTCAACGGGGCCGGGAAGACCACGACGCTGGGCAAGCTGGCTCGTCGCCTCGTCCTCGAGAATCGCAAGGTGGTGGTCGCCGCGGCCGATACCTTCCGCGCAGCTGCCGTGGAGCAGTTGGCCGTCTGGGCTGCACGTTCGGACGTGCCCCTGATCCGGCATGCCGAAGGTGGCGATGCGGCTGCGGTGGTCTTCGATGCCGTCCGGGCCGCCAAGGCACGGGAAGCGGGCGTGCTGCTGGTCGATACGGCAGGCCGCTTGCAGAACAAGACAAACTTGATGGCCGAGTTGGCCAAGATCGGTCGCGTGCTCGATCGCGAGGCCCCCGACGCCTTGCGGGAGACTTGGCTTGTCCTGGATGCGACGACGGGCCAGAACGGCCTGCGGCAGGCCGAGGTCTTCGGGCAGGCCGTCCCGCTCACCGGCGTGGTGCTGACCAAGCTCGACGGTACGGCCAAGGGGGGTGTCGTTTTCTCGATCCAGAGCCAGCTCGGCATTCCGGTTCGGCTCGCAGGCCTTGGGGAAGGCGTCACGGATCTGCGAGACTTCGATCCCGAGGTCTTCGTCTCGGCGCTCTTCGAGGACGAGCGTCCACAAGGAGCCTGAGCCCTTGGCCCGCCGCGTCGTCCCGGTGCTGTTGGTCCTCGCCGCGTGTCTGCAGGCCGTGCTTCCCGCAACGGCCGGCGCCGCCGACCTGCTCGAGAGCATCCGCGCGCGCGAGGTCTACGACGCCCGGCGTCCGCTCCGGGCGATGCCCTGTTCGAGCGGGGAAGAGGCCACCGCACAGGTCTGGCTGCGTGCCGATGCCGAAGAAATCTATCCTCGGGCGCTTGCCCTGATCGACGCAGCCCGTGAGGAAGTCCTGCTGGACATGTACCTGTTGGGTGGACGCATCGGGCATCGGGTCGCGGCGGCGCTCGCCCGCGCACGCGACAGGGGTTGCCGGGTCCACGTGACCACCTGCCCAGTGGAACAGACCATCGGCACGACCACCGACCTGCTGGTGGCGCAGTGGGCGGTCATGCGCAAGGCCGATCTCGCGCCCGAGGCCTATCCCCTGTCCCGCTTGCCGAAGGCCGAGCGCAACCCGCTGACGGTCATCGACCATGCCAAGGTGCTGGTATGCGATCGACGACGCGGCATGATGGGGGGGGCCAATCTGTTCGAGATTGCCGATACCGACCACGATCTCATGCTCGAGTTCGAAGGCGACATCGGCGAGGCGCTGGCCAGGGAGGTCGCGCGCCCTTTCGGTTGGCCGTTGCCGCCGCTGCAGCAGCCCGTGGTTGCGCCTCGTGCCGATGGTAAGCAGGCTTCGCTCGCCTTGGTGCGCAACGACGAGGAGATGGCTTGCGGCAAGGAACACCTGATGCGCTTGCTGCGGGGCGCGAGACATCGCATCGAGGCCGGCGTGTTCGAGTTCAGCGACCTCGAGGTGGCCGAGGCGCTTGTTGCCGCGCACCGTCGTGGCGTCGCGGTCAAGGTGCTGCTGGACCGGCACAGGTTCGACGGCAAGTGGTCCGGTGGTCCGACCGCGAACATCCCGCGCTGGGGCGTGCCCAATCTGGTCGTCGCGGAGCGCCTGCTCGAGGCTGGCGTGCCGGTGCGCTGGTACGAGGCCAGGCGGGATCAGGAGGAGTTCCACGCCAAGTACGCGATCATCGACGGCGAGGTCGGGTTCTTCGGGTCGCTCAACTGGACGCCGAGCGCCTTCCATCGGTTTCGCGAACTCAACGTCCACTGGCAGGGGCCCAGCGTCCGACTGCTGGAGTCCAGTTTCCTCGGGGACTGGAACCGCCACGCGCAGCCGGTCCGCCGTCTGGATGCCTGGCAGCGCTGGGGAGCGCGGGCGATCGAATGGCTCGATCGGCAGGGCATCTGCTACTGGTGACGCCCGGCAGGGCGCGGCCCGCCGGCCTCAGCCGCCGCGGACGGACTGGCTGAGCTTGACGAAGCGCTCGTCCATCTCGCGCAGACGCTGGGCCAGCAGCCGTGCGATGCGCGCGACCAGCATCGGATTGGTCTCGACCAGCGAAGCCACGTCGTGAATCACCAGGAACTCGGACGGCTGGTTCGCGAAGACCGTGGCCGTGCGGGGAGACTCGAGCAGGAAGGAAACCTCCCCGAAGACCGAGCCGGCCTCATTGACCGAGGCGATGATCTGGCCGTGCATCTGGATATCGACGCCGCCCGAGAGCAGCATGTAAAGCTCGTGGCTGTGCTCGCCCTCGAGGAACAGGGCCTGACCAGCCTGGTACGTGCGGCGGGTTGATGCTTCGGACATGGGGTCGGATCTCGCGGGGGACGGAACATGGCCAGCATACCCCGGCAGCCGACGTTGGCACGGACCTGGGTCACATCCGACCGGCCATGACGCCCGGCTTGCCCGGCCTGCGGGCCCGTGCGACCATGCCCGCCATGAACCTCGGAGCGTGGACCCTCGACTGGCTGCATGACACGGCTTTCGGGCTTGATGGCGGGGCGATGTTCGGGGTGGTGCCCCGCGTGGTCTGGCAACGCAAGTATCCGGCTGACCGGGACCATTTCATCCCGCTGGCCCTGCGACCCCTGCTGATCCGGGGTCATGGCCGGACGTTGCTGGTGGACTCCGGATACGGCAGCAAGCTGGATGGGCGCCAGCAGGGCCAGTTCCGGCTGATCCGACCCTGCGATCCCTTGCGCACGCTGGCGGCGGCCGGACTGGTCCCGGATGACATCACGGATGTCGTCGTGACGCACATGCATCCGGATCATGCGGGCGGTCTCGTCTCCCGTCAGGAGGACGGCAGCCTCGTGCCGACTTTCCCCCGGGCCCGCATCCATCTGCAGGCGCGCGAGGTCGAGGCCCTGCACACGCCGCATCCCCGGACCCGCCACGCCTATCCCGACGAGAATTGGCGTCCGCTCGAGGAAGCCGGCCTGCTCGAGCCGGCTGATGGCCACAAGGTCCTCGCTCCGGGCCTCGAACTGCACCACACGGGTGGGCATTCGCTCGGCCATCAGGCCCTGACCTTGTCGGGCGGCGGTCAGACCATCCTGCATCTCGGAGACCTCATGGCCACCCACGCCCATTTGAATCCGCTGTGGGTCATGGCCTTCGACGACTTCCCGATGGACAGCATCCTCGCCAAGCAGGACTGGATGGCCAAGGCTCGCGAGGGCCAATGGTGGGTGGCGTTCTACCACGATCTGTTCCATCTGGCCGGCAGGGTCGGAGCAGATGGTCAGTGGACGGACTTCCTTCGTGCAGAGCGGACCGCGGACGTGGATGAGGCCCTTGCCAAGGTGGACATGGCGCTGCCGGCGGGGTTGGCGTGGTGACGGTCGGGCTCGCGGGCCCCGAAGCTGCCGCAAGGGTGCTTGGTGTCCGCCCGGCCAAGATACTGGCCGTCGGGCTCAATTTCCGCTCGCACCTGCACGGTCGTCCCGTGCCCGAGAAGCCCGAGCTCTTCCTGAAGCCTTCCTCGAGTCTGGCGGGACCTGAAGCACAGGTTCTCCTGCCGGATGGTGCGACACGTCCTCAGGCCGAGGGAGAGCTGGCCGTCGTCGTCGGCAGCGTCCTGCGCGATGCGACGGCGACCGAGGCAGCGGCGGCGATCCGCGGCTATACCTGTGCCTTCGACATCACGGATCGGGCCTGGCAGCAGGGTGACCGACAGTGGTGGCGGGCCAAGGGCTGCGACACGTGGTGTCCGGTCGGTCCCGTCGTCGTGCCTGCGGAGGCCTTCGACCCGGATCAGGCACACCTGACGACACGGTGTGCCGGCAGCGTCGTGCAGGATGCACCTCTTTCGGACCTGATCTTCAAGGTTCCCGAGGTCCTGGCCTTCGCCTCGCGACACATGACCCTCGAACCCGGCGACCTGGTCCTGATGGGCACGCCGGGTGAGACGCCCGACCTGGTACCCGGGATGGACCTTGCGGTCACGATTCGCGGGATCGGCACCCTCGAGGCAACGGTTGCCCTAAGGTAACTTGACACAGTCGCACTAAAGTCAGAGACTTGAAGCCATGGGCACCAAGGCGCGCGATCCGTACTCCGTTCTGGGAGTCAAGCGGGATGCGTCCGATCAGGAGATTCGTTCCGCCTGGGTGAAGCTGGCCAAGAAGTGGCATCCTGACCGCCATCAGGAATCCGAGAAGGCCCGCCAGGAAGCCGAACGCCGGATCAAGGAGATCAACGAGGCCTACGAGACGCTCTCGGATCCCGAACGGCGGGCCCGATTCGACCGTTTCGGCGCGGACGGACCTTTCGAAGGGACGGGTCAAGGGCCTTTCCGCCCCGGCCAGGGGCCATTCGGCGGGGGCTTCGGCGGTGCGGGCTTCGGCGGCGAGGGCTTCGGCCGCATCCTCGAGGGCATGTTCGAGGATCTGTTCCGGGCGGAAGCACCGCGGGGGCGTCCTGCCGGAGCGTCGCGCACGCCAGAGGAAGTGCGCATCGAGGTGCGCCTGCGGGAGGCCCACGCAGGCACGCGCAAGAAATTGCGGTTGCGCACCCAGGAGCCCTGCGGTGTCTGCCAGGGGCGGCGTCCGACCGGTCCTGCCCCGTGTCCGTCCTGCCAGGGCATCGGCATCAAGGTCCAGGAGCGGACCGTCGAGGTGAACCTTCCTGCCGGCGTCCGGGATGGTGCTCGGCTCCGGGTCCCCTCTCCGGACGGCGAACTGCTGCTTCGGGTTGCCCTGCAGCCGCACGCCCTCTACACCGTGTCCGGCGATGATCTCGAGGTCGACTTGCCCGTCGCTCCGCACGAGGCCGTGCTGGGTGCCGAGGTCACGGTCCCGACGCTGGAGGGCGAGGTGCGCCTGAAGGTGCCCGAAGGCAGCCAGAGCGGCCGGATCCTGCGCATGAAGGGCAAGGGCCTGACCCGCAGGGGAGGGGGCCGTGGCGACATGCTGGTGCGGTTGGTCATTCGGGTTCCCGAGGCCCCGGATCCCGAGACCCGCAGGCTCTATGAGGCTCTGGCCCGCCAGGTCACGGACGGTTCGGGACGGACGGCCTGGCTCGAACGGGCCCGGGAACAACGCGATGGCTGAGCAGGGCCGTGGACGGGGTATAGGATGGACTGGAGCCCCCCCTCGAGTCCCGCCTGGGGGAGGAGGAGCCGAAATGCACCTGATCGAACGCCTGAAACGCATGCAGGACGACAACCAACTGGTCGAACTGTTCTTCGCGCCTGCCAACACCTGCTACCTCGCACGCATCGTGCGGGTGGGACAGGACTTCCTCGAGTTCGATGCCTACGACGAGGATGACACCGTCGTGGCCCACAACATCGTGCCGCTGCAGCTCCTGATGGGCGTCACCACGCACTCCCTCGAGCGCAGCCGCAACCGTCTCGAGGCCCTGTTCAACCAGGACACGCCTGCGGATCCGGGGTCCGAGGGCCCGGGCAGCCCCCAGTCGGGCAATCCGGCCTGACCACGTGGCTGTTCCAGCCGGATTGCTGCTGGCGGCGCTGCTGTCGTCGGCACCCAAGGCCACGCCCGTCCCTGGACCTGGTCTGTTGCCCGGTGCGCCCCTGCAGGCCTTCAGGATCAAGACGCCAGGCTTGCGGCGCACGGGTGGCCTTGCGAGCCCGGACATGAGGCCCGGTTTCTCGCTGGAGACGTGGCAGGCCGGGCAGGCCCGCGAGTGGCGGGTCGACAGGGACATCCTCGTGGGGGATCCGACCCTTCGTCCGCAAAGTCTGGTCTACGCCCCGCGCACGACGCTCGTGGTCCAGCGCGGTCCGCGTGGCGAGAGCATGGTGGTTGCGACGCGGAGTGGTCGTGTGGTGACCAAGCAGAAGGAAATTCAGAACACTCTCGATGTCGAGGCGGCCTGGATACGGCCCCCTGCGGCTGCCAAGGTCGGCCTGGTCGCACGCCTTCTGGCGCTGCTTCCCGGACGGGATCCGGGTGCGGCCGAACTTCGTGTCGTGCACGACAACGGCCGTCAGCGCATCTGGATGGGCGAGGCCTCGCCATCCGGGCTGGTGACGGTGGTGCTCGAGCCCGTTCTGCATCCCGAGCCAGAGGCGTCCGAGGATGAAGTTCTGGTCGACGAGAACGGCGAGGAGATCCCTGCCGCGACACCGACGCCGGCAGTCGCGCGTCCGCGCAAGGGGCTGCTGGAGGTGTTGCGCTTCCCCCGCACGCACGCGCGGATCGTCCTCGAGGAGTTGGCCAGCTTCGTCAAGCTGGCGGGGAAGGGCAAGTGAGCGGGGGCTGGACCCGCTGCGTGCCGGTCCTGCCTCTGCTGCTGGGCGTGGGCTGTGGGCCCTCGCTGACGATACAGGGCAGAACGGTACCTCCGACGCCCGCGCCGACCCCGGTTGCGTCGTTTCCCTGGACCGTCTCGTGGTTGCAGCGCGACAAGACGCCCGCGACCCGGCTTGCGGCGCATGACCGGGCGCTCTATCTGGCTGTCTCCGGGGCATCGGGCGAGTCGCGGATGCCCGACCTGATGGTCATGCCCCCCGAGGGTGTCACGCCTCCCATCCAGGAGCCCCCTGTCTGGGAACAGAGCCGCGGCCTCTGGACCATTCGGCTCCGATTCCTCGAGCCATCGACAGGGTATCGGGTGGTCGAGCGCGGGGCCCCCGATGGAACCGACGTTGCCGTGCCACCCGTAGAGCCGTCTCTGGCCGCGCTCGAGGGCGTCACGCTCGTGATGGGCGCGGCACCGGCGGTGACCGGTCCGGGCGTGCCTGTCACGCTGAGGTTCCGGTTGTCGGCGACGAGCCAGACCGCCCGCGATTACCATATCCGCGTGATCAACCCGTGCGGATGGGGCCCCGAGGCGACCCGATCCGTCGCCACCCTGCCCGCGACGATCTCGATGGTGATTCCATCCGAAGAAGTCATCGATGTCACGGGCAACTACACCATCCGCGTAGCCGACGTGACGGGGGGCAAGACCTATGCACAGGCTGCCAAGGCCACTTTCACCTATCTGACACGTTGACCGCCTGCTGCCCGGAAGTTCCGCAGAGGCGTATCATGCGAAACCTTGAAGCCCCGGGAGCCGTCCCTGCATGTGGGGGCTTGCCGCCCCGGAACCGGAGGAAAACATCATGGCCAGGACCCTGATCGCGAACCTGCTGACAGCAGGTCTCGCCGCCACGGGTGGCGCAGCCGGTACCTATGCCGTGCTGGCGCACCAGGGAGCCGTTCAACCCGCACTGGCTGCACCCGGCATGCCTGACGCCCGGGAGGGACGGGCTCAGGACGTTTCGCGTGCGTCGGCAAGGCTGACTGGAGACGAGCCCATTGCCGATCTGGTGGAGCGCGTGGGAGCAGCGGTCGTCAACATCGATACCGAGACCCGCCAGCGCAATCCCTTCTATGGTCAGGAACAGGACCCGTTCTTCGGGTTCTTCGGGCCATTCGGCGGTATGGGCGGGCCTGGCGGTCGGGGCGGCAATCCGCACCAGGGTCAAGGTCCATTTCTCGTGCGGAAGGGCGTGGGATCGGGCTTTGTCCTCGAGCCGGAGGGTTACATCGTCACCAACCATCACGTGATCGCCGGGGCGACCAAGCTGCGGGTCACGATGACGGATGGCCGCAAGCTCGAGGGCAAGGTCGTCGGTCAGGATCCCAGCACGGACCTGGCCTTGGTGAAGGTCGAGGCAAGCGGATTGCCGACCTTGCCCCTGACCAATCCCGCGACCCTGCGTGTCGGCGAGCGTGTCATCGCCATCGGCAGTCCACTGGGCTTGCAGCATACGGTCACGGCCGGCATCCTGTCCGCGGTCAACCGCGATGTTCAGGTCAATCCCAGGGTCGGATTCCTGCAGACGGATGCACCGATCAATCCGGGCAATTCGGGTGGCCCCTTGCTGAACCTGAAGGGTGAGGTCATCGGCGTCAACACGGCGGTGGCGCGGGATGGTCAGGGCATCGGCTTCGCCATTCCCGTGACGACCCTGAAGCAGGTCCTGCCCCAGCTCAAGGCCAAGGGACGGGTCGAGCGTGCGTGGCTGGGCGTCGGGGTGCGTGACTTGCCCGAGGAGCGGGACAAGATGTTCTTCCCGGTCGACAAGGGCGCGGTCGTCACGCAGGTGACGGACGGCAGTCCTGCGGCCAGGGCCGGACTGGCGCCCGGCGACGTCATCCTCGAGGTTCAGGGCAAGCCCATTGCGTCGGCGGCGGAACTCATCTGGTCCATCAGCAACCGCAGCAAGGGTGACAAGGTCACGCTGCTGGTCATGCGCGAAGGCCAGCGCAAGCGTCTCGAGGTCGTCCTCGACCGGATGCCGGATCAGGTTTCCCGGGCCATGAACCAGGCTCAGGAAGAGCAACAGGGCGAGTAGTTCGCTTCGTGCGGGCGGTCGGAGACCCAGGGTTTCCGGCCGCTTCTGCTTGGGGCCGACGCACGCGGTTTGCGTCCGATTTATTCATTTACTTGACAAGTAAACACTCAATGCAATAGCATTCAGGCACATCGATTCACCTGAAGGAGGTTTCCGATGCGTCGACTCATCCTGAATCCCGCGCTTCCCGATGCCCGCCAGCTTCGGCGCCTGCAGCACGAGATGCTCGAGAGTGTTTTCGAGGCCCTGGGAACGGGTGCTCACGATCGCGCCTGGGTGCCGGCTGCCAACATGATCCAGCGGCAGGATACCTACGAATTGCACCTGGCCCTGCCGGGCGTCCCCCGGGACGAGGTCCGCCTGTCCGTCGAGGGAGACGTTCTGCTCGTGCGCGGCCAGCGTCCCGTGCTCGAGGCCGGCGAGCATGACCGCATGTGGATGTCCGAGGTGCCGTCTGGCCGCTTCGAGCGGCGCTTCCAGCTGCCTGACGGCATGTCCGGCGAGGCCATCTCGGCCCGCTTCGAGGACGGCATGCTGCGCATCCGCATGCCGCTTGCGAGCACGCCTGCGGCTCGGATGATCCCCATCGAAGGAGCTGAGGCTCCTCGCACCACGGTCACCGAGGTGATGGAGGCCTGAGGCGACGGTTCAGGCGATGTCGGGTGGCGGGGCATCGCCCTGCCACCCGGCGGCTTCCGGGGCCTCAAGTGCCCGGCGCAGCGGGTCAGGTACCGTGATGGGTCTTCCCTCGGGGCCGACCATGACCATCAGGGTCTCGCCGGTAGCCACTTCGGTCCCGTCACGTGTCAGCCTGTAGACGACCCGCACCGAAGACCGGCCGACCTCGCCCGTCGTCGTCTCGAGCAACAGCTCCTCGTCGTAGCGGACGGGCTTGCGATAGCGCACGTGCAATTCGGCCACCACCATGAAGGCCCCGTTCCGCTCCATCGCGTTGTAGTCGAGGCCCAGGTCCCGGAGCAGGTCGGCCCGCCCCATCTCGAACCAGACAGGATAGGCGGCGTGGTGTGCGATGCGCTGTCCGTCCGTTTCCGCGTAGCGGACCCGGAACCGCGTCAGGGCAGACCTCACGCGCAGGTGTCGTCCGGGCGGACCGTGCCGTCCTTGCCGTCAAAGGTGTCCCGATTCAGGCGCGGACCCTCGTGATCCCACGGGCAATTGCGGCAGCCGTTACGGCAGCAGTAGCCCCGGCGCAGCAGGTAATCGGCCGTGAAGACCATCAGGCCGCGCTCCAAGGTGTAGTCCACCCCTTCGACCAGCCGTTCCGTCGGGCTCAAGGGTGCAACCGCGTCAGCATGCGGGGGAAGGGAGCCGTCTCGCGGACGTGCTCCAGACCGCAGATCCACGCGACCGTGCGCTCGAGGCCGATGCCGAAGCCCGCGTGGGGCACGCTGCCGTAGCGGCGCAGGTCCAGATACCACTCCATGCCTTCCTCGCGCACGCCTGCTTCGGCCATGCGGCTGCGCAGGGTCTCGAGATCATCCTCGCGCTGGCTGCCACCGATGATCTCTCCATAGCCCTCGGGCGCCAGCAGATCGGCGCAGCGTACGACATCGGGACGTGCCGGATCGACCTTCATGTAGAAAGCCTTGCACTGCCTCGGATAGTGCGTGACGAAGACCGGCCGGTCGAAGCGCTCGGCAAGCAGGGTCTCGTCCGGGGCCCCGAAGTCATCGCCCCAGTCGATGGCATGGCCGGCTTCCTGAAGGATCTTGACGGCCTCGTCGTAGGTGATGCGGGGGAACGGGGCCTGGACGGCTTGCAGGCGGCTGACATCCCGTTCGAGGATCGCGAGTTCTTCGGGGCAGGCGGCGAGAACTTCCTGCACCACGCCGGCGACGAACTGTTCCTGCAGCCGCAGGTTGTCGTCATGGTCGGCAAAAGCGACCTCGGGCTCCAGCATCCAGAACTCCGTCAGGTGGCGGCGGGTCTTGGACTTCTCGGCACGGAAGGTCGGACCGAAGGTGTAGACCTTGCCGAAGGCCATGGCCGCGGCTTCGGCGTAGAGCTGGCCCGACTGCGTCAGGTAGGCCTTCTCGTCGAAGTAGTCCGTCTCGAAGAGCGTGCTGGTTCCCTCGCAGGCCGCCGGCGTCAGGATGGGCGCATCCACCAGCAGGAAGCCGTTCCGGTCCATCCAGCCGCGCATGGCCCGGATGATGGCGGCGCGGACACGCAGGATGGCGTGCTGCCTGCGGCTGCGCAGCCAGAGGTGGCGATGCCCCATCAGGAAGTCGACTCCGTGTTCCTTGGGCGAGATGGGGAACTCCTCGGTCAACTGGAAGGTACACAGGCCGTCCACGGCCAGCTCGAAACCCCCGGGCGCACGGGGTTCGGCCTTGACCACCCCTGAAAGCGCGAGGCTGCTCTCCTGCGTCAGGGATTCCGCTTGCTGCCACAGGTCCTCGGCCACATCGGGACGGAACACCACGCCCTGGACCAGACCGGTGCCGTCGCGCACCACGAGGAAGGCGATTTTCCCCTTGGACCGATGGTGGGTCAGCCAACCCTTGACCGTGACGCGTTGGCCGACGTAAGCGCCCAGATCGGACAGCCGGACGTAGGGAGGCTCCTGCACGATCGTATCCATGCGTGGATTCTAGCCCGCCCGGGCAGGGCCGGACAACCCGGCGTCTGCTACCATGCCCCTTCGGACCCGGGGGCGAGGCCGCCTGCCGGATGCCTTTGGAGGCCCCCGTGACGACGACGATCAGCGACGCCCTGCGCCTGGGCACCCGCAGCCACATGGGCGGCGACCTGCGCAAGGACCACCTCGGCCAGGAGGTCACGCTCTTCGGGTGGGTGGACTCCCGTCGGGACCACGGCGGCGTCATCTTCGTCGACCTTCGCGATCGGACCGGTCTGGTGCAGGTGGTCTTCGAGCCCGAGACTTCGGCAGAGGCGCACGCGGCTGCGGACCGTCTGCGCGGCGAGTATGCCATCGGCATCCGGGGCATCGTGCGCGCCCGCGGCGAGGGCCTCGCCAACCCGCGCCTCGCAACGGGTGAAATCGAGGTGGCCGTGCGCGCGCTCGAAGTCTACAACGCCGCCCGTCCGTTGCCTTTCCCGCTGGATGACGATGGCGTGGACGAGAACCTGCGCCTGACGCATCGGTACCTCGAGCTTCGCGGTCGTCGCCTGACCGGGGCCCTTGCCGCCCGGCACCGCATCATGCAGCGCATGCGTCGCTACCTGGATGAGCGCGGTTTCCTCGAGATCGAGACGCCCATCCTGACGAAGAGCACCCCGGAAGGGGCTCGGGACTATCTGGTACCCAGCCGCGTCCACCCGGGCGAGTTCTTCGCCTTGCCGCAGAGCCCCCAGATCTTCAAGCAGATCCTGATGGTGGGCGGCCAGGACCGCTACTTCCAGATCGCGCGCTGCTTCCGCGATGAGGACCTGCGCGCGGACCGCCAGCCCGAGTTCACCCAGCTGGACTGCGAGCTTTCCTGGACCAGTCAGGAACAGATCCTCGAGCTGTTTGAGGGCCTGATGGCGCACCTCATCGAGGAGTCGGTCGGCGCGACCGTCGCCCTGCCCATCCCCCGCATCAGCTGGCAGGAGGCGATGGATCGCTATGGCTCCGACAAGCCGGACACGCGGTTCGGCCTCGAGCTCTGTGACCTGACGGCCGCCACCCGGGGCTGCAGCTTCCAGGTCTTCAGCGGGGCGCCCGTGGTCAAGGGCCTGCGGGTGCCCGGTGGTGCGCAGCGCATCAGCCGCAGCCAGATTGATGTGCTCACGGACTTCGTGCGCAAGTTCGGTGCCAAGGGGTTGGCCTACGTGAAGGTCGGCGATGCCTCCGGCCCCGTCGCCAAGAACCTTGCCGAGGCCGAATTGGCTTCCGTGGTGGCGGCCGCGGGTGCCGAGACCGGCGACCTGCTCTTCTTCGGGGCTGGCGAATGGGGTCAGGTGGTCGATGTGCTGGGGCGGCTGCGCCTGCGGCTGGGCCAGGATCTCGGGCTGATTCCGCAGGGCCTCTGGAACCTGCTCTGGGTCGTGGACTTCCCGATGTTCGAGCATGATCCGGCCGAAGGACGCCTGTACGCAATGCATCACCCCTTCACGTCGGCCCGGCCGGCCGACCTGCCGGTGCTGGCCCGTTGGGCGGCCCATCTGGACGAGGGCGGCACGTTGACGGCCGATGCCATCGCCGAGTTGACGGCCGTCCGGGCCAACGCCTACGACATGGTGCTCAATGGCGTCGAGCTGGGTGGCGGCAGCATCCGAATCCACCAAGCCGAGGTGCAGCAGCAGGCTTTCCGGCTGCTGGGCCTCTCGGCGGAAGAAATCAAGACCAAGTTCGGCTTCATGATCGAGGCCTTCACCTACGGCACGCCCCCTCATGGCGGTATCGCCTTCGGTCTGGATCGCCTGTGCATGCTGCTTTCGGGTGTCCCGGCCATTCGCGACGTCATCGCCTTCCCCAAGACCCAGCAGGCCCGGGATCTGATGGCGGCGGCTCCCGGGTCGGTCGACGACAAGCAGCTCAAGGAGCTGCACGTGCGGACGGTGGTCGACGCGGGTTAGGGCGCGGCGCCGAGGTGCCGGCTACCGCTCGTTGAAGCCCCTGCCCGCCAGGATCACGGGTACCACGCTCTCGGCGCGCCGCGCCCGTGTCGCGGCCTGTTTGGCCCCGCCCACGTGCAGAATATGGCTGCGGCGGCGTCCGGGAGTCAGCGCCGCGAAGGCAGCCTCCAGCGCCGGGTCGGCCTCAAGCCGCAAGGCGAGTTCTTCAGGCATCTCCTCGGCGGCCGGCGGCAGGTCGACCTTGATGCCTTCCCGCTCGAGGCGAACGGCCTCCGCGATGAAGACCATGGCGTGCTGGCGTTGGTCCTCCACGTCGTCCATGGAGCGGAATCGCAGCAGGCGGCCGATGCGCGAGTTTGGGCCTGCCCGGTCGAGGAGCCCTTCCGGGTCTGCCAGGGCATAGCCGTTCGAGAACTGCAACGCGCATGAGTCTCGCAGGGACACCAGCATCGCGACATTCTTGCCACCCAAGGTGTAGCAGGGGGATCCCCACTTCATCTCCTCGTCCAGTCCCGCTTCGAGCAGCAGTTTGCGCAATTCGCCGAGCTCCCGCGTCCACTGCAGGGCCTTGCATCGGGGGGTCCGGTACAGGTCGCAGCGCCCGCAGCCGTCCCGCAGGTAGGCGTCCACGCTCTCGCGGTTGATAGCCAAGGTCAGCCTTCTCTTTTCGTAAAAGGGGCCGGGGCAAGCAGGCATCGCAGCAACCAGCCGGTTGAACGGTGGCTGGTTGCTGCGATCAATCCGGTCAGGGCTGCAGCCACGCAAGGATCTCCCGGTTCTCGACGACGTGGACGCCGGGGAGTGCCGACAAGCACCGATCGACGAGGCAGCCGGCAATGGCCGCCGGGGAGACGGGGGCCCAGTCGGCCGTCTTGCCCCGTGGCGGCAGCAGCAGGCGTGCCAAAGGCAGGGACAGGCGTTCCAGCGGGCGAAACTCTTCCCGTGTGCCGGCGTCGTCGATGAATGAGGGACGCACGATGACGACACGTGCGAAGCCGAGGGCCAGCACGCCTTGCTCGGCCTCGTGCTTGGTGCGCAGGTAGAAGGCCGCACCGGGATGTCCGGCTCCTATCGAACTGACGAGCCCGAAGCGCTTGGCGCCCCGCGCCCGTGCGGCTCTGGCGAAGGCCAGGACCGCATCCCGGTCCACCAGCCGGAAGGCGGCTCTGGAACCCGCACGGCGGATCGTCGTCCCCAGCGCGCACAGGGCCAGTTCGATGCCATCGGGCAGCACGTCGGTCCAAGCGGCCTCGTCCTCGATGCGGTCGAGCATGGGGCAGTCTACCGAGGCAGGAGCATGTTCCAGCGCCCTGCGGCCCGGTGCGCAGGTCCGTGCCACTTCGGATCGGCCATCGAGGCAGGCGGCGAGGCTGCGACCCACCACGCCCGTGGCACCGGCAAGGGCCACGACATGCCCGCGGACAGGGAAGTCTTGCGCGTGCACGGCGTCAGGCCCGGATGATTTCCGGGGGGATCTGCCCCATCCTGCCTTCCACATAGTCGTCATAGGCCTGCAGCACTTCGGCTCTGGAGTTCATTACGAATGGTCCGGCCCACGCCACGGGCTCGCCGATGGGACGCCCGCCAAGCAGCAGGCACTCCACGCCCATCTGCGTGGCGATCTGCACGGACGTGCCCTCGCCCAAGACGGCCAGTTCGCCGTCTGTGACCATCCGCTCGCCGACCTTGGCCTCTCCCCGGAACACGTAGACGGCAAGCCGATGGTCTTTGGGAACGGGCCAATCCATGGCGGCGTCCGGCTCGAGGGTCCAGTGCTGCAATGTCAGCGGAGTATGGGTCCGCACCGGAGCCTCGACATCTGCGGTTTCCCCGGCCACGATGCGGCCGAGGGCACGTCCCCCGGCGGCACGGACTGCGGGAATCCGGTCGCCCCTCAGCTCCTGGTAGCGCGGGTTCGTCCGTTTGAGTGCAGCCGGCAGGTTCACCCAGATCTGGAAGCCGTGCATCCGACCGCCTTCGGCCTGGATGCGTCGACCGGGCATTTCGCGGTGCACCACGCCCGAACCGGCCGTCATCCACTGCACGTCGCCAGGCCCCAGCGTGCCGGCGTGTCCGGCGCTGTCGGCGTGTTCGACTTCGCCGTCCAACACGATCGTCACGGTCTCGAACCCGCGGTGCGGATGGTCCGGGGCGCCGAGGGCTTCACCCGGTCCGTACGTCACGGGGCCCATCTCATCGATCATCAGGATGGGGTCGAGCGTTTCGAGGCCAGGTGCCGGGACGGGCCTGCGGACCACGAATCCACCACCCTCGATCAGTCGCGAGGCACGCACGATGCCGACCACAGGGCGCGGCAGCGCGGGTGGCTCCGGGTTCACGGTCATCGCGGGCCTTTCTGCCTGACATCCGGCGGGCGCCGGTGCGGTTCGATCCTACCGCGCCCGTGCCGATTCTTCAGGCGGAGCGCAGGGAAAGCCCTGCGCCTTCAAGCCACTGCACGAGCGCGGTTTCCGGCATGAAGCCCGCTTGCCGGCGGACGACCTCGCCGCGCTTGAACAGGAGCAGCGTGGGCAGGCCCTGCACCCCCAGGGCCGCCGCGGTCGCCGGGTTCTCGTCCGCATTCAGTTTGACGACACGCAATTGACCGGCAAACCGACGGGCCACACGCTCGAGTACGGGCGCCAGCATGCGACACGGACCGCACCATGCCGCCCAGACATCCACGAGGACGGGCTCGGCTGCCTGCAGGACCCGGGCTTGGAAAGTGGCGTCGCCAACGTGCCCGGGGGCGGCGCTCGGGCGCGCGAGGGGTGTGCGGCAGGCGGCGCAGCGCGGCTTTCCGGGGCGATCGGCCACGCGGTTGCGGACCTTGCAGGATGGGCAGGTCACGATTTCATGATCCACAATGCTGCTCCTTGGTACCCTATGGGGGTATAGTGGAAGTCCTTGGCGAAGACGTCAAGACCGCTCCTGAGGGCGCAAGGTCGGTCGTTGATTCGCCCGCAGCCTGCACCTCTTCGACGCGCGCGTGCCTGTCGCAAGAAACCGTGCACGTCCCCCCGGAGGAAGTCGCTTGTCCACGCATCCCGCAGACGCGGCCACTGCCGCCGGGTTCCGTGTTGCCCGCGTGCGTGCCTTTCTGACGATCGTCGCCGTGTTGTCCGTCTGCTCCGGCTCGGAGGACGTGGCGGTTGCGGCGGAGCCTGCAGAAACCCTCGTGTTGCGCTTTTCGGGATCGGACTGGCCCGCCTGGCAGAATGCGACGTCCATGCCGTGGCACCCCAAGGTTCGCTACGCGCCGGAGGCGGGTCCATACGGCGAGACGGTGGTGCGGGCGGACAGCAGGGCCGCGGCTTCGATGCTGACGCGCAAGGTCCAGTTGGACCCGAGCCAGACCCCGTGGGTCACGTGGACCTGGAAGGTCGAAGGGCCCATCGCGAAGGCCGACGAGCAGATCCGCCGCACCGACGACATGCCCGCCCGCATCTACTTCTTCTGGAACCTCAGGCGCAAGGAGGACCTGGCCCGGGCCGAGGCCGTCGCCTATGTCTGGGGCAATGCGCTTCCGGCGGGGGCGGTGCGTCCTGCTCCGGACAGCTCCCGGACCGCCATCCACGTGCTGCGGAGCGGCGCGGAACAGGCCGGAACATGGCAGCGAGAGACGCGGAAACTCGACGCCGACTACCGTGCCTTTTTCCACAAGCAACCGACCGGGACCGTCACGGCCGTCGCCCTGCTGACGGATACGGACCAGACCAAGGGGATGGCCACGGCATGGTACGGACCGATCGCGGCACGCCCGGTCCGATAGGCCTGCTTCAGCGGCGTCCGGCGGGCTTGTCGCCCGTGTCGGGTGGCAGGATGTCGTGCAGGTTGTAGAGGGCGCCCGGCGGGATCACGAGCCGGACCTTGTCGCTCAGTTTGTCGATATAGGCTTTGCGGATGATGCGATCCGTCAGGGACTTGCTGACGACCTGATTGGCCTTGGCCTCCGCTTCTGCGCGGATGAGGCGGGCCTTGGCCTCGCCTTCCGCTGCGACCACGTTGGCCTGGGCAGAGGCCTCGGCCTCGACGACTTTCTGGCGCGCCACGGTGCGTGCGCGTTCCAGATCATTCTCGGCCCGGGTCTTGTCCGAGATGGCCTGGGCAATGGCGTCGGGCAGGTAGACGGCTCGGATCAGCACCGCATGCAGGTCGATGTGGTCGTCCGACATGGACTTGCGGAGGTCAGCCAGCGCCATAGCCTCGACCTTGCGGCGACCCTCCCCGGAGATGGCTTCGTTCAGGGGCAGTGACGCTATTGCCGTGGCGAGCGCCGCCTTGAAGCGGCTGCGGTAGTAGCCGTCCACGATGGCGTCGAAGGACAGGCCATATCGCTGGTAGAGCGGAGCGACATCCTGCTTGCTGCGCACGACGAACTCCACCGAGGCATCGACGATGAAGTTCTGGCCCTCGAGCGAGTTGACGCGGACGGCGTCGTCGCGTTCCTTGCCGCTGCGCTCGCCGCCCTTGACCATCACGTACTGCTGCACGATGACGGGATATTCGACGATATGTTCGCGCAAGGGGATGGCGAGGCGCAGGCCAGGGTCCTGAACCTGCTTGATTTCGCCCGTGAAGTCATCCACCAGCAGGCCAACGTGCCCCTGCCGCACGTAGGCGACGCAGCCGCCAAGGGTCAGCGAAGCCAGGCAGGCAGCGAGCAGGCGGGTCGTCATGGTCACGGCGCGATCCTCCGAAGTTCCGGGCGGGGGCGGCTCCCCGGTGATCCGGAAATTCCCCCCTCGGCACTTCCTTAACCGTGCACGGCCAGACCTTGGCGGTGTCCGGGGCGGCTGGCTGACTTTATCGATAACACCGGAATAGGCGTGTTCTTGGCCTCGGCCTTACAGTCACGATGCTTGAGGGGCCCCGCTATTCGCCCCCCTGCCAGATGAAAGGACCTTCCGATGACCCTTCCCGTGATCACCCTCCGTCCGCTCCGTCATGCCGCTTGCTCGGACGCTCCCGTCGTGCTCGACGTGCTGGCGAGGTTCGCCGTGCCTTCCGTGGCGCTACGACAACCGCGACCACCGCTGAACCTCGCCATGGTCCTCGATCGCTCGGGGTCCATGCACGGCCTCAAGATCGATTACGCACGCGAAGCGGCGCGTTGCCTCGTTCGCCAGCTGGGGCCCGAGGATCGCCTCAGCCTGACGGTCTTCGACGATGAGGTCGACGTTCTGATGCCCAGCACGCCGGTGCGTGACCCGGCTCCGGTCTTTGAGGCCATCGCCGGGATTCGGGCGGGCGGTTCGACCGATCTGTCCGGCGGCTGGCGAAGTGGCCACGACGAGGTCGCCGGCCAGGTACGCGAGGGGACGCTCACACGCATCCTCCTGGTCTCGGATGGGCTCGCGAACAGGGGCGAGCGGGGTGTCGGCACGCTTGGCGCGTGGGCGGCCGAGGCCGCTGCCCGAGGTGTCGGAACCACGACGCTTGGCGTCGGCGACCACTATCACGAACACCTGTTGGAGACGATGGCGCGCGAGGGCGATGGCAACTATCACTTCATCGAGGACCCGCGCAGCCTGCCGGACATCTTCGAAGCCGAACTTTCCGGCCTCGCCACGCTCGTCGGGGAGCGGGCCAGCCTCGGCCTGATGCCCCTCTCGGGTGCCTCGGTCCTCGAGGTCCTGAATGATCTCGACCGAACGTCCCGAGGCGGTTACAAGCTGCCCAACCTGCGATCGGGCAACACGATCGAGGTCGTCATCCGACTTGCCTTGCCGGCTTGCCCGAGCAAGACCGAGGTCCTGAGCGTCCGACTCGGATGGGATGCGCCGGGTCTTGGCGAACGCCAGAAGGTCGTGGCCAGGCTGGAGCTACCCGTCGTTTCCCGCGAAGAGTGGGAGCGATTGCCCGAGGATCCCGATGTGGTGCGCCACGTGGCTCTGCTCGAGGCCTCGCGGTCCAAGCGACGGGTGATGGACCACATCGACCGCGGCGACCGTCAGTCCGTGGCACGGGAGCTTGACCGTGCCCGTCGCCTGGTCATGGCGGCGCCGGGCAGCGCCGAGACGGAGCGTGAACTGCTGGGGTTGCAGCAGTTGGATCGCGACTACGCGTCGGGCGATGATCGAAAGCTGCGCAAGCGCGCAGGCTACCAGGCCTACAGCCGCGAACGCAGCCGGGACTGAGCCTGCGGTTGGGGGCGGGCGTCAGCCGAGAACGGCGACGTCCGCCCGTGCCTGGGCCAGCCGCGTCGTCGCGTCGGTCAGCCGGTCCAGCAGGCCTTGCCGAAGCCTGGCGCGGGTCTCTTCGATGCCGACCAGCTCTTCGCGCCCCCTGCGCAGGGCCTCCTCCAGATCCTGACGCCGTCGCTCGGCGATACGCCGCAGCTGCTCGCGGTCTTCGCCGGTCGCCAGTCGGACCGGATCGATCTCGAGGCCGCGCTCCAGGCTTGCTCTCCAGTCCAGAAGGGCCTTCACCAAAGCACCGCCCAGTGTCGGGACCTTGCCGAGCGCCTCGCGTGTCACGTCTGCGGCCGTCGTCATGCCGGCGGCCGCCACCGCTTCGCGCTTCGCAGGACTGAACCACGCGACTTCGGCATCCTCGATGGCATGCCGACGGAGCAGGCGGTCCATCTCGCGCAAGCGGACGCGCTCGAGCATCTGCATCTCTTCCTGGCCTTCCTGCCTTGCGAGGTCCAGATAGCTTGCCTTCAGCCCCGCGAGACGTCCCTTGCAGGTCTGGAAGGCCTGCAGCGAGAGCGCCTGCTCGACGTCCCGCCACGCCTGCTGCAGCGCTTCTTCGGCATCGAACAGGGCCTCACGCCTCCTCCGGGCTTCCGTACGCACGCCCCGCAGCCGACCCAGCACGCCTCCCTTCGGCTCGGGCAGAGGTCGGCCGACGATCTGCAGGCGTTCCGGGGCGGGCCGCTCGGGCAACGGCACGGGTTGAAGGGCCTCGATCTGCCACCAGAACCGATGAATCTGGAACGGTTCGATACCGGTGGGGCGCACCCTCGGGGCCTGGGGCAGAAAGTAGGGCAGCCCCTGGGCATCGAAGGCACACCAGGGACAGTCAGGCGACTGCAGCGGGTGGGCGTGGTTGCCGTTGCGGGTGCAGGGACGCAACTGCCCGCGCAGTTCATCGAGCGCTTCGACCCACTGGTCGGCAGAGGGGCGGCCGACATGGGTCCCTTCTTCCGTGAAGGCCTGCAGGAAGAGCTTTTCGATCGCATGCGGCACCAGCGACACGGGGATGGCGCCGGGTGCTGCCTTCAGGCCGCGCGCGGCGGCGTCCGGCGCATGGGCGTAGCGGTAGGCCTTGATGTCCTCGTCCAGCACCTCGCCCGCCTCCGGCATGAGCGGCACCCCGGCAAAAGGATGGCGCCCCCCGAACAGCAGGTGGAACAGCAGCAGGGCGAGGCCGAAGTGGTCATGCTCGAAGGTCCGGTCGAGCGCGTCGAAGGCCACGAGACCCTGCAGTTCCGGAGGCGTGAAGTGGCCCACGCCGACCTTGCACCGATGGGTGAGCCCCGGTTCACGGACCTGGAACGAGTCGCAGTCGATGAGGGCCACCCGGCTGTCCGCGGCGAAGAGGATGTTGCCCGGGTTGATGTCGCCCACGACATGGCCCCGTCGGTGAACGGCCTCGAAGGCCGCTGCCGTGTTGCGCGCGGCACAGAGCAGGAAGTCCCAGCCTGCATCGGGAAGCAGACGCTTGCGGCTGCCGGGCGCGTACAGCATATGCAGGGGATGCCGATCGCCCATGCGCGGCATCACGAAGCCCACGACGGGGCCTTCGGCGACCCGGTGCAGCGTGTGCCGAGGCCACGCGGCGTAGCTGGCCAGCTCCTCGTCGTAGGCCTGGGTCATCGTCCGCAGCTTGGCCTGCTTCTCGGCATCCGGAAAGTGGGCCGGGTGGTACAACTTCGCCACCATGTCCGGCATCCCGGGCAGGGCATGCACGGTACCCTCGCCGCCCCGACCCAGTTCCTGCCCGAGCATCAGCGGTCGGCTGTCCTCGAGCACCAGCCGATCAGACATCCGGGGCGGGACCGACCCAGAGGGCGCAGACGAGCGTCGTGTCATCGTCTGTGCGTTCGCGGACACCGGGACTCTCGAGGAAGGTCGCCATGGCCTCGCCCAACGAGGCCTCCTGACCCTCGCCCGCGTGCTGCAGCACATCGAAGAACGGCCGGAAGAACGGAGCGTGTCCGACCTCATCGCCCCAGCGCAGGGCCAGGCGTTGCAGGCCATCCGTGAGCAGGGCCGCTCGGAGTGCCGGTTCCGGGAACGATCGGACCTCCATGATCGCCATGGCGTCGTCGTCCGTGAGGAAACGCGTGACGTTCGCATACTCGCCGGTCATCGGCGTGATGGGCACGAAGAGCGTCTCGTCGTGATGGGATGCCACCACCATGGCGCCGTCCCCGATCTGGGCCAGCAGCGTCATCTGTCGGCCGAGCACCGCCATCAGCAGCGTGCAGGCGAAGTCCCCCAGGGAACATCCCCGAGTAATGGCCTCGGCCATCAACTGGGTCCGCGCCACCATGAAGCAGGCCCGGATGGTCTCCTCGCCGTGCCACCGTCCTGTCGCCAAGGCATCCTCCGCGTGGGCGACCGCTGCCCGCACCGCGAGGGCTGCCCCCTCGCCACCACGGGCCGCGCTGCCTGCACCGTCGGCAACGACCATCGCCACGACCGGCCCACACGGGGCACCCCCCAGATTGCGTACGGCCCACGCATCCTGGCATGGGGTACCCGAGGCGCGGTGGGAACTGCCCGCAACCGAGCCGCCGACGGTCCTCCAGCTCAAATCAGACGCTCCGGTCCGGACTCACAGGACTGCCCATCCTCGGGGCGAATCCAGCTTGAGTTCGGCACCCGGGGTCGAGCGGCTGACCGACTTCAGGGAACCCGACAACCAAGTGAACAATTCCCGGAATTGCAGCCCCTGCAACTTCAAGGGGGCGCGATCAGGATTGAGCGCCGTCAGGATGTCCATGTTGGCTCCTTGCACCCCCACGGAGAAGAAAGCAAAGGCGCGCGAGGCCTCACCGACCTGAACGGCCTTGGCTGCGTCTTCCCAAGCGTCGGTGGGGGCACCGTCCGTGATCAGGAAGATCCAAGGGCGGTAGTAGGCGATGCCGTGGGTCCGATACTCTTCCTTGCGGCGTCGCACCATCTCGATCCCCCGCGTGATGGCCTCACCCATCGGCGTGTCCGTCCTGGCCACGAGTGAGGGGGGCATGAAGCCCCCGGCCTCGGTGAAGTGGCTCTCGATGGTCACGGGACCGAACGAGACGATGGCCACTTCCACACGCTTCATCGCCAGCGGGTCCAGCAGCAACTCCTGACGGAAGGCTCGCAGGCCCTCGTTGAGCTGTGCCATGGGGGTGCCCGCCATGGAACCCGAGACATCCAGCAGCAGCAGGCAGGCGCAACGGGGTTCGGGATTGTCGGCGAACTCGGCCGCGCTGAAGGAGATCTGCTGGGTCATGGCGAGGTCGGCTTTCGGAGGGAGGACAGTCGGATGGCCATGACCACCCCTAGCCTATGGGCTGTTTCATGTCAACCGAAAGTTCAGGGTCGGCGGGTCTTGACCGCTCTTGCGAAGTCCTTGAGAGGGGCAATTCCGGCTACCGGGGGCGTGTGGGCAGGCAACAGCCATGCGGGCTGTTCCCGCTGTCGGTCGATCCGGTCCGCCAGCGCGGCCAGAGCGGCCTCTCCTTGGCCGATGTCGTGACTGAAAACCCACTTGGGTCCCTCGAGGAGGTCGGGGCCACGGCCGTAGGCGGCGTCGCCGAGGAAGAGCAGGTCCCCGCATGCGTAGGCAGCGCTGCCGTCCGTATGGCCGGGCAGGGCGTGGACACGGAATGCGAGCGCGCCCACCGTCAGGGTTTCTCCGTCGTGCAGCGCGCGGTGGACCCGCAGGCCTTTCTCCACGCGGAAGAACCATCCGAGGGGGCTGCGCCCGAAGGGACTGCGGGCCTCGACCTCGCCCTGCACAAGTGGCACCTCGGCGTCGAGGGCCATGACCGTGGCGTCCGGAAAGGCCGGGACGCCGGCCACATGGTCCAGGTGCGCGTGGGTCAGGAGAATGGTCGAGACGTCACGGACCGTACGCCCCATGGCCGCCAGCACCCCTCTGATGGTCGCGGCATCCGTTTCGCTGCCGGCGTCGACGAGCACGACCCCCCCTTCGCCACCGGCATCGAGCAGGAACGAACGCACGTAGCCGCCATCGGCGACCCAGGCCGCGCCCGTGCGTCCGGGGCGCCCTTCTCTGTCGGCCGAGCCCCGCGCCACGCCCGTGCACGCGGTCCCGGTGAGCGCCACGGTCAGCAGGGCTGCCGTCATCAGGCCGTGACGGCGCGTTGCCGCCATGCGTGCTGGCTGGGTCATGGCTGCAAGCCTACACGGAGGCGCGCGGTTGTGGCGGACGCTCCGGTTCGCTAGGCTGGTCGCGGGAGTGCTGCCTTGTCTTCCTTCACCTTCGTCCACGCGGCCGATCTGCATCTGGATGCGCCTTTCAAGGGCGTGTCCAGAGTTGACCCGGACGTGGCCGTGGCCCTGCGGGATGCCTCGCTGGAGGCCTGGGACGCCCTGGTGGCGCTTTGCCTGCGCGAGCAGGCGGCGTTCCTGCTGCTGGCCGGCGATCTGCATGACGGTGAGATGCGGGGTCTCAGGGCCGGGGCCCGGTTGCAGGATGGTCTGAAACGCCTTGCCGATGCAGGTTGCCGGACCTTCATCGTCCGCGGCAACCATGACGCCGTCGACGCCGTGTCCGATCGCATGCCGATGCCCGAGGGGGTGCACGTCTTTCCGGCCGGCATGCCCACCTCGGTGCCGGTACGGCTTGGCGACCGCCACCTCGCGACCATCCACGGCGTCAGCCATGCGGGACCTGCCGAACGGGAGAATCTGGCCCGGCGTTTCCCGGTACCCGTCGGACCGGGGCCCCACATCGCCCTGCTGCACGCCCATGTCGGCGGCGATGCGGACCACGCACCCTACGCTCCCTGCACCGTTTCGGATCTCGCAGCCTCGGGACACGATTACTGGGCCCTCGGCCACATCCACCGCCGTACGGTCCGCAAGGCAGGCCGTGCCTGGGTGGTCTATCCGGGCAACCTGCAGGGGAGAAGCCCGAAGCCTTCCGAGTGCGGGCCCAAGGGGGCGATGGTCTGTCGCGTGCGGGATGGGCTGATGGCCGAACCCGAGTTCGTGCCGCTGGATCGGTGGCGGTTTGCGAGCGAGCGACTCCTGGTGCCGCCCGCTGCCGATCTGGTCGTCGTCCGAAACCTGCTCCGGGATGCTGCCGAGAAGGCTCTGGCTGAGGCCGAGGGCCGTGGCGTGTTGCTGCGGCTGGTGCTCTTCGGCACCTGTGGTCTCGCCCATGAACTCCTGCGCCCGGGCGTCGGGGAGTCGCTGCGCCAGATTCTCGATGACCGGACACCGGAGCGGCTGCTCGTCCTGCCGTTGGTGCTCGAGGTCCGCGGCGAGCAGGGACGTGGGGGGGATGCGACGGGTGGACCCGCCAATGCCTTGCGTGGCTGGAGTCGGGACATGCCGCAAGTGGAGCGCCGGGCGTGGATGCTGGCTCTGCTCGATGACCTGCGGGACCCGGACGGGCGCGGGGGCCTGACGGAGACCCTGTCCGATTCGCTGTGGGAGGAGGCCGAGGCGCTCGCCTTGGCGATGCTGGCCGGGGAGCGCGGGCCTTGAGGATCACGGGCTGGCGTGCCGAGGTCTACGGCGGACTGCGGGACGTGGCGTGCAGCGATCTGCAACCGGGCCTGAACATCCTCGTGGGCCCGAATGGCTCCGGCAAGACGACGACGATGGCCTTTCTCGAGTTCATGCTCTTCGGCCCCGTGTCCGCCAGGGGGACGACACGCGCGGATGCTGGCGACGACGGACGACCTGTCGGCGTGCTGTGGCTGGAGGATGCAAAGGGCCCGGTGCAGATCGTGCGGACGGCCGAGACACCGAGGATGCCGCGGTTGTCGCGTCCTCGCCATGCCGTCGGGGCGTCCGTGGGCCTCGCCGACCTGCTGGGGCCCGTGGATCGGGCGGTCTTCCGTGCCGTGCATGCCTTCGGTCTCGACGACCTCAAGGCGCTTGATGCACTGGCCGATCCCGCCTTGCGCGATCGCATCCTGGGGGCGGCCAGCATGGGCGGTACGGTGCCTGCTTCGGCGATGCGTGCCCTGACCGACCTTGCCCAAGCATGCCATCGGCCGCGTGGTGCTTGTGCCGTCCGCTCTGCCGATGAAGCGTTGGCCGGGTTGCTCAAGGCCGAGGCCGAGGCGGAGCGGCAGTTGCAGACCCTGGAGGAATTCGACCGACAGGCACGCGCGCAGGAAGAACGCGCGGCGGCCATCGGGGCGCAGTGGACCGACGCGGCTCGGGAACGCGCTCGCCTGGAGACGATGGCCGAAACCCTGCCGGCGATTGGCTGGACGCCTGTCGAAGGTGCAGGAGGGTTGGTGGCCGTCATGCTGCTTGTGGCGGTCTGGCCGCTGCTGTCCGTCCACGCCTTGCTGGCTCCGACGGCAGCCGTTCTCGGGTTGGCCGTCGCAGTCGGGACCGGGATCCGCCGCTGGCGACGGGGACAGGGCGTGTTGCAGGTTGCCCGGGAGGCTGCCGCATGGCGGGCAGCCGAGCTGGCACGTCTGGCGGACCTGCTTGATGATCTCGATGTGGAGCGTTCGAGGGCTCTGCGAGAGGCTGCGGCTTGTGGCGAGAAGCGACGGGCGCTGCTGGAGCTGCCGTCTGCCGCGGACCTGGCTCTGCGGCGATCGGTGTTGCTCAGTGCCCGGCAGGAAGCCGTGGATTACTGGCGTCGGGCCGTGCTGGCGCGCGCCATGATCGAGGAGGGGGCCCGTCGCTTCACGGGCGCCAGTCAAGCGAAGGTCCTCGCGCGGGCCGGTGGCTGGTTGGAGACGGCGACCGAGGGGGCCTTCGGCCCCGCAGTCCGGCAGGAGGATTCGGGCCTTGTCGTGGCGACGGGCCGCGGCGCTCTGATCCCTGCGGGCCGCCTGAGCCGGGGTACGGCCGAGTTGCTGTACGTGTGCCTGCGGTTGGCGCTGGCGCTCGAGGTCGCGCCGCACCATCCCTTGCCTCTGCTGCTGGATGACATGCTGGTCAATCTCGATCCGGGACGTGCCGAGGCAGCCATGCGCCTGCTTGCGGGCGTCGCCCGGATGCGCCAGATCATTGCCTTCACGTGCCACCCGCACTTGGCAGAGCGATGGCGTACGCTTGCCCCCGAGGCCCTGGTCCGCACCATGCCGCCGCTGGAGGGGGTGCGCGCTTGAGCATGGACGACGAGTCCTACGGGCTGAACTGGCCCGGGCGCAGGGCGGCGATCGCCGAGGCTGCCGCGCCGCCTTCAGGCAGGCTCGATGGGCTACCGGGATCGGGCCGCAGTGAAGACACCACGCGCAACACGCTTGTCATCGGGGACAACCTCGAGGCCATGAAGCTGCTGCTGCCTGAGCACGCCGGCCAGGTCAAGCTGGCCTATCTGGATCCCCCGTACAACACCGGGCAGGCGCTGGTCTACGACGATCGGTTCGGCGGTCGCCGGCGAAGGCACGGTGCCGATGCGGCCCATGCTGACCTGCGCGCGCGGCGCCACGCGGGATGGCTCTCCATGATGCTGCCCCGCCTGATGCTGGTGCGCGAACTGCTCGATGCTCGTGGTGCCGTGATGATCAGCCTTGATGATGCGGAGTTGCCACGCGCCCGCGAACTCTGCGACGAGGTCTTCGGGCCCGATCAATTTTTGGCGACGCTGGTGTGGGAGAAGGTTCACACCCGCAAGAACGCGGCACGCGGCTTCTCTGTCAGCCATGAGTACGTGCTGGCCTATGCGCGCGAGGCCCGACGCTGGGACCGGGTGCTGCTCCCGCGTGTCGACGCCGGGGCCTACCGCAATCCCGACGATGACCCGCGCGGACCGTGGAAGCTGGATCCCGTGACGGCGCACAATCCCTACTCGGCCCGCTATAGCCTGCCGACACCGTGGGGCACGCCGCTGCCGCCGCCGGAAGGGAGATTCTGGGCGTTCAGCGCGGAGACCCTGCGGCGCAAGGAGGCCGAGGGAGCCCTGGTCTGGGGGCGTCCCGGCCGGTATCCGATGATCAAGCGCTATCTGTCCGAGGTCCAGGGGGGGCTCGTGCCGACCACCTTGCTGACGCGTGCGATGGTCGGGGATACGGCAACGGCGAGGCGGGAGCTGGATGGGGTCTTGGGCGCCAAAGGCGTGTTCGAGTACCCGAAGCCCCTGGCCCTCATCCGTCATCTGTTGCGTGTCGCGACGCGTCCAGACGATCTGGTGCTGGATGCCTTCGGTGGAGCAGGGACAACAGGGCACGCCGTCTGGCTCGAGAACCAGGCGGATGGCGGCAACCGTCGCTGGATCACGTTGCAGCGGCCGGAGCCGGTTTCCGAGGATGTGCCCCGCCAGCGCCTGTCAGCCCGCTACTGCCGGCTGCACGGCGAGGCGCAGGATCTTGCGCAGGTGACACGCCTGAGGCTGTTGCGCGCAGCGGAGCAGCTCGGCGATCCGGGGCCGGCGGACACGGGGTTTCGTGTCCGGGTCGTCAGGCCACCCGAGCCTTGACGAGGCCTTCCAGCTTGCGGCGCGCTTCGGCCAGATCGAGGGCGGCCGTGTCGCCCTGGCGCAGTGTCCGGTTGAGCAGTCTTGCGATGTCCACCACCTGTTCGGGATCCCGCGGACGCGTCTGGGTGACGCGCAGGGCGTGCTGGGCCATCTGCGCCACCTCCCCGGCGTGGTCGGCCCCGGACTGCTGACGGACCTCGCAAAGTGCCGTGGCGAGCCCATGAGCGGCGGTGTGCAGGCGATTGACGGTCTCGGGGATGGCCTGACCCGCAACGCGGCCATTCCTCGCCTTGTAGGCCAGCACGGCCAGTCGGGCATCCAGCTCGGGCAGCGTGCAGGCGCCGTAGGGCTCCAGTTCGCGTGCACCGTCCATGATCAGCTGGACGAATTCGCTGTCGTAGGGGGCCACGTCCCAGTCGCGGATGCTCTCCATCGGCATGGTGACCAGCACGCTGCGTACCCGGTTCAGGAACTCCAGCCGAGCCTCGGCATGGGCCACGGCCGCCAGAAGTTGCCGGCGCGACCCGCCGAGGCGCCTGGCCGTCCGCATCATCTCGGGAACTTCCAACCGCACCAGCCGATGCTGCCGCTCGACGAGGGCAACGAGGCTGCGGCGGGCCGCTTCGCGGGAGGGCAGGAAGGACATCGGCGGAACCTCGAGGGTGGCAGGGGAACACCCTGAAGTTCGTGCCGTTTTCTTGCCTGCCAAACACTTTCCGAGGATTCTTGACCCTCGTTTCACAAGGAATCCGAAGGCTGTCAGGATTCGATTAAAGGTTTGTCAAGCGTTGCAAGGATCTGCCTGACGTGGTTCAGGCCGGGTTCATGCCCCAGGGCCTCGGCCTGTTCAAGAGCGTCCAGAGCCTGCTGGCGGGCCTCGGCCGGTCGGCCAAGCCTGGTCAGGGTATCGGCATGCAGCAATGCAAGCGGCAGTGCGTACTCGCGGTCGCCGACAGGCTGGAAGGCCGCTCGGGCCTTCTCGACCAAGGTAAGGCAGGCCTCGTCGCGGCCGAGGGCCGCCGCCGTCCAGGCCTGATAGGTGTGGTCCGGGATCTGGAAGGCCGTGCGCGTGGTTTCCGGTAGTCCGGCCCAGACCGCATCGGCCTCGGCCATCAGGCGGTCCGTGGCCTCTATCCGACCAAGGTGGGCTTCTGCAAGAGCCTCGAGCCTCAGGGCGAGGGCGTGGATGGTCTTGTTTCCGCCTTCCTCGGCGAGGACGCGAGATCGTGTCGCCTCCCGCCGCATGGTGTCGTTCTCGCCAAGGGCATGGGCCTGCAGGGCCAGATTCAGGCGGACAGCCGGTTCGTTCTGTGTTCCTGCGTGGGTATCAGCAACGAGCAAGCTCTCGGCGAAGGCTGATCGCGCAAGCTCATGCTGGCCTACCAGACCATGGGCATTGCCAATGAAGCCCAAGACATTGAATAGGGTACTCCAGTCCTGCCGTTCCCTTAGCCCCCCGAGGCCGGCCACGAGGCTGGCGATGGAGTGCCGGACAGCCGATCCGTCGGTTCGCGTCATCAGTACCATCATCAGGGCCCAGGCACGTAGCGACATCGCTTGCGAGAGATGTCCCCACAGGGATTCGAAGGCCACTGCATACCGGCAGGTTTCGGCCGCGTCCTCGATGGCACCGGTCCTGAACTGCAAGCGGCTCAGGTAGAGCATGCTTCTGAGGTACGGCCAGCCTGCATCCACCGATCTCGCCATCGACGATGCCATTTCGTAATGCGAGATGGCGGAGACATAGTCTCCCGAAAGCTCTGCGACCATCGCGACGCTGGAAAGGATATGCGCCTTGCTCTCGACATCCTGTAACGTCTCCGCCAAGGCCAAGGCAATGTCGAGGTGCCGCTTGGCCTCGCCGAGATTTCCTTTGCCTTTGAGAATTCGTCCTAGAATCTCGTGGCGCGCCAACTTGAGATGCGGTTCTGCGGTCAGGCCGCAGGCTCCTTCCAGTGCAAGGGCCTTGCGGCAACAAGACTCGGCATCTTGTGTGGCATGGTGCGTCATCGCCCAGACGGCAGCATGGTCCAGATGCATCAGGGCCGCTCCGTAGGCCCCCGATCTTTCCCGATGTCGAGCCAGTCGAACGCTCGCAGGAGATGGCTGTACGCCGTGGACACGCTCCAGCCAGTCCGCAGCGTCCCGGTGAACCCTCGTCTTCTGGGCATCGAGCAGTTGGTCCTGCAGCGCTTCGCGAACCAGGTTGTTGCGGAAGGTCAGCAGGCCCGGGCTTCCCGCGGTGTCGGCATCCAGCAAGTTGGCCTCCACCAGATGGCCGAGCGCCCGATCGAGGGAAGAGCGGGATGGATAACCCCCGTGCAGGGCCATCAGCAGTTCCGGTTCCGCCTCTGTGCCGACCACACAGAGGATTTTCAGCAGGGTCTGCTCGGCTGCCGGCAAGGGGTCGATTCGGCGAAGGAGCGCAGCCTGGATGGTCGGGGGCAGATCCAACTCGCCCGGCTGGCCATCGGTACCGCCGGGGGAGGCAAGCACGGTGTCGGCGAGTTCTTCGAGGAACAGCGGGTGCCCCCCGGCCAACGTCAGGATGCGTTCCAGCACGCGAGCTGGCGGTGCCACGTTCCCGAAGCGACGAAGCAGCAGCAGACGTGAAGCGTTTGGATCGAGGGGGTCGACCTGCACGATGTCCGGAATGCTACCGGTGAACATGACTTCGAACCAGTCGGTCCTCGGCAGCGAGGTTGCCAGAAGGACGAGATCCTTCCGCCTTCGGAGCAGTTCCCGGACAAGCTGGCCGGATGCCGAGTCCAGCAGGTGCGCATCGTCGATCAGCAACAGCGTCGGTCCGGTTGCCAGCAAACGCAAGGTCGCCGCTCCCACGGCCCGGATCCAGCCTTCGTCGTCGTTCGGGTCCAAGTCGTCGCTTGCGCCATGGTCGGGATGCAGGATACCGGCCAGAAGGGCTTGATCCTGACGCGACAAGCGTGGAGCACGCGTGTCCCAGAGTCGGGCCAGAGGCTCTCGCCAAGGCTGGAGCGGACTGCCGGAGCGAGCGGTCCTTCCGGCCAGATGAATGAACTCCTTGAACTCGGGTCCAAGTGCCTCGGCCACGCCCTCGAGCAGGGTCGACTTGCCGAGTCCGGGCTCCCCAAGGACACAGATCGGTCCTCTGGCGCCAGCGCTGGCTCCCGGGGCAAGGCGCGCCATCAGGCTGGCCATCAAGTCCTCCCGGCCCAGCAGATCGGCGAGGCGAAAGCGCGGACGCCTGCGCCAGTGGTGCGGTTCGTACACATTCACGGGAACGGCCTTGCCCTTGAGCGTCAGGGGCGCACCCGGCCGGAGGACCATCTGGACGCCGACAGGCTTGGCCGTGGCCTCATCCATCAGGATGCTCTCCCCGGCCTTGGTCATCAGCCTCGCGGCCAGATTCACCACGTCGCCCATCACCGTGTATTCGACGCGGGTGCTGCTGCCGACTTCGCCGCAGTAGGCCCTTCCGGTCGCGATGCCGATGCCGCCACGGATACCCGCAGCACGAAGTTGGTCTTGCAGGGCCAGCGCAAGCCGAAGGGCCGTGACAGCCGCATCCGGTCTCGTGCGCGGGGGCAGGCCTGTCGCGATGAGCGCCGAAACACCTTTGTCATCGACGCTCAGCTTGTCCAACGAACCGTCGTGGCGGTCGATGCTCTCCTGCAAGCCACGGATGACGGATTGAGCCCGCTGTCCGGTTTCGAGGCCGGGCAACCGGACAAATAGGATGGTCACCTGCCGAAGCTCGCCCAGCCAACCGTCCTGCTCCGATCCGAGATGGGCCTGGACACGCTCGGGAAGCAGGGCTAGCCCGGCTTCGAGCACCGCAGCAGCGGCCGGGGGCGGTGCTGCCGCATCCGGACGGATGGCCTTGCCCTCGGCTCTAAGCGCCTCGGCCTCAGGCGTCAGGGCGAGTTGACCCGGGCCGAGCCCCTCCGCGCTGGCGGCAAGGGCGGCAAGTGCCGTTCCCTGAAGCAACGGGAGCCAGCGGCCGCGATGCCCCCCGAGCAGGCTGTAGACCAGCGGGCCGGCACCCAGAACGGCCTTGATGGGCAGCGGGGACGAGGAATCCTCGCCCGTGGGCTGTTCGAACAGGGCGCGAGCGCAGGCCTCGGCGCTGGCGATGGCCGAGGGCAGTCCGGCCTCGTCCGGACACCGCCAGAGCGCAAGCACCGCATCCCCCGCAAAGGAGGCCAGATCTCCGCCGAAGGAGGTGATCATCCTGCTGATGCGGCCGAAGTCGACGTTCAGGCGGTCTGTCAGGTGCTCGGCACCGGAACGGCTCTCGGCGGCCAATCGCTCGGTCAGGGCCGTGAAGCCCACGATGTCCAGCCAGAGCAGGGCGGTGGGCTGTTCGCGGGTGTACGGGCGCTCGCTTCGCGACAAGGCTCCGGCGACCCAGTGCGGCAGGTAGGCTGCCACCCGGTGCCGACGCTCAACTCCCTCGGTCACGGGTACATGCTAGGCCATGGACACTCAAGCTGCACGGTATTCCTCGAGTCTGCCCCGACTCTTTCGCCCTGCCACGGTGGTCGCTGTGGCTCTTATGGCCGCTGCCTGTCAGGCAAACACTCCGACCGTGGCTGGTCAGGATGTCGCCACCCCCGCCGCGACTGCTCCGGTCGTGACGGGCCGAGTCGTCGGCACCTCGGGGCAGGCCGTGGCCGACGTCCTGGTGGAGGCCTTCGGGCATCGGTTGGATCGGACTCCTGTGACGCTGCCCAACGGTCAGACGGCGCTGATTTTTCTCGATGTGCTTGGCCTCGACCCCCTGCGGGGTGGACGTACCCTGCAGTCCTCCGCGCCGCCGTCCGCGAGGACCGATGGCGAAGGTCGGTTCAGCCTCCAGCTTCCCGGGGCTGGCGTCTACAACGTCGAGGCGGTCGTCTCGCCCGCGGAGAAGGCCTGGAAGAGCAAGATCGATGTGGCTTCTGTTTCGGTTCCCATCGGGGACATGGCCCTCGCTGCGACGTCGGTCCTGACGGGCCGCCTGACGATGCCCGACAATCCGGGCTCGCCTGATGGGGCGGAGGTCTACATCGCCGGGTCCGTCTACCGGACGACCGCCGATGCCAGTGGGCAGTACCGCTTCGAGAACGTGCCGGCCGGGACCGTGGACGTCATGGCGTTCAAGGAAAACTTGCGCGGCAAGGCCGTCTGCATCTCGGTCGCACCCGGTGGCCAGACGGCTGCGCCGGATGCGCCGATGCAGGCAGTGCCCTGACACACGGGCATTTAGGCTACGTCGGTATCTCGTCGAGACATCCGTGGCAATGATGGGGGGTGGAGTGGACAACCTGCATCAGGGATTGCGATCGCTCTTCGAGGCCGGGACGGCGGAACTTGGCGCCCATCCGCGATTCGTTCGGCTCGAACGGGGTGAGGCGACACGCGACGAGGCCCTGGACCTGATCCGGCAGTTGGCGCGCACCCACCTGAAGTCGCCGCGTATCCTCGCCTTCCTCTATGCGGTGGCCCCGCCCGACGATGGCGATTCGGTGCTGCACAATCTGCTCGAGGAGCTGGGCTTGGAGGAGGAAGATGGCGTGAGCCATCCCGAGATGCTGAAGGACGTCATCCGGCACGCGGGCCTCGCGCACGAGCTGCCCCGTCTCGAGGCGCTGGCCCGTGAGGATGTCCGCAAGATCGTGACCGACCCGCTGCTGTACGGTACGCTGCGGGACGTGGGCTACGCGGCGCTGGTCGAGACGGTGGCCTTCGAGTACATGCTCAGCCGCATGGCCAGCCGGATGGCCAAGGCCCTGAGGAGCATCCTCGGCTTGTCGGATGCGGGGCTCGCCTGGTTCACGCATCACTCCGAGGTGGACATCCGGCACGCCGAGGAGGGGCTCGATACCCTCGTCCGCTTTGCCGATCACTATGAGATCCCCGTCGAGGATGCCTATACGGTGGCTGAGTTGACGCTGCGCGAGAACGTCTTCGTCCAGCGCTACTTCGGGGCCAATGCGGCGGAGGTCGAGGCGTGACGATCCGGCGTATGGTCATCCAGCCGATGGCCATCCCTTTCGTGGAGGCCTTTGCGCACAGCAGCCATGTCCGGGCCCATAGCGATGCCGTGGTCGTGCGCCTCGAGGATGAGGATGGCCACGTCGGTCATGGTGAGGGCCTGCCGCGTCCCTACGTCACGGGAGAGACCGTGGATGGGATGGTTGAGCAACTGCAGGCTTGGTGGCCGGGGCTTGCCGGTCGCGAGGTGCCTGCGGTCGCCGGTCTTGCCGACCTGGACGTATTCGACACGTGGTTGGCGGGGGCCGTACCCGAGGGCGTCATCGCCCCGAATGCAGCCCTTGCCGCCCTCGAACTGGCCCTGCTGGACCTGACGCTCCGGCGGGCCGGCAAAGGTGTGGCCGACATCCTGCCCCCCGTGCGGAGCAGTGTCACGTACAGCGGCGTCGTGACGGCCGGAGACACCGATCAGGCGGTCCGGCACGCCCGTCAGATGAAGTTGGTCGGTCTCTCGGCCATCAAGGTCAAGGTCGGTCTGGGAGACGATGCGGGACGGCTTCGCGCCATCCGGGCCGGAATGGGGGAAGCGGTGTCCCTGCGCCTCGATGCGAACGGTGCCTGGGCACCCGAGGACGTCCTGGCACGACTGGAAGAACTTGCCCCCATGGGTGTCGCCGCGGTCGAGCAGCCGTTGGCCCGAGGCGATCTCGAGGCGTGGGGCCGTCTCAGGGCGGCCAGTCCCGTGCCGATCATGGTCGATGAATCGCTCGTGACGATGGCGGATATGGAAGCACTCATCGCGTCGCGAGCCTGCGACCTCGTGAACGTGCGCGTTTCCAAGTGCGGAGGGCTTCGTGGTGCCTGGCGACAGGCCGTGCGGGCTCTTGAGGCGGGCTTGGGCGTCCAGGTCGGCAGCCAGGTCGGAGAGACGGCCATCCTGTCGGCTGCGGGGCGTCATCTGGCCGCTGCGTTGCCGGAGGTCCGCTTCGTGGAGGGTTCCTTCGGGACGTTGCTGCTTCGCGAGGATCTGTCCCGTGAGGCCGTGCGGTTCGGTCATCGCGGCGAGGCGTCCTTGCTGCGCGGCCCCGGTCTGGGCGTGGAAATCCTGCCGCAGGTGCGCGATCGGTTTGCCGTGCGCACCGTCGTCTGCGGCTCGGCAGCGGCCGACTGATGCTGGCCCGTACCTTCCTCGCTTTGCGCGAGGCGGGCCACGCCCGGCGCTTCGAGGCGGCACTGCGCGACCCCGCTGCCGCTCAGGCGCGCGTGTTGGCCGCGTTGTGCAGCCGCAATGCCGAGACGGCCTTCGGCAAGGCCCACGGCTTTGCCGCCATCCGGACCGCTGCGGACTGGCGACGTGCCGTGCCGCTCGGAGACTATGAGACGCATCGCCCGTGGGTGGAGCGGCTGCTCGCGGGCGAGCGCGGCGTCCTGACGCGGGAAGAGCCCGACAGCTACTGCATCACCAGCGGATCGACGGGCGCGCCCAAGTTGATTCCGGTGTCCCATGCCTGGAGGGAGGGCTATGCCGCTCAGACACGGCTCTGGATTCGGGGAGCCTTGCGCGACCACCCGAGGATTTTCGCCGGTCGCATCATGGCCTTGGTCAGTCCGGCCGTGGAGGGCTTGACCGAGGGGGGCATGCCTTACGGGTCCATGTCCGGCATGTCGGCCCGCAGGGCGCCATGGCTCGCCCGCCGGCAGTATGCCCTGCCCTATGCCGTGGCCCTCATCAAGGACCATGAGGCCCGCTACTTCTTCATGGCGCGCGTGGCGATGGCCCAGTCCGTCACGGCCCTGCTCTCGCCCAATCCCAGCACGCTCCATCGTCTGGCCGGTGTAATCGCCAGTCGGGCAGACGATCTTTTGCGGGCCCTGCACGACGGTACGGTCGGAGCACCCTTGCCCGATGTCCTGCAACTGGAGGGGCCTGTCGATCTGGCCGAGCGTCTGGCGCCGCATGTGGTGCCCCAGCCCGAACGCGCGCGCCGCCTGACGGCAGAGGCCTCGCGGGCCGGGGGGCTGACCCCGGCGATGCTCTGGCCCGGTCTCGCCCTCCTTGGCTGCTGGCTGGGCGGCAGTGCCGGAGTCCAGGCTGCGGGCCTGCGCTCCCTCTACGGTGCGAGCGTGCCCATGCGGGACCTTGGTCTGCTCGCTTCGGAAGGCAGGATGAGCCTGCCGCTCGTGGACGACTCGGCGGCGGGTGTCCTGAATGTCCACGCCGTGCATTACGAGTTCCTGCCGGAGGACAGCTCTTCGCCGGATCCGGATGCCCCGACGTTGCTGGCCCACGAGCTGGAGGATGGTGGTCGCTACCGCGTCGTCATCACCCCTGGCCAGGGGCTCTATCGCTACGACATGAACGACATCGTCGAGGTGCGTGGCCATGTCGGTCGGGCTCCGCGCATCGCCTTCCTGCGCAAGGGGCGCGACATGCTGTCCATGACCGGCGAGAAGCTGCACCTGAACCAGGTTCAGGAGGCCCTGCTGGAAGCCGTCGCCACGGAGGGGCTGGCGTTGTGGCAATACCGTCTGGTGGCGGACGTGGAGCGCATGGCTTATGACTTGTTGCTCGAGCCGAGCGGGGCACCGTGGACAGCGGAAGCTGCTGCACGCGTCGCGGCCGGGCTCGACGACGGGCTTTCCCGTCGGAACATCGAATACGCCTCCAAGCGCAAGTCCGGCCGGCTGGGCCCGCCTCGCCCCGTGCTGATGCGTGCCGGCTGGGCCGAAGCCCTCAGCCGTGCGGCCTTCGCGAGGGGGCGACGGGAGGCCCAATTCAAGTGGAATCCGCTCGCCGACGCGTGGGACGAGGAGAGTCGTGCATATGTCGCCTGACCCTGAATCCCTGAATGGCGAGCACGTCGCGGGTGCTCGGAACGCTCCAATTGGCCGGGACACGGGCCGAAGGACCCTGCAGGCCATGGCCGTGCAGGCCGCTGCCGTGGCTGCCGTATATGCCGTGTGGCCTCGGGGCCTTGAGGCGTGGCAACTCTGGTTCGTACTCGCCATCGGGCTCGCGGCCAATCTGCTGCAGCCGACCTACAGCCTCGTCGAGGGCTCGCGAACGCCGCATGACCGGGCCACGGGTGCCCAGATCGTCTGGACGGTATACGCGGTGCAGGTGCTGGCCCTTGCCGAGTGGCTGTGGCGGCAGCCCACGACCGGCATGGATCCTGTGTCCGTGGCGGCTGCGGCACTGATGGCTGCGGGCCTCGTGCTGCGCACGTGGGCCGTGCGGACGTTGGGCCGCTTCTTCACGTGGAACGTCGAGGTCCAGGGAGGGCAGACGGTCATCGAGGAGGGGCCTTATCGGCGTGTTCGGCATCCGAGCTACACCGGGGCCTTCATGATGTTCTGGGGAGCGACGGTGGTGCTGCATGCCTGGTATGTGGTGCCCGTCGCGTGCGTGGCCCTGCTCGTGGCCTTTCGCAGGCGCATCGGGCACGAGGAGGCGCTGCTGGCGGCAGAGATTCCCGGATATGCGGACTACATGAAACGGACGGGGGCGCTGTTGCCGCGGCTACGGTAGCTGGCGATGGCCGGGCGGCGCGAGGAACATTGCGCCGTGTAACCACCATCCATCACGACGGCTTGGCCCGTGATGCCCGCGGCTGCATCGCTTGCGAGGAAAAGCGCGTAGGCGGCGAGGTCCTCGAGGACGCGCTCCAGCGGCACTCCGCGCGTTGCCGCCAGGGCCGCCAACTGGCCCCGCACCAAAGGGGTGTCGACGTATCCCGGGCAGAGGGCATTGACGGTGATGCCGTGGGGAGCCGACTCGAGGGCGGCCACCTTGGTCAAGCCGATGTGTCCGTGCTTCGCGCTGATGTAGCCCGCCTTGCCGGTAAAGCCCACGAGGCCGTTGATCGAGGCCATGAGGATCACCCGTCCTCGCCCGCGCCGCTTCATCCCGGGCAGGACGTGCTTGAGGGCGACGAAGGGGGCGACCAGCATGACCTGGAGCAGTTGCTGGAACACGGCCGTCGAGAAGTCTTCGATCGGGGCCACGTGCTGGAAGCCGGCGTCGCTGACCAGCACCTCGATGGGGCCAAGGTCTTCGGTCACGAGGTCCAGGTTCTTGCAAAGCCCTGACTCGTCCGTGACATCGCAAGCGTAACCGCGGGCGAGGAATCCCTCGCCGACGAGGGCTTTGGAGGCCATCTCCGCGGCGGTGGCATTCCGATCGAGCAGGGCCACCCGATCGCCAGATGCGGCGAAGGCTCTGGCCAGCGCGAGACCGATGCCGCTGGCCGCACCCGTGATGACGACGGTGCGGGGCGCCGTAGCGACAGGAGAAGGTTCGGACTCGGAAGACCTCTTGAGGTCAGACAATGCCGGTCATGCGGTAGACACCGATGACCACGAAGACCAACGCAGTCTTGAGCAGGGTCATGACGAAGATGTCCCGGTAGCTTTCCTTGTGCGTCAGGCCCGTCAAGGCGAGCAGGATGATCACGGATCCGTTGTGTGGCAGCGTGTCCATGCCGCCACTCGCCATGCTGGCGACGCGGTGCAGGACCTCCGGCGGAATGGAGAGGCTTTCAGCCCGGGCGAGGTAGGTCGGTGCCATGGCACCGAGGGCGAGGCTCAGGCCAACGCTGGCGGAACCCGTGATGCCGGCGAGCGTGGTGGTCGTGATGGCCTCGGATACGAGTGGATCGGAAACGGCATCCGTCATCGCCCGCTGGACGATGCCGAATCCCGGCAGGGTCGCGATGACTCCCCCGAAACCGTACTCGGAGGCCGTGTTCATGGCGGCCAGCATCGCCCCTGCCGTGGCGGTGCGGGTGCTCTCGGCAAGGTCCGCCACGATTCGTCTGGCCGCCAGCGCAGCGACGGCGGCGATGCCGAGCACCAGAGCTCCCTCGACGGCCCAGATGGCCTGCAGTTTGTCGATGGCCAGCGTGCACCGTCCGGGACTCCGAACCGTGCCAGGTCGACCGACTTGCCGTAGAAGGCTTCCACCACGCCCGTCAGCAGCTTGTTTCCCGCGAACACCAGCAGCAATGGCAGGGCGGCCAGCCACGCCGGGGGCAGACCGTCCCGGGATGGCGGCTCCGGTTCCTGCCTGTGCCCGGTCCCATAACCCTCGCCGGCTTCCGCGGCCTTGCGGCGCTGGCTCTCCAGAACCGCCATGCCGACCCCGAAGACCAGCAGGGCGCCGAGCAGTTCGTGGCGGGGGGCAGCCCACGCCGTCGTCCCGGAAAATGTGGTCGGGATCAGGTTCTGGAACTGGGGCGTGCCCGGAAGGGCATCCATCGTGGACGTGAAAGCGCCGAGGGCCACGGTGCCCGGTATGAGCCGATTCGGGATGTCGGCCGCCCGGAAGAGTTCGGCCGCGAAAGGGGTAGACGGCAAAGGCCACGACGAAGAGCGACACGCCGCCGGAGGTCAGCAACCCGCATACCAGCACGATCGCGAGGATGGCGCGGCGTGGACCCAGGAGCGTGCTCGTTGCGGCCACGAGGGAGCGTGCGAAGCCTGCGCGCTCGACAACTTCCCGAAGACCGCACCCAGCAGTAGAGCTTCAGGAAGCCGACGAGCTTTTCCATGAACACCCCGGAGAGCACGGGGCGACTGCCTCGGGTTGGCTCAAGGCAACGGCCAGCATGGCTGCGATCGGTGCGAAGACGATGACAGACTGGCCGCGATAGGCCGCTGCCATCTGGAAGGCCAAGGCGGCAAGGGCAATCAGGACATCCACGGTCGGTTCCTCAAGGGGACGCAGGCGAGCGTAGCACGGTGCCAGCGCTGCTTGCGACGCTCGGTACCTGCGTGCAGAGGTTGGCGATGCGTCCGACTTGATTCGGGATGGATGTTTTGATATGGTGCGATCACATGAATCGGGTAGGCATCGACGGTCGCGGATGGACGGTTGTCCGGGCGTTTGTGCTCCTGCCGATATGGATGTCAGGGTGTTCCCTCGTGGACGGTAGCGTGGCCCCGGAGTTGCAGGCTGCGTCGCCCCGGCCCCTCGAAGTCCATCATCCGTCGCAGACGTTCGTGACGCAGGCCAAAGCCGTGCGCCGGCCGGCTCCACCCCCGAAGCGCCGCTTGCCCACCCCCACGCCGCGGGTGCCCCGCGTGACGCCGGCACCGCCGGCGACGCCTACGCCTGCACCGACACCTACGCCGACGCCCTCGCCGCCGCCGGGCACCGTCTACATACCGCCAAGCACCTTTCAGATGGGGTCGCCGGTGGGTGAGCCGGGGCGATCAAGTGACGAGACTCAACACACTGTCACGTTGACCCGAGGATTCTGGATGCAGAGCACGGAGGTGACGCAGGGTCAGTGGCGTGCGCTAATGGGCAACAACCCGTCGCGTTTCACGGGCGCCGACAACCGCCCGGTAGAGCGTGTCAGTTGGTACGACGCCGTTGCCTATGCCAACGCCTTGTCAGCCAAGGACGGCCTCGCCAACGCCTACGACCTTTCCAGTTGCTCCGGCACGCCGGGGACAGGCAACTACGGTTGCAGCAACGTCACGCTGACGGCCTCCACGCCCTACGCCACGACAGGGTGGCGCCTGGCGACGGAGGCGGAGTGGGAGTATGCGTATCGGGCGGGCAGCACGACGCCTTGGTATTTTGGTTCGGACAGCAATCTGCTGGGGACGTATATGTGGTTCAGCAGCAACAGCGTCTACCGGACTTGGCCCGTGGGCCAGAAGCAGCCCAATGCGTGGGGCCTTTACGACATGGCCGGCAACGTGTGGGAGTGGTGTCAGGACTGGTATGGCAGTTATCCGGGCACGGTGACGGATCCGACGGGCCCCACGTCAGGCTCGAACCGGGTGCGCCGCGGTGGTTCGTGGGACAACGACGCGTCGCGCGCGCGGGCGGCGAGCCGCGACCCCTACCGCCCGGACGTCCGCAGCCTCGGCATCGGCTTCCGCCTTGCCAGGTCGAGGCCGTAGGCCGAGGGCTTGACCATTGACTCTTGAACCCTTCGTCCCTTGTCGGTCCCCTTCCGCCCCGGAACCGGAGCCGAAGCGTAGCCGGCCCGGGACGGAAGCGGGGGAGTTGCACTTCGGAGCAAGTCGTTCCCCTGCGATGCCGGCTTCCTACGGTCTGTCGTAGGGGGCCAAGAACGAGCGGGCGAGGAACTGCCATCAGGCTTTCACCCTGTCCGGAAAATCTCGCCAAGTGGGCCCGTACGGCCCACAACGCCGCGGCAGGCGATAACCCCATAGCTCCCCTTGCCCAAACTGAAACGCTTTCGCCCCTCCGTGCGTCTGGCATGGTGTGCTTGATGCTCCGAGTGGGGCAGGGGAGGAATGATGAAGCGGTCGAAGGGGATTTTCGTGTCTGCGCTGGTGCTGGGGGCATCGCTGCTGATGCCGGTCCTGCCGGCTGATGCCGCGGGCAGGGGCGGTGCCGAGGGGCGTATGGAGCGGCCACGTGGGGGCCAGCGGAATCAGGGGGAAGGTTGGGCCGCAATGGGGCCTGCCCTCTTCCGGAATCTCGACCTGACGCAGGAGCAGCGAGACGGGCTCAAGCGCATTCGCCAGCAGCACATGGAGACGCATAAGGGACTTCGGGAGCAGTTGCAGGTGAAGGAGCGTGCGTTGCACGAGGCCATGCTTGCTCCGGCGACGCGCCGAGAAGAGGCCGAGCGCTTGCAGCGCGAGGTGAGCGAGCTGCGCAGCCGGCTGGCCTTGGCACGGGTCGGCGGGTTCTTCGAGATGCGCGCCCTGCTCACGCCGGAACAGTTGGGCCGTCTCGCCGAGGTCGCAAGGGAAGGCAAGGAGCGCCGCGGCCGCGGGCAGCGGAACAGGCCGGGAAGGTCTCGGTCCGATGCCGTTGAGGGCGACCGGCCCTGAGCGACCGTGGCAAGGATGGTCTGCGCCAGGACTGGGAGCGTGTCCATCGCGCCCTCTGGCGCATGACCGGCGATCCGGAGCTTGCGCGAGACCTGACCCAGGAAACGTTCCTGCGGGCGCAAGGTGCAGCGGGGAGGGGGGCCGGCGAGCGTCCCCTCCCTTGGCTGCTGCGGGTGGCCCGCAACCTGTGGATCGACCATCTGCGCAGGCTCGGCCATCGTCCGCTGGAAGCGTTTGATGACCGGGGGGAGCTCGGTGCCCACGACCCTGCCATGCGGCGATTGGACGAGGACACGGGAATCGAGGCTCATCTGCGACAGTTGCCGGCCAATTGGCAGCAGGCCCTGATCCTGCGGCACATGAACGATCTGACGGTCGAAGATGTGGCGCGCGTGATGGGCGTTCCGGAGGGGACGGTCAAGACCTGGCTGCATCGGGGACGCGCGCGCCTTGCCGGATGGCTGGTCGAAGCGGAGGAACGCTCGTGAGAACTTGTGCCGAAGCCCGGGTGGCGCTTCAGGACCGGTGCGACGGGGGGCTGGACGTCGCGATGGTGCGTGCGCTCGAGGACCACCTGGTGGCTTGTGCTTCGTGTCGTGAGGCCGAGCGCCGCATCGAGGCCGCGATGGCCCGGCTCGAAGCGTGGTTGGCCGAACCCGTACCGCCCCGGCGGCGCACGTTGGGGCGCGGCAGGTTGCCCTGGCAGGCCATCTTCTTGCCGGCGGCGGCGGCTGTTTTGCTGTGGTGGATGCCGATGACGCAAGGCCCGCGGGAAGCCGAGCCGGAACTGCGTCCAGACGTTCATCCCGTCGCCGAGACGCTCGCGTGGCTGGATGATTCGGCCGACGAGCGCGGCTGGACGTTGGAGGATGGCGGGCAGATTCCCGCCGAGGACGGGTCGCCCCGGCCCTAGCGACTGATCGAGAAGATGATCCGGACGACATCCATGAGCCAGTGGCTCATGCGGGACTCGCCCGTGACGGCATCCACCATCACGGTGGGCTTGCCCGTCACATCCATGTAGAACCAGTTGGGACCGATCAGCAGGGGCTGGATGCAGACGCCCTTGATGGTGGCGTAGGAGCGATTGCCGTAGCTGTAGCCCATGCGTGTGGCCTGGTTGTAGGCCTCGCGACCGTTGAACGGGAACTCGCCGCGGGGCTCGTTCAGGAAGAAGCTGATGACCTTGCCGCCATATTCGAGGACGATGTCGCGCGACTGCCACATGCTTTTCTTCATGCGGAAGAAGTTGTAATCCAGATACAGCAGGCGCTGCTTGGAAGGCGAGTAGTAGACGTGGCGGGACTGGCCGAAGAACTGCCAGATCGAACTGCGGCCGGCAAAGCCCCAGCCGACGTAGAGCATCTTGGCATCGTACGCCCACGCGTAGGCTTCGCGGTCGGCGCGGGCCTGAGTGGTCTCGGGCTTGGCCTGGACGCTGAAGCCCGGCAACAGCGAACCCTCGGTGTCGAGGTCGCTCACGGTCGCGTCGGCTGGCACCTCGTCGAGGTCCAGGAGCGCCTTGCCCGGACCGAAGGCCTTGCGGGCCGCGCCGGCGAACGCATCCGCCGCGCTGCGCAGCTCCTGCTCGGGCGTCGGAGCGACCGCAATGGGCCGGATGACCGGATCCATGATGTTCTTGCCGTCGTCCTTGGTGGCCGAAGCCCCGAGATCGAGCGACAGCGCCAGTTCGGGAGCGGACGGGGCGCTGGGCCGGACCTGAGCCGTCGGGGTCGGTGCGGCGGAGATGCCGCAACCGGCCACGGCAAGCGTGAGGGCGAAAGGTAGCAAACGGGTGGCCAGAGCCATCAGGGAATCCTCACAAGGGAACCGAGCGTTATAAGGACGTTTGTGCGCCGTTCCGATGTCGTGATATTACCTGTCTTTAATGAAAAGCGCAAGAACTTTTAAGGAAGGTCCCCGAAGCCTCCGGGACGGCCGAGCATGACAGTCCCGCCCGTGGTCGTCCGGATCGCCGGGCGTGTCGCAAACATCGGCCTCGCCGGTCCTCATCCGTTGCACCTCCTCGACCGTGCGATGCTGGCCTCCCTGCCGCCCGCCGTCGCCCGAGCCGTCGAGGCACCTCAGGTCGACTTGGTCGTGCTGCACGGCGTCGCCGCCGACGGGCACGTCGGTCCGTTCTCGGCCGGCGCGGATCTGGCCGAGATCCTGGCGATGGAGCCGTCCGAGGCGGAGGCCCATGCCGCCACGGGGCAGGCAGCCACCCGTGCCCTTGCTGAAGCGCCTGTGCCGGTGCTGGCCGTCATCGACGGTCCCTGCCTGGGTGGCGGTCTCGAACTGGCTCTGGCCTGCGACCTGCGCGTGGCGACTCCCGGGGCGGTCTTCGGGTACCCGGCTGCCCAGCGCGGTCTCATTCCGGCCTTCGGGGGCACCTCGCGGGCGCCTGCAGTCCTCGGGCCCGCGCGCGCGGCCGAACTCGCCTACACCGCCCGCCGCCTGACTGCCGCCGAGGCACTGGCCTGCGGCTTGCTGGCAGCCGTGGGTGAGGAGCAGGATGCCGATGCGCTGGAGCGCACGTGGGTGGCCCGGATGACCGAGGGCATCCTGCCCGGAGCCTCGAGGCGCCTGAAGGCCGCGTTCAGCGCGCCCGGCGACGACCGTGAACGACAGGTCTTCCGCGCCTGTCTCGAGGATGCGCGCGCACGGGAGGCCATGTCGGCCTTCCTCGCAGGCCGTCGCTAGCCGCGCCGCAGCCCTCTCCAGCCCGCTCGGGGTGGTATCCTTGGGTCCATCACGACGCGAGGAGGCGTCCGATCATGTCGCAAAACGGATCCCGCGGCCGCACGGTCATCGTCAGTGCGGTGCGCACCCCCTTCGGCAAGCTCTCCGGTGCTTTTGCCAGCCTGACCGCGGTGGACCTCGGCTCCCGCGTCATCGCCGAGGCCGTGCGTCGGGCCGGCATCGACGGCGGCGTCGTCGACAACGTCATCATGGGGCAGGTCCTGCAGGCCGGTGCCGGCCAGATTCCCTCGCGTCAGGCGGCGCTCCGCGCGGGTCTGTCGGACAGCGTCCACTCGCTGACCATCAACAAGGTCTGCGCGTCTGGCATGCGGGCCATCTCGCTGGCCGACCAGTTCCAGCGCGTGGGGGATGGCGAGGTGTTCGTGGCGGGTGGCATGGAGAGCATGACGCAGGCCCCCTACTACCTGACCAAGGCCCGTGGCGGCTACCGGATGGGCAACGACACCATCCTCGACGGGATGATCCACGACGGCCTCTGGTGCGCTTTCCGCAACGTCCACATGGGCGTCCACGGCGACAACGTCTCGCGGGAGTTCGCCATCACCCGCGAGGAGATGGACATGTGGTCCGCGCGCAGCCACCAGCGGGCTGCTGCTGCCTATGACGCGGGCCATTTCGCCGAAGAAGTCATGACGGTTGAGATTCCCCAGGGCAAGAAGCCGCCCCTGCAGGTCAGCCGGGACGAGAGCCTGCGCCCCGATACCACCGAGGAGGGTCTTGCCAAGCTGCGCCCGGTCTTCGGGGGCGAGGGCATGGTCACGGCGGGCAATGCTCCCGGCATCAACGACGGCGCGTGCGCGCTCGTGCTGATGAGCGAGGCCAAGGCCGCGGAGCTGGGCCTCGAGCCTCTGGCAGCCGTGGTCGGTCACGGCTGGGTCGCGACGGAACCCCCTTACCTGCACACGGTGCCGGCCCTCGCCCTCGAACGCGCCATGGTGCGGACGGGCATCGCCCTCGACGACCTCGACAGACTCGAGATCAACGAGGCCTTCGCGGCCGTGACGCTGACGAGCACCCGCATCCTGGCTGGTCGCAAGGTGCCGGCCGGCGTCGGCGGGGGCGGTTCTGCCGAAGTGGATCCGGCGTACCTCGAGGCGCTTCGGGCCCGGACCAACGTCAATGGCGGTGCCGTGGCGCTGGGCCACCCCATCGGCGCCTCGGGCGCCCGCATCGTCACGACCCTCGCCTACGAACTCGTGCGTTCGGGTGGACGCTACGGTGCGGCAGCCATCTGCTCCGGTTCCGCCCAGGGCGACGCCATCATCCTCGAGAACCTTCGCCGCTGAGTCTTCCGCGCATCACACCAGGGAATCATCCATGACGGAACGCATCGTTGTCCTCGGGGCTGGCCAGATGGGCTCTGGCATTGCCCAGGTCTTCGCCCAGGCCGGTTATCCCACCACGGTCCAGGATGTCTCCGAGGCTGCCCTGGAACGCAGTCGCAAGCTCATCACGAGCCTGCTCGACAAGGCCGTGGACAAGGGCAAGATGACGCCCGAGGCCCGCGAGTCCGCCCTTGGCAACCTGTCATGGTCGCCCTCCCTTGACGCGGTCAAGGATGCCGCACTCGTGGTCGAGGCCGTCATCGAGAACCTCGAGGTCAAGCAGGCCCTGTGGCGGCAGGTGTCGGGACTGGCTCCCGAGTCGGCCGTGCTGGCAAGCAACACCAGCAGCCTGCCCATCACGCAGTTGGGGGCCTCGGTCACGCGACCCGAACGCTTCATCGGGATGCACTTCATGAACCCCGTGCCGGTCATGCAGCTGGTCGAGGTCATCAAGGGCTTCCTGACGACGGATGAGGTGCACCAGAAGGTTCTGGCGTGGGCAAGGGCCGTCGGCAAGACGCCCGTCACTGTCGAGGATGCCCCGGGCTTCATCGCCAACCGGATCCTGATGCCGATGATCAACGAGGCGGTGTTCTGCCTGGCCGAGGGCATCAGCACGCGCGAGGACATCGACACCGTGATGAAGCTGGGCATGAACCACCCGATGGGCCCGCTGACGCTGGCCGACTTCATCGGCCTCGACACGTGTCTGGCCATCATGGAGGTCCTGCACCGGGACCTCGGCGACGACAAGTACCGACCCGCCCCGCTCCTGCGCAAGATGGTGCAGGCAGGGCTGTACGGCCGCAAGAGCGGCCGGGGGTTCTACGACTACCGGGAGGCGAAGTGATGGACGTCCATCTGACCGAGGCGCAGCAGCAGGTCCAGGAGGCGGTCAAGGCTTTCTGCGCGCGACATGTGGATCCGTTCGTCGCCCAGTGGGACAAGGACGAGCATTTCCCGCTGGACGTGTTCCGCAAGATGGGCGAAGAGGGCTATCTCGGCATTCCCATCCCCGAGGCCTACGGTGGCGCGGGCGAGAGCTTCGAGGTCTATATCGCCGCGCTGGAGCAGCTGTCCCGGCATGACGCCGGGTTTGCCTGCGCCTACGCCGTGCATCTCTCCGCGCACGCGCTCAGCATCCTCGAGTTCGGCACCGAGGCCCAGAAACAGCAGTACCTGCCCGGGTTGGCCAACGGCAGCGTATTGGGTGCCTTCGCGCTGACCGAACCGCACTGCGGTTCGGACGCTGCCGCCCTGCGCTGCAAGGCCGAAAAGGATGGCGACCACTATGTCCTTACGGGCACCAAGCAGTGGATCACCAATGCGAAGAGCGCAGGGTTGTTCCTGCTGTTTGCCCGGACCGATGCGGCGAGTTCCGGTCCGAAGGGCATCACGGCTTTCCTGATCGAGTCGGGAACCCCGGGGCTCGTCATCGATCGCAAGACCCACAAGATGGGCATGCGCTCGTCTGAGACCTATGACGTGGTGCTCGACGGCTGTCGCGTGCACGAGTCGCAGGTGCTGGGCGTCGTGGGCGAGGGCTTCAAGATCGCCATGAAGACGCTGGACGGCGGCCGCATCGGCATCGCGGCGCAGGCGCTGGGGATTGCCCAGGCCTGCCTCGACGAGGCCCGGACCTTTGCGAACCAGCGCGAGGCCTTCGGGCAGCCCATCGCGCGTTTCCAGGCGATCCAGTGGAAGGTCGCCGACATGGCGAAGAACATCTGGGCGTCCCGGGCACTGACCTACCAGGCCGCTTCCCTGAAGGCTGCCGGCAAGCCCGTGGCCGACGCCGGGGCCAAGGCCAAGCTCTTTGCCAGCCGCACCGCGCGCGAGGCGGCCAACGAGGCCCTGCAGATTCATGGTGGCTACGGCTACACCGACGAGTTCCCCGTCGAGCGCCATTATCGCGATGCCAAGGTCACGGAGATCTACGAGGGCACCAGCGAGATCCAGCGGATCGTGATCTCGCGCGGTCTCGTCGGCTCTGGCAAGACCAAGGTGCCCGTCCGGGCCTGAGCCTCTATCCAGTCAGCAGCTTGGCCCGCTCTCTCAGGCGTTCGAGATCGAATGCCGCGATGGAGCGGGCCGATTGCATCAGGATCTGCTGACGGGCTTGCAGGGTGGCCTCCTCCGCGAGGTCGGCCTCGACCAGGTCCGATTGGGATTTGCGGGCCATCAGGCCTTGTGTTCCCAGTGCGGCAATCTGGTGGCCGACGCGGTTCATGTAGGAGCCCACGCGGTTCAGCCGCCGCGTCAAGGCCTCGATGGCGCCGTCGCACAGCGTGATGGCTTCGCCGGCCTCGTCAAGCTCCATCAGGCAGATGCCGCCGAGTCCGAGCGTCTCGACCGTCACGGCCTCCAGCTCCCAAGTCCGGCTGTCGCTGGCGTGGACTCCACCCTGGATCTCCAGTTCGAGCGCCCCGGTGGCGCTGGGGTCCAGGCGGTCATAGGTGATGCGGACATTGTTGCCGTCCCCGGACAGCGCGTGGTCGCCGACGAGCTCGATGCGGTACTCGCTGTAGAGTTGCACCCCCTTGTAGACCGTTCCGGGGGTCGGGGGGTGCAGGTACCAGCCATCTCCGGCGAGGCTTGCCGCGCGTGGGATCGTGCTGCCGTTCACCACCACGTCGATCGTGTCCTCGTCCACGAGTAGCCCCGTGGGCGAGACGCGGAAGCCCGTGCTGCAGCCGTCGTTGCTGCCTTGCGGGATCGTGAGCAGGAACGTGTTGTCGCCGGTTACGGCATAGCTGATCCGGAAGGTGGTGCTGCCGACGGAGGCGTCCTTCTTGGGCTCGAGAATCTCGATGCGGGTGTTCCCCAGGATGGGTTGGAACCCGCTCCCGCTGCCCGTCGTGTCCTCAAGCAGCGGGACACCATCCATGGTGACCTCGAGCGAGGTCCGGTCGGCATAGATCAGGGCCTGTGCCGGAATCGTTAGATTGGTGGGTGTCCAGTTGTCGTCCGGCGTGCCGTCGGAAAAGGCACGAATGCTCGTGGAGGTGCCCGACATGGCTGTCGGCAGGATCGACGGGGAGGTGATGTCGATCCTGCGGGTGTCACTGGTGTAGAGGGTCCATCCGCTGGTGCGCGTGGTGCCGTTGGTGATGACCTTGACGGCATCGGGGTCGGCTGCACCGGCACCCTGGACGAGGCCGGCGCCGTCCGGTGGCGCGAGGCCCCAGTAGTCGGGCCTGACGCCCAGTTGCACCTCGAGGATGCCGTCGGTGTCCTGCGCGAGACCGGCATCAGCGTAGTAGCGCACGCCGAGACTCTGGGACAACGTACCTTGGGATGAGCCTCTGTAGGTCAGGGTTTTGCTGGCGCTGTCGTAAACCAGATCGTTGACGCCGCCCGACCCGGCCGAAACGGGCCGGATCGCCGTGCTGTCGCGCAGACCGGCGATGGCCTGCGCGGCGGTCGCATCGTCGAGGCCGTAGGTTTCCGGCGTTTCGGCGAAGACCAGGTCGACCGCACCGTCCCCGTCATCGTTGCGCGGGGTCATGTTGCCGCCGGCCGCTACGTTGAAGTCCGTCCTGTAGGCCACCCGGATGGTTTGTGAACCCGTCGGCCGCGCGTTGCCATGAATGCGGATGCTGTTGTTATCGAAGAAGCTCCAGCCATTGGTGCCCGTGGGGTCGTAGGCGACGGTGTTGCCGCCCGTGCTGACGATGACGGAGGCAGCGGTCGTGCTGCGTGCGGTGCTGTCAGAGATACCGGCCGCCACGGAACTCAACTGGTACTGCACGGGGGCATAGGTCAGATCGACCTGCACATAGGGAACCCCCGTTCCGGGATCGGTGCCGTTGGCGCCCGAAGAGCCCGAGAAGTTCACGGTGTCGTTGCTGTCCAGCAGGCCGCTGCCGTGGAAGGTGATGGTCTTGGCGGCGAAATCGACGCTGTATCCGTTGGTGCCCGTGGGGTCATACGGGATATTGCGGCCGACGCCCGTGCGGGTGGACGTCACGCTCACGCTGACGGAAGGACTGCCGTCCGGCAATTGGTAGAGGTTGAAGCCGCCAAGGCTGTAGGTCTGCGGAATGCCTGCGGTGTCGCCGTCGAGGTTGACCTTGGTGCCGGCCCCTGCGCTAGGCGGCGTACCCGGAGTGAAGGCGTGCACCTGAATGGTCGCTGCCGAGTTGCCGCTGTTCTCGACGAGGGCGATGCGATCGCCCGTGGGCGAGAAGCTGAACTGGGCACTCGATGACGAGAATGCGAGGATTCGGGTCCACGTGCCCGTGCCCTTGCGGGCGTAGATGCCGTCATATGAACCTGACGTGCCGTTGCTGCGGTTGGACAACTGCCAGAGTTCGCCGGCGATGGTGACGGTCGTGCGTGCCGTGGCATCGAAGATGCTGCCGCCGGGCGGACTCTGGCCTGTGGAACCCGCCGGGTCGTAGTAGACGGTCTGGTTGTTGCCGTTGTCGAGGACGCGCGTCGCCCGGAGCATCGTGCCGTCGGAGGACCAGCGCGGATTCAGATGCTTGATGTCGATGGGGTCCGAGACGCTGAAGCTCTCGCTTCGGTAGGCCTCGAGGTCGGATGCGCCAAGCGTGGTGACCGAGGGCGACTGGGTACGCGTGACCGCCTGACCTCTCGGGCCGTAGGTGTCGATGACCGGAATGCCCGACGTCTCGCCCGAGTCATCGCCCAGCAGGATTTTGCGCGTGTTGTACTCGGTGTTCGTGGCGACGCCCTGGATGCTGCGCAGGGTCTGGCGGACCTCGTCCATCATCATCGACCGTTCCGCGTCGGTCCACGTGTCGCTGGCCGCGCGCACGGACAGTTCGCGGAGCCTGTGGACCTGCTCGAGCACCTGGCGCGTGCCGCCTTCTGCCGTGGCCGCCAGATTCCATGCATCCTGCAGGTTCTGTATCGCGCGATGGGTGCCCCGGATCTGGGCCTCAAAGCGGGCATTGAGTCCCATGGCTCCGGTATGAGCCGCAGCGCGCAGGTCGCCGGGCGTTTCGCCGACACGCCGAAGGCTCTCGGCCCATGCCGCTTCCGTGCGGCGGTGGACCGAGCGCAGCCCGATCGAGCGGATCTCCATCCATGTTGATCCTTGTAACCGTCATGATTATCGGCTGACTTGACTTGATTTGGAGTTGTTACGTCAAAAGGTCTGCGTTGAATTGCGTGGCAGACCTGCTCCATTCCGTATCCGACGTCTGAGTGGATTGATGTCATGGCTTGTGTGGCACGTTGTATGTCGTGGTTCTGAGGGAGCCGAGAGTACGTTGACCTGCTCCCCCTAAACCGTTCCATCCAAAACTGGGATTTCCCGGGCACAAGCCCAGAAGGAGATCCAGATGAAGACCAGCAGGTTCAGCGAGGAGCAGATCATCAAGGCCATCAAGGAGGCCGAGATGGGCAGGAAAGTCCCGGACATCTGCCGAGACCTCGGAGTTTCCGAGGCGACCTTCTACGCGTGGCGCAAGAAGTACGGCGGCATGGATGTCAGTCAGGCCGGACGGCTCAAGCAAGTGGAGGACGAGAACCGGCGCCTGAAATCCCTGGTTGCCGACCTGACCCTCGACAATCACGCCCTCAAGACGGTGCTCTCAAGAAACTGGTGACGCCCGCATCCCGGCGCCGGGTGGCAGAGTTCCTGCGGGAAACCCTGCACCTGAGCCAACGCCGGGCCTGTGGGCTCGTCGGACTACGGACGGCAACCTGGCGTTACCGCTCGCGACGGCCCTCCCACGAGGCCGTCCGGGCACTGCCCGGCCACGCTTCGGGTATCGGCGGCTGGGTGTCCTGCTGGAACGGGAAGGCTTCCTGATGAACCACAAGAAGTTCTACCGGCTCTACAAACTCGAGCAACTCGCCGTCCGACGCCGCAAGCGCAAGAAGCGCATCGCTGAACCCCGGTTCGTCAGGCCGCCCGCAGCCCGACCCAATACCCGCTGGTCCATGGACTTCACCGCCGACGCCCTCGCCTGCGGCAGGGCCTTCCGGACGCTCAACATCGTCGACGACTTCACCCGCGAGTGCCTCGCCCTCGAAGTCGACGTTTCCCTGCCCGGCGCCAGGGTCGTGCGCGTCCTCGAACGCCTCGTCGCACTGCGCGGCACGCCCGAGGTCATCGTCGTCGACAACGGCCCCGAGTTCGCGGGCAAGGTCCTCGACGCCTGGGCCTACGAGCAGGGCGTCACCCTTGCCTTCATCCGGCCCGGAAAGCCTGTCGAGAATGCCTTCGTGGAAAGCTTCAACGGCAGGTTTCGCGACGAGTGCCTGAACATGCACCACTTCCGCTCCGTCCGACACGCCCGGGACCTCATCGAGGCCTGGCGCATGGACTACAACGGACAACGCCCCCACAGCTCCCTCGGCAACCTCACGCCCGAGGAGTTTGCAACACGTCACCGACAGGT
>JAYKHS010000015.1:0-78452 GCA_035285865.1 Candidatus Sericytochromatia bacterium
CCTTGCGCGTGCTGACCCCGTGCACGTAGGCCTCCTGGATGACCGACAGCAACGCCTGCTCCGAACGACGGCGGGGCTCGAGGAAGGACGGCAGGTACGTCCCGTTCCGCAAACGCGGAATCCGCAGATCCAGCGTGCCCACCCGCGTGTCCCACGCCCGGTCCCGATAGCCGTTGCGATGGGCCTTGCGCTCGTCCGTTTGCTCATGCAACGCGGCGCCGGCCAGCTTGCCGACCTCCACCTCCATCACCAACTGCACCATGCGCTCCACCATGGCCCGTAACGCATCGGCATGACCTTCCCCCAACACTTTGCCGATGACCTCGCCCAACGTCCTGATATTCTCCGCCACCGCCTTGGACCTCCTTCGTTTGTTCGCAACTACGAAAGGATCGCGGCGGTGGTTGCTGCTACAAGCCGCCGGCGGATTTACACCAACTCTAGGGACGTAACCCTATGACACGTCGACGAATGTGTTTCTTGGAGGCATGACGAGACTCTCCTTGCCCGGTCCGTGGCGCCTCTACGATGCATCGATGCAGGTCATCCGATGGCAATTTGATGCCTGAAGGCTCAACTCCACTGCCTGAAATGCCCGACGTGTTCAGGACCCTGCGAACCTCGGGCAATGCTCTGTCTGGTGGCATCGAACCAAGCCTGTGGCGAGTCCGATCAAGTCGAACGTTTCGTCCCCCCCACCCGCGGGGCACGATGCCCTCGGGTGCCGTGACGACGCGGAGATTCGCCCGATGCTTCTGCCCATGCTGGCCCACGAGGTTCCTGCGGGACCTGCGATTTACGGGTATGGGGACGCCGAATGGCATCACTGGGAGAACGCGACGCTGTTCCCCTGGGACCCCATGGTCGCCTATCGTCCCGTCGAGGATGGCGAGATGGGGCGCGTGCTGCGTGCGGACAGCAAGGCTGCTGCTTCGATGATTCGGCGGCAGGTCACGATCGATCTGTCGCGGACACCGCGGTTGACCTGGGCCTGGAAGGTTGCAGGCCGGATCGCCGGTGCGGACGAGTCCGTCCGACGGACGGACGATGCCCCTGCGCGGGTCTACGTGTTCTGGAACCTGCACCACCGCAACGACCTGGTACGGGCGCAAGGCCTCGGCTATGTCTGGGGTCAACGGTTGCCTGCCGGCACCGTCCAGCCCGATCCCGACTCGCCTCGGATCGGGATTTTCGTGTTGCGCAGCGTGGCGGATGGCGTAGGCGTCTGGCGCCGCGAGTCACGCAACCTGCTCGAGGACTTCCGTGCGTACTTCAAGCGTGAGCCCGCAGGTCCCGTGACGCTGGTGTCCCTGCTGACGGACACGGACCAGACGGGGCAGCGCGCGACGGCCTGGTACGGGCCGATCGAGGCGGGGCGGTAGGGGGGCGATGGCTGAGGCCCCGACGTCATGGGCTTTTTCGGCATAAGGATTGCGTAGCAGGCAAGCCTTATGACGTCGGAAGGATCTTCCCGTGGACGGGACGGCGACAATCGACGTGTCACCACAATGTGACTGACCGACGAATTCGGGATCCGGTAACAGGACTCTACTCTGTCGTTTAATGCCCCACGTCTCCCCGCATGCTCGGGGTGTCACCCGACCGGGCCAAGTCAGAAAGGGAGTTCCCGATGCACGTCACGCTCTTGCTCACCGAACGGCAATCCGAAACCATCTACAACTCGTGGCATATCTTCGAGGCCTACGACAACCCCTCGACCGTGAGCCTCGCCGGTGGCGTATGGTGCACCGATGACGGGGGTGTTCACCGACTCGCCAAGGACGCTGCCGGCAGGCATCTGCTGATCTACGACGGTCCACGGTCCGGCGCGGCTGCCTTCGCTGCCACGGGGGTCGACTTCGAGACCCTTCCCGTGCTGGCCTACCGGACAAGCACACCGGACCAGCCGTGGTGGCAGAAGCCCGTCGATGAAGAGAAAGAGAGAAATCTTGCATGGACCAAGACCGAGCTGTTCGAGCCGAAAATCTATGGTGAGCCGACCAAGACCGAACAGGGCTTTCCCGGCGGCTTGCTGGTAAAGGTCTGGTGGGACGAACCTTATTACTTTCTGGCCTATCTGCTCGACGGCGAGCCCGTCGCCAACCAGGCGGCCTCGAATTACCTTCGCGAGTTGGCGGCGATTGAGGCAGACCCTGAGGCATTCATCAAGGAACTGCAGGAGTTCCGTCGGAGTCGGCAGGCTTAGCCGGATATCTCGCGATCGCCTGCCCTGTTGACCACGACGGACCTTCACGGTGCGGGAGGCGTCTCCGCGAACGGCTTGATACCCACGGGCGCGATCTGGAAGACGTGGCCCTCGTGAACGGTGTCTGCCGGCTTGCGGAGCTGGGAGGCGATCAGCCCGTCCTCGAGGGCTGATCCGTCGTCTCTGTGCCATACCGCTCCATCGTCGCCCGGATTCTCGCGCGCATGGTTTCCCGCAACTCCGCAGGTTCCAGCACTTCGGCATCCGGTCCCCACTTCAGAATTTCCCGGATCAGGTCCGGCCCCTCTGCTCCATAGGGAATGCGCAGGTCCAGCGAGCCATCCGCGCAGTCATCCATCTGCTGCTCGGCATGCCACCGCTGGTCCCTCACCCACCGGGCCACGGCAGGCACGAATCGGACCCGCGCCCATTGTCGATCGAGACGCTTGTGGATCCCGAAGACCCCGGCAAGGTCCTCGCGGGGATCCTGACCCGACACCGTGGCCTCGCGGTCGAATCCCGGGCCGCGGCGCAGGACGCGGTCGATGCGATCCACGCTGAACATGCGCCGTTCCCGACGCAGGTGGCACCACGCGTACAGGTACCAGTTGCCCGCGTAGCTGTGCAACAGCAGGGGATCGAGCGATCGAACCCCTTCGCTGCCGCTGCTTGGTGCCCTGTAGCGCACGGTCAGCGTCTGGTCGTTCGCCAGAGCCTCGAGCAGTTGCACGAAGATCCCGGATTGCGGCGGATGGTGCTCGGGCGTCTCGACGACTATCCGGTCGGCAAGGCATGCCCACGGTCCGGGCAGCAAGCGGGCCAGGGGTTCCCCGAGATGCTCACCGTCGCGCAGGGTCGCCGCCAGCAGGGCCAGCCCCCCGAGCAGGACGCTGCTGGCTTCGCTGGCCAGCCAGGCCGGGGGCAACTCGGCGGCGACACAACCCGGCGGGTACCAGTAACCCTTGCGGGATGCGTCATAGGCGATGGGCGCACCCAGTTGGCGCTCGAAGCGTTCTATGGTGCGCCGGGCCGTGTCCACCGAAACCCCGAAGGTGCTGGCCATCTGGGAAGGCCGCGGAAATGTCCCGGCCTTCAGGCGCTCGTTGAACCATGCGAACCGGGCCCAGAGGCCCGCATCACCCTCGCCACCCTGCATGACCTGAAGCCTAGCACGAACCCTGGTGAATCCTGCCCCAGGTCGTGCCGGATGTTGGGATTGCAAGCGAGGAGGCCGGTGATGACCGAAGAGATTTTGACAGGCAGTCCCATCAGGGATGCCGCCCTGCTGCGCTTGATGGTCATCGAACGCATCCGGACGGCGACCACTCCCGATCGGGCCGCTGCCGAGGCGGCCATGCGAGCCCTTTGCGATTACCTCGCGGAGCCCTGTCCCGTGGTGCTCTGGTTTCCTTCGCCGCTGATGGCCGCGATGGCCCACGGCCTGCTTCGCGAGATGACGCGGCGGGGTGAGGCTTGGAGTCGCCACGTGGTGGCCATGGCCGCGGCTGAGGTCCGTGGGCCCGTGGCGTGTCCCCCGGAGCTCGCGGCCCTGCTGCCCGGATCCCTGCCGTCGACCGGCTGGCGGGACCTTGGCGAAGAGCTGTGGGGCCCGGCTGCTTCGGAAGATGCCGCACACGCCCTGTCCCCTGAGGTCTGGCGCGGCGTCTGGAAGCGCCTCGCGACCGAACTCTGGCATCAGGCGTGGGATGCAGGGCGCACGCTGCCGGAGCCGGGGCCATTCGTGGGCGGTTGGCAGGCATTGGAGCTGGATCATCGCCTGCGCCGACTCGAACGTCGGGTCCGCGACCTGCTGGGCGGCGAATCGGGCAATCCCCGGGATGGGGTGCATCGACTGGTATGGCAACATCTGACCGAGTTCGTGGGGGCCGCTTCGGGGGACGTCCTGTGGCCCGAGCCTGCCGAGGCCATGGGCCACGTGACGATGCCCCACGCCTGGGCTTGGCTCGACATCGTGACGGAGGCGGAACTGTCCGCGGAGCCCGAAGCGCAGCATCTGCTCGGCATCCTGCGCGTCCTTTCCCGCGCTGGTACGTGGCGCATTGCGTGCAAGCACGTGTGGTTCATGGCGGACCCGCCCTGCCAGATCAGTCTGGAACCCGGGCATGAGGCCGCATTGCTCCACGCCGAGCGCGACGCGGCGCTGCGCTACGCCGACGGCCACGTCCTGCACGCATGGTTCGGTGAACGGGTGCATCCCCGGTTCGCGAACCTTCCTGCCCGCATGACCTGGGAGGACGTCGTCGGTGAACGTGAGGTCGCGAGGCAGCGCGCGATGCTGGGCATGCTTCAGCCCTCGGAGTGGCGGCGCGCCACCGTGCGCGAGGGCGTGGGCTGGCACGAACCTGCCCGGGGTCGGTGCCAGGTCCTCGAGGTCAAGCCTCCGGGGCACTCGGGCCGGCCATGGAACGTGCTCGAGACGGCACGTCCGGGCTCCGGCCTTCGCCAGCGCATCCGATTGCCCGGCGATCTGATGGAGGCACGTGCCATCCGGGAGTGGTTGCTTGGCCCGGATGGCGAGAACGATCCGGAAGGGGCCGAGGAAGCGGCCGCGGCGGTACCGATGTCGGCAGATAACCACGAGGAGGTCAGGACCATGGGACAGGAGAGCACGCGCAAGCGCCGGGGGCGGCTCGAGGCAGCCGTTCGACAGGCGGTGGCGGCGGCGATGCAGGATCCGGTAAGGGAGCGTCATTCCATCGGTGAATCGGAGCAGGAGCGCGACATGCTCATCCACCGGATAATCGAGGGACTTCGCGATCCAGCGAAACGTCACGATGATCGCTTGGCCGAGTTGCTCGGGCGCCTGATTCGGATCACGGGACCCGACATCAACTGCTATCCGGGCCTGCCCGGAACGGCCTGTCATCGGGAGTGCTGGCTCTTCAGCATCGTGCCCTTGCACGGTGAACCCGAGTCCGATGCGTGCATGCGGTTCCCGGACCTCCTGCGCATCCTGCGGGATCACGCCGACAAGTGTCGCAACACCCGTCGCTTCATCGTCGTCACCGAAGAGTGGTCGGCGCGCGCATGGCACGACTGGCGGGACAGCCTGGCCGTCCTCGAGAGCCGGGGGATCCGGATCGAGGTCTTCCTCTGGGCCGGTGCCGAGTTGACCCGCATCTCCACCCAGACTTGAGCGGCGGGGTCCCGGCGCTGCCTGCGCCGACAGGCCTATGGCCGGTGGCTTCCCTCGCCAGTCCGGCGGGTATGCTATCCGCGAGCCATTCACGATGGAGTGACCCGCATGCGCAGTGCCAATCCGACCCTGAACGCCAACACCTTCCGCGGCATCGAACGCACGGCGGGCGATCGGCCGATGACCCTGGACGACGTCGTCAACCGTGCGGTGTTCCTGCTGATCCTGGTGTTGTCCGGGGCCATCGGGACTTGGCAACTGCTGCCCGATCCGGGGACGATTTTTCCGGTTGCGACCCTCGGGGCCTTTGTCCTTGGCATCATCACGGTCTTCGCCAAGCGGGCGGCATTCGTTACGGCTCCCCTCTATTCCGTGCTGGAGGGTGTCTCCCTGGGGGCTCTCTCGTACCTGACCGAGAGGGCTTATCCCGGCATTGCTGCAGAAGCGCTGGGTCTGACGCTGTGCATCTTTCTGGCCTTGCTCATGGCCTACCGCACGAGGCTGGTGCAGCCCTCCGAGAATTTCAAGTTGGGCGTCACGGCTGCCACTGCCGGCTTGTGCCTTTTCTACTTGGCGGGGTTCATCGGTTCGTTCTTCGGGTGGCAGTTGCCGCTGATCCATGAGACGGGCCTGCTCGGGATCGGCTTCAGCCTCTTCGTCGTGGTGCTGGCGTCGATGAACCTCGTGCTCGATTTCGACTTCATCGAAGAGGGCGTGCGCAACCGGGTGCCGCGCTACATGGCTTGGTACTCGGCATTCGGGCTGGTCGTCACGCTGGTCTGGCTGTACGTCGAGATTCTCAACCTGCTCGTGAAACTTCGCAGCAGGGATTGACGGCGAGCATCGTCAGCCTTTCGCCCCAAAGCCTGCGCCCCCCGGACCGTCGACGGTCCGGGGGGCGCGTCCCTCACGCCACGCCGCCGTATGTGGATCCCGAGGAGTTGGGCGGCGTCGCCTCCGTTTCCTCGGGGGATTCCGGAACTGGGGCAACAGGCGGTTCCACGGGTGCCGGAGCTTCGGGCTCTGCCGGAGGTGCGGGAGGAGCCGGAGGCTCGGGTGCCGCGGGCGGGGCTGGTGGCGCGGGAGAGGCCGGAGGCTCGGGTGCCGCGGGCGGGGCTGGCGGCGCGGGTGAAGGATCCTCCTCCTCCTCCTCCGGTTCCTCCGCGACGGGCTCCTCCTCTACCGGTTCATCGATGACCGGTTCTTCCTGGACGGGATCTTCCTCCTCCTCGACCGGAGGCGCCGGAGGCGCAGGTGGCGCCGCCTCTCCCAGCCACTCGGGCAGATCCAGGCGACCGTCGCCATTGGTGTCCTTGCTGGCCAGCACATCGCCCTGAATTTCCTTGCCGGACAGGAATCCGTCGCTGTTCCGCTCGTAATCCGCGAACTGCTTCTCCAGACGCGAGCGCTCGCGCGCCGCGACGAACTCGTCCTTCGACACGCTGCCGTCGGCATCCTTGTCCAGTGCAGCCAGATCGAACTTCGCGGCTTCCTTGCCCGTGAGCACGCCGTCCTTGTTCCGGTCATAGGCATCGAAGCGCGCTGCAAAGTCCACGTTCCGCTGGTTGTAGCGGCGTAGTTCGCCTTTGGCCACCACGCCATCGCCGTTCTCGTCAGCTTTCTTGACTTTCGCTGCTTCCTTGCCCGTCAAGACGCCGTCTTCGTTCTTGTCGAAGCGCTTCATCTGCTTGTTGGTCTTGACACCGTCCCGGCCAAGCTTGAACTCTTCCTTCGTGAGGGCCTCGTCGCCGTTGCGATCCCAGCCTTCGTGCTTCTTGCGGATCTCCTTGCCGGTCAGGACGCCGTCGTTGTTCTTGTCGAGCTTGGCGAAGCGCTTGTCCTCAAGGGATAGACCGCTCGCCTTGCCCTGCCCGCCGGCGGCCTTGCGCTCGTCGGTCGCAGCCTTCCCGATTGCAGCTTTCCCAGGCGCTGCCTTGTTCTCGGCCTTTGCTGACTTGGTAATATCAGGAGCCTTTGCTCTGGGGGCAGAGGCCGTCTTGTTCGCCTTGCCACCGCCGCCACCCTTGCCGTTGATCTTGCCTGCCATCTTCGATAAGCCTCGCGTGGTCTGTCGTCAGTGCTGGAACAGCTTCCTTGAGACATGGTGGCAGCCGGAACGCCCGTGTCTGTATCCTTTCATCAGATTTTCACGATGGGCTGGACGGCGGTACCCCCCCCTCGGGCCGGCCTCAAGCGCACCTGGCCGTGGTCTCGGCCAGAGGGAGCCGTCCCGAATCTCCTTCTTTGCCATGGCTGCCCCGGGTGGAACCGCCCGGGGATGCCAAGCCCTGCCCCTTCGTGGTAGGACCATGGGACACGACCCGCTTTCGGAGCCATCCTTGACCACGTCCTCCCCGACCCTCGCCGCCGAGGTCGCCCGTCGCAAGACGTTTGCCATCATCTCGCACCCGGACGCGGGCAAGACGACGCTGACCGAAAAGTTGCTGCTGTACGGCGGAGTTATCCAGCTTGCCGGGGCCGTCAAGGCTAAGCGCGGCCGGGCCTCTGCCGTTAGTGACTGGATGGAGATGGAGCGCGAACGCGGCATCTCCATCACGACCTCTGTCCTGCAATTTCCCTATCGGGGCCTGCAGATGAATCTGCTGGACACCCCCGGACATGCCGACTTCTCCGAGGACACTTACCGCACGCTGCACGCCGCCGACGGGGCCGTGATGCTGCTGGACGCGGCGAAGGGCGTCGAGGCCCAGACCAAAAAGCTGTTTCACGTGTGCCGGCAGCGGCGTATGCCGACCTTCACCTTCGTCAACAAGATGGACCGTCCGGGCCGAGACCCCTTCGACCTGATCGGCGAGGTCGAGAGCCTGCTCGGCATCGGAGTCTTCCCCGTGACCTGGCCGGTCTTCCGCCAGGGCGTGTTCCGGGGCGTCGTGCACCGCCTGAACCGGCAGGTCCATCTGTTCTCCGAGACCCACGCCGGTTCCAGCGCAGCCGTCGGTTCCGAGGTGCCTCCCGTGGCCCTTGCCGGCTTCGATGATCCGCTGCTGACGGGCGAACTCGGGGAGGAGGGGCACCAGCGTCTGCTCGAGGAGCTCGAGATTCTGGACATGGCCGGTGACGGTTTTGACCTGGCACGATTCTCCGTCGGCGACGTCTCTCCGATGTTCTTCGGCAGCGCCATCAACAACTTCGGGCTCGAGGCCTTCCTCGAGAGCTTCTGCGATCTGATGCCGCCGCCTGCGCCGCGCATCTCGAACGCGGGCCCCATCGCGGCCGATGACGAGCGCTTCAGTGCGTTCGTCTTCAAGATCCAGGCCAACATGGACAAGACGCACCGCAACCGCGTGGCCTTCATCCGGATCTGTTCGGGTCGTTTCGAACGCGGCATGAAGACCGTGCACGTCCGGACCGGTCGGGAGATGCGGCTCTCCAATCCGACGCAGTTCATGGCGCAGGAGCGCAGCCTGGTGGACGAGGCCTTCGCCGGCGATGTCCTGGGCATCCACGATCCCGGCGTCTTCGAAATCGGCGACACGCTGACGGATGGTCCCGTGCTGACGTTCGACGAGATTCCCAGCTTCGCCCCCGAGTTGTTCAGTCGCCTCGAGATGGTCGATCCGCTCAAGCGCAAGCAACTGTCCAAGGGGATCGAGCAGCTTGCGCAGGAGGGCACCATCCAGCTCTACCGGCCCCCTTCGGGCCGGGGAGGCGACATCGTGCTCGGGGCCGTCGGTCAACTGCAACTCGAGGTCGTCAAGTACCGCCTGAAGAGCGAATACGATGTCGAGGTCCGGCTGATGCCCGTCAATTGCTCGTTCGCGCGCTGGGTGGTCCGCAAGGACGGCGGTGACGTCGACCCCGAAAGGCTTGCACAGGCACGCATCGCGACGGTCGTCGTCGATGTGCGCGATCGGCCGGTCTTCCTGTTCCAGGGCGAGTGGCAGCTCAACATGGCCATGCGGGATCTGCCCGATTACGAGTACCGGGAGACGGCCCGGGGCGTGGTCGTCCGCGAACGGGGCTGATTCAGGGCTGAGGAGCGTGGTCCGGACGGACGCGTTCCCTGAAGGACCCGATGGCTCTGATGCCTCGGGTGTTCCTGCCGCACCGCACGACATGCAAGGCATCGCCCAGCACCCAGTAGATGCCAGCCTGTCCGTAGCGCAGCCCGAGGGCGACGCCGACGGCTTGCGGCGCCGCCACGAGCCAGGAAGGCTCGGCATGCGTACCGTCCGGTGACTGGCCCGTGATGGGGCGAAAGACGTGCCCGCGACGCCTGAGCTCCCGTCCCAGCCGGGCCATGGCCGTACGGTTGCGTGCCCGGGACCACGTTTGCCCGGTCGGTGCCCAAGCCGTCACGATCACGAATTCGTCGGGCCACGGCGGGTTGCTGCCGGGTCCCGTGAACACCGTCCCGAGCCAGGCTTCGGGAAAGTCCGGGCCTTCGAGGGTTGGCACCCGGCTACCCTAGCGTTTCAGGACCAGCGAATCCGTGAGCACCAGGTTCAAGCCGCCCGTGACCTTGAAAGGCTCCACCAGCCTCGCGTTGCCCAGCACGCGATGACTGGCAACCAGACGGAATCGCCCCGCCGGCAGATCGTCGATGCGGAAGGCCCCGGACGCGTCCGTCACCGTCAGATACTCGGATCCGGGAATCCAGACCGTCACGCCGGCGGTTGAAGCGCCGCCGTTGGCCAGCACCTTGCCCGCCACGCTCGCGGTCGCGCCCAGCGAGAGCGCGGTGCTGGCGCTGGCGCCCGGCGTGGTCAGGGGGATCTCCAGTTTCCACGCCTTTTCTGCCTCGCTGCGGACGGCTTCGATGTTGTACGAACCCGTCCCGTCCATCACGAACGAGAAGCGTCCCGCGCCATCTGTCGTCGTGCGCCATGCCGTGACGAGGGATTGGGCGCGCCGTCCGGTGGCCCCGAGGACTCCGAAGCCCACGAGGGCCGAGGTGTTGTTGAGCGCCGAGGTGTTGTTCAGTGCTGAAGTGTTGTTGAGCGCCGAGGTGTTGTTGAGCGGGGACGAGACATCAAGCATGGCCGAGACAGGCACCTGGGACGCCGGCTTGCCATCGGTGCTCGAGAGTGTGCCCTCGAGACGCACACGCGTGCTGCCGGCTGCCGTCGCCGATTCCGGACTGCCGGTGGAGGCAGGGGTGGGGGTGCAGGCTCCGAGAATTCCCGCGAGGCCGAGGGCCATCAGGGTCGCGTGCGCACGTGGGGTCATATCCATTTGCATAGGGGCATCCTATCAGGTCGATAGGAACAAAGTCTGTGCTCGGGGCTTGTCCGGGACGCACCCGACGGGTATGGACAAAGAGTAGACAGGTTTTGCGGACGGGGTTGCAGCATGCATCGAAACACGCACTGGTTGGCCGTTCTGGCACCGATGTTCCTGATTGGCGGTACGGTCGGCGTCGCGACGCGTGCCATCGCGGCCGGAGATGACCTGCAGGTCCGCGCTCAGGCTGCCTTCAAGCCGATCGACCGGCCGGCACCCAACAAGGCCGTGCGCGTGGAGCTGGGGCGCCAGCTCTATCACGATCCGCGCCTGTCCCGCAGCGGGGCCATCAGCTGCGCCTCCTGCCACAATCTCGCCAGCGGCGGCGTGGACAATCGCGAGACCTCGCTCGGTCACAAGGCTCAGGTGGGCGGGCGCAATGCGCCGACCACACTCAACGCCTCGGTGCATCTGGCCCAGTTCTGGGACGGCCGCGCCAAGGACCTGACGGAGCAGGCCAAGGGCCCTATCCTCAATCCTGGCGAGATGGCCCTGCCCAGCGAGGCCGAGGCCGTGAAGATCATCCGCAGCGTGCCCGGTTACCAGAAGGCCTTCAAGGCAGCCTTCCCGGGCAGCGGAGTCACCTACCAGAACATCGCGGTGGCCATCGCAGACTTCGAGAAGACGCTCGTCACGCCAAGCCGCTTCGACGACTATCTGCGTGGCCGCAAGGATGCCTTGTCCACAGCCGAGAAAAAGGGCCTCAAGACCTTCATGGACAAGGGTTGCGTCACCTGCCACAGCGGCGTCGGCGTCGGTGGCGGCATGTACATGAAGTTCGGCATGGTCGCACCCTACAAGCATCAGGCGGACGAGGGCCGCTTCGCCATCACCAAGGACCCTGCAGACAAGTTCGTCTTCAAGGTGCCGTCCTTGCGAAATGTCCAGAAGACCTATCCGTACTTCCATGACGGCAAGGTCTGGTCCCTCGACGAGGCCGTGGCGATCATGGGCAAGACCCAGCTTGGCGTCGATCTCTCCGGCGAAGAGCGCGCCTCGATCGTCGCGTTCCTGAAGGCTCTCGATGGCGATTTGCCCCCGCAGGCCATGCGCATTCCCGAGCTGCCCGTCTCGGGACCGGACACTCCGCGTCCGTCCCTCTGATCCGGCGACGAGGCGGCAGGTCCGATCCTTCCCGGGCCTGCCGTCCGGCGTCCGGGGCTCAGTCGCCTCCGGAAACGGTGTCGGGCACCATGGGCTGTCCCTGGGGCATGGCCAGCAGAGCTACGTTCAGCACGGGATCCTGCGCCCACGCACCATTCCTGAACTGGCTGCGGATCATCAAGCCCGTGTCGAGGCGCGTCGACGCGCCCAGCCGCCGCGCGATGCCGACCTGCGTCCGGACCTGGGCAAGGCCCAGATCGTTCGCGGCGAATCCGGCCTGATTGGCGTCGAAGATGCCCTCGATCCACGCGAAGGGCATCCAGGCGGCATCCGCCGGCGCCCACATCATCCGGAACTGGTTGCGGTAGCGCAGGCTCTGCTGCCCGGCGGCCACCCGTGCGCGCCACTCGACGCGGTGTCGGTCCACCCACGCGACGTCACCCCAGCGACCCAACTGGTTCGGCTCGACTTCGAGGCGATACTCCTGGTCCCAGGTGCCGGGTGACGCCTGCGTCGTGATGGCGGCGACCTGTGTCGCAAGCATCCACTCCGGCGAGAGCGTCCAAAGGGCCCCGGTCCTCAGGAACTGCCCGCCAAGGCCACCATAGCGGGAACCCAGCCGCAGATCCGTCGCCAATCGCCATTGCAGGGGGCTGCCCGTGATCGGAGCCGCCGCCGTGACGGGAAGGCGCACTTCCTGCCAGAACCATGCCTCGGGTTCAGCAATCATCGTCGTTGTTGCCTCGTGCGCACGCCGTGGCGCATCTTCGTGCCGGACCGTGGGGTACCATGAAACCGGGACCCATGACCATGATCCAGCCACAAGCCACGGCCGTCGACCCCTTCGAGGCCATCGAACGCCTCAAGCGCGAGCGCAGGGCCATCGTGCTCGCCCATTACTATCAGGATCCCGACATCCAGGACGTGGCCGACTACCTCGGCGACAGCTTGGGCCTGTCCCAGCAGGCCGCATCCACGGATGCGGACGTGATCGTGTTCTGCGGCGTTCACTTCATGGCCGAGACCGCCAAGATCCTGAACCCCGGCAAGACGGTGTTGATGCCGGATCTCGATGCCGGTTGCAGTCTTTCCGACTCATGTCCGGCCGATCGCTTCGCTGCCTGGCGTCTGGAACACCCCGGTCTGCCGGCAGTCAGTTACATCAACTGCTCCGCGCAGGTCAAGGCGCTTTCGGATGTCATCTGCACCTCCTCCAACGCCATCGAGATCGTTGCGCGCCTGCCGGGCGACGGTCCCGTGCTCTTCGCGCCGGATCGGCACCTGGCCGCGCACGTTGCGAGGCATACGGGACGCACGCTGATTCCGTGGCCCGGAGCCTGCCACGTCCACGAGGTCTTTTCCGAGCGCAAGCTGGTCGAACTCAAGGGCCGCCATCCCGAGGCGGTCGTGCTGGCCCATCCCGAGTGCGACGCGGCCGTGCTGGCACATGCCGACGTCATCGGGTCGACGAGTCGCCTGCTGGAGACTGCGGTCCAGCATCCGGCTGCAACCTTCATCGTGGTCACCGAGGCCGGCATCCTGCACCAGATGCAGAAGCGGGCACCGGGCAAGACCTTCGTGCCCGCACCGCCGAACAATCAGTGTGCCTGCAACGAGTGCCCGTTCATGCGCGTCCAGACCCTCGACAAGGTCGTCTCGGCCCTCGAGCGCCTGTCCCCGGCCGTGGATGTCCCCGAACCGCTGCGCGGTCAGGCCCTGCTGGCCATCCGGCGCATGCTGGAACCTGATCTGCCCGTGACCCCCCTGTCGCCGGACGAGATTCGCCGCAGGATGGAGAGTCCGCTCCCCGCCACGGTCCTGACGGACCGTCGCCCGCGCGATCCCGGGGCCTGCTGAAGGTGGCGGCCGCTGCTGGCGCGGGGCTGCCGTCCCACGTCGACGTGCTCGTCATCGGCTCGGGCATCGCGGGTTGCGCCGCGGCGCTGGCAGCCGCGGACGCAGGCGCCCAGGTCTTGGTTCTGACCAAGGAGGCCACGGCCGAAGAGTCCAATACCTGGTACGCGCAAGGGGGCATCATCTTCCGCGGTATCGAGGACAGCCCGGAGCGCCTGCTTGCGGACATCATCGCGGCCGGGGCCGGACTGGTTCTCGAGCCGGCTGCCCGCTTGCTTGCCGAGGAAGGGCACCGGCAGGTTCAGGAGGTCCTGATCGATCGGATCGGCGTGCCGTTCGACCGTGAGGGCACGGACTTCCATCTGGTGCAGGAGGCCGCGCACAGTGCCCCCCGGATTCTGCACCGCAAGGACCACACGGGTCGTGCCATCGAGGAACCCATGACGCGCGTCATGGCCCAGCATCCCCGCATCCGTGTGCTGACGCGCCATACCGCCGTCGACCTCATCACCACCGACCATCACGCGCTGGTGCCGGAGCTGCTCCACGAGGAGCCGCGCTGCATCGGTGCCTATGTCTTGGCCGAAGATTCGGGGATGGTCGAACCCGTCCGTGCCCGTGAAGTCATCCTGGCAACGGGGGGGCTCGGGCGGCTGTACCTCCACACGACCAACCCCGCGGGGTCCCGAGGGGATGGCCTCGCGATGGCCGACCGTGCCGGCGCGCGTTTGGTCAACCTGCCCTACATCCAGTTTCATCCGACCGCCCTCTACCACGCCAGCGGACGCTTCCTGCTGTCCGAGGCCCTGCGGGGGGAGGGCGCCCACCTGCTCGGTCCCGACATGCAGCCCTTCATGGAGCGTTTTCATCCCGACGGCACCCTGGCGCCCCGTGACGTGGTCTCGCGGGCGATCCACCAGGTCATGCTCGAAACCGGCTCGCCTCACGTGTGGCTGGACATCGCGCATCGCGGCGAGAACTGGGTGCGCGAACACTTTCCCGATCTTTGTGCCGTCAGTGCGCGTGCCGGCGTCGATCTGGCGCGCGAGCCGGTGCCGGTCGTCCCCGCTGCCCACTACAGTTGCGGTGGCGTGGCGGTCGATCTCGAGGGGGCCTCGTCCCTGCGCGGACTCAGGGCCGTGGGCGAGGTCAGCTGCACCGGGGTGCACGGAGCGAACCGGCTTGCCTCGACCAGCCTGCTCGAGGGCCTCGTCTGGGGGACACGCGCCGGTCGCGCGGCCGCATCCTCGGGCCCGCTGGGTGCCGAGCAGGGTCCGCCCATCGCCCCCTGGCGCCACGAGCATGAGCCGGTGGACCCGGCGCTGGTTGCGCAGGACTGGAACACCATCCAGCACACGATGTGGAACTACGTCGGCCTCGTCCGGAACGAACGCCGCCTGGTGAGGGCCGGGCGCATCCTTGCCGCGCTCGATGAAGAGGTGTCGGCCTTTTATGCCAGCGGCACGATGAGCGATGCCCTTGTCGGTCTGCGCAACGGAGTCCGGGCCGCTCGACTGGTGGCCCGTGCCGCCCTCAAGGCCCGCTGGAGCCTGGGCTGCCACTATCGGGAAGACGTGCCGGGGCCACCGGCCCTGGGTCGCCTTCCGACGCTTCGTCCCATCGGCTGACCGGAGCCCCGAGCGCCGCGAGCTCCCCCGGTGGCCCGTGGACCGTGACCAGCAGGCCCCCTTCCGGTCCGTCCTCGACCTTGACCACGCGTACCCGCCGGTAGATCTCGGACAGCCGTGCGCGATCCCCTGCCGCCAGCGCAAGCACCGCTTCGCGCGGCGGGCCGGCCACCTGCGCCTCGACGACGGCGCGCAGATCCTTCAGGCCCTCGCCCGAGGCCGCGGAAACAGGGACACAACCGGGTTCCTCGTCGCGCGCCTGGTCGAGTCGTGCCTGCGCCTCGGGCCGGTCCACCTTGTTGAAGACCACGATCTCGGGGCGATCACCGGCTCCGATTTCCGTCAGGACCGAGCGCGTCTCGGCCATGTGCTCGGCCCAGGCAGGGTGGGAGAGGTCTACCACGTGGAGCAGCAGATCGGCTTCGGCAGCCTCGGCCAGCGTGGACCGGAAGCTGGCGACCAACTGGTGGGGCAGCTTGCGGATGAATCCCACGGTGTCCGTCAGCAGGGCATCGCGTCCGGTGGCAAGGGACCAGCGTCGGGTAGTGGCGTCCAGCGTGGCGAACAGCTTGTCCTCGGCGAGGACCCCTGCCCGGGTCAGGGCATTGAGCAACGAAGACTTGCCGGCATTGGTGTAGCCCACCAAGGCAACCCGGAAAAAGCCGTCGTGTCCCCGCAGCCGTGTCTCGGCCTGGCGCCCGATACGACCCAGCTCCCGCTTGAGCGCGGCAATGCGGGCCTTGACGATGCGACGGTCGATTTCCAGCTGACTCTCGCCCTCGCCGCCGCGGGTGCGCGTGCCGCCCTTCTGGCGCGTGAAGTGGGTCCAAAGGCCCGTCAGGCGCGGCAGCATGTACTCGTGCTGCGCCAGTTCGACCTGGGTGCGGGCCTCACGAGTCCTGGCGCGCATCGCGAAGATGTCGAGGATGAGGCCGGTCCTGTCCATGACCTTGACCTTGGCCTGCTTCTCGAGGTTGCGCTGCTGGCCTGGCGTGAGCTCGTCGTCGAAGAGCAGCCAGTCGGCTTTCTGCTCTTCGGCCAGTGCCATCACCTCCTCCACCTTGCCGCTGCCCAGGAACGTGGCCGGATCGGGCTTGGAACGGGCCTGGATCACCCGGCCCACGACATCCATCCCGTCCGTCGTCGCCAGCTGGGCCATCTCCTCGAGGTGTTCCTCGACCTCGGGGCGGTCCTGACCACGACCTTGGACTCCGATCAGGATGGCCTTCGGGCGGATCTCGACCGTCTCGAAGAACTCCTTGCGCGTGTCGCGTTGCTTGCGGCCCAAGGTCAGCCTCCTGCCGGTCTTGGCGCGGAAGCCCACGCCAACGCCGAGCCGGCCGGTCCCAGATCGATCTCCAGCGCCTGGACGACTTCTTCCATCTGGCGCTGCCAGACCACGGCCATCTGACCGATGGGGTCGGGGTGACTGGCGAAGCCTTCGTAGGTCATCGCCGGCAGGAAGCGGATCTTGAGGGGGCCGGGGTTCACCTCGAGCAGGCGGTCCTGCGGGAAACGGGCAAAGGAACCGGCGATGGCCGCGGGAATCACGGGCAGGCCCGTCTCCCGGGCAAAGTGGAACACGCCGCGCTTGGCCTCGCCCATCACCCCGGTCCGGGTCCGGGTGCCTTCCGGGAAGAGGGCCAGGTACTGGTCACCGTCGACCTCGGCAAGGCCCGCACGAATCTGCCGGACGGCCTGGTCCCGGTCCTTGCGGTTGATGGGGATGTTGCCATACCAGAGCTGAAGCCGGCCGAAGATGGGCACGGAAAGCAGCTCCTGCTTGAAGACGAAGCGCGGCAGCCGGGTCGGCAAGGCGGACACCAGAGCCGGGATGTCGAGGTTGCCTTGATGATTCGGGGCGAGTAGGAACGGCCCGTCCGGGACATGTTCCAGGCCCTCGACCTCGAGGCGCACGCCGGCGGCCTGCAGGAGCAGAGGAAAGACCTTCTGGGGCTGGGTGCGCAGGTAGGCGCGCCGATCACGCCGCAGCAGGGCACCGAACCAGACCCTCGGGAACTGGAAGAGCGCCGATGTCGCCAGCGCAAGGCCGTGCCGCAGGCCCATCAGGCCAGGACCTCACGTCCCGTGAACGGGTCCTGGCCCATCAGGGTCTGCTCTCGTCCCCCGCCGACACCCACCAGCGTCACGGGCACGCCGACCTCGGCCGAGACGTGATCCAGATAGGCCCGCGCCTCGGCCGGCAGGTCCGCAAGGGTCCGTGCATCCGAGGTCCTGGCCTGCCAGCCCGGAAGCCACGAAACGACCGGCTGCACCGTGCCGAGATCCGCCGGGTCTGCCGGAAACCCTCCCTTTTGGCCATCCGGACCGACATAAGACGTCACGATGCCGATGCGATCGAAGTCGTCGAGGACGTCCAGCTTGGTCAGGGCCAGACTGTCCAGCCCGTTGATGCGCACGGCATGCCGCAGCGCCACCAGATCCAGCCACCCGCAGCGGCGGGGCCGCCCTGTCGTCGTGCCGAATTCGGCGCCTGCCTGCCGCAGGCGCTCGCCGGTCTCGTCCAGCAGCTCGGAGGGGAAGGGGCCGGAACCGACACGCGTCGCATAGGCCTTCGTGATGCCCATGACGCGGCCGATGGCCCCGGGCCCCACGCCGGCCCCGAGACACGCACCCGCGGCCACGGCATGCGAGCTGGTCACGAAGGGCCACGTGCCCAGATCGAGGTCCAGCAGGGCTCCCTGGGCCCCCTCGAAGAGCACGTTCCGATCGGCAGCCAGGGCCTGATGGGTCTCCTCCGTGACATCGGCCAGGAAGGGCCGGAAGCGGACGGCCAAGGCTTCCATGCGGTCGGCGATGGTTTCCGCCTCGACGGGATCGGCGTCATGCAGGCGCGTCAGCCGGTGGTTGGCCTCGTCGGCGGCCAGCAGGACGCGTTCCCGCAGGCGTGCCGGGTCGCGCAGGTCACCGGCACGCAGGCCGATGCGCGCCGCCTTGTCGGCATAGGCCGGTCCGATGCCCCGACCGGTCGTCCCGATGGCCCCCTTGCCGCGGCGTTGTTCCTGCAAGCCGTCGAGCAGCTTGTGCCACGGCATGACCAGGTGGGCCAGCGGCGAGAGACCGAGGCGCGCCGGACCCACGCCCAGCGGCTCCAAAGCATCCAGTTCGCGCGTGAGGGCTTCGAGATCCACCACGCAGCCGTGCCCGATCAGGTTGCGGACCTCAGGATGCAGGATGCCGCTCGGAATCAGGTGCAACTTGTGGACCTGACCGTCCACCACCAGCGTATGCCCGGCGTTGGCCCCGCCGGCGAACCGGACCACCAGATGCGCTCGACCCGCGAGCAGGTCCGTGATCTTGCCCTTGCCCTCGTCGCCCCACTGGGCGCCCACCACCACCAGTCCGGGCACGATCAGTAACCGCCGCCCGGAATTTCCAGGTTGTCGAACAAGGTGAACTCCTTGTGGAAGTAGAGCATCGTCGAGGCCGTGGGGCCGTGGCGATTCTTGGCGATGATGATCTCGGCCTGGTTCTTGAGCTCGGACGTTTCCGGGTTGTAGTAGTCATCCCGGTGAATGAACATGACGAGGTCGGCGTCCTGCTCGATGGAGCCCGACTCTCTCAGGTGGCTGAGCATGGGTTTCTTGTCCTTGGATTGCTCCGAGGCGCGGGAGAGCTGGGAAAGCGCCATCACCGGGCACTCGAGCTCTCGGGCGAGTTCCTTCAGGGCCCGCGAGATGTAGCTGACCTCGGTCGCGCGGTTGTCGGACGAGCGCATCCCCCCGCCCTTCATCAACTGCAGGTAGTCGATGACGATGAGTCCGAGCTGGTCGATGTTGTTGCGGGCCATGACCCGGCGGCACTTGCTCTTGACCTCGAGCACCGAAATCGAGGGAGTATCGTCGATGTACAGCGGCAGCTCGATGAGGCGGTTCACGGCCTCGACGAGGTGGGCCCATTCGTGGTCGGCCACGATGCCCTTCTTGATGTTCTGGCTGTTGAGCCGGGCTTCGCCGCAGAGCATGCGCTGGCTCAGCTCGTCGGCCGACATCTCGAGGCTGAAGACGATGACGGGTTTGCCTTCGATGTTCTGGGAGGCGTCGCCGCCCGCAGCGTGACGGGCCACCGACAGCGCGAAGCTGGTCTTGCCCATGCCGGGGCGAGCTCCGAGGATGATCAGGTTCCCGGGCTGGAAGCCGGTCGTGACCTGATTCAGGTCATAGAAGCCCGTATGCGTGCCCGTGATGACGCCGCTGTGCTCGAAGCGTCGCTCGATGGCGTCATAGGCCCGCAGCAGCGAAGGCTCGATGTGCTCGCTGTCGCGTCCCCCACGGTGCTGGGCGACGGAGAAGACCTTCTGTTCGGCCTGTTCGAGCACGGCCGCGATGTCGTCCTCCTCGTCGAAACCGAGGGCCGAGACCTCGCCTCCCGCACGGATGAGCTGACGCCTGAGGGCCTTTTCGGCCACGATGCCGGCGTAGTATTCGGCATTGGCCGTCGTGGCCACCGCATTGACGAGGTCCGTCAGGAAGAATCGTCCGCCAACCGTCTCGAGTTGGCCACGGGTCTCGAGCAGGTTGCTGACGGCGAGCACGTCCGAGGGCTGGTTGCGCTCGACCAGGTGCCGAATCGCATCGAAAACCCGTTGATGGGCGTCCCGGTAGAACAGGTCCTGACCGCTGAGGATCTCGAGCACCGACGTCACGGCATTGGGAGACAGCAACATGGCGCCGAGCACCGCCTGCTCGGCCTCGGTGTTGTGAGGCGGGATCCTGGGCTCGCCGTAGCCCTGGCGCGGCTCAGCCACCGGCCACCACGTGCACCCGGACCGAGGCGCTTACCTCGGGGTGCAGGCGCGCAACCAGCTTGAAATGGCCCAGGGCCTTGATGGGCTCGTCCAGTTCCAGCTTGCGCTTGTCGACCTCGATGCCCGTCTGGGTCTTGAGTGCGGTGGCGATTTCCTTGCTGGTGATGGCCCCGTACAGACGATGCTCGCTGCCGGCCTTGGCCTCCATGCGGACCTCGATGCCCTCGAGGCGCTTCGCCGTCTCCTCGGCAGCCGCCTTGATGCGGGCGGCACGGACGGCCTCGGTCTTCTTGAGGTCGGCCTGGTGCCGCAGCGCCCCGTCCGTCGCCTCGACCGCCAGCTTCCTCGGGAACAGGAAGTTCCGTGCGTAGCCGTCGTTGGCCTCGACGGTCTCGCCGGCCTTGCCGACTCCCTTGACGTCCTTGATCAGGATGACTTTCACTGCACGCTCCTTGTCGTGGGGGTACCGCATGCGCCGGAGTGGGCGTCCCGGACGCCCGGCCGCCAGCCCATGGCTAGTCCCGGAAGTTGAGGAACTGGAGGTCCAGGGGGAAGTCCCCCGCGCGCAGGGCCTTGATGACGGCCTGCAGGTCGTCCTTAGACTTGCCGAGGACTCGGACCTGGTCGTCCTGGATCTGGGTCTGGACCTTGAGTTTGGTGCCCTTGATCAGATCGACCAGTTTGCGGGCGTGATCGCGGTCGATGCCCTGCCGGATGCCCAGTTGCTGCCGGACCTTGCCGCCGAGCGAGGCCTCGACCTTGCCGGCATCCAGACACTTCAGGGAGATCTGGCGGCGGGTCATCTTGTCGTGCAGCACGTCGAGGATGTTGCGCAGCTTGGTCTCGTCGGGGGCGTTGAGCGTGATGCCGTCCTTGCCGAGGTCGATGGAACTGCCGGTGCCCTTGAGGTCGAAGCGCTGCTCGATCTCCTTGGCGACCATGTTCACGGCGTTCTGCACCTCGTTCATGTCGGCTTTGGACACGATGTCGAAGCTGGCTTCCTTGGCCACGGGAGGGTCCTTTCTCCAACCGGCGGGGCTGTCGGCAACCCCCGGATGGACCGTTCATTGTACCATCGGGGCACGGGCCCAAGGCGGCCTGGCATGACGGAGGACATGACCTGCACTGGCTGGTGGCGGCGGTGGGGCGGATGCGCGACGAGGGGTTGGCCCGTGCGGCTGCCGTCCACGTGGGACGCCTCTCCGGACCCCGTGGCTTGCAGGTGGTGGAGGTTGCCGACGTCCCTGCCCGTGGCGGGAAGATTCTGGATGCGTTGGCGCGTGAGGCGGAATCCCTGCGTCGCGTCACGCGGGGCACGCACCGGATTGCCCTGTCCGAGCGCGGGCCCTCCTGGGACACGCGGGCACTGGCCGATCGCCTGGCCCGGCTGCGGGATGAGGGCCTCCGGGTGTCGTTCCTGATCGGCGGGGCCGAAGGCCTTGATCCCGGCCTCGAGCGCGAGGCCGAGGATCGTCTTGCCCTGTCCCGGATGACGCTGCCTCACGAGTTGGCCCGTGTCGTCCTGCTCGAGCAACTCTTTCGAGTCGACAGCCTGTGGCGGGGGTCGCCCTACCATCGGGACGGCGTCCCGGAGGATCGGCCGTGAAGCGCGAGGTCCGCATCGTGTTGCTGAGCCGCGTCGAGGAGCCGGACGGCGAGGTGCGCGAGACCGTGCAGGTTCACGAGGGGCTCTGGTACGGGGACCTGGACCGCGGAACCCTGCGCTGGACGGATGATGGGGTCTCCTCGACCCTGCGATGGGCTCCCGATGAGTGGCGGCTTGTGCGCCACGGCGAGCGTCTGGAGGCCACCCAGGTGTTTCGCCCCGGACTGCCCCAGCCTTTCGATTTCCGGTCGGCCGCCGGCATCCTGCCCTTCGAGACGGCGTGTCATCGCCTCGAGGCCCGGCCCCGGGACGGGGGGCTCGAGCTTGATCTGGAATACAGCCTCTGGGGTGGGGGGCAGCGTGTCGGCGACTTTTGTCTGCGCATGACGGCCACGTTGGTGTCGGCCCCGGGCACCGCTACAATGGATGTCTGATGATTCGCGAATTGCTTGCAGACAGACTGGCCGTGGCCCTCGAGGCTGCGGTCGCGGCGGGGGACCTGCCGCTTGCCGATGCCGGAACCATTCATGTCGAACGCGCCCGTCACGAGGCGCATGGAGACTTCGCGAGCAACGTGGCCATGGTGCTGGCCAAGTCCGCACGTCGTCGTCCGCTGGACATCGCTCAGGCCATCTCCGACAGGCTCGTGACGGGCGATGATCTTGCCGAGGTTTCGGTCGCCGCACCCGGCTTCCTGAACATCCGCGTCTCGGATGCGTTCCTGCGCCGCAGCCTTGCGACCATCCTCGGAGAGGGGGCCGCGCATGGTCGCAGCACGGTCGGCAACGCCGAGAAGGTCCTCATCGAGTATGTGTCCGCCAACCCCACGGGTCCCCTGCATGTCGGCCACGGTCGCTGGGCGGTCCTGGGCTCGGCGCTCGCCGCCACCATGCGCTGGGCGGGCTACGACGTCGCCCAGGAGTTCTACGTCAACGACGCCGGCAACCAGCTGCAGAACCTGGGACGCTCCCTGCTGTACCGCATGGAGGGCCGCCCCCTGCCCGAGGATGCCTCGGAGTTCTACGGCGGGGCCTATGTGGAGGAGGCGGCCAAGGCCGCGCGGGAGCAACTCGGCGATCTGTCGGCCCTCGACGAGGAGGCCCGCGTCCGCAGGCTGGCGGACTTCGGTCGCGACTGGTTTCTGGCCGCGCAGGACACGACGCTGGATCGACTCGGGACCCGCTTCGATCGCTGGGTGTCCGAGCGGACCCTTCATGAGGCCGGTGCCGTCGAGGCCATGTTGCGGGAGATGGAGGCCAGCGGGGCCGTGGTTCGCCGTGACGGCGCGCTGTGGCTGACGTCTGCGGCGCACGGCGATACCGAGGATCGGGTGGTCGTCCGGGCGGACGGTCGGCCCACCTATCTGGCTGCCGACATGGCCTACCACGCCGACAAGTTTGCCCGCGGCCACGATCGCCTGCTGAACATCTGGGGTGCGGACCATCATGGCTACGTCGCGCGAATGCGCGCGGCCGTCGCTTGCATGGGGCGTGACCCGGGCAAGCTCGAGGTCGTGCTGGGCCAGTTGGTCAAGCTGTTCCGCGACGGCCAGGAAGTCCGCATGAGCAAGCGGACGGGCGACATGGTCACGCTCGACGAGGTCCTGGACGAGGTGGGTCGCGATGCCACGCGCTGGTTTCTCGTCGCCCGCAGCGCCGACAGCACCATCGATTTCGACCTCGATCTGGCCCGCCAGGAATCGTCGGACAATCCGGTCTTCTACGTCCAGTACGCCCACGCCCGCATCTGCTCCATCATGCGCGCGGCTGGCGAGGCCGGCCATTTGCCGACTGACTGGGGAACCGTCACCCTGCTGCCCTTCGAGGCACCTGAGGAGCGTGCACTGGCCCTCTGGTTGGCCGGCTTCACCGACGAGGTAGCCGGGGCAGCCCTGGCCCGTGAACCGCATCGCCTGACCCGATACGCGACGGATCTGGCCCAGCGCTACCACGCCTTCTACACCCAGTGTCGCGTCATCGACACCGCACAGCCCGAGCGGACGGTCACGCGCCTCGCGCTTTGCGCCGCGACGCGTCAGGTGCTTGCCATCCTGCTGGAGTCGCTTCTGGGAATCTCGGCTCCGGAGGCGATGTGACGGGGGCCCGGCCTCCCGGTCCCGACACGCCCCTCCTCGATGCTGTCCTGAGGGCTGCCCGTGCGCCCGGTACGCGCCTGCAGACCCCGGCGCACCAGGGTCGTCCGCCGTGGCAAGCCGCCTGGCCGGATTGGGCTGCGGCGGATCTGACGGAGAATGAGGCCACCGACGATCTCGGCTGGCCCGTAGGCCCCGTTCGTGAGGCACGACTTGCCCTTGCGGCGTGCTTCGGGGCCAAGGCAAGCTGGTTCAGCGTGGGCGGGGCCACGCTCGCGCAGCAGGCCGCTTTCTGGGCACTGGCCGTGACCTTGGCCTCCCGCGGGCGACAACCCTTGGTCGCGGTCGATCGCAACGCCCACGTGTCCGTCCTGCGTGGCATGGCGCTCGCAGGCCTCGAGCCCGTCTGGTACGGCGGTGCGTGGGACGCTGCCTGGGGCGTCCGACGACCGCCCGATCCGGAGGACCTGGCCGCCCTGTTGGCTGCTCGTCCCGAGATCGGTGCCGTGCACCTGACCAGTCCGACCTATTTCGGCGAGGATGCCCAGACGGCTGCCCTGCGCGATTTGGCGGGAGACCGACCGCTGCTGGTGGACGAGGCGCATGGGGCCCATCGACCGCGCGCGCTTTCGGCCGGGGCCGACCTCGTCGTGCATTCGGCCCACAAGGGCTTGCTGGGCCCCACGCAGGGCGGCTTCCTGCATCTTGGGGGGCACCTGATCCTCGAGGCCGATGTGGATCGGGCCATGCGGTTGCTGCAAACCACCAGTCCGAGTTGGCCCCTGCTTGCCGCGCTGGACGCCTGCCGCGCCGCATTCGCGTTGCCTCGTGCCGACGTTCCTGCCGATGCGCTCTGGCTGCGCGGTCTTCGGTGCCGTCCCGGCGCGGATGCGATGCGCTGTCTCGTGGCTTTCCCGGACGGCATGGCGGCTTATGAGGTCTTGGTCAGGGCTGGCCACGCACCTGAGGCCGCCTTGCCGCGCGGGGTGTTGCTGCTCGTCGGGGGGGCGGGCGATGACGAGGCGGCCTTGGATGAACTGGGCTCCTTGCTCAGGGCCGAGGCTCTGCGTCAGGAGTCTTCGGGGCTCGAGCCCGTCCTCCCGCCACCCGATCCGGACGTGCCGGTCATGGGCCTGAGGGAGGCGATGCTGGCTCCGGCTGTTTGCGTTCCTGTCGCTCAGGCCGTGGGCCGGATTGCCGTGGAGCCCCTTTGTCCCTATCCGCCCGGCGTGGCCGTGGTGCTGCCGGGCCATCGTGTCACGGAGTCACAGCTGGCATTTCTTGCCGACCACGATGCCCTGCCCGAAGGCATGCAGGTGGTGGCGTGACCGTCCGGGCGTGGGCTGCCATGGCGCTGCAGGTGCTCATTGCCGGGGCAACATTCCACGTCGCCCGCCATGGGCTTCAGGTCTTCGAGCCGTTGCACTTCATCCACTGGCGCGTCCAGGGGGTCGCGGTCCTCTTCGCCATCCTGCTTGCCCTGCTGGGACGGCCGTTGCTGCCCCCCGCAGGGACGCGCGCGCCGCTGCTCCTGCTGGGCCTGCTGGGAGGCCCGTGCAACCAGGTGCTCTTTTTCGTGGGGCTGGCCCGGACCTCGCCCGTGCACGCTGCCCTCATCTATGCGCTGACTCCGGCCACCATCCTGCTGGGGTCGTGGCTGACGAAGGCCGAGAAGCCGCGCTTGCGCGACGGTGTGGCTCTGGTCCTTGCCTTTTCAGGGGTCCTGTTGCTGCTGGCGCCCGGGTTGGCCTCGGGGTCAGGCACGGCTTCGCTGCAGGGTGACTTGCTCGTGGTCGGCGGCATGCTCTGCTGGGCCGCCTACTCCCGAGGGATGCGGCGATGGACCGAGGCCTTGGGGGCCGTCCCGGCTACGGCATGGGCATGGCTTCTGGCGGCTGCGGCGACCTGCTGCCTCTGGCCATGGCTGGGACCGGGCCTCGTCGTCGGTTCACCCCAGCAGGGCCACTGGGCCAGTTTTGCCTATGTGCTGGTGCTGACCAGCTTCGTGGCCTACATGCTCTATGGTTACGGCCTCGAACGACTCGGGCCGGCGCGGACCGCCATCTTCCTGAACGGGCAGCCCGTCGTGGCGATGGTCATCGGCCTGCTGCTCGGACAGCGGGATGCGGGGCCCACGGCGATTGTCGCGACGGGCCTCGTCGTGGGCGGCGTCGTGCTGATGCAGCGTCAGCGCGGCCGCAGCTTGCCCACTGCGGCTCTGGCGGCTTCGGCCACACCCGGATCGTCGTCGTTGGCATAGGGGCTGATGCGTGGCACGCAGCTCGCATCACCCACTTCGGCCAAGGACATGAGGGCGGCCCGGCGGACGGGTGGTTTGGCGTCATCGAGCAGTGCAAGCAGGCCGTCGCGGGCGCCCGTGACGCGCAGCACGCCGATGAGCTCGGCGGCGATGCGTCGCAGCAACCAGTCTTCGTCGCGCAGCAGGCCGAGGAGGGGCGGATGCAGTTCCGACCCCAGCTTGGTCAGAATCACGCCTACGGCGTGCGTGGTGGCGCCTTTGCGGTCACGCAAGGCAAGGAACACGCGGCCAGGCAGGTCTTCGACCTCCGCGCCGGCACCCCAGGCCTTGAGTACCTGGGGCCGTCGCGCCGGCTTCTCCCAGAAGGCCACCTCGAGGTCCAGCGCCTCCCGGTCCGATTCATCCAACGCCTCGACACGCTTGTCCGCACGTCTCGCGCCATCATCGACGCCAACCATGCCCAGCAGTCGGCCTGCGATGCCCACCTTGCCTTCAAGGGCATCGAGTGCCTTTGCCGCAGCGCCTCGGACCGCATCGTGCTCTGACAGCAACCAAGGCCTGATCCACGGGATCGTGTCGGGGTTGCCCAGCGCCTGCCACGCCGCAAGGACCGCGGTCCGCATCGCCGGATCTCCTTCCCGCAGGAAGGGCAGCAGGGCCGGCGCAAGGGCCGCGCGCTCCTTGACGGCAATCGGAGCCAGACGCTCTGACGGAGGTGGAGCCGGCTTGCCTGCCTTGGGGCGGTCTCCGAGGTAGAGCTGCCGCAGGGCCGCCAGATCATCCTGAGCCCCGTTCTCGAGGCTGACGAGTGCTCGCAGTGCACCCACGCGGACACTGCGATACAGGCCATGGACCAGCAGATGTCTCAGGCGGGGAATGTGCCGCGCTGCCTCGTCCAGGGAGACTGTCGTGAGCAGGTCGAGACCGCGTTGGATCTCCAGCGGATCGATGCTGGCCAGCAGAGGCGTCGGGTCCGTCGTGACGGGCCCTTCCTGATCGGCGGCGCGGTCCGAGACCAGACCCAGATCGCCTTCGATATGACCGCGCAGCTCTGCCTCCTCGAACGGTATGGCCAGCGCCTGCTGCAGGAATTTGCGGGCAGTGCCGAACTTCCCAGCTTGATAGGCGTTGCGTGCCTGCAGGTGCAGGGTCGTGGCCTGAAGGCCGCGCAGGAGGTCATTCTCGCCGAAGTCCTTCTCGAGGACCTTGAGATGGTCCCAGGCGGCCTTCATGCTGCCCTCCGCCAAGGCTGCAAGCACCTTGGGCAATAGGCCCAGCAGCGCCCGATCCCGTTCGTAGGCCAGTTCCTCGTCGTAGGCGACGCGCCGTTGGGCGTCCTTGAGGGTCTCGTAGGCCTCGTTGATGATCTTGAGCTTGGACGCCGCCACCTCGGGATCCAGCGTCGTGATGTCCGGATGGTAGTACCGGGCCTGCTCGCGGTAGGCAGCCCGGATCTGGTCGTCCGTGGCACCGACGGCGATCTGCAGGATGTCGTAGTAGGAATAGGGCAGTTGGCTCATGCGTCGTCACCGATCGGCGCACCTGCCGTCAACTGGGCGAAGAGAGACTGCTTGCCCTCGGTGAGCTGGGCAGCGGCCTCGAGCTCTTCCTGGAAGGCCCGCAGCAGGCCCTCCTCGACTTCGAGCATGCAGCAACCGATGAGCAGGTCCGTCAGATCCTCGGTCTGATCGAGGTAGAGGTGCTTGCCAAGCGTGGCTTTGGCCATCTTCCCGAAGGCCTTTCGCGTGTCCTTCTTGCGGCCGCACTGGACGGCGTAGATCCGGATGGACTTGTTGGCGAGGGCCTTGGTCTCCACTTCCCAATCTCGGCGCATGGTGCAGGCGCTCTTCGGATCGCTGACGCCATGCGGCGGGGCGTCGCCGATCAGCACGACGGCGCGCGCCGCATTGAAGCGCCAATCGAGCCTGTTGGCTTCCCAGAGCGCATCCTCGACGGCTTCGGGTTCGTCGCCGCCGTGGGTGCCTTCCACGGTCTGGACCCACTGGGCGATGCGATCCCACTGGTCGGTAAGGGGATGAACCTTGGTCAGGTAGGTCCGGCCTGCGTCGTGGTGGTCCCCGAAAGCGATGACGCCCAGCCGCACGCCCTCGAGGCGGTCGGCCAGCAACTCGGTGAGCCGGCTCAACTCGGCCCGGACACGTTCCAGGTTCCGATACATCGAGTCCGTCGTGTCGAAGATGAACACGACGTCAAGTGGTTTGACGTCCATCGGAATCTCGAGGCCCGCGCCAGCGCAGGCACGGACGAGATAGCGGTTCATGTAGCCGCCGGGCAGCGAGAAAGCGTCGAGAAAGGTCATCCCCGTATCCTGTACCACGCTGTCCGGTTGTTCTAAGGAGGCCATGTCCTGGGGTCCGGAAACGGGCGAAATCCCCCGGAACGGGCTAGAATGGGCCCACGAAGCACACGAAGGAGTGGATGCTGCACCATGGAAGCCACGCGTGAATCCCTTTCCCGACGGGTCGGCGCGTCCCTGAAGGGCGATCTCGAAACCAGGCTCGCGGGCCTGACGGACTGGTTCTATCAGTCCATGCCGGACTTCTACTTCGAGTTCACCCCGGAAATGGAGCAGGCCCGGCACTTGCAGACCATCCTGATGGGGCAGGTCTTCGAGAACCGCCAGTCCGCCATGGTGCGCAGCGCCGACGGCTCACGCCTGGTTTGTCTCGGGCCCGCGGATGACCCGGATACCCTGCTCAACATCCTGCGTCAGGTCGGCAAGGCTCTGATCGCGTCGGCCGAGGTCTACAGCAGCCGGGACGGACGCCTGCTGCTGGCGGTCTTCCAGTTGACACCGGACGTGGCGGTGCAGCTCGCGGCCCCGGATGTTGCCCCCAAGCTCGAAGCAGCCGGCGCGGCGCTGGCAGGAGTCATTCCGCAGGCGGACATCGAGCGTTACTTCGCGAATCTGGCGCATGACTACGTGCTGCGCTCGTCCGTGGACCGCATCGTGCGCCACGCCACCATCTTCCACCAGACCCACGCGCTCGAGGGCACCCACGTGGGCCTGAATCGCGAGGCCTACGCGGATGTCGATCGGCTTGACATCGCCGTCAGCCACGTCCGCGCTGTCCCCTACATGCATCAGGTGGTCCGCTTGCTGCGGCGCTTTGGCATCGGCGTGGCACGCGGTTTCCTGAACATCCTCGACGACGGGGCCCACGAGAAGCTGGCGATGATGACGCTCTACATCGTCGAAGGCGATGGGGGCGGGAAGCCCGATCTGGACGACGCGCGCTGGCTGTCCATCCAGAAGGCCATCCACACCCTCAAGTGGGTCGAGGAAGACGACCTCTCCGTCATGAACGACGAGAACGGCCTCACGCTCAACGAGACCAACTTCCTGCGGGCGGCGACCGAGTACGCCCACATCTTCCTTTCCAAGGTCAACCTCTATTATTACACCGTCCCCAAGATCAAGTGGACGATGCTCTCCCATCGCCCGATGGCGCTGGAGCTGATCAAGGCGTTCAAGGCTCGCTTCGATCCGCGCCTTGCCGATGGCCGTGCCGAGCGCATCGAGGAGGCGGATGCCCGCCTCGCGGCATCCATCGACAAGGTGCCCGACGAGGTCGAGAAGCGGATCTGGCAGGAACTGGCCCGTTTCGTCGCCCACATCCTCAAGACCAACTACTTCATCCTCGAGAAGACGGGTCTCGCCTTCCGCATGGACCCGCAAGTCCTCGACTCCCAGCACTATCCCGAGCGCCCCTTCGGGTTCTTCTTCTTCTATGGCAAGGACTATCGTGGCTTCCACGTGCGCTGGAAGGACATGGCGCGCGGCGGCATGCGCCTCGTCATTCCGCGCTCGCCCGAGGCCTACGATCGTGAGAACGATCGGCTCTTCGACGAGGTCAAGAGCCTGTCCTGGGCCCAGCAGCTCAAGAACAAGGACATCCCCGAGGGTGGAGCCAAGGGCGTGCTGCTGCTCAAACCGGGTACGGTGCCGGAGATTGCCGTCCGCGGGGCCGTCGACTCCTTGCTGGACCTGCTCGTGACGGATGCAGAAGGCAAACTGCCTTCCGAGGTCGTCGACCGCTACGGTCAGCGCGAGTACCTCTATCTGGGACCCGACGAGAACATCACCAACGAGATGATCACGTGGATCGTCGACCAGGCCCGCACCAAGGGCTACCGCTACCCGGATGCCTTCATGTCTTCCAAGCCCGGCACGGGCATCAACCACAAGGAGTTCGGTGTCACGAGCGAAGGCGTCCACGTCTACCTTGAGCACGGCCTGCGCTACCTCGGCATCGATCCGGCGCGGGATACCTTCTCGGTAAAGATCACGGGCGGACCTGACGGAGACGTCGCCGGCAACATCATCAAGATCCTGGCGCGCGACCACGGCAACAGGGCCCGCATCGTCGCCATCGCGGACGGCTACGGTTGTGCGGTGGACCCGCGTGGGCTCGACCAGACCGAGCTCGGTCGCCTGGTGCGCGAGGGCCTCTCCATCGTCCACTTCGATGCCGGCCGGCTTTCCGACGATCCCGGCGCCTTCATGCGGAAGGCCGATGACGACGAGGGCGTGGCCTTGCGCAATGACCTGCACAACCGGGTGGATGCCGACGTCTTCATTCCGGCGGGAGGTCGCCCCGAAACCATCAAGGGCAACAACTGGACGCGTTTCCTGAAGGCAGACGGCACGCCCAGCGCGCGCCTGATCGTCGAGGGAGCGAACATCTTCCTGACCGAGGAAGCCCGTCTGGGCCTCGAGCAGAAAGGTGTCGTCATCATCAAGGACTCCTCGGCCAACAAGGCCGGCGTGATTTGCTCGTCCTTCGAGATTCTGGCGGCGCTGGCCATCGGGGCCGAGCGCTTTACCGACATTCGTGGCGCGTATATCCCCGAAGTCATCGGGATGCTGCGCAAGAAGGCCGCCCAGGAGGCCAACCTGCTCTTCCTCGAGTGGGATGCCTGCGGACGCACGCGCCCGCTTTCGAAGCTGTCCTACGAGATCAGTCGCGTCATCAATCAGCTGGCTGGCGTGCTCGAGGAGGGCCTCGCCGAACTCGGCGATGTCCTGCCCGACCAGTACCGCAAGATGGTGCTGGATTACTGCCCGCCCTCACTCGGACGCAATTTCCCGGATGACGTCCTGCACAACGTGCCGTTGCGTCACCAGCGGGCCCTGCTGGCCAAGCACCTTGCCAGCACCGTCGTGTATCGGGAAGGCCTTGGCTGGATGGACGAGATGGCTTCCGAACCCGGACAGGCGTTCAGGGTCGTGGAGACCTACCTCGAGCAGACCGGCGTTGCCGAGCGCTTCATTGCCGAAGTCATGGCATCGGATCTGCCGGGTCGCGAGGACATCGTCCAGATCCTCGACTCGGCCGGTCGTCGAGAGCTGACCCGTCTGGCGCTGCGCCGCGGTCGTGCCGAGGAACGCGCCGTCGTCGAAGAGCCTGCGCCTGTCGGCAGTCGCTGAAGCAGCATCAGGGCCCCGTGCCTTTCGGACTCCCTTCCCGGGGACGATGGCACGGGGCCTCTGCTTTGGGCCTGACCACCGACACGCCCCAGACGTTGGCCTGTACTGGGCCGAAAAACCGGAAGTCCCGGGCCAGCTTCCTGACCCGGGACCCCCGGAAACGCGCGGTCTACTTCGCGGCGTAGGCCGTGATGGCCTTGCCCGAGACCAATTCGGCTTGCCAGTCGTAGCTGAGCTTGCCCTTCTCGGTGGTGACCGTGGTGGTGCCGAAGAGCCGCTTGCCATCAAGCGCCGAGCGCACTTCGGTCGTCACCTTGGTCCCATCCGGGGAAGGTGCCGTCCAGCTCATCCTGTCGCCCTTGCGGTCGCCCGCCACAGGCACGACGTTCATCAGGCCGGGAGCGGCCTTGGCCACGCCAATCGTCGGAATGGTCGCCCCTTGCACCTTGCCGCCGTTCGCGCGGAGCTTCAGGAAGCCACCGACCGGCTTGGGTGCGCTGGGCTCGGACATCCAGACATAGGTGGCGTCCTCGGGAGCGGGGGCGCCGAGGGCCCACCAGTCCCAGGTGCTGACCTTGGCCTGCTTGCCGTCTGCGCCCTTGCGGATCGCACCGCCCGGCACGCTGTAGTTGCCGGTCCCGTCCTTCACGGCGCGCACGTCAAGTCGCTCGAAGCCGGCGTCAGCCAGCTTCTGGACCTCGCCGGGCTCCGAGATGCCGTTGCTGTTGGCATCGACCCAGACTCCCAGCTTGGAGAACTCGTCCGGAGTCAGCGCGCCATCCTTGTTCTTGTCGAGGGTGGCCAAGGGCTGGTAGCCATGCTTCCACGTCTTGCCCCAGGTCACGTTCCCGAAGAGCTGGCGACCCGACGTGATGCGGCCCTTGCCGGTCTCATCCCAGACCAGCAGGCCCGACTTCGGCCCGACCCATTCCCACTCGTGCGTGCCCTTGCCGTCGATGTCGAAGGGACGGACAGCCGCCGACGCCAGCTTGCGGCCGGCGACCTTGCCCCAGTGGCCACCCGCCAGCAGGTCAGGCTTCCCGGTGCCGGACAGGTCCAGGATGATGGGGCTGGACCAGACGGATGAACCGGCGAACTGGACGTTCAGGGCCTTGGAACCGCCGCCGGCGTAGTTGACGGTCGTGGCAATCGGCCGGCTCGCAGCACCGCTGTCGACCATGCCCTCCATGACGGCACGGGCATCATAGCTGCTGCCAACGGCGTAATGGCCGACCAGACGACCGGTGTCGGCATCGATCAGCGCGATGGCGCTGGATTGACCGGCGTTGTAGACAACGCCGCTCAGGTAGTTGTAGAGCGACCGGATATCGGTTCCGGCCACGACATTGCGAACTCTGTCCTGATTGAAGTTGGCCCGGGTGGCGACGTTGTCCTCGCGATCCCGCAGGTTTTCCTCACCGGCTCCCCAGTTGAGGCCGGATCCGCCCTGAAGCTCCTGATTCAGCCAAGGCCCCTGATAGGCGCGGTAGTAGGCCACCACGTTCAGGAACTGGATCTTGTTGTACAGGTAGCGGTCGTACGAGACATTGAAGCCTTCGACGCCGTTGACCGTCGCCGCGGAGCCCGAGACTCCTCCGACTTCCACCCGGTCCGCCGCGAGGACGGGGGTGGCGACCGTTGCGAGACCGATTGTGAAGCTGCCAGCCAGTGAGAGCGCGCGACCCCTGGACCATGAATGCATGGTCATACCTCCTGTCGATGGGAACCCTGACGAGTCGTGTAGCGGGAACATGATGGGCGTACCCACGGGTGGCGTCGGATTAAACCAGAGTCTTCCGGCGGCGGTATTCCTGCCGTGCTACGATCTGCGCTTGGAGGACGAATCGTGCCCGACATTCTGGCTTGGCCCCTGCTGGCCGCCGCTGCTGCGGCGACCCCATCCGTCGCGCCCCTGCCTGCGCCGTCCGAGTGGGCCGGAGCGGAGCCGTGGGAGGCGGACATCCCTGAAGAGGATGCCCCGCACATCAAGCCCGTGACGGGTGCGCGCGTGTTCGCGGGCCTGGCCAATCCGGAGTTTGCCCACCTTGGCCTGGCGTGGCGGTCGGGCAATGTGGAGGGTGCCGTCTCGCTCGGCAGCATCGGCACGGCGAACCGGGTCGATCTTCGGGCTCGAGGCTATCTCCTGCCGCATGTGGGGGCACTCTTCGCCGAGGCCGGATACGGGTTCCTCCAGTTGGCCCGTCTTTCGGACCAGACTCCGACCGAGACCTTCCAGCAGCCTTTCTTCGGAGTGGGCTGGCAGTTCTTCGAGCGCCCGAGCCCCTGGGTCTTCGATCTGAGCATCGGGCTGGCGCCCGGCGGACCGGACACGCTCGCCGCTGCACCCGGCATCATCAACGGCAGCCGCATGCTGCCGCGCTTCGCTCTGGAGGTGGGCCATGCGTTCTAGCCATCGTTGGCGGGCTTCCCTGCTGGTGGGTGCCTTGGCCCTGTCGGGTTGCGGCTTCTACTCCGTGGCGTCGGTCAGCGGCCAGGATCTGGGCGCGGGGCTCGCGACGCCTGCCGAGAACGGGGCGAAGCTGGTCTCGACCGCCTTCGCCAATCGCGTGCCGACCGAGCAGGAGATAGACACGCCGGTGCTGGTCGCCGTCCACGGCTTCTCCGCCACGACCTTCGAGACCATGTATGGCACGGGCACGGCCCCGCAGGAGGCCAATGCTCCTTACAACCTCGAACGCCGGGGCCTCCTCGTGTCGCGCGTCCTGATGGGCGGGCACAACGAGACGCCGGCCGCCTTCGGTGCGAGCCGCTGGAGCGACTGGCAGAAGCCCGTTCTGGATGAGGTCCAGGCCTTGCAGAAGCTGGGCTTCCGCAAGATTGACATCCTGACGGTCTCGACGGGCGGCCCCATCGTCATGCAGGCCCTGCTCTCGGGCAAGTTCAAGGCCTTGGGTGTCACGCCCCGTCGCGTCACGCTGGTGGCGCCCATCCTCGAGTTCAAGGACAAGGCCATCAACCTGCTGGGTGTCCTCGAGACGCTCGGCGCCTCGAACAGCCCGTCGCCGACGAGCGGCGTCTCGCGCGGCCACTGGTACGCCGATCGCCCCATCGGCGCCGTGAAGCAGTTGCTGGATCTGACGGAGGTGGTCAAAGGCCAGCTTCGCCAGGTCTCTGCCGGCACCCTCGATGGCGTGCCCGCCGAGACCCGCGTGCTGATCGTCCAGTCCGATGGTGACGGGACCGTGGATGCCGTCAGTGCCGATATCTGGGTCCGGGGCCTTCGCGGCAAGATTGCCGACACGACGCAGGCTGCCGGTCTCGTCAGCGTCCTGAAGGTCGTTTCGTCGCGCCATGTGCCCATCGGTCCGCCGAATCTCGAGGGCAGCAAGGATGGAACCCGCAGCATCGATGGCATCGTCCATCCGACGTTTGCCGACGCCAAGGGTGCCGATGCTTGGTCGGATGCCGAGGTGCGCCTGAGGGTCCGCCTGCTCGAGCAGATCGGCGACTTCCATACGGCCAAGTGATCGCGGACGTCGATGCACCCCACGTCGCGCTGGGTCTGTCCGGACCCACGCGGCCCGGTTGGCTCGGACGTGCGGCGGCTGATCTTCCGGCCTTGCTGGCGGACCATGCCTCTTGCGAGCGGAAAGCTGCTGCCACCGCGATGGCCTTCGTGGCGCGCCACCCCGAGGATGTCCGGCTCGTCGAGAGCATGGTCCAGCTTGCGCAGGAAGAGTTGGCGCACTTCGAGCGGATATTTCACCTGATGCGGCGTCGGAACTGGCCGCTCACGCGGGATCGGGCAGACGACTACGTCCGCGCCCTGCTGGGGCAGGTCCGCCATGCGCCGCAGCACCAGACGGTGGACCGCTTGCTGGTCCTGGGGCTCGTCGAGGCGCGCTCCTGCGAGCGCTTCCGTCTGCTCGGGCAGGCCCTCGAGGCGGTGGACTCGGAACTTGCCGGCATGTACCGCGACCTGTCCCTGTCGGAGGAGGGCCACGCCCGCTTGTTCCCGGCCCTGGCCGCACGCTATGCGCCAGAGGCCGAGGTCATGGACCGCCTCGCGGCCTTGCGAGACTTCGAGTGGTCCGTGGTGGTCGGCCTGCCGGACGATCCGGCCATGCACGGTTAGGAAGAGGTAGCGATGGGACTCGGCTTGCTGGCGGGTTGGGTCCTCGTTTCCTACCACAACCACAGTTTCCACAGCCCGGATTCCCGGCTCACGGCTGGCGACTTCATGCGCTTTGCACGTGGCAGCGGGCTCGACGCCGTCATCGTCACCGACCATGACAACGTTCGGGCCGCGCGGGATCCGTCTTTCCTGGCTGTCGCTCGCCCCAGTGGCGGTGCCTTTGCCCCGGTGGCCCGACGTCCGGAGGCGCCCTTCCTCATGTTCGGGGAGGAGTGGGGGACCTTTCGCGCCGGCCGAGTCCGCTGGGGGCACGTGGGGCTGATCGGCCTCGAGGACGGTGTCTCTCCCTTGCCGGATGCCTCGTTGTCGGAGCTGCTTGCCGGTGCGGGCAGGCGCGGGGTACTGGCCATCATCAACCATCCGTTCAACTGGGCCTTGTCCTGGCGCGGGACCGAACCGCCGGCCGGTGCCCACGGCATCGAGGTATGGAATCAGTCCTGGACGATGCCGGTGATGGAGAATGCCCGGGCCCTCGCCTGGTGGGATGCCGCACTGCGCAAGGGGCGCCGTCTGCTGGCGCTGGGAGGGGCGGACACCCACGGGCTGGAAGGCAGCAGCTACTTCTACAACGAGACCCGGGTCGACCGACCCGTGAACCTCGTCTGGGCCGAGCGCCCGGATGCCGCGTCGGTTCTGGCGGCACTTCGTGCCGGGAGGGTCATGGTGGCGCGGGATGCTTCCGCACCCGGCATGGTCCTCGATGTCGATGGACTGGGTCCCGGCGAAGTCCTTGCGGCCGGTACCCCCGGCCGTGTCCGTGTCCGCCTGGTTCGCGCCCGGGGCTGCGTGCTGCAACTGCATACCGCGCAGGGCCTGATGCACTTGGTCCCTGTCACGGAGGATCGGGCGGAGATCCGTTGTCGCCTGCCGCTCCTGGCATCGGGGGATTTCGTCCGCGCCGAGCTGCGTCGGCCCGCGTGGGGCGGTGACGAGATGGAGGTGCTCTCCAATCCGGTCTACGTTTCGCCGGGCCCCCTTTAGGCCCGTGGCCGGCGTCTGCTATCCTTGAGGCTTTCCAGACGAGGACGCCGATGTTCCGCAAGGTCCTGATCGCCAACCGTGGCGAAATTGCCGTCCGCATCATGCGGGCTTGCAGCGTGCTGGGCATCCAGCCCGTGACGATTCATTCCGAGGCCGACGCGGCGGCGCCCCACGCGACCGGTGCGGAGTCCTATCTGGTGGGGCCTGCCCCTGTCGCTCAGAGCTACCTGAACGTGGACGCCATCCTCGAAGCTGCGCGGACCAGCGGGGCAGAGGCCGTCCATCCCGGCTACGGCCTGCTTTCGGAGAATGCGGAATTCGCGCGCCGGGTCATCGAGGCCGGACTTGTCTGGATCGGTCCTTCGCCCGAAGCGATTGCCCGAATGGGGGACAAGGTCGAGGCGCGGGCTTTCGCAGAGGCGGCCGGTGTTCCGGTGGTGCCCGGGACCGGTTCACCCGTGCCCGATGTCGCGGCGGCGCTTGCTGCGGCCGAGACCATCGGTTACCCCGTCATGCTCAAGGCAGCCAAGGGTGGTGGGGGCATCGGCATGCAATTGGTCCACGACGCTGCCGAGCTGGAGAAGGCGCACAAGCTCTGCACCGCCCGTGCCAAGGCCTACTTCGGAGATGCGTCGGTCTACGTGGAGAAGGCCCTCGATCGTCCGCGCCACATCGAGATCCAGGTGCTGGCCGACAGCCATGGGCGTGCCGTCCATCTGGGCGAGCGCGAGTGTTCCGTGCAGCGTCGGCACCAGAAGGTCGTCGAGGAGGCCGGCTCTCCCGCCGTCGATGATGCGTTGCGGGCCCGCATGGGTGAGGTGTCCCTCCAACTGGTGCGTGCGCTTGGCTACGTCAATGCCGGCACGCTCGAGTTCCTGCTGGACGCCTCGGGTTCGTTCCATTTCCTCGAGATGAACACGCGTCTTCAGGTCGAGCATCCCGTGACCGAAGCCGTGACCGGCGTGGATCTTGCGGTCTGGCAGATTCGCATCGCGGCGGGCGAGCACCTCGAGGCGTCGATCGGGGCTTCGACTTTCCGGGGACATGCCATCGAGTGCCGCCTCTACGCCGAGGACCCGGTCACGGGCTTTCCTTCCCCGGGGACGCTGGACACCGTCGTGTGGCCCGAGGATGTCCGCGTCGACACGTTCGTCAGTGCCGGTACGGTCGTCAGTCCCCACTACGATCCGATGCTGGCCAAGATCGTGGTCCACGGCGAGGACCGTGCGCGCGCCATCGCCCGCATGGAAGAAGTCCTCGAGAGGACGGTCGTGACGGGCGTGAAGACGAACCTGCCGGTGCTGAAGCAGGTGATGGGTCATCCCGACTTCCGTTCGGGTGCCTTCGATACCGGCCTGCTGGGCCGGATGGCGGCCGTGGCCGCGACGGTGTAGTCGGGGCGGGACCGAGGTTCCGCAAGCAGGCCCCCGGGCGGGCCCAGTATGGAAAGGTGGGCGACGTGGCAGATGTGAAGGCGCAGATGGCCGGGACCGTGCTCGAAGTGCTCGTGACGGACGGTCAGGCAGTCGAGGAGGGTCAGGACCTGGTCTGCCTCGAGTCGATGAAGATGCAGATGTTCCTCCAGGCCGAGCAGGCCGGGACCGTTTCGGCAATCAAGGTCGAGGCCGGTGACTTCGTCAACGAAGGCGACACCCTGATCGTCTTGGCCTGAGCGGGTAGCGATGCCAACCCTGCCCGACAGGATTCGCGTGGTCGAGGTCGGTCCCCGGGACGGCCTGCAGAACGAGGCAGCCCACGTGCCCACCGAGCGGAAGATTCGCCTCGTGGAGGCCCTCGGTGAGGCCGGACTTCCCGCGATCGAGATGACGGCTTTCGTCCATCCGCGGTGGATTCCGCAGATGGCAGACGCCGCCGAGGTCGCCGCCGGGGTCCGTCGGCGGGAGGGTGTGGCTTACAGCGCGCTCGTCCCCAATCTCAAAGGCTATGCTGCTGCGGCCGCAGCCGATGTCCCCGTGGTCGCCGTTTTCATGTCGGCCACCGAGACCCATTCGCGCCGGAACCTGAACAAGGGCATCTCCGAAGCCATCGAGGCCCTGCGCGAGGTGACGGAGGCGGCTCAGGCCGATGGACGGCGCGTGCGGGCCTACCTCTCCGTGGTGTTCGGATGCCCCTACGAGGGTGATGTTTCACCCGGGGCGACCCTCGCGATTGCGCGGCAACTGGACGCGATGGGCATCGGCGAACTCTCGCTTGGCGACACGACGGGCATGGCCAATCCTTCCCAAGTGCGTCGGCTCGTCGCGGCGCTGCGCGAGGCCGTTCCCGGGATGGACCTCGCGGGGCACTTCCACGACACCCGTGGCACGGCACTGGCCAACACCTATGCGGCCATGCTCGAGGGGCTGGACATCTTCGATGCTTCGGTCGGGGGACTTGGCGGCTGCCCCTATGCCCCGGGTGCATCCGGCAATCTGTCCACCAACGACCTCGTCGCGATGATGGAAGGCATGGGCGTGGCCACGGGCGTGGACCGGGAGCAACTGCTCGACGTGACGCGCTGGATCTGTCTGGACGTGCTGGGGGTGCCCATTCCCAGCCGCGAGGCGACGGCGGAACTGGCGCGCCGGGCCAAGGCGGCCCGCGTGTCGGCCGAGCGGGCCTGACGCCGGGGGCGGGTGCAAGGAAGGATTTCGGACATGGAACGGATGCATCGTCTCGAGCGCGAGGGCCACGTGGTCACGCTCGTTCTGGATCGGCCGGACGCGGCGAACGCCCTCTGCTTTCCGATGCTGCTGCAGCTGCGCGCGGAACTCGAGAGCCTGCGCCATGACCGCGACATCCGCGTGCTGGTCGTGACGGGTTCGGGCGCCAAGGCCTTCTGTGCCGGAGCGGACCTGAAGGAGCGGGCCGGGATGTCCCAGGACCAGGTCCGGCGCTTCATCGTCGAGATCCGGGGCCTGATGGACGACATCGCGGCGATGCCTTGCCCCGTCGTGGCGGCGTTGAATGGCCTGGCCCTCGGGGGCGGCACCGAACTCGCACTTGCGGCGGACATCCGGATTGCGGCCGACCACGTCCTGATGGGCCTTACGGAGACCGGGCTCGGCATCATCCCGGGAGCGGGAGGCACGCAGCGGCTCCCGCGCCTGATCGGCCTGCCGCGGGCCAAGGAGCTCATCTTCACGGCGCGCCGCGTCGCCATGGACGAGGCCCTGGCGATCGGGCTGGTGCAGCGGGTCGTGCCCGCCACGGACCTCGCGGCGGCCGTTGCCGAACTGACCGGACGCATCGCGGCCAATGCGCCGCGCGCGGTCGAGATGGCCAAGTGGGCGATGGATCGGGGTTACGAGACGGACCTGTGCACGGGCCTCGAGATCGAGGAGCGCGCCTACGGCGCCATCATTCCCACCCGCGATCGGCTCGAGGGGCTGGCAGCGTTTCGCGAGAAGCGCGCTCCCGTCTACACGGGGGAGTGAGGCTCCTCACGCTCCTTGTTGGGTCTCTTCGGGGATGAGGGTACGGTTTCCTCATGCAGCCGCATCCTTCCCAGGCCTTCGAACACCTCGCCCTTCGCTGCGCTTCCGCCTTGCAGGTCGGTGTCGTCGTCGACGCGATCTACGACGTCAACGAGCACGTCTACGGTGGCGAACCCGTGCTGTGGGCACAAGTCGATGTTTCCGGGGACGGCTCGGGACTCGGTGACGGGACCGTGCTCCTGATCGGGGCCTCCGCACCGGACGCGCTCGTGCATCTCGTGGCGACGATGGCTCGCCTGCATGCCTCGCTGCCTGCCTCTGCCACGCCGACGCTGCGGGACCGCCTCGGGAGCTGGGTGGCGCGCATCCTGCGCCGCCAACGCTGAGGCTCGTCGTCATGTTCGCCTTGCCCCTCGTGTCCCGCCTGCCTATCATGGGACTTTCGAGGAGAAGTGTGCGATGACGACCACCCCTGCGGCTCCGGCCACCGAAGCCCCGACCCTTCATGACCGCCTTGCCCGCATCACTGCGGGCGGCGCCCCCAAGTACCACGAGGCAGCCGCCCGTTCCGGCAAGCTGTTCGTTCGCGAACGCCTGCGGCTGTTGCTGGACGAGGGAACCTTCCTCGAGGAGGGTGCCTTCGCCAACTGCGATGCACCTGATCTGCCGGCTGATGGCGTCGTGACGGGTGTCGGGCGCATTCACGGCCGTACCGTCTGCGTCATGGCCAACGACTCGACCGTCAAGGCCGGCTCGTGGGGGTCGCGCACCGTCGAGAAGATCCTGCGCATCCAGGAGACGGCCATCCGCTTGCGCGTGCCCATGCTGTATCTCGTGGACTCTGCCGGTGCCCGAATCACCGACCAGGTCGAGATGTTCCCCGGACGCCGCGGTGCCGGTCGCATCTTCCACAATCAGGTGCGGATGAGCGGCTTCGTCCCCCAGGTCTGCCTGCTCTTCGGCCCGTCCGCTGCCGGCGGGGCGTACATTCCGGCCTTCTGCGACGTCGTCGTCATGGTCGAAGGGAACGCCTCGGCCTACCTTGGCTCGCCCCGCATGGCCGAGATGGTCATCGGCGAGAAGGTTTCTCTGGAGGAGATGGGCGGCGCCCGGATGCACTGCAGCGTTTCCGGTGTCGGCGACGTGCTGGTCAAGACCGAGCCCGAGGCCATCGACTGGCTGCGCCGGTACCTCGGTTACTTCCCCCAGAACTTCGCCGGCGTCCCTGACCTGGCTCCTGCGGTGGCTCCCAAGGCCGGCAAGGAAATCGCCGACATCATTCCCCGCAACCAGAACCAGCCTTTCGACATGCAGCAGCTCATCGACCGCCTCGTGGACGAAAGCTCGTGGCTGGAGATCAAGAAGCTCTTCGCGGGCGAGCTCCTGACCGGCCTTGCCCGTATCGGCGGTCAGCCCGTCGGCATTCTCGCCAACCAGTCACGGGTCAAGGGTGGGGTGCTGTTCACGGATTCGTCCGACAAGGGTGCCCGTTTCATCACGTTGTGCGACGCTTTCAGCATTCCGTTGCTCTTCCTTGCGGACGTGCCGGGTTTCATGATCGGCTCGGCCGTCGAGCGTTCCGGCATCATCCGGCACGGGGCCAAGTTCATCTCGGCCATGGCTTCCGCCCAGGTGCCCAAGATCAGCGTCGTCGTCCGCAAGGCCTATGGTGCCGGTCTCTATGCCATGGCTGGCCCGGCCTTCGAGCCGGACATCTGCCTCGCGTTGCCCACGGCAAAGATTGCGGTCATGGGGCCTGAGGCTGCCGTGAACGCCGTCTACGCCAACAAGATCGCCGAGTTGCCCGAGGACCAGCGCGAGGCCTATGTCGCCGAGAAACGTGCCGAGTACGAGCGTGACATCGACCTGTATCGTCTGGCCTCCGAAATGGTCATCGATGGAGTCGTGCCGCCCGAGCAGCTCCGCGATGAGCTTTGTGCCCGACTCGCGGCCTGTCGCAGTCGGGAGACCGCCGACCTGCCCAAGCGTCGTCCCGTCACGCCCGTCTAGCCTGCGTCGTCCAGTTCCCGAGGAGGCCCGTCCATGGCTGAACCCGAAGCCGAACCCCAGAAGGACGTCGAACTCGTGCCTGAGCCCGGCACGGTTCGCAAGAACTTCGGACCGCTCGCCTTCGACATCAACGCCGATGAGGCGTTGGCCACCATCCTGTCCGAGCTGTCGACCGAGCGCGAGAATCGCCGCAAGGCCATTCGCTGGGCTTGCCATCAGGAGATGGAGATCGCCCTGCCCGGTGCTCAGGAATACCATCGGGCCATGATCTTCGACCTGTCGGCCGGAGGCATGCGGGTCAAGCCTTTGGAGACCCTCTCCAAGAAGAGTCTTCCTGTCGGCATCAGCGTCCACATCCGTCTCGCCACCGAGTTCGGCTCCTTCAGGGGCAGGGCACGGGTCGTGCGGCTCTCCGAGAATGGCCAGTTGGGCATCGAGTTGCAGTCGCTCTCCACGGCCATGAAGGAGATCCTGGCCCAGGAGGTGGCGCGCATCCAGGCGAGGGCAGCGGGCAACCAGCCACTCTCCCGGCGGCGGAAGGTCGTCAAGTCGGAGCTGGTCGAGCAGTTGGTCCAGCGCGCAGAGCCCCTGCCTACCCAGAACCAGAAGGTCAACGACGATCTGCGGCGCGGCGGATCGCTGATGGATTCTCTGGTCGAGGGCCGCCAGCGCCCGCGGGATGTCCACTCGCGCTGGGTCCGCTAGGGGCCGCGGAGCCGCCCCTGGCCCCGTGGTACGATGACGGCCGTGTCCGGCGTGCGTGGAGCCCTCTGCGGCGTGGCGCTCCTACTGGGAGCGTGCACGTCCACCGGTGCTGAGGTCGCGGACTCCGGGGCCTTGCCCGGCATGACAGGTCTGGTGCTCCGGGACATGCCTGGTGGCCGGATTCAGTGGGAATTGCGCGCCGACCGTGTGCGCGAAGGCGCTGCCACCACCCGCCTCGAGGGCGTACGGATGTTGTGGCAGGTGCCCGGTCGGCCGGGAGTGCGCGCGCAGGCTCCTTCCGGAGTCTGGGATGCGGCCCAGGGCCAGATGGATCTGGTCGGTCCGCTCCGCGTGGATCTGCCGGGTCGGGACGTGGCCGTTCGTGCCCAGGGGCTCGTCTGGCGCCGCGACACGCGCAGCATCGCGTTGACGGGGGGGCTCGAAGTCCGGCGGGGTCGCAGCCTGCTGATTGCCGAGTCTCTCGAGGCCGACGAGGGTCTTCGTCGCCTGCGCATGCGCGGCAAGGTCCGCCTTGCCGTGCCCCTTGCCGTGCTGGACGGCAAGGCAGGTGGTGCGTGATGGCGATGCCCCCGACGGCGCTTGCCCGCGCGATCGGACTCGCGAGTCTGGTCGTGGCTGGTGTGCTTGCGCCCGGGCTGGTCGTGGCGGCTCCCGGAAGGCCTTCTGCGGGTACACCGGTGCCGATTGACCTGCTCGAACTCGAGGCCGAGCGCACCGAATATGACGACAAGGCGCGGGTTTACGTGCTGGCTGGAAAGGTGCGCATTCGCATGCGCGACATTCAGGTCACGTGTCGCGAGGCCATCCTCGAGATGGATGCCCGGGGAGAGGGTCTGCAGGTGATGCGCCTGAAAGGCGGGGTCCGGGCCGTGCGTGGCCGTCAGGTCTTCCGTGGCGAGCGCATGACGTGGCTGGCTTCCGCAAGACGTTTCGTGGCCGAAGGTGAGGTCGAAGCACGCGTGCCGTGGCCGTCCGCGGCGACATCGGAGGCCAGACCTTGATCCAGACCGAACAGTTGGTGAAGGTCTATCGCGGTCGCCGCGTCGTCAATCAGGTCAGCATCAATGTCCGTCGGAACGAGATCGTGGGCCTGCTGGGCCCCAACGGTGCCGGCAAGACCACGACCTTCTACATGGTCGTCGGCCTCGTGCGTCCGAACGAGGGTGCCGTCCAGCTGGATGGCGAGCCCATCGCCCACCTGCCGATGCACCTGCGCGCGCGCAAGGGTATCGGCTATCTGGCGCAGGAGCCCTCCGTATTCCGGAAGTTGTCGGTCGAGGAGAACCTGCTGGCCGTCTGGGAGCTCCTGGGCATGCCCAAGGATGTCCAGCGTCGGCGTCTGGAGGAGCTGCTGGACGAGTTCAGCATCCAGAAGATCCGCAAGTCCAAGGGGATGCAACTGTCGGGTGGTGAGCGGCGCCGCGTCGAGATTGCCCGGGCACTGGCCACGGATCCCTCCTTCATCCTGCTGGACGAGCCGTTCTCCGGCATCGATCCTCTGGCCATCGCGGACATCCAGAAGATGCTCAGGCACCTGCGGTCGCGGAACCTTGGCCTGCTCATCACGGATCACAACGTCCGCGACACCCTGAAGATCGTCGACCGCGCATACATCATTGATTCGGGGACCATCCTCTTCGAGGGCACCCCCGACGAGATCGTGGCTTCCGAGGTCGCCCGCAAGCATTACCTGGGCGAAGAGTTCGGCCTGTGACGGCTGCGGCTCCTCCGGCGACAGGCCAGGGGCCCGGACCACGTCCGCGTTGGCGGCCCGGGACGATGGACCGCTACCTCCTGTCCGAGTTGATGGGCCCCTTTCTCTTCGGGGTTGCGGCCTTCACCTGCATCATGACCGCCTCCTCGGTGCTCTTCGATCTGGTGCGGGCCATGGTGCGCTTCGGCCTGTCCTTCTGGGTAGTGGCCGAGGTCCTGTTGCTGCGCCTGCCCGAGATGGTCTTCTACACCTTCCCGATGAGCATGTTGCTGGCGGCCTTGCTGACGTTCGGGAGGCTGTCCGGGGATCTCGAGATCACGGCGATGAGGGCGTGCGGCGTTTCGCTGCCGCGCATCCTGTTCCCGTGTCTCGTGGCGGCCACGATGGTTTCCGGGGCAACCATCGCGCTCAACGAGTTCGTGGTGCCGCCGGCCAAGCAGCGCGCACGCCTGCTCCTGGAGGGGGCTCAGGGGCGTCAGAAGCTGCCAGTGGCCCGTGAGAACCTGTTTCACGATGAATTCGAGAACGGTCGCCTGAAGCGGCTTTTCCACGCCCAGCGTTTCGATGGCGTCGACATGCAGGGGGTGACGGTCCAGGAGTTCGACGGCCCCGTGCTCGCCCGAATTGTCCAGGCACGGCGTGCACGTTGGCTTGGCGGGGGCTGGCGCTTCGAGGAGGGTACCCTTTACCAGATAGGTGAAGACGGTACCTATCGGTACGTCGCTGCTTTCCGCACCCGTCTCGTCCGGATGCAGGCCTCGCTGGCCGTTCTTGCCGAGGAGCGCAAGGATGCCATGGAGATGACCCTGGTCGAGCTTGGTCGGCACCTCGACCAGTTGCAGGGCAGCGGTCGCAAGGATGGTCAGGTCCGGGAGCTGAGCGTACAATGGCATCAGAAGCTGTCAATCCCGTTTGCCAGCCTCGTTTTCGCCCTTGTCGGTGCTCCGCTGGGCCTGCGCCCTCAGCGCAGCAGCAACGCCATCGGCCTGGGCGTCAGCATTTTGGTGATCTTCGCTTACTACGTGGCGATGTTCCTGTTCACCGCACTGGGACAGGCCGGCCATCTGAGCCCGATATGGGCCGCTTGGGCGCCCAATCTCATCGGCGGGGGCATCGGCATCGCCCTTGTGGTTCGGGCGTCGCTTCGGTGACGACGGGCCGTTCCGGGAGGATGAGATGTCGATGGTAGCCGTCAAGGGCGACGTGAAGGACCTGGCCCTGGCCGATGCCGGTCGCCTGCGCATCGAATGGGCCGACCGCGAAATGCCCGTGTTGCGCAGCATCCGCGAGCGCTTCACCCGCGAGCGTCCTCTGGTCGGGATGCGTGTGGCGGCCTGCCTGCACGTCACGACCGAGACCGCCAACCTGATGCGCACGCTGGTCGCGGGTGGTGCCGAGGTCCACCTCTGCGCCAGCAACCCGCTGTCCACGCAGGATGACGTCGCCGCAGCGCTCGCCGTCCACTACGACTGCCCGACCTACGCGATCAAGGGCGAGGACCACGCGACCTACTACTCCCATATCCGCTCTGTGCTGGACAGCCGGCCGACCGTGACGATGGATGACGGCGCGGATCTGGTCACCGAACTGCATCGCGCGCGGACGGACCTGCTTGATGCCGTCATCGGCGGGACCGAGGAAACGACGACCGGTGTCATCCGCATGAAAGCGATGGCTGCCGACGGTGCCCTCAAGTACCCCGTCGTGGCCATCAACGAGGCCGACACCAAGCACCTCTTCGACAATCGCTACGGTACGGGCCAGAGCACGCTCGACGGCATCATCCGCGCGACCAACGTGCTGCTGGCCGGCAAGAAGGTCGTCGTCATCGGCTATGGCTGGTGTGGTCGTGGCGTCGCGAGCCGGGCCAAAGGTCATGGAGCCGATGTGATCGTTACCGAGATCGATGCCACGAAGGCCATCGAGGCGGTCCTGGACGGCTATCGCGTGATGCCGATGAGCGAGGCGGCCCGGATCGGGGACGTGTTCGTCACCGTCACCGGAAACCTGCACGTCATCTCCCGCGACCACATGCAGGTGATGAAGGATGGCGCGATCGTGTGCAACTCGGGTCACTTCAACGACGAGATCGACATTCCTGCCCTCGAGGCGATGGCCACCAGCCATCGGACGGTGCGCCCGTTCGTCGAGGAATATGCTATGGCCGACGGTCGTCGTGTCGTCCTGCTTGGCGAGGGGCGGCTGATCAATCTCGCGGCTGCCGAGGGCCATCCCGCCAGCGTGATGGACATGAGCTTCGCGAACCAGTCGCTCTCCCTCGAGTTCCTTGCCCGCGAACACGCCAATCTCCAGGCGGGCGTCCACGTGGTCCCCAAGACCATCGATCAGGAAGTCGCCCGTCTGAAGTTGGCCACGATGGGTATCACCATCGACAGCCTGACGCCCGAGCAGGAGACCTACCTGGCCTCTTGGCAGAGCGGTACCTGATCAGCCCGAATGCACGCGGGGCCTGTCCGGGACAACCGGGCAGGCCCCGCCATCTTGAGGGCTTCAGACCAGCGGGCGCAGCCGGTCGAGGACTTCGGGTCCCTCCGGAAACTCGCCGGTCTCGTGCTTGGAATACAACAGCGCCTGACCGGCGTGCACGTCGAAGATGCCGCGGCTGCCGGGCACCAGGGTCACGGTGACGGGAAACTCCTGCTTGATGAGGGCCGCCAACCTGGTGGCCTCGGGCAGGTAATCTCACATCGTGCAGTAGGTAATCCGAATATCCATGTCCGGCACCTTACGGCAAACCGCTTGGCCTCGCAAGGTGATAAAGTGGACCATGCCCAACAGTGCGACAGAGCGTCCCGAGTTCCGTTCCTTTCATCTTCGGCGTGAACTCCTCGAGGGCCTTGCAGAGATGGGCTATGCCACGGCGACGCCCGTGCAGGCCCTCGCCATTCCCTCCGTTCAGGAGGGGGGTGACTGGTTGGTCCAGGCCAAGACCGGTTCTGGCAAGACGCTGGCCTTCGGTCTGCCTCTGCTGAATCGTGTCGACCTGCATCGGCCGGACTGCCAGGTCCTGGTCGTGGTGCCGACGCGTGAACTGGCGCTGCAAGTGGCAACCGAACTCGAACGCGCGGGCGCGTCACTGGGCATCGTCATCGGGGCCGTCTTCGGCGGCATTCCCATCAAGGAACATGTCACGACGGCGCAGTGGGCAACGGTGCTGGTCGGCACGCCCGGGCGCCTGCGGGACTTGCTCGAGCGCGGCATGCTGCGGCTTGACCATGTGCGGTCGGTGGTTCTCGACGAGGCCGACGAGATGCTGGACATGGGCTTCAAGGTCGACCTCGAGTTCATCCTCGATGCCGCGCGTCAACGCCAACAGACCCTCTTCTTCTCGGCCACCTTCCCGCCCGAAATCCTGAAGATCGCCAAGCGCACCCTCAAGGATCCCCGTCGTCTGCAGGCCCAGCCCGAGGAGCAGACGCCCACCACCATCGAGCATCGTGTGGTCCGGGTCAGCCAGGAGAAGAAGTTCGAGGCGCTCGCCCGTTTGCTCAAGGGTGAACACGTCACCCAGGGCATCATCTTCTGCAACACCAAGACCGAGACTCCGTGGCTGACGCGCCGTCTTCGTGCCCAGGGCTTTTCTGCCGACTGCATCCACGGTGACATGGGCCAGCAGGACCGCCTGAAGGTCATGGACCGCTACAAGGCTCAGGGCTTCACGATTCTGGTGGCGACCGAAGTTGCGGCGCGGGGCCTCGACATCGCCGGCATCAGCCACGTCGTCAACTATTCGGTGCCCAATAACCCCGAAGTGTACTTCCATCGCTGCGGTCGCACCGGCAGAGCCGGACGCAGCGGCGTCGCGATCACGATGGTGACGCCGCCCGAGGAGCGGCAGTTTGCCCGGATCGAGGAGGCGCTGGCTGCCCGCAGGCCCAAGGGTGTCAAATCGGAGAAGCCGGCTGCGCGCGCCGAGGCCCCGACTGCGTCCCCAGACCGCGCCGAGTCTGCCCGCGTTGCCGAACCGGCACGTGGTGAGGGGCGGGCACCTTCACGGGAACCTGCTTCCCGCGAGCGTCCGGCATCGCAGGCCGACAATCGTGACCGTGCTCCCCGCGAGCCGCAACCTGAGCGCAACGGTGCACGGAGCCGCAATCGCGGAAAGGGGCTCAAGGTCGCCTCGGATGATCTCATCGCCTATGCCGGGTCGACGGCCGATGCGCACCACGCGCTGGCGCGCCACCTGCTTCACGCCGGTGATCCCGTCACGCTGGTGTCTGCGTTGCTGGCCGTGCATCCGCTCGTGCACGAGGCCGCCCGGCAGCAACAGTCCTGAGCGATTGTTCGTCATTCATTAAGAATCCGTTGCGCCCGGTCGGCGGGCCGCCTTGCGGGGTCACAATGCATGCAGGAGGGCCCCCCAATGTCCGACAGGATGGCCATCGGCCGCCAGACAGGGACCCGACCGCTCAACGGTCCGGGCACCCGTCCGATGGGGCAGACGAATCCCCTGCGGGAGACGGGACGTTTCGTCCGTGACGTCTTCGTCGGGGGTGGCGAGGCCGTGGTGGACATGGCCAAGGGGTTGTGGCAAGTGGTGTCCCACCCCATCCAGACGGCCAAGGGCATCGGTTCCCTCGCCGCGATGGTCATCCGTAATCCGGGCGAGGGTTTGAGGACCATCGGCGCGGCGCTTGTCGAGCCCTATACTCAGGCGATGAAGGAGGGACGGCCGGGCAAGGCCCTCGGACGAGGCATCGTCGAGATCGGTTCGTTGTTCCTGGGGCCGACCGAGGTCGTGCAGGGCGTGAAGTCGGCGGCCAACTTCGGTCGTGGGGCCGTCGGCGCCGTCAAGGCGGGGGCCACCGTCGGCGAGGCAGCCAAGGCAGGCTATCTCGCGGCCAAGTGGTCGGGTGAGGCCAGCCAACTCGCGGCGAAGGCGCAGCAATTGGCCAAGCTGGGCCACGTGGCCGAAGCCAGCCAGCTGACCCGGATGGCGGGTGCCTTCGGCCGAGGGGCGCATGCCGCCAAGGTCGGTCAACTCTCCCGTTTCGGCCATTACGCCGCCATTCTCGAGCGACCATTCGCCATTCGCGTCGCCGGGCAGATGATGTCCAGCGCTGACCTGATGATGCGCAGCCAGAGCCTGCTCTCGTCGGGCAGGATCCTGGGGCAGGCCGGTGCACGCGCCGCTGCCTTGGGTGGCGAGGCGGCCGAGCAGGCCGCGCGTGTCCAGGCCGTGGCCAAGGCCCTGCAGGCGGGTCAGGTCATCGATTCGGGCGTCGTGCGCGCGCTGCTCGAGGGCCAGAAGTCCCTGGCGATGCTCGACGGGGCCGGCCGCCTGGCTGCCGGGGGGCTCGTAGCCGGCAATCTGGCTTCGGACGCCGCACAGGTTGCGGCCAAGGTTCCCGTCTGGGAGCGCTTTGCTCAGACGGCTGCCCGCTTTGCTGTCTCCAACCCCATCATTCTGTTCCCGATTGCTCCGGCGGCCGGCGTGGCGCTGGACGCTCTCGGGCGTATCGGCCCCGTTCGGGAGTTCCTCGAGGCACCGGGTGATGGCGAGGAACTGGCGCGCAAGCATGGCGTGGCGACTGACCCGGACAATGTCCGGCGTTTCATGGATGAAATCGGTGGATACGCGACCCGCGCCATCGGTCCGGACGTGGGCACTCCGGACAAGGTGCGCGATTTGCAGTTGGTGCTCAGGGGAATCGGGTACGCCACCGAGCCGACCGGCCAGTGGGACGAGAACACGTCGCGTGCGGTCATCGACTTCAAGCGGCGGCAGGGCATGCATCAGGACTATCGCTTGCAGGACGGTCATTACGCGGTCAACGAATACGTCACCGAGGACGTCATCGAGCGCATGGTGGACGTCGCCGAGGGGACGCAGCAGGCTCGCTCAGGCCGCTGAGCGGAACCTTCAGCCCGCGAAGGTCATCCGGGCACTGCCGAGGGCCTGGGACTGCGTGCCACCGCTGCTCACCGACTGGACGGTCCACTGGTCTCCGACCCGGACGACCTGAAGATACGAGCAGGCCGTGCAGCCCGTGTACGAGTTGCGCTCGCCCGCGTCGCAGCGACCGTTGCCGTTGGCGTCTCGGAACGCGAAGACCGTCAGGTTGCTGACGCCCGTCGGGATGGCGTACCGGAACGTGCCGTCGGCCGCCACGCTGGCGACCTCGGCCTTGGGCAAATCCTCGGGGAAGGGGATGTCCCGCAGGACACCAACCTTGATGCCGTCCAGCGCCACGCCACTGATGCTTCCTGTCAGGACCTGGGTCCCGAGACCGGGCAGGTTGCCCGCCGCATCGCAACCCGTGGCGGCAAGGGCCAACAGAGTCCAGACCATCCGACGATGCGCGAACATGGGGCCATGCTAGCATGACGCTCATGCGCTCCCTTACGGAACCGCCGGCACAGGGTCGTGTCCATTTCCGCATCGGCCGCAAGGATCGCCTGTCCCTCTTCCGAGAGAGAGGGGAGACCTGGGACAGGGTCTGCCTGCGTGCCTTGGCTTGGCTGCTGCATTACCGGGATGCGCGCTCCCCCGTGCTGGATCCCCCGTTGGAGCATCGGCTCAGGGCGGATCTCGCGGCCTTCGACGCCACGGGTGCACCGACGCTCTGGGTCAAGGTTGCGCCCATCGACGAGGCGGCCATCCTGCACGCCTGTCGTCACCTGCCGAGAACCCGCATTCAACTGCTGGTTTCGGAAGAAGACCCCGAGGCCTTCGTGGCGCGGGTGCGCAAGCACGTACACTACCGCTACGCCCACGACCACCTCGAGATCGTGAACTTTCTCCCGCCGCTGGAGGCGTGGCTGGACCCGGAGGACCTCCGCATTCCAGATGATGCGATGACCACCTGGCTGCTCTGAGGCCCGCATCCACGACTCGGCTGGATCAAGTTAGCTGGAAGTGCCAGGTCAGGTTGTGGTTGCTGTCCACCTCGACCACATGGTTGGCACCGGCATGGTGGACCATCGTTCGCCCGGACTCCAGTCGCCACGCCAGCACAGGTGTCAGCATCTGCATCTGGAAACGGCCCTTTCGACCGTAACAGGCCGCGGCGCCCCCGTACTGCCAGACCAGCTTGCCGGACACATCCAGTTCGATGACCCTATGATTCTGCGTGTCGGCAATCAGCGTGTGTCCGTTGGCAAGCCGCGTCGCGTGCTCGGGGTGGAACAGCTGCCCGTGGGCATTCCCCGCGTTGCCGGGCTGTCCGAAGGCCCAGACGGTCCTGCCCTGGGCGTCGAACTCGTAGACGGCATGTCCGCCCCAATCCGTGACCAGGACATGACCGTTGGCGAGGCGCGTGGCGTGGCTGGGCGCGGCGAGGTTGTCCTTGCGCCAGATGACATCCTGGCTGACGGTAACCTCGATGACCCGACGGTTGCCCATGTCTGCGACGAGGAACGTTCCCTGCGGCGTGCGCTCGACGCTTGCCGGCTCGTCCAGCTGCTTGGGGGCTGATCCGCGTTCTCCGATTTTGCCGAACTGCCAGACGATGGCATTATCCCTGATTTCGATGATGCGGTGGTTCCCGGTGTCTGCAACAAGGGTTCCCCCTTGCGGCGTACGCCACGCATAGCGGGCCTGAGCAAGGCGCTGGCGCTCGCCGCCGGAAAAGCCGGTGTACTGCCAGCTGATCTGCAGTTTGCGGTCGACCTCGAGCAAGCGATTGCGCGTCCGGTCGGCGAATAGAAATGCCTCGGGCAGGTTCGGCGGCAGCGGACTGGCGAGGCTTTCGGATGCGGCAGCCTCGCCGGCTGCCATCTCCGCCGGCGTGCCCTCGGTGGCCTGCACGTCCGCCGAGGCCGGCGGTGCGCCCAGGGACAACTCGCGCAACGGATGGCCTTCCGCGTCGATGCAGACGGCGCCCCCCCTGCCGGCGATCCACGTGCGGCCCTGGCCGTCCCGCTCGGCGGCGTAGGGGTCGCGGGCGGCGGCTCCCCCACGTGCCGGGGCGATGCGGTGGGCCCAGCGAATCTGGCGGCCTCCATCCAGCTCGATGACGCGCTGGTTGCCCGTGTCGCAGACCAGCAGGCCGCCATCGGGCAGCAGGCTGATGCCCTGGGGGTCGTTGAGCTGACCTGCGCCCGTTCCATGTCCCCCGCCGAGGCGACTCGAGGCGTTGCCGTATTGCCAGAGGACGTCGCCATTGCGCGCGATACCGAGGACGCGATGGTTGCCCGTGTCCAGGATGACCGTCAGGCCGTCCGGCCTGCGCAAGGCGGCCGTCGGCTTGAAGAGCAGGCCGCGGGCAACGCCGGCCTTGCCGGTCTCGCCGTAGGTCCACGTGACCTGACCGTCGGGCGTGACTTCGAGGACACGATGCTGGCCCGTATCCACGACCAGCGTGTGCCCGTTCGCCAGGCGCGAAGCGTGTCGGGGTTGCTTCAGACGCTCGGCGTCGCCACCCCCGAAGCCCCAGACCTCGGTCTGGTTGCGCCTGTCAAACTCGATGGCGCGTCCGAGGTCCAGGTCCACGAGCAGCACGTTGCCGCCCGGCATCCGGCGAACCATGGCCGGCATGGGCATGCGCTGCGACCAAGTCTCGCTGCCGTCCGGGGCGAGCCCGACGGCCCGGCGGCGGGGCGGGTCTGCAAGGAGCACCTCGGCGTCGTTGTCTCCGACCCAGACATCGACCGAGCGCTCGTCGGCCGGATCGGGATCGGTTGCGGCGGTCGCGTCCTCGACCTGAAGCGCCGGCCACGCTGGCTGCGGACTGGCCGGATCGACGACAAGGGCCGGCGGCGCCGATTCCTCGGCGGGTCTGTCCGGGGCTGGTTGCTCCGGGAGCTGCGGGGACTGGCCGGTACGCAGGGCGGCTGCCTGCTCGAGCAACTGGGAGTAGCGTCCGGTCAGGAACCTGGCAAGCTGGTCCTCGGCGATGGCGACCGGCGCGGGTTCCGCACCGCCCGCAAGCTGGCTGGCCAGTTGGAGGCCCGTCGGGTCCCTCGGGTCCAGCATGGCAACGATGAGGCGTCCATCCTCACGGAATAGGGGCACCATCCCGAGCGAACGCACCATGCGTTCAGGCAACTGGGCGACGACGAGCGGATCCACGCGGCTGTCGTCCAGGGGGCCGGCATCGGGATCGTTGTCCTTGAGCCGGGCCAGCTCCGCTCTGGTGACGACGCCCATGCCGATGAGGACATCCGTCAGGCTCGGAGTCACAGGCAACCATTCGCGAACCGGCGGGTGCCCCAGAGTCAGGGGCAGCACGTCGAGGGGGGCGTCCTTCTCAAGCCGTCGCTTCTGCAGGTCGATGGTCAGCAGACGATGGCGGTCTGCCTGCCCGCCTTCCTGAACCACCACGTTCAGGCGCTGGCCGTCCGGGGATACCCTGAGCGGCTCGATGGGGGCTGCTGCCGAACGACGACCCGGTAGGTTCAGCAGGTGCCGCACCCGCAGATCAGCCGTCGAGACGGTCAGCAGGCCAAGCTCGTCGCCCGTCCGGTAGAACAGTACGTAGAGCAACTGACCGTCGGGACTGAGACCGAGCGGACCCAGCGGGCCTGTCGGAAAGTTCTGGAACCGCGGCTTGCCCGTCGTGAGGTCGATGATGCCGAGCCGCGGCGTTTGCCCGTCCGTGACCCAGCCCTGTCGCCCGAGCACGGCCAGACCCAGGCCCTTGCGTCCCCCGGCCGGGCGAATCTGCAGGGCGGCTGCCTGGGTGCCGGAGGCGGCCGCAATCACGTGGACGATTCCGGTGCCGCGATTGCCGGCCAGAATGAACTCCCCGCCGGGAGAGGTCGCGAGGTCGATGGGGCCTGCCTGAACCGGAGCCGGCGACTGGATCGGGCTGGGCAGGCTGAGGATGGACGGGGAGGATGCGCGATTCGGCATGCCGGCCAAGGCAAGGAAACCACCCTGGGACGTGGCGAAAAGGCCCGGTCTGACGTTGGCAGGAGCCTGCACGACATCTTCGATGGATGTCCCGTCCAGACTCAGCACCAGCATCCTGCCGTCGGTCCAGCGGGGCCAGTCGGAGGCGTCCACAGGTTCCCCGGCCTTGACCGATGCCATGACCGTGCCGCGTCTGGGGTCCTTGAAGGGGATGATCTGCGCCGCGTCATCCGGCACCACGGCCGGTGGCATCGGGATGGGCCGGGTCACGGTCTCCTGCTGGACGCGCCTCTGGGCCTCCGCCAGTTGGGAAGGCGTGACGAGGCGGGATCGGACGAGCAAATCGCCAATCAGGGCGTCGTCTGGGGCAGGATTCGTCACGACCGTGGCACCGCGGGACAGGGGACGCCGGGTCCCTTTGACGAAAGGCCCGTGCCTGCCTATCATACCTCCCTGTCCCCGCGCCGGACCTGACGGTCGTCACGTCGGAGCACGCATCCCGGAGGAATCCGATGGCCGGTTCACCCCAGCCCCAGCAGCCCGGTGCTCCCCAGAGTGGCCTGCCGTCGTCCCAGACGGGCCCGCTCCAGCAGCGTCCCCGCAAGCTCTGTCCGGTCATGAGCACCGCGGCCCAGCAGGCCGGCTGCGTCGAGCACAACTGCGGCCTCTGGTCCCAGACCTACAAGGCCTGCGGCCTCGCCTGCGGTCCCGAGGCGATGGCGGCAGGCTTCGACAAGCTCGAGTCGACGTTCGACTACATGTCGAAGCTTATCGCCGACATCAAGGCCAAGATCTAGTCCGGCCTGGCCGGGGCGAAGGGGTTGCGCATCCTTTCGCGGGCGGCCGTGGTGGCCGGCCCGTGGCCCGGCAGCAGCAGTGTCTCCGGCGGTTGCTCAAGAAGCAGGTGCAACGATCGACGGTGCTCCGGATGATCTGCCGGACCGCCGAAGGTCCGGCCCAGAGAGGCGGCGAACATCGTGTCGCCCGGGAACAGCCGGTCGCCGATGCGCCACGTCGTGCCACCGGCCGTGTGACCGGGGGTGGCGAGGAGCCCGACCTCGGCGTGCCGCAGGTCCCTGGGGTCGTGGAAGGGGCCATCGGCCCCGCTGGACTGGGCCAGTGCGTGATCAGCCGGATGAAGCCAGACGTCCGTGCCCGTCTCCTGCGCCAGCCAGCGGGCACCGCCGACGTGGTCGCGATGACCGTGGGTCACGAGAATGCCGCGCAGGACCACGCCATGCCTTCGTAGCCACGCTTCCGGCACCTCGGGCCGGAAACCCGGGTCCACCAGCCACGCCGCTTGTCTGTCCGGATGGATGACGATCCAGGTGTTGGAGGTGTAGCCGCCGGGTGTCGCGGACAAGGTGAAGCGCAGGGTCTGCCAGCCGTCCTCGGGCTCGTCGACGGGTTCGGGTTGCCACGTCCCTGTGGCAAGTGCCGTGAACGCGCCCGGCCGGAGGTCCAGCAGTCTGGCCAGGCGCTCGGCATGGTCGGCCGGGATGGGGACCGTCAGGGCCTCCCAGGCGATGATGACGGACTCCGGCACACCCAAGGCGCTGGCGAGCTCCGGTCGCTCCATGCCAAGTCCGCTGCGCGCCTTGGCGAGGATATCCCCTGCCTCGTCCTCGAGCGGCAGGACGTCCGCGAGCGTGCCGGGTTCCTGCATGTTAACCTTGTCCTATCCCGAGGCCCATTTTCGAGGAGGTTCGTCCATGGCCACCGCCATCGCCCACAAGCTGGAAGAGTTGCTCGGCGCCGAGGCCGACAGCCTGCTCAACTACACCTGCAAGGGCATCGACAAGTCCATGCTGCACCTGCCCGGCCCCGACTTCGTGGAGCGTGTCTTCACGCCGTCGGACCGTCCGATTCGCGTGCTCAACAACCTGCAGCGCCTCTTCGGGACCGGCCGCCTTGCCGGCACCGGCTACCTCTCCATCCTGCCCGTCGACCAGGGCATCGAGCACAGTGCCGGGGCATCCTTCGCCAAGAATCCCATCTACTTCGACTCGGAGAACATCGTGCGGCTCGCGATCGAGGGCGGCTGCAATGCCGTGGCCTCGACCTACGGCGTCCTGGCGTCCGTTGCCCGTAAGTACGCGCACCGCATCCCCTTCATCGTCAAGATCAACCACAACGAGTTCCTTTCGTACCCCAACAGCTACGATCAGGTGATGTTCGGCTCCGTCGACGAGGCAGCCGAGATGGGCGCTGCGGCCGTCGGCGCCACCATCTACTTCGGTTCGGATGAGTCCCGCCGCCAGATCGTCGAGGTGGCCCAGGCCTTCGAGCGCGCCCACGAACTGGGTCTTGCGACCATTCTGTGGTGCTACACCCGCAACAACGGCTTCAAGAAGGACGGGACGGACTTCCACACCGCCATGGACCTTACGGGCCAGGCCAACCACCTGGGCGTCACGATCAAGGCCGACATCGTCAAGCAGAAGCTGCCCGAGGTCTTCAAGTCGGGTTACGAGACCATCAACTTCGGCAAGATCGACAAGCGCGTCTTCACGGAGCTGTCCGCAGACCATCCCATCGAGATGACCCGCTATCAGGTCGCCAACGGCTACATGGGCCGTGCGGGCCTGATCAACAGCGGTGGTGCCAGCTCCGGGGCTACCGACCTCGCCGAGGCCGTCAAGACTGCCGTCATCAACAAGCGCGCCGGTGGCATGGGCCTCATCTCGGGCCGTAAGGCCTTCCAGCGTCCGATGAACGAAGGAGCCGCCCTCCTTCACGCCATCCAGGACGTCTACCTGGATTCCGCCGTCACCATCGCCTGATTCCTCAGGACCCGGAGGCTCGGTCTTTCCCGTCACGGGAAGGACCGAGCCTTCGTCCTGATATCGCCTCAGGCCCGCAGCAGTGCGGTCGTCAGACGCAGGTAGACACCCGGGTTCTGCTGCAGGAATCGACGCAGGTCCGCCGCACGCATGCGGTAGGCCGTGACGGGGCCCCGAGTCACCAGATGGCGGGATGCGGCCTTCTGGTCCAGGATGCGGTCGAGCTCACCAGCCAGTTCTCCGGCTCCCCACGTGATGTCCGGCAGGCCCTCGGCCTCTCCGACGACGACGCCTTCGTCGATCAGGTGGCAGACCCGCGCCCGTTGGCCGGCTTGGGCCAGTTCCGTGCCATCGGGCAACACCACCGCCTCCAGCATGCTCTGGAACTGCGTGCGCTGGGTCGGCGTCAGCTGTCGGAAGACCGGCGTGTAGGCCAGACGATCCCACGCGGGCAACTGCCGGATGCGGGCAAGGCGGCGCAGCGTCTCGAGCAGTTCGGTGCCGCGCAGCAGGTACAGCAGATCATGCGCGGCCATCGTCAGGACCTCGAGATCCGACCGGGCGACAACGTCCGCCGTTCGCGGCGTCCCCAGCACGATGGCCGTCTCGCCGAAGTAGTCGTGCTGGCCGTAGACCGCGACCTCGCGACCTTCGTGATCAAGCACCGCGGCTTTGCCCTCCACGATGATGAAGAACTCGGCCCCTGTCTCTCCGCGGCGGATCAGGACCTCGCCGGCGCGGTAGCTCCGTCGTTGCGTCAGGGCAAATGCCTCGGCTGCCTTGGCCCATGAAAGGCTGCTGAAAAGACCCACGCGGCTCAGGACATCCAGCGTCGTCTGGGCCTCGCTGTGCCGAGGACGTTCCCGGACCATTTCCACGGTCTCGTCGAGCCCGGAGGGTGCGATGCGCATGCCCGTGCCCTCCGGCAGATTGCGCGCACTCAGGTGAATCAGCATCACCCGCCTGCGTACGCCTTCGGGCAGCTGCAGCAGCTCTTCGAGGCGGGTGTGCAGCGGTGGGATTCCCGCTTCGTGCAGAACCAGGTCGTGATGCCAGGGGAAGTCCATGAGCTGGTCGAGCCGCTCCTGACTGATCACCCCCAGCCGATGCAGGGCGCGGAACGTCGCCGGGTCGTACAGTGTGTCCGAACTATAGACGAGCGAACGGCCGCCGTAGAAGACCTCGAAACCGACGCAAGGCACCGAATGCAGCGAGTAGCGGAAGTGGAACTCGGCGCCCTCGATCCTGACCGGCTCGCCGATGCCGACGGGCGTGAAGTCGAACAGCGAGGCGAAGCGGGTCCGCGACAAGCCCGCAAGCGGGGCGTTCTTCGCGATGAAGCTGCGCATGATGGTCGGGGTGGTGAAGATGCGGATGCGGCCCTCGGCCAGCACTTTCTGCAGGGTGCCGCCATCGTGGTCGGCGTGGCAGTGCGTCAGGACGATGGCGTCGATGAGCTTGGGGTTGATCTCCTGATTGCGCAGCCAGTCCATGCTGCCCACCGGCGGATCGACGAGGATGCCCCGGTGATTGGCCCAGATGATGAAGCCGCTGGTCATTGTCTCGGGGTCGAAGCCGTGACCGGTGCCAATGAATGTCAGACCAAAGGCCGGCGGATGGAAGGGTTCCTTGCGATCGTGGCGCTCGCTCTCCGGTTCGGGCAGGGGCACGGTCTCGGGCAGCGTGCCGAGCAAGGCGCTGCCCTCCGACACGACATAGCCTGAGCCGGGCTCATGCACAACCGTGACGCCGTCGACCTTGGCCACGCCCTTCCGGTCGAAGGTCGCGAAGGTCAGCATGTCGGACAGTTCCATTTCCACGCCCCGGAACGGACAGGTCCGGAAGTAGCGGAATTCGGCCGCGAGGTCCGGCACGGGCCCGCGCAGCACCTCCCGCGAGACGTCGGGCTTGCCCGGTCCGAAGACCGCCTCGCGCATCATCGCCGTCAGGTCACGCCTTTGGCGTTCTTCGCAAATCACGGTGGTGCGCTGGCGGCGCACGAAGTAGTTGTAGTAGACCGGAAATTCGAGGTCGGCGAGGCTGATGCCCAGATCGGCCGAGAACAGGTGGCCAGGCAACAGGTAGATGGACGGGACGCCGTCGGGCAGGCCGATGGTGTCCTTGATGGTCTCGGGCACGGCCCCGAACTGGAGCGGCCCGGCAGACGTCCGCACGAGGAGACCTCCGCGGGAAAGCGGCACGGGGCCTCGGGCGACCTCGGGGCTCATGCCGCCACCATGCCCGCTCCCGGTGATTCCTCACCACGACCGAGGCGCCGGGCCTCAGGAGGCCTCGGTCCGCTCTCCTTCCACGGCGACGCAGCGGTAGCCCACGCCGCGGACCGTACGGATCTCGACGGGAGAGGGCCCAAGCCTTTCCAGCTTGTCGCGCAGGCGGCAGATGTGGACATCGACCACCCGGTCGTCCCCGAAGAAGTCGTCGCCCCAGACCCGGAAGAGGATGGTGTCCCGAGTGATGGCCTTGCCGAGGTTCGCCACCAGCAGGACCAGCAGCTTGTACTCCTTGTAAGGCAACTCGAGGGCACGCTCGCCCAGGGTCACGGTGTGCTCGTCGTCGTCGATGCGGAGATTGCCGACCTCGAGGATGCGGCACGCATCGGTCATGCTCTGCCGGACACGCTCGACTCGGCGCAGGTTGGCGCGGACGCGGGCTGCGAGCTCGATCATGCTGAACGGCTTGGTCATGTATTCGTCGGCCCCGACGGCAAGGCCGACGACCTTGTCGGTGTCGCTGGCCTTCGCCGTGAGCATGATGATTGGCAGCGCGTGATCGCGGCGCAGTTGCCGGCAGACCTCGAGCCCGTCCACGTCGGGCATCATCAGGTCTAGGATGAGCAGGTCCGGACCTTCCCGCCGACAGGTCTCGATGGCTTCGGAGCCGCCCGAGACCGTCAGGATTGCGTGGCCTTCGTGCTCGAGCTGCTTCTGGAGCAGCAGCCTCATGTTGGGGTCGTCGTCGGCAATCAGGATTCTGGCCATCTCGTTCCTGCCTCGGGGTGCTTGGGGTGGGGTCCACTCTTGTAGGACCTCCGTGCGGGGAAGACAACGGAAATCTGCCTGTTTCCGGCCTTGACCCCTTGCATCGTGCGTGCGATTCCTTTATGGTTTCTTAACCAGATCTTATTTAGAGGTGCTTGATGCGTCGTTCTGCGCTCTTTCTTGCTCCCGTCGCGCTCGTGGCCTGCGGATCGCCGCTCGTGGCCGGCCAGCAGCCCGCTGCCGTCCGCGAGGCGATGACGGTGGCTCCGGCCTCCGCCCGTCAGGTCACCTTCCGCAGCACCCACGAAGCGCATGACCGTGATCTCGCAGGTGATGCCGCAGGCATCGAGGCTCTGGCCCAGCGCCTCGCCGGCGAGGGTCGACTCGAGGCCGGCGTGCGCGTGTTCCCCGTGACGGCCTCCCGTCCGGCACGCCCCTATGCCGGGCCCCGCGTGGCGGCCGGCATTCCGGTCGTGGGGCGCCTGACGGCGGATGATCTGTCCGGCAAGCGTGCCCCGCTGGCGTATGCCACCGTCGAGGCCCTCGGCTCCGGCAACAAGGTGGTCGCCGCCACCACGACCGATGCCGAAGGGGCCTTCAGTCTCGACATCGACCCGAAGTTCCAGCGCATCGGCCTGACGCTGTCCTATCGGCTGGCCAACCAGTACTGGGATGTCGAGAAGTACCGCTGGGAGGGCGCCCCCTTCACGGCGGGTTCCGGTGTCGACCTCGGCGAGATCGGTCTGGTCCGTGGTTCGGCCAATGCCGAGGCTGCCTGGATCCACGAGATCGGAGTTCGCTACCTGAAGACCTTCCAGCGCGAGGGCGTGTCGCTGGCTTTCTGGAAGGCCCGGATCGGCATCACCTGGCCCGGAAGCGCCGACTACTACAGCTTCGGTCAGGTCAACATGACCAAGGCTCACCAGTGGGATGTCAACGGTCACGAGCTGGGTCACGCCATCAGCGACCAGGGCCTGAACATGCGCTTCGGTGGCGGTCAGCACTACATCGACCGCTGCTACGACGAGACCATCGCCTTCTCCGAGGGCGTGGCCAGCTACCTGGGTCTTGCCGTCAGCGTGGCTGCGGATGCTCCCAACGCCAGCTTCGAGTTCATGGTGCCCCGTCGGGCGCCCCTTCGGTACGAGAACGTGCCGGACGAGAAGGATCCCGAGCATCCCGATGCTCCGGCGGTCTGTCGGGGGCCCGGCAACGAGTGGCGCGCCGGTGCGGCGCTCTGGGACCTGTATGACACCCATGCCGACGGCACCGACCAGGTGGCCATTCCGTTCTCCACCATCTGGGGGGCGATGGCCAAGGGCAACGGCAAGCCGGCCATCCGCAGCGTTCTGGACGCCTACCGCCTCGTTTCCGAGAAGGTGGATGGTGGCGTCCGCAGCGGCATGACCGGCGCGGCAGCCCAGAATTTCATCATCTTCAAGCCCTGATTGGTCTCGTGGAGGGCGCATCCGTGACGCGCTGGATCATCGACGACGCGGAACAGCGCCGGGCCATCCTGAGCCTGCTCGGGCTCGAGGACCGGGATCCGGAGCTTGGCTTGATGGTGACGCTGGGTTCGGAAACCGAAGCTGGCGTGGCCATCAAGGACCCGCTCACGGGCCTGATGACCCATTCCGTTTTTCTTGATGCCCTGCAGCGTCAGGAAGCGACCAGCCGGCGTTATGCCGAGTCCTACAGCCTGCTGCGCGTCGATATCGACGGATTTGCCGCGGTGAATGCCGCCCAGGGCTATGGTAAGGGCGATGCGTGGCTGGCCGAGGTGGCCAGCGTGATCCACGAGTGCATCCGCGTCAGCGATCTGGGCGCACGGCTGGCTGGGGACGATCTGGCTGTCCTCCTTCCCCAGACCGATCAGGACGGTGCGTGGATTCTGGCCGAGCGCATCCGCGAGGCTGTCGCGGTGCGCAAGGAGGCGTCGCTGGCTGACAACCAAGCGAGTGGTGCCGTAAGCATCGGCCTTGCCGAAGCGCGCCCGGGCGAGGCCCATGGGGCGTTGATCCAGCGGGTCGAGTGGGCTCTGGCATCAGCCAAGGAGGCTGGGGGCAACAGGGTCGTGCGTGCCGGCGAAGAGACGCCCCCGGACGCCTCTGCGGTCAGCCGAGGCCTCCAGTTCCGTCGTGAAGCCCTGGTGGATGCCATTGAGGCCCTTGCCGGTGTCGTCGAGGCCAAGGATGGCTATACGTCGAGCCATAGCGTCGCCGTAGCCGAGTACGCCACGCGGCTTGCCACCCGTGTCGGGTATGCCGGCGATCGGCTGGAGACCTTCCGCCTGGCCGCCCGACTGCACGACCTGGGCAAGATCGGCGTTCCCGACGCCATCCTGAAGAAGGCCGGTCCGTTGTCGGATGAGGAGTGGGAGTTGATGCAGCAGCACCCCTCGATGGGCCGTCGCATTCTGGGCAACACCCGCCACTTCAGCAGCGTCCTGCCGGCCATGGTCTACCATCACGAACGGTGGGACGGCCGGGGCTATCCCGAGGGTCTTGCCGGCGAGGCCATCCCGCTGGATGCACGCATCGTCTGCATTGCCGACGCCTACGGAGCCATGGTGGATGACCGGCCCTATCGCAAGGGTCTCGGGCATCAGACGGCCTGCTCGATCCTGCAGAAGGGAGCCGGACTCCAGTTCGACCCGCATCTCGTCGAGGTCTTCGTGGCCATGATTGCCGAGGAAGAGCTGGGCAGCCTGCGCATCGAGAACGCCGATGCGCCGGTTTCCACCGGCCCTACCCGTGCCGACCTTGCCAACGAGGAAGCGCTCAGGACCGGGGCCGCCAAGGACTGACGGGTACCGCGGCGTTGCGTCCGGCAGTCGTCCAGTGACTCAGCTAATGCTCGGCCCAGCGCGTGAGCAGGTCGACCGCACGCCTCGCCCCGGCGGCTGCATCAGGACCTTCCACGGGCAGGGTCAGTATGCGCCGCGCTAGCCAGTGGCTGTCCGGGAAGGACGCAGCCGCGACCTCATTCGGCACCTCCCAGTGCACGGTGGTTTCGATGCCCTCTCGCAACAGCAGCTGCTTCAGAGCTTCGCGAGACTCGGACCAGATGGGGAATCCGTAGGGCACCACTGTAGGCGGCAGATCCGGCATGACCTGTTGCAGGCCAGGAAGACCCTTGAGGCCGCGCTGATAGACAAGGTAAGCCTCGCGCCGACTGGCCCGCCATGTGATGGGGTCGAAGTCCTGCAGGCGTGCAAGGGGCTCCCCGGCGAGCGCCACGGGGCGGACCGGAGAGACATCCATGCCCATCTCGTCTTCGGCAATGCGGGCCATGGCTGCCTGCCAGGCCGCGCGGTCGCCGGCCACCGCCGCACGCTCCTTGGCCTGACGCAACTGCGTCAGCCTGTCCCATCGACGGAGGACATCCGCACCCGGCTGGGGCAGCGGCGGGATGTCGACACGATCCAGCAGGAACCCGCCGGCCGGCATCGGCCCGAACTTGCGGAAGCTGCCGATGGCCCAGCGGCCCCGCGTCCAGTTCTGCGGATCCAGCAGGCCTTGCACGGCGTCTTCGAGCACCGGCAGGCCAAGTCCGTAGATCCAGTCCGGGGCGGGAAACCCGAAATAATGGACGACGTGGATGGAGCCTGCACCACGCTTCAGGGTCATCAGGGCTTCGCGGTCCGGGACGAGGTTCCGATCGACCGGGTAGAAGCGGACCCCGCGTGAGGCCTGCAAGTAAGGCTGAACCATCGAGCGGCAGCCGTAGGCGGGCACCAGGACCGCACCGGGCGGTGCCAGGTGTCTTTCCCACCAGGCAGCGGCCTCGCGGCCGGAGCCTGCAAGCACGACCTGATCGCGGTGGAGCCCCAGCAGGCGCAGCATCCGCTCCTGGGCCGCGGGCGACAAGGGGGGCGCTGTTCCCCCTATGCCGGGGGGGCCTCCGTGGAGGCGCTGACTGGGCGACGAGGCATCGGCGGCGGGCACGGCCCCATCTTGCGCAAGGGTTGCTCGATCGTCAATCCGATGCCCGGTCTCCGAGGGTTGAACTTCTCGGGGACGGGTACAGCCATGCCCATGCACGTCGTCGTCCCGATCGAAGTCCTTGCCGATGAAGCCCGCGTCGCGGCCACCCCGGATACCGTCCGGACCTGGATGGGACAGGGCCACTCCGTTGCCGTGGAGGCCGGTGCCGGCTTGCGGGCGGGCCTGACGGACGAGGCGTACGCGCAGGCCGGTGCCACGATTGTCGCCGACATCTTGCCGGAATTGGGGCGGGCCGACCTGGTGCTCAAGGTCCGGCGGCCCATCGCCGCATCCGAAGGTGCCCGCGACGAGATCGGAGCCCTGCGCGAGGGCAGCACGCTCGTCGCCGTGATGGAACCCTGGACCCGAGCCGAGACGCTTGATGCGCTCGCCCGACGCGGTGTTGTCAGCTACGGACTCGAGTTGGTACCTCGCATCACGCGGGCACAGGCGATGGATGTCCTGTCCAGCCAGGCCAATCTCGCGGGCTACAAGGCCGTTCTCGATGCCGCGGCGCACTTCGGGCGCGCCTTCCCGATGATGATGACGGCCGCCGGCACGATTGCGCCGGCGCGGGTCTTCGTGATGGGTGCCGGTGTGGCCGGCCTTCAGGCCATCGCCACGGCGCGGCGCCTCGGAGCGGTGGTATCTGCAACCGACGTCCGTGCCGCAGCCAAGGAGCAGGTCGAGTCGCTCGGGGCGACCTTCGTGATGGTCGATTCGGATGAGACCGCTCAGGCAGAGACGGCCGGCGGATATGCTCGCGAGATGTCCGAGGACTATCGTCGGCGGCAAGCCGAGTTGGTGGCCCAGACGCTCCGCAAGACCGACATCGTCATCACGACGGCCCTGATTCCCGGCAAGAAGGCACCTGTCCTGCTGACGGACGAGATGGTCGATCTGCTGCGGCCCGGCTCGGTCGTGGTCGACCTCGCTGCCGATGCGGGGGGCAACTGCACCGCGACCGTTCCCGGCGAGGTCGTCTCGCGTGGCGGGGTTGTCCTTGTCGGCCATCGCAACGTGCCTTCCCGACTGCCCATCGATGCCAGTGCCCTCTTTGCCCGTAACATCCGCCACTTCCTCGATCTGCTGGTCGACAAGGAGTCCGGCGGCCTGCGGAATGATTCGACCGACGAAATCCTGGTCGCCAGCCGCCTGACGGCCGAAGGCCGTATCGTCCAGGACCGCTTTGCCCCCACCACCGTCGCCTGACCCGCCTGGTACCTCATGACGCTACTGGCAGCTGCTCATCCCTCCGTCGTCCACGAGCTGACGGTCTTCATGCTGGCGTGCTTCGTCGGCTACTACGTGGTCTGGCGCGTGACGCCGGCCTTGCATTCACCCCTGATGGCCGTGACCAACGCCATCTCGTCCGTGATTGTCGTCGGTGCCTTGCTCGCGGCGCTCAAGGGCGATCCCGGCATCGCCCCCTGGCTCGGGGGAGTCGCCATCGGTCTTGCCTCGGTGAACATCTTCGGCGGGTTCGCCGTGACCGCCCGCATGCTCGACAAGTTCCGCAAGAAGTCCTGATCCCGTTCCCGACCGGTAGACCTACAAGATGCTCTCGACCATCCAGGACCTCGCGTTCCTTGCTGCGGCCGTCCTCTTCATCCTGTCCCTGCGCGGTCTTTCCAGCCCGGAGTCCGCGCGCTCGGGCAACGCCCAGGGCATGGCCGGCATGGCCCTGGCGGTCTTCGCCACGCTGCTGCCTGCGATCGTGGGGGACAAGGACGGCGGGGACCTGATGGCCCGCCTTGCACCGATCCTGGGTGGGGTCGTGATTGGCGGCGGGGCCGGTCTCGTAATCGCGAAGCGCATCAAGATGACGGATCTCCCCCAGCTCGTCGCGGCGTTCCACTCGCTGGTGGGGCTGGCAGCCGTGCTCGTCGCCGTGGCCGCACGTCTGTCGCCTGCCGCGCTGGGCTTGCCACAGGATGCCGAAGGCCACATCGCGATGTCCTCGCTCATCGAGATGGGCCTCGGTGCCGTCATCGGGGCGATTACCTTCACGGGGTCCATCGTGGCCTTTGCCAAGTTGCAGGGCCTGGTCTCGGGTGCGCCGCTGGTCTTCCCGGGCCAGCACGCCCTGAACGCTCTGCTGGGCCTCTCGACACTGGGCCTCGTGGCGCACTTCGCGGCAACCGGGGGTACGGAACTCTCCTTCTTCGGGGCCATCGGCCTGTCGCTGCTGCTGGGCTTCCTGCTCATCCTGCCCATCGGTGGAGCGGACATGCCCGTGGTCGTGTCGATGCTCAACTCCTACTCGGGCTGGGCGGCGTGCGGCATCGGCTTCACGCTGCACAACAGCCTGCTGATCGTGACCGGGGCGCTCGTGGGGGCGTCCGGTGCCATCCTGAGCTACGTCATGTGCAAGGGGATGAACCGGTCGATCGTCAGCGTCATCCTGGGCGGATTCGGTGGCGAGGCAGCGGCGGCCGGTGGCGGAGCCGCGCGTGAGCAGCGCCCCGTCAAGCAGGGCAGCGCGGAGGACGCCGCCTTCATTCTCAAGAACGCCAGCTCCGTGGTCATTGTCCCCGGTTACGGCATGGCCGTGGCGCAGGCCCAGCATGCCGTTCGCGAGATGGCCGACGTCCTCAAGAAGGAGGGCATCAATGTCCGGTATGCCATCCACCCTGTTGCCGGGCGCATGCCGGGACACATGAACGTCCTGCTGGCCGAGGCCAACGTCCCGTACGACGAGGTGCTCGAACTCGAGGACATCAACCGCGACTTCTCGCAGACGGACGTGGCCTTCGTCATCGGGGCCAACGACGTCACGAACCCGGCGGCCAAAACCGATCCCGCGTCACCGATCTTCGGGATGCCGATCTTGGATGTCGAGAATGCCCGGACGGTCCTGTTCGTGAAGCGCTCGATGGCGGCGGGCTATGCCGGCGTGGACAACGAGCTTTTCTACCGGGACAACACGATGATGCTCTTCGGCGACGCCAAGAAGGTCGTCGAGGGCATCCTGAAGTCCGGCTCGGCGCACTAAGGCCTTGTACACGGCCGGAACCCCGCGCTCCCCGATCGGGGACTGGTGTCTGGACCCGGCCCTGCTGCACCTCAACCACGGTGCTTTCGGGGCACTGCCTCGCCTTGTCCGCGAGGTCCAGGATCAGTTTCGCGATCAGGTCGAGGCAGAGCCGATGGTCTGGTATGACCGCCATCACCTGCCGGCCATGGATCGGGCAAGGATGGGGCTGGCCGGTGCGCTGGGCGTTGCGGACGGTGAGATCGTCCTCGTGCCGAACGCGACGACGGGAGTCAATGCGGTGCTGGCGTCCTGTCCCGTCGAGGATGGCGAGGAGTGGCTTTGCACGGACCATGCGTACAATGCCACCCGCAATGCCCTGCATCGCTGGGCGGAGGCCCGAGGTGCCGTCGTTCGCGTGGTTCCCCTGCCCTTCCCGGTATCCGAGGCCGGGACCTGGGAGCAGCGCATCCTCGAGGCGATCACGCCGGCGACTCGCCTGTGCTTGCTGGACCACGTCTCCAGCGGGACGGGGGCCGTGCTCGACGTGGAGCGGCTTGTGCCCCTTCTGGAGGAGCGTGGGGTTCGCGTGCTGCTGGACTCGGCCCACGGCGCCGGGATGCTGGAGTGGTCCCTCGGGACGACCGGTGCCAGTTGGACCGTGGGTAACGGCCACAAGTGGCTCTTCGGGGCGAAGGGTAGTGGATTCGTCCACGTGCGCGGGGACCGGACGGCCACCTTCCAGCCTCTGGCGACAAGCCACGGCTGGAATGCCGCGGATGGCGGCCGAGGCCGCTTTCGCTGGATGGCAGACTGGCTCGGGACGTTGGACTACACGGCGATGTACGTCCTGCCCGAGGCGCTTGCCTTTGCCGATGGCCTGCATCCGGATGGTGCCTCGGGCCATCGCGCTGCCTTGCGTGCGATGGCACTGCGTTGGACGCGGATGTTGACCGAGGCGTCAGGTCGACGCCCAGCCCTGCCGGACGCGATGCTCGGCTCGATGGCTGTCCTGGCGCTGCCCGACGCCGATCAGCCTGCGCCGGAGCTGCCGCGCGATCCGCTGATCCAGGCGCTCAGGGACAGTCATGGCATCGTTGCGGGTGTCTTCAATTGGCCGGCGTGGCCGAAGCGCATCTTGAGAGTGTCGGCGCAGGCCTATCTGGCCGAGGAGGCCCCGGAGCGCCTGCTGGAGGCACTCCGGGACGTCGGGGCCTGCTGAAGCCCCGCTCGGCTCTCGCTCAGGGACAGCGCAGCAGGTCGGGGTCGTCGTTCTGCCCGTTGTTGTCCAGGTCATAGCGGCTGTTGATCCGCTCGGCTGCCGTCGCATACACGCTTGCCGAGGCGAGCGGTCCGGAACCCAGCACCTGTTCGGCCTCGCCGAGAACCTGCCGGACGCTCTTGCCACGGAACGCCACACCTGCACCATCCATCGTGTCGACATTGACGATGAGGTCCCCGAAGCCGGGTGGCAGGCCGCCCAGGTCCGAAACCCGGACATTGAGCTTGAGGGCCGTGACCTCGCCGCCCAGCGCGCCGCCGCGGTTCAGGGTCGGATTCACCCACGACTGCGTGAGCGGCGTCGGCGTTCCCTGCGAAGGCAGGTAGACGGCGATGTCCGAGGGGTTGGTGAAGGTCAGTGTGCGGCCGCTACCCACCCGGAATCCGCCACTGGCAAAGAGCTGTGACGCGTAGCGCACGATGAGGGATGGCGCCGGTCGCGAAGGGTTGTTCTGTCCCCATGCCACTTGTCGATAGGTTGCGAAGGGTCCGCAGTCCGGAGTGGCTGTCGGGGTAGGCGTCGGAGTAGGGGTTGGGGTCGGCGTCGGCGTCGGCGTCGGGGTCGGGGTAGGGGTAGGGGTCGGGGTAGGGGTAGGGGTAGGTGTGGGCGTCGGCGTCGGTCGGGGTGTCCGTGTAGGGCAAGGGCTCGGCGTGGGCCTCGGGGGGCGCTTCGGACAGGGAGTGGGCGGCTGCTCGGGGCCGGTGCGCATGCGACCGGATACCTCCTGCCGCAGGTCGTCGAGGCCTTGCCAATACTGGCCGCATCCGCCGGAGACCGTAGCCATCAGCAGGCCAGTCCCCACCCATCGCCTCGTGCGTCCCATCCCCGGTACCTCCGTCGTGGAGGCACCATGGCACGCGAAAAGCCGGGCGCCCTTGGCTATCCCGGCAGGCGGGTGTTGGTCAGGGTGCCGTGCCTTCGAGGTACCAGGCGCGGCCGCCGATGCGCTCGGGGACCAGCAGGGCGGCGTCCTTGGCCGACCAGGCAAGGGCCACTGGAGCTTCCAGACGGAAGTCGAGATCGAACGCGTGCTGCACGTCCGTACCCTGATCGACCCATCGGTGAAGGTTCCCGTCCCTGCCGATGACCTTCAGGGTGCGGTTTCCCGAGTCCGCTATCCAGAGCCGGCCCAGATGGTCGAAGGCGAGGGCTCCGGGATGGCGCAGACACGGTTGTGCGAGGCTGCCGACAAGGTTTCCCGGTACGTAGTTCTGGCCGACGGCGAGGGCCGGGGACGGATTGGCCGGATCGATCACGTGGATGGCGTGGGCCCCAGTGACGGTATACCAGAGTCGTCCGTCCGGTCCGAAGGCCAGTCCGCCGATGGCTGGGCCTGCGGCCTGAAGGAGCGTGTCGACCTGGCCCGAGTTCCGATCGAAGACGCGCAGGTAGACGTCCGCATCCACGAAGGCCACAAGGTTGTCCCGCACGGCCACGAGGCTCGGGCCGGACAGGCCTGCGGAACCGGCGAGACCATTTGCGATCGTCCCGTTGCCCGTACCGTCCGTCAGCAAGGAGTCGAGGCGTCCGTCGATGGCATCCCATCGCGCCAGGCGTCGGTTCCCGCGGTCGGCGACGATGACGCCATCCGGGCCGTCGGCAGCAAGGCCCGACGGCCCATCGAGCCGGGCGGAGGCGGTATCGCCATCGGCTAGGCCTGCACCAAGGGCTCCGACCAGCCTGTCGATGAGGATGGCTCCCTTTGCGGCGGGATCCGGGCGGATGCTGACCAGCGCATGAGCTGCCGAATCCGTGAGCCAGAAGCCCCCCGGGTGGGCTGCGGCCCCGGCCCACGAACCGTAGGCCAGACCTCCACCCGCAGTCGCCATGTCCGACATCGAACGGCTGCCAGTGGCCACGCTGCCTCCACCCGTCAGGAATCCGGAAAGACGGATCAGCCACTCAGGCTGCACCTCTGCCGGCAGGAGTCCGATGTCCGTTCGCACATCAGCCGCTCCCCAGAGTGCATCGGGAGCCAGCTGCAGCCGCGGCCAACCCTGCGCCTGACCTTCCACCACGGAGCCCATGTCCCAGGCCTGACCCAGCACGTGATCCTCCTCGTCGACCAGCAAGGCGAAAATGACGTAGGTCTTGGCCGCGCCGGGCGCGAGGCCTCCTGGCAGATTCACGAACGAACGCCCGAGTAGGGTTGGCAGGCTGCCGGGGCTGAAGCGGTTCTCCTGCCACATCCAGCGACGCGGCTCACGACGCTGGGCACCGGTGAGTGAGGCCACGACAGCGAGGTTCGCCATACGATCCGCGAGGGGCGCCGGGCCGGACTGCCACCACGCCGGAGGATTGTTTCCGGGCAACAGACCGTCCTGAGTCGTACCCTGAAGGTCCACGGTGGAGGCATAGCCCAGAGTCGGATTCGGGTCGGGGTCGAAGCAGCCGACGACTAGGCCCACCTGAGTCTGGGAGCCAAGCGATTCCATGCGCTGTGCGAGGCGCGCGGTGATCCCCATGTCCACTGACTTGCGGAGAGTCTGCGCACGTGTCGGGCTGCCGGCCGGCCCGGATGCGCCGTAGGTGGCAGGGCCCGTGACGACACAGCCAGTCAGCGCGAGCCAAGCGAGGCAGGCGATCGCGCTTCTCATCGCAGCCACCTGACGGTTGTGCCGTCGGCCACGAAAACCCCTCCACCGGGCGCCGCGGCCATCGGACCGGGCTGTCCGAGCACAGCGTCCGGAAAGAATCCGTCCTGCACGGTCGGAGGTGCCGCACCCGCTGCCCGTGGGCTGCCTGCCCACGGCTGCAACTGGCCCGAGTCCGGGTCTACGCGGAGGACGACACCCTTGGCCGGGTCGCTGATGACCACCCAGCCTTCCCGAGTTCTGGCCATCCCGCGGATGTCGATCGGGGCATGGGCTTGGCCTGCAGAGTCGCGGGACCCGAACCCGTGCACTTCACCGATCACGGCACCACCGGTCGCCTCTAACTGGATCAGTCTGAGGCGGTCGGCCTCCGCGACCAAGAGATGCCGTGAGGAAAGCGCCACGGCACCCCGCAGATCCCGGAATCGGGCCGCACCGGCCGTGCCCGGCAGATCATCTTGGTCCCCGGGCGTTCCGGCTAGCCCGACGACATAGGCCCCGTTGGTGGGGTCTTCCACGAAGACGTGGTCGGCATGGACGTTCGCGACCACACCATTCGCGGTCGTGATGCGCGCACGCAACCCCCCGCTCCAATTCAGCGTCAGGGCCGCCGCCGGGTAGCCTTCATAGGGGAGCACCTGGTAGGGCGCCGGAGGTGAGGCAGGATCTCCGTAGCCGAAGCCCACCCCGAAGGCGGCCGAGGGCCAGTCGAAAATGGTCCGGACCGAGGCATCGTTGTCACCGAGGAGCTGCGCCCCGGTGTAATCGATCTGCGTCGCCGTGCTGCCCAGCACCCAGAGGCGTCCGGGAGCCGCGGTGCCGACGGCGACCTGGCCGTCTGCCGTGACGTGCAGTGCCGTGATGTCACCGAAAGCGACGTCCAGTTCAGGGACCGCGCCCTTCGGGGCCGTGGCCGCGTCACCGGCCCACGTGCTGATGCGGGGCTGCGCCAGAATGCGGGTCTCGGGCAGCGGCGCAGGCTCGATCTCGAGATTGGAGGGACCCGCAAGCCCTTCATCCAGCCGGATGGTCATCGCTGGCAGCGAGGCGTCTCCGCCAGCCTGCAACGTGGCGTCCGCGACGGCCTGCTCCGCATAGCCCAGCAGGCGCCCTTGACCCCATGCTGTCGCGACGAGGACATAGGCGTGGTCTCCCGATCCATCGGGGACGGGAAGATTCCGGAAGGACACCGTGCGGCCGGTCCCGAAGGTGGCAGCAGACATCGTGCGGACCAGCCAGCGCGACCGTCGCCCGGTATCGGCCGGACGCGAGACCGAGCCTGCGTTCGCAGCCTGCCGGGTACCTGCGAGCGCAGCGAGGCCCCGGGGACCATCCAGCACGCGCTGTGCCCAAGCCTCGTCGAGGGGGCCCTCCGAGGTGCCGCCGCCGGCTGTATCGCTGATCGCCCGGCCCAGCACCCGACCTTGGCTGTTGCCGAAGTCCGCGAGGGCGACAACGACTCCCTGAACGTCCGCCGGGGTATTCGGTGCGCCATCCGCGTATTGCGTGGACCGAGTCGCCCGGGTGCCCATGGCTACGGACACCGCCAGGTTCACGCTGGGCTGCTCCTGTGTCTGCAGGGCGAGGTCCGGGACCCGGCACGCAGGCAGGAACGCCAACGCCAGCGCCAGCAGGGCTGACGCCGGCATCCGGCCCAGATGCATCCTCATTCGAACCTCAGCAGCCGCTGGCTGCCGCCGGTCTCGAGCACCAGGACGCGGTTCCAGGGATCCACGGCGACGTCGAAGGGATTGCGCAGTGGCGTGCCCATGCTGGTCCACGTCTGCACGCCGTCGACCAGCGTTCCGACTTCACCGAGGTCGGGGTCCAGCATCCGGACGGCGTGGTTGGCCGTGTCGGCAACCAGGAAGTAACCGTAGGGGTGATAGGCCACGCCTTCCGGTTGGCCGAAGCGCGCCGTGGCCTGATCCCCGTCCACGTAGCCGGGGCCACCGGGCCTCAGCAGGAACCCGAAGTTGCCGTCCAGAACATCAACCCCGTTCTGCAGGAAGGTGCCGAGCGCAAGGCGTTGCGCACCGCTCGTCTCCACGGCGAGACCCCGACAACCGTAGGGATTCCAGAGTCGGGATACCGGAGCCTCCGTCAGGGCCGTGTCACATTCGAACAGCTCGAAGATGTCGTTGAAGAACAGGCGTCCGTTGCGCAGGGCCATGGCGCGGGGCCACGGCAGCGGGTCTCCATTCGCCAAGGTGTCTCGTTGTCCGAGGATGCTGCCATCCGCCGCCACCCGGACCAGCACGCCCTTGCTGTCGGCGAGCCGCTTGAGGCCGAGGATGACACTGCCATCCTGGAGGCCGACCACGTCCATGAGGTCATGGGTGACGAGGTCGAGGTTCGCGAGCAAGGCACTGCGGTTCACGAGGCCCTGTGTCGGATCGAGCCGATGGATGTACTTGGTGCTGATGAGGTGCACGTCTCCCGAGCCGTCCGTCCCCAATGCGTGAGGGACCATCGTGAGACTGCCGCCCAAGGAGGCCCAGATGTTGCTGCTCCCGACCACCGTCACGGCCGTCTGGGCCGTGAAGAAGGCAGAGGGAGGCGCGACGTGGACCTTGGCCGGCTGGGAGAGAAATGTTTCGGGAGCCACGGGCACCTCGAGCGTCAGTTGCCGAGTTGCGCTGTTGCCCAAGTCCGCCGAGGACAGCCACGCATGGCTGCGACCCAGGAGGCTGCCCTGGGCGTCCGTGACGAACGCCATCAGGACCATCGCACCTTCCCCGAAGGAGAGGTCCGGTTTCAGGTCCGTGATGTCCAGGCGGACGGCAGGGCCCTGATTGCTGGTCGGCAGGGAGCCCCGCCACACCCACCAACGGCTGGCCTCCGTCCCGTCGGCCAGCGGCGCAGGGGGAGCAGGCAGCGTGCCCAGCAGTCGCACGAGACCCGGCGCGGGATAGCCCAGAGCCGTGCTTTGGGCGTCCTGGATGATTTCGGCCTGACGCGGGCCGAGGGCTGCATCCTCCGCGGACCAGCGGCCCAGTTGCGGAGTGGCGCCATTGTCGAAAAGGGCGACTGTCAGCCGCGCATTGGCGGGCAGGCTGACCTGGGGCGCTACCTGGGGGGAGACACGGGCCGCAATCTGCAACGAGAAGGAAGTGGGAGCGGGAAGCGTGGTCAACGTGGGGAGCGATCGGAACGCGGGCGAGTATTGGCAGCCCACGCAGAGTCCGCAGAGCAGCATCGCGAGGAAGCGACGCCCGATGGAACGCAGACGGACCGTCATCAGAAGGACACCACTGGTCGGAATCCGGTCGTTCCGTCCGCAGGCACGACGGACAAGAGGCTTGCGGACAGCAGGGTGCGGATGCCGCTGCCGTAGGTACCCCCACGGACCGGTCGCGTCCCGGAGCCGAAGTAGATGGCGTTGAAATATGGCGAGTCGGAAGTCAGTCCGCCGCCACTGGCCGGGACGCCGAACCGGCGCAGATCCGGCGTCGTCGCCAGGGTTGTCACCCAGAGGTTCGCCGCGGGACCGGCGTCTGCACCATCGACCAACGCCCTGCCGCCGACGACCGAGAGTCCAAGTGTCAGCTCCTGAACGTTGCCCAGCAGGTCCACGATGCCCGCAGTGGTTCCGTCATGAGCGGTCAGGTCGGTGCCGGACGCCCACGACCCGGACGTGCCCGTTCCGGTCAGGGCGCGACCTGCCGGACCGACGGGATCCTGCACGAAGGTCACGCTGCCGTCATCGGTGTCGCGCAAGTCTGCGTTGTTGCCCCGCAGGGTGGCGACTGCTCGGGTTGCCCGCCAGATGTCGAGCGCCACCCACTCGTCCTCACGCATCAGGTGAGCATCCGGGTGGAAGGCCCGGCACGCCGCATCGGCATCCTGCCATGACAGCCCTGTCCAAGGGACGCAAAACCGCGCGATCTTGAGGGAGCCAGACGTGCCTTCCGTGGCCCCGGAACCCGTCACGGGGGCACCCGGCAGGCCGTCGAGACGGCTTGCTTCGTACTTGGCCACATAGAACCCCCCGAAGCTCTCCTTGGCCCAGTCCACGTGAGGTGTGCCGGCGGAGGGCTCGGAACCCACCCAAGCGCCTGCCGGCAGGCTGCCGAGCGAGCCTCCGCTGCGGCTGGGGTCGATGAGTTGCCAAGCGTCGAATTTCGGCACCCAGACAAACGGATGGGACAATCCACCCGAAACAAAGGTGAACTCGTGCGTGACTGTCGGGTCACCGGCGTCGCCCGGCGCAAGGTTGGCCTGCTCTCCGTCCAGCAGGACCTCGGTTGCGTTGGCGGCAGGCGTCGCCAAGGCCACCTTCCTGATGCCGCCCGCGCGCTGCCAGACGGCAAAGACCTTGTAGGCGCCTTCCGGGTGTCCACTCAGTCTCGCAAGCCGCGTGCGGCTGCGTCCCACCCCGGGGAAGTGCCTGGCCTGCCATCGCGAGAGATCGCGCACCAGGGCGGGAGATGCCCCATCCCTTGTCAGGGCCTGCTGGACCTCGCGCACGAAGGGCACCGACGCGTCGGACATGTCAACCTGGCTGCCACCCGACTCCAGCGTGCCGCCCGGACGCGGATGGGGCGCGAGGTCGACCAGGCCCACGTACAGGTCGGTCTGCGGCCAGGGTGGAGACGCGGCCTTGAGCAAAACGCTCGGGTCGGAAGGCCACACCGCCTGTTTCAGGTAAACGGGCGAGGCCGGGCTGTTTGCAGGGTCGCTCCAAGCGGTGCTGCCGATCGCTTCCAGCCGATTCTGGTCGTCGAAGAGGAAGGCGATGACCGTCCAGGACCGGGATGACTCTGCCGGGACATTCCTGAACCGGACCGTGAACGCTTCGCGATCCGGGATACCGGCGTCGAGGATGGCATATCTGGCCCAGTCCGAGGCGGCCGATGCATCGAGAATGCCCCGGCCGGAAACCTGCTGCTGGACGACCTGCCAGATTGCGTCTGGAAGGCTGTGCGCGGCGGAGGTCTGGCCCGAGATGTCCGTGTATTGCCCCAAGGACGGCAGGCCGAGGGTCGGGTCGGTGGTCTCGTCCACCAGGCAGACGAGCAGGCGGCCCGTGTCGGCCTTGAAGTCCTGCAGGCCACGCACGGCCACCGAACCCGCGACCGGCTGCATCAGTGCGCTGTCCAGGCGGGCACTGAGCGTGTCGGCGGGAGCCTGCAAGGCTCCGGATACGCCGCGGGGTGCCGAGCAACCGCAAACCCATGCGGCCACGCCCAGAAAGGCCGCGGCTCGAGCGGTCAGGTGCCTCACATGGCATGACTACCCGCTCCGGGCCCTCCCTAAGCCGACATCGATGGCCCGAGCTCTTTGTTTGGGGATTGTTAAGAGTTGCGCAAGGGCCTGTTCGGCAGGCGACACAAGGGATGGGAAAGCATCTATCGGATGGGGGGACAACATGCCGAAGGCCGGACACATCAAGCGCTCCGTCGGGGAACGGGGCCTGCACGCGCATCGTCACGATGGGGGACGTCGCGATGCGGATGCGTCACCGAGGCTTGGCCGGGATACGTTCCAGCGCCCGTCCGGCTCGGTGCGCAAGGCTGAGGTCGCCTCGCGGCCGGAGGCTGCCGGGGTGCGGGCAGCCGTCGACAGGGACGGTCCGATGCGCAATCCTCGCCTGAAGGTGCGCAGGGCGTCTGGTGCCATCCTGAACCCTCGGGAGACGGGCCGGACCATCAAGGCGAGGTGGCGTGATCTCGAGGCGCGGACGACGTCCATGGCTGCGGGCATCTCCGAAAAAGGCAAGGCCCAGATGCGGCGCCTGCTGGACGTTGCACGTCGTTCTGCCGCCGGCAAGCGGCCCGGCGGCTGGTGCTACAGGGCCGTCAAGAAGTACCTGCGTTCCGTGGGTTACGGCGGCCTCAACGCCCAGACGGTGTCTCATTTGCCGCAGCGGGCTGCGCGGCAGTTCGGCGACTTCATGAATCGGGGTGACAACGCCCGTCGTTACGGCCTCCAGAAGCTGCCGATCACCAATCCCTATCTGGCCCCCCCCGGGTCGCTGGTGGTCGTTCGTCCAGGCACCCCGGGCACGCGCCATCCCTGGGCCGGTGACATCACCGTTGCGGGTGGAAACGGTCGGTTCTACAACGACGGCAACATGGGCTACGGGGGGTCGCGAAACTTCCCACGTGGCAACAGGCACGTCATCGGCATCTACGCCCCCGTCTGACAGGGGTCAGTGGAACAGCCGGGTCAGGATTTCCTGGCGAGCCCGTTCCAGAGCACCGAGGACCTTGTCCTTGATGCCCGGGGTACGGCTGATGTCGATGACACCCTGGACACCCTGCTTGCGCAGGTCTGCGGCCACGGCCTTCGGATCGCCCACGGCAGGCCCGTTCGATGCGTTCCAGACCGAGACCGGGGCGACGCGTTGCAGTTCGGAGAGGGCTTGGGGGGTGAGGCGGTCGTGGCGGATGACGAAGGTGAGGGGGGCACCGACGGTGCTCGCCTGTTTCAGGAGGTCCCGGACATGCGCTTCGGTCAGCGGCCCTGAGGCAGGTGCCGGTGGATTCAGGGCGAGCGTGGCCGCAGGAAAGGCCTCGCGAAGCTCCGGGCCCCAGCGCTGCATGGCCTTGAAGTCGAGATTGAGCATGACGCGCTGGGGATCGATCCCGGACGCGCGTACCGCCCGAATCACGTCAGGCATCCGTCCGGGCTCCTTGACGTCGAGTTTCATCATTCGTCCGGACAGGGCACCGATGGCAAGCCACTCGTCCAACGTGAGGTTGTCGCCCTTCTCCGAGGTGGGATCATGGCGCATCTCGAGGGCGTGGGGGGGATCCAATTCGGCGCGGATGTCGCCTTCGAACAGGTTCGCACCTTTCTTCAGGGCCGCCTCGAACTGCTCGCGGGTATTGGTCGCGTGTGCAGGATGTGCGGCCGACAGGGACTTGCCCGGAAACCAGCCCGTACGTCCGTCAAGCGTGGTGCGCGCCAAGTCCAGCAACCGCTGGTAACGGTCCGCGAGACGCCGCATGAGCGCGTCGCGCTCCGGGCCGCGATCGGCAACCGATGAGGCCTTCCCGGACCCTGATGCAGGCGCTTCGACCCTAGGCGCACCCGGGGCTGTCGGCTCTGCCCGTTGAATCTTCACCAGTAGGGTGTACCCCGGATCGAGAGGATTCGCTTGTGATTCATTGATTGCTTGTTTAGTATTGGGTCAATGCAAAAGAACTTTTCGCCGTTTGCATGTGTGGTCCTTATGGGGGCCGTCGCCTGCGGAGCGTCTCCGGAGCGTGGTGCCTTCGGGGACACGGGCCTCGTCGACCTGCTCAACCGACGCCGACCGACGCCCCCGCCAGCCCGACGCCTGGTCACGCCGACCCCCGCCCGTCCAAGGGTGACCCCGTTGCCGGCACCAACACCAACACCAACCCCGACACCTACGCCCACCCCGACACCCACTCCGCTCCCTTCCCCTGCCGGGATGGTGACGATTCCGGCAGGGTCTTTTCTTATGGGGTCTCCTGTCTCTGAGGCCTTGCGGGATTCGTCGGAGACCCTTCATCCCGTGACCCTGACCCGGTCATTCTGGCTTCAGGAGGCTCCCGTGACCCAGGGAGAGTGGCTCTCGGTGTTCGGCGGAAATCCGTCCCGGCATGGCCAAGGGCTGCAACATCCGGTCGAAGGCATGACGTGGTGGG